>NZ_JBKFTL010000001.1:0-1224300 GCF_046507615.1 Alloalcanivorax sp. C16-2 | reverse complement strand
TTCAGGAAGGCCGCCCTCGGGCGGCCTTTTTCGTTTGCGGAGCCGCGTTCCCGTTCCGTTGGCCGACCCCGCTTTTTATGTGCTGGGGTCGGCGCAGGGTGGCCTGCCCGTTCAAGTCCGCCCCTTGCTACCACTCTTCAGGAAGGCCGCCCTCGGGCGGCCTTTTTCGTTTGCGGAGCCGCGTTCCCGTTCCGTTGGCCGACCCCGCTTTTTTTGCTGGGATCGGCGCAGGGCGGCCTGCCCGTTCAAGCTTTTGATCGCGACTGAAGCCGCTCCTACGGAGTAGAACCAACCGATGGGGGGTTATCTCCGTGGGTTTCCGCGGTAGGAGCGACTTCAGTCGCGATGCCGAAGGCACCGCGTCAGAGCATAACCAGGTGATTGGGCAGTTCGTTCTTCTGTTCGGTGGCGGGGAGTTTGGTGATCAGTTCGTCGCCGCAGGAGGCGATGCATTCCAGGAAGCCGTTGAGCACCTCGCCTTGCTTCACGTGGCCGGTGAAGGTGTCGACGATGGATTTCCAGCGTTCGTCCGGCACCCGGGCGGCGATGCCCCGGTCGGCGAGGATTTCCACGTAGTGCTCCGCCTCGCTGACGAAGATCAGCAGCCCGGTGCCATCCTTGGTGTGGTGCAGGCCCTGGTCGAGGAAGGTGCGGCGGGCCAGGTTGGCGGCGCGCCATTGCTTCACCCGGCGCGGCACCAGGGCCATCATCAGCGGCGGCCAGCGGAACAGCAGCGCCAGCGCCACCAGCACGGTCCATTGGGCGAGCAGGGTTTCCAGGGCGCTGAGCCAGATCGGCAGGAACGCCAGCACCAGGGGCACCAGCAGGGAGAGCAGCGCCGCCCACATCAGGGGGATGTAGCGGTAGTCGTCGGCCTGCCGGGCCAGCACGGTGACCAGCTCGGCATCGGTGTCCTTCTCAATGGCCGCGATGGCGCGGGCCACCCGCTTTTGGTTCTCTTCATTCAATAGCATTACCAGCCTCCCGAGGCGCCGCCGCCCCCAAAACCGCCGCCGCCTCCACCGAAGCCGCCGCCACCGCTGAATCCACCCCCACCGCCGCCACCGAAACCACCGGTGCCCATGGGCAGGAACATGGCGCCGCCACCCCGGCCACGGCCACCGCCGCCGCCCATGGCGCCGAAGGTGAACAAGATGGTGATCACCACGAGGCCGATCAGATAGAGCAGCGTGGTGAGCCCGCCACTGACGTGAATGCGTTTGGCCGGCGGTGGCGCCTGGTACTCGCCCTGGATGGCGGCGAGGATGGCGTCGACGCCGGCGTTGATGCCGCCGGCGAAGTCACCGCGACGGAAGGCGGGGCGGATCTCATTCTGAATGATGGTGGCGGAAAGGGCGTCGGTGAGGGCGCCTTCCAGGCCATAGCCCACTTCGATGCGCAGGCGGCGCTCATTGGGGGCGATGATCAGCAGCACGCCGTTGTCCTTGCCTTCCTGGCCAATACCCCATTCCCGACCAAGCTGGTAGCCGTACTCCTCAATGGGATAGCCCTGCAGGTCGGGGATGGTGACCACCACCACCTGGTTGGAGCTTTGCTGCTCCTCGGTGGCGAGCTTGTCGGCCAGGGCCTGCTCCTCGGTGGGGTTGAGCAGGTTGGCGTTGTCCACCACCCGACCGGTGAGCTCGGGAAACTGCGGGGCGGCCCAGACGCTGGCCGCCATCAGCCACAGCAGGGCGGCCAGACCGCCGTGTCGTATCAGGGTCATGATTTACTCGAAGTTGACGGTCGGCGCCTGCTCGGCGTTTTCCGTGGTGGCTTCAAAGTTTTCGCGCTGCTCCAGCTCGCTGTACAGCAGGCTGTGCCAGATGCGACCGGGGAAGGTGCGAATTTCGGTGTTGTACTTACGCACCGCCTCGATGTAATCCCGGCGAGCCACCGCGATGCGGTTTTCGGTGCCTTCCAACTGCGATTGCAGGGCCAGGAAATTCTGGTTGGATTTCAGCTCCGGGTAGCGTTCCACCACCACCATCAGCCGCTGCAGGGCGGAGCCAAGCTGGCTCTGGGCTTGCTCGAACTGCTTGAACTTCTCCGGGTTGTCGAGGATGTCCTCGCCGGCCTGGATCGAGCCCACCTTGGCGCGGGCCTCGGTGACCGCCACCAGTACCTCGCGCTCCTGATCGGCGAACCCCTGCACGGTGTTGACCAGGTTGGGCACCAGATCGGCGCGGCGCTGATACTGGTTCTGCACCTGCGCCCAGGCCGCCTTGACCTGCTCGTCGTAGGTGGGAATGGTGTTGATACCACAGCCGGCCAGGGTCATGGCCAGCCACATCAGCACGAAGGCACGCCAAAGCTTCATGTAAGGGTCTCCTGTTTGGAAGTGTCGGCAGTCAAGCAATTCCCGGCGCCGTTGGCAACCGGCCTGGATGCGCCGGCGGTAACGGCACGGATCAAACGTTCCTTGCGGGCCCGGGGCAACGCCTTGAGGCGCGCCTCCAGGCGACCGGCGCGGGCCCGGTCCGGGACCTCCACGCACAGCACCAGGGCTACCGGCCGCCGGGCGCGAGTGTAGCGGGCGCCGCGCGGGCCGTCGTTGTGTTCGTTCCAGCGCCGCAGCACGTCGGTGGTGACGCCGGTATATAGGGAGCCATCCGCGCAGCGCAGCATATACACCCACCAGTCGCTGCCCTGTTTCACGGTTTTACATCCTCTTGCGTTCAAGTTGCTATCATCATCGGCGGTACTGAAGCGACACAACAATAGCCTGAAACAGGGAGTTTCGCATGATCACCTATTTGTACTGGTTCCTGGTGGCGGTGGCCATTTTCCTGGTGCTGTTCGGCGTCGGCGTGCGCATGGGCAAATGGAAGCCGGCGCTGATCATCGCCGCGATCCTGTGGCTGGCGGGCACCCTGCTCTACTATTTCTGGCTGGAGCAGATTTTCGTCAAGCGCCTGGGGGGCACCATGACCCTGACCATTCCGGCGGGCCAGCAGCACATCGCCGCCACCTGGAAAGGCGACAACCTCTGGATCGAGAATTACGATCCGGAGACCAACCGCTGCATCTTCCGCGAATACTCCCGGGGCAACATGCTGGAAGGCCAGGTGGTGCTCAAGGACTGCAACCCGCTGCGCGCCGGCGGCGGCGAGGGCAAGGCCGCCATCCCCGAGGGCCCGCGCACCCCGCTGTGACCCCCTTGGCGCCGCCTTGACCGGCGGCGTCCGATAGTGATGCTCCCGTGATCCATCAGAGGAACAGCCGATGAGCCCGCTACGTTTCATCCTTGCCTGCGCCCTGGGCCTGGGCAGTCTGCTGCTCGGCGGCCCGGCCCGCGCCGCCGACGGCGAAGCCGCCTGCCCCGCCCTGTTTCAGCATGAAGCGCGCAAGCTGCACAGCAAGGAGGACGTGGATCTCTGCGCCCTGACCACCGGCAAGGTGGTGCTGGTGGTGAATACCGCCAGCCAGTGCGGGTTCACGCCCCAGTTCAAGGGCCTGGAAGCGCTCTACAAGACGTATCGGGATCAGGGACTGGTGGTGCTGGGTTTCCCCTCCGACGCTTTTCGCCAGGAACTGGACGATGAAGGCGCCACCGCCAAGGTCTGCTACGTGAACTACGGCGTGACCTTCCCCATGATGGCCACTTCCCCGGTGCGCGGGCCGGACGCCAATCCGGTGTTCCAGGCACTCAATCGCGCCGCCGGCGAGCCGGAATGGAATTTCAACAAATACCTGGTAAACCGGGACGGCGAGGTGCTTCGCCACTTCCCGTCCTCCGCCAAGCCCCGGGGCGGCGAGCTGGAGGCGGCGGTCCAGGCGGCGCTGCGCTGACATCTGGCGGCGCCGTGCCGGCGCTGCTATGGTGTCAGGTTCAATACCGGTAATCGCCAGTCCGATGAAAGTCCGCAACAGTAAGGAACAGCAACGCCAGCGCCTGCGGCGGGATATGGAGCGGTTCCTTTCCCGGGGTGGACGCATCGAGGAAGTGCCCAGCGGCACGTCCGGCGATAACCCGGACCAGCCCCGGCAACGGCGTGCCTTCCCCTTCGCCCAGACACCGCGTGCCACGCGCACGGACCTGTCGCAGTTGGCGGCGGCCATCGATGCGCGCAAGAAGCACGGCAAGCGCCGCCCGTCCCGGCAGGCCGGCCCGCGCCGCCGCCTGATCTACGACGATTTCGGTGAGCCGCTGCGCTGGGTCTGGGACGACTGATTCAAGACAACTCCATTCCGAGTAGAAGGAACCCCTCATGAAACGCTTGAGCGCTTTGATCTGTTTGCTGTTGTGGGCCGGCAGCGCCACCGCCGAGGTGTTGGAACAGGCGGTCACCCTGCCCGGCGGCGTCGGCGACGGCGTGCTCTACATGGACGACGACCTGGACCGGACCACCGCCGGCGTGATCGTGGTGCATGAGTGGTGGGGCCTGAATGACTATGCCCGTAACCGGGCCCGGCTGCTGGCCGATGAGGGCTATGTGGCGATTGCCGTGAACCTCTATGACAAGGGCAAGGTGGCCGGCCACCCGAACGACGCCAAGACCTTCATGCAGGAGGCGCTGGCCAACCCGGAAAAGACCACCGCCCGCTTCAACGCCGCCAAGAAACTGCTGCGCGACCAGCAATACGTGGACAATGATCGCATCTTCGCGGTGGGTTACTGCTTCGGTGGCGGCGTGGTGCTGGAACAGGCCCGGCGCGGCAACGATCTGGCCGGCGTGGCCAGCTTCCACGGCACGCTGGGCACCGAGAAGCGCGCCACCGCCGGCGATGTCCAGGCGCGGGTTCTGGTGGCCACCGGCCAGGCCGACCCCATGGTGCCCGCCGATCAGGTGACCGCCCTGGTGAAGGAAATGACCGACGCCGGCGTGGACTTTCAACTGCTCAGTTTTCCCGGCGCCCAACATGGCTTCACCAACCCGCGGGCCGACCAGCTGGGCCAGCGTTTCGAGCTGCCGCTGGCCTACGACCGGCAAGCCGACCTGATCAGCTGGCAAGCGCTGATGGACTTCATTGAACAACCCTGAATGGCACAACCCTGCCCCACCGGCCGCGCCCCAAAAAGGGGCGCCGCGCACCACAATGGCACCACCCGGCGCCCCGTTTTAGCCCTTCCTCCCCTGCCCCGACCGGGGCGATCCCTTGCAAAACAGCCACTTGCCGATCCTGGCACCGGACTTGCTCCGCTAAATCACAGGAATCGAATGGCACTGTCGCCATCACGACCCGGACAATTCGGAAAAATGGATCGCTAGGGTTCCGGTGGGCTTCGCCCACGACTGGTCCGAGAGCGATCGACCTTCTAGCAAGGTTACACGGCGGGACAAAAGCCCGGGAGGACACCATGACGACCGTGTCATTGGATTCCTCACCGTCATAGCCTGAAGGAGGTCGACATGACCCGTATTCTGACTGCTTGCCTCTCCGCGGCCGCGCTGCTGGCGCTCTCCGCCCTCCCCAAACCGGCCCTGGCCGCCGCTGAACGCGACGACTTCAAAGTCTGCTGGTCCATCTATGTGGGCTGGATTCCCTGGGAGTACGGCGACGCCCAGGGCATCGTCGACAAATGGGCGGACAAGTACGACATCAGCATCGACGTGGTGCAAATCAACGACTACATCGAATCCATCAACCAGTACACCGCCGGCCAGTACGACGGCTGCACCATGACCAACATGGATGCGCTGACCATTCCCGCCGCCGGCGGCGTGGATACCACCGCCCTGATCGTCGGTGACTTCTCCGACGGCAACGACGGCATCATCCTCAAGGACAAAAGCAAACTGGCGGACATCAAAGGCCAGAATGTCAATCTGGTGGAGCTTTCCGTTTCCCACTATCTGCTGGCCCGTGCCCTGGAAACCGTGGGCCTGAGCGAGCGCGACGTGGACGTGGTCAATACGTCCGACGCCGATCTGGTCGCCGCCTACCAGACCGATGACGTGAGCGCCGTGGTGACCTGGAACCCCTTGCTGAGTGCCATCACCGAACAGCCCGATGCCCACCTGGTGTTCGACTCCTCGCAAATCCCCGGTGAAATCATCGACCTGATGGTGGTCAACACCGACACCCTCAAAGCCAACCCGAAACTGGGCAAGGCCCTGGCCGGTGCCTGGTACGAGATCATGGAAAACATGCGCGACCAGGGGGAAACCGGCAAGCAGGCGCGCACCGCCATGGGCGAGATCGCCGGCACCGACCAGGCCGGTTTCGAAGCCCAACTGAAAGCCACCCGCATGTTCTATGAACCCGCCGACGCGGTGGAATTCGTCAACAGCCCGGACGTGAAAACCACCATGCAACGGGTGGCGGAGTTCTCCTTCGAGCATGGCCTGCTGGGCGAAGGCGCCCCGGACGCCGGCTTCGTGGGCGTGGAAACACCCTCCGGCGTGTTCGGCAGCGAAGGCAACGTGAAGCTGCGCTTCGACCCCACCTACATGAAGATGGCCGCCGACGGCGCGCTTTGATCCATAACGCCGGCCGGGAGCCGTCATGAAGAAGCTGATCAACCGTCAAGCCGGCCCGGTGGGCCGCTGGGCCCTGGGCCTGCTGCCCTTCGTGGTGCTGGTGGTGCTCTACCTGGTGGCCTCGGACGCGCGCCTGGCGGCCAACCCCAACGACAAGCTGCTGCCGGATCTGGCCAGCTTCGTGGACGCCATTCAGCGCATGGCCTTCGAGCCCAGCAAACGCAGCGGTGAATACCTGCTCTGGGTGGACACCCTGGCGAGCCTGGAAAGGCTCGGCATCGGCGTGGTGATCAGCGCCACCCTGGGGCTGGTGTTCGGCATCGTCACCGGTGCCCTGCCCCTGTTCCGGGCCGGCATCTCGCCGCTGGTCACCGGCCTCTCCCTGGTGCCGCCGCTGGCGATCCTGCCGATCCTGTTCATCGTGTTCGGCCTGGGCGAGCTGGCCAAGGTGATGCTCATCATCATCGGCATCACCCCGTTCCTGATCCGCGATTTACAACAGCGGGCCGAGGAGATCCCCACCGAGCAGTTGATCAAGATGCAGACCCTGGGCGCCAACACCTGGCAGATCATCCTGCGCCTGGTGTGGCCCCAGGTGATGCCGCGTCTGATCGGCGCGGTGCGCCTGTCGCTGGGCTCCGCCTGGCTGTTCCTGATCGCCGCCGAAGCGATCGCCGCCACCGAGGGGCTGGGCTACCGCATCTTCCTGGTACGGCGCTATCTGGCCATGGACGTGATCCTGCCCTACGTGGTCTGGATCACCTTCCTGGCGTTCGCCATCGATTTCGCGCTGGCCCGCTACTCACGCTGGCGCTACCCCTGGTTCCACCAGGCGGGGTAAGGAGGAACCATGGCCACCATTGAACTGAAGAATCTGTGGAAGGAATACGGCGACCAGGTGGTGCTGGAGCGCCTCAACGCCGAAGTGGAGGAAGGCGAGTTCGTCACCGTCGTCGGCGCCTCCGGCTGCGGCAAGACCACCTTCCTGAAGCTGCTGCTGGGCACCGAGACCCCGACCCGGGGCCAGCTGCTGCTGGACGGCAAGCCGATCCCGGACGAGCCGGACGAAAGCCGTGGCATCGTGTTCCAGCGCTACTCGGTGCTGCCGCACCTGAACGCCCTCGCCAACGTGATGCTGTGCGGTGAGCTGGAAACCAGCCGCTGGCTGGGCCGCGCCTTCGGCGCCACCCGCAAGCGGCTGCGCGAGCAGGCCGTGGCGATGCTGGAATCCGTGGGCCTGGGCGCCGCCCTGGACAAATACCCCCACGAGTTGTCCGGCGGCATGCAGCAGCGTCTGGCCCTGGCCCAGGCGCTGATCAAGAAGCCGCGCATCCTGCTGCTGGACGAACCGTTCGGCGCCCTGGACCCGGGCATCCGCCGGGACATGCACCAACTGGTCCTGAAGCTGTGGCGCGAGCAGGCACTGACCGTGTTCATGATCACCCATGACCTGGCCGAGGGCTTCTATCTGGGCACCCGGCTGTGGGTGTTCGACAAGGACCGCCTGGACCCGCAAACCCCGGAAAGCTATGGCGCGCGCATCACCTACGACCTGCCCGTGGGCGACAGCGACAAGGGCACCCTGCAATCCATTTCGCAAAACGTGAATAACACGTCCCGCTTACTCGAAGGAGCACCCCGATGACCGAAGCGCTGTACGAGTACACCATGCCCGGCGGCGCGCACTGGTCCTTCCGGATGCGGCGCGGCACCGCCCTGCGCCTCACCGACGTGGACGGCGGCGCCAACGTGGGCATGCTGTTCTATAACCCGGAAGAGAAACTGGAGCGCTACAACGCGCCGGACACCCTCAAGGGCCAGCACACCTTCAAGCTGACCCGGGGCCATTGCCTGTATTCCGACATGGGCCGGGTATTCGCCTCCATCGTCGAGGACGATTTCGGCTGGCACGACACCGTGTGCGGCAACCTGCACCCGGACACCCTGAAGCAGAAATACGGCGAGCACGGCTACCAGCAATACCGCAACGGCTGGTACCTGAGCGGCCACGACAGTTTTCTCGTGGAGATGGCCAAATACGGCCTCACCGAGCGAGACCTGGCCGCCAACCTGAACCTGTTCAGCAAGGTGGCCAGCGGCGACGACGGCGCGCTGTGCTTCGACCCCAGCGCGGCGAAAGCCGGCGCCACCGTCACCCTGCGCTTCGAGATGGACACCCTGGTGCTGATGCACACCTGCCCGCACCCGCTGAACCCGGCGCCGGAGTACCCGAAAAAGAAGGTGCGCATCGAAATGTTCAAGGCGGACCCGGTCACCGAGGACGACTACTGCCTCAACTTCCGTCCGGAAAACGCCCGCGCCTTCGAGAACAACCGCCTGTACTACCTCGGCGCCTGACGGAGAGCCCCATGATCAAAGAGAGCCAACTGCAACCCGAACAGGCCGCGTTCCGTGAAGTGGTGCCCGCCGGCGACTACTTCCTGAAAGTGCTGCGCGCCGGCGAGACCCTGCGCATTCTCGACCTGGAGGGCAACCAGGCCGCGGATACCCTGTTCTACAACGCCGACGATCCCGCCGAGCGCTACAGCGCCATGGACACGGTGCGCGAACAGGGCAACGTCTACCTCACCGCCGGCAGCGTGCTGCGCTCCAACCGCAACAACCCGATGCTGGAAATCACCGCCGACACCTGCGGCCGCCACGATACCCTGGGCGGCGCCTGCGCCACGGAAAGCAATACGGTGCGCTACGACCTGAAAAAGCGCTGCATGCACGCTTGCCGGGACAGCTGGATGCTGGCGATCAACGAGAATGAAGAATACGGGCTGAGCAAGCGCGACATTGCCCACAACATCAATTTCTTCATGAACGTGCCGGTCACCGCCAAGGGCGGCCTGACCTTCGAGGACGGCATCTCGGCGCCGGGCAAGTACGTGGAAATGAAGGCGCTGATGAACATCACCGTGCTGATTTCCAACTGCCCGCAGCTCAACAACCCGTGCAACGGCTACGACCCGACGCCCATCGAAGTGCTGATCTGGCACTGAACGGCGCTCCCGCGCCGCGCCGGGGACGACCCCGGTGAATCGCAACCACGGCGGGACGGCCCGCCAACCGGACGAGTGCCAAGCCATGTTCAACAAGGTACTGATCGCCAACCGGGGCGCCATCGCCACCCGCATTATTCGCACCCTGCGCGCGCTGGGCGTGACCAGCGTGGCCGTCTACGCGGAAGCGGACGCCGACTCCCGCCATGTGGCCCTGGCCGATGAAGCCCTGAGCCTGGGCGACGGCAACGCCGCGCAAACCTATCTGGACCAGGACAAACTGTTCGCGCTGATGGCGGAACACGGCATCGATGCCGTGCACCCCGGCTACGGCTTTCTCAGCGAGAACCCGGACTTCGTGGAACGTTGCGAGGCCAACGGCATCGCCTTTATCGGCCCCACCGCCGCGCAAATGCGCGACTTCGGCCTCAAGCACACCGCCCGGCAACTGGCCGAGGACAGCCAGGTGCCGCTGCTGCCCGGCACCGGCTTGCTTGAAGACCTGGCGGACGCCCGCCGCGCCGCCGCCGACATCGGCTACCCGGTAATGCTCAAGAGCACCGCCGGCGGTGGCGGCATCGGCATGCAGATCTGCGCCGACCCGGCGACCCTGGAAAAAGCCTGGGACACGGTGCGCCGGCTCAGCGCCAACAACTTTTCCAACGACGGCGTGTTCCTGGAGAAATACATCCAGCGCGCCCGTCACATCGAGGTGCAGGTGTTCGGCGACGGCCAGGGCGAGGCTCTGGCCCTGGGCGAACGGGACTGCTCCGCCCAGCGCCGCCACCAGAAGGTCCTCGAGGAAACCCCGGCGCCGAATCTGCCGGAAGAGGTGCGCGCCACCCTGCACGACACCGCCCGCCGGCTGATGGCGGCGGTGCGCTACCGCAACGCCGGCACCGTGGAATTCATCCTCGATCAGGACAGCCACCGCTTTTACTTCCTGGAGGTGAACACCCGACTGCAGGTGGAGCACGGCGTCACCGAGCAGGTCTACGGCGTCGACCTGGTGGACTGGATGGTGCGGCTGGCCGCCGGCGAGCTGCCCGCCCTGGCGGAGCTGGGCGGCAACCTGAGCCCGCGCGGACACGCCATCCAGGCGCGCCTGTACGCGGAAGACCCGAACAAGGACTTCCAACCCAGCGCCGGCCTGCTCACCACCGTGGATTTTCCCGAGGCGGACGGCGACGCCCTGCGCATCGATCACTGGATCGAGACCGGACTGACGGTATCGCCCTACTATGACCCCATGCTCGCCAAGATCATCGTCCACCGGGCGGAACGCGACGCCGCCCTGCGGGCCTTGGAAGACGCCCTGGCCGACACCCTGGTGGAAGGCATCGAGACCAACCGGGGCTACCTGCGCGCGGTACTTGCCGATCCGGTGTTCGCCGACGGGGCCATGACCACCCGCTACCTGAACGACTTCCGTTACCAGCCGCGCACCCTGGACGTGCTGGCCGGCGGCACCCTGACCACGGTGCAGGATTACCCCGGCCGACAGGGCTACTGGCCGGTGGGCGTGCCGCCGTCCGGCCCGTTCGACGCGCTCAGTTTCCGCCTTGGCAACCGGCTGCTGGGTAACGACGAGGACGCCGCCGGCCTGGAGTTCACCCTCAACGGCCCCACCCTGCGCTTCAACAGCGACACCCGCGTCGCCCTTACCGGCGCCGACATGGGCGCCACCCTGGACAATGAGCCGGTGCCCACGCACCGGGCGATCCCGGTGGCGGCCGGCCAGACCCTGAAGCTGGGTAAGGCCGACGGTCGCGGCGCCCGCGCCTACCTGGCGGTGGCCGGCGGCATCCAGTGCCAGCCCTACCTGGGCTCCCGCGCCACCTTCACCCTGGGCCAGTTCGGCGGCCATGGCGGCCGCGCCCTGCGCACCGGCGACGTGCTGCACCTGAGCGACGCCGAGCCGGCACCAGCCGGGGACGTGGCCCTGCCCGAGGGTCTGGCGCCGACCCTGGGCGAGCACTGGGAACTGCGCGTGATCTACGGCCCCCACGGCGCGCCGGACTTCTTCACCGACCACGACATCGAGACCTTCTTCAGCGCCGACTGGCAGGTGCATTACAACTCCAGCCGCACCGGCATCCGCCTGGTGGGCCCGAAGCCGGAATGGGCGCGCCGGGACGGCGGCGAGGCGGGCATGCACCCGTCCAACATCCACGATAACGCCTACGCGGTGGGCACCGTGGACTTCACCGGCGACATGCCGGTGATCCTGGGCCCGGACGGCCCCTCCCTGGGCGGCTTCGTGTGCCCGGCCACGGTGATCGCCGCGGACCGCTGGAAGCTGGGCCAGCTCAAGGCCGGCGACCGGCTGCGCTTTGTACCGGTGAGCCTGGAGGACGCTGACCGGCTGGCCGCCGAGCAGGACGCCTGCCTGGCGACGCCGAAAGCGCCGACCCTGAGCGTGGCCCCGGCGCCATTGGGCTCACCGATTCTGGACCGCCTGGAGGAGCAGGCGGACGGGCCGGAGGTGGTCTACCGGGCCGCCGGCGACCGCTATGTGCTGGTGGAATACGGCCCCCTGGAGCTGGACCTGCGGCTGCGGCTGCGCGCCCACGCCCTGATGCTATGGCTGGAGGACAAGGCCCCGGACGGCATCCTGGAGCTGACCCCGGGCATCCGTTCCCTGCAGGTGCACTTCGATCCGGCGGTGCTGCCCCGGGGCGATCTGCTGGCGCTGCTGAAGAGCGCCGAGTTGACCCTGGACAAGCAGGACGACCTGGAAGTGCCCTCGCGCGTCGTCCACCTGCCTCTGAGCTGGGACGACGAGGCCTGCCGGCTGGCCATCGAGAAGTACATGCAGTCGGTACGCAAGGACGCCCCCTGGTGCCCCAGCAACATCGAGTTCATCCGCCGTATCAACGGCCTGGACAGCATCGACGAGGTAAAGCGCATCCTGTTCGAGGCCAGCTATGTGGTCATGGGCCTGGGCGATGTCTATCTGGGCGCGCCGGTGGCCACCCCTTATGACCCCCGACACCGGCTGGTGACCACCAAGTACAATCCGGCGCGCACCTGGACGGCGGAAAACTCGGTGGGCATCGGCGGTTCCTATCTGTGCGTGTACGGCATGGAAGGCCCCGGCGGTTACCAGTTCGTGGGCCGCACCTTCCAGATGTGGAACCGCTACCAGCGCACCGAGGCGTTCACCCGGCCCTGGCTACTGCGTTTCTTCGATCAGATACGGTTCTACGAGGTGAGCGCCGAGGAGCTCAAGCGCATTCGCCGGGATTTCCCCAAGGGTCGCTACCCGTTCAAGGTGGAGGAAACCACCTTCAACCTGGGCGAGTACCAGCGCTTCCTGGAGCGCAACGCGACCTCCATCGAGGCGTTCACCGAGGCCCGCAACGCCGCCTTCGACGAGGAGCTTCGGCGCTGGGAAGCAAACGGCCAGATGCACTTTGAAAGCCAGCAGGATCTGAACGCCGACGAAGGCGACAGCCTGCCGGAGGGCACCCCGGTGGAAGCGCCCACCGCGGGCAATATCTGGAAGCTGCTGGTGGCCCAGGGCGACACCGTGGAAGAGGGCCAGACCGTGGCGATTCTGGAATCGATGAAAATGGAAATCGAGATCGCCGCGCCGGAGGCCGGCAAGGTGATCCACGTCGCCCGCCAGGAAGGCCAGCAGATCAATGCCGGCCAGGCGGTGATGGTGGTAACTACTGGCCGAGCCACTCGTTGATGCGATCCTGGTGATCGGCGAGGTAGTGATCGATGGCCTCTTCGTAGCTGGTTTCCTGAGCCTCGTCCATGGCCTCCTGCAACTCATCCAGCGGCAACCGCATGCGGGTCAGGAAACCGGCCACCTCCGGGTGGTCTTCCTTGAAGCCCCTGCGCACCAGCACGTCGATGTGCTCGGCTTCGCCCAGGCTGCCCTTGGGATCATCCAGGAAGCGCAGATTCCAGTGGCCGAACATCCAGTGCGGTGTCCAGGCGGTGACCACTACCCATTCCTTGTCGCGCATGGCCCGGGTCAGGGCGGCGGTCATGGCGGCGCCGCTGGCGGAGCGCAGGTGGTAATCCAGCCCGTAGTCGTCGATGGCCTTCTCGGAAAGCTGCATCAGGCCGGCCCCGGGGTCGATGCCCTGGATGCTGCCGCGCAGCTTCGCCTTCACCTCGGGCTTTTTCAGATCCTCGATGGAGGACAACTCGGCCTTGGGGATGTAGTCCGGCACCGCCCAACCCAGCCGGGCGCCCTCATACAGCGGCCCCAGATCCACCACCTTGTCGCTCACCTTGTTCCAGTAATTTTCATGGGTGGAGGGCAACCAGGCCATCAACATGGCGTCCAGGTCGCCGTTGGCGACGCCCTGATATTGCACGCCAATGGAAGAGAGCTGCAGCTTCACGTCGTAGTCGTAATGCTCCTCGATGACCCGCTTCGCCAGCTTGGTGACGAACTCGGCGTCGGACCAGGCGGTCCAGCCGAAGGTCAGGGTCTTGTCCGCCGCCCGGGCCATGCCCGTGCTCAGAGCAAGGACGAGGGCCAGGACGAGCAGTTTCACGAAACGTGGCATTGAAGGGGGCATGGTTTCTCTTCTGAGTGTTTGCAGGTCTGAGTGTTTGCAGGCGTCTCTACGTTAGTAGAGAAAGCGGCGGCGGGAAACCAAAGGTTCGGCAGGCGGCCACCAGGCCGGCCCGCTCCGCGTCGGTGGCCCAGGCCATGGCGGGCGGCGTGAGCGCCCAATGCGGCGTCCCCAGCACCTGATCCACGCGGCGGGCGATGGCGGCACCGGAGTCCACCCAGGTGATCGCCCGGGGGGGACGGAAATGGTCGCGCAGCAACGGGAAATGGGTGCAGCCCAGCACCACGGTGTCCAGTTCCGGCTGTCGCCAAAGCGGCGCCAGCGCCGCCTCGATCACCGCCGCGTTCACCGAGCCGGTGGCGAGCAGCTGCTCGGCCTGACCCACCAGGGCATCGCCGGCCACCCGCACCACGGTACGGTGGGTGGCGAAGTCCTCGATCAGGCGGTCGGTATAGGGCCGGCATACCGTGGCGGAGGTGGCCAGCAGGCCGATCACGCCGCTGGCGGTAAGCGCCGCCGCCGGCTTGATGGCCGGCACGGTACCCACCACCGGAACAGGCAGTGCCGCGCGCAGAGCATCCAGGGCCAGGGTACTGGCGGTGTTGCAGGCCACCACCAGCACCTCGGCGCCACTGGCCGCCACCGCCGCCCGGCACACCATCACGATACGCGCCACCAGCCAGCCATCCTCCTTGGTGCCGTAGGGCAAGGCGGCGTTGTCGCAGGCGTAGGCCAGCGGCGCGTCCGGCAGCCGCTCACGCAGGGCGCGCACCACGGACAGGCCGCCAACGCCGGAATCGAAGATCAGCACCGGGCCGTTAAGGGGTGGAACCATGGACGGGGTCTCGAACGGATCGCACAGGCGGCCAAGCGTAGCGCCAGCCCGAGGGGGAATAAAGGCCCATCAAGCGCGACGCCTAAGGGGCCGGGGCGGGATGGTCGGGCCGCCGGGGGCGGCGCACCAGCTCACCGCCACAATTGGGACAGACCGTGCCCAGGGCCGTACAGCAATCCACACAGAAAGTGCACTCATAGGAGCAGATGTACACTTCGCCCTGGGCGCGCAGCTCATCCCCACAGTGCTGGCAGTGGGTCTTCATTTCCAACATATCAGTGGGCCTCCACTTTCCGCTTGCCGCACCGCTCGCACTGATAGCGGGTCACCAGCTTGCCCTTCTGGCTGTCGAAGCGGGTACTCTTCACCACCTTCCATTTATGAAAACCGTGCTGGCACAGCCCTTTTTTGGGCTTTTTGCGGGCCGGTTTCTTGAACGGGACGATCTCACCCATGGCATCACCTTCAACCAACATCACCGCCAGAATAACGCAATGCGGCGGGGCCGTCCTCGGGCCGCCCCCCTTGGGCACGACCGGGATTTCCTCGAAAACCCCGGCTTTCATCGCGCCGACGCGGCCGAACCCGTATAATCCCGCTCCCGAAATCCACCGGCCACAGGATTGCCATGACCGACTTTACCCCCGGCCAGCGCTGGCTCAGTGAATCCGAGACCGAACTGGGGCTCGGCCTGATCAAGGAGGTGGACTACCGCCTGGTGACGGTGAGCTACCCGGCCGTGGAAGAGGAACGCACCTACGCCAAGAACAATGCGCCGCTGTCGCGCATCACCTTCGACGTGGGTGACACCCTGACCACCGGTGACGGCCTGGATCTGGTGGTGCGCAGCGCCGAGGACCACAACGGCCTGATGGTCTACCACGCCCATCCGGCCGGCGAGCCGGACAATGTGCAGCCGGTGCCGGAATCGCTGCTCGGCCACCGCCTGCGGCTCAGCGGCGCCCAGGAGCGGCTGCTTACCAATCAGCTTTCCTCGAACCGCTGGTTTGAACTGCGGGTGGCCGCCCTGGAGGCCCGCGCCCACCGCGAGGGCTCGCCGATTCAGGGTCTGCGTGGCCCGCGCATTGATCTGATCGGCCACCAGCTGCACATCGCCGACCAGGTGGCGCGTCGCTACGCGCCCCGGGTGCTGCTGGCCGATGAAGTGGGTCTGGGCAAGACCATCGAGGCCGGCCTGATTCTCCACCAGCAGTTGCAGACCGGCCGCGCCCGGCGCGTGCTGATCGTGGTGCCGGACGCCCTGGTTCACCAGTGGTTCGTGGAAATGGCACGGCGCTTCAATCTGCGTTTTTCCATCTTCGACGAGGAGCGCCTCAACGCCCTGTCACGCCCCAGCGTGGACGACGTCAAGGAAATGCTGGCGGACCTCTTCGCCGAAGCGGAAGGCGAAGGCGACGCCCCGGAGATGGACGACAATCCGTTCCTTTCCGAGCAGTTGGTGCTATGCAGCACCGCCTTCCTGGAAGGCTGCGACATCGACAGCCTGGCACAGGCTGACTGGGACCTGGTGGTGGTCGACGAAGCCCACCACCTGCACTGGTCCCCGGACGCGCCCTCCGAAGCCTACCAGCGAGTGGAGCGCCTGGCGGAGGCCAGCCGTGGCCTGCTGCTGCTTACCGCCACGCCGGAGCAACTGGGACTGGAAAGCCACTTCGCGCGGCTGCGCCTGCTGGACCCGGATCGCTACCCGGACCTGGAAGCGTTCATCGATGAGCAGACGCACTACCGGGAAGTGGCGGACCTGGTCGGAGAGCTGCATGATCAGGAAAGCTGGCCGGCGGATCTCAAGCAACGGGCCGCCGCGCTGCTGCCCGACGAAACCGTGGACGAAGCCCACCGCGACGCGGTGCTCGCTGAGTTGCTGGACCGCTTCGGCCCGGGCCGGGTGATGTTCCGCAACACCCGGCACAACGTGGCCGGTTTCCCGGCCCGGCGGGTTCACGGCGAGCCGTTGCCGCTGCCCGATGCGTACCGGGTGGACGCGGACGAAGAGCTGGCCCTGCGGCTCTACCCGGAGGCGGGCTTCGCCGATGATCGCTGGTGCGCCGACGATCCCCGGGTGAGCTGGCTGGAACGTTTCCTCAAGGAGCACCGCGGCGAGAAGGTGCTGGTGATCTGCGCGCGCCGCGACACCGCCATCGACCTGCACGCTCATTGCGGCTACAAGCTGGGCATGAATCTGGCGGTGTTCCATGAAGGCATGGACCTGATCGAGCGGGACCGGGCCGCCGCCTATTTCGCCGATCATGAGGACGGCGCCCAGGCCCTGATCTGTTCGGAAATCGGCTCCGAGGGCCGCAACTTCCAGTTCGCCCACCACCTGGTGCTGCTGGACCTGCCCCTGGACCCGGATCTGCTGGAGCAGCGCATTGGCCGCCTGGACCGGATCGGGCAGAGCGAGGACGTGCAAATCCACGTGCCCTATTTCCAGGGCCACGCCCAGGAGGTGTTGTTCCACTGGTATCACCAGGGCATGAACGCCTTCGAGCACACCAATCCGGCCGGCCATGAGATACGCCAGCGCACCGCCGACGCCCTGGAAAAGGCACTCGCCGATCCGCAGGCCGCCGAGGCCCGCGACACCCTGGTGACCATCACCCGCACGGAAGCGGAGGCGCTGCGCCAACGCCTGGAAGAAGGCCGCGACCGGCTGCTTGAGCTGGCGTCCTTCGATCCGCGCCAGGCGGAGGTACTCAAGCAGCATCTGGCGGCGGCGGACGCGGACAGTCCCTGGCCGTTCATGACACGGGTTCTGGACCACTATGGCGTGGATCAGGAAGAGCATTCCGATGATGCCTGGATTCTCAAACCCGGCAGCCATATGCGCGAGCCCTTCCCCCATCTTCCCGAGGACGGCGTCACCGTCACCGACCAGCGTGGCACCGCCCTGGCCCGGGACGACATGCAGTTCCTGACCTGGGAGCATCCCATGGTGGAAGGCGCCCTGGATCTGATTCTCGACGAGCACCGGGGCAAGGCCTCGGTGAGCCTGCTCAAGAACCCCAAGATCAAGGCCGGCACCCTGCTGCTGGAGCTGATCTACACGGTGGAGCCGGAAGCGCCACGCCACCTGCAGGCGGACCGCTTCCTGCCCGTGACCACGGTACGCCGGCTGCTGGACGCCAACGGCCGCGATCTGTCCTCGGCGATCACCCACGAGGCCCTGTGCAAGCAGTGTCACAAGTTGGAGAAGCCCCTGGCGCGCAAGATCGTCGGCAGCCAGAAAGCGCTGCTGGAAGAGCGCCTCAAGGAGGATGAAAAGAAAGCGGTGGATCAGGCCCGCACGGTAATCGACGAGGCCCTGGCGCGAATGCGCGAGAGCCAGGACCGGGATCTGCGACGCCTGCGCGCCCTGCGCGACAAGAATCCGCTGGTCCGTGACGAGGAAATCACTTTCCTGGAACAGCAAACCGAAGCCCTGGAAGCCCGGCTTGCGGACGCCCGCTTCCGCCTGGAAGCGGTGCGCGTGATCGTTGCCGGCAATTAAGAGGACAACAGTGATGGATTATCTGCCCTGCGTGGAAATGGAGCCGCAACAGCCCGCCGATTCCAGCGTCA
Source organism: Alloalcanivorax sp. C16-2 (assembly GCF_046507615.1). Classification (NCBI taxonomy): domain Bacteria; kingdom Pseudomonadati; phylum Pseudomonadota; class Gammaproteobacteria; order Oceanospirillales; family Alcanivoracaceae; genus Alloalcanivorax; species Alloalcanivorax sp. C16-2. Next base: position 1,205,912 of record NZ_JBKFTL010000001.1, on the reverse strand, counting down.
TCTGGCTGCACGGCCTGGGCGCCAGCGGCCACGACTTCGAGCCGGTGGTGCCGGAACTGGGTCGCAAACGCACCCGCTTCGTGTTTCCCCATGCCCCTCGAATCCCGGTGACGGTGAACGGCGGCATGGTGATGCCGGCCTGGTACGACATCGCCGGCCTGGGCGGCACCAGCCCCGTGGACGAGGACGGCATCCGCCGGTCCGCCGCCCAGGTGGATGCTCTGATCGAGCGCGAGATCGAGCGCGGCGTGCCCGCCGAACGCATTGTCGTGGCCGGTTTTTCCCAGGGCGGCGCGGTGGCCTATGAAGCGGCCCTGCGGCATCCGAAAAAACTGGCCGGCCTGATGGCGCTGTCCACCTACTTCGCCACCGCCGACAGCATCGCTTTCAGCGACGCCAACGCCGGCCTGCCGATTTTCATCGCCCATGGCACCTTCGACCCCATGGTGCCGGAACAGGGCGGCCGCCAGGCGGCGGACACCCTGAGCGCCAAGGGCTACCCCACCGAGTACAAAACCTACCCCATGGAGCACGCGGTGTGCCTGGAAGAGATTCAGGACATCGCCGGCTTCCTGGGACGGGTGTTTGATGATGGTGAATGACCGGCGCCGAACACCTCGTTAAACAAATCGTCCATGGCCGCGAAGGCACGGCGCGCCACCTTCGGGTCGTAGACCGAACGGCCCGGGATATTCGCCCCCGGGTCGGTGAACGAATGCACCGCCCCACCGAAGTGGGTGAGCTGCCAGTCCGCGCCGGCACCGTCCATCTCCTGCTTGAAGGCCCTCAGTGAGTCCTCACTGACCATGGGGTCGTCGGCACCGTTAAGCACCAGCACGCTGCCCTTCACCGCGCCGGTGGCCGGCGCCGGGGTATCCAGCAGGCCATGGAAACTGACGAAGGCGCGCAGATCGGCGCCGTCCCGGGCCAGCTCCAGGGCACAGGCGCCACCGAAACAGAACCCGAACATGGCCAGCCGGTCCCGGGCGATGCCCAGCTCACCGGCCTGTTGCTCCAGCACCGCCAGGGCGGCGCGCAGCCGCGCCCGCAGGACGGTGTTATCGGCACGCGCTTCCCCCATGGCGGCCATCGCCTCGTCCGGATTGGCCGGACGCACGTCCCTGCCGAACGGGTCGAGCACGAAAATGGCCCGGGTGTTATCCAGGCAGCGCTCGGCCTGGGCGATGGCGGCATCACTGACACCGAAGAAATTGGGGGCCATCAACAGCGCGCGGCTGGGGGTGGCGCCGCGCAAATACAGAAGGTGGCCCCGGAAGGCGCGGCCGTCCACTTCATAGTCGATGGCTTGATTGACGATATCGCTCATTGCTTGTCTCCCGATCAAAACGCCCGCCATTAAACACTTCGTTACCTTCCACCCGCAATCAACCGGAACCGCATCATGGCGCCTTCACCCCCATGGGGCTTTCATGGGGCACGAGCCAATAACAGGAGGCCAACCATGAAAAATGCATTCCCTCGGGTTCTGCTCGCCGCCGGCCTGGCCGGTCTCACCCTGGGGGCCCAGGCGGACCCGCCGTCCTGGGCCGGCAAGGGGAAGCCTGGCTCCGGGCGGGCGGAAGCCACGCAGCGCGACGCGCGCCTGTTCAGCGACCAGGAACGGGAGGCCCTGCGCCGCTTTGGTGACCGCTACCGTGGAGATGAGCTGCCCCCGGGGCTGCGCAAGAAGGTGGCCCGGGGCGGCGATCTGCCGCCGGGCTGGCGGGACAAGCTGCGCGAAGGCCGGCGCCTGCCCGACGATCTCTACTATCAGGGCTACCGCCTGCCGGAGTCGGTTTACCATACCCCGGACGGCTACTCGGACGTGGTGATCGACAATGAAGTCGTGCGCATTCTGGACGCCACCCAGACCATCATGGACGTTTTCAGACTCAACCGCTGATTTCCGACGTCCCACCACCACGATTTCACGGAACCGAACCGGCCGAGCCCCTCTCCAAAATGGAAATCATTCCCACAACAGGAGGGCTCGCCATGTCGAAACTGGCCATTCAGGGGTTGCTCGCGATCACCACCGCCATCTGGCTACCAGGCCAGGCCGATACCAGTTCCCGCTCGGCCTGGTCCGGCGATCCCACCACGGAAACCCGTCTGAACGCCGATGACGCAGCGGAAAACAGCCCGGCGCTGATTCGTCCGGCGACGCCGGTCGACGGCAACGATTGATGGTTTGTTAAATCGGAAAAACCCGCGTGCGCCGGTTCACAATTGCACGCCGGTACAGGAACGCCGTGCCCCGGGCACACTCTTATTGAGTGCCGACGGCGATGACGTTGGTGGGCAGTGGGCCTGAACAGGGAAGGCCAGGGAGCATGGACGCCGCCGCTCCACCGCCGCCGCCCGGCACTGGACATATGCAAGCTGATGCTGTTGTTGAAGCGAGATTGGGACGAATTCGGAAAAAGTTGGCGCGCCGCCGGGAACTATCCCCCTTCCCATGCGCACTAAACGAATGAGTCTCCTTTGATACAATCAGGCAACCCTCCGGGCGTACAGTAAGGCTGGCGCCCTTCTTTTTTGTGACCACCGTCCCTGGCGGTCATCCCGCGGACCGTCGCTGGCGGCGACGTCCAAACTCGCTCCCGGCGATTTTGTGAGTCTGCTATTTCTTGCCGCCACCGGGCCCGAACGGCAGGGGGAAGGCGGTGACATTGCTGCCCGCCTCGGTAATTTTTCCTACCCCTTCCTTCTCCACCTCGTCGATGCGAATCACCGCGTGCATGGGAATGAAGGAGCGCTGCACCCCGGCGAACTGGTTCTTGAGCTTCTCTTCGGAGGGGTCCACCACCATCTGCGCGCGCTCGCCGAACAGGAATTCCTCCACCTCGATGAACCCATAGAGATCGCTGGTGTAGATCTGCCCGGCGTAGATCTCGTAGATCTGTCCCTGGTTGAGGAAAATGACCCGATAGATTTGGCGGTTTTTCGTCATGATGCGGGTCCGACACGGCCTGAAACGGGGGCGCAGTCTAGCACAATTCGGGGCCCCGGCATCCCCCGCCGAAGCAGCCCGCACGCGGCTTTCCGGCTGGACTTTACCCCTTTGAATGACTAGAGTTACCGGCCACAATGCCGTGGGGCGTTTTGCCGCACCCTGGAAAACCGCCGGGCTTTCCCTTACCAGAAGTAAGTGCTTGACCGGGAACGGTTTTCCCCATTACCAGGCGGGTTATTGGCCACCCCCTTGGCTGCCCCCGCCCTACCGGAGACAGGGACCTGGCAGGGCTCCACAGCATCATATCCTGAAACTCGCTTTCCAGGTGCCGGTGACGGCAAAAGAACAGGCGTGACCCCTTGTTCCGGGGGGTACTCGCTGGGGAAAACAGGGAGCTTACGCATGCAGTCAACTCTGTTCCACCGCGCGGCGGTCGGTCTTATGTCGCTGATGATCAGCGGCATGGCCGTGGCCAGCGACTGGACTGAACGTTCCGACCATAACCTGCGGCCCGGGGTCACCGCGGTCAGCCAGGAGGTCTACGACCTTCACACCACGATCCTCTGGATCGTCACCATCATCGGCTTGCTGGTGTTCGGCCTGATCCTGATCTCCATGATCCGCCACCGCCGCTCCCGCAACCCGAACCCGGCAACCTTCCATGAAAACGTTTTCCTGGAAGTGCTGTGGACGGTGATTCCGTTCGTGATTCTGATCGCCATGGCGGTACCCGCCACCCGGGTGCTGATTCAACTGGACGATTCCTCGGACGCGGAACTCACCGTGAAGGTCACCGGCCATCGCTGGAAGTGGGAATACGAGTACCTGACCTACGGCGACGACAACAATATCGGCGTCTCCTTCATGTCCAACATCGCCACGCCGCCGGAACAGATCAACAACCCGGTGCTGGCGGGCGGCCTGTTCCCGTACGGCACCGCCCAGGATGCCGTGGGCAAGGAATTCCCCGAGAAAGACAAGAACTACAACCTGGAAGTGGACAACCCGCTGGTCCTCCCTTCCGGCCAGAAAGTTCGCTTCCTGGTCACCTCCGCGGACGTCATTCACTCCTTCTGGGTGCCTGACTTCGGCGGCAAGAAGGACGCCATCCCCGGCTTTGTCAACGAAACCTGGGCAAAGGTTCCCGAAGGTCAGGAAGGCACCTATTACGGTCAGTGCGCCGAGCTGTGCGGCAAGAACCACGCTTTCATGCCCATCGAGGCGGAAGTGGTAAGCCAGGCGGAGTTCCAGGACTGGCTGGCCAAGAAGAAGGAAGAAGCCGCCGCCGCGCCGGACCTGACGCCGTTCGCCGATCTCGGCGAGGCCATGGAGCTGGGCCAGCAGACCTACGCCGGCAACTGCGCCGTGTGTCATGGCAACAATGGGGAAGGCGGTGTCGGCCTGCCGTTCGCGGGCAGCGACTTCGCCACCCAGGAAGAACATCTGGAAGAGCACATCCATGTGCTGATCGAAGGCCGTGGCGCCATGCCCGCTTTCGCCGCCCAGTTGTCACCGCGCCAGATCGCCTCCGTCATTACCTACGAGCGTAACGCCTGGGGTAACGAGACCGGTGACCTGATTCAACCCGAAGACGTCTACGAACAAGAGTAAGGGAGGGGAGATCGATGAGTACCGCTGCCACCGCACACGATGACCATCATCACCACGCCCCGACCGGCCTGAAACGCTGGCTGTTCAGCACCAACCACAAGGACATCGGCACCCTGTACCTGTGGTTCAGCTTCGCCATGTTCATGCTCGGTGGTCTGCTGGCGATGGTGATCCGTACCGAGTTGCTGGAACCGGGCATGCAGTTCGTGGACCCGGAATTCTTCAACCAGCTGACCACCGTTCACGGCCTCGCCATGGTATTCGGCGCCGTGATGCCCGGCTTCGTCGGGCTGGCCAACTGGATGATTCCGCTGATGATCGGCGCGCCGGACATGGCGCTGCCGCGCATGAACAACTGGTCGTTCTGGATCCTGCCGTTCGCCTTCCTGATCCTGATGAGCTCGATGTTCATGAGCGCCTTCGGCGCCGGGCATCCGAGCGCGCCGAACTTCGGCTGGACCTTCTACGCGCCGCTCTCCACCGAGTATGGCCCGGCGTCCACCGACCTGTTCATCCTGTCCGTGCACATGATGGGGATCTCCTCGATCATGGGCGCGATCAACGTGATCGTGACCGTGTTCAACCTGCGCGCGCCGGGCATGACCCTGATGAAAATGCCGCTGTTCGTATGGACCTGGCTGATCACCGCCTTCCTGCTGATCGCGGTAATGCCGGTACTGGCCGGCGCGGTGACCATGATGCTCACCGACCGCCACTTCGGCACCAGCTTCTTCAGCGCCGCCGGCGGCGGTGACCCGGTGCTGTTCCAGCATGTATTCTGGTTCTTCGGGCACCCCGAGGTGTACATCATGATCCTGCCCGCGTTCGGGATCGTGTCGGCGATCATCCCCACCTTCGCGCGCAAGCAGCTGTTCGGCTACGCCTCCATGGTCTACGCCACCGCGTCCATCGCGCTGCTCAGCTTCGTGGTCTGGGCGCACCATATGTTCACCGTGGGCATGCCCCTGGCCGGTACTCTGTTCTTCATGTACATGACCATGCTGATCTCGGTGCCCACCGGCGTGAAGGTGTTCAACTGGGTGGCCACCATGTGGCGCGGCTCACTGACCTTCGAGCTGCCCATGAAGTGGGCCATCGCCTTCGTGATCCTGTTCACCTGTGGCGGCCTGTCCGGTCTGATGCTGGCGATCACGCCGGTGGACTTCCAGTACCACGATACCTACTTCGTGGTGGCGCACTTCCACTACGTGCTGGTGTCCGGCGCCGTGTTCACCATGTTCGCCGCCGCCTACTACTGGCTGCCCAAGTGGTCCGGCGTGATGCCCAACAAGCTGCTCGGCGAGCTGCACTTCTGGAGTTCCCTGATCTCCGTGAACCTGCTGTTCTTCCCGATGCACTTCGTGGGCCTGGCGGGCATGCCGCGTCGTTACGCGGACTATGCCCTGCAGTTCGCCGACTATAACTTCTGGATTTCCATCGGCGGCTTCTGGTTTGGCCTGTCGCAGCTGCTGTTCCTGGCGGTGTGCGTGCTGTGCGCCCTGAAGAAAGGCGAGAAGGCCCCGGCCAAGCCGTGGGAAGGGGCGGAAGGCCTGGAATGGGAAGTGCCCTCCCCGGCGCCCTTCCACACCTTTGAAACGCCCCCGGTGGTGAAATAACGGATCGCGGATAACGGCGCCATGAGCAACGACAGCCTCGAACATCGCAACAAGCGCACCCTGCGCAAGCTCCTGATCTGGGCGCTGGCGATGTTCGGCTTCGCGTTCGCCATGGTGCCGTTCTATAACGTGATCTGTGACATCACCGGTTTGAATGGAAAGACATCGTCAACGGCAAGCAGCGAGGGGCCGTCACGGACCGTGGAAGACCGCACCGTGACCGTGGAGTTCATCACCCAGCGGGGCCAGGGCGTGAACGGCGACTTCATGTCCGCCACGCGCCGGGTGAAGGTGCATCCGGGAGAAATCACCCTGGTGAACTTTTACGCCAGCAACCCGAAGAACAGTGACATCGTCACCCAGAGCATCCCGTCCGTGACCCCCGGGGAAGCGGCGCGCTACCTGCACAAAACCCAGTGCTTCTGCTTCGACCAGCAGACCCTGGCGGCGGGCGAGCGCAAGGAGATGCCGATGATCTTCTACCTGGACCCGGAGCTGCCGCGTCATATCAACACCCTGACGCTGTCATACACGATTTTCGATGTGACCGACCGGGTCGCCGCCACCAACAACAATGTGGTCGCCCCATAACGGCCGGTTGTACAGGAGATTTTTTCGCAATGGCTACTGACAAGTATTACGTACCCGAGAGCAGCCCCTGGCCCCTGGCGGCCTCGGTGGGTCTGTTCATGACCGCCTTCGGCGGTGCCCACTTTATCCAGCAGAGCACCGACCCGGACAAGTTCCAGGGTAGCTGGGGCATGCCGCTGTTCTTCGTCGGCCTGGCCACCCTGCTGTTCATCATCGCGATCTGGTGGCGCGACACCATCAAGGAATCCGTGGGCGGCCTGCACAGCAAGCAGTTGGGCATCTCCTACCGCCAGGGCATGCTGTGGTTCATCTTCTCCGAGGTGATGTTCTTCGGTGCTTTCTTCGGCGCCCTGTTCTACACCCGCTGGCTGATCGTGCCGTGGCTGGGTGGCGCCGGCAACAACGCCATGACCCATGAACTGCTGTGGCCGAACTTCCAGGCCATGTGGCCGCTGATTCAGACTCCGGACGGCACCACCACCCAGGCCATGGGCGCGTGGGGTCTGCCGGCGATCAACACAGCCATCCTGCTGACCAGCTCGATCACCCTGACCATCGCCCACCACGCTCTGTTGGAAGGCAAGCGCGGCAAGCTGATCGGTTTCCAGGCGGTTACCGTACTGCTGGGCATGATCTTCCTGAGTCTGCAGGTGGAGGAATACATCCACGCCTACACCGAAATGGGCCTGACGCTGCACGCCGGCATCTACGGCAGCCTGTTCTTCTTGTTGACCGGTTTCCATGGTGCCCACGTGACCATCGGGACCATCTTCCTGTTCGTCACCCTGATGCGGGTGATCAAGGGCCACTTCGACGCGGAGAACAACTTCGCCTGGGAAGCGGGGGCCTGGTACTGGCACTTCGTGGACGTGGTCTGGCTGTTCCTTTTCGTGGTGGTGTACTGGCTGTAACCCCGCCGACCACCCTGGAAACGAAAAGCCCCGGTCACAAGCCGGGGCTTTTTGTTTGGGGCTTGCTTAACGCATGTACGCTTACACGCTGGCACGCCTACACGCTTACACGCTCAACCCCTATCCGGAGGGCGTGGCGTGTTTCCTGCCGGGCGGTATGGCGGTGTCTCGCGGGCGTGCGGGCGTGTTGCGTGTTGCGTGTTGCGTGCAAGCGTGCATGCGTGTCGCGTGTCGCGTCTCCAGTGCCGGCGCCCGGCGTCATTCACCCTGCTCGATGGGCTCGCCGTAGCGCTGGCCCGGGTTGACGTCGTGGGGCTGGATCCAGCCCATCATCATGCTCATCAGGATGAACAGGAACACCGCCGCCGAGAAACCGACCCGCCAGGCCAGCGCGCGCATGGTCTTGCCATCCTTGCCTTCACCGCGCACCAGCGACATCAGGGCGCGGGCCAGCGCCGCCACCGCCGCCACCAGCAGCACCAGGATGATCAGCTTCACCCACCACATAGTGTTCTCCTTTGCCTTGCCGGGGCGACATTGCCTCGACGCCCGACCCCGGTCGGGTACAATACGCGCCCATTGTAGCCGCCACCCCAGCGAGTGAAAGATGAAGAGGCGCTTTTCCCCACTTGGTCTGCTGCTCACGCTCACCGTGATCGCGCTGTGCCTGGCGCTGTCCTGGTGGCAATGGCAGCGCGCCGGGGAGAAGCGCGCCTGGCTGGCGGATCAGGCCGCCAAGGCCCGTTCCGCGCCGGTGTCGCTGGCCACCGCCCTCGCCGAGGCGGACCCGGACCACCGGCCGGTGCGGGTGCACGGTGAACTGGACAGCGGCCGCTCGGTGCTGCTGGACAACCGCACTTACCAGGGCGTGGCGGGCTATTACCTGCTGACGCCGCTGCGCGCCGACGACGGCCACTGGGTGCTGGTCAACCGGGGCTGGCTGCCGCGCGGCGCCGATCGCCGGGAGCTGCCCGCGGTGCCGCCGGTAAGCGGCCCGGTCACGGTCGACGGCACGGCCTATGTGCCACCGGACAACGCCCTGGTGCTCAAGGACACGCCGTTGCCGGAGAATCACTGGCCGTTACGGGTACAAAAAGTGGATTTTGCAGCCATCGGGCACCGACTTGGGGTAGAATTGGCGCCCTTCGAGATTCGGGTGGCCCCCGACCAACCCCTGGGCGATCGCGAACCGCTGCCACGACCCTGGCAAGCGGCGACGGCGGCTATCAGCCCGGAGCGTCATCAGGCCTACGCCCTGCAATGGCTGGGCCTGGCCCTGGCCGCCCTGATCATGTACCTGGTCGCCCTTTTCCGCCGGCGCCCCCGATCGGACCGCTGAAACCATGTCGCCACGTACCAAAAACAGGCTGACCTTGCTCGCCATCGTCGGCCCCTTCGTTCTGTTCTTCATCGCTGGCCGTTATTTCGTGGACCCTTGGGAACTGCCCCGGCAGAACAAGGGGCAGTTGATCCTGCCCCATGTGCAGTTGCGCGCCCTGGCGCTGCATGAGGACGACGGCGGCGCATACAACGCCAAGGACACCGCCGGGCTATGGAGCCTGATGTACGTGGCCGGGGCCGACTGCGGCGCGGCCTGCAAGAACGGGCTTTATTATCAGATGCGCCAGGTGCAGCGCACCCTGGGCGAAAACATGGACCGGCTGCGCCGCATCGTGGTGCACACCGCCCCGGCCTCCGACGAGCTGCGTGCTTTTCTGGATGACAAGGTGCCCGGCACGGTGGAGGTCAACGGCGACGCGGACACCGTCCGCCAGGCCCTGGCGCCGGCCTACGAAGGCCTTGAAGGCGACGCCATCGGCGACGTCTTCGTGATCAGCCCGGACGGGCAGATCTTCATGCGCTACCCCACCCACGAGGACATGGACGCCACCCTTGAGGAGGCGGAAAACATCCGCCTGGATCTAGAACGCACGTTGAAAGGCTCGCTGATCTGAGCGCCGCCGCAACCCTGACAGGTCCCGATACATGCATCCCGAAACCGTGCAAACTCCGACTCCCTCGCAAATCTGGCTGCGCCGCATCGCGGTGCTGGCCCTGGTGCTGGCCGCCGGCGTCATCATCCTGGGGGCCTGGACCCGGCTCTCCGACGCCGGCCTGGGCTGCCCGGACTGGCCTGGCTGTTACGGCCATCTGGACGTGCGCAAGGCCATCGAGCACGTCAATGAACAGAACGCCAGCAACCCGGGCGCCCTGCGGGAAGCCCACAAGGCGGTGCCGGAGATGGTGCATCGCTACTTCGCGTCCACCCTGGGGCTGCTGATCCTGATCATCGCCGGCCTGAGCCTGGCCAACCGCAAACGTGAAAAACAGCCGCTCAAGCTGCCCCTGTTTCTGGTGGTGCTGGTGATCTTCCAGGGCATTCTCGGCATGTGGACGGTGACCCTGGGGCTGCAGCCCACCATCGTCATGCTGCATCTGCTGGGGGGCTTCACCACCTTTACCCTGCTCGCCCTGCTCACCGCCCGCCTCTACCGCTGGCCGCGCTTCCTCAATGATTGCGACGTGCGTAGCCTGAGAACCCTGGGGGGCCTGGCCCTGGCGGCGGTGATTCTGCAGATCGCCCTGGGCGGCTGGACCACCGCCAACTACGCCGCCGTGGTGTGCACCGAGCTGCCGGTGTGCGAGCGCGGCTGGACCGAGCATCTGGATTTCGAGGATGCCTTCGTGTTCTGGGGCCACGAGCACGACAAGCCGGACTATGAGTTCGGCGTGCTGGAAAACGACGCCCGCACCACCATCCACGTGATGCATCGCTTCGGCGCCCTGCTGGTGACCCTCATGGTGCTGTTACTGGTGGGCCGCATTCTGCTGCGCGCGCGCAGTGTGTTCTTCCGAAACTTCGCCCTGGTGATCCTCGGGCTACTGGCCCTGCAGGTGGCCCTGGGCATCAGCAACGTGGTGTTCGCGGTGCCACTGTGGGTGGCCGTGGCCCACAACTTCGGCGCCGTGGCGCTGCTGGTGTCGCTGGTACTCTTTATCCGCTCGATTAACGTAAAATGCGGTGCCCGCCACCCACGGCACCCGGACGGGCAGCCATAGGCCGACAGGGAGCCATCATGAGCGTGAACGACAAGGCGATGAGCCCTAATCAGTCCGATCATCAGGCGCGCGCCGCCGCCGGCTGGCGTGACTACCTGGCACTGACCAAACCCGGGGTGGTGATGCTGTTGATGGTGACCGCCGTGGCCGGCATGTTCCTGGCCACCGATCCGCCGGGCATGGTGCCCCTGGACATCTTCATCCCGGCCTTCGTGGGCCTGTCCCTGGCGATGATGGCCTCGGCGGCGATCAACCAGATCATGGACCAGAAGATCGACGCCATCATGAAGCGCACCGAGAAGCGCCCGCTGGTGGCCGGCGTGATCTCGCCCAAGGCGGCGGTGGCGTTCGCCGTGGCCCTGGCGCTGGCGTCCATGGCCATGCTGTATTTCCTGGTCAACCCGCTCACCGCCGGACTCACCCTGTTCGGCTTCGTCGGCTATGCCTTCGTCTATACCCTGTACCTGAAGCGCGCCACGCCGCAGAACATCGTGATCGGCGGCATCGCCGGCGCCATCCCGCCGCTGCTCGGCTGGGCGGCGGTGACCAACTCCCTGGACCCGTACGCCTGGCTGCTGGTGCTGATCATCTTCGTATGGACGCCGCCGCATTTCTGGGCGCTGGCGATCCACCGCGCCGATGAGTACGCCAAGGCGGACGTGCCCATGCTGCCGGTAACCCACGGCATCCCCTTCACCCGGGAATCGGTGCTCTACTACACCATTCTGCTGTTCATCTGCTCCCTGCTCCCCTATCTGACCGGCATGAGCGGCCTGATCTATCTGGTCAGCGCGGTGATCCTCAGCGGCATTTTCCTGGTGCACGCGGTGCGACTGCGCTTCAGCCAGGACCCGAAACTGCCGATGAAGACCTTCGGCTATTCCATCGTCTACCTGTTCGTGCTGTTCACCGCCCTGCTGGTGGATCACTACATTCCAGTGCATCCGCTGCAACCGTGAACCGGTCGCCATCACGCGGATAGCCAAGCCCGGATGCTTGCAGTAGTTTAGAGCGCACAACAATCACCCTGGGGAAAGGGGGAAGGATGGGTACCTGGCTGTTTTTCGCCGTGATCATCGCGGCGCTGGTTTATCTGATCGCGGTCTATAACCGTCTGATCAGCCTGCGCAACCGCTTCAAGAACGCCTTTGCTCAGATCGACGTGCAGTTACAGCGCCGCCATGATCTGATCCCCAACCTGGTGGAAACCGCCAAAGCCTACCTCGACCACGAGCGCCAGACCCTGACCGCCGTCATCGAGGCACGCAACCAGGCCGAGGCGGCACGCCGCGACGCCGCCGCCCGGCCCGACGACGGCGCCGCCGTGGACCGGCTGGGGCGCGCCGAATCCCTGCTCAGCGGTGGCCTGTCGCGGCTGCTGGCGGTGAGCGAGAACTACCCGGAGCTGAAGGCCAACCAGACCATGGCCGAGCTGATGGAAGAGTTGTCCAGCACCGAGAATCGCATCGGCTTCGCACGCCAGGCCTTCAACGACGCGGTGATGCACTACAACACCTACCGGGAGCAGTTCCCCAACAACGTGGTGAGCGGCCTGTTCGGCCCGTTCAAGGAAGCCCGGCTGCTGGAGATCGAGAACCCGGAGGCCCGTCAGGCGGTGAACGTCACCTTCTGATCCCCGGGCCATGGATTTCTTCGACCATCAGACACGGGCCCGGCGCCGCACCTTTCTGCTGGTCCTGTATTTCCTGGCCGCCCTGACGGCGGTGGCCGCCACCGTGGACCTGGCGGCCTGGCTGCTGACCCGCTGGCTGCGCCCGGACCTGAGCCTGGCCCACTGGCTGACCAGTGAAACCGGGCTGTGGGTCACCCTGGCCACCCTGGCGGTACTGATCGGCGGCTCCCTGCGCAAATCCTGGCAACTGCGCGACGGCGGTCCGGCCCTGGCCCGCCTGCTGGGCGCCCGGGAAGTACCGGCCGCCCCGGAGGACGCCGGCGAGCGGCGCCTGCGCAACGTGGTCGAGGAAATGAGCATCGCCGCCGGCGCCTATGTGCCACGCCTTTATGTGCTGCCCGCGGAAGAGCGCATCAACGCCTTCGTGGCCGGCTTGACGCCATCCTGCACGGTGCTGGTGGTCACCCGGGGCGCCCTGGAGCAACTCGACCGCGACGAGTTACAGGGGGTGGTGGCCCATGAATTCAGCCATATCCTCAACGCCGACATGCGTCTTAACCTGCGCCTGCTGGCCGCCCTGGCCGGCATCCTGGCGATCGGCAAGGTGGGGGAATTCCTGTTGCACTTCTCCAGCGGCGACGGCCACCGCCGGGGCAATGCGCCGTTCGCCGTCGGAGGCCTGGCGTTAATGATCATCGGCTACGCCGGCCTGTTCTTCGGGCGTCTGATCAAGGCCGCTATTTCGCGCCAGCGGGAACGCCTGGCCGACGCCAGCGCGGTGCAATTCACCCGCCGGGCCGACGGCCTGGCCGGCGCCCTGATCAAAATCCGCAACGGTGCCGGGTCCTACCTGCACAGCCTGCACGCCGAGGACCTCAGCCATATGGCGTTCGCCGAAACGCTGGCGCTGCGCTGGCGCCGCCTGCTGGCCACCCACCCCAGCATCGAACAGCGCCTCGGCGACCTGGGCGCCGACTGGCCGGCCCGGGCCCGGGCACGGCGCCGGCGGGCGCCGGAAGCCAGCGACATGCCCCCGTCACGGCAGGTAGGGCGGATGGACGACGCCAACCTGGGCTATGCCCGCTCCCTGCTGGAAAGCCTGCCCGAGGATCTGCGCCACGCCCTGCATACCCAGGAGGGCGCCGAATGCGTGCTCTACACCCTGGCCCTGGGGCCGGTGGCGCCACCGCCGGCACTGCGCACCGGCCGCCGGGCCGCGCTGGTGGAGCAGGTGCGCGGCCTGGGCACCCGCCTGCGGCTGCCCTTGCTGGACCTGGCCCTGGCCACCCTGTCCCAGGCGCCGGCCAGCCGCCGACCGGTGATTCTTGGTCAACTGCACGCCATCACCCGCCAACGCAGCCGCGAGGACCTGCTGTGCTGGGCCCTGGCCGCCATGGCACGCCAAACCCTGAGCGATACCGAGCGGCGAGGACACAAGCCGGACATTCACCGCCTGAGCGCGGTGGCCACGGAAATCCAGGTGGTGTTCTCGGCGCTGGCCTGGGCCGGTGACTCCGCCCGCACCACCGCCCTGGCCGCCTTTCAGCGCGCCACCCGCGGGCTGCTGCCCGGCGGGCGGCTGCTGCTGCCGCCGGATCGCTACCCGGCGCCGCGCATGGAAGCCGCGGTGGCCCGGCTGGCTCGCCTCACCCCCTTGCTGAAAGCCCCCCTGATCGACGCGGCCGCCGATCTGGTGCTCTCCGATGGCCAGGTGCAAGTAGCCGAGGCGGAATTGCTTCGCGCCCTGTGCGCGCTGCTCGAATGCCCCATGCCGCCTCTTTTCCCGAACCGGCTGAACAATATTTGAGCAGATCAATTTTTGTGATAGGGTTCACAATTGTAAAAGGGGGCGTATTGGGGAGAACAACAACATGGAACTGGCCAAGAACAGTCACCGCAACACCTGGCGCAACGTCTGCGAGCACACTCACCGTATCCGCGACGGTGCCCTGGAACCGGCCCTGACCGCCTGGTTGGTGGCCCACGGCATCACCCTCGCCGAGTGCGTGTTCCCACTGGTGCGTCGCTGCGACGAGCAGTTGTATACCGGCACCCTGGTGGACGGTCGAGGCCGGGTGTTCGAGTACCTGGCTAATCTGGCCGGCGCGGAGAATGACGACGACGGCCTCGACGACGTGACCCTGGCACTGGGCCCGAAATGCCCCGACCACCCGCGCCACGATCCCTGCGACCCGGTCACCATGGCGCTGATGATTCAGCGTGGGCTGGCGCCCTCTCCCGCGCCGGAGCCGGTGCCGGCCTGATCGGCGCGGTACGGCAGCAGGCTCCGCGCCTCGTCGCGATAGGCGCGTACATGCTCCGCCTCACGCTCGCAGAAATCCGCCACCGCCTCGTGGAAAGCGGGTTCCGCCAGCCAGTGTAGCGAATAGGTGAGCACCGGCTCGAAGCCACGCAGTATCTTGTGCTCCCCCTGCACCCCCGGGTCGAACTCCGCCAGCCCGCGCTCGATGGCGAACTCAATGCCCTGGTAGTAGCACACCTCGAAATGCAGAGCGTCGTATTCCCGTATGCTGCCCCAATAACGACCGTACAGGGCCTGGTCGTCGAACAGGTAAAGCCCCGCCGCCACCGGCTCCTCTCCGTGCTCCGCCAGCACCAGCAGGATTTGTTCGCCGAGACCGTCGGCGAGGCGGCGGAAGAAGGTCTCATCGAGATAGGGCAACTGGCCGCGCACCAAGTAGGTGTTGGCGTAGCATTGAAAGAAAAAACGCCAGTGGCGCGGTTCGATGGCGGCGCCGGTGAGCCGCCGCACGGTCAGCCCCTGCTCCGCCACCCGGCGGCGCTCCCGGCGCGCGCTCTTGCGCTTACGGGAATTAAAGGTGCCCAGGAAAGCATCGAAATCCGTATAGCCCCGGTTGAACCAGCGGAAATGGCAGGCCTGGCGCTCGATCAGCGGCAGCTCCGCCAGCGCCGCCCGGGCCGGCGCGTCCGGGAACAGCAGATGCCAGCCACTGGCGCCCTGCTCGGCGACCCGCTCGCGCACCCCTGCCCAAAGATCCGCCGCCCGCCACTGGCCGCGCCAGCGCGGCCCGACCACCGGCGTGAACGGAATCGCGGTGACCAGCTTGGGGTAGTACGACAGACCATGGCGCTCATAGGCGTCCGCCCAGGCGAAATCGAATACGTACTCGCCCCGCGAACCGTCGCGCGCGTAGAGCGGAACAAAGGCATCGCCATCACGCAGGTGGCAGGGGCCCCAGCCACGGGCCGGCGTGGCGCCGGTCTGCTCCAGGGCGCCGAGAAAGGCATCGGTGAGAAAAGGAAAGCGCATGGCCGCATGATACTGGCCGTGGCGCATGGCGGCGAGAGCGCCGTGCCCGTGAGATTGCCGGGCCGGTTCGTTACAATGCGCCGTCCATAATGATAATGATGCGTCCAAGGACATACCGATTTCATGAAAGTCTCCAAACCCCTGGCGGTCGTGTACGCTCTGGCCGTCGTGTTGCTGGCCCTGCCCGGCGCCTGGCTGCTGTTCGCCCCGCGATCCTTCGTACTGCTTGCCCATGGCGGCGACGAGGTTCTGCTGATCTCGCCCCTGCTCACCCAACAGACCGGCCTGGGGCTGTTACTGGCGGCGGCGGTGAACCTGGTGTGCCTGGCCGGCGGCCCCACCCGGCTGCCGCTGCACGTGGCGGTGCTGTTCTATCTGGCCGGTCTGGTGGCCAGCCATGGCGCGCCGGCGTTCGGCGCCGCCGCCTGGCTGTGGATTCCGGTGGCGCTGTACGCGCTGCCACTGGCCCCCTGGAACCGGCTGCCGGTGTCGACCGGCGGTGACGAGCGCCGCCAGGGCGAGGTGAAGTGGTTCAACCCGAAGAAGGGTTTCGGGTTCATCCTTGCCGACAACGGGGAGGAAATCTTCGTCCACTTCAAGGCGGTCCGGAATGGCGGACGCCGCAGCCTGCGCGCCGGCAGCCGGGTGCGCTTCGTGGTGCGCCAGTCCGAGCGCGGCATGCAGGCCGACCAGGTCGAGATCCAGCCATGACGCCCGCCCGATGACGCTGGCCACGCTCGACTGGGCGGTGCTGCTGGTCTATCTGGCGGCGATCCTGCTGATCGGCTTCCATTTCGCGCGGCGCAACACCAACACCGAGGAATACTTCGTCGGCGGACGCCGCTTTCGCGGCTGGGTGATCGGCCTGTCCCTGGTGGGCACCTCGATCAGCTCGGTGACCTTCCTGGCCTACCCGGCGGATGCCTTCAAGACCGGCTGGCTGCGTTACCTGCCCAATCTGGCGCTGCCGGTGGCGCTAGTGGTGGCGGCACGGGTGTTCCTGCCGTTCTTCCGGCGCGGCAACATGACCAGCGCTTATGAATTCCTGGAGCAGCGCTTCGGCCCAAGCGTGCGGGTGTACGGCGCGCTCGCCTTCATCGTCGCGCAACTGGTACGCCTGGCGATGATCCTGTATCTGCTGTCGTTGCTGATCCTGCAGTTGGTGGAGGTGTCACCGACCACGGCGATCGTCGCCGCCGGCCTGTTCGTGGGCCTGTATACGGTGATCGGCGGCATCGACGCGGTGATCTGGACCGATGTCATGCAGACCCTGGTGCTGCTGATCGGTGGTCTGCTGTGTATCTGGGTGGTGGTGGACGCCCTGCCCGGCGGCCTCGGCCAGGTGTTCCGCGAGGCCGGCGCCGCCGGCAAATTCGCCCTGGCGGAATGGCGCGACGGCGAGCCGCAACCGGTGCGCTGGGGCCTGTCCCTGAGTGAGAAGACCGCCACCATGATGCTGTTCATCGGCCTCACCAACTGGCTCACCGAATACTCCAGCAACCAGAACACGGTGCAGCGCTACTGCGCCTCGCGCTCCACCCTGGAGGCCCGCCGTGGCCTGTGGGTGTATCTGTTCACCGCCCTGCCGGTATGGGCGTTCTACATGCTTCTGGGCACCGCTCTGTGGGTGTTCTTCCAGCACTTTCCGGACCCCATGGCCACGGCGGTACTGGCCGGCACCGAGAAAGCCGAGGCGATCCTGCCCTGGTTCATTACCGAATACCTGCCGGCGGGCCTCGCCGGGCTGGTGGTGGCGGCGGCGCTGGCCGCCGCCATGAGCTCCCTGGATTCCAGCATCAACTCGGTGACCACGGTGTCGATCGTCGATCTCTACCGGCGCCACCTGCGCACCGGTCGCGATGACCGCCATTATCTGCGCGTGGCACGCGGCGTGGCGGCGGCGGTCACCGGCCTGATGATCCTCGGTGCCCTGTGGCTCAATGGCGCCCACACCCATACCCTGCAGGACACCTCCACCATTCTGGTGTCACTGTTCGGCGGCGGCATGTTGGGGCTGTATCTGCTCGGGTTTCTGAGCCGGCGCGGGGACGCCCGGGCGGCCTGGTGGGGGATCGGCTGCACCCTGGTGTTCACGTCCTGGACGGTGCTCACCAACGAGGGGATGCTGCCGGTGGCGCTAAGCGCGCCGTTCGATCTTTATTACACCGGCCTGATCGGCAATCTGGTGATGTTCGCGGTGGGCTACGGCGCGGCGCGCCTGTGGCCGCGCCGCTAGGAGCCCTGGCCGGCGACCCGGGAAGCCGGCGCCGTCACCGGCTGTTCGCCGGCGGCCCGCCGGTGACGCCGCTCGCGACGGACCAGCAGGCGGTCACGCACCAGCCAGCCCGCCGCCCAGCACACCAGCCACGGATCCACTAGGTAATCCCAAAGGTTATCCGAGTGCAGCAGGTTGGCGCCGTAGGCCAACTGCGCGACCACCAGCACCAGACAGCTGGCGTAGGCGCGATACAGCCAGGCCAGCAACCCCATCAGCAACAGCACGCCACTGAAGGCGACGTCGCCGAACCCGAGCGCATAGGGGTCCACGTAACTGGAACCCAGACTCATCGGGTAGAACCACAGCGCCAGCACCACCAACAGCACGCAAACCGCGCGCAACTGCCACACCGGCAGCCAGTAATGGCCGGTAAGACGGTGCTGAATGGCGACCAGCGCCAACAGCCCGGAAGACACGCTGAAGTGGCTCAGGTAGCTGAGCACCCAGCCGCTCAAGCCATAGGGGAACGGTAGCAAGGCCGCCACCAGCATGCCCCCGGCCAGGCCGACCCGCCAAGGCAACGGCAGCCGCACCGCCAGGCGCAGCACCAGCGCCACCAGCACCAGGGCGCAGATCCATTCCGATATCATCCTTCCCCCCCACGGGCAGAGCCGGCTGGCAGCCAGGCATGACGAATGGCGGATTTATTCCAGGTATAGAGAATGTGCACGTCGCCGTTACTGGCCTGGAGCACATAGGGATAGTCGTACTGGAACTCGCACCCCTTGGCATGGCACTTATTGTGTTCCACCCGGCGCCGAATCAACTCCGGATTCTCCGCCTCCAGGGTGTTGGCCACTTCCTCGGAGATCATTTCCAGATAGATCGGCTCCGCCACGTCGTCGGCGCGCCAGCGGTGCCGGTTGTGGAAATAGAAACGGTCGGACCAGGTTACGCCGCTGTCCCAGGTTTCGCGCATGCACAGATCGTCGCGCTCCTTAGGATTGCAGTTGGCCACCACCAGCCAGTGCCCCGGCGACAGCACCACGCCTCCCACCGCCGAGGAGGGGTTGGTCAGCCGCGAGCCGTACAGGGGCGACCAGTCCTGACCGCCATCCAGGGAGTCGCTGCGGTAAAGCATGCCCTGGTTGTCCTCGTCCTCGTTGCGCAGCAGGGCGGTGGCCTGCTTGGGACCGTCCACCAGCACCAACGGCTGGATCGCCTTGCGGCCATGGCCGATGCGCTCCTTGTCGACGATGCGGTTATCACGATCAAGCCGTAGTATCTCGCCGAACTTGCCCACCATTTCGTGGTAGACCGGCAGCCCCACGGTGCCGTCCTGGTAGTGAATCGGCGGCGTCTTCACCAGGGTGCTGATGTTCAGGAAGGGGGAGGCGATCAGTGCCTCGTCGAATTGCCAGCTGGCACCCAGGTCGTCGGATTCCAGAGCCACCAGCCGGCTCGCCGCCCAGCCGCCGAAGCTCACCGCCACCACGAACAGCCGCATGCGGCCGTCGTCGTCGAGCACCGGCACGGCATTGCCCAGCTTGCGGACATGGCGCCCCCATTGGCGGCGGATCTGTTCGCGGGTGATCACCCGCTCCTCCTCGCTCCAGCGCGCCGCGCGCGGATCGAACACCGCGGAATGGATGCCCACGTCCGGCCCGCCCTCGCGCTTGCCGGCGAACCAGAATGCCCGCAAACGGCCATCCGGCAACTCCACCATGGAGGCGGCGTGGACAAGAGGGGTCTCGGCATCGGAGGCGAAGCGCATCTGCCAGCGACCGTTCAGGTCATCGTGGCCGCGCACATAGTCGGGGCGGAAGGCGGGGGTTTCCCGGCGACCCGGGTCGGCGGGCAGCGACACCCAGAAGGCGGCGACCAGCAATCCCCCAACGAACCAATGAATGAAACGCTTCATACAGCACCGCGTCTCGCTGCGTATTATTTATAAAAAAGCGATGTTAACACCGCGAACCGGCGCTTGACCCTGACCGAACCGCCCGGCGCGCCGGAAAATCGGACCAACGGCCCGGCACGGAGTTCCTTCCTTGCCTATGATGGGGGATTGGCCTCTCCCAGTTCGGATCAGACCCTATGCAAATCAGCGCTCTCCGGCTGTCCCTGCTCATGCTGTTGCCGCTCCTGACCGGCGCCGGCACTCTGACGCCGCTGGCCGAGGAACGGCAATGGCGGCTGATCAGTGATCGCCAGGGCATCCAGGTTTACCAGCCCGCGCGGGTGCCCGACTCGCGCCTGCGCGGCTTTCGCGGTGTCACCCGACTCAGGGTCACCGACGAGTACGCGCTGGTGGCGCTGCTGGAGGACTACGCGGCCTACCCGGACTGGCTGCATCTGGTGGACGGTGTTCAGGTGCTTAACCGGGACGCGCCGGGCCCACGGCGGCTGCGCCTGACCACGCGCATGCCCTGGCCGCTCACGAACCGCGACGCAATACTGGAAAGCCACGTCAGCCAGGGCCGGGGCACGGTGGTGGTGAGCCTGCTCAACCGGCCCGCCACGCTGCCCCCGGCCCCGGACTACCTGCGTGTGCCGGCCTTGAGCGGCGAGCTGCGTTTTGAACGGGTGGCGCCGGACCAGGTGGAAGTGGTCTACCAACTGCTCTTCGACCCGGGGGGCCGGATACCCGGCTGGCTCACCGAGGTGCTGCTGCGCGAGACGCCCCACTTCACCCTGGAACGGCTCAACCGGGTGGTGCGCCGCCCGCGCTACCAGGGCCACTATTATCCGGAGCTGGACCTCAATGGCCCGGGCCGTCCGTCCTCGGAAAACGTAACAAAAAACCCGTGATACCTGTCATATTCGGCCATCTTCGCTAAAATCAGTGCCTGGACCAATTCGCCGCCCGGCCATGGAGACGACAGGCATGGTGAACGCGCTTTTCTTCATTTACTCCTGGTTCCTGTTCGCTCCCCTGATGCTGGCGGCCACCGTCCTGTTCGGTTTGCTCTGCTTCCTGATGATGCCTTTCCTGGGCCCTCGCCGCGTGGGCCGCCTCACCGCCGTGCCCTGGTCACGGCTGGGGTTGATGCTCAGCGGCGTGCAGGTGCGCCTGCACGGCACCGAGCACCTGGATCCGGAGCAAAGCTACGTGATCGTCGCCAACCACCTCAGCCAGTACGACATCTGGGTGCTTTACGGACACCTGGACAAGGACTTCCGCTGGGTGATGAAACACGAGCTGCGCAAGGTGCCGGTGATCGGTTTCTGTTGCGCCCTGCTCGGCCATATCTTCATCGACCGTCGTGACTCCCGGGCCGCCATCGCCAGCCTGGAAACCGCCAAGGCAAGGCTGGTGAACGGCACCAGCATCCTGTTCTTCCCGGAGGGCACCCGCAGCCGCGATGGCGAGCTGCGACCGTTCAAGAAAGGCGCCTTCCGCATGGCCCAGGACCTGGGCCTGCCACTGCTGCCGGTAACCCTCACCGGCACCCGGGAAGTGCTGCCGCCGGACACCCTGCGCCTGCACCCGGGCCCGGTATCGATGACGGTACACGCGCCGGTCACCATGGACGGCGGCGACGAGGCGGCGCTGGAAGCAGCCCTGGCCAGTTGCCGCTCGGCAATCGCCGGCGTGGCCACGGAAGGTTGCCTGGAGCTCACCTGAGCCCCGGACCCTGGCGTCGACGCATCCCGTCCCCCCGGCCAGCGCGCCAGCGGGGATTGGCCCGTTTGGAATAGCCGGAATCGCTACACTCCGGCCAATCCATCGCAATCGACGAGCTCGCAATGAAGCAATTCAACGACAAGGTGGCCGTGGTCACCGGCGCCGGCTCCGGCATCGGCCGCGCCCTGGCCCGTCAACTGGCCGACGCCGGCGCCCGACTGGCGCTCTCCGACATCAACGAAACCGGCCTGCGGGAAACCGCCAACGAGCTGGGACTGGACGACAGCCGCCTGATCACCGAAGCCTTCGACGTGGCCGACCGGGACGCGGTCTACCGCTTCGCCGAACGGGTCACCAGCCATTTTGGCGCCGCTCACCTGGTGATCAATAATGCCGGCGTGGCCCTGGGCGCCACCGTGGAGCGCATGACCTACGAGGATTTCGAGTGGCTCATGGGCATCAATTTCTGGGGCGTGGTGTACGGCACCAAAGCATTCCTGCCCCATTTGAAAGCGGCCGGCGAAGGGCATATCGTCAACGTCTCCAGCGTGTTCGGCCTGATCGGCGTGCCCACCCAGTCCGCTTACAACGCGGCCAAGTTCGCGGTGCGCGGTTTCACCGAGTCCCTGCGCCAGGAACTGGAACTGGAAGGTGGCAAGGTGTCTTGCACGTCGGTGCATCCCGGCGGCATCAAGACCAACATCGCCCGCAACGCACGCATGGCCAAGGGCATGGAGCACATTACCGGGGACCCGGAAAAGGCTCGCCGGGACTTCGAGAAGATGTTCCGCACCACTCCGGACGAAGCCGCCCGTACTATTCTCAAGGGCGTGCGCGGCAACAAGCGGCGCGTGCTGATCGGTTCCGACGCACGCGCCATCGACAGCATGCAGCGACTGATGCCCACCGCCTATCAACGCATCATGGTGGCCGGCCAGAAGATGATCAAAAAGTAAGGACCTGCCCCATGCTCCCGTTCTCCCAGGCGGCGGACAATAACAAGGACCCGATTCTGGAGGTCCTGCGCGACCACTTCACCGCCCCGGGGGAACTGCTGGAGATCGGCGCCGGCACCGGCCAGCACGCGGTCTGGCTGGCGCCGCGCCTGCCCCACCTGGGCTGGACGCCATCGGAACAGCCGGACTACCTGGAGGCCCTGCTTCCCCGGCTGGCCGCCGAGCCCGCCGACAATCTGCGCCCGGCCATCGGGCTGCGGGTTCAGGACCAGGCGGCCTGGCCCGCCGGACCCTTCGATTACGTGCTCACGGTCAACACCTTCCATATCATGAGCCGCGACCAGGTGATCTGCTGCATTGACCAGGCCTGCCGGCGGCTGGCACCGGGCGGTCGCTTCGCCGTGTATGGGCCGTTCCGCTATGGCGGCCGCCCCACCACCGACAGCAACCGCCTGTTCGACGACAGCCTGCGTGCCCGGGACCCGGCCATGGGACTGCGCGATCAGGAGTGGGTGGTGGCGCGCTTCGCCGACCATGGCCGCGCCCTGCTGGGCGATCACGCCATGCCCGCCAATAACCGGGTTTTGGTATTCGGATAAGCCCGCTTTTTATACACTGTTCGGTCTGACGACGCCGCCGGTCGGCCAATCCGTGCCGCGCCGGGTCGTTTCTGGCTTCTCAACCGAGCGAATCCATGCAAAAAGAGAGCGACAACGCGTGGACCCTGGACCAGTTCCAGGTTCCCGAGAAAGAGGGGGAAACCCGGTTCCATGATTTCGATCTGGCACCGGAACTGATGCGCGGTATCGCCGATGCCGGCTTCCAGTACTGCACGCCGATCCAGGCCAGCGTGCTGAAACACACCCTGGCCGGCGCCGACGCCATCGGTCGCGCCCAGACCGGCACCGGCAAGACCGCCGCCTTCCTGATCACCATGATCAACGACCTGCTGCGTCACCCGATCACCGTGCAACGCTTCGCCGGCGAGCCCCGCGCCCTGATCGTGGCGCCCACCCGGGAACTGGCCATGCAGATCGAGAAGGACGCCAAACAGCTCGCTCACTACACCGACCTGCAAGTCATGAGCGTGGTCGGTGGCATGAACTTCAACCGCCAGCAGGAACGTCTGCAGACCCGCCTGATCGACATTCTGGTGGCCACCCCCGGGCGCCTGCTGGATTTCGCCAAACGCCGCGACCTGTGGCTGGACCGGGTCGAATCCCTGGTGCTCGACGAAGCCGATCGCATGCTGGACATGGGCTTCATCCCGGACGTGAAACGCATCGTGCGCATGACGCCGCAAAGCCGCTACCGGCAGACGCAGTTGTTCTCGGCCACCTTCAATGACGATGTCATGGCCCTCTCCCAGCGCTGGACCGAGGACGCCGCGGTGGTCGAAATCGAGCCCACCCAGGTGACCACCGAGACCGTGGAGCAAAAGGTCTACATCACCGCCACCGACGACAAGTTCAACCTGCTCTACAACCTGATCACCAACGAAAACATGGACAAGGTGATCGTGTTCGCCAATCGCCGCGACATCACCCGGCGGCTCAACGACCGGCTGCACAAGAAGGGCCTGAAGGTGTCGCTGATTTCCGGGGATGTGCCGCAGAACCAGCGGCTGAAGACGCTGGAACGGTTCCGCGCCGGCGACCTGCAGGTACTGATCGCCACCGATGTGGCCGGCCGGGGCATCCATATCGAAGGCGTGTCCCACGTGATCAACTACAACCTGCCGGAGGACCCGGAGGATTACGTGCACCGTATTGGCCGTACCGGTCGGGCCGGCGCCAGCGGCGTGTCGATCAGCTTCGCCTGCGAGGACGACGCCTTCCTGCTGCCGCAGCTTGAAGAAGCCATCGGCATGAAGCTCACCTGCGAACACCCGGACGCGGCCCTGGTCGCGGCCCGCTAGCACCGCCAACGACAAGGAGACCGCACATGGCCGAACGGATCAGCCCGGAACAGGGCCTGGAACGATTGCGCGAGGGCGATGCTCTGTTCGTGGACGTGCGCGACCCGGACAGCCACGGGCAGGCGCGCATTCCCGGCGCCGTGCCGCTCAATCAGGCCAACCTGGAACAATTCCTCGCCGACACCGACCGCCAGCGCCCGCTGGTGGTGTACTGCTACCACGGCCATTCCAGCCAGGGCGCCAGCGATTACCTGACCGAGCACGGCTTCTCCAGCGTGGTCAGCCTGGACGGCGGCTTCGAATACTGGCGCCAGGCCTATCCGGAGCAGGTCGACGACCAGCCCTGACCGGGGCTGGCACCAGCGCCGCGCGCCCACGGCGGGATGGCTGCATGGCCCGCCGCCGTTGTGGCCCATCATGGTCCTCCCCCGCATGACAACAACGAGGAAGCCGATGAACGCAGCCGATCTGGCCGGCGCCCTGCGCCAGGCCCACGTGGACCACGCCCGCCAACGTCTCCAGGACAAGGGCTACTGGCAAAGCCAGTTGGACAACGGCGTGAAGCGGCTCGGCAAGACGCCGGTGGGCGCCCTGGTGGATGCCGACGCCCTGGCCACGGTGGTGGACGACTGGCTGGCCCGGGTGCATACCGTGCAGGGCCTGGAACCGGTGGTGATCCAGGTGGCCGACGCAGTGCTGGACAAGGCCGCCGAGCAACCCACCACGGTCGGCGAACTGCTGGAGGAAGACCATTTCGAAGCGATCCTGGCCCAGGCCCTGCGCCTGCGCGAGCTGCGCGAACGCGCCATCCACGCCTGCCTGAATCATCCGCTGGTCAGCGACATGGTCAGCGAGATGCTGTACACCGGCATTAAGAATTTCCTGCTTGAGGAAAACGCCCTGGCCAAGCTGCCCGGCGTAAGCAGCATGATGAAAC
The DNA here is from genome assembly GCF_046507615.1 of Alloalcanivorax sp. C16-2. Lineage (NCBI taxonomy): Bacteria > Pseudomonadati > Pseudomonadota > Gammaproteobacteria > Oceanospirillales > Alcanivoracaceae > Alloalcanivorax > Alloalcanivorax sp. C16-2. The sequence continues at coordinate 1,180,585 of NZ_JBKFTL010000001.1, read as the reverse complement.
TGGGTCGCAAGAGCGTGGGCCGGGCCATGGGCGGCCTGGAGGAAACCATCCGCGACTATCTACGCCACAACATCCGCGCCACGCTGAGGACCGGCGAGCAGTGGCTCAACCGGCAACTCACCGATGAACGCATCGCCGAGCTGGCCCGGGACGGCTACCGGCGGATCGCGCCGATGCGTCCGGCGGATCTGATCCAGCGCTTGCCCGATGGCGTGGTCGCCGACAGCGTGCCCCATGTGGCGGTGATCGTCGATCAGGGCGCGCGCCTGGAATACAGCCGCGCCCTGGTGAACGCCGGCATCCATGCCGCCGTGACGGCGCTGCTGGACAAGGACCTGCCGGCGCTGCTCAAGGCCATGGGCACCACGCCCAAACAGCGCGGCAAGGCCCTGGCGCCGGCTCTGGCCGCCGGCGCCAAGGTGCTCGACGAGCGCGACCTGCTGGCTGGCGCCATCGACGACGCGGTGGGCGACTTCTACACCAGCGACGCCTGCCTCGACGTCCTCAAAAACGCCCTGGGGGAGTAATCGGCACCCCACCGGAGGCTCCATCGGGGACGCGGCTCAGCGTGGTCCCCTTTCCGGGAACGCCGTGAACCCGTCCCTGGGGGCTCCCGGTTTGACATCCTGTCAAACAGGGTCCCGGAAAGGGGACCACGCCGAGCCGCTTCGAGGCAGGCCGCGACGGTGGGCGCCGTAGAGGGCGGGGGAAGGCAGCGGTAGGAGCGACTTCAGTCGCGATACGGCGCCCCCTCCAGGAAGGCGCCTCCCGCCAGCGACCGCCTACAACCAGGTCTCCGCGTACTCCGCCAGCAACGACCGGGGAACGCCCATCAACTGCACCGACCCACCGTGCACGAAGCTCTTGAAGCGCTCGGTCATGTAGGTCAGCCCGGAACTGATCGGCGACAGATAGGGGGTGTCGATCTGCGCCAGGTTACCGAGACACACCACCTTGGAGCCCTCCCCGGCCCGGGTGATGATCGCCTTCATCTGGTGAGGCGTCAGGTTCTGGCTTTCGTCGATCAGGATCAGGGATTTCTGGAAACTGCGCCCGCGAATGTAATTGAGCGCCTTGAACTGGATGTTGGCCTTCTCCTTGACGTACTGAATGCTGCCGGAGGGGTTCTCGTCGTTGAGGTGCAGCGCCTCGATGTTGTCGTTGATGGCCCCCAGCCAGGGGTCCATTTTTTCTTCCTCGGTGCCGGGCAGGAAACCGTGATCCTCCGCCAGCGGCGGCGTGGAGCGGGTGGCGATGATTTTGTTGAAGCGCTTCTGCTCCACGGTCATTTCGATGGCGGCGGCCAGCGCCAGGATGGTCTTGCCGGAGCCGGCGGCGCCGGTCAGGGTCACCAGATGAATGTCCGGATCAAGCAGCAACTGCAACGCCACCGCCTGCTGGATATTCATCGGTTTGAGCCCCCAGGCCTCCTGCTCCATAAGGGTTTCCGCCTTGTGATGCCGCAGCGTCACCACGCCCGCCTCGACGCTGACGATGCGCCCCACGAACCCCTGCTCGTCGAGGATGAACTGATTGGGGTAGATCTCCTCGCCGAGGATATCGCCAACCACCAGACCATGGGGAAGATGGTGCAGGGTCTCGGCGCCGACCTGCTCGGTTTCCACTTCGGTGACCTTGTCCCAGAACGAGCCGGGCACTTCGAAATAGCCCCGCGTCAGTTGCTTGATGTCGGAGACCAGTTGGTCGTTGTGGTAATCCTCCGCTTCGATACCACAGGCACGCGCCTTGAGGCGCATGTTGATGTCCTTGGTGACCAACACATAGCGGCTGTCCGGATCGGCCATCTTCATCGCCATCACATCATTGATGATGCGGTTATCGTTCAGATGATCCGGAAGCGCGGCGCCGCCATTGGCGCCGCGTGGCATCAGCACCGTCAGCGTGCCCTGGTGGTGCTGGCCCCGGTTGATGGGGATGCCGGCCTCCACCTCCGCCGGGGTCGCCGCCCCCAGTACCCGGTCGATCTGGCGAATCGCCGCGCGACAGTCCGAGGCGGTGTGGGATTTACCGGTTTTCAGGCGGTCCAGTTCCTCCAGAACGGTCATCGGAATCGCTACCCGGTGCTCTTCGAAATTCAGCAACGAGTTGGGATCGTGGATCAGCACATTGGTATCGAGGACGTAGGTCTTGGGCGTGGCGTCGGGTTTGCCGTGGTGGGAGTTGGATGCTGCGGAGACGGAGTGCAAAGTGGCCGCGCGCTTTTCCATGCGTTTCCCCTGTTGGTCTGCACCTGGCGGTGCGGTTTGGCGACCGGGGCGAACGTCGTTTCGCGAGCCTGCTTGCGGCGGTGGATCGCGAGAGCGACGCAGGCCTCTGCCGCCGTGGTTTGGCTTACCGGCGGTGGCTGGTCAAGCTCGGTTTGGATCGCGATCCCTCCCGCAATAACGGGATGTGAATTACCATAACCCAGCTTTTCATCACTGACAACGAAGCGAGTACGAGCATGTCCGACGACCCGTTACCGGATCATCCCGAGGTTCGCATGCCCCCGCCCCTTCTGCATCTGGGCGGCCTGCTGATCGGCTATGGCATCGACCAGGCCCTGGGCTGGACGCTGCCGGCGCTGCCCGGCCGCGAGCCGCTGGCCGCGGCGCTTGCCCTCGCCGGCGTGGGGCTGGTGGTCACCGCCCTGTTGCAACTGGCCGCCCACCGCACCACCGCCATGCCACACCGGGCGGCGCGGGTGCTGGTCACCAGCGGCGTGTTCCGCTTCAGCCGCAACCCGATCTATCTGGCGTTCGCGCTGCTGCATCTTGCCTGTGCCCTGAGCCTGGCCAGCCCGGGCATGCTGCTCACCCTGGTGCTGGTGGAGTGGGTCATGCATAGCCACGTGATCGCGGCGGAAGAAGCGTTTCACGCGCGCCGTTTCGGCCCTGAGTGGCAATCCTATCGGCAACGGGTGCGGCGCTGGTTGTAGCTCCCTTCCAGGCTTTGAGAATCCTCGGCTCGCCCAGGGCCCCCTGGCGTAACAGCAAACGGGGAGAATCGAAATCCCCGGGCACGAAGCCGGCCACGCGGATGTCCCGGGGCAGCCAGCCCAAACGCCGGTACATTTCCGCCACCAGCTCGGAACAGAACCAGCCGCGCCGGTCCGGCGGCCGGGTGAAACCACTGAGCAGGTCCAGGGCATTACACAGCACGAAGTTCTTGTAGGGCCGGTGCAGCAGCCTGGCCACCAGCCGCGCCACCAGCTTTTCCTGGCGCGCGCACAAGGAGGCGCCCTCGCGGTGCCGCAACACCACATCACCGGGATAATCACGCAGTTTGTCCGCCAGCGGCACCAGCGCCACGCCGGCCACCGGCCGTCCCAGATGCAGGTCCGCCGATTCGCTGGCGCCTACCGCCTCCAGCACCAGGGGACGATCGTCGCCGGGCAGGCACACCACCATGCCGATGTGGCTCCAGCGGCTGCGCGTGAACAAACGGATGGTGCTGCTGACCAGGCCGCGCCCGGCGAACAACAGGATGTCGCCGGTTTGCGGGGTGGGAACGGACGGAGCGGAATCCGGGATCACGGGGCTACCCATCAAAGACCGAGGCTCGTCCCGCAGAGTGGCCGTCCGCCGTGACAGCGCCCTGACAATTTGGTCACGCTTGCATGACAGGGCCGGCGCACGACGCCTTGTCATAAAACCTCTGTCATAAAACCACTGTCATAAAACCACTGTCATAAAACCGTGACACCGCGCCACTAGACTGCCAGCAACGATCGCGGCTCCCTCCATGGAAGAACGTCTCTATCTCCTACAACGGCACCTGCCTGAACTGCTGCACCTGGACAGTCTGATCCGGCTCGGTGAACGGCATCTCCGCGTCAGCGAGGTGCTGAGCGTGCCCCTGGGCGATCTTGCGCTGCCGGTGCGCGTGATCGAAATGGGCAGCCGTTCGCCAGGCGCACCGGTGATGGGGTTCTTTGGCGGCGTGCACGGCGTGGAACGCATCGGCACCCAGGTGATCCTGTCGCTGCTGCACAGCCTGATTCACCGCCTGCAATGGGACGACCACCTGCACCGCCGGCTGGAGAGCGTGCGCCTGGTGTTCATGCCCATGGTCAACCCCGGCGGCATCTGGCGGCGCACGCGCAGCAACCCCAATGGCGTGGACCTGATGCGCAACGCGCCGGTGGACGCCGACGGCAAGGTCTCGTTCCTGGTCGGCGGCCAGCGCCTCAGCCGCCTTCTGCCCTGGTACCGGGGCCGCGCCGGCGCCCCCATGGAAGCCGAAGCCCAGGCCCTGGTGGACGCGGTCCGCGACAAGCTGATGAACGCGCCGGTGTCGCTGAGCCTGGATTGCCACAGCGGCTTCGGCCGGCGCGACCGCATCTGGTGCTCCTACGCGCGCACCCACCGGCCCATCGCCCATCTGGCGGAGGTGTACCGCCTCAAGCAGGTGCTGGAAAACACCTACCCCCATCACCATCCCTATCTGATCGAACCGCAGTCGCTCAACTACACCACCCACGGCGACCTGTGGGATTACCTTTACGACGACGCCCGCGAGCGCCACCCGGAGCGCCTGTTCCTGCCCTTCACCCTGGAAATGGGCTCCTGGCTATGGGTGCGCAAGAATCCGCGCCAGATGCTGGACTTCTTCGGCTACTTCAACCCCATCATCGGCCACCGCCACCATCGGGTGCTGCGCCAGCACCTGCCATTGTTCGACGTGCTCATCGCCCTGGCGGCCAACGCCGGCAACTGGCTGCCCACCGGCTCGCGTCGCCGGGCCCTGGCCCGCGACGCGGTGCGCCATTGGTTCGGTGAAGCCGGCGGCTGATCCGGCACCCGCCGCTGGTGGCCCTCGATAAACCCGCTGGTGGCTCTGCATAAACCCGCTGGTGGCCCTACATAAACCCGCTGGTGGCCCTCCTCTTGCATCCGTACACTCGTTTCAATCGTTTCAGGAGGACCATCATGATCAGAATAACCACCGCCCTGCTGCCGCTGGCCTTGCTCAGCGGCTGCCAGATGTTCAGCTACCAGGAACCGGCCGGCGCCGATACCGCCACCGTCACCTTCACCGGCGACGCCGCGGCCCAGCCGGTGGTGTGCGTGCCTGGCAAGGGCTTCAAGGACACGCAAATGGCCCTGGCCGTCAAACCCTGGGAAACCAATGCCTTCAACGAATTGTTCAAGACCATGAAGAAGGCCGAGGAAGTACCGGTGGCCATTCAGGCCTCGGAACAAGCACGGGTGGGCGTGGTCTACAACGAACGCCGCAGTGAAGGCGCCGGCCGCGACCACTGCCGTGTCGCCGCGCAGTTCGATGCCCGCCCCGGTGAGCGCTACCGCGCGCACTTTACCCGCACCGACACGGGCAACTGCGGTCTCGAAATCCGTGGCGAGGATGGCGTGCGCGCTGACGCGGTGCCCGTGGCCTGGCAGTGCCCGAACTGACCCTCAAGCGTGGCGGCGCCGTCAGGCACCGCCACGCAGCACCATCGTGGTGCACTGCACCAGAACAAAGCATCCCGCCTCGCCACTTTTCGTTATTTTACCTTTCCGATTTCTCCTTGCCTCTCCCAACTCACTGATCCATCGCCATTTTTCATTTTTGGCACGCTCCCTGCTTTGTATCCGGTCGAGCCTCCCAGGCCAGTGCGCCAGGAGCGCACAACCAGAAAACAGTTATTTGCAAAGAGGGTTGCACATGAAACACGTATCTGGGATGAAAAAGACCGTTTTGGCCGCCACCGTGGCAGCCACCGCCGCCACCGGCCTGATCGCTCCGTCCATGGCCGCGGCCGAAGTGAGCGGCACCGTCGGCGTTTCCAACATGTACTTCTGGCGTGGTCAGGATATTTCCGACGGCGGCGCCCAAGTATTCGGTAGCCTGGATTACGCGCACTCTTCCGGCCTCTACGCCGGTGTGTGGGGAAGCTCTGAAACCGAAACCACCGAATACGACCTGTACGCCGGTTACGCGGGCTCCGTGGGCGATTTCAGCTATGACCTCGCCTATGTGGACTACAACTACCCGAACGACACCGATTCCGATCTTCAGGAAGTAGTACTGGGTCTGGGCTACGCCGGCTTCAGCGCCGGTGCCTACATCGGCGTGGGCGACTACGGTCGTGGCGACGACTCCACCGACAACAAGGACAAGTACTTCACCGTGGGCTACTCCTACGACAAGTACGGCATCCTGATCGGCACCTGGGATTTTGACGCCGACGACACCAACTACACCCACGTCGACCTGAGCTACGCGCTCACCGACGAACTGGGCTTCACTGTTTCCAAAGTGGTGAGCGCCGACGACTGCGCCATCAACAACAATGAAGACACGAACTTCAACGCCAGTGGTGAGTGTACCGCCAGCGATAGCAGCATTAAGGACGACACTCTGTTCGTCGTCACCTACGCCCTGTCGTTCTAAAGAAGTATGCGCTGAGAGTATTCGGGCGGGCCTCTCCCCCCGCCCAACCTTTTCACACCGTGGGGCCCTCCCTGGTCCTCGCTGGAAACGCAAGCAGGCCCCACGGTGTTTTTTAATCTCCTACCACGGCTTATCCATCCCGCCTTACCGTATCCTCGGTGCCATTTTTAATCACTACTTCTTCCTGGTCTTCCCCTGTACGGCTTTAAAACGTGGGTTTGACTTGCAGATGACATAGATGCGCCCTCTACGCTTGACCACCTGACAATCAGGGTGGCGCGCCTTGGCGCTTTTCATCGGCCCTCGGGTAGGCGGCGCATCCGAGCCATGCATGGACAGCCGCTGTCAGCGGTAAGGGATGCTTAGAACGGGCGCGCCGAGGCCAATGGAAATACAGGCCCGCGACCGTGGCCGCGGGCGAACGGCAAGAACCGCCGAGAGAAATCGCGAAGCTCAGGGCGCGTCGCGGAGCACCGGGAAGTCGGCGCAGAGATCGTCGTGGTCGCTGAAGGTGAGGCAGATTTCCACCTGCTCACCGGCTTCCGGGATCTCGGCGACCTTCATCAGCATCAGGTGCTTGCCGCCCGGCGCGAACGTGGCCTGATCGCCGGGCTCCAGGGTGATGCCACTGAGGTGGACCATGCGCGCCTGGCCATCGTCGGTGGTTTCGGTGTCGTGCAGCATGGCCATGCCGGCGATGTCGGTTTTGGCGCCCTTGAGTTCCACCGCCCGGTCCCCGTCGTTGCGCAGGGTGAAATAACCGGCCATGGTCGGCGATACCGGCGGTACCGCGCGCAGCCAGGCTTTTTCCAGCACCAGATCACCGTCGGCGGACGCGGCGCCCGCCAGGGCCAGCAGGGCGGCACCCGCCACGCCGTTAAAGAAGGCTTTGTACATCATCGGTCACCTCATCGATATTGAAGTCCGACGGGTACAGCTTGCGCACCCGCCCCTGCTGGTCCAGCAGGTAAACGTAGTCACTGTGGGTGAAGTCGTACTCCGGCTCACCTTCGCCGGATTTCAGGAACACCACCCCATACTGTTCCGCCACCGCGCGGATCTCCGCCTCGCCGCCGGTCAAGCCGATCACGTTGGCCTTGAACCAGGGCACGTACTCACGCAGGTGCTCGGGGGTATCACGGGCCGGGTCGAAGGTGATGAACAACGGCTGCACGCGGTCGGCGTCACCGGCGTCGCGCAGGTTGCGGTACACCTGGGAGACCCGCGCCAGGGTCGCCGGGCAGATATCGGGGCAATGGGTATAGCCGAAGAACATCAGCACCACCCGGCCTCGCTGGTCGGCCAGGCGGAACGCCCCGCCGTTATGATCGGTGAGGGTGAAATCCCCGCCCAGGCGGGTGTTCACCGGCAACTCCTCGCGGGGTTCGGCGCAGCCGGCCAGGGCCAGCAACAGGACCAGCGGGCCGAGCCGGCCCGCCAGGGCACGGGGGAAAGTCATGGGGGGCTCCGGAATCATGACGGCGGCGCCGGATGATACCCCGGCGGGGCGGGCCCCGCCCAGGGGCGCGGTGCGGCGTTTTGCCACGGTCGGGGTTCGCAGTTTGCCCTCGCCGGCGGTACAATCGGCGCCCATTTTCCAATCGATCGACGGTCTCCCCCATGGCACGCAAGCTGTTTATCCAGACCCACGGCTGCCAGATGAACGAGTACGACTCCACCCGCATGGTGGATTTGCTGGAGTCGACCCACGGCCTGGAGCCCACCGACAATCCGGAAGAAGCGGATGTGTTGTTGCTCAACACCTGCTCGATCCGCGAAAAAGCCCAGGAGAAGGTATTCCATCAGCTGGGCCGCTGGAAGCGCCTGAAGGACCGCAATCCGGACCTGGTGATCGGCGTCGGCGGCTGCGTGGCCAGCCAGGAAGGCGAGGCGATCCGCGAGCGCGCGCCCTATGTGGACGTGGTGTTCGGCCCTCAGACCCTGCACCGCCTGCCGGGTCTGATCACCCAGGCATCCACCACCCGGTCGCTGGCCATCGATGTGACCTTCCCGGAGATCGAGAAGTTCGACAACCTGCCCGAGCCCAGCGTGGACGGCCCCAGCGCCTTCGTCTCGATCATGGAAGGCTGCTCCAAGTACTGTACCTTCTGCGTGGTGCCCTACACCCGTGGCGAGGAAGTGAGCCGCCCGGTGCAACCGGTGCTCGACGAAGTGCGCCACCTGGCCGACATGGGCGTGCGCGAGATCAACCTGCTGGGCCAGAACGTGAACGCTTACCGGGGCCAGGGCGCCAACGGCGAGGTGCTGGATCTGGCCGACCTGATCCTGCTGCTGCGCGACATCGACGGCATCGACCGCATCCGCTATACCACCAGCCATCCGGTGGAGTTCTCCGACGCCCTGATCCAGGTCTACGAGGAGGTGCCGGAGCTGGTCAGCCACCTGCACCTGCCGGTGCAGTCCGGTTCCGACCGTATTCTGGCGATGATGAAGCGCAACCATACGGTGCTGGAGTACAAGTCCAAGCTGCGCAAGCTGCGGCGCATCCGCCCGGACATTTCCTACAGCTCGGATTTCATCATCGGCTTCCCGGGGGAGACCGACGCCGATTTCGAGGCCACCATGAACCTGATCGGCGATATCGGCTTCGACCACTCCTTCAGCTTCATCTACAGCGCCCGCCCCGGCACCCCGGCGGCGGATCTCCCCGACGACGTGCCCCTGGACGTGAAGAAGGAGCGCCTGCGCATTCTGCAGCAGCGCATCCAGCAAAACGCCCTGGATATCTCGCGCAAGATGGTGGGCACCACCCAGCGCATTCTGGTGGATGGCTTCTCCAAGAAGGACCCGGGCCAGCTCAAGGGCCGCACCGAGAACAACCGGGTGGTGAACTTCGCCTGCGACGACATTGATCTGATCGGCGATTTCGTCGACGTGGAGATCCTGGAAGCGCTGCCCAACTCCCTGCGCGGCGGGTTGAAGGCGTTTTCCGAAGCGGGCTGAAGGCCTTGTTTATGCTGTAGGAGCGACTGGGCGGCACTCCGCTTTAGTCGCTCCTACAACAACATCCGGCCGGGCGTCCCCCGCTCATATCCAAATTCCAAATCCGTTTAAGCAGGCGCTTTATTTAAACCTGCCGTTATATACACTGAGCGCCAATTCCGAATTCATCCGCAAGGAGCCCGACAATGCGTGTTTGGCTGACCGCCGCTCTGCTTTCAGTGGCCTCACTGGCCGGTGCCCAGCAGACCATCCTCAACAGTTCCTACGACATCGCCCGGGAGCTGTTCCAGGCCTACAACCCCGAGTTCCAGGCCCACTGGAAGGAAAAAACCGGTGAGGACATCACCATCAAGCAGTCCCACGCCGGTTCCTCCAAACAGGCCCGCGCCATCCTCCAGGGGCTGGACGCGGACGTGGTGACCTTCAACCAGGTTACCGACGTGAACGTGCTGCACGACAAGGGCAGCCTGATTCCCGAGGACTGGAACACCCGGCTGCCGAACAATTCCAGCCCCTACTACTCCACCACCGCCTTCCTGGTGCGCAAGGGCAACCCCAAGAACATCCAGGGCTGGGACGACCTGGCGAAGGACGGGGTGGACGTGGTGTTCCCGAACCCCAAGACCTCCGGCAACGGTCGCTACACCTACCTGGCCGCCTGGATGGCCGCCGAGGAGCGCTTTGACGGCGATGAGGCAAAAATCCGCGACTACATGGCCCACTTCCTGGCCAACGTGGCGGTGTTTGATTCCGGCGGCCGCGGCGCCACCGTGACCTTCGCCGAGCGCGAGATCGGCGACGTGCTGATCAGCTTCGAATCCGAGGTGAACAACATCCGCAAGCAGTACGGCACCGGTGACTACGAGGTGGTGGTGCCCAAGACGTCCGTGCTGGCGGAATTCCCGGTCACCGTGGTGGACAAGGTGGTCGACAAGCGCGGCACCCGCGAGGTCGCCACCGAATACCTGGAATACCTGTACAGTAAGAACATCCAGCAGCTGCTCACCACCTTCAACTACCGGGTCCACCATCCGGACGTGGTGAAGGCCACCGAGGACCAGTTCCCGCCGGTGAAGCTGCTCAAGGTGGAGGACTACTTCGGCTCCTGGGCCGAAGCCCAGGACACCCACTTCGCCTCCGGTGGCGAGCTCGACAAGCTGCAGGCCAAGGCACGGAGTCTGCGCTAGTTGGCCGTTCTCCGCACCCGACACTCGGTTCTGCCCGGCTTCACGCTCAGCTTCGCGCTGAGCGTGTTTTTCGTGTGTCTGGTGATTCTGGTGCCGCTGTCCGGGCTGGTGCTGCACGTCAGCGACATGACCTGGGACCGCTACTGGTCGGTGATCAGCGATCCGCGCAGCCTGGCCAGTTTCAAGGTGACCATCCTGGCCGCCGCCGGCGCCAGCCTGATCAACGCCGTGGTCGGCATGCTGCTGGCCTGGGTGCTGGTGCGTTACCGCTTCCCCGGGCGGCGCATCATGGACGCCCTGGTGGACCTGCCCTTCGCCCTGCCCACCGCCGTTGCCGGCCTGACCCTGTCGGCGCTGTTCGCCGCCAACGGCTGGCTGGGGCAGTGGTTCGAGGCGATCGGCATCCCGGTGGCGTATACGCCGCTGGGCATCATGATCGCGATGAGCTTCACCAGCCTGCCGTTCGTGGTGCGCGCGGTGCAGCCGGTGCTGGAAGACCTGACGCCGGACGTGGAAGAAGCCGCCGCCACCCTCGGCGCCTCGCCGATGGCGTCGTTCTTCAAGGTGGTACTGGCGCAACTGATGCCGGCGCTGCTCACCGGCACCGCCCTCGCCTTTACCCGCAGCCTGGGCGAGTACGGGGCGGTGATCTTTATCGCCGGCAACATGCCGTTCGAGACCGAGATCATCTCGCTGCTGGTGAACATCCGCCTGGAGGAGTACGACTTCGCCGCCGCCAGCGCCCTGGCCTCGGTGATCCTCGGTGCCTCCCTGGTGCTGCTGTTCGGCATTCAGGTGGTGCAGGGGCGGTTGATCAAGCGCTGGCAGGGGGGCTGATCGCGGCTGAAGCCGCTCCTGCAACGGCTAATCCATGTAGGAGCGGCTTTAGCCGCGATGCAAGCTGCAAGCTGCAGCTATCTTCTATATCTCCACCGCCCGTCCGATGAACAACACCGGCCCGGTGGGGCGGTCCTTGGGCGAGCCGCCTTGCGGTTCCAGGGTCAGCTCGAACAGCTGGCCGCTTTCCACGCTCCCCACCTGGCTGGCCGGAATCACCAGACTCCGGCCCGGCTCCACCAGGCCCAGCGAACGGGGCCCCGGGGCTTCGTTTTCCAGGGTCCAGAACTGCACGCTGCGGTCCGCGGCGTATTGCCCTTCCACCAGCGGCGTGAGCCGCAGATCGCCACCGTCGGAGACGGTCACCCGCCAGCCCGGGCGGGCCGATTCGCCGGGCGCCTGCAGCACCACGGTGTAGATCGGCGCCGGCTGGCGCAGCGGCCCGAGCAGCAGCACCACCGCCACCAGCAGGGCGGCGCTCACCGTGCGCCACACCGACACGCTGGCCCAGCCGGCGTGCCACCAGGGCCGGGACAGGCCGGTTTCCCGGGCCACCCGCCGCCACAGCCGGGCCGGCGGGCGCCGCGCCGGCAGAAGATCGGCGGCGCCCAGCCAATGCTCACGCCAGTGCCGGGCGAGCCGCCCGGCGTCCTCGTCCTCCGCCAGCCAGCGCTCGATCTCCACCGCCCGCTCACCGCGATGCAGGCCGAGCACGTACTCGGCGATCAGCAGGCGACGCTCTTCCTGATCCTGGGGAATCATAGCCGCAGACACTCCTGAAGGCCTTTCAGGCCGGATCGCACCCGGCTTTTGATGGTGCCCAGGGGCACCGCCAGGCTTTCCGCGATCTGCTCATAGGTAAAGCCATGATAGAACGCCATCAGAATCGGTCGCCGGCGATCGCCCCGCAAGCCTTGCAGGCAATCCCGCAGCCGCCGGTCGCGGTCCGCCTCCAGGGAACACTGCTCCGGGGAAAGGCCCGGGTCCGGCCAGTCGTCGCCGGGCAACGCCTGATGATCGGCGGGCCGTCCACGCCGCTGTTGATTGATCAGCCGATAGCGTAACAGGCTGTAGAGCCAGGCCCGGGCGCTGCCCCGCTCCCGCCGGAAGCGATGGGCGTTGCGCCAGACCTGGACGAAGGTGTCCTGCACCGCGTCCTCCGCCGCCGCCGACTCGCCGGTGAAACGGCGGGCCAGGGCCAGCATGCGCGGTGCCTCGATGGAATAAAGTCGCTGGAACGCGGCGCCATCGCCGCCGGCGCAGGCCAGCATCAGGGCGTCGCCTTGTTCCTGTTGCCGTTGTTGATCGTCGTCCATGGCCAGCTTCCGGGGCGTGAGCATCACGGTGGGGTGTATCACGCGATCCTGACCGCCGGCACGAGAAGACACTGTCAACGCGCGGGGCAAGCGGGCCGCCGAAACGGCCCGCCCGGCGCTTACTCCGGCGCGCGGCCCAGATAGTCGGCGATCAGCGATACCGATTCCGGCGACGCCTGGTCGTAGCTCAGTGACGGCGCCACGTCACCGCCGGCGGAGTCCAGGATGTTGTCGAAACGCAGTACCTTGCCCTGGGACTTCTCGGCCACGTACAGATGCTGGCCGTCGAAGGCGATGTCCACCGGGTTGCCGAGCAGGGTGTTGCCCACGGCGTTGTTGTCGTTGTCGTCGATGCGCACCGACACATTGGTGAGGCCGTCGGCGCTGGCGGCGTTATCCAGTACGTAGAGCTTGCCGTCGGTGGGGTTGGCGCCGCTACCCACGTCGGACAGGATCAACTGGTCGCTGGCCGCTACATGGACGATGCCGTGCAGGTTGGTGGGCGCGGCGAAGGCGGTGCCGCCCTCGGCGGGGGTGATGGTGCGGTCCGGGCCGGCGGCGCCGCGCGTGTCGCTGTAATCATCGAACACCGCCACGGTGCCGTCGGTGAGGGCCACATAGAGACGGTCGCCATCCGGGTCATAATCCAGATCCCAGGGCGCCACGCTCAGGGTTGTCGTGAACAGCGGCGCCACGTCGCCATCGGCCTGGCCGCCGAACACCCGCACCGCCGGGTCGCCCTGGTCGGTGACCAGCACCCAGCCGGGCCCGTCGGCCACGTCGAAGCCCTTCGGTGAGGACAGGCCGGTGTTGGCGCCTTCGATGGTGCGATCGCGGCTTGGGCTGGCGGTTTCGCCGTCACGGCCGGTGGCCAGACGGTTGATCACGGCCAGGCCGGTGTCGTAGGTCACGTAGGCATCGCCCACCTGGTTGAACGCCAGGCTTTCACGGTCCTGGGCGGTGATGAAACCACGCTGCTGGCTGGTCAGGCCGGTGTCCAGGATCACTACGTCCGGGTCGGTGGGGGCGGCCGGCGGGTTGCTGGTCACCGCCACGCCGGTGAAGGTGGTGCCGGTGGTGTCGATGTCGGACAGATCCGCCCGCTCGTCCGGCTCCACCAGCAAAGCCAGGGACTCCGGTTTGACGCTGTCCACGCTGAAATCCGGGGCCAGGTCGCCGGAACCGCCGGTGAAGACGTTCCGGTAAATCAGCACCGCGTCATTGGATTTCTCCGCGATGTAGGCGGTGTCGCCGTCCAGAATCAGATCCACCGGGTTGCCCAGGGTAGTGGCCGGGCCGGCCAGCGTGCGGGACGGGGTCACGGTGCCGTCGGCGCTGGCGGCGTTTTCGATCACGTAGAGACGGCCATCATCGGCGATGCCGGCGTCGCCCACGTCGGTGATCACCAGGGTATCGGTGTCGGCCCGGTAGGCAATGCCGTGAATGTTGGAGACGGCACCGGCGCTGTCCGGGGTGAGGGTGCGCGAAGGCGTGCCCAGGAAACCACCGCTCACATAGTCGTCGATGACGATCACGGTACCGTTGGTCATGGCCAGGAACACCCGGTCCGCGGCCTCATCGTAGGCCAGGTCCCAGGCATTGCCGGACAGGGCGGTGCTGGCCAGCGGCGTGGCGCCGGCGCCAGCGGCGGTGCCGTACACTTCGATGCTGTTGCCGCCCATGTTGGCGGCCATCACCAGGCCCGCCTCATGGGCAAGGGCGATGCCTTTCAGGGTCATCGAGCCGGTGGCCTCGAAATCCCGGTCCAGAGCGGCGTTGGGGCTGGAACCGTCCTGGCGATCGGCGATCATGCGCAGGACTTGCAGCCGGCTCGGAGCACCGGCGCTGTCATCGGCGGCATACAGGTTGCCCAGCAGATCCAGGGCGATGCCTTCGTTGGCGTCCGCGTTGAAGGAGGCGACCACGTTCAGGTCGCCATCCAGCCGGTCGATGTGCCCCACGATGCCGCCACCGTTGTGCATCACCAGCAGGGGCGCGGCCTGGAAGCCATCGCCATCATCACCACTGGCCGGGCGGTCGTTGTCACTGTCGCCGCCACAGGCGGCCAGAGCCACCGCCATCGCCAACGGCGAAATCCACCACAAACCTTTGCCTTTCGCGTTCATGCCTTTCTCCTTGAGTCGGTATCGGTCGGGCCTGGAGCCCGCGCGGGACCGTCTGGGTCCCATTGGTGATACCCATGGGCCGGCGCCACGGATGTAAGCGAAAGTAAGAAAAGGTGGTGTCCGGGTAGCCGCCGATCTAACGCGATGCCGAAAGGATCTAAAACAGCGCTTTATTTTGCCGTTCCGGAATATAGAATCGGGGCCCTGTTTTTTTCCCCGAATACGGAGCCGCGCGCGCATGCCTCGATACTGGCACCAATGGGCCCTGATTCTGGCCGCCCTGGGCGCCGTGGTGGTGCTGCTGGTGCTGCCGCTGGTGCTGATCGCCGTCCAGGCGTTCTCCCAGGGCGCCACGGTGGTGGCCGACAACCTGACCAGCACCGATATGATCGCCGCCATCAAGCTGACCCTGGTGGTGGCGCTGATCACGGTGCCGGTGAATCTGGTGTTTGGCGTGCTGCTGGCCTGGTGCGTGACCCGCTACGAATTCCGTGGCCGTAAACTGCTCACCACCCTGATCGACATCCCCTTCGCCATGTCCCCGGTGGTGGCCGGCCTGTGCTACCTGGTGGTGTACGGCGGGCAAAGCGCCTTCGGCAAGTGGCTGGACGACACCCTGGGCGTGCAGTTGATGTTCGCCCTGCCGGGCATGGTCATGGTGACCGTGTTCGTCACCTGCCCCTATGTAGCCCGGGTGCTGATTCCACTGATGCAGTCCCAGGGCACCGAGGAGGAGGAAGCGGCGGTGCTGCTGGGTGCCTCCGGCTGGCAAACCTTCTGGTACGTGACACTGCCCAAGATTCGCTGGGCCCTGCTCTACGGCGTGGTGCTGACCAACGCCCGGGCGGTGGGCGAATTCGGCGCGGTGAGCGTGGTGTCCGGGCTGATCCGGGGCGAGACCCTGACCCTGCCGCTGCTGATCCAGATGCTCAACGAGGACTACAACAGCGTGGGCGCGTTCACCGCCGCCGGCCTGCTGGCCGCCATGGCCCTGGTCACCCTGCTGCTCAAGACGGTGCTGGAATGGCGCCAGCACCATAAACTCGACGCCGCCCAGGAGACCACCCCGTGAGTATCCGAGTCGAATCGATCCGCAAGACCTTCGGCGCCTTCACCGCGCTTGAGGACATCAGCCTGGACGTGGCGCGAGGCGGCCTGGTGGGCCTGCTGGGCCCGTCCGGGTCCGGCAAGACCACCTTGCTGCGCATCATCGCCGGCCTGGAAACCCCGGACCGGGGCCGGGTGTTTTTCCACGACCGCGACGTCACCACCCTGGACGCGCGCCGCCGCCGGGTGGGCTTCGTGTTTCAGCAGTACGCCCTGTTCCGGCATCTGACCGTGGCCGACAACGTGGCCTTTGGCCTGCGTATGCTGCCGCGCGCCGAGCGCCCGCCCCGGGACGCCATTCGCGCGCGGGTCCGCGAGCTGCTGGAACTGGTGCAGATGGACACCATGGCCGGCCGCTACCCGGCGCAACTGTCCGGTGGCCAGAAACAGCGCGTCGCCCTGGCCCGGGCCCTGGCGCTGAAACCCGAGGTACTGCTGCTCGACGAACCGTTCGGCGCCCTGGACGCCAAGGTGCGCAAGGAACTGCGCCGCTGGCTGCGCCACCTGCACGAACAGATCGACGTGACCAGCCTGTTCGTTACCCACGACCAGGAAGAGGCCATGGAGGTCTCCGACCAGGTGGTGGTGATGAGTCAGGGCCGGGTGGAGCAGGTGGGCTCGCCGCTGGAAGTCTACGAGCACCCGGCCAGCCGCTTCGTGTTCGATTTCCTCGGCCATATCAACGCGCTGGAGGGCACCTACGACGGCACCACCTGGCGCGCCGGCGACGCCCGGCTGCGCCTGGACACCCACGGCGCCTGCCCGGACGGCGCCCTGACCCTGTATCTGCGCCCCCACGAGGCGGGCCTGGCCCCGGCCCCGGACGAGCACGCCCACCTGCCGGTGAAGCTGACCGCCCGCAGCGTGTTCGGCGGCACCGTGACCCTGGAACTGACGCCCCAGGGCTGGGGCGACCGGGTGCTGGAGGTGGAACTGGACCGGGACACCTGGCAGGCGCTCTCGCCGCGCCGGGACGACACCCTCTACCTGCTGCCCCGGGTCCTGCAGACGGTCACCTGCGACGGCGACCTGGGCCCCCGGGTGCGGCCCGGCTGAACACCCGGCCCGCCGGCCCTTTACCCACCCCCCGGGGGCGGGCTAGAGTGCGCGCAGGAGGGTTTCCCGGAGCAGGGCTTCGGAGTATCCTGAACGCATTCACAACAGCCCCAAGGGCCAATTTTCCCGACTTTGGACACACCAGCCGCTTCTCAGCAAGTCAGTCTCGAACCCTACGACTCCCGCCGTCTGGCCAGCCTCTGCGGGCGCCTGGACGAGCACATCAAGCAGATCGCCCAGCGCCTCAGCGTCGAGATCCGTAACCGGGGCAACGTCTTCCATCTGTCCGGCGATTCCCGGGCGGTGGCGGCGGCCTCTACGGTGCTCAACGATCTTTACGCGCAGACCGCCGAGGTGGACGACCTGACCCCGGAAATGGTGCATCTGCAGTTGCAGCAATCCGAGCTGGCGGAAAAGGTGGACAACACCGTGGCCTTCCCCAGCGACGAGGTGGTGATCCGCACCAAGCACGCGCGCATCAAGCCACGTGGCGGCCATCAGCGGGAATACGTCAAGAAGGTGCGCCGCTTCGACATCAATTTCGGCATCGGCCCGGCCGGCACCGGCAAGACCTGGCTGGCGGTGGCCTGCGCGGTGGACGCTCTGGAAAAAGCCGAGGTGCAGCGCATCCTGCTGGTGCGCCCGGCGGTGGAAGCCGGCGAGAAGCTGGGCTTTCTGCCCGGCGACCTGGCGGAGAAAATCGACCCTTACCTGCGACCGCTCTACGACGCCCTCTATGAGATGCTCGGCTTCGAGAAGGTGGCCAAGCTGATGGACCGCATGGTGATCGAGGTGGCGCCGCTGGCCTATATGCGCGGGCGCACCCTGAACAACAGCTTCGTGATTCTGGACGAGGCGCAGAACACCACGCCGGAGCAGATGAAAATGTTCCTGACCCGCATCGGCTTCGGTTCCAAGGCGGTGATCACCGGCGACGTGACCCAGGTGGATCTGCCCCGCCATCAGCGCTCCGGGCTGGTCAACGCCCTGGACGTGCTGGACGGCGAGACCGAGATCGGCGTCACCCGTTTCGACAGCCGCGACGTGGTCCGCCACCCGCTGGTGCAACGCATAGTAGAGGCCTACGACCGTCATGAGCGGGATACCGACACCCAGCGTTGAGGTCCAGTGGGCCAGCGACGCCCCGGACGCCCCCGACGAATCCGACTTGCGGACCTGGGCGCTGAAAGCCACCGAAGTGGCCGGCGGCGTGATCGGCGACATCACCGTGCGAGTGGTGGACGACGACGAGATCCGCGCCCTCAACCGTGAGTTCCGGGGCAAGGACAAGCCCACCAACGTGCTTTCCTTTCCCTTTGAGGCACCCGAAGGCCTTCCCGAGGACGCCTTCGACCCACTGCTTGGCGACATCGTGATCAGCGCCCCGGTGGTGCGCCGCGAAGCCGCCGAACAGGACAAAGCCCTGGACGCCCACTGGGCCCATATGGTCACCCACGGCGTTCTGCATCTGCTTGGCTACGACCACATCGACGATGGCGACGCGGAGGTCATGGAGGCCCTGGAAGTCCGCGCCCTCGCCGAGCTGGGCTACCCGGACCCGTACCAGACTTCCAACGCAATCATGGAGCTCGACCCCTGATGTCGGACGATTACCCCGATAACGCCGCTGGCCGAAGTTGGTTGGAGCGCGTCGGCCAGTTCTTCACTTCCACCCCCGGCTCCCGGGAAGAATTACTGGCGCTGATGCGCTCCATGCGCGACGGCGACATCATCGACGGCGACACCCTGGGCATCATTGAAGGCGCCATCTGCGTCTCCGATATGCAGGTGCGCGAAATCCTCATTCCCCGCTCCCAGATGGTGAGCATCCGCGCCTCCGACGACCCGCGCGACTTCCTGCCCACCATCATCGACTGCGCCCACTCGCGCTTCCCGGTGCTCGGCGAGGACCCGGACGAAATCATCGGTATCCTGCTGGCCAAGGACCTGCTGGCGCTGATTCTGGAACCGGTGAAAATGGAGCGCTTCTCGATCAAGGACCATGTGCGCTCGGCCATGGTGGTGCCGGAATCCAAACGCCTGGACTCGCTGCTGAGGGAATTCCGCATCACCAAGAACCACATGGCCATCGTGGTCAACGAATACGGCGGCGTCGCCGGCCTGGTGACCATCGAGGACGTGCTGGAACAGATCGTCGGGGAAATCGAGGACGAGCACGACATCGAGGACGACGACTACCTGATCAAGGATCTGGAAGGCGACGACTACACCGTCAAGGCGTTGACCCCGATCGACGAATTCAACGAACACTTCAAGACCGGCTTCAGCGACGACGAGTTCGACACCATCGGCGGCCTGGTGATGCAGCGCTTCGGCCACTTGCCGCAACGGGAAGAAGCGGTGGAAATGGGCGGCTTCCGCTTTACCGTGCTGAGCGCCGACGGCCGCACCATCCGCCTGTTGCGGGTCACGCCGACAGAGGCGGACGACGCGACCGGCGGCGACTGACGCCGGTCGCGGATCGGTTTACTCAGAACTTGAACGCCATCCCCAGGGACAGCACTTTCGGATCACCGCCGGGCACCGTGTTGACCCGGTCGCCGTGGGCGTAGTCCGCGCTGCGGTAGAGGCCGCTGTCGCCCTGGTTCACCGTGGTGGTGGCCGCCAGGTACAGATCCAGGGCAGGCGCCGCGTGCCAGGTGCCCACCAGACTGTATTGATCGGCCTCATCGTCACCGGCGTCGGATTCGTCGGCATGCATCCACTGAGCGCCCAGGGTGATGTCCCGGCGCATATCCCAGGTCACGAAACCGCCCCAGGCGTCCCGGTTCAGGTATGCCACCTCGTCGGCCTCCAGCCGGTCGAACACGGCGCCCACGGTGACCGTGCCGAAACGGTAGTTGAGGCCGCCATTCAGGCCGCTGACGTCGCCGTCGGCGTACAGCTCCGACCAATCCGAGTACCCTACCCCGGCGCTCAGGCCGCCCTGCCGCCAGGTGACGGAACCGCTCCACATACTGGAGTCATTATTGTCGGTGACGCCGTCGGTATCCTCCTGACCGGCGCCGTATTGCAGTGCCAGCGCCAGGCGCTTGTCGAGGAACTTCCGATCCCAGCGAATCGAGTTCTCCGCGCGCAGGCTAAGGCGCTGGTTGCCGCCGCCGCCGCGACCCAGAATCGCCTGGGGGTCCGCCGCGGTGGTGGTAAAGCGGCTCAGCACGATACCGTTGCGTTTGTAGGGCGTGTCCATGATGCCAAAACGGAACAGCCCCGCCGGTGTATCAAACCCGGCGAAGGTATCCCGATTACCCAGCCCACGGTCACGGGGTGAGTCCGGGTCGATGTTCTGTTCCAGTTGCCAGACCAGGTCGTAGCCCTCACCAAGCCCGTAACGTCCACGAAAACCGATCAGCGAGGTGTTGGTGGACACACTGTGGCCGCCGTCGACCAGACCGGCGGAAGGGTTTTCCGGTGTGTCGCCCAGGTCCGAATCGGCGTAGTCCACGGACAGACGCAGCGCGCCGTAGATTTCCAGCTTTTCATCCGCCACCGGTAAAGCGCTGGCCCACATCGGCGTCAGGCCGGCAACGAGAACCGGCAGCGCCAGTATGATTTTTGTTTTCATTTAACTCTCCAGATTTTTCCGTTCTTGGTTTTATGAACACGACTTGCCCGGGGCGGCGCATCGGGGCACCACGCGGAAAGCGGTTCGGGTAACAAAGGACGGCTTGGCGGCGCCGCCGGGCCGGATTCACGAATTCAGTTCAGCCAGGATCTCCTCGGTGTGCTCGCCCAGCCCCGGCGCCGGCCGGGGCGACCACAGCGCCTGGCCGTCGATCAGCATGGGCAGACGCAGGTCCGTTCCGTCGCCGCCGTTCAGCGGCCCGGTCAGTTGCCGGTGAACCAGTTGCGGGTCGCCCAGGGCCTGGTCCCGTTCGTAGACCGGCGCCCAGGGAATATCGGTGGTATCCAGGGCGCGCGCCCAATGACCCCGGGGCTGGCCGGCGAACAGCGTCTTCAGCAAACCATGGACCTCGCGCTTGCGGGCCATGCGCTCGGCCCTGCGACGCAGGGCCGGCTCGCGTAACGCCGCGCAGCAATCACCGAACAGATCGGCGAGCTGGCCCCAATAGCGGTTCTCGAAAATACCCAGGCTCAGCCACAATCCATCAGCGCAGCGAAACAGGTCGTTATCGGGCATCACCGCCCCGGTGTGCTCCATATCGCCGGGCTGGCCATCACGCACCGCCAGGGCATGGGGCAAACACCAGGCACTGATCGATTCCTGGATCGCCACGTCCAGATGGCATCCCTTGCCGCCCAGCCGCACCGTCATCAGCGCCTGCACCACGCCCAGGGTGGCGTGCATGGCGGCGGCGTAATCGGCCAGCCGCACCTTGGGCCGGGCGATGCGATCCTCCACCTGGGAGGGCGCCGCGAAATAGCCGGCCAGGGACAGGCAGTTAAGATCGTGGGCGGTGCGGTCCCGATAAGGGCCATCCTGGCCGAAGCTGCTGATCGAGCAATACACCAGCTTCGGGTTAAGGGCCCGCGCCTGAGGCCAACCGATACCCAGACGCTCGGCAACGCCGGGGCGAAACCCTTCCAGCACCACGTCGGCCCGCTCGAACAGGGCACGCACGGTGTCCACGCCCTGCTCCGTTTTAAGGTCCACGGCGATGGAGCGTTTGCCCCGGTTATAGGTGGCGAAAACGCGCTCACCCAGTGCCCGGGTGCCGTCGCCGCCGTCGGCGCGTTCCACCTTGATCACCTCGGCGCCCAGCTGCGCCAGCAGCAGGCCGGCGTGAGGGCCGGGCAGCAGCCCGGCCAGTTCCACCACCGTGGTGCCCGCCAACGGCCGGTTCATGACGATTGGCCCTCGTCGGCGTAGCGCTTCAGATAGCCCTTGGCGATGGTGTTGCGCTGGATCTCGCTGGTGCCGGTAACGATCCGATACATGCGTAGCATCCGGAACACCCACTCCACGGTGCTGCCCTGCATCAAGCCCACGCCGCCGTGCACCTGAATGGCGCGGTCGGCGATGGCGAAGGCCTTTTCGGAGCAGAACAGCTTGCTCATCGCCGACGCCTCGCGGGTGTCCTCGCCCCGGTCGATGCGGCGCGCCACGTCCAGCATCAGGCAGCGGGCGGCGTGCAGTTCGGTGGCCATGTCCGCCAGGGTGTGCTGGATCGCCTGGAAACCGGCGATGGGCTGGCCGAACTGGCGGCGCCGGGTGGCGTAGCGGGCGGAGGCGTCCAGGGACTGGATCGCCAGACCGGTCATGGTCGGGCAATGCAACAGCCGGTTCACGGTGATCCGCGACATACCGAGCCGGAACCCCTGTCCTTCCTCGCCGAGCACCTGGGTGGCGGGAATGCGCACGTCCTCCAGGCGGATATCGGCGTGCTGGTTCTTGCCGGAAATCGGGGTGTAGTCCGAACTGACGGTGACCCCGGGGCGGTCGAAATCGACCAGGAAAGCGGTCACGCCCCGGGCACCGGCGCTCCCGTTGGTGACCGCCATCAGGATGGCGAAGTCCGCGTAGGGCGCCCCGGAGATATAACGCTTGAGGCCGTTGAGCACGTAGTGGTCGCCATCTCGAACCGCCCGCGTGCTCAGGTTGCTGGCATCGGAGCCCGCGTCCGGTTCGGTGAGCGCGAAGCACACGGTGCGCTCGGCGCGAATCACCGGCAGCAGATGACTTTCCATCTGTCCGGGCGTGGCGATATGGAACAAATGCCCGACCCGGCCCGGGCCACCCAGCTCGCCCAATACGTGCGCGGACAGCTTGGCGCCGGAGGCGGCCACGTCTTCCTTGAGCAGGCACTGGTCATAAACGCTCAGGCCACGGCCGCCCTGAGCCTCGGGCAGTTGAGCACCGTACAGGCCGGCGTCCCGGGATGCCTTCCAGATTCCCCGCAGCAGTTCCATGGACGGCTCGCTTTCGAAGCCGATATCGTGCTCCGCTTCCAGCGGCTTAAGATAGTTGTCGATGAAATCGCGGGCCTCGGCGCGCACCCGTTCGCCGTTTTCACTGGCGGTGAAGCGTTCGTACATGATGATGCTCCTGTTAGCGCGGACGGGGATCAGCCGACCTGACGGTCGTGATCCTTCCAGAAGGTGTCGCGCACCAGGCGCCGGGCCACCTTCCCGTTGGGGTTCTTGGGAAGCTCATCGACAAAACGCACGTGACGAGGCTTCTTGAAACTGGCCAGGTGCTCGGCGCAATAGTCGACCAGAGTGGCTTCGTCCGCCGTCTCGCCGGGCCGGCACACCACGAAGGCGATCACCTGCTCGCCCCACTCCGCGTCCGGCGCGCCGACCACGCAGCACTCCGCTACCGTCGGGTGGCGGAACAGAACGGTTTCGATCTCCGCCGGGTAGATGTTGAAGCCGCCGGAAATGATCATGTCCTTCTTGCGATCGATGATGTAAAGGAAGCCTTCCTCGTCCCGGCGCGCCACGTCACCGGTGTGGTACCAGCCGTCCTTGACCACTTCCTCGGTCAGGTCCGGGGCGTTCCAGTAGCCCTGCATCACGTCCGGCCCGCGCACCAGGATTTCACCGGCCTCGCCATCGGGCAGCGGATTGCCGTCGTCGTCGGCGATGATCACCTCGGACTCGCCATAGGGGCGTCCGCAGGAGCTGAGCAGCTCCGGCTTGTCGCGCAGACCGCGCAGGTGATCTTCCAGGGTCAGGATGGAGATGGTCGAAGTAGTCTCGCCGGCGCCGTAGCCCTGGGTGAAGATCGGCCCGAACACGTCCATGGCTTCGCGCAACCGGGACGGCGCCATCGGCGCCGCGCCGTAGGTGATGCGACGCAGGCTGGAGAGGTCGTACTCGCCGGCCAGACCGCTGTCGATCAACCGGTACAGCATGGTCGGCACCGCGAAGAAACGGGTAATGCGCTCGCGCTGAATGGTGGCGAACAGCTCGGCGATATCGAAGCGATCGATCAGGTAGTTGCAGCCGCCGGTGGTCAGCGTCGGCATGATCTGCATGCCGCTGGCGTGGGTCACCGGCCCGACATGGCCAATCACCTCATCTTTGGCGAAGCGGCCTTCCGGCAGCATCAGCGATTTGCGTACCAACGCCAGGCGGTTATTGAACGTTTGCACCGCCGCCTTCAAGCGGCCGGAAGAACCGGAGGTGTAATGCAGCACCGCCGGCGCATCCGGATCCACCTGGACCGACGGCAGCGCGGCGTCACCCTTGGCCAGCAGCGCCTCGAAGCTCTCCGCGCCATCGGCGCCGATCACCACCACCCGCTCCACGACGGGTAGGTCGTCGCGACGTTCAAGAATCCCCGGGGCATGTTCCGGCCCGACGATCAGCACCCGCGCCTGGGCGTCCTCAAGCACGTGAAGGGCTTCCTCGGTGGACAGACGCGCGTTCAGCGGCGCCTTGACCAACCCCGCCTTGTACAAGGCCACTTCCGCCTCCACCAGCTCCGCGCGGTTGAGGCTGTAGAGGGCGACCCGGTCACCGGGCTCCAGGCCCAGGCCGAGCAGCGCATTGGCGAGCCGGTTGGAACGTTCTTCGAGCTGCCGGTAACTGACCCGGCGATGACGGTCCGCCACCGCCGGGCGGTCCGGCCAATAGCGTGCACTGCGGGTCACCAGATGACCAAGGTTCACTGCATTCTCCCTGTTCCTGTTATTCGAATGGCGGCGCCGGAACGGCGGCGAATCATTCAAAAAATCATGGCCAAGGAGACATACATTGAAAAATATTATTTTATGATTTTCGCCATCACATTTCTTTTTAACAAAAAAATATCGATCGACTATTTTTTTTCAAAAAAAAGGCCGGTCATTGGAGACCGGCCATCCCTTAGGGAGACAAAGGGTAAATTATTTCATCACCGCCATGGCACGCCCCGCGCGGCGGTGCTGCCGCAAAAGGCTGACCAGCACCACCACCGCAAGCAGGATAAACACGCAGGCGATCGGACGCTCAAACAGATACAGCGGATCACCATCGGCCATGATCATCGCCTGACCAAAAGCCTCTTCGAACATCGGCCCGAGCACATAGCCGATAATGAAGGTAACAAACGAAAAGTTGAGCATGCGCATGAAGAAACCGGCCACCGCCATGGCAATCAAAAGCCAGGCATCGAACAAGCTGTCGGCCACGATCACGCCGGTGATACACAGCACCACCACGCAGGGAATGATGTAGGTAAGCGGAATGCGAATGACCCGGGCGAAAAAACCCATGGTGAAAAGACCGGTGATCAGATTGAGCAGATCACCGATCAACATTACCGCGAACAGGGAGTAGATCAGTCGCGGCTGTTCCGAGAACAGTTGCGGACCGGGCGTGATGCCGTGAATCAGAAAGGCGCCAAGAATAATTGCCGCCGCCACATTACCCGGGATACCCAGGGACAGAAGCGGGATGAAATTCGCCCCGACCACTGAACTGTTGGCGGCCTCCGAGGCGGCCACGCCCCGGATTTCACCCTTGCCAAAGCGCTCCGGATTTTTCGAGGCACGCTTGGCGGCGGTATAACCGAGAAAGCCGGCGGCGCTGGAGCCGATTCCGGGAATCGCCCCGATCATGGTGCCGATCATGGTGGAGCGAAGAATGGTCGGCAGGATGGTACGAAAATCCTGCCAGGTAAAGGGCTCGCCGGACTTAACCGATTCACTGTTCTTCTGGTCCAGACGTGGCAGGCTGGCGGAGAATACGATCTGCCGGAGGATCTCACCCAACGCCAATACGCCGATGCCGGCCGCGGTGATGGAGATGCCATCCATCAGTTCCGGAATACCGAAAGTCAGCCGTTCCGCCGCGGTACTCTGATCCATGCCCACCAGGCTCATGAACAAACCGAGGAAGGCCGCGATCAACCCCTTGATCATCGAGTTACCCACCAGGCCGGCGATGATCACCAGTGCCACCAGAATCACCGCGGCCATTTCCGGTGGCCCCATTTTCATGGCCACCATGGACAGTGGCGCGGCCACGAAAATCAGCACCAGATCGCTGAGGGTATCGCCGGTTACCGACGAGAAGTGCGCCGCTCTGAGAGCCTTGCGCGCCTTGCCCTGCTGCGTCATTGGATAACCGTCGAAGGTACTGGCTGTGGCCTCCGGGGAGCCCGGAGTGTTCATAAGAATCGCCGATACCGCGCCGCCAATGGTGCCGCCCTTGTTGATGCCGATCAGAAATCCCAGCGCCGCCACCGGGCTCATGTAGAAGGTATAGGGAACGGCGATGGTGATCGCGATCAGCGAGCCAACGCCTGGAGCGGCGGCGAACAGTTGCCCGATCAGAATCCCCAGCAACACGAACAACACATTGCTCAGCGTGAAAGCATCGGAAAAACCCGCGAGTATCGTGTCCATTGTGGTCTCCTCAGGGCAGGGGCGTGCCCAGCACGCGATCAAACAGAACCCAAAGGAACAGGCTCCAACCCAGCGATGTCAGCACGATCGGCAACCAGCGGCGCTCGCCCATCAACAGCATCAGCAACGCCACCGCCACCGAGGCCGCCGCGAGAAAGCCGACCCACTGCATTAGCGCCAGCACCAGAACCAGTACCGCCAGCACCACGACGAGACGCTTCAATGCCGCGCGACTGACCGGCGCCGGGCGTTCCGCCAGGGCCCGGTGCCGGGCGCTGACGACCACCAGCACCACGCCCAACACCGTGATCGCCGCGGCGCAAAGATAGGGAAACGCCCGTGGCGACAGGCCAAAGCCCAGGCTTGGACTGATGTGTTGGGGAATCAGATAGAACAGGGTGAAGAGGCCGGCCAGAGTGACCAGCACCCCCGCCGACAGATCCACGATCCGAGCGTTCATGACGACGTTGCCTCGTGACTGCGCGGTTATTGTTCGGAAAATTCGCGCTTGTTTTCCATGCTTTGCGTCTGGATAAAGCGGGTGAGCTGTTCCGCGGACAGGACCACATTGGGGAATTTCATCTTTTCCTCGGCCAGGTTCGCCACATCTTTCGACGTGGCGGCCTTACGAATCGCCACCAACAACTTTTCACGCACCGGCGAGGGAATTCCCTTGGGGGCCGCCAGCATGAAGTAGCTGGTATAACTTCGCCCATAACCATGCTCGCCAATGGTCGGCACGTCCGGCGAAGTGCTCAGGCGCTTGTCGTTCATCCCGACAATCACCTTGACGCCCTTATCGTTCAGATAGGCCTGATGGACCCCGGCGCTCCAACCCACATCCAGGTGGCGCCCCATCACGTCGGTGATAATCTGCCGCCCACCCTTGATCGGCACCGTACGTACATTAATGCCTTCCTTCTTCGCCCAGCGCTCGGCGAATTTAGTGGTAATCGGCGACAGCGAACCAAAGGTAAGACCGCCTTCTTCACGGGCGTAGGCCAGCATCTCATCCCAGGTGGAAAACGGCGCGCTGGCGCCGGCCACCAAGGCATTCTGCAGCTCGGTGACGGTGGCCAGATAATCAAAATCGTCGGGCTGGTACGCGGTGCGCACGATAAACGGCAGAGCATCAAAGGTGGAATCCGAGGTAAAGCCGATGGTGTAGCCATCCGCGGGCGCCCGCTGTAGCAAGGTGGCCATTACCACGCCACCACCGCCGGCTTTATTGTCGACCACCACCGGCTGACCCAGGTCTTTTTCCAACGCGTGAGCCATCAGCCTGGCCAGAGTATCGGCGCCGCCACCGGCGGAAAACCCAACCAATAGAGTAATCGGCTTGGACGGCCAGTCCGCGGCCTGCGCCGTACCGGATAACACAAGGGTGAAAAGCGTGCTCACCGCCAGGACGGCGGCGGCGCAGTGTTTTATTAGTCTCATTCTGCTCTCCATGGGCATGACGCCCGGTTTTTTAACGGAGGCCAAGGCGGCCACCACGTCTTCCGCAGAGTACGGCGGCCATCCAGGAGAAAAAAATATTATTTCACGATATCTGGCATCACATTTTTTAATGCCAAAACCTGCTCGGGAGGCAGCACCACATCGGCCTTCCAATGCCCCGCTTCGGCGGCTTCGACCATCAACCGGATCATGCCGTCACGCACTCTCTCCGCCGGTCTCGACAAGGGCCGCTTGCGGGGCCAGGCCACGGTCATCAGCCTCTGAATCATGGGATTTGTAATGCGCCGCGCCTGCCGTGGGTAGGTACGGTTATCCATCAACGGCATGGGCAGGTTGGCAATGATGCAGGCCATGCCTTCGTCCACCACCGACGTCAGTGTTTTGGGACCGTTCTGTTCGAAACGCAGGTTCAGTTGCGCGCCGGCGGCCACCACATGCTCATCGATCACGCGACGCATATTGTGTGTGCGGTCGCCAAGAATCAGCGGCCGGGCCGCGGCTTCGGCCAGGTCGATATCACCGGTTTCCGGCCCGACCAGATTCGGCGCGCCAATCAAATAGAAGTACTCGCGCAGCACCGGTATGGACTCCACGTCGTCCAGCTCCGCGGCGTTGGGGCTGACGCCCAATTCCACCTTGCCGGTCTCCACCACATGGCCACTTTCGGAACTGAGCCCTTCAACGATGTGAAGGTTGATCTTGGGATAGTGCCGCTCCAGCCAGGCCAACAGGCCAGGCCCCAGGAAGGGGGTCACGGTGACCGGCAGAGCGATGATCACGTCACCGGCCGGTTCCGATTCCCGTGAAGTACGCAGATCGTTACGGGCGATTTCCATCTGGCGAAGGATCAAGCGGGCATGGTTGACCAGCCGCTGGCCATGTCGGGTGGAGGCCACGCCCCGGTTGGTACGCTCGAAAAGCTGAACCTCCAGTTCCTTTTCCAGGCCAATGATTTGCTGGCTAAGCGCCGGTTGCACGATATTCAGTCGCTGGGCGGCGGCGGAGAAGCTGCCTTCCTCGAAGACCGCCACCAGGGCGTGCAGTTGTTTCAGGTTCATGGGCGTCTCCCGACGGCACCGGGACGGGCCCGGCAAATCGTTTTTTGTAATGAAAGGGCTCCTTTTATCTATTTTTTCTATAGCAATAGCAAGCCGTCCATCGCTATCGTCCCGTGGCATGACACGCTTAATTTGCGTATAACGTGGCGTCACTAGCCTCGGGCCATCGCCCTCTTACCGAATCCAGCGCCGGGACCGCCGACACCCATGCTCAACCTGCTGCTCGCCCTGATCGCCGGGCTTCTGTTTCCTCTCGCCTTTGCTCCCTATGGTTTCTGGCCGCTGCTGTTCGTCAGCCTGGCGCTGGCCTACTGGTGCCAGAGCCGGGCGCCGACGCCGCGCCGCGCGCTGCTTACCGGCTGGGTCTATGGCCTGGGGTTGTTTGGTTTTGGCATCAGTTGGCTGCATGTGTCGATGACCGACTACGGCTTCATGCCGTTGTGGATGGCGATTCCCTTCACCGGCGCCTTCGCCGCCCTGATGGCCCTGTTCCAGGGAGTCACCTTCTGGCTGACCCGGCGGTTGGGGGGCGGCGCCCTGATGTTCGCCGGCGCCTGGCTGCTGCTGGACTGGGTGCGCGGCTGGTTGCTCACCGGCTTCCCGTGGCTGTACAGCGGCTATGCGCTGGTCGATACGCCGCTGGCCGGGCTGGCGCCGCTGGGGGGCATCTGGGCGGTAACCCTGGCGGCGGTGGTGCTGTCCGCCACGGCGGTGGCGCTGATCGAGCAACGCGGGCGCGCGCTCGGCCCGCTGGCGGCGTCGGTGTTGGCGGTCGTGGCGGCCATTATTGGCGGCCAGTTGGAGTTCACCCGACCGTCCGGCGAGCGCCAGCCGGTGGCCCTGGTGCAGGGCAACATTCCCCAGGATCTGAAATGGCTGGCGACCATGCGCGGGGAAACCCGGGACATCTATGCCGGGCTGACCGACGGCCTGCCCGAGGGCACCCTGGTGATCTGGCCGGAGTCGGCGATGATCGAGTTCTATCAGGACATCAAGGGATTCGTCGACAGTGAGGGCGAAGCGGTGGCGGACAAGGGCGGCGCTCTGATCACCGGCCTGCCCTGGCGGGATGAGTCGCGCTCGCCGGTGACCTACCACAACAGCATCGCCGTGGTGGGCACCCACCACGACAACGGCGTCTATCACAAACAGAAGCTGGTGCCGTTCGGCGAGTACGTCCCCATGCAGGATCTGCTGCGCGGGCTGATCCCGTTCTTCGATCTGGCCATGTCCAGCTTTACCCCGGGCCGGGCCAGCCAGCCCAACCTGCACGCCCTGGGCCAGGAAGTCGCGCCTTTTATCTGCTATGAGATTCTGTACCCGGATCTGGTGGCGGCACGCAGCGCCGGCGCCGACGTGCTGCTGACCATTAGCAACGATGCCTGGTTCGGCACTTCCGCGGGCCCTCATCAACACTTTCAGATGACCCGCCTGCGCGCCCTGGAAACCGGGCGCTGGCTGCTACGCGGCACCAACAATGGCATTACCGCCGTGGTCGATCCCCAGGGACGGGTGGTGGAACGCCTGCCCCAGTTCGAGCGCGATGTGCTGCTCGCCGATTATCAGCCGCGCCAAGGCAACACGCCCTTCATGGTAGCCGGGGCCTGGCCTTCCCTGCTGCTGGCCCTGGCCTTCGTGGTGCTGGGCCGGGGCCGGCGGGCACGCTCCCTGCTGGATACCTTGCCACGACCGTGACCGCGCTCATAACCGGCGGCTTATAACCAGCCCGGGGCCTATATATTATTTAGCTATATGCTTATAACTTAATTTGACTTCCCGCCGGCGGAGCTCTATAAACAGAGTCCGGCCGGCGCCATCCGGGCGCGGCCGCGACCACCCCTGGAGGCCCGTCATGAGCACACAAGCGTCCCGCCCACAGGTCGAAAGTTTCTTCGACACCGACACCAATACGGTGAGCTATGTGGTGATCGATCCGGAAACCCACCATTGCGCCATCGTCGACTCGGTGCTCGACTACGACCCCCATTCCGGTCGCACCAGCCACGAAGGCGCCCAGCGCCTGGTGGATTTCGTGCGCGCCCGGGAGCTGACCGTGGAATGGTTGCTGGAAACCCATGTGCACGCCGACCACCTGTCCGCGGCGCCCTGGATCCAGGAACAGGTGGGCGGCAAGCTGGCCATCGGCGACCAGATCCGCACCGTGCAGGACACCTTCGGCAAGGTATTCAACGCGGATTCCGACTTCCAGCGCGACGGCAGCCAGTTCGACCATTTGTTCCACGACGGTGACGAATACCGGCTCGGCAACCTGACCTGCCGCGCCCTGCACACGCCCGGTCATACCCCGGCCTGCATGAGCCATCTGATCGGCGATGCCGTGTTCGTCGGCGACACCCTGTTCATGCCGGACTACGGCACCGCCCGCTGCGACTTCCCCGGCGGCGACGCCCGCACCCTGTATCGCTCGATCCAGAAACTGCTGGCACTGCCCGACGACACCCGCATGTTTCTGTGCCACGACTACCTGCCCGATGGCCGCCAGGAATTTCACTGGCAGACCACCGTGGGCGAACAGCGCCGCCACAACATCCATGTGCATGAAGGCGTCAGCGAGGCGGAGTTCGTGGCCATGCGCGAAAAACGGGACGCCACCCTGGGCATGCCGCGCCTTATTCTTCCCTCGGTGCAGGTCAACATGCGCGCCGGCCATCTGCCGCCGGCGGAAAGCAACGGCACCCGTTACCTGAAAATCCCTCTTAACGTACTCTGACTCCGGGAGCCTCAATGGCCGATTACACCCAACTCACCCCTGATCTGGCGGTGGCACCGCAGTTGCGCCCCGAGGACCTGGCGGACCTGGCCCGGGCCGGGTTCCGGGCGGTCATCAACAACCGTCCGGACGGCGAAGCCGAGGACCAGCCGGACCACCTCACCATGGAACGGGCGGCCCGGGAAGCCGGCCTGACTTATCACTACCAGCCGGTGGTGGCCAGCGAGATCGACGACCAGGACGCGCGCCGCTTCGCCGAGCTGGTGGACCGGCAGCCAGGCCCGGTGCTGGCCTTCTGCCGCACCGGCAACCGCTGCGGCAAACTGTGGGAACGGGCCCGGCAGTTGCGCGAATGAGCCTGACCCGATGGCTGCCCGCCGCCGTCTGGCTGCGGGGCTATGGCCGCGAGGACGCCGCCGCCGACGGCATGGCGGCACTGATCGTCACCATCATGCTGATCCCCCAGAGCCTGGCCTACGCTCTGCTTGCCGGGGTGCCACCCCAGGTGGGGCTGTACGCCAGCATCCTGCCGCTGGTGGCTTACGCCCTGTTCGGCTCCAGCCGCACCCTGGCGGTGGGCCCGGTGGCGGTGGTGTCGCTGATGACCGCGGCGGCGGCGGGTCAGGTGGCCGGCGGCGACGCCGACCTGTACCTGACCGCCACCGTGATACTGGCGCTGCTGTCCGGTGTCATGCTGGTGGTCATGGGCCTGCTGCGCCTGGGCTGGGTGGCCAACCTGCTCAGTCATTCGGTGATCAGCGGGTTCATCACCGCCTCCGGCATTCTGATCGCCGCCAGCCAGCTCAAACACCTGCTCGGCATTCCCCTGCACGGCGACACCCTGTGGCAACTGGCGGCCTCCGCCGCCGGACATTTCCAGGCGTTCAACCCGGCTACCGCCCTGGTGGGCGGCGCCGCCGTACTGTTCCTGATGTGGGCGCGCGGGCCGCTCAAACGCCTGCTGGCGCGCACCGCCCTGCCCACCTGGCTGGCGGAGCTGCTGGCCAAGGCCGGCCCGGTGGTGGCGGTGATCGGCACCGCCCTGGCGGCGGGCCCGGGCGGGCTGGCGAACCAGGGCGTGGCGATCGTCGGCGAGGTCCCCGGCGGCCTGCCGGCACCGACCCTGCCGGCGTTCGACGCCGGCCTGATCGGCCAGCTGTGGCTGCCGGCCCTGCTGATCAGCCTGATCGGCTTCGTGGAATCGGTGTCCGTGGCCCAGACCCTGGCCGCCAAGCGCCGCCAGCGCATCGACTCCAACGCCGAGCTGATCGGCCTGGGCGCCGCCAACCTGGCCTCCGGGGTCAGCGGCGGCATCCCGGTCACCGGCGGTTTCTCCCGCTCGGTGGTCAATTTCGACGCCGGCGCCCGCACCCCCCTGGCCGGGGTGTTCACCGCCGGCGGCATCGCCCTGACCGCCCTGTTTTTCACCCCCTGGTTCCATTACCTGCCCAAGGCCACCCTGGCGGCCACCATCATCGTGGCGGTGCTCACCCTGGTGGACCTGCCAGCCCTGGTACGGGCCTGGCGCTACTCGAAGGCGGATTTCGCCGCCATGCTGATCACCCTGGTCGGGGTGCTGGCGGCGGGGGTGGAAACCGGCGTCATCGCCGGCGTGGCGGCGGCCCTGGGGCTGCACCTGTGGCGCACCAGCCAGCCGCACATGGCGGAGCTGGGGCAAATGCCGGGCACCGAGCATTTCCGCAATGTACGCCGGCACCGGGTGGTCACCTCACCCCGGGTGCTGTCGATCCGGGTGGATGAATCGCTCTACTTCGCCAATGCCCGGCGCACCGAGGACGCCATCTACGACGCGGCGCTCAACCGCGCCGGCCAGCGCCACGTGGTGTTGTTGTGCTCGGCGATCAACCACATCGACGCCAGCGCCCTGGACAGCCTGGAAACCCTCAACCGGCGCCTGGCGGACGCCGGCCTCACCCTGCATTTGTCCGAGGTGAAGGGGCCGGTGATGGATCAGTTGCAGCGCAGCGATTTCCTTGCGCGGCTAACGGGGAAGGTGTTTCTCAGTCATTACCAGGCGCTGGAGACGCTGGACCCGGAAACCACGCGCGTCGCTGGCGCGATGCGGCCTTTGCCCGCCAGCCCCTAAAAATAACGCAACCGGTACCAGATCAGCGCCGCCCACTCCCGCCAGATCACCGGCACCTCCGCCAGCGCCCCGGCGGAGGGCAGCCAGGCGGCCTCGGGCAGGGTATCCACCGGCGCCGGTATCGCCTTCAGCCCCTGGCGGCGGAAACTGAGCAGGGCCCGGGGCTGGTGCACCCGGTCGGTGACCAGCAACACCGTGTCGATGCCCCGCCGGCGCAGTTGCGCGGCGCTGTTCACCGCGTTCTCCCAGGTGCTGCGGCTGCCCGGCTCGATCTCGATGCGGGCCCCCGGCCACAGCCGCCGGGCCTCCACCGCCATCAGCCCGGCCTCGGAATCGTCCGGGTCGCGGGGCGCGTGGTCCTCGGCGCCGCCACTGAGCAGCAGCGGCAAATCCCGCCGCCGGGCTTCCTCCACGCCCCGATGCAGGCGCCGCAGGCCGGTGGCGGTGAGCCGGTAACCATTGCCATGGCGTTGCCGGCCGGCGCCCAGCACCACCACCACGGCGGGCGCGCCGTGCGCCAGCGGCGCCGGCGCCGGCGCCGGAGGGTAGAACTGGCGCACCACCGCCGGCAGGGTGGCCGCCACCAGCACCACCCCGGCCACCGCCGTGATCAACATGCCGCGCATCCGCTGTCTGCCCGCCGTTCGCTCATGTATCCTATGGGGCTTTCCTCACCCGACTCATTCCTCACCCGACTCATAGAGAACCGATGGACGCACAGTATCAGCCCAAGAAGGTAGAAGATGAAGCCCGGAAGCACTGGGAAGAATCCGGCAGCTTCAAGGCCACCGAGCAGCCCGGCAAGGAGAAATTCTATTGCCTGAGCATGTTCCCCTACCCCTCCGGCCGGCTGCATATGGGCCATGTGCGTAACTACACCATCGGCGACGTGATCAGCCGCTACCAGCGCATGCTCGGCAAGAACGTGCTGCAGCCCATGGGCTGGGACGCCTTCGGCCTGCCGGCGGAAAACGCGGCGGTGAAGAACAAGAGCGCCCCGGCCTACTGGACCTACGAAAACATCAAGTACATGAAGGGCCAGCTCAAACAGCTGGGCTTCGGCTACGACTGGAGCCGCGAGCTGGCCACCTGCACCCCGGAGTATTACCGCTGGGAGCAGTGGTTCTTCACCAAGCTGTACGAGAAGGGCCTGGTCTACAAGAAGATGTCCACGGTGAACTGGGACCCGGTGGACCAGACCGTGCTGGCCAACGAACAGGTCATCGACGGGCGCGGCTGGCGTTCCGGCGCCCTGGTGGAGCGCAAGGACATCCCGCAGTGGTTCGTCAGGATCACCGCCTACGCGGATGAACTGCTGGAAGACCTGGATCAGTTGGACGGCTGGCCGGAACAGGTCAAGACCATGCAGCGCAACTGGATCGGCCGCTCCGAGGGCGTGCAGCTGGACTTTGCATTAAAGGACGCCCTGAAAGACGGCGACCAGGCGCTGAGCGTCTACACCACCCGCCCGGACACCCTGATGGGGGTCAGCTATGTGGCGGTGGCCGCCCAGCACCCGGTGGCCCAACAGGCCGCCGGGGACAACCCCGGGATCGCCGCCTTTATCGAGGAATGCACCCACACCAAGGTGGCCGAGGCGGATCTCGCCACCATGGAGAAGAAAGGTGTGTTCACCGGCCGCTACGCGATCCATCCGATCAGCGGCGAGGAAGTGCCGGTATGGATCGCCAACTTCGTGCTGATGGACTACGGCTCCGGCGCGGTGATGGCGGTGCCCGCCCACGACCAGCGCGATTTCGAGTTCGCGCAAAAATACGATCTGCCGATCAAGCAGGTGATCGAGCCCGCCGGGGACGAGACCATTGATCTGACCAACGAGGCGTTCACCGCCAAGGGCAAACTGGTCAACAGCGGCGAATTCGACGGGCTCACCTCCGACCAGGCGTTTGACGCCATCGCCGCCTGGCTGGCGGAGCGCGGCCTGGGCGAGAAGAAGGTGAACTATCGTCTGCGCGACTGGGGCGTTTCCCGCCAGCGCTACTGGGGCGCGCCGATCCCCATGCTGACCCTGGAGGATGGCACCCAGGTGCCGGTGCCCGAGGACCAGCTGCCGGTGGTGCTGCCCGAGGACGTGCAAATGGACGGCGTCACCTCGCCGATCAAGGCGGACCCGGAATGGGCGAAGACCGAGTACAACGGCCAGCCCGCCCTGCGCGAAACCGACACCTTCGATACCTTCATGGAATCAAGCTGGTACGCGGCCCGCTTTACCTGCCCGGACGACGATACCGCCATGCTCGACCCGGAGCGCGCCAACTACTGGCTGCCGGTGGACCAGTACGTGGGCGGCATCGAACACGCCATCCTGCACCTGCTGTATTCCCGTTTCTTCCACAAGCTGTTGCGCGACGCCGGCCTGGTGGACTCCGACGAGCCATTCAAGCGCCTGCTGTGCCAGGGCATGGTGCTCAAGGACGGCGCCAAGATGTCCAAGTCCAAGGGCAATACCGTGGACCCGCAGGCGATGATCGAGGAATTCGGCGCCGACACCGTGCGCCTGTTCATGATGTTCGCGGCGCCACCGGAACAATCCCTGGAATGGAACGACGCCGGCGTGGAAGGCGCCCACCGCTTCCTCAAGCGCCTTTGGCGGTTGGTCGCCGAGCATGTGGAAGCCGGCACCGCTCCGGCGCTGGAACCGGGCGCCCTGGACGATGCCGGCAAGACCCTGCGCCGCAAGACCCATGAAACCATTCAGAAGGTCAGCGACGATCTGAGCCGCCGCTACACCTTCAACACCGCCATCGCGGCGGTGATGGAACTGTGCAACGAAATCAGCCGCTTCGAGCCCGCCGACGACGGCGGTCGGGCGGCGCTCCAGGAAGCCCTGGAAGCGGCGGTGCTGCTGCTTTCGCCGATCGTCCCCCATGCCGCCCACGCCCTGTGGGCCGAGCTGGGCCACGATCAGCCGGCGGTGGACGCGCCCTGGCCGGAGGTGGACGAAAGCGCCCTGGTCAAGGACACCATCGAGCTGGTGGTGCAGGTCAACGGCAAGGTGCGCGCCAAGCTGGACGTACCCGCCGACGCCGACAAGGGCACCCTGGAACAACTGGCCC
The DNA here is from genome assembly GCF_046507615.1 of Alloalcanivorax sp. C16-2. Lineage (NCBI taxonomy): Bacteria > Pseudomonadati > Pseudomonadota > Gammaproteobacteria > Oceanospirillales > Alcanivoracaceae > Alloalcanivorax > Alloalcanivorax sp. C16-2. The sequence goes on along the minus strand of NZ_JBKFTL010000001.1, from coordinate 1,143,845 downwards.
GGGAAGAACCCAATGTGCAGCGCTTCACCGAAGGCAAGACGGTGCGCAAGGTAATCGTGATTCCCGGCAAACTCGTCAACATCGTGGCCAACTGACATGACGCTTCGCTCCGCGCTTCCCGTTCTGCTCGCCGCTGTGCTGCTGAGCGCCTGTTCCGGCTGGCAACTGCGCGGCCAGACCTCGGTGCCCAACCTGGAAAGCGTCACCGTGAACGGCGCCAGCGCGCGGCTGCGCTACACCCTGGAGGATCAGTTGGAACCCGCCGGCGTGCTGGTACACGGCGAGGCGCCCTACGTGATCAAAATCCTCGATGAGCGCTGGGATCGCCGCACCGCCGCCGTGGACGACCGGGGCCGCGCCGCCGAGCGCGAGCTGCGCTACGAGATCACCTGGCAGCTGATCGACCGCGACACCGGCGCCATGCTCAATCCGCCGCGCCGCATCGCCGCCATCCGCAGCTTCGCCTATTCTCCGGACAACGTCACCGCCACCTCCGACGAGGAGGACCTGGTGCGCACCGACCTGTTCGAGGACATCAGCTACCGGCTGATCAACCAGCTCGCCAACGCCTCCCGCAAGATCGAGCACTGATCCATGCGTCTGCGCATCGACCAACTGGCCAAGCATCTTCAAGGCGACCTGCTGCCGGTCTATCTGATCGCCGGCGACGAACCCTTGCAGCAGGACGAGGCCATGGACGCGGTGCGCGCCGCCGCCCGCGAACAGGGCTTCGACGAACGTCAGCGCTTCAGCGCCGACACCGGCATCGACTGGAACGCCCTGATCAACGAAGCACAAAGCATGAGCCTGTTCGGCGGGCGCCGCATTCTCGAGCTGGTACTCGGCGAGAAACGGCCGGACAAGACCGGCAGTCAGATCATCCGCGACCTGCTGGCGCAGCCCTCCCCGGACACCCTGCTGCTGATCCGCTGCTCGCGACTGGACCGCCGCAAGGACTGGAACAGCGCCTGGGTGAAGGCCCTGGAGAAAGTCGGCGCGGTACTGGAAATCTGGCCGGTGGAAGGCAAGCAGTTGCAGCACTGGCTGCGTGACCGCCTGGCCGGTCGCGGCCTGAGCATCGACGACGATGCCCTGGCGCTGCTGATCGAACGCAGCGAGGGCAACCTGCTGGCCGCCGCCCAGGAAGTGGACAAACTCGCCCTGCTCGCCGAGGACGGCCGGGTGGCGGTGGACACCGTGCAACAGGCGGTGGGCGACTCCAGCCGCTATACCCCCTTCGACCTCACCGACGCCACCGGCCAAGGCGACGCCCGCCGCGCCCTGCGCATTCTGCGCACCCTGCGCGCCGAGGGCGTGGAAGCACCGGTGATCCTGTGGGCCCTGGGCCGCGACATCCGCGCCCTGGACGCCCTCGCCACCGGCGGCCAGCCGCCGCGCATGCCGCCCCAGCGCCTGCGCGCCCTGGAAGCCCGCGCCCGCCAGTTGCCACCGCGCCAGCTGCACCGCGCCCAGGCCCTGGCGATCCGCGCCGACCAGGCCATCAAGGGCATGGGCCCCGGCGACCCCTGGCAATTCCTGGCCGGCCTGATCCTGCGCCTGTGCGGCCAGCCGCTGCCCGCCATCCTGGAAAAGTAACCCACATCCGGCCACGGAACCGTTAGCCGCTGAGGGGGATCCCCTTCCCTTGCAGGAACGACTGTAGGAGCGACTTCAGTCGCGATCAAAGGCTGAAGTCGCTCCTACACCGTTCCATGCAGCCGCGCGGGACGCGGCCCTGATGGAGGGTCCACCCCATGCCGGCGGAGAAGCAAGGGGCGCGGCTTATTGGCCCGCGCGGAGCCGGGGGCTTTGCTAGGGTGCCGGAATGTTCATTGCCGCGCAGGGAGCCCTCATGCCGCAACGTCTGGATACCTCCTCGATCAGCTTCACCGCCCTCTACACCGGTCAGGTGTGGGTGCGCCACGGCCTCTCCGAACCGGGCTTCCACACGCCGGCGGGAGCGTTGCTGTATGGCGCCCTGACGCCGTTCGAAGCGGTGGGCAAACGGCTGCTGGGCGGCAATATCCGCACCTTCCTGCTGCAGCGCCATCACCTCATCGATGCGCGGCTGGAGGCCCTGATCGAAGCCCACCCGGACCTGCAGATCCTGGAGATCGCCTGCGGGCTGAGCCCTCGCGGCAAGCGCCTGCGCGCGCGCCATCCGGGCATCGACTACGTGGAGGCGGATCTGCCCGACATGGCGCGCCGCAAACGCCGCCTGCTGGCCCGCCACGGCGTGCTCGGCGAGCGGCACCGGGTGGAGACGGTGAATATTCTGGTGGAGGAAGGCGACGACAGCGTCAGCGCCCTGCTTGGCCGCCTGGACCCGGCCAGGCCGGTGGCGGTCATCACCGAAGGGCTGATCAACTACTTCGATCTGGCCACCATCAGCCCGTTCTGGGCGCGGCTCGCCGAGGGCCTGAAGGCGTTTCCGCGCGGCGTCTACCTGACCGACAACTACCCGCTGTACGCCAACATGCGCTTCCACCGCACGCTGAAGACCCTGGGCGGGATGCTGGGCGCCCTGTCGCGCAGCAATGTGGCTTTCCATTTCGACTCCGACCGGGCCACCGGGGCGCACTTTCGCGAGCAGGGCTTCGCCACGCTGACCGTGCACGATCCGGCGGATTACTACGGCACCCTGCCGATCCCGCGCACCCGGGGCACGCCCATGGTGCGGATTCTGGAGGCGGAGGCGGCCTGATCCCCGACGCCAGTTTCTTCGGGCCATCGCGGTTGAGCGGGAATTTTCCCTCCAGCCGGGGCGCGACGCCCTTCCGGGACCCTTTTTGGCAGGGATGCCAAAAACGGGAGCGCCCGGGGACGGCTTGAGCGATCCCGGAAGGCACCCACGCAGATCCGCGTCCCGGCTAAAGGCGTCTCGCATCGACTTCACGCTAAAACGCGATGAACGTTTTTCCCGCGCGCCAGGGCTGTTTCGCGGCCCGCCCGGAACCCCGTATAATGCGCCTTTTCGTTTCCCAACAGGCGTTTCACATGGATATCCAGCAGTACATGGCCGACGTGGGCCGGCAGGCCCGCGCCGCTTCCCGGGCCATGGCCCGGGCCACCACCGGTGAGAAAAACGCCGCGTTGGGCGCCATCGCCGGCGCCCTGCGCGCCCACCGCAGCGCCATTCTCGACGCCAATCAGCGCGATCTGGAGCGCGGTCGGGACAATGGCCTGGAGCCGGCGCTGCTGGATCGTCTGGAACTGACCCCGGCGCGCTTCGACGGCATGGTGGAAGGCCTGGAGCAGGTCATCGCCCTGGCCGACCCGGTGGGCGCCATCACCGATCTCAGCTACCGCCCCAGCGGCATCCAGGTGGGCAAGATGCGCGTGCCCCTGGGCGTGATCGGCATCATCTATGAATCCCGCCCCAACGTGACCATCGACGCCGCCGCCCTGTGCCTGAAATCCGGCAACGCGGCCATTCTGCGTGGCGGTTCCGAAGCCATCGACTCCAATCAGGCGATCGCCGAGTGTCTGCGTGCCGGCCTGCGTGAAGCCGGCCTGCCCGATACCGCCGTACAGGTGATCGAGACCACCGATCGGGCCGCCGTGGGCGAGTTGATCAGCCATCCCGAGTTCGTGGACGTGATCGTGCCCCGTGGCGGCAAGGGCCTGATCGAGCGCATCAGCAAGGATGCCCGCGTGCCGGTGATCAAGCACCTGGACGGCAACTGCCATGTCTACATCGACGCGGACGCCGATCCGGCCAAGGCGGTGAAAGTGGCCTACAACGCCAAGACTCAGCGCTACGGCACCTGCAACACCCTGGAAACGCTGCTGGTGCACGCCGGCATCGCCGAACGGGTACTGCCGGAGCTGGCCGATCACTACCGCCAGGCCGGTGTCGAACTGCGTGGCTGCGAACGCACCCGCAAGCTGCTCGGCGATGAGGTGGCCGAAGCCTCCGAGAGCGACTGGGAAGAGGAATACCTGGCACCGCTGCTGGCGATCAAGGTGGTGGACGACCTGGACCAGGCCATGGATCACATCCATCGCTACAGCTCCGGGCATACCGAATCCATCATCACCGAGAACTACAGCCGCGCCCGCCGCTTCCTGGCGGAGGTGGACTCCAGTTCAGTGATGGTGAACGCCTCCACCCGCTTCGCCGACGGCTTCGAATACGGGCTGGGCGCGGAAATCGGCATCTCCACCGACAAACTGCACGCGCGCGGCCCGGTGGGCCTGGAAGGCCTGACCAGCCAGAAATGGGTGGTGTTCGGCGATGGCCATGTGCGGCAATAGCGGGAGCCTGCTCTGAACGATCGAGCCTTGCCAACACGCCGGACGACGGACGCCGGACGTTGGACGCTGAAAACCGGGAGGCCCGGTGCTTAGCGTCCAACGTCCGGCGTCCAGCGTCCAGCCCCTCATTCTGTTCGGCGGCACCTTCGACCCGATCCACCGTGCCCACGTGCGCGCCGCCCTGGCGGTGTCGCGGGCGCTGGGGGACGCCCCGGTGCATCTGTTGCCCAACGCGGTGCCGCCGCACCGGCCCCAGCCCCGCGCCGACGGCGCCCAGCGCCTGGCCATGGTGCGTCACGCCTGCACCGGCTATCCGCGCCTGGTCGCCGACGACTGGGAGCTGCGCCACCCCGACGGCAGGCCGTCGTTCACCCTGGCCACTCTCAAGCACTTCCGTCGCCTGATCGGCCACCGGCCGCTGGTGTTCGTGGTCGGCGCGGACAGCTTCGCCAACCTGGACCAATGGCACCGTTGGCGGGAATACGCCGCCCTTTGCCACCTGGCCGTGGTACCCCGCCCCGGCGCCGCCAAGGCGCCGCTCAGGGTTCAACGGGCCTTCCCCGCCGCCGGCGCCGCCTTGCTGCGCCGGCGACCGGCGGGCCGCCGCCTGATGCTGGAACGCCCGGTACTGGACGTGGCCGCCACCGACATCCGCCGCGCGCTGCGCGCCGGCGGCCCCTGCCCGCAACTGCCGGCGGCGGTGCTCGCCCATATCCGCCGCCATGGGCTGTATAATGCGTCGGCCAACACCGACAATTCCGTGCACGCACACAACGAGGCCCCATGAGTTCTCAACCCCCTCTGCTGGATCTGGTGCTCGACGCACTGGAGGAACTGAAAGCCAAGAACATCGCCAGCCTGGACGTGCGCGCCCTGACCAGCGTGGCCGACGACATGGTGATCGCCAGCGGCACCTCCAGCCGCCACGTCAAGGCACTGGCCGACAACGTCATGGAGAAAGCCAAGGACGCCGGCTACCGCCCCCTGGGCACCGAAGGTGAACGCGGCGCCGAGTGGATTCTGGTGGATCTGGGCGATGTGATCGTCCATCTGATGCTGCCCGCCACCCGCGAGTTCTACGATCTGGAGCGGCTCTGGCGCACCCCCGATCATCATCCGGACCGCGACCAGCGCGACCACTGACCGCGGCGTCGCCGGGAGCCACGCCTTGCGGATACACCTTCTCGCCATCGGCACCAAAATGCCTGCCTGGGTGGAACAGGGCTTCCAGGAATACCGGAAGCGGCTGCCGCCGGACATGCGCCTGGAACTTGAGGCGATTCCGTTGCCTAAACGTTCCAGGGGCGACACCGCCGCCCTGGTGCGCGCCGAAGGCGAAGCCATGGAAAAGCGCCTGGAAAAGTACCCCGGCGCCCACCGGGTGGCCCTGGAGGTCACCGGCCGCGTGCTGGGCACACCGCAATTGAGCGAAAAACTGGGCACCCTCAAGGATCTCGGCCAGGACCTGGTGATCCTGGTGGGCGGCCCGGACGGGCTCTGCCCGCGAGTCTCCGCCGCCGCCCACGAACGCTGGTCGCTGTCGGCGCTGACCCTGCCGCACCCGCTGGTGCGGGTGTTGCTCGCCGAACAGCTTTATCGCGGCTGGACTCTGTTGACCGGCCACCCTTACCACCGCTGATACCATGGACCACGGGCCCCGATGCGCCGACCTCTGACCCTCAAGGACCACCACCACGAGCAGCGGATCTTCAGCCTGCGCCTGCTGGTGGGCGCCGTTCTGGTGGTGGCCCTGTCACTGGTGCTGGTGGGCCGCATGGTGTGGCTGCAGGTCTCCCAGCACAGCCGCTACACCACGCTCAGCGACGAGAACCGGGTGCAAACCCAGGCGGTACCGCCGCCACGCGGGCTGATCACCGATCGAAACGGCGAAATCCTGGCCGCCAACCGGCCGGATTTCGCGGTGGAACTGATCATCGAGCAGGTACCGGATCTGGAGGCCACCCTGACCCGTATCGGCCAGTTGGTGACCCTGGAACCGGACGACCTGGAGCGCTTCCATAAACGCCTGAGCAGCCCGCGCCGCCCGTGGGACCCGATCCCCTTGCGCGGCCGCCTCAGCGAGGAAGAGATCGCCCGGCTCACCGTCAATCAGCATCGCCTGCCGGGGGTACGCGTGGCCGCCAACCCGGTGCGCCACTACCCCCACGGCAAGCTGTTCTCCCATGTGCTCGGCTATGTAAACCGGCTCAGCGCCGAGGACCTGGAAGGCATGACGCTCACCGAGCAGGCGGACTATGCCGGCACCTACTACTATGGCCGCACCGGGGTGGAGCGCTATTACGAGCACCGGCTGCACGGCACGGTGGGGCACCGCCAGGTGGAGACCAATGCCCGGGGGCGCATTCTGCGCGTGCTCGAGGAGCAACCGCCGGTGCCCGGCGAAAACCTGCGCCTGACCCTGGACATGAAGGTCCAGAAAGCCGCCTACGACGCCCTCGGCGACCGGCGCGGCGCGGTGGTCGCCATCGATCCCCGGGATGGCAGCGTGCTGGCCTTCGTCAGCCGGCCGGGTTTCGAGCCCAACCTGTTCGTCAACGGCATTTCCCATCAGGACTACGCCCGCTACCGGGAAGATCACGACAACCCGCTGTTCAACCGGGCCCTGCAAGGCCGTTACCCGCCGGGCTCCACGGTCAAGCCGTTCATCGGCCTGGCCGGCTTGAACGCCGGCGTCACCGACTGGGAACACACCATCTTCGACCCGGGTTATTACCAGTTGGAAGGCAATCCCCACCGCTATCGGGACTGGAAACGCTGGGGGCATGGCTGGGTGGACATGAACAAGGCGGTGGTGCAGTCCTGCGACACTTATTTCTACGACCTGGGCTTCAAGCTGGGCATCGCCCGCATGCACGACTTCCTGTCCGACTTTTCCCTGGGCCAGCCCACCGGCATCGACCTGTACAACGAATCCGCCGGCCTGCTGCCCTCCAAGGAATGGAAGCGCGCCGCCCGGGGCACGCCCTGGTTTCACGGCGATACCATCAACGCCAGCATCGGCCAGGGCTTCATGCTGGCCACGCCGCTGCAACTGGCCACCGCCACCGCCATCCTGGCCCACCACGGCAAGCAAGTAACGCCCACCCTGGCCGCCGACGAATTGCGCCCGCCACCGCGCCCCGACATCAAGCTCAACGACGAGGGCGACTGGCTGCGCATGGAACGGACCATGGAGGAAGTGGTCCATGGAAACCGGGGCACCGCCCGGGTGATGGCGGAAAACGCGCCCTACAAGATGGGCGCCAAGACCGGCACCTCCCAGGTGTTCTCCGTGGGCCAGGAAGAGACCTACAACGAGGAAGAGCTGGCCGAGCGGCTGCTCGACCACGCCCTGATCATCAGTTTCGCGCCGGTGGAGCATCCGGCCATCGCCGTGGCGGTGCTGGTGGAAAATGGCCGCCACGGCGGCTCCACCTCCGGCCCGGTGGCACGCCAGGTGATGGACGCCTGGCTGCTTAATGACGACGGCGAGCTGGACGTGCCGCCGCCCCTGCCACGCACGCCCGCCAGTGGAGAAAGCACGCCATGAGCGTACGCGAAACCCTGCGACAAATGCCCGGTCAGGGCGGCCCCAGCCTGGGCAACGGCCTGACCGCCCGGCTGCACCTGGATGCCCCGCTGCTGGCGGCTTTGCTGTTGCTGGTGCTGGGCGGCCTCACCGTGCTTTACAGCGCCGGCGGCGGCAGCATGGAAATGGTGCTGCGCCAGGCTCTGCGCCTGGGCGGCGGGTTGCTGGTGCTGGTGGTGCTGGCGCAGATTCCGCCACGCAGTTACCGCTTCTGGGCGCCCATGGTCTATGCCCTTGGCGTGGTGCTGTTGATTCTGGTGGTGCTGATCGGCACCGAGGCCAAGGGCGCCGCCCGCTGGCTGCACATTCCCGGCATCGGTCGCTTCCAGCCCGCCGAGATCATGAAACTGGCGGTGCCGGCCATGGTCGCCTGGTTCTTCAGCGAGCGTAACCTGCCGCCCCGACTTACCGATGTGCTGGTGGCCCTGGCGCTGATCTTCCTGCCGGTGGTGCTGATCGCGATCCAGCCGGACCTGGGTACCTCGATCCTGATCGCCGCCGCCGGGCTGGTGGTGCTGTTCATGGCCGGCCTGTCCTGGCGACTGATCGGCCTGGCCCTGGTGGCGCTGATGATCGCCGCGCCACTGATGTATTTTTTCGTGCTGCATGACTACCAGCGCAGCCGCGTGGACACCTTCCTCAATCCGGAGGCGGACCCGCGCGGCGCCGGCTGGAACATCATCCAGTCGAAAACCGCCATCGGCTCCGGCGGCGTCACCGGCAAGGGCTGGCTGGATGGCACCCAGTCCCGGCTCGACTTCCTGCCCGAGTCCTCCACCGATTTCATCCTGGCGGTGCTGGGCGAGGAATTCGGCCTGGTGGGCTTCCTGCTGCTGATGGCCATTTACCTGGTGATCGTCGGTCGCGGCTTCTTCATAAGCTGGCAGGCCCAGGAGACCTTCTCGCGTCTGCTGGCGGCGGCGCTGACCATGACCTTTTTTATTTATATTTTTGTGAACGTCGGTATGGTGTCCGGACTCTTACCGGTGGTGGGGGTACCCTTGCCGCTGGTCAGCTACGGCGGCACGTCCATCGTCACCCTGATGGCCAGTTTCGGCATGCTCATGTCCATGCATACCCACCGCCGGCTGATGAGTTACTGACAAGGATTCCCGAGGAGAACCACGTGAAGAAAACCGGGCTGTTGATCGCCGCTTGCGCCGCCCTGGCCGGCCCCGCCCTGGCCACCGCCAACTATGCCGAGCACGCCGGGGCCGACGCCGTGCTCAAGGAGGTACGCGAGCGCGGGCTGGACGTGGATCGCGCCCGTCAGCTGCTCGCCGGCGCGCAACGCAAAGACAGCATTCTCGAGGCCATCGCCCGGCCCGCCGAGCGCACCCTGACCTGGGCCGAATACGGCCGCATTTTTTTGCAGGACAGCCGCGTGGAGCAGGGCGTCGCCTTCGCCCGCGAGCACGCCGAGGCCCTGGACCGGGCGGAGCAGGAATTCGGCGTGCCCCGGGAAGTGATCCTGGCGATCATTGGCGTGGAAACCCGCTACGGGCGCCACAAGGGCAACTACAAGGTGGTCGATGCGCTGGCCACCCTGGGGTTTGACTATCCGCCCCGCGCCGCCTTCTTCCGTAAGCAGTTGATCGCCCTGTTCGAGCTGGAACGTCACGCGCACATCGACGCCAGTGAGATTACCGGCTCCTACGCCGGCGCCATGGGTTTCCCACAGTTCATTCCCACCAGCTACGAGGCCTACGCGGTGGACTTCGACGGTGACGACGTCATCGATCTGGTCAACAGCCCCACCGACGCCATCGGCAGCGTCGCCAACTATTTCAAGGCGCACCGCTGGCAGCCGGGCCTGCCGGTGGCGGCCCGCGCCCGGGTCGAGGGCAACGGCTATGTGGCGATGGCCAAGAAGGGCTACAAACCCGCCTTTACCCTGGATCAGGCCCGGAAGAACGGCGTAGTGGCAGTGGCCTGCGACGATGATAGGCTGAGCAGCGAATACTGTTTCGAGGTGTCGAACGACGGCCTGCCCGGCTCCACGCCGGTGGCGGTGCTCGACCTGCAAGGCGAGGACGGCCACGAATTCTGGCTGGCCACCGACAACTTCTATGTGATCACCCGCTACAACCACAGTGAGCTTTACGCCATGGCCGTGTTGCAGCTTTCCCGCCGCCTGGCCGATGCCCTGGAGGCCGACCAGCCGTGAGACGCGTTGCACCGATCCTCACTCTGAGCCTGTTCCTGGGCGCCTGCGCCACCGGCCCGGGCCGCGCCCCCGGGCCCGCCCCGCAACCGGATCGCCCCGCTTCCGGGGCCCCCGGTTCCGACCGCTACGAACACAGCACCGACGCTGGCCCGGAACAACGCCGTGACGTCAGCGCCCAGCCCGAGCCGGTCCCCAAGGTGGAGCCGCGCAGCGCCTACGGCAACCCGGATACCTACACCGTCTGGGGCAAGAGCTACCAGGTGCTGCCCACCGCCGAGGGCTACCAGGAAGAGGGACTGGCGTCCTGGTACGGTCGCAAGTTCCACGGCTACCGTACCTCCAGCGGCGAAGCGTTCGACATGTACCGCTTTACCGCCGCCCACCGCACTCTGCCGCTGCCCACCTATGCCCGGGTCACCAACCTGGACAATGGCAAAAGCCTGGTGGTGCGCGTCAACGACCGGGGCCCGTTCCACTCCGACCGGATCATTGATCTGTCCTGGGCCGCCGCGGTGCGCCTGGGCATTGAGCAGAAAGGCACCGGACGGGTGCGCGTGGAAGCGCTCACCTCCACCCGTGACCCGACCCCCAACAAAAGCGACGGCCGCGTGCCCACGGCGGTACGCGCCGCCGTGGACAGCCCGCCGCCGCCGTCCAGCGCCGACAGTGCCTCCGATAATGGCTCCAACGGTGGCTCCAATGCCGGCGGCGACCTCTACCTGCAGGCCGGCGCCTTCCAGGGGCTGGACGGCGCCCGCGCGCTGGAACAGCGGCTGCGCCAGCAACTCAAGCTGCCGGTGACCGTCCGACGGCCGGAATCCAGCAGCTTGTACAAGGTGTGGCTGGGCCCGTTCGCCAGCAACGCCGACCGTGACCGCGCGCGCCGCTCCCTCGCCGAGGCGGGCTTCGCCGCGCCGATTTCCGTGAATCCCTGATCCGCCCCCGCAAGCAAAGACCTGACCGAAAGGCCCGATGATGATGCAAACCCGCTCTCTCGCTTATTCCCTGTTCTGGCTGTTGCTGGCCGGCCTGCTCGCCGTGTCGCCCCTGGCCCGCGCCGAGAACATGATCCCCCGCGCCCCCGAGGTGGAAGCACGCAGTTACCTGCTGCTGGACGCCAAGAGCGGCCAGGTGCTGGTGGAACACAATGCCGACAAGGAACTGCCGCCGGCCAGCCTGACCAAGATGATGACCGCCTACCTGGTGGAAAAGGAAATCCAGGCCGGCAACATCGGTGAGCGGGACATGGTGCCGATCAGCGTCAAGGCCTGGCGCATGGGCGGCTCGCGGATGTTCGTCAAGGAAGGCACCCAGGTGCCGGTGGCGGACCTGCTCAAGGGTGTGATCGTGCAGTCCGGCAACGACGCCAGCGTGGCCCTGGCCGAGTACGTGGCCGGCTCCGAGGGTGCCTTCGCCGACCTGATGAACAACCAGGCCAGTCAGTTGGGCATGAACAACAGCCACTTCGTCAACGCCACCGGCTGGCCGGCGGAGAACCACTACACCACCGCCCGGGACCTGGCCTGGCTGGCGCGGGCGATCATCCGCGACTATCCGGAACACTACGATATCTACGCCCAGAAGGAATTCACCTACAACGGCATCACCCAGCAGAACCGCAACCTGCTGCTGTGGCGCGACGACGCCGTGGACGGCCTGAAGACCGGCCACACCGAGGAAGCCGGCTTCTGCCTGGTGTCCTCCGCCGAGCAGAACGGCATGCGTCTGATCTCGGTGGTGATGGGCACCGACTCCGAGGCGGCCCGGGCACGCGAATCCCAGAAGCTGCTCAGCTACGGCTTCCGCTTCTACGAAACCTACGAGGGTTACGGCGCCGGTGACGTACTCGACACCCCGAAAGTGTGGATGGGGGCCGCCGATCAGGTGCGCCTGGGCCTGGAGGACGACCTGGTGCTGACCGTGCCCAAGGGCAGCCACGACCAGCTCAAGGCGGAGATGTCGATCCAGCCGGAACTGCGCGCCCCCATCGAGGAAGGCCGCCAGTACGGCACCCTGACCGTGAGCCTGGACGGCAAGGAACTGGTGCAGCGCCCCCTGGTGGCCCTGGAAGCGGTGGAGGAAGCCGGTTTCTTCTCGCGTATCTGGGACCATATCGTGCTGTTCTTCAAAGGCCTGTTTAACTAGGGCTCCCGCCAACATGGCCACGGTCTATCTCAACGGCGACTTCATGGACGCCGAGCAGGCGCGGATCTCCCCGTTGGACCGGGGATTTCTGTTCGCCGACGGCGTCTATGAAGTGATTCCCGCCTTCAACGGCGTGCTGTTCCGGCTCGACGAACACCTGCGCCGGCTGGCCCGCTCCCTGAGCGAAATACGCATCACCGATCCCCACGACGGCGCCCACTGGCGCCGCCTGTGCGAGGAAATGGTGGCCCGCAACGGCGGCGGCCATCTGTCGCTGTATCTGCAGATCACCCGGGGCGCGGCGGCGCGCCGCGAGCACACCTTCCCGGACCCGCCGGTGCCTCCCACGGTGTTTATTTCCAGTTCGCCGCTGGCGGTACCGGCGGCGGACCAGGTGGCGCGCACCGAGGGCGTCGCGGCGATCACCCTGGACGATATTCGCTGGGCCCGCTGCGACATCAAGTCGGTGTCGCTGCTGCCCAATCTGCTACTGCGCCAGCGGGCGCTGGAAAGCGGCGCCCAGGAAGCGATCCTGCTGCGCGACGGCTTCGTCACCGAGGGCGCCGCCAGTAACGTTTTCACGGTGCGCGATGGCCGGGTGTCCACGCCGCCATTGAGCCACTGCATCCTGGGCGGCGTGACCCGGGATCTGATCATCGAGCTGTGCCGCGAGCAGGGCCTGCCGGTGATCGAGGCGGAAATCAGCGAGCCGGCCCTGCACGATGCCGATGAAATCTGGATTTCCAGTTCCACCAAGGGCGTGGTGCCGGTCACCGAACTGAACGGCCGACCGGTGGGCGACGGCCACCCCGGTGCCACTTGGAAAACCGTGGCGCGCCACTATATAGAGTTCAAACGCCGCCTGTGCGGTCTGTAACCGGGCGCCGGGCCGACTGGAGAGCACCATGATCCGCGAAGAACTGTGGGACTTCCCCCACAGCATGCAACTGAAAGTAATGGGCGCCGCCGACGCGCCGCTGGAAGAAGCGGTGGTGGCGATCCTGGAAACCCACCTGGATGATTTCGACCGCCACGCCCACCTGAGCAGCAAGCCCAGCACCAAGGGCAATTTCGTGTCGCTCACCGCCAGCGTGGTGCTGCGAGACCGCGATCAGGTAGAAGCCATCTATCGCGAGTTGAACGCCTGCCCGCACGTCAAGATCACGCTCTGATGGACGTTCTGGTCCGCCACCTGCCCCGGGTCGACTACCAGCCCTGCTGGGAGGCGATGCGCGCCTTCACCGAACAGCGCGACGCCGACACCACCGATGAACTCTGGGTGCTGGAGCACCCGCCGGTGTACACCCTGGGCCAGGCCGGCAAGCCCGAGCATGTGCTGGCACCCGGGGATATCCCGGTGGTGCGCACCGACCGGGGCGGCCAGGTCACCTACCATGGGCCGGGCCAGACCGTGATCTACCTGATGCTGGATGTACAGCGGCTAACCCTGGGCGCCCGCGCCGTGGTCAGCGCCATCGAGGACAGCGTGGTGGATTACCTGCGCGACCGGGGCCTGGACGCCGCCAGCCGAGCCGATGCTCCCGGGGTGTACGTGGGCGGCGCCAAGATCGCCTCGCTGGGGCTGCGTATCCGCCGCGCCGGCAGCTACCATGGCCTGGCCCTGAACCGGGACGCCGACCCGGCCCCCTGGCGGCGCATCAACCCCTGCGGCCACGCCGGCCAGCCGATGACCAGCCTGGCCGACCAGGGTCTGGACGCCAGCCGCGAGCGCGTCGAGCAGGATCTGGTAACGATTCTGGCGCGGCGGCTGGGCCTCACCCCCCGGACAGCCCCCGCTCCTAGTTGGTATACTGCTCCCCAATCCTGACGCCCAAAAGGCACCCAACCGCGAGAGAGACATCTCCATGAGCGAAGCCCAGGCCAAACGCCCGGCGAAAGCGAAGGTTCAGATCGGCGACAAGCTGCGTGGCGCCGACAAGGTCCGCACCATCCCCGTGGTCAATGAAAGCGCCCCCGTGCGCGAGCGCAAACCCGACTGGATTCGCGTGCGGGTCCCCGCCAACGGCGAGATCCAACGCATCAAGTCCATGCTGCGCCGGCAGAAACTGCACACCGTGTGCGAGGAAGCGGCCTGCCCCAACCTGCCGGAATGCTTCGGCGGCGGCACCGCCACCTTCATGATCATGGGCGACATCTGCACCCGCCGCTGCTCATTCTGCGACGTGGGCTTCGGCCGCCCCAACGGCCTGGACCCGGATGAGCCTCTGCATCTGGCGGAGTCGGTGGCCGACCTGGGCCTGAAGTACGTGGTGATCACCTCCGTGGACCGGGACGATCTGCCCGACGGCGGCGCTCGCCACTTCGCCGACTGCATCGAGGCGGTCCACGAAAAAAGCCCGGGCACCAAGATCGAGATTCTCACCCCGGACTTCCGCCCCTGCCTGGAAGACGCCCTGGATATTCTTGAGGCGACGCCGCCGGACGTGTTCAACCACAATATCGAGACGGTGCCACACCTGTACAAGAAGGCCCGCCCCGGCGCCCGCTACGAGCATTCCCTGAAGCTGCTGCAACAATTCGGCGCCCGCGTGCCGCACGTACCCACCAAGTCCGGCATCATGGTCGGCCTGGGCGAAACCAACGATCAGGTACTGGAAACGCTGCGCGATCTGCGCGACCACGACGTGGATATGATCACCATCGGCCAGTATCTGCAGCCCAGCAAATTCCACGCGCCGGTGGAACGCTACGTGCATCCGGACGAATTCCGCCTGTTCGCGGACGAAGGCCGCAAGATGGGCTTCACCTCGGTGGCTTCCGGGCCCATGGTGCGCAGCTCCTACCACGCGGATCTGCAGCACAAGGGCATCGACGTGGGCGACCCGGACAACCTGGGCCACGAAGCCTGACACACCGCCCATCGCGAGCCGCCATCAGCCAAACGTGATGAACGGCACCAGGGCGATCAGCAACACCGCCGCCACCACCACCAGAAACGCCAGGGTGCGCAGCGGGCGGCGGCGCAGGTTACGCGCCACGGTGGTCACCTCGCCGTCCTGGTGGGCCTGCTCGAAGGCCCGCCGCTCCTGCTGATAACGGCGCTGCTGGTAGTCCGCCAGCAGCGGTTGCGCCCGCTCCCAATCCTCGTCGTGGCGTAGCCAGAGGCCGCCGGCGGACACGCCCCAGACGCTGGGCGGAGTCAGGTAATGCTCAATACCGTGTTCCTCCAGCAACTCGCATACCTCGTCGCGCTCCTCATCGGGCACGCGGCGCAGATTCATCAGCAGTTTCGACATGTGCGGTTCCGTTGCCCGTGGCGGGCGTCACTATAGCACGCCCCAGAATTTACAATTCCACCACCCGCCGCCCCCTGACCGGTTACCGGTTTTGCTCTACGATTAGTGAGCGCTAACCCGAACGAGAGTGTGCTGTCCATGGGGCTTGCCGTGCGTTTCCCTATCGCCGTTTTTACATTCCTGATTACCTGCCTGCCGGTGCCGGCGGCCTTCGCCGCCGACGACGCCAAGGCCCTGCCCAACGCCGACTGGCCGCTGGCGATCCAGTCCCGGCTGCAGGAACTGAACCTGCCCGACGACGCCCTGGCCCTGGCGGCGGTGCCCCTGGACGGCCCCGGCCAGGCCCGTTTCGTCAACGCCGACCGGGTCATGAACCCGGGTTCCACCATGAAGCTGCTGACCACCTACGCGGCCCTGGAACTGCTCGGCCCCACCTTCAAATGGCACACCCGGGTGTACACCAACGGCGAGGTGAAGGGCGACGTGCTTGAAGGCGACCTGATCCTGGTCGGCGCCGGCGACCCCAAGCTTACCGAGGAGCGTCTGTGGAAGCTGATGCGCGATCTGCGCGCCTATGGCATCCGCGCGGTGCACGGTGATCTGGTGTTGGACGGTGGCTATTTCCGGCTGCCGGAAGACGGCCTGCCGCGTTTCGACGACGACGGCGGCGACCCCCACGCCCCCTACCTGGTGCGCCCGGATGCCCTGCTCACCAACCTGAACGTCTTCCATATCCAGATGATGGGCCGCCCGGACCGGGTCCAGGCCTGGGTGGAACCGGTCACCGACAAGGTGCTGCTCAACAACCAGCTGACCCGCTCCAACAGCCGCTATTGCCCGTCCGGCCACCACCTGAAGGCCGTCCCGGAGCGTCGCGAGGACGGCCTCTACGTGATCACCCTGACCGGCTCCCTGCCGGAAGGCTGCAAGGCCAGCCAGTACCTGTCGCTGATGGATCAGGGCGACTACACCGGCGCGTTGCTGCGCGGCCTGTGGCGGCAACTGGGTGGCGAGATCACCGGCGAGACCCGCTTCGGCCGGCTGCCCAAGGGGGCCTCCCTGCTGGCCACCAGTTCGTCGCCGGACCTGGTCACCATGGTGCGCGACATCAACAAGTGGAGCAGCAACATCATGGCCCGGCAGCTTTATCTGACCATCGGCGCCGAGCACCGGCTGGCGGAGGACAGCGACGACCTGGCCGCCGCCAACCGCACGGTGCGCGAGTGGATGGCGCTCAAGGGCATGGACCCGGACAAGGTGGTGCTGGACAACGGCGCCGGCCTGTCACGGCAGGCCCGCATCAGCCCGATGGAACAGATCAAGATGCTGCAGCAGGCCTGGCGCAGCCCTTTCGCCGCCGAGCTGATCGCCTCCCTGCCGCTGGTGGCCATGGACGGCACCATGCACAACCGGCTGCGCGATACCGGCCTGCGCGGCGAAGGCCATATCAAGACCGGCTCGCTGACCAATGTGCGCGCGGTGGCCGGCTTTACCCGCGACCGCGACAACACCACCTGGGCGGTATCGGCCATCATCAACACGCCGGCGGCCTGGAAAAGCCAGGCGGTACTCGATGACGTGCTGGAAGCGGTGGGCGGCCTGCCGCGCACCGACGCCGCCACGGTAAGCCGCGGCGACGACCGCCCGGGCCGAAGCGCCCCGGGCGGCTGATCCCGGGCGGCTTCCAGAAACCGGCCACCCGGGAAAATCGGGCGCGCCGCTACCAGCGGTAGCTGACGCTGCCCTGCAGGGTGCGCTCGACGCCGAAGTAACAGCGTGCGGCGTTGTTGCAGCCGGTAAAGTACTCCTTGTCGAACAGGTTGCTCACGTTGACTTCCGCCTTCCAGCCACCGGCGAAGGGGTAGGCCAGGGACAGGTCGGCCAGGGTCACGGCATCGGTTTCCAGGGTGCCGTACAGGTTGGTGTAGGCGTAGGTCTCGCCGATATAGCGCACACCACCCCCCAGGCGCAGCCCGGCCAGCGCGCCTTCCTGGAAGCG
Organism: Alloalcanivorax sp. C16-2; assembly: GCF_046507615.1. Classification (NCBI taxonomy): domain Bacteria; kingdom Pseudomonadati; phylum Pseudomonadota; class Gammaproteobacteria; order Oceanospirillales; family Alcanivoracaceae; genus Alloalcanivorax; species Alloalcanivorax sp. C16-2. The sequence continues at coordinate 1,126,431 of NZ_JBKFTL010000001.1, read as the reverse complement.
GTAATTGACCCAGGCGGAGGCCTGGTTGCGCGGCACGAACACCATCTGCCGGTCCTCCTCCATCGGTCCGGGCGCGTTCTCGGTGATGCGCGCGTCGGTGTAGGTATAGGACGCACTCAACCGCAGCCGCTCGCTCAGCTCGCTGGTCACCTCCAGTTCCGCCCCCTTGGAGCGGCTCTCGCCCACCTGACGGTAATCGCCGGCGCTGCCGTCGTACACCACATCATCTTCCTTGCGCAGGTCGTACACCGACATCGCCACCTGGGTACGAGCGCCCGGCGGCGCCACCTTCATGCCGACCTCCACTTGTTCACCGGTGATCGGTTCGAGGGTCTCGATGCCGGAGGAAAGCTGTTGCACCGGCGCGAAACTGGTGGCGTAGCTCAGATAGGGGGAAACACCGTTGTCGAACTGGTACATCAGGCCAGTCTGCCAGGTAAAGGCCTCATCGTCGGTATCCAGGTCGGTGCCGGAGACCTTGTCCTCGTACTCACTGTCCACGGTGTCATAGCGACCGCCCACCAGCGCGATCCAGTTGCCGTAGTGCCCGTGCCACTGACTGTACAGACCGGTGATCGACTGGCGGGTGGTGGCGTCCTGCTGAGCCATCGGCGTGGCTGGCTCCGCACTCCATTGCGGGTCGAAAATGTTGATGGTGTCACCGAAGCCCACGTCCCACTCCTGGGCCCAGGAGGTGCGGTCGTAGCTCAGGCCAAACAGCAGATTGTGCTTGAAGTCGCCACGGTAGAAGGTTCCTTCCAACTGGTTGTCCACGGCCAGGGTGCGGGCTTCATTGTGGCGGTCGTAGGCGTAGGTGGGAACCAGGGTGCCATAGGCGCCATCGGTGAACGGCTGCCACCAGATCTCGTTACGCTGCACCCGGGATTCCAGGTAACGGGCATTCTGGCGGAAGTTCCAGCGGTCGCTGAACCAATGCTGGTATTCGTAGCCCAGGGTCCAGAATTCGCGATCGAAGCGGTCCCAGTCGGGATGGCCGATCAGGGTGTCGCTGTCCAGTTCCCCATTCGGGTTGTCCAGCAGGGTGCCGGCGGCGGGCAGGCCCAGTTCGAGCTTGGTCTTGTCCTTCTGGTAGCTGCTCATCAGCGTGAGCCGGTCGTTATCGGACAGCAGCAGTGTCACCGAGGGGGCGATGTACACCCGGTCATCGGGCACATGGTCGGTCTGGGTGTCGGACTCACGGCCCAACATCACCAGCCGCCCCAGCACCGCGTCGTTGCCGGCCAGGGGGCCGGACACGTCCACCGCCAGCTGGCGCCGGTCGTGGCTGCCGTAGCTGGCGCGCACCTCGCCGCGCGGTTCGTGGGTGGGCCGCTTGCTGACCAGATTGACGATGCCGCCGGGGGCGTTTTCGCCGTAGAGAATGGAACTGGGGCCCCGGAACACCTCCACCCGCTCCAGGCCATAGGGCTCGGAAGTGGTGTCGTAGCGGTTGGCCTGCACGCGCAGTCCGTCCCGGTACAGCCCGTAGCCGTAGTCAGTGGCGTTGAAGCCGCGAATAAAGAAGAAATCGCCGGCCAGGCTATCGCCGGCGGCCATCGGCGGCGCGTAGATCCCGGGCATGTAACCGAGCACCTCGGTGAGGGTCTGGGCGCCCTGGTCGTCCATGCGCTCACGGGTGGTGACGCTCACCGAGCGGGGCGTTTCCGACAGCGGCACGCTGGTCTTGGTGGCCACCAGGGTACGTTCGGCCAGGTAACCCGGGTCCGGGCCCACCGGTGGCGCGGCGCTCACCGACACCGGCTCCAGGGCGTTGCCGTCCTCGGCGTCTTCCAGGGTGGCGGTGCGGGCATCGGAGAAACGGGCCACCAGGCCGGTGCCGGCGAGCAGCTCGGCGAGGCCGGCGCGGGCGGTGTAGCGACCGTCCAGCCCGGCGCATTGCTTTCCGACGGTGAGTTCTCCGGCGCCGCCCAGGTAGATACCGGCCTGGTCGGCGAAGCGGTTCAGGCAGCGGCTCAGCGGGCCGGCGGGGATGCGGAAATCCACGGCGGCGTCCGCTTCAGCCCGGGCCGGGGTCGGCAGTGCCGTGAGGGTGGTGCCGCCGACCAGTAGCGGCAGGGTCAGGGCCAGGGGCCGCAGGGTTCGATTCAGCATCAGGTCGGTTCCTCCCAAGGTTTTTTTGCTGTCGTCATGGGAGGAACCGGATCAGCCGGGCAAAAGGGGAACCGTTCGGGGGGATTTTTTTCACGCTTTGGAGAAGGCGGGGATGGGGGTGTTCTCCAGATAGGCCGCGTTCCGAGGTAGCGTCACCGGCGGCTCCGGCGTTAGGTGGTCGCGGTAGGAGCGGCTTTAGCCGCGATGAAGATGGCACTGGGGGTTATCGCGACTAAAGTCGCTCCTACACAGGCAAAACGGCGTCGCCGGTCGCTCCTGCCGTGCCCCTGGACCTTGCGCCGTGACGCCCGGTCCAGAGAGGGGCCGGCGGTCAGTCGCGGTCCTTGCGCAGGTTGTCGCGCAGGTGGGTGAACCAGGCGCGCAGGTCCTTGAGCGCCTCGCCGCCCCGGTCGGCCAGGGCGCTGAGCTCGGCGTCGAAGGGGTTGGCGGCGCCGGGGGCCGGCTCATCCTCCTCGGGCAGCGGTGGCAGCACCGGGGCGAAGTAGGTGCGGTCCAGCAGGCGGTGCAGCAGCCGCTCGCCGGGGAACGGCTCGCCGTTGTTGAGCGCCCGGGCGGCTTTGAGCAGGTTGCGGATATCGTACTGGGTGGGGCTGATGTCCGGCACCGCCTTGTTCAGGCCCAGCAGCCGGTACACGGCCACCCGGGCGGTGCGCACCGAGCTTTCCATGGTGAACACCACATCGTTGGGGGTTTCCACGAACTGCCCCAGCAGGCCCAGGTTGGTGCAGCCCTCCGGCACCACCCGGGGCCGGTCGCCGGCGGCGCGGGGCATGAACTCGGCGGTGATGTAGGGCATCAGGGCGGTGCGTACCTTGGTGTTGGCCAGCACCGTGTCCAGATCATCGAGCAGGTCCAGGTGATAGCACAGCTCGGTAAGAATCTCCCGGCCGGTGCACTCGGGCATGGGTTTCTTCACGTAATCCCCGTCCGGGGTCATGTGCAGGGCGTAGACCCACAGCACCAGCAGGTCGTCGGGCTGGTCCGGGAAGTGCGGCTGGCGGTTGCAGGTGAAGCTCATCAACCAAGCGGAGTCGGTGATGGTGACGATGCCGCCGGTGGCGGTGCGCCCGGAATAGGGATCGTTCACCGACAGTTCCTTGAGCTTGTCCACCAGCGGTGACGGCGCGCAGGTGAGCGTGGCGGATTCCCAACTGGAGCGATCGGTATCGCCGTAGAACTTGTCCGGGCGACCGAACACCGGCGATTTGGCCGCCAGATTGCGCCACAGGGTCCAGGCACTGTCCTCGCCGGGCTCGGTACGACCGCGCCGGGGCGCCGGCACGGTATCCATATCGCCGTAGGCGGTGCCCTCGGTCATGGAGCCGGTGAGCGCCATCACCAGATCCTCCGGCCCCACTTCCAGGCGGGTCTCGCCGTCGGCGGTGCGGCACAGCAAGGCTCGCACCGTCTTGCTGCCGCCTTCGCCGGTCAGCTCCATATCGTGTACCCGGGTATCGAGCCGGAAATGCACGCCCTGCTCGCGCAGCAGCCCGACCAGGGGGCGTACGAAACTGTCGTACTGGTTGTACTTGGGGAACACCAGGGCGGACATGTCATTGAGGCCGTCGATGGCGTCCAGGAAGCGGTGCATGTAGAGCTTCATCTCCAGCACGCTGTGCCAGTTCTGGAACGCGAACATGGTGCGCCAGAAGGTCCAGAAATTGGATTCCAGGAAACCGGGGCTGAAGAACTGCTCCACGGTGACGTCGTCGAGTTCTTCCTTGCGACGCAACAACAGGCGCACCAGTTCCCATTGCTGGGAGCGGCTCAGCTCGAAGGTGGAAAAGTCCTTGATCCGGCCCCGGTGGTGAAGCAGCCGGGCCTTGGAATAGTTGGGGTCGGCGTCGTTCACCAGCCGGTATTCGTCGAGCACGCTGTAGCCTTCAGGCAACTCCAGCGCCGGCACATCCTGGAACAGGTCCCAGAAATTGTCGTAATGGCCGTTCATCTCCCGGCCACCGCGCACCAGGTAACCGTCTTCCGGGTTGCCGGCGCCGTCCAGGGAGCCCCCTTCCACGCCCTGATCCTCAAGGATGGTGATATTGGCGGCGGGCATATGGCCGTCACGAATCAGGTAGAAAGCGGCGGCCAGGCCGGCCAGGCCACCGCCGACGATGTAGGCATGACGCCGCTCGATGCCCTCCGGGGGCAGCGGCCGATGGCGCGCGTAGGGGCCCACCATATCCGGCTCGGGCTGGGTGCCGCCGGGGCGGTGGCCCCAGTGGCCGGCGCTGGCGTCCGGTTCCGGGGTAAAGTCCGGGGCGGAGCGGGTCTCGTTGCGGCTCATGACGTCTTCCTCCTTCCATGCGATGACGGTATTGGCGATTCGGCCATGGTGCGCTTTTTTGTTTATCCGCTTTTTGACCTGACGCACGACTCCGTTAATCGGCCACCGGCTCCAGGGTCACCCACCAGGGCAGCCGGCGACGCACGCGCACCGGCAGGGCCGCTTCCAGCATGGCCAGGGCACGGTCGGTATCATCCAGGGGATAGGTGCCCATTACCGGCAGGTGGGCCACCGCCGGGTCCACCGCCAGGTGGCCATGGCGGTAGCGGGCCAGCTCCGCCACCAGCCCCCCCAAGGGACGCTCCTCGGCGACCAGCAGGCCCCGGGTCCAGGCCTGCCGGGCCGGGTCCGCGGTATCCAGCGGCGCGATGCGTTCGCCGTCGAAACGGGTGCGATGCCCCGCCGGCACGGTGCGCTCGGCGCCACTGCCGGCGGTGTGTACGCGCACCGCGCCCTGATACACCGCCAGCTCGGTGGTGGCGCCTTCGCGGCGTACCTGAAAGCGGGTACCAAGCGGGCGTAACTCGCCGGCGCCGGTGCGCAGCCACAGCGGGCGCGGATCGGCGCCAGTGTCCACCAGCACCTCGCCGGCCACCAGGGTGAGCCGTCGCCGCTGGCGGTCGAAATCCACGTTCAGGGCGCTGTTGGTGTTGAGCCAGACCCGGGTGCCATCGTCCAGCACCAGTGCCCGGCGACCGCCCACCGGGGTGTGATAATCCGCGCGCCAGGCGCGGGCCAGTTCCGGCAGCGGCGAGTGCCGCCAGCCAGCCCAGCCGAGCACCCCGCCGGTGGCCAGCACCGCCAGCCCCTTAAGGGCCTGACGGCGGGACAAGCGCTCGCCACGCAGGCGCTCCAGGGCTCCGCCGGCCAGAGCCGGATCGCCGTCGGCGCGTAAGCGCCCGAAGCGACGCCCCACCGCTTCCACGTAGTCCCAGGCGCGCTGATGTCGCGGGCTGGCTTCCAGCCAGCGCCGCCAGGCTTCGCGCTGCGCCGGGGAAACACCCTCATCACCGAGGACGGCGAACCATTCCGCCGCCTGCTCCAGGCTGTGGTAGTCCGGAGCGCTCATCCGCTCGCGCCCTCCTCGAAGGAAACTTCCAGCAAGGCGCAATGGAGCATGGCCCGGGCCATGTATTTCTTCACCATGCGCTCGGACACCTCCAGCTCCACGGCGATCTCCCGGTAGGTCCTGCCGTGCAGCTGGGCCATCAGGAAAGCCCGTGCCACCTTCTCCGGCAGGCGCCGCAGCAGCGCATCCACTTCGCACAGGGTCTCGAGCACGATGGCACGGTGCTCCGAGGACGGCGCCAGTGCTTGCGGCTGTTCCGCCAGCACCGCCAGCCAGGCCTGCTCCACCTCCCGGCGACGCCACAGATCCACGCACAGACCCCGAGCCACGGTGCTCAGGTAGGCACGGGCCCCCTCCGCGCTGTCGAAACGGCGCGGACGGCGCAGCAGACGCACAAAGGTATCGTGGGCCAGATCGGCGGCGGTCTCGGAGCAGCCCAGACGGCGCCGCAGCAATTGGTGCAGCCAGCCGTGATGGCGGTGATAGAGATCGGCGACGGACTCGGTGGGCACGCTCCCGGTCACGAACAGCTCCGCTTCTTGAATGGAAATTATTCTCATTCTCTACGGCACCGGGCGGCGGGTCAATTCCCGGCTACGCCAACGGCAGTGCTATGCTCGTAGCCTGTCCTCACGTCAGGAGCGCCCATGATCATTGTTCATCACCTGGAACATTCCCGTTCGCAACGCATCCTCTGGCTGCTTGAGGAGCTCGAACTGCCCTACGAAATCGAACACTACCGCCGTGACCCGCGGACCAGCCTGGCGCCGGAGAGCCTGCGGCGCGTCCACCGCCTGGGCAAATCCCCGGTGATCAGCGACGGCGACACCGTGCTGGCGGAATCCGGCGCCATCATCGAATATCTGGTGGAGCGCTACGGCGACGGCCACTTCAAACCCGACACCGATAGCCAGGCCTGGCTGGACTATGTGTACTGGCTGCACTTCGCGGAGGGCTCGTTGATGCCGCTGCTGGTGATGAAGCTGGTGTTTGGCCGGGTCGCCACCGCGCCCATGCCGTTCTTCGCCAAACCCATCGCCCGCAAGATCAGCGGCCGGATGAACAGCGAGTTCCTGCAACCACGCCTTCAGGACCAGTTGGCCCTGGTGGAGGATCATCTGACACGGCACACCTGGTTCGCCGGCGACCAGCTCAGTGGCGCCGACGTGCAAATGAGCTTTCCCCTGCAGGCGGCGGCCAGCCGCGCCAACCTGGACGCCCTGCCCCATATCCGCGATTTCATTCAGCGGGTGGAGGCACGGCCCGCCTATCAGCGCGCCATCGAGCGCGGCGGTCCACTACAGCTACTGGGTGCCTGAACGCCGCCGGGAGGTTTCGCCGCCTCCCGACATCCATGCAATTTGTGACACAGCTCAAAAAACGATCCGATCCCTCTGACGCCGCTCCCTTCCCCCGTTATTCTGAGTGCCGGGTCGCCTTTCAGACCCATCAAATAATTACAAGCGCTAACAGTAAGTTACTGTTTCAAGGGCGGTTTCGCCCTAAGCTGCCGGAAGTGCGCACTGGATTTCCGCTTGAAAAAATCGGCATCCCGCCGATTCGGGGAACTATGATTTTACTCTATTTCTTGATCGCGCTGGCCGTGGGCTTTCTGATCTCGGAAGGGGTGCAACGCTACCTCGCCCGCCGTCGGGAGCAGTAACACCCCACGCGTTAAACTCTGTTAAAGCCGTGAAATCCATCACGGGGTGTTGTCTATACTGATGACCTGTTATCGAACACAGGTTTCATTGTCAGGGAGACACACCATGAAAAAGACCCTCCACGCCCTGGGCCTGGCCGCCACGCTGGGCCTGGCCGCCTGCCAAAGCCAGCCGCTCGACCCCAAAGCCTCCAGCACCGTCTACCAGGGTGTGCTGCCCTGCGCCGACTGCGCCGGCATCAAGACCACCCTTACCCTGTACCGCGACCAGGACGGCGAAGCATCGCGCTTCGAACTGCGTCAGCAATACCTGGATCGCGGCCAGGCCGGCTCCGGCCAGGTGGAGCGCGGCAACTGGGTCAGCCAGCGCATGCAGCTGGATGGCCAGAGCTACCCGCTCTACGTGCTTAACCCGGAGCAACCGGAAGAGCAGTTCCGTTTCGTGCAGAACCGCCGCAACGCCGTGGAAATGCTCAACGCCGAAGGCCAGCGTATTGATTCCGACCTCAACTACACTCTTATGCAGCAATAAACCACCTCCCCGGAAGCGGTCGTCGACCGCTTCCGGCCACCCGCCCCCGCCCCGGATCAGTGCAAATAGGAATGACTTGCATTTGAATGCGCAAGTGCTAGACTCCCGGGCACTCTGACGGCACCGTCCCTTTCCCGCTTCCTTTCCTGATGGCGGTGGCCGCTCGTCAACCGGAGTTCGGACATGACTTCTTTCCTGCACTTTCAGCTCCCGGAGTGGTTCATCGCCGGCGGTCCCGCCATGTGGTTGCTCGCACTCCTGTCGGTGGTGGCCCTGGCCACCCTGATCGCCAAGATCCTCCAGTTCGGTCGTATCCGGCCGGTCTCCAGCAAACAGGCCGACGCCCTGCTCGAACGTCTTGAGAACGGCCAGGCCCCCGGCGACATCCGCGCCGGTCAGGCGCCCATCGACCGGGTGATCGTCCAGGCCTGGCAGAACCGGAGCATGGACCCGGCCAGTTGGGAAGAAGACAGCCTGCGGCGCGGTCGCGAAGCCCTGGAAGACATGCGCGGTGGTCTGCGCACCCTGGAGGTGATCAGCGCGCTGTCACCGCTGATCGGCCTGCTGGGCACGGTGTTCGGCATGATCGGCGCCTTCCAGGCCCTGGAGGCCGCCGGTTCCCAGGTGGACCCGTCGATTCTGTCCGGCGGTATCTGGGAAGCGCTGCTGACCACCGCCGCCGGCCTGACCGTGGCGATCCCGGCCCTGGCCGCTTTCCACTGGGCGGACCGCACCATCGAGCTGTGCCGCGAGAAACTCCAGGACCGCCTGGCACGCCTCAAGGTTCAGATTCGCCGGCAAGGCGAGCGCGCCACGGCGCCGGCCAGCGAGGCCGCCGCCGAAGCACCCCGCCGCCAGGCCGTGGCCGGCTGATCCATGCATCTGGAACCGGAACGCCACCGCTCACCGAGCATCAGCCTGACGCCATTGATCGACGTGGTGTTCATCCTGCTGGTGTTCTTCATGCTGGCCAGCCGCTTCGGCGACTGGAAGGACCTGCCGGTGAACGTGCTGCCCAGCGAGGAGAGCGCCGACCAGCAGGACCGCGACTGGCTGACCTTGACGGTGACCGAAAGCGGCCAGGTGGAAATCGGCGATACCACCTACGCGCTGGATGAACTGGCCGCGCAACTGGACCCCGGCAAGACCGTGCTGATCACCGGTGAGCCGGACGCGCCGCTGCAGGCCGCCCTGGCCACCCTGGACGCGGTGCGCGCCGCCGGCGTCAAGGACGTGCAGTTGGAGCTGATGCCATGAACCTGGAAGCGCCTGACAGCGGTCGCCGACCTCCCCTGGAGCCGGTACTGCCGCTGATCAACGTGGTGTTCCTGCTGTTGATCTTTTTCATGGTGGCCGGGCAACTGGCGCCGCGCCCGGAAGGGGACGCGGAAGCGCCGGGCAGCGAAAGCGCCGCCACCGACGAAAACCCGGACCAATTGATGCTGGTGCTGGATACCGACGGGCAATTGCTGCATGAAGGCCAGCCGGTGGACGCCGAGGCGGTGGCCGCTCTGGTGCAAACCCGCCGTGAAGAACGCCAACGGCAGGCCGACAACGCCCCCGCCGAGGCGGACGCCGAGCACCCCGCCGGCCAGGAGCCGGTGCGCCTGCTGGCCGATGCCGGCACGCCCCTGAAAAGCCTGCGCGCCAAGCTGGACGTGCTGCGTGACGCCGGCATCGAGGAAGTCCGTCTGGTAACCCGGAGTAAGAGCGCCCCGTGAGCCGTAAACCGCGCCTGATTCTCGCCTGGACCCTGGCCCTCCTCGCCCACGCCAGCCTGCTGCTGAGCATAGAGAGCCTGACCCTGGCCGGGGGCCGCCCGGCCCGCCCCGGCGTGCAGCAGGCGGTGACCCTGAACCTGGCCCAGAAGCCCACGGAAAGCGCCGTGAGCACCGCCCCGCAACCGGCGCCGGAGGCCAAACCCGAACCAAAGCCCGAACCAAAACCGGAACCGAAACCCAAGCCCAAACCGAAGCCCAAACCCAAACCCGAGCCGAAGCCCAAACCCAAGCCGAAGCCCGAGCCCAAACCGGAACCCAAGCCCGAGCCCAAGCCGGACCCCAAACCGGAGCCAGAGCCCGAACCGACCCCGGAACCGGCGCCGCAACAGGGCGCGCCGGCGGACAAGGTGGACGAACAGACCCGCGTCGCCTCCGGCCAGCAGCAGCCGCAGGGGCAGAAAGGCATCGCCGGCGACCCCGGCAAGGGCGTGCACCGCAGCGGCGACCACGACAACCTGCTCAATCGCTACCTGCGCAAGGTGCGCGATACCATTGAGTACAACAAGGAATACCCGGCCCGGGCGCGCATGCGCCGCCAGCAGGGCGTGGTGGAAGTGAGCTTCATGCTGGACAGCAACGGCCGCGCCAGCGACGTGACCCTGAAGAGCAGCTCCGACAGCCGCATTCTCGATCAGCAATCCGTGGAACTGGTACGCCGCCTGCGCTTCCCGGAACCACCGGCGGAGCTGGCCGGCGAGCCGATCTCGGTGACCGTGCCGATTCACTATACGCTCTAGAGGGGGGCTCCGGGGCCGGAGGGGTTCTATCCTGGCCCGCGTCTCGGAGTGATCCCCCTTCCGGGAACGCCGTGAACCCGTCCATGGGGGCTCCCGGTCAAACATCCTGTTTGACAGGGTCCCGGAAGGGGGATCACTCCGAGACGCTCCAAGGTAACCGTCACGGTTGGCTCCGGAGTTCTGTTGGAGGGATTTGTTTGTAGGAGCGACTGGGCGCTATTCCTCGCCCCAGCGCTTCACCAGGGTCTGCGGCACGCCGAGCTGATCGAGGATGCGCGCCACCACGAAATCCACCAGATCGTCCACGCTCGCCGGCCGGTGATAGAAGCCTGGCGCGGCGGGGAGGATGGTCACCCCCAGCCGCGCCAGTTTGAGCATGTTCTCCAGATGGATCGCCGAGAACGGACTTTCGCGGGGTACCAGAATCAACTGACGGCGCTCCTTAAGCGCCACGTCGGCGGCCCGCTCGATCAGGTTGTCGCTGGCGCCGGCGGCGATCGCCGACAGCGTGCCGGTGGAGCACGGGCACACCACCATGGACGCCGGCGCGCCGGAGCCGGAGGCCACCGGCGCGGTCCATTGCTCCAGCCCGCACACCACCAGCCGCCCCTTATCGGTGGCGGCGAAATCGCGCAGCGCCGCCTCCGCCTTGCCGGTTCCCGCTGGCAGGGCGAGATCCGTTTCCATGCCGATCACCACCCGCGCCGCCTTGGACAGGATCACGAACACTTCGCAATCCGCCGCCAGCAAACAGCGCAGCAAGCGCAGGCCGTAGGGCGCCCCGGAGGCGCCGGTGAAGGCCAGCGTCACCCGTTGCCGCGCCTTGCTCATGCCCGCCTCCCGCGCAGCGCCGCCAGCAGCTTTTCGTGGACACCGCCGAAACCGCCGTTGCTCATCACCACCACGTTAAGCGGGCCCGGCTCGGCGGCCACCGTGGCCACCAGCTCATCCAGATCCCGGGATACCGAGGCCGGCACCGGTGACTCCGCCACCACCGGGTCCAGGGACCAGTCCAATCCCGGCGGCTGATACCAGATCACCCGGTCGGCGTCGGCGGTACTGGCCGCCAGGGCATCGCGGTGACGGCCCAGGCGCATGGTGTTGGAACGCGGCTCGATCACCGCCAGCACGCGCTCGTCGCCGACCTTGCGGCGCAGGCCCTCCAGGGTGGTGGCGATGGCGGTGGGATGGTGGGCGAAATCGTCATAAACGCGCACGCCGCCGATCTCGCCGCGCAGTTCCATGCGCCGCTTGACGCCCTGGAACTCGCACAGAGCGGCGGCGCCGTCCGCCAGGGTCACGCCCACATGGCGGGCGGCCAGCAGCGCCGCCATGGCGTTGTTGACGTTGTGGCGGCCGGTCAGGTCCCACTCCACCCGGGCCGCCTCGCGACCGTTCTCCAGCACCGTGAACACGCCGCCGTCGGCGCGATCCAACCGGTAACCGGGCTCACCCCGCTCGGCGAAGCGCTCCACCTCGCTCCAGCAGCCCTTGTCCAGGGTCTCTTCCAGGGCCGCCTCGCCGGCGGGCAGGATAATGCGGCCCTGGGACGGGATGGTGCGGATCAGATGGTGGAACTGGGTCTGGATGGCGCCCAGATCGGCGAAGATATCCGCGTGATCGAACTCCAGATTGTTGAGGATCGCGGTACGCGGCCGGTAATGGACGAACTTGCTGCGTTTGTCGAAGAAGGCGGTGTCGTACTCGTCCGCCTCCACCACGAAGAATGGCGTGTCACCGAGACGAGCGGAAACGCCGAAGTTGCCCGGCACGCCGCCGATCAGATAGCCCGGCGCCAGGCCGGCGTATTCCAGAATCCAGGCCAGCATGGAGCTGGTGGTGGTCTTGCCATGGGTGCCGGCCACCGCCAGCACCCAGCGGCCCGGCAGCACCACCTCGGCGAGCATCTGCGCGCCGGAGGTGTAGGGCAGCCCCTGGTCGAGCAGGTACTCCACCGCCGGATTACCCCGGCTCAGGGCATTGCCCACCACCACCAGATCCGGCGCCGGGTCCAGCTGGGCCGGGTCGTAGCCCTCGATCAGATCAATACCGGCGGCGGCCAGTTGATCGCTCATCGGCGGGTAGACGTTCTGGTCGGAGCCGGTGACCCGGTGCCCCTTGGCCCGGGCCAGCAGCGCCAGCGACCCCATGAAGGTGCCGCAGATACCGAGAATATGGATGTGCATGAAAACCTCGAAAAACAGCTGCAGGCAGGATACAACATCGGCTGCAACTTTGAATCGTTCGAGGAGAGACCATGCTGACAATAACCAGCCCCGAGGAACTGAGTGCCTGGGAGGGCAAGGAACTGGGCGTCACCGAGTGGATGACGATCAGCCAGGAACGCATTGACCAGTTCGCCGAGGCCACCGGGGACTTCCAGTGGATTCATGTGGACGCGGACCGGGCGGCCAAGGAATCGCCGTTTGGCGGCACCATCGCCCACGGCTACCTGACGCTGTCGCTGATACCCATGTTCAAGGACCAGATCTACACCATCGAAGGAGCCAAGGCGGGTATCAACTACGGCCTGAACGGCTGCCGTTTTCTCGCCCCGGTACCCGCCGGCGCCCGTGTGCGCGGACGTTTCATCATGAAATCCGTGCAGCAGAAAGGCGAAGGCCGCTACCTGCTCTGCAACGAGATCACCATCGAACTGGAAGGCAGCGACAAGCCGGCCTGCGTGGCGGAAAGCCTGGGGATGGTCTTGTTCTGAACGCACCGTAGGAGCGGCTTCAGCCGCGATCAGCGCTGGTTCGATCGCGGCTGAAGCCGCTCCTACGAGGGCGTTTTTGCGTCAGTGGCTGATCATCCAGGGCCGGGCCGAGGGAAACATCTTCTTGCCGTCGGCGGTGTAGAAGACCTTGGGTTTGGCCTTGGCGTGGTGGCAGCAGCCCTGTTCCTTTTCCGTGTGGTGATTGCCCCGGCGCGGCTCGTGGGCGGCCCGTTCATTGCGCGCGAACGCCGCGCGCCGTTCCGGGGCCATGTCCAACACCTGGGGCGCCACCAGAATCACCCGGGCGCACAGCGTTCCGCAGCTGGGGCAGGCGCGGGCTTCCCCCGCGTCCGCCACCTCCACCAGCTGGTGGAACAGGCCATGCTCGGCGCACTTGTAATCGTACAGCGGCATGTGTTCGCCCTCCCCTACTTATCCTTGGCCAGCGGCACGTCGGTGCTGCCGGCGACGCTGTGCTGCGGCCCGTCCGGCCCCGGTTTGACGTCGAAGTCGAAGATGTCCGTGGGCAGCCACAGGGTGGCGCAGGCATTGGGCACGTCCACCACCCCGCTGATGTGGCCCTGTACCGGCGCGCAGCCGAGCAGCGAGTAGGCCTGGGCGCCGGTGTAGCCGAATTTCTTCAGGTATTCGATGGCATTGAGGCAGGCCTGCCGGTAGGCGATGTGCACGTCCAGGTAGTGCTGCTTGCCCTGCTCGTCCACGGAGATGCCCTCGAAGATCAGGTAGTCATCGTACTTGGGCGCCATGGGGCTGGGCTTGAAGATCGGGTTCTTGATGGCGTATTTCTCCATGCCGCCCTTGATCAGATTGACGCGCATGTGAATCCAGCCGGCCATTTCGATGGCGCCGCAGAAAGTGATTTCGCCGTCGCCCTGGCTGAAGTGCAGGTCGCCCACGGACAGGCCGGCGTCCTTCACATATACCGGGAAATAAACCTGGGAGCCCCGGGACAGATCCTTGATGTCGCAGTTGCCACCGTGTTCCCGGGGCGGCACGGTGCGCGCGCCCTCGGCGGCGGCGCTGTCGCGGTCGCTGCCCTTGAGCTTGCCCATGTGGGCGGTGTCGGCGAACGGCAGATTGACCAGCCCGGGCACGCGGTCCGGCTCGGTGTCATAGAGTTCCTTTTCGCGGTCGTTCCATTCCTTGAGCATTTCCTTGGACGGCAGGCAGCCGATCAAACCGGGGTGGATCAGGCCGGCGAATTCCACGCCGGGAATATGGCGGGACTTGGTGAACATGCCGTTGAAATCCCAGATCGTCTTTTGCGCTTCCGGGAAGTGTTCGGTAAGGAAGCCGCCGCCGTTCTGTTTCGAGAAGAAACCGTTGAAGCCCCACTGGCTTTCGTCGAAGGCACCGATATCGAGGATGTCGACCACCAGCAGGTCGCCGGGCTCGGCGCCTTCCACGCCCACCGGGCCGGTGAGGAAGTGCACCTGGGTCAGGTCCACGTCGCGCACGTCCTCGGCGTTGTCGTTGTTGCCAATCTGGCCGCCGGTCCAGTCGTGGCATTCGACGATGAAATCGTCACCGGGCTTGACCATGGCGGCCATGGGGATGTCCGGGTGCCAGCGGTTATGAACGCCTTCGTTGTCGTAGGGGGATTTATTCAGGTCGATCTTGATGATGGTGTCAGCCATGGTGCCTCCGGTTGGCGAGCCTGTTTTCGTTATTAGATTAGGCAGCATGGACGACGGGGGGCATTCGTGAAAGGGCCGATGGAGGTACGTCAGATGACGTATTGTTCGGGGATGGCTGCCGTGGGGTGGGTTCTCTCGTGGGCCGGTTTCTCCAGCGCGGGCCGCGAGCCAGCCGGTGGCTCCGTAGTTGGTGTGGGGTTTGGGGTTATTCCGGGGTGACGTGGAGACGGTCCTGGTGGAGGGAAGCGTGGAAACGGGTTTGGTCCGGGTGCTCGAGCAGGGCGCGGGCGAGGGGCGGTTCCAGGTGGGTGCGCAAACGGCGGGCCAGGTGGCGGGCGCCGTAGGCCGGGTCGTGGTGTTGTTGCAACCAGGCGCGGGCGCTGTTGTCCAGGGTCAGGGTGGCGTCGCGGCGGGCGAGGCGTTGCTGAAGCTGGGCCAGTTCGATGTCCAGGAGGGCGTCGAGGCGGTCGTCGCCGAGGGGCTGAAAGTGATGAATCCGGTCGATGCGATTGAGAAATTCCGGATCGAAGCGTTGCCGCAGAGCCTGCTCCACTTTTTGCCGGGCGCCGCGGTCGCCGGCGCCGAACCAGCGGCGCCAGCCTTGGCGGTGGCGGCGACGATGGGCGGCGGCGCCGATGTTGCTGGTCATCAGGATAAGGCTGTTGCGAAAATCCAGGCGTCTGGTGCCCCCTGACAGCACCAGACGCCCCCGTTCCAGCACATTGAGCAGGGTTCGGATCACATCGGTATCCGCTTTTTCCAGCTCGTCGAAGAGCACGATGCCGGGCTTGCCGTAACTGCCCTGGATGGCATCGCTGTCAAACAGGGTGTGACCTTCCTTGCTGCCCACGTAGCCCGGCGGCGCGCCGGTAAGGGCGGCGGCGTAATGCTCCTGAGCCAGGGTGTTCATGTCGATGCGGCAGAGGGCGTCGGGGTGGCCGTGGATGGCCTCGGCGAGCAGCCGGGCGGTTTCCGTTTTACCGACACCGGTGGGCCCGGCGAACAGATGCACGGCCAGGGGCCGCTGGGGGTCTCCCAGGTCCGCTTTGAGCACCCAGAGCATGTCCTCCAGGGCATCCAGCACCGGGTCCTGGCCCACCAGACGGGCGCGCAGCAGAGCCATCACGCTGTCCGGCTCGAACACGAAGCGCGCCGCCCGTTCCGGCCGGGCGGCGCGGCGCTCCCGGTTCAGTTGTTCCCGGTTCTCCGCCAGGCGGTCGTTGATGAACGGCATGGTCGCGGACACACCCTCAGGCGGTTTTTTCCTTGCCTTCCACCGGCAGCTCACCCACCGGGCAGTCGGCCACCCCCACCGTGGAACGGGTCATGGCTTCCACGTTTTCCCGGGCTTTTTGCGCGTCCATCACCCAGGTCCGATAGAACTCGAACGGACAGTCGGCGATGCCCTTGTCACCGTCACCGGAGGCATGCACGCCGGAGTAGCCCCGATGCAGCAGCTTGAACAGATGGTTCTGGGATTGGTCGTTGGCGCGGGCGTCACGGATCTCGCTGACCGAAAGCTGGGCGTATTGGATGCCCATTTCCTCCTCGCCGCATTCGCCCAGGGTACGACCGTCGAAGCCGATGATCGCCGAGTGGCCGAAGTAGGAATAGACACCGTCGAAACCGGTGGCGTTGGCCACCGCCACGTAGCAGTTGTTGGCCCAGGCCATGCTCTTGGCCATCATCACCTGCTGATCCTTGGCCGGATACATATAGCCCTGGCAGCGTACGATCAGCTCGGCGCCTTTCATGGCGCAGTCCCGCCAGATTTCCGGGTAGTTGCCGTCGTCACAGATGATCAGGCTGATCTTCAAGCCCTTGGGCCCCTCGGAGACGTAGGTGGTGTCGCCGGGGTACCAGCCTTCGATGGGACACCAGGGAATGCACTTGCGGTATTTCTGCACCACTTCGCCGTGATTATTGATCAGCACCAGGGTGTTATAAGGCGCTTTCTTCGGATGTTCCTCGTGGCGTTCGCCGGTGAGCGAGAACACTCCCCAGGTGTTGGCTTCCCGGCAGGCGGCGGAGAAGATGGCGGTTTCGTCGCCGGGCACGGTGGCGGCGGTGTCCATCATCTCATCCGGGTCGTACATGATGCCCATGGTGCTGTATTCCGGAAAGATCACCAGATCCATGCCGGGCAGCCCCTGCTTCATGCCCTTGATCATATCGGCGATGGCGCGGGCGTTATCGAGTACCTCGGCGCGGCTGTGCAGGCGTGGCATTTTATAGTTGACCACGGCCACGCCGACCGTGTCCTTGCTGCTGGAAATATCACCGTGTCGCATGGGTTCGCTCCTCGTCGGGTGAAGTGCGTTGTAAAAGAGTCAGACCGACAGATAGCCGGCGATTTTTTCCTGGTCGGCGCCCTCGCCCGCTTCCTCATGGACGATATCGCCTTTCTCGATCACCAGGATGCGGTCGGCGATGTCCATGACGAAGCTGAGCACCTGCTCGGACACCACGATGGACAGGCCCCGCTCGTCGCGAATGCGCTTCAGGGTGCGTGCCATCTCCTGGATGATGGAGGGCTGAATGCCCTCGGTGGGCTCGTCGAGCAGCAACACCCGGGGGCGCGTCGCCAGGGCCCGGGCGATGGCCAGTTGCTGCTGCTGGCCACCGGACAGGTTGCCGCCGCGCCGGTGCTGCATTTCCTCCAGCACCGGGAACAGCTCGTAGAGATCCTGGGGGACCTTTTTTTCGCCCACCGCGGCGAGGCCGGTTTCGATATTTTCGCGCACCGTCAGAGTGGGAAAAATCATTCGCCCCTGGGGCACGAAACCGAGCCCGGCGCGCACCCGCTGAAAGCTTTTCATGGGCGTCAGGTTGGCGTCGCCGAGCTGTACGCTGCCGCCTCGGGTCGGGGTCATGCCGATCAGCGATTTCATCAACGTGGTCTTGCCCATGCCGTTGCGGCCCACCACGGCGACGATCTCGTTTTCCGCCACCGACAGATCCAGGTCGCGGATGATGGTGCTCTGGCCATAGGCCACGGAGTGATGATTGACGGTAAGCATGTGCTCCTCCGGGGCATCAATGGCCCAGATAGACTTCGATGACTTTCGGGTCGTTCTTGACGTGCTCAATGGAGCCTTCCGAGAGCACCTTGCCCTGGTGCATCACCGTGACCCGGTCGGCGATGTCGCCGACGAACTGCATGTCGTGTTCGATCACCAACACGGTGTGGTCACGGGTAATCACCCGTAACAACTCGGCGGTCTGCCTGCGCTCGGCCACGGACATACCGGCCACCGGCTCGTCAAGCATCAGAAGATCCGGTTTCTGGATCAGCAGCATGCCGATCTCCAGCCACTGCTTCTGACCATGGCTGAGCAGGCCCGCCGGCTGGTCCAGCAGGTCCTTGAGAAAGATGGTGCCGGCCACCTCCTCCACCGCCTCCATCACCGCCGTATCCCGTTTGAACGCCAGCGAGCCCATCACCGTGTGCCCCTCGGGGTAGGACACTTCCAGGTTCTCGAACACGGTGAGGTCCTCGAACACGGAAGGGTTCTGAAACTTGCGCCCCACCCCCGCGTGCACGATCTGGTGTTCCTTCATTTTGGTGAGTTCCTTGCCCCGGAAGCGGATCGAGCCGGAAGTGGCGCGGGTTTTTCCGCAGATCAGATCGAGCACCGTGGTCTTGCCGGCCCCATTGGGGCCGATGATCACGCGGATTTCCTTGGGGTCGAGATAGAACGACAGATCATCCACCGCCTTGAAGCCATCGAACGACACCGTCAACCCTTCTACCGCGAGCAGGAATTGGTCTTTGTTCATGAGGATTTCTCCGCGCCGAGGGAACCGGAAAGCGCCGCGTCGTCATTGCCCGCGTCGCCGCTCTTGCCGCGTTTGAATAAACGGTCCTCCAGCGGCATCACATAGCGCTGGTAGAGGCCGGCCAGACCATTGGGGAAAGCCAGCACCACGCCAATGAAGAGCGCTCCCATGGCGTAGGGCCACAGTTCCGGGAAGGATTCCGAGAAGCCGCTTTTGGCGGCGTTCACCAGCAACGCGCCATAGACTCCGCCAAGCAGTGAATAGCGTCCGCCCAGGGCGCAGAACACCACCATCTCAATGGACGGCACGATGCCCACGAACGACGGCGACATGAAACCCACCTGCAGGGTGAACAGCGCCCCACCGATGCCGGCGAAAGCGGCCGCCAGGCAGAAGATGAAGACCTTGAAGGAAGCCACGTCGTAGCCGGAGAAACGCACCCGGTTTTCCTGATCGCGCATGGCGACCAGAATCCGGCCGAACTTGCTGTTCTGTACATAGCGCGCCACGAACAGGCACAGGAACAACATCGCCACGCACACGAAGTACAGGGTGGTCTTGGCTTCATCGGTGCGGATATTCCAGCCCAGCAGAGTCTGCAGGTCGGTGATGCCGTTGACGCCACCGGTGTAACCCTGCTGGCCGATGATCAGGATGGTGAGAATGGAGGCGATCGCCTGGGTGATAATGGCGAAGTACACCCCGCCCACGCGCCGCTTGAACATCGCCACGCCAATGATGAAGGCGAGGATCATGGGTACCGCGATCACCGCCAGCAGGGTGAACGAGAAGCTGTGGAACGGTTCCCAGAACCAGGGCAGTTCGGTGACCTGGTTCCAATCCATGAAGTCGGGAATGCCCGGCGTGGACTGTTGCGCGGTGGCTTCCGGCGTGGACGCCTCCAGCTTCAGAAACATGGCCATGCAGTAGCCACCCAGGCCGAAAAACACGCCCTGACCGAGGCTGAGAATGCCGGCCTTGCCCCAGCACATCACCAGCCCCACGGCAACGAATGCATAGGTGAGGTATTTACCGACCATGTTGAGCCGGAACGAATCCAGCAGCGCCGGCAACACCAATACCAGCAGTACCGCCAGCGCCAGATAGTAAAGACCTTCCCGGGACACCAGCCATTTAACGGGAGAAGAGTTTTTCATGGCGGACTCCTAGCGACGGACCTTGAGGGCCATCAGGCCTTCGGGGCGCAACATCAGAATGATCACCACCGTCAGCAGGGTCAGTACCTTGGCCATGGAACCGCTCAGGAAGAATTCCATGGTGGACTGCGACTGGGAGATGGTGAACGCGGATACGATGGTGCCGATCAGGCTCTGGGCGCCGCCAAACACCACCACCAGGAAGGTGTCGACGATATAGGCCTGGCCCGACGACGGGCCGGTGGAACCGATCATGGTGAAGGCACTGCCGGCCACGCCGGCGATACCACAGCCCAACGCGAAGGTGGCGCGGTCGACGCCGGCGGTGTTAATGCCCACCGCCTCGGCCATGGGGCGGTTCTGCACCACGGCGCGCACCTTACGGCCCCAGCCGGAACGAAACATCAGCAGGTACACCGCCAGGGCAATGCTCAAGGCGATGATCATCACGAACAGGCCGTTAATGGGAATCTGCACCAGATCGGTGACCTGGAACGCCCCCATCATCCATTGCGGCAGCTCCACGCCCACTTCCCGGGCGCCGAAAATCGAACGGTAGGCCTGCTGCATGATCAGGCTCAGGCCCCAGGTGGCGAGCAGTGTGTCCAGGGGGCGCCGGTAAAGATGGCGCACCATGGCCCACTCCACGAACGCCCCCAGGGCCGCCGAGAAGAGAAAGGCCAACAGCATGGCGACGAAGAAATATCCGGCGAACAATCCGGGCAGATAATTCTCGAACAGGTTGGCGGTCAGATAGGTGGTATAGGCCCCGAGAATCATGAATTCCCCGTGGGCCATGTTGATCACGCCCATCTGGCCAAAGATGATCGCCAGGCCCATGGCCATCAGGACGAACACCGAGAACAGGGACAAGCCGGCGAACCCCTGCATGGCGAAGATGGACATCAGTTCCGTGGTGGAATAATCAGCGAACATGGCAAGGTTCCCCTGCGGTCAGGAAAAAGCCCGACGCCCAAACCGGGGGCGCCGGGTACGGACGGTTATTTGTAGCCTTCGGGGAAGGGGTCCGGTTCCATCAGTTCCTTGGTTTCATAGACCACTTCGTACTGACCGTTGGTTTGCGCGCGGCCGATGCGGGTCTTCGACCAGAGGTGGTGGTTTTCGTGGATGCGCACATAGCCTTCCGGGGCTTTCTTGAACTCGATGCCCGGGGACGCTTCGCGGATCTTGTCGATGTCGAAGGAGCCGGCCTTCTCCACCGCCATCTTCCACAGCCACGGGCCAAGGTAGGCGGCCTGGGTCACGTCACCGATCACCATGTCGTCGCCATAGGCTTCCTTGAAGGCGGCCACGAATTCCTCGTTGTTGGGGTTTTCCAGGCTCTGGAAGTACTTCATGGAAGCGTAGATGCCTTCCACGTTCTCACCGCCGATGCCGCGAATTTCATCCTCGGTCACGGAAATGGTGAGCAGCAGCGGGCTTTCCTTGGTGAAGTCCACGCCGGCGGCTTTCATCTGTTTGTAGAAGGCCACGTTGGAGCCGCCCACCACGGACGCGAAGATCACATCCGGCTTGCGCAGTTTGATTTTGTTGATCACCGAGTTGAACTGGGTATGGCCGAGCGGGTAGTACTCCTCACCCACCACCTTGAGCCCTTTCTTCTCGATGTGCTTGCGGGCGATCTTGTTGGAGGTACGCGGCCAGATGTAATCGGAGCCGAGCAGGTAGAAGGTCTTGGCGCCCTTCTCCTTCACCGCCCAGTCGATGCCGGCGAGGATCTGCTGGGTGGCTTCCTGGCCGGTGTAGATCACGTTCGGAGACTGTTCCAGGCCCTCATAGAAGGTCGGGTAATAAAGCATGCCGTTGAACTGCTCCATCACCGGCAGTACCGCCTTCCGTGAGGCGGAGGTCCAGCAACCGAAGATGGCGGCCACGTTATCCTGGCGCAGCAGCTTGCGGGTTTTCTCGGCGAAGGTGGGCCAGTCACTGGCACCGTCCTCCTGAACGAACTCAATCTGGCGACCGAGCACGCCGCCGCTTTCATTGATCTGTTTGATGGCCAGCTTTTCCGCCTGCACCGAACCGATCTCACTGATCGCCATGGTGCCGGTGATGGAGTGCAGGATGCCCACCTGGACGGTGTCATCGGTGACCGCCAGGCCGGTGGTATTGACCTCGGCGGTGGGCGGGCCGGCGGAAAAGACCGGAGAGGCCAGCGCCATCAGCGCCGGCAGAGCGGCCAGGCCCGCCAGCAGGCGGCGGCGCGGACGCGACGTCGTACGGTAGGTCTGAGATTTCATGGTGTTCCCCTCGTCAGCGGATTGTCGTCAGCGGATTGCTTGTCACCAACGAGTATGGAAATCACCCCCCGGGCCGCCCATTCGGTGAATGCGCCATGGCACTACGTCATTTGACGCATTCCGGGGCCGCCCGGCGCCGCCTAAGCTCGCGAACACGGGTCGGGGGCCCGTCAATAATCATCTGGGCACGAATCGTGCTTCGCGTCCTTAGGACCTTTTCACACTACTTGCATTTGGCCTCCAGCAGGCGTGATGCGAGTAGTGTGAACAGGCCCCAGGGCGCTTTTGCGGACAACGGTATTCATGGCCATTCAGCAACGCATCTTCCGGGTGCGGCGCAACTACAACCAATGGGTCGCCAACCAGACCCTGGAGGACTTCGCGCTGCGCTTCACGGGCAAGGCGGCGCGACGCTGGTCCGCCGGCCGTGTGGCGCTCACCGCCCTGGGGGCGATCTCGTTTCTGGCCCTGGAAGCCATCGGCGGCGCCGCCACCCTTAACTACGGATTCACCAACGCGGTGTGGGCGATCGCGGCGGTCATGACGGTGCTGTTTCTGCTTGGCCTGCCAGTGAGCTACTACGCCGCCCGCGACGGCGTCGACATCGATCTGCTGACCCGGGGAGCCGGCTTCGGTTACCTGGGCTCCACCCTCACCTCGCTGATCTACGCTTCCTTCACCTTTATCTTCTTCGCCCTGGAAGCGGCGATCATGGCGCTGGCCCTGGAGGTGATGTTCGGCCTGCCGCTGACCCTGGGTTACGTGGTCAGCTCGCTGGTGGCGATCCCCCTGGTTACCCACGGCATCACCTACATCAGCCGGTTCCAGATCTGGACCCAGCCGCTGTGGCTACTGCTGCAACTGGCGCCGTTCGTGTTCATCCTGTTCCAGGACCCCGCCTCCCTGGAACGCTGGGCCGGTTTCCCCGGGCTGTCCCCGGACAGCGGCGGCTTCAACCTGCTGATGTTCGGCGCCGCCGCCACCGTGCTGTTTTCGCTGGTGGCGCAGATCGGTGAGCAGGTGGACTTCCTGCGCTTCATGCCGGAGCCGGCCCCCGGGCAAAAGCGGCGCTGGTGGCTGGCGATGCTGGCCGGCGGACCGGGCTGGGTGGTGATGGGCGCGCTCAAGGCCCTGTTCGGGTCCTTCCTGGCGGTGCTGGCGTTCTCCCATGGCCTGCCGGAAAGCCAGGCCCAGGAGCCCATGTACATGTACCTGGTGGCGTTCAGCCACATCACCGGGCACCCCACTACCCTGCTGGCGCTGGCCGGTATTTTCGTGGTGCTCTCCCAGCTCAAGATCAACGTCACCAACGCCTACGCCGGCTCCATCGCCTGGTCCAACTTCTTTTCCCGGCTCACCCACAGCCACCCGGGCCGGGTAGTGTGGCTGGTGTTCAACGTGGTGATCGCCCTGGTGCTGATGGAAATCGGTATTTACCGCGCGTTCGAGTCGATCCTGGGCAGCTACGCCATGGTGGCGGTGGCCTGGATGGGCGCCCTGGTGGCGGACCTGGTGATCAACAAGCCCCTGGGCCTGAGCCCCCGGCACATCGAGTTCAAGCGCGCCTATCTCTACGATCTGAATCCGGTCGGCTTCGGCGCCATGTTGCTGGCCACCGCCGTGGGTCTGTTGGCACGGGCCGGCCTGTGGGGCGACACCGCCGCCGCCCTGGCCTCCTTCCTGGCCTTGCTGACCGCCTTCGTGGCGGCGCCGCTGATCGCCATGATCACCGGCGGACGCTACTACATCGCCCGGCGCCCGGAACCGGCCACCGCCGTGCGCGGCCAGCCCTGCTGCATCTGCGAGCACCGCTTCGACGAGGAGGACATGGCGTTCTGCCCGGCCTACAACGGCCCGATCTGCTCACTGTGCTGTTCCCTGGACGCGCGCTGCAACGACGCCTGCAAGCACCATGCGCGCTTCCAGGAACAACTGATGGACTGGCTGTCCGGCATCCTCCCGGAGCCGATATTGCTGCAGCTGCGCTCGCGGCTGGGTCACTTCCTCGGGCTGTTGAGTCTGGTCACCCTGGTGATGGCCGGCCTGCTCACCCTGGTCTACTACCAGGTGACGGTCACCGATCCGCAAGCGCGCGCCCTGATGGCCGCCACCCTGGCCAAGGTGTTCGCCATCCTGATCATCATCAGTGGCGTGGTGGCCTGGCTGTTCGTACTCGCCCACGAAAGCCGGGTGGTGGCCCAGGAGGAATCGCAACGCCAGACGCGCATGCTGATGGCGGAGATCAAGGCCCACGAGAAGACCGACCGTGAGCTGCAAAAAGCCAAGGAACTGGCGGAAGCCGCCAACCAGGCCAAGAGCCGTTACCTCACCGGGCTAAGCCACGAGCTGCGCTCGCCGCTCAACGCCGCCTTCGGCTACGCCCAGTTGCTGGAACACGACCCGGGCATCCCCGCCAACCGCCGCGACGCGGTGGCGGCGATCCGGCGCAGCACCGGGCATCTCTCCGACCTGATCGAGGGCCTGCTGGAGATTTCCAAGATCGAGGCCGGCCGCCTGGAGCTGTACCGTAACCGCGTGCGGCTGCGCTCCCTGATCGACGAGCTGGTGACCATGTTCCGCCTGCAGGCGCTGGAAAAGGGCATCGAGTTCGACTTCCAGAGCAACGGACGGCTGCCGGACTGGGTGGCCACTGATGAGAAACGCCTGCGACAGATCCTCATCAACCTGCTGTCCAACGCCATCAAATTCACCCGCCAGGGCCGGGTCACGCTGCACGTGCGTTACCGCAACCAGGTGGCGGAGTTCACCATCCGCGATACCGGGGTGGGCATCGCCGACGAGGATCTGCAACGGATCTTCCGGCCCTTCGAACGGGTCCGTAAACCCGGGGTGCCGGCGGTACATGGCACCGGCCTGGGCCTGACCATCACCAAGCTGCTGGTGGACATCATGGGCGGCGACATCCGTGTCACCAGCGTGCCGGGCAAGGGCAGCGAATTCCGTCTGTGGGTCATGCTGTCCACGGTGGCCGCCGGCGACGCCGAGCCGGATGACCACCAGCCGGTGGTGGGCTACCGGGGCCCGGCACGCAGCCTGCTGGTGGTGGACGACGACCCCTCTCACCGGGGACTGGTGAGTGATCTGCTGACGCCACTCGGGTTCCAGGTCACCGAGGCCCCGGACGGCGAAACCGGCCTGGCCCTGGCGGCACAAACCCCGCCGGACCTGATTCTGCTGGACATCGCCATGCCCGGCCTGGACGGCTGGCAGACCGCCGGCCGACTGCGCGGCGCGGGCTTTCGGGGCCCGCTGGTAATGCTCTCCGCCAACGCCCGGGACAACCAGAGCTATACGCCGGCGGGCCTCCATGACGACTATCTGGTGAAACCGTTCAAGCTGAGCGCGCTGCTGGACAGCCTGGCCCGCCACCTGGAGCTCACCTGGCGCCACCAAGGCGACGCCGACGTGCCGCCGCCGAGGCCACGACCGGCGACCGCCGTCACCCTGGACGAACGGCTGCGCGATGAACTGCTGGCCCTGGCGGAGATCGGCCATCTGGCCGGCCTGCGTGACGCGCTGGACCGCGCCGAGGGCGAACGCCGCCTGGACGCCGCCGCCGGCCAACCATTGCGCGCCGCCCTGGCGCGCTTCGATTTCCAAGCCCTGATCCGACTGCTGGAGCCCGAGCCATGATGCAAGCGGCACGAAAGGACGTGATCCTGGTGGTGGACGACTCGCCGGATTCCCTGGGCATGATCCACCATGCGCTGGACCAGGCCGGACTCACCGCCCTGGTGGCCCTGGAGGGCGAACAGGCCCTGGGCATCGCCGAAAAGATGGTGCCCGATCTGGTGCTGATGGACGCGGTGATGCCCAACCTGGATGGCTTCGAAACCTGCCGGCGCCTCAAACGCCACCCGGAATTGGCGGCGGTACCGGTGATCTTCATGACCGGACTGACCGATTCCGAGGACGTGGTACGCGGCCTGGAAGCCGGCGGCGTGGACTACGTGACCAAGCCGGTACGGCCCGACGAGTTGATCGCGCGCATCCGCGTGCACCTGAATAACGCGCGCGTCACCCGCGGCGCCCATACCGCCCTGGACCGCCTCGGCCAGGCCGCCTTCGCCACCGACGCCGAGGGCCGCTGGCGCTGGGCCACTCCGGTTGCCGAGGAGCGCCTGGCCCTGCACGGCGCCGACCGGGCACCGCGCCTGGAAGCCCTGGCCGCCCGGGTGCGTCGCTGGTTGGCCCGCCACCCCGAGCCCGGTGATCAGTCCGCCCTGGACAGCGACCAGGGCGAGCTGCGGCTGCGCTACCTGGGCGACACCGCCGCCGGTGAGCGGCTGTTCCGGCTGCTGCAGCGCGACGGCGAGGAAGAAAGCGAGCTGCTGCGCCAGCAATTGCGACTCACCCGCCGCGAGTCCCAGGTGCTGCTGTGGATCGCCCAGGGCAAGACCAACCGGGAAATCGGCCAGATCCTGGAGCTCAGCCCGCGCACGGTGAACAAGCACCTGGAGCAGGTGTTTCGCAAACTGGGAGTGGAAAATCGTACGGCAGCGGCGGCCATGGCGCTGCGCTGCCTGACCAGCCAATAAGGACGGATCGCGGCTGAAGCCGCTCCTACCGGACAGGATGCTGTAGGAGCGGCTTCAGCCGCGATCCACGTCAGCCGGCCTGCATGACCTCGGGCATCACGCCGCTGACCACCATGAAGGTGAGAATCAAAAGGCCGAACGCCAGCGCCAGGGCCAGCAGCGGGCCCACGGCGAAGGCGCGGTGGAAGATGAAACTCTGGATCGCCAGTTGCCAGCTCACCACGATCAGGTAAAGGCCGTTCACGAACGGCGGCGTGCCGCCCAGGGCATGGCCGATCAGCAGCAACGGCAGCGCCACCAGGGTGAGCAGGATGTCCACGCCGAGCAGCGCGATCATGGTCTGCAGCCAGCGCTCCAGCAGTTGCTTGAAGCCCAGCACCGCGGTGGTTACGCCGGTCAGCACGGTCAGGGAGATCAACTGCACGCCCACCATCCGCGCCAGGCTCAGGTCCGCCTGCAGCGAGGCCGCCAGCATTTGCAGCGCCAGCCACACCGCCAGCATCATCACCAGCAGCGGTGGAATGTAGGGCATGTCCTCCGGGCCGCTGCGGAACACGCACAGCCGGGCGAACAGTTTCAGCAGAGCATTCATCGCAAGGTCCCCGGGCTTGTTCGGCCGCGTATTGTTCCAGAGCCGCGCCCGGGACTCCACTTTTGCCGGCGCGGGCATGTAACTGGCGGTCACCTGGGCTAGAATGCGCGGCTGAATATCAGCAGGAGTCCGCCATGGCGCGCAAAAACGCTTTCTACGCTCAGTCCGGCGGTGTCACCGCCGTGATCAATGCCTCCGCCGCCGGCGTCATCGAAGCCGCCCGCGACAACAAGGCCACCATCGGCAAGCTCTACGCCGGTCGCAACGGCATCATCGGCGCCCTCACCGAGGACCTGATCGACACCTCCAAGGAAAGCAAGAGCGCCATCGCCGCGCTCAAGCACACCCCGGGCGGCGCCTTCGGCTCCTGCCGCTACAAGCTCAAGGATCTGGACTCCTCGCGGCGCGAGTACGAGCGCCTGATCGAGGTGTTCAAGGCCCACGACATCGGCTACTTCTTCTACAACGGCGGCGGCGACTCCGCCGACACCTGCCTGAAGATCTCGCAACTGTCCAAGACCATGGGCTACCCGATCCAGGCCATCCACGTGCCCAAGACCGTGGACAACGACCTGCCGATCACCGATGTCAGCCCCGGCTTCGGCTCGGTGGCCAAGTACACCGCGGTGAGCTGCCGCGAGGCGGCCCTGGACGTGGCCAGCATGTGCGCCACCTCCACCAAGGTGTTCGTGATGGAAGTGATGGGCCGCCACGCCGGCTGGATCGCCGCCGCCGCCGGCCTGGCCAAGGAGCAGCCCGACGACGCGCCCCATGTGATCCTGTTTCCGGAAATCGCCTTCGACCAGAAAGCCTTCCTCAAGAAGGTGGACGACACGGTCAAGAAGGTGGGCTACTGCGTGATCGTGGTGTCCGAGGGCGCGCGCACCGCCGACGGCACCTTCCTGGCCGACGCCGGCTCCACCGACGCCTTCGGCCACAAGCAACTGGGCGGCGTGGCGCCGGTGCTGGCACAGATGGTCAAGAACGAGCTGGGCTACAAATACCACTGGGCGGTGAGCGACTACCTGCAGCGCGCGGCGCGCCACATCGCCTCCGCCACCGATGTGGAGCAGGCCTACGCGGTGGGCCGCGCGGCGGTGGAATTCGCGGTGGCCGGCAAAAACGCGGTGATGCCCACCATCGAGCGCAAGAAAACCAAGAAGTACGGCTGGACCATCGGCGAGGCGCCGCTCAAGAAAGTGGCCAACGTCGAGAAGAAGATGCCGCGCAAATTCATCAGCAAGGATGGCTTTGGCATTACCCCCGCCGGCCGCGCCTACCTGGAACCACTGATCGGTGGCGAATCCTACCCGCCCTACAAAAACGGCCTGCCGCAGTTCGCGCAGCTCAAGCTGACCCCGGTGGCGAAGAAGCTCAACGACCACTTCGAGGTGTAAGCTGCCGGACTTCTCGCTGCTGGCGTGGACACTGATCCTGGTGTCCACCTACATCACCGGCGTCTCCAAGGGCGGATTCGCCGGTGGTTTCGGCTCGCTGTCGGTGCCGCTGATGTCCCTGGCGATCGGGCCGATGCAGGCCGCCGGCCTGCTGTTGCCGCTGCTGATCGTCATGGACCTGCTCAGCCTGCGCGCCTGGTGGGGCCGCCACGCCGCCGAGGAGGTAAAACGCCTGGTCCCCGCCGCCGCCGTGGGCATCGCCATTGGCACCCTGACCGTGGGCAGCCTGGACGAGAACAAAGTGCGGCTGATGCTCGGGGTGATCTCCCTGGCGTTCGCCGCCTACATGCTGTTCAAGCCCACCGTGCACCGCCGCCCGGGCCGCGTCTGGGCGGCGCTGTGCGGCACCACCAGCGGCTTCACCAGTACCCTGGCCCACGCTGGTGGCCCACCGGTGAACCTCTATCTGCTACCCCGCGGGCTGCGCAAGGAAGCCTTCATCGCCACCAGCGTGGTCACCTTCGCCTTCATCAACGCGCTCAAGATCGGCCCCTTCATCTGGCTCGGCGAACTCACCCTGGACAGCCTGGGCACCTCCGCCCTGCTGATTCCGGTGGCCTGGCTGGGGGTGCGCAACGGCATCTGGCTGCAATCCCGGGTCAATGAGCGGCTGTTCTACCGGCTGATCATCCTGTCCATGGCGCTGATCGGCGTGCAGCTCATCTGGCGCGGTCTGGGCGGCGCCTAGGGCCGAACCGGACCGGACAAATAATGCAAACCATTCTCATTATGGGTATAGTCGCGGCTATCGAATCCGCCTAAATAACTCAACGGGGATCAGCATGCGACCGACCGCCTTCCGGCTTTCCGCCCTTACTCTCGCCGTGCTCGCCGGCACGGCCCAGGCCCAGACCAGCGCGCAGAACGACGACGGCAGCTACAACCTGGACGCGATCCAGGTGCAATCCAGCGCCGATGCCTCCAAGGAGGGCCTGAGCGAGGTGTTCGCCGGTGGCCAGGTGGCCGAGGGCGGCAAGGTCGGCATTCTGGGCACCCAGGATGTGATGGACACCCCCTACAGCTACACCACCTACACCGAACAACTGATCGAGGACCAGCAGGCCGCCAGCGTCGGCGAGATCCTGCTCAACGACCCGGCGGTGCGGGTGGCGCGCGGCTTCGGCAACTACCAGCAAGTCTACCTGGTACGCGGCCTGCCGGTGTTTTCCGACGACATGACCTACAACGGCCTTTATGGCTTGCTGCCGCGCCAGTACCTGGCCTCGGAATTCATCGAGCGGGTACAGGTGTTCCGTGGCGCCAACACCTTTCTGAATGGTGCCGCGCCGGGCGGCAGCGGTCTCGGCGGCGCGGTCAATATCGTGCCCAAGCGCGCCCCCAACCAGCCGCTTAACCAGGTCACCCTGGGCGCGCGAAGCGGTGGCCAGGCCAGCCTCGCCGCCGATTTCGCCAACCGCTCCGAGGATGGCCGCTTCGGCATCCGCGTCAATGCCGCCCGCCGCGACGGCGACACCGCCGTGGACGGCGAGGAGGAAGAACTCTCCATGGCGCACATCGGTCTGGACTTCCGCGAAGAGGTGTTCCGCCTGTCCGCCGATCTGGGCTTCCAGAAACACCGCGTCGATGGTGGCCAGCCCAACATCACGTTCGCCAGCGGCGTGCCGATCACCGACGCCCCGGACGCCGACGAATCCATCGGCCAGTCCTGGACCTACTCGGATTCCAACGACATTTTCGGCACCCTGCGCGCCGAATACGATTTCGCCGACAATATCACCGGCTGGCTGGCGGTGGGCGCCCGCCACGGCGAGGAAGATTCGATCTTCGCCAACCCCACCGTGAACAATACCAGCGGCGATTACACCGCAAACCGCTTCGACACGGCCCGGGAAGACAGCGTTCTCACGGGCGAAACCGGCTTGCGCGTCAACTTCGACACCGGGGGCATTGGCCATACCCTGACCGTCTCCAGTTCCACCTATGAACTTAAGTCCGACAACGCTTACGCCATGGACCTTGTCGGTGTTAGTGGCAATATCTATTCGCGTCCTCAGATCGCCCAACCTGGCACCAATTTCAGTGGCGGCGATCTCGACAATCCTCAAATGACCATCAAAACCCGGTTCAACAGCTTTGCGCTAGCGGATCAGTTGTCGATGCTGGATGAACGCCTGCTCGTGACGCTTGGCGCTCGCTACCAGAATATTCAGGACAAGAGCTATGCCTATGGTGGCGGCGCCCGCACCGCCAATTACGACGACCACGCTTTGACGCCTTCGCTTGGCGTTCTGTACAAGCTGACCCCGTCAGTATCCCTCTTCGCTAACTACATCGAAGGGCTCCAGAAGGGCGACGTGGCCCCCGCCGATGACGGAAACGGCAACCCTGTGGCGAATGCCGGTGAAGCACTGGAACCCTACGAAACTCAGCAGACCGAGTTGGGCATCAAGTACGATGGCGGCGACCTGGGTGGCAGTTTGTCGGTGTACCGCAGCGAGAAGCCGGTGGCAGGCCTCGAAGGCAATGTCTACAAAGAGCTCTACGACCAGGAAAACACCGGCGTGGAATTAATGGCCTACGGCAATCTGACCCGGGATCTGACGGTGCTGGGCGGCGTCAGCTTCCTGGATGCGGACATGGACGGCAACGACGCCATCGGCTCCCCGGAGACCCAGGCCAACCTGAACCTGGAATACCGGCTGCCTCAACTGCCGGACCTGGCGGTGGATGGCCGGGTGATCTACACCAGCTCCCAATACGCCGACGCGGCCAATACTCGGAAGGTGGACAGCTGGACTCGGCTGGACCTGGGCGGCCGCTACCTGATCGCCCTCAGCGACAGCCAGTTCCTGACCCTGCGGGCGCGAGTGGAGAACGTCACCGGCGAGGACTATTGGGCCTCCGTGGGCGGCTTCCCCGGCTCCGACTACCTGACCGTGGGCGCGCCACGCACCGTGCTGGTATCCGCCACCCTCGATTTCTGAACCGGCAACCCAGGCGCCCCGGCCACCGGGGCGCCCAGGCAGTCTTCCATGAAGCACCCCATGCAACAAAGCACCTTGCGCGTCTGGTCCGCGATTCACAAATGGACCAGCCTGATCTGCACCGCCTTCATCCTGATGCTGTGCCTGACCGGCCTGCCGTTGATCTTCCATGATGAGATCGAGGCGACTTTCGACACCGACCACTGGCAGGCGGCCAACCCGGGCGGTCCCATGCTGTCCCTGGACCGGATGCTGCGGGCCGCGCTCGACAACCGGCCCGGCGAAGTGCCGCTGTTCATGAGCTTCGACACCGACCGGCCGGTGGTCAACGTGACCACCGGGCCGACCCCGGATGCCCCCGGCGGCGCCATGCACTTCGCTTCCTTCGACCGCACCAGCGGCGACCTGGTACCCGGCCACCAGGGTGGCGTCATGGAGTTTCTGCTGCAGCTGCACACGGACATGTTCCTGGGGCTGCCGGGCATGCTGTTCCTGGGCTTCATGGGTATTTTGCTGGTGGCCGCCATTGTTTCCGGCGTGGTGCTGTACGCGCCGTTCATGCGCAAGCTGGAATTCGGCACCCTGCGGGTGAAACGCTCACGGCGCCTGAAATGGCTGGATTATCACAACCTGCTCGGCATCGTCACCGTGGCCTGGCTCACCGTGGTCGGCCTCACCGGCGTGGTGAACACCCTGGCCACGCCGATTCTCGACACCTGGAAGAACCAGTCCCTGGCGGACCTTACCGCCGGCTACCAGGGTGCCGCCGTGCCCGCCCCGGCGGAAATGGCATCCCTGGACGCCGCCGTGGCCCGGGCCAAGGACGCCGCGCCGGACCAGACTCTGCAGTTCGTGGCCTTCCCCGGCGGCGGCTGGTCCACGGATTTCCACTACGCGGTGTTCCTGCACGGCAACACGCCACTGACCTCCCACATCGTTACCCCGGCGCTGGTGGACGCGCGCACCGGCGAGTTCGCCGCCCTGCGCGAGATGCCCTGGTACAACAAGACCCTGGCCCTCTCCGGCCCGCTGCATTTCGGTGATTACGGCGGGCTGCCGCTGAAGATTCTGTGGGCGGTGCTGGATGTGATCACCATCGTGGTCCTGATCAGCGGGCTGTACCTGTGGCTGGCGCGGCGACAACCGACGCCGCGAGCCACAGGCGCGCCGGCCACGCCCCAGGCCGGGGGTGCCCCATGAAGGGCGCGCCCCGCGCCACCCGGGGCCTGGGCGGTATCTTCGCGCTGCCGCTGCTGATCGCGCTGGCCAGCCTGATCGGGCTGGTGGCGGCGCTGCTCGGCGATGGCGCCATGGACTGGATCTCCTGGCTGGGCCTGGGATTGCCGGTGGCGGCGGTGATCTGGGCCATGCGTACCAGGCGCCGCTAACGTCCTACACCGCTCACACTGTAGGAGCGACCGGGCGGCGTTCCGCTTCAGTCGCGATAACCAGGTCCTGGTGATGATCGTGACTGAAGCGGAGCCCCGGCCTGGGCCGCCCCCGACAACCTACCTGACCGATTTGCGCGGCGCGGACCGCCGGTTCATGCTTGGCGCCTTTGCGGCCAACCAGTGGAGAAAACCATGCGCAGTGTTTGTGTGTATTGCGGGTCCAGCCCGGGGCGCCGGGCGGTGTATGCCGAGGCCGCCCGGGCACTGGCCGGAGAGTTGGTGAAGCGGGATCTGGGGCTGGTCTATGGTGGCGCCAGCGTCGGCATCATGGGCGTGGTGGCGGACGCGGTGCTGGACGCCGGTGGCCGCGTCACCGGGGTGATCCCCGAGGCCTTGCAGGAGAAGGAACTGGCCCACCCGGGGCTCACCGAACTGCACGTGACGCCCTCCATGCACGAGCGCAAGACGCGCATGGCGGCGCTGTCCGACGGCTTCATCGCCATGCCCGGCGGCGTCGGCACCCTGGAAGAGCTGTTCGAGATCTGGACCTGGGGCCAGCTGGGCTGGCACGAAAATCCCTGCGCGCTGCTCAACGTGGACGGCTTCTACGACGGCCTGACCCACTTCCTGGATCACGCCACCGGGGAAGCCTTTCTGCGCCCGGCGCACCGGGAAATGCTGATCGTGGAATCGGACCCGGCCCGGCTGCTGGATCGCATGGCGGACTACCAGAAGCCGGAAGCCAAAACCTGGGTTCGGAAAGGGGATCTGTAGGCCGGGCCCGCGCCGTAGGAGCGGTCGTCCGACCGCTCCTAAAAAACCGGTCAGTCCTTGTCGTTTTTGCCGCGGGCGTGGTCCAGCAAATCCGCCACGTATTCCTGCTCTTCGTGCAGGTCGTCGGCGGTCTCCGGGGCCGCCGGCAGCACCTGGTTCAGAAACACCGCCACCAGGCCGCACAGGCTGATGCCCTGCAGGGTGAACTCGCCGTTGCCGACCACCATGCCGCCGATGCCGAAGATCAGGGTCACCGCCACGATCACCAGGTTGCGTTGCTGATGCAGATCCACCCGCGCCTTGATCAGGGTGTTCATGCCGACGCTGGCGATGGAGCCGAACATCAGAATCAGAATGCCCCCCATCACCGGGGTGGGAATGCTCTGCAGCAACTGGCCGAACTTGCCGATGAAGCCCAGGGCGATGGCGAAGATCGCGGTCCAGGTCATCACCACCGGGTTGAACACCTTGGTCAGCATCACCGCGCCGGTCACCTCAGAGTAGGTGGTGTTGGGCGGGCCGCCGAACAGGGCGGCGGCCATGCTGGCGATGCCGTCGCCGGTGAGGGTGCGGTGCAGGCCCGGCTTCTTGATGTAGTCCTTGCCGGTGACGTTGCTGATGGCCAGCACATCGCCCACATGCTCGATGGCCGGTGCCAGGGCCACCGGGATCATGAACAGGATCGCCGGCCAGTGGAAACTGGGCGCCACGAAATCCGGCACCGCCAGCCAGCGCGCCTGCTCCACGGCGCCGAAGTCCACCATGCCCAGGGCCAGCGCCAGCAGATAGCCGGTGAGCACCCCGCACAGAATCGGCAGCAGCCGGAACAGGCCGTGGGCCAGGGTCGCCACCAGCATGGTGGTGACCAGAGCCACGGTGGACACCAGCAGGGCCTCTCCGTAGGGGAACAGCCGCTCGGCGCCGTTGCCGGTCATGCCCATGGCGAAATTCACCGCCGTGGGCGCCAGGCTCAGGCCGATCACCATGATGATCGGCCCGGTGACCACCGGCGGCATCAGCCGGTGCAGGAAGCCGGGGCCGCGCCATTTCACCAGGGCACCCAGGATCACGTAGACCACGGCGGTGCACAGCAGCGCGCCCATGGTGGCGGCGATGCCCCACTGGTCGATGCCGTGGCTGATCGGCGCCACGAACACGAACGACGACGCCAGGAACACCGGCACCGAGCGGCGGGTGATCCATTGAAACAGCAGGGTGCCGAGGCCGGCGGTGAACAACGCCACGCTCGGGTCCAGGCCGGTGAGCAGCGGCATCAGCACCATGGCGCCGAACGCCACGAACAGCATCTGCGCGCCGATCAGAATGATCTTCCAGTTCCAGAATCCCGGTGAATCGCTCATGCGCTCCGCGCCCCCTCGCGTTATTTGGTGCCGAAAATCTTGTCGCCGGCGTCGCCCAGCCCGGGCACGATGTAGCCGTCTTCGTTGAGCCCCTGATCAATGGAGGCGGTGTAAATGGTCACATCCGGGTGCGCTTCCCGCAGACGGCGGATACCTTCCGGCGCCGCCACCAGAACCAGGGCACGGATTTGCCGGCAGCCGGCTTTCTTGAGCATTTCGATGGTAGCCAGCATGGAGCCGCCGGTGGCCAGCATCGGGTCCACCACCAGGGCCAGCCGCTCATCCAGGCCGTGGGCCAGCTTCTCGAAATAGGCCACCGGCTCCAGGGTCTCCTCGTTGCGGTACACCCCCACCACACTGACCTTGGCGCTGGGAATCAGCTCCAGCACGCCGTCCAGCATGCCGATGCCGGCGCGCAGAATCGGTACCACGGTGACCTTCTTGCCCTTGATGCGCTGCGCCGGCACCTTGCCCATCCAGGTATCCACCTCGTAATTTTCCAGCAACAGGTCACTGGTGGCTTCGTAGGTCAGCAGGCTGGCCACCTCGGCGGTAAGCTGCCGGAAGCTGCGGGTGCTGAGGCTCTTCTGGCGCAGCAGACCGAGCTTGTGCTTGACCAGTGGATGAGCAATTTCATGTATAGGCATGGGCGCGGCTCCTCGGCTGAAGGCGGTTGTCGTACACATCAGGGGGGCGATTGTACCCCCATGGCGCCCGCATCTCACCGGCGTGTTCGACTTTGCGCGATTAGCCAGCCGGGCGGCGCGGTTGCTATAATCCGCGCCCGTCGTACGGGGCACCACCAAGGTCCCCTGCCCGCTGACCCCCAATCGCTGAAGGACAGACCATGGATTTTGCAAAGGTACCCGCCGGGAAAGACGTCCCCGAGGACATCTACGTCGCCATTGAGATTCCGGCCAACGCCGACCCCATCAAGTACGAGATCGACAAGGACAGCAACGCCATCTTCGTTGATCGCTTCATGGCCACCCCGATGTTCTACCCGGCCAACTACGGTTACATTCCCAACACCCTGTCCGACGACGGCGACCCCATGGACGTGCTGGTGGTTACCCCTTACCCGGTGGTGCCCGGCTCCGTGATTCGCTGCCGCCCGGTCGGCATGCTCGACATGACCGACGAAGCCGGCAAGGACACCAAGGTAGTGGCGGTACCGCACACCAAGCTGAGCAAGCTCTACGACGACGTCCAGGAAGTCACCGACCTGCCCGCGCTGCTGCTCGCCCAGATCAAGCACTTCTTCGAGAACTACAAGGATCTGGAAGAAGGCAAATGGGTGAAGGTCGACGGCTGGAAAGACGCCGCCGCCGCGAAGCAGGAAATCGTCAAGTCCGTGGAAGCCTTCAACAAGAAGTAAGGCCCGCACGCTTGAGGATCGGAACAAGGCCGGGTTCAACCCGGCCTTTTCTTTGCCCCCTGGCGCGCTTTTCCCACCACCATCGCCGACCTTGATTTGGGGCAATTCTTTTTCCCCGTGTTGGCGGCATGCTTCCCCCATCGCAATCAGGACCACATTCAGGACCACATAGGGGACAGCAAGATGGCATTCTCACGGCACACTCTGGGCAAAGCGGTAACGCTGGCAATGGCCGGCTCCATTCTGGCGATGGCCGGCGCGGCCCAGGCGCACGAAGCCGGCTCTTTCATCGTGCGCGCGGGCGCCGCCACCGTTGATCCGCGTGAGGACAGCGGCACCCTGAAATTCGACGGCGTTTCCGCCGCCGGCACCCAGGCCACCCTGGACAGCGACACCCAGTTGGGCCTGACTTTCTCCTACATGCTCAGTGACCGCCTCGGCGTGGAGCTGGTCGGCGCGACACCGTTCGAACACGAGGTCGGCGTCAAGGGTCTGGGCGCGGGCCTGGACGGCAAGCTGGCGGACGTCAAGCATCTGCCGCCCACGGTGCTGCTGCAGTACTACCCGATGAACCCGGATTCCGCCGTGCAGCCCTATGTAGGCGCGGGCATCAACTACACCACCTTCTTCGAGGAAGACCTGACCAGCACCCGCAAGGCACAGGGTTTCAGCGATCTGGAACTGGATGATTCCTGGGGCCTGGCTCTGGAAGCCGGTGTCGACTACATGCTTACCGAGAACCTGCTGGTCAACGCCTCGGTGTGGTACATGGACATCGAGACCGATGCCACCGTGAAAGGACCCACCGCCCTGAGCATCAGCGAAACCAAGGTCAACGTGGACGTGGACCCGTGGGTCTACATGATCGGCCTGGGCTACAAGTTCTAAGCCCTGCCCCACCAGGACGGCCCCGCCCGGGGCTGTCCCGCTTGCCTGTTGCAATTGAGGATGGTTATCATTAACCGTCCTCAAGCTGCTTGCTCTTTCTCATGACGTTTCAGGCCCTCCCGTCCGCCTCATCGGTGGAAGCCCTGTACCTGCAACACCATCGCTGGTTGCACGCCGTGCTATACAGGCGCTCGGGATGCTCGGAACTGGCCGCCGATCTGGCCCATGATACCTTCACCCGTCTGCTGCACCGCGGCGATAACGTGGTCGCGATCCGTGAACCGCGCGCCTTCCTGGGACGCATCGCCAATGGGTTGCTGGCCAACCATTGGCGTCGCAAGGCCATCGAGCAGGCCTACCAGGAAACCCTGCTCGCCCAGCCCGAGCCGGTGGCCATA
Source organism: Alloalcanivorax sp. C16-2 (assembly GCF_046507615.1). Lineage (NCBI taxonomy): Bacteria > Pseudomonadati > Pseudomonadota > Gammaproteobacteria > Oceanospirillales > Alcanivoracaceae > Alloalcanivorax > Alloalcanivorax sp. C16-2. The sequence goes on along the minus strand of NZ_JBKFTL010000001.1, from coordinate 1,088,914 downwards.
TCGCCGGAAACCCGCTACCTGATCGTCGAAACCCTTTACCGGGTGGACCGACTCCTGGCGGATCTGAAACCCAAGGTACGAAAGGCGTTCCTGCTGTCCCGCCTGGATGGTCTGCGCTATGTGGAAATCGCCCGACGATTGCAGGTGTCGGAAAGAACGGTGCGCAATTACATGGAACAGGCCATGTTCCACTGTCTGAAAGCCGCGCCGGATCTGTTGCCATGAGCGGGATGGATATCCCCGAGCCGGCGCTTGAACAGGCGGCGCGCTGGTTCGCCCTGCTCGGCGGCGATCACGTCACCGAGCAACAAAAGCGGCGGTGGCTCCAGTGGCTGGACGCGAACGTCGACCACCGGCGGGCCTGGGAAAAGGTGGAGCACGTCGACCAGGCTTTCCGGGCGGTGCCGGTGAAATCCGCCGATTCCATTCTGAGCGCGGCGGAGCGCCGGCGGCGCCGCTTTCTGCAAGGCCTGGGCGGCGCCCTGCTGCTGGCCCCGGTGGCGATCCCGGGGTGGCTGGCCTGGCAGGCCGGGCTCGGACGATCGGACCTGAGCACCGCGCGGGGCGAGATCGGCGAGTTCACCCTGCCCGACGGTGGGCGGCTGTGGCTGAATACCGACAGCGCCGTGGCGGTGCGCTTCGACGACCGGCAGCGGCGCCTGCGCCTGTTCCGTGGCGAGCTGTATCTGCGCACCGCCCACGACCCGCGACCATTGTGGATCGACACACCGGAGGGACGGGTCTCGCCCTTGGGCACCGCCTTCGGAGTGCGGCTGGCCGACCGGCGAACCTGGGTGTCCGTGGACCAGGGCCGGGTCCGGGTACAAGCCCGCCAGGGCGACGCGGACGCCACCCTGGGCCCGGGAGAAGGCACCCGGCTCGACGGCAACGGCCACCTGAGCCCGTTGCCCGGCGCGCTCTCCAACCCGGGCTGGCGCCAAGGCCAACTGCTGGCCGATGGCCGCCGCCTGGGCGATCTGCTCGATGAACTCGGCCGCTACCGCCATGGCTGGCTGCGCTACGATCCCGCCGTGGCCGACCTGAGGCTGACCGGCGCCTTTCCACTGGCCGATACCGATCGCATTCTGGATCTTCTCGAAGCCTCCCTGCCGGTCACGGTGACCCGGGTAACCCCCTGGTGGGTCACCGTGACGCCGCGTCCGCATTGATATCGCATTATTTTTTCCGGTTTCCGTCCGTCGCGGGGCTTGGATAACAAAGCCCTTTCGATAAGACAGAGAAACAGGAGAACGACATGCTTTTCCGGCTTCGCTCCGCGCCGCTCACCCTGGCGCTCAGCCTGGCGCTGATACTTGCCCTGGCCCCTCCCCTCGCCCGGGCCCAGGCTCAACCGGCCACCAACGACGCGGCGCACACCCGCGAGTTCCATATCGAGGCGGGCCCGCTCGCCGCCGCCCTGGCCCGGTTCAGCGCGCAATCCGGGTGGGGCGTGTCCGCCGACGCCGCCCTGACCGAAGGCCAGCGCAGCCCGGGCCTGAGCGGCAACTTCAATGATGCCCAGGCGCTGCGGCTCCTGCTGGCAGGCACCGGCCTGCAGTGGCGCCAAATCGCAACCGGTTCAGTGGTATTGGTGCGCCCGGCACCGGTGAACGCGCTGGAGCCGGTAACCGTGACCGCCAGCCGTTCCGGCAAGGCACTGGGTCAAACCGCTCAGAAAGTCACGGTCATTACCCGGGAGGCACTGCAGGCACAGCTTGCCGTCAACAGTGATCCCTCCCAGGTGCTCAGCAACCTGATCCCCAATTACTCGCCCAGCCGGCAAAAACTGACCAGTTGGGGCGAGAGCTTCCGGGGCCGCGCGCCGCTGTTCATGATCGATGGCGTGCCGCAATCCAACCCGCTGCGCCCCGGCAGCCGCGACAGCAACACCATTGATCTTTCCATGGTGGAACGCATCGAAGTGATCCACGGCGCCAGCGCCGAGCACGGCCTGGGCGCCACCGGCGGCATCATCAATTTCGTCACGCGCCGGCCGGAAGGCGGCAAGCTCAGCCAGCACGCGGGCATCAGCGCCTCCGCGCCGACCGACTATGACCACGAAGGCCTGGGCTACAAGGCCGACTATCGAGTGGAAGGGCTGAATGGCGATTGGGATTATCTGGCCGCCCTGTCGTACCAATCCCGGGGGGTGGCCTACGATGCCAAGGGCCGGGCCGTCGGCATCGATAACTCCCAGGGCGATCTGATGGATACGCAAAGCTACGACCTGCTGCTCAAGGCCGGCTACTGGTTCGACGACAACCAGAATCTGCAAGTGACCCTCAACCGCTTTTCCCTGGAAGGCAATCAGGACTACGTCACGGTGGACGGTGATCGCGCCACCGGCCAGCCGACCACCTCCGAAAAGGGACACCCGGAGGGCAAGGCCACCAGCAACCAGGTGCTGACCACCAGTGTGAACTACCGGCATCTGGATCTGGCCGGCAATGATCTGCAGGCGCAACTCTATCTCCAGCGTTTCCGGGCGCGCTTCGGCGGCGACCGGTCGGCCGTCTACCAGGACACCAGCATCGCGCCGGCCGGCACGCTGTTCGACCAATCGGAGAACCGCTCCGACAAGATCGGCGGCAAGATCACCGTGAACCGGGACGGCATGCTGAATGGCAGACTAAAGCTTACCTCGGGCCTGGATGTGCTGCAGGACACCACTCGCCAGACGCAGCTTTACACGAATCGGGACTGGGTGCCGGAAACCCGCTTCCGGAATATCGCGCCCTTTCTTCAGAGCCAGTTTCAGGTGGTACCACGTTTGTCCGTGCAGGCCGGCGTCCGCTATGAGTACGCGAAGCTGGACGTGGACGACTTCACCACCCTGGCCTCCTACGGCGATGGCGCCCAGGGGAACCGGGTCGAAGGCGGCACCCCAAGCTTCGACGCCACTCTTTACAACGCCGGCCTGACCTATCAAATCAGCGAGCCGCTGCAATTGTTCGCCAACTATTCGGAAGGCTTTGGCATGCCCGACGTGGGCCGGGCGCTACGCAGCATTACCAGCCCCGGACTGCGTGTCGACGACTTCCTCGATCTACGCCCGGTGGACACCGACAACCGGGAAATCGGCCTGCGTTTCAACCACGACCCGGTGACTTTCGAGCTGAGCTACTTCGAATCCGACTCGGACCGCGGCTCCATTCTTGTGCAACGCAACGGCGTCTATGAACTGCGCCGCCAGAAAACGGAGATTCATGGCGCGGAAGCGGATATTAACTGGCAGGTACTCGAGCGCCACCGCATCGGCGCCAGCTATTCCCACGTGACCGGCCGATACGACAGCGACCAGGATGGCCATCTGGACGCCGACCTGACCCCGGTGAATGTGTCCCCGGACAAACTGACGCTGCGCTGGCACGCGACCTGGAATGATCGCTTCGACTCACAGCTGAGCGGGCACCATTACTTCAGCCGCTCCTTCGATAACGCCAACCACTTCGAGGGCTACAATCTGGTGGATCTGGCTCTGGGTTATAAACTCGCTCGAGGACGGATCACGGCGGGGGTGGAAAACCTTTTCAACGAGGACTATTTCTCTTACTTCTCGCAAAGCGCCACCACCCTTTCCTACCAGTATTTCAAAGGCCGTGGGCGGCTTCTCACCCTGGGGTACAGCCTGGATTTCTGATTCCAGGGAGCACCGGCAACACCGGGACCGGCGTGGACGGCGCTAGCCGTCCACCACTCCCGCCAGGGAGGCCACCCAAACCACCAGCGACAGCAAGGTGGCCAGCCACAGCAGACCGCCCAGCACGATCCAGATCCAGTTGGCCCGGGTAAGACGATGATTGTTCTCGCCGGCGGCATCGCCCAGCGTGGCGTTGACCCGTTTCTGGGCCCGCCAGAGCACCCACCAGATCGGAATCATGCAGCCCATCGACAGCAACTGCACCAGCAAGGCTTCCGGCCCCGAGCCCTGCGCCATATAGGTGAAGTTGGAAATCAGAGTAAAAAACACATAGACCACCGACAGAAGCACCGCCGGTGTCCCGCCCGTCACTCCCGCCTCCCGGGCTTCCTTCGACATGCGCTGAAACAACGACGGCGCGAAGAAAATACTGAACAGCGCGCGCATCACCGGCAGCCCGCCACCGCCACGGGCTTCGCGGTAAAGCGCCCAGTTCTTGTAATGCCAGTAAAGGTCGTAGATCCCCATGGTGATCCAGAACAGCAGCGTGAGCTTGAACGGAGAAACCACATAAAAGGGCGCCGCCTCCTGACCCGCCGGGGTCACATCGGCCTCGGGCGCGCGATACAGATTACTGGCGTTGTTGTCTTCCATGAACGGGCCCCTCTTTCTCGAATTCTGATTAAAAATGATTTTGCTTATCGATTACCTGAGAATCGTCACGGTTCCGGTTTTTTGACGCTTTTCTTTCGTTAAGGCGTTATTAAGGTTGCCGGCGCGCAATGGAACTCTCAGAACCGGGAGTGCCCCATGACGCCGACCGACCTCGATCTTTTTTGCCTGCGCCGCCCTCTCACGCTGCAAGGTGAGCACCTGGAGCCCCGCCTGTGCCATCCCGACGAGCCGGGCTACCGATCCGCCGCCGCCTTTGTGCGGCAACGCTACCGCCAATGTTACAACGCCCGACCGCGCATCAGCGCGCCGGCCTTGATGACTCTGCGCGCGCCGGACGGCACGCCGCGGGCAGTGGCCGCCCTGACCCCGGCTCCGGGCCGGCGGCTGTTCCTGGAACAGTATCTGGACCAGCCCCTGGAAGACGCCGTGGGCTCGCTGGCGGGGGCACCGGTAGCGCGCCACCGCCTTCTGGAGGTGGCCGGCCTGGCGGCGGACGGGTCCGGCGCCGGGCGCCTGCTGTTCATTGCCCTGACCGGGCTGCTGCCGTCCCTGGGCGTGGACTGGATCGTCTTCACCGCCACCGTGCAGGTGCGCAACATGTTCACCCGGCTGGGGCTGGCGCCGGTGAGGGTGGCGCCGGCGGACCCGGCCCGGCTGCAGGCGGGCGCGGCGCGTTGGGGCGACTATTATCGCCACGACCCAATCGTCATGGCCGGCTATGTGCCGCCCGGGCACCGGCGACTCAGCGATGCCGGCTGGCTCCATCCCGTGCCCGATTACGGTGACCCGGAGGTGCGCCATGACGTGGTTGCTTGAACGGCTGGCCGCCCACGCCCGGCAACGGCCCGAAGCCGTCGCCCTGGAAGACGGCGACGGCGTGCTTACCTATGCGGCGCTCCTGCGGCGCATCGAACAACGAAGCCAACGGCTCCGCGCCGCTGGCGTGCGGCGGCTGGCGCTGGAAGGCGGCAATGGCCGCGACTGGGTGGTGACCGACCTGGCGGCCCAGAGACCGGGAATACCGGTGGTGCCGGTGCCCCCCTTCTTCAGTGATGAGCAACGCTGTCACCTGGTCAATGTCGCCCGGCTGGATGCTCTCTATCAGGCCGACCGGGACCGGCTCACCGGCACCGGCGTGGCCGGAATACGGGCGGTCGACGACCTGGCCAAGATCACCTTCACCTCTGGCAGCACCGGCACGCCCAAGGGCGTACGGCTGAGCGGCGACCATCTGCGCCGCACGGTAACGGCGCTGGCCGATGCGCTGGCGCCTCACGCCGGCGCGCGCCACCTGTGCGTGCTGCCCCTGGCCACCCTGCTGGAGAACGTGGCCGGTGTGTACGTGCCGCTGTGGCTGGGCGCCCGGGTCCTGCTGCCCGACCTGGCCACGCTGGGGTTCACCGGCAGCTCGCGACTCGACCCCATGGTGTTCGCCGAAGGGCTTCACCGCTGGCAACCACACAGCCTGATCCTGGTGCCGGAGTTGCTGCGTGTATTGGTCATGCTGGCCGAGGCCGGCATGCCCCCGCCGGCGTCGCTGCGCTTTATCGCCGTGGGCGGCGGCAAGGTCGATCGCGGCCTGCTGACCCGGGCCCGGGCGCTGGGTTTACCGGTGTATGAAGGCTACGGCCTGTCCGAATGTGGCTCGGTGGTGGCCCTCAATCGACCCGGCGCCGACCGTCCCGGCAGCGTTGGCCAGGTGCTTCCCCATGCCCGGGTCCGGATCGACGCCGACGGCGAGATCCGGGTCCGCGACGCCGTGATGGCCGGCTACCTGGACCAGGACGCCGGCGCCGAGTGGCCCACCGGCGACCTGGGCCGTCTGGACGACGACGGTTTCCTGTATGTGCATGGCCGGCGCAAGAACCTGCTGATCACCGCCTATGGTCGCAACGTCAGTCCGGAATGGGTGGAAAGCGCCTTCCAGGGCTGCGACACCCTTCGGTCCCTGGTCGTTCAGGGAGACGGCGAGCCGGCTCTCAGCGCCGTGGTGGTGCCCGCCCCCGGCGCCGATATCGAGCGCCTGCATGCCCAGATCGAGGCGGTCAACGCCACCCTGCCGGACTACGCCCGCGTGGCCCGGGTGGTGATCGCCGAGCAACCCTTCAGCGTCGACAACGGCCTGGCCACCGCCAATGGCCGGCCACGCCGCGACGCCATTGCCCACCGTTACCCCCACGCGCCGGCCACGCCGGTGTCCCGAGTCTGATTCCGAGAGGTTCCGCCATGTTCTTCGATACCCTGCAACAGCAAACCCGGGACGCCCGCGAGCACCTGCTACGCGCGCCGGTTCTGGCTGCGATCCCCGAAGGTCGTTTCACCCTCGACAGCTACCGCTATTTCCTCAGCCAGGCCTACCACCACGTCAAGCACACCGTGCCGCTGATGATGGCCTGCGGCGCGCGCCTGCCGGCGCGGCTGGAATGGGTGCGCGAGGCACTGGTGGAGTACATCCGTGACGAGTACGGCCACCAGGAGTGGATCCTCAACGATCTGGCGGCGCTGGGCGCGGACGCGGAGTCGGTGCGCCACGGCGAGCCGGATTCGCCCATCGAACTGATGGTGGCCTGGCTGTACAACGCCATCGAGCGTGGCAATCCGATGGCGTTCTTCGGCATGGTCCATGTGCTGGAGGGCACCAGCATCGCTCTCGCCACGCCCCTCGGCGAGCAGGTGCAGGAGACCCTGGGCCTGCCGCGAAAAGCGTTCAGCTATCTCTACTCCCATGGCGCGCTGGACCAGGAGCATTTCCGCTTCTTCACCGACCTGATGAACCGTATCGAGGCCGCCGAGGACCGCCAGGCGGTAATCCACGCCAGCCGTATGATCTACCGGCTCTACGGCGACATGTTGCACGCGGTGCCGGTCACCGCCCGACAAACCGCGCGGGAGATGGCCCATGGCTGAGCCTCGCACCTGGCTGCTGCTGGGCGCCAGCGGCGGCATCGGCGCCGCTCTGCTGGACCGGCTGCTGGCCCGCGGTGACCGCGTCCTGGTGGCGGAGCGAAGTGAGCATCGCTGGCCCGACCACGAACGGCTGATCCCGGTGCGCCTGGATCTGGCGGCACCGGACCTGGGCGCCCGCGTCACCGACCTGGTCGCCGAGCGCGGTCTGCCCGACGGCCTGATCCACTGCGCCGGCGTCAACCACTTCGCCGCCGCCGAACACAACGACGACGCCGGCCTGACCGCCATGCTCGACGTCAACCTGCGCAGCGCGCTGGTGATCACCCGGGAGTTGCTGCCGGCGCTGCGTCGGCGCGGCACCGGCACCCTGCTGTTCGTGGGCTCCACCTTCGGCAGCATCGGCTTCCCCGGCTATACCGCCTACTGCGCCAGCAAGTTCGGCCTGCGCGGCTTCGTCGAGGCGCTGCGCCGGGAGCTGGCGGACACCGGCCTGCGGGTTCGCTATGTGGCGCCCCGCGCCACCCGCACCGCCATGAACGAAGCCCGGGTGGAAGCGCTCAACCATGCCCTGGGCAACCACATGGACACCCCGGAAGCGGTGGCCGCGCGCCTGCTGCGCGCTCTGGATGGCGGCGCCGCCAGCACCTTCCTGGGCTGGCCGGAAAAACTGTTCGTGCGCCTCAATGCCCTGCTCCCGTTCCTGGTGGACAAGGCGCTGCGCAAACAACTCCCCACCATCCAACGCTTTTTGAAACAAGGAGCGAACCCGTGACCGAACGCCTTTCCCATCTCGCCCCGCGCCTGTTGCTGCTGGCGCTGATCGCCCTGCCCTGGCTGGCCCGCGCCGACGCTTTCGACGAAGAGCTTCTCACCATCCAGCAGCGCTGGGCGGAAATCCAATACCAGCTCGCCGAGGACGACAGGGCCGACGCCTTCGAAGCCCTGCGCGAGCGCACCCGGGCCTTCGCCGAGCGCCACCCGCGCCGCGCCGAAGCGAAAATCTGGGACGGCATCGTGCTCGGCACCTGGGCCGGCGCCAAGGGCGGCCTGGGGGCGCTGTCCCTGGTCAAGCAGGCACGCCAGGATTTCCAAGCCGCCATCGCCCTGGACGAGCGCAGCCTGGACGGGTCCGCTCTGACCTCCCTGGGCAGCCTCTACTACCAGGTACCCGGCTGGCCGATCAGCTTCGGCGATGACGACAAGGCCCGCGAGCTGCTGACCCGGGCCCTGGAAATCAACCCCGACGGGATCGACAGCAACTACTTCTACGCGGACTTCCTGCTCGACCAGGGCGACCGGGCCGGCGCGCGACGCTATTTCGAGAAAGCATTGCAGGCACCGGCCCGGCCACAACGCCCACTGGCCGATCAGGGCCGCCGCGACGAGATCAGCGACAAGCTGAAAGCCCTGGCCTCCTGACTCATTCCCCGGCCTCGGCGAGCACATCGCACTTGAGCCGGTCGATGACCAGCCGGAAGGCGGAGCTGATGTTGCGCCTTCCGGAATAGCACAGGTAATAGCCGTCGAAAGGCGGACACCAATCCGCCAGCACCCGCCGCAAGGTACCCGCCTCGATGTCGTCGACCACCTCCGGTTCGGTGACGAAAGCAATACCATGACCGGCCCTGGCCGCCTCCACGCAGATATCGCTCTCACTGAACACGAACGGCCCGGAGGTTTTCTTCTCGATCGCCTCGCCGTCTTTCTCGAACTCCCAATCGTAGGTCGGCGCGTGAGCATGGAACCGCAGCCCCAAACAGGCATGGCGGTCCAGGTCGTCGGGATGCGCGGGCACCCCGTGCCGCTGCAGATAGCCCGGCGCGGCCACCGCGGCCATGCGGATGGGAGGGCTGATCCGCACCGCGATCATGTCCGGGCTGACGAATTCCCGCAGCCGGATGCCGGCATCGAAACGCCCTTCGGTAAGATCACTGAGGCGGCTTTCCAGATTCAGCTCGATCTGGATTTCGGGATAGTCCTCGACGATCCTCGACAGCTTCGGCCATAGCACGGTGCGCAGCACCGGCTTGCTCGCCGCGATCCTCACCAGCCCGCGCGGCGCGTCGCCCAGCAAGCGCAATTCCTCGATCCGCGACCGGATCATGCCCAGCCCCGGGCGCAGGGCGGCCAACAACTTCTCTCCCGCCTCCGTGGTCGACACCCGGCGCGAGGTGCGGTTGAGCAGCTTGATGCCGACCTGGCTCTCCAGGCGCCGCATGGCATGGCTGACCGCGGACTGGGACAAGTCCAGATGCGCGGCGGCCCGGGTAAAGCTCTTTTCTTCCGCGACCACCATGAACAAAGCCAGGTCACTCAACTCTTCACGCATGCTCAAGCACCTCCAGGTTCCACCCGGCAACCCCGCCGCTCCGGTTTTCAACGACCAGTAAACGACGGCATTGATGAGCAGAACCACGCAATCAATAAGAATACCGGGATGTTAACTCATAAGAAGCGCCCCAATCATGCATTCAATTCATGATTCCAATGACTTTCATCCGGTTGTTGCTCCCTCTCCTGGGCCTTATGTTTTGTTTATCACTAGCAAGGGCAACAACATGAACGCGCTAAAGAAGACTCTATGGATCGTGGCGCTGACCACTTCCACCGCGGTATCGGCCGATCAGCCCGCGCAGCACATCACACCCGCCGGGGCACAGGCCTCCATGGCCGGCCCCGGGCGGTTTTTCAGCGGCAACGTCCGCGTGGACCCGCTGTTCCCCGGTACCGGCGCCATCAATGCGTCCGGTGCCTACGTTACCTTTGAGCCCGGCGCGCGCTCGGCATGGCACAGCCATCCAAAAGGCCAGCACATTATCGTTACCCAGGGCGTGGGCCTGACCCAGCAATGGGGCAAGGCGATTCAAACGATCAAGCCGGGCGACGTGGTGTGGTGTCCTCCGGGCGTCAAGCATTGGCACGGCGCCGCGCCGAACACCGCCATGACCCATCTGGTGGTAACCGGCCAGGACGCGGACGGCAACAACGTGACCTGGATGGACAAGGTGACCGACGAGCAATACGCCGGCCACGGTTCCGACCACGAAGCGAAACGGTAGGGGCGCGCCATGACCCTCAAACAGGCTCTGCCGACCGCCTTATTGGCACTGCTGCTGCCGACAATGGGCCAGGCCGCGCCCTCGACACCAACTCCCAAGCACACCGAGGAAGCCACCATGGACAAGGAGCGAAACCTCACTCAACGCCAGCAAGCCATCATCCCCATCGCCTACTTCGCCGCCGCCGGTGATCTGGCGGCGCTGGATGGCGCGCTGCGGACCGCGCTGGACACCGGCATGACCGTCAACGATGGCAAGGAAGTGCTGGTGCAGCTGTATGCCTACGCCGGCTTTCCCCGCAGCCTCAATGCCCTGGGCACTTTCATGAAGGTGATTCAGGAACGCCGGGACCAAGGCATCGAGGACCCGCTCGGCGACACACCGGACAGCCCGATCCCCACCGGCAAGGAACTGCTGGCGCAGGGCACGGCCAACCAGACGAAACTGGCCGGGCAGCCGGTGACGGGTCCGCTGTTTGAGTTCGCCCCGGCCGCCGACCGATACCTGAAGACCCATTTATTCGGAGACATTTTCGCCCGCGACAACCTGAGCTGGCGGGACCGGGAGCTGGCGACCATCGCCATGCTGGCGGCTCTGCAAGGTGCCGAGCCCCAATTACGCGCTCACATGGGCATGGCCATGAATGCCGGCCTGACCGAAAGCCAGCTTAACAACCTGACCGACGTGCTGGCCCGGCACGTGGACCCGGCCGGCGCCGCCCGCGCCCGCCAGGCCCTGGAGCGGCACCCGGGCCAGTAGCCGCGACACTCACCACGCACTTCAATTCGATCCGACAAGAGAGCCATCATGATTAAAGACAAGGTCATCATCATCACCGGCGCGTCCGCCGGCATCGGCGAGGCAAGCGCCAGGCTGCTCGCCGAAAAAGGCGCCAGGGTGGTCCTGGGCGCGCGTCGGGAGGAAAACCTGAAACGCATCCACGACGAGATCAAACAAAACGGCGGCGAGGCGGTTTACCAGGTACTGGACGTCACCCGCCAGGAAGACAACGACCGCATCGTCCAGCTCGCCAAGGACACCTTTGGCGGCGTGGATGCCATCTTCCTCAACGCCGGCCTGATGCCCAGCTCACCGGTGTCCGCGCTGAAGACCGACGAATGGCATCGCATGGTGGACGTGAACATCAAAGGAGTCCTGAACGGCGTTGCCGCCGTCATGCCCACCTTTACCGATCAGAAGGCCGGGCACATTCTCGCCGTCTCCTCCGTGGCCGGCCTGAAGAACTACCCGGGCGCCTCCGTGTACGGTGGCACCAAATGGTTCGTGCGCAATTTCATGGAAGTGTTGCGTATGGAAGCGGCCATGGAAGAAACCAATATCCGCACCGCCACCCTGTACCCGGCCGCCATTAATACCGAACTGCTGAGCACGATCACCGATACCGGAGCCCGCCAACAAATGAACGGTCTTTACGAGCAGTACGGAATTTCTCCGCGACGGGTCGCCGAGGTGGTGGCGTTCGCACTGGATCTGCCGGAGGACACCACGGTCAATGAATTCACCGTCGGCCCGGCCAATCAGCCCTGGTAACCCCGTAAACGCTTTTGGAGAACGTCCATGATTCTGAACAAAAACGGTTCCCGGGAATCCGTCGCCGGCCCGGCGGAATGGTTCACCGGCCGTGTCCGCATCGACCCGATCCACGGCGAGGCGCGGGCACCTTCCCGGCTCACTTCCGCCCAGGTCACCTTCGAACCCGGCGCGCGGACCAACTGGCACACTCATCCCCTGGGTCAATTGCTGATCGTCACCGCCGGCAAGGGCTGGACGCAGTGCGAAGGCGAAGAGAAGGTGGAAGTGGGCGCCGGCGACACCATCTGGTGCCCGCCGGGCCACAAGCATTGGCACGGCGCCACCAGTAGCACCGCCATGACCCACATCGCCGTTCAGGAGATGCTGGACGGTAAGAACGTGGACTGGCTGGAACCGGTAAGCGACAGCCAGTATCTGGGTGCATGACGGCGTTCCGGCGTGTCGTCACCGGCCTCCGGTGGGCACGCCGCCCACCCGGTATTCCGTGGGCGACAGGCCGCTCCAGCGCTTGAAGGCGCGGGAGAAATTAGCCACGTCGTTGTAGCCCAGCGCATAGGCCACTTCACTGATGCGCTGGTCGCGGTCGGCAAGCATCTCGCGAGCCTGACGATAACGCACTTCGTCCTGTAACTCGCGGTAGCTCAAGCCGGCCTGATGCAAGCGCCGCTTCAGGGTACGTGGCGATACCGCCAGCCGTTCCGCCATGCCGGCCAGATCCGGCAATGGCGGCGCCTGATCGCGCAGCGCGGCGCGCACCCGCTCCGGCATCGCGCCCTCCTGGGTGGCGCGCCAGCGCCGGAATTCCAGCTCGCACTGCTCCCGGGCCAGGGCCTCGGCCTGGGGGTCGGCCAGACGCGGGCGGGCAGCCAGCAGCTCGCGGGACAGGATCAGGGCATCGCGGGGCTGGTCGTAGCGTACCGGCACCGGCACGGTACCACGCAGGGCCGCCGCATGGGCCGGGGGTGGCCCCTGGAAATGCACTTCCGCGCCGCCAGGCGAGGCTTCCATGAGCTGCTCGAGCATGTAGACGAAACCGATCACCATGGCTTCGATAACGAAGTTGCGCACCGGTCCGGGGCCGAAATCGGTGCGCAAGCACAGCGCCTGTCGGTTTTCACCGAGGGAGTCGCGCCATACATTCAGGAACGGGGCGCGCAGGCCCAGGTAGCGGCGCGCCGCCTCCAGGCCGTCGTCGATACTCGGGCAGGACAGGGCCAGCAGCCCCACCGGGCCGTGCAGGGTGATGCGCATGGCCCGGGCGTAGCGGAACCCCAGGCCAGCCTCATCCACCCGGGCCAGGGCCGCCTCGGCGGCGGCGTTGGCCCGATCCAGCGGCAGCCGGCTTTCCGGGGCCAGCAGTTCCTGTCGGTGGAGGCCCAGTTCACGCAGCAGGGACGCCGGATCATGGCCCAGCTCGGCGAGCACGTCGCACAGCAATACCACGTAGATTCCCGGAACCCCGGGGGTCAACCAGGCCCGGCCCGAAATCACCACAGGTTGGCCCTCCACAACAAGACCGGAAAGCACTGACTGGACCATAGTTGTTGCCATCATTCAATGGCATCCCGATCCGGAGAGTCCCATGAAGCTGTTATCCCGCCCCCGCCGCGCCATGGCGCGGCTGCCGATCCGCCCGCGGCGGATGAATTTCCGGTTCCAGGGTTTCGAGCAAAGCCGCTACTGGTTCGATAACGATCCGGTGCTGACCCATTTCATGAACGTGCTGTCGGTGACCTTTCCGGACGGCGAACGGTTCTTCGTCGACGCGGTACGCGCCTTCCGCGACCAGGTGGACGACCCGCAACGCCAGAAAGACATTTCCGGCTTCATCGGCCAGGAAGCGATGCACTCCCTGGAGCACAAGGCGTTCAACGATCTCGTGGCCGGCCACGGCGACGGCTACGATGCCCTGGTCAACGAGGCCCTGAGCGTGGCTCAACGGCTGCTGGCCGGTGCCCGCAAGCATCTCAGCGCCGAACGCCAGTTGGCGGCCACCGCCGGCCTGGAACACATCACCGCGATCCTCGCCGACACCATTCTCAAGCGCGGTGACATGGTGGAAAAAATGGACCCGTCGGTGCGACCGTTGTGGGTGTGGCACGCCATCGAGGAAACCGAGCACAAGGCCGTGGCCTTCGATCTCTACCAGGATGTGTCCGGCGATTACTGGCGTCGCCAGCGCGCCTTTTTCTACGGCACCGCCTACCTGGCGGTGTTCAGCACCTACTTCACCTGGCGCTTTCTCAAGGAGGACGGCGTTCATCGCCGGCCGCTGACGCTGGCCAAGGGTCTGTGGAAGATGTTCGGTTACCGGGGCGTGGTCAGCCAGGCGATTCCCGCCTGGTTCCAGTATCTGCGTCCCGGCTTCCACCCCTGGCAGGATGACAACAGCCACCTGCTTGAACAGTGGCGCGCCACCCTGCCGGAACCGGCGGTATCGGAAGCGGCCTGAGGGCGGCGCCCGCGCGGGGGCTCCGCCGCGCCTCGAAGTTCCGCTACAATCCGCGACGCGGGGCAGCGGTGAGGGCGGCCCCGGGCACGCAATGACCGCGAGGCGCACTATGACATCCGACCGCAGGGACCGCCTGTTCAGCGAACAGGACAAGGCGATCGCCGACTTCGACTTCGGCGCCCGTACCGCCGAGGTGTTCGATGACATGCTTGATCGCAGCATCCCCCAATACCGGGAACTGCAGCGCATGATCGGCGAGCTGGCCGGCGAGTTCGCCCTGCCCGGCTCGCGGGTCTACGATCTGGGCTGCTCCACCGGCATCACCCTCGACAGCCTGCACCAGGCGGTGGACCCGGGCGTGGAGCTGGTCGGCATGGATTACTCCCGGGCCATGCTGGAAAAAGCCCGCGCCAATCTGGCCGGGCCCTTCGAAGCGGGCCGCCTGCGCCTTGAGCACGGCGACCTCAACGACGGCGTGCGTATCGAAAATGCCTCGGTGGTGGTGCTGAACCTGACCCTGCAGTTCGTACGACCGGTGAACCGGGAGGGCCTGTTGCGCTCCGTGGTGGAGGGGCTTCGTCCGGGCGGCGCGCTGATCCTGGTGGAGAAGGTGCTGGGCAGCGATGCCTTCCTCAACCGGCTGTGGATCAAGCTGTATTACGACATGAAGAAGCGCAACGGCTATTCGGAAACGGAGATCGCCCGCAAACGGGAGGCGCTGGAGAACGTGCTGATTCCCTACCGGCCGGATGAGAACATCAAGATTCTTGCGCGCAGCGGGCTGGACAACGTGGACATGTTCTTCAAGTGGTATAACTTCGCCGGGTTTATTGGCGTTAAGGCGTAACGTTCATGGCGGTGGGGCATCGCGACCACAGCGCCCCGGCCCGGCCATCCCTGGCCGGGCGTAAACCGCGCTGCGAAGCTTGCTTCGGTAGTGCCTTCTTTCCGGCGTTATATCTGCCATCCCTGGCGAGAGGCAGTGCCTTTAGAGGGCCCGGCCCGGCCATCCCTGGCCGGGCGTAAACCGCGCTGCGAAGCTTGCTTCGGTCGCGGTTTACCCTTCCTGCAGCAGCTTTCTCAGGTCGATGAGGGCGGCGTTGGCGCGGGACAGGTAGTTGGCCATTACCAGGGAATGGTTGGCGAACACGCCGAAACCGGAACCGTTCAGAATCACCGGGCTCCACAGGGTCTGCTGGGTGGCTTCCAGCTCACGAACCATCTGCCGGAAGCTGACGGTGGCGTTCTTGCGCCGCAGTACCTCGGCGAAATCCACTTCCACGGCACGCATCAACTGCACCAGTGCCCAGGAGGCGCCACGCGCTTCATAGAAAACGTTGTCGATTTCCAGCCACGGCGTCCGCACATAGGTTTCGCGTTCGTCCAGCTCGCCCACCGGGGTGTCCTCGTCGGTGTTCAGTTGCGAACGACCGACACTCTGGCTCAGGCTCAGGCTCAGCGAGCCAAGGCGGTTCTGCACTTCGTTGAGCCAGTAGTTAAGGTTATCGGCGCGGGTATAGAAGTGGGCGCTGCCATCCTCGCGGCGGAGCGCTTCCAGGTAGTTTTCCAGGGCGCGGATACCACGGCGGTACTCGCTTTCCGTGGCCGGCATGGCCCAGCTCTCGGCGTCGAAATTAAACTGTGGTTCGGCCACCGCCAGGAACGGGTTTTCCTGGCTTTGCGACTGGGAGCGGCTCATGTCGCGGCGCATCACCCGGGTCACGTCGCGAATCTGCACCAGCACGCCGTATTCCCAGCTGGGCATGTTATCCAGCCATAGCCGGTGCGGCAGGATATCGTTGCTGAGATAGCCGCCGGGCTTGTCCAGCAGGGTACCGGCCACATGAATCACTTCCCGGGTAATGGTTTCGCCGGGCACGGCGCCGTCCGCGCGACGCACTTCCACCAGATCCGGTTCCCAGCTCCAGTACCAGCCCAGGACCGCGTCCACCAGCAGCAAAATCAGCAGCAGGGCCAGCAGGCCTTTCCAGATGCGGTTGTTCTTCGGGTCAAGCAGGGTGTCCCCTACCTTCTGGCCGAATTTATCGTCTTTCATGGGCGCTCCCCAGATTCCATCCCTTCCACTATACCCCAGCCCGGCGTCAGGCCGCAGGCAGGGTCATCACCGCCGCGGCCGGCTGTTCCTCGCCGCGCAGCCGGTAACGGAGCGCTCCACCATAGATGGTCAGGATGCGGTCGACAATGGACAACCCCAGGCCGGCCCCGGGTATGTCCTGGCGGCCCCGGCTGAAGCGACCGGTAAAACGGTGCTGCTGCTCGGCGGTAAGCCCGGGGCCGCCGTCGAACACCTCCACCAGCACCTGCCCGGCCGCGGCGCGCACCCGTACCCCCACATCGGCGCCGGCAGGCGAATAACGGCAGGCGTTGTCGAGCAGATTACGGATCAGCATGTCGGTGGCTTCGGCGGGCAGCGCCACCGACAGTTCCGGTGGCGCGTCCAGGCTTACGGTCTGGCCGCGTTGCTCCGCCAGCGGCGCGATCAGCGCCACGCAATCCCGGGCCACCATCACCACGTCGCAGCGCGCCTCGGAGCCATCGGCATCCGGGTCCAGCCGCGACAGGTTCATCAATTGCTCCACGGTGCGCGTGGCACGCTCCACGGCGCGGCGCAACTGCACCAGGGAGGCGCGCACTTCCGCCGGGTCGGACAACTGGGCGGCGTTGTCGGCGTGCAGGCGCAGTGCCATCAGCAGGGTGCGCAGTTCATGGGCCGCGTCGGCGGTGAAACGCTTCTCTCTCTCCAGAGTGCCCACCAGACGCGCCAGCAGCATGTTGATGGCCTCGGTGAGCGGCGCCAGTTCGCGCACCGAGCGGTGCCGCAACGGCGCCAGATTGTTGGCGTCACGCTGCTGCACCGAGCGCGCCAGCCGGGTCAGCGGGCTCAACCCCCAGCGCACCGCCAGCCACACCAGCAGCAAGATCACCGGCACGCTGAGTACATAGGGCAACAATACGGTGGCGGCCATGTTGGCCACCAGGGAACGGCGCGCCGAGTCGCTTTCCGCCACCACTACCCAGCGATTCTCGGGCAGCGGCATGGCGTAGGCGTGCCAGCCGTTGACCTCCTGGTAACGACCAGCGGCGGTCGGGTTCTCAAGCGATAGCAACGGCTCGCTCGGGGCGCCGTCGCTGCCCAGCACCAGCTCGCCATCGTCCCATAGCTGATAGACGAAATAGCGCTGATAGCGGTGCTCGTTTTCGTCCAGCCCGGCGACCTTGGGGTCCGGCACATGGCCTTCATTCCAGAACGCCGCCATCAGCCGGCCGCTTTGCACCAGCTCGGCGTCATACTGTTCGTCCAGCTCGTGATAAAGGGTGCGATAGGTGCCCCAGCCGAGCAGGGTGCCGCCACCCAGGATCACCGCCACCAGGGCCAGCATCAGGAACCGGCGGATCGAGAACATCAGCCTTCCCCGGCCACCGGCGGCACCAGCATGTAACCCACGCCGCGCACCGTCTTGATACGGTCGCCGCCGAGCTTGCGGCGCAGATGGTGGATGTGCACTTCCAGAGCATTGCTTTCCACTTCATCGCTCCAGCCGTACAGGGCCTGTTCCAGGTGGGCCCGGGTGAATACCCGACCGGGGCCACGGGCCAGTTCCACCAGCAGGGCCAGTTCACGGCGCGGCAGGCGCACCGGTTCGCCGGCGCGGGTGACGGTCATGGCGTCCGGGTCGATCACCAGTTCGCCCACCTCCAGCAGTGGCCGCGCCGGTTCCGACCCGCGACGCAGGCGGGCGCGCAGGCGGGCGCGCAATTCCTCCACCGAGAACGGCTTGATCAGATAATCGTCGGCGCCAGCGTCCAGGCCCCGTATGCGGTCATCGAGCCGGTCCCGGGCACTGATCACGATCACCGGCACCGGGTCACGGCGCTGGCGCAGGGTGCGCAGAGCCTCAAGCCCGTCCATGCCCGGCAGCCCCAGATCCAGCAGCACGGCATCGAAACGGCCCGCCTCCACCGCCGGTTGCACCTGGTCGCCGCGCATGACGTGGTCCACCGCGTAACCGTCGTGCCGCAGAGCACGCAGCAGACCGTCGGCGAGCAGCTCATCATCTTCCACCAATAGAACGCGCATGGCCGGGCTCCCTGATCCTCCGCCATCACTGACAGGCGCCGTCACTATAGGACGCCCCCGGCGGCGCCGCCATGGCCGGCGCGCGCCCTTTTGCACCCCCCGGCGGTTACGGGGACAATGTGCCGCCGGCCAGCGTGGACGGTGGAACTTAACGGTTTCTTAAACCCGGGCCTCCAGCCTGCCCGGAACCTCCGTGTCACGGAGGCATCCAACACCGAGGAACCGGCGGGAGGAAGGAATGGCGTTTTCAGAACGATGGCGGGGGTGGCGCGGGCTCGTGCTTGCCCTGGGGCTGCTGCTGGTCGTGCCGGCGGCGGCGCTGAACCTGGGCGGCGGAGACCGCGGCGCCTTTTCCAGCCTGGGCGGTGACGACAACGGCGGATTGCCGTCCGTGGACGAGGCCATCCAGGTGGTCCCAGACGAGGACTGGGACAATCAGAGGCTGCGGGTAACCTTCAGCCTCTATGACCACGTCTATCTGTACCGCCACAAACTGGATTTCACCCTGCGTGACGCCAACGGCAACCTGCTGGATGACTTCCAGGATCTGGAGCTGCCGCCCGGCGAGGACAAGACCGACGAGATCTATGGCGAGGTAAAGGTCTTCTTCGGGCAGTTGGACGTGGTCCTGCCCCTGGACAGCGTCCCGCTCGCGGACACCGAGCTGGAAGTGAAATACCAGGGCTGCATCGAGGACCGGCTGTGCTACCCGCCGGAAATCCGCACCTTTTCGTTCAGCCCTCCGCGCCCGGGCGGCGGCGACACCGCGAGCGGCGCGCCGGCTCCCGATACCGGTTCCGGACCGGTGGCGGAGAGCGACGACGGCTTCCTGGCCACCCTGTTTTCCGAGGACGCCAACGCCTTCAACCAGTGGATGAGCGGTCGCGACCTGGGCCTGATCGTGGCCCTGTTCTTCGCCGGCGGCCTGTTGTTGGCGTTCACGCCCTGCGTGTTTCCGATGATTCCGATCCTGTCCGGGATCATCGCCGGCCAGGGCCACGGACACGCCAGCGCCCGGCGCGGTTTCGTGCTCAGCCTGGCCTATGTGCTCGGCGTCGCCGTGCCCTATACCCTGGCCGGGCTGCTGGTGGCGGTGTTCGGCGCCGGCCTCAACCTGCAGTTCCTGCTTCAGCAGCCGGCGGCGATCATCACCAGCGTGGTGATCTTCATCCTGCTGGCGCTGTCCATGTTCGGCCTCTATGAACTGCAGCTGCCCGCCGCGCTGCGCGACCGCCTCAATCACGCCGGTCCCGGCGGTGGCGGCTTGCTGGGCGCCGCCGTGCTGGGCGCCATCTCGGCGCTGGTGGTGTCGCCCTGCGTGACGCCGATCCTGGCCGGCGCCCTGCTCTATGTGGCCGGCACCGGCGATGCCCTGACCGGCGCCGTTTCCCTGTTCGCCCTGGCCATCGGCATGGGCGTGCCACTGATCATCTTCGGCACCGGCGGTGGTCACCTGCTGCCACGCGCCGGGCACTGGATGGAGGAGATCAAGCGATTCTTCGGCGTGGTCATGCTGGGCGTCGCGATCTGGCTGCTCGACCGCATCGTCGGCGATACCCTGACCCTGGCCCTGTACGGCTTGCTGCTGACGATCTACGGCGTGCAGCTCGGCGCCCTGGAGCCGGTGGCGGAGGGCGGCTCGCGGCTGAAACGAGCGGTGGCCCTGGTGTTGGCGCTGTACGGCGCGGTAATGCTGGTGGGCGCGGCCAGCGGCGGCACCGACCCCTGGCAACCGCTTAAGCCCATGGCCAAACCGGCGCCGCTGGCCGCCGCCGGTTTGCCGGGACCGGCCCGGGCCGATGGCGCGCCGGCCCGGCCCGCGCCGGACGGCGACCACGGCCCCTGGGTGAGCCTGGCCGGCCATCGCCCCCTGGCCGATGCACTGGCCGCCTCGGCCCGGGCGGACCGCCCGGTGCTGGTGGATTTCTTCGCCGAATGGTGCGTGGCCTGCAAGGTGATGGAGGAAACCACCCTGGCGGACGCCCGGGTCCTGGACGCCATGGACGGCTTCGACCTGTACCGGGTGGATATCACCGAGATCAACGACGAAAACCAGCGGATCATGGAGGATTACAACATCTTCGGGCTGCCCAGCTTTGTGTTCTTCGACCCGGATGGCGAGGAGGTGCCCAATGCCCGGGTGCTCGGCGAGATGGATGCCGAGCGCTTCCTGAAACATCTGAACAACAAGATCCTGCCCGTTACTTCGCCCTGATCTCCACATGTAACGAATGGTGTAAAGTCCTTTATTTCGGCAAGTGGATACCCTTAGACTGCGAGCGTCGACGAAAAGCCGGGCAAACCGGTATTTCGTCACACGTTCAACGCAGATGAGTGCAAATTCAGGGGTAGACGTCTTGGCCAGCATCCTCGTCCTGCACGGGCCCAACCTCAACCTGCTGGGTCAGCGCGAGCCGGACAAATACGGCACCACCACCCTGGCGCGGATCAACCAGGCGCTGGTGGAACGGGCCGTGGGCGCCGGGCACCGCCTGCAGCATCTGCAAAGCAACGCCGAACATGAGCTGATCGAGCGTATCCACGAGGCGCGGACCGACGGCACCGATTTCATCCTCTTCAATCCGGCGGCGTTCACGCACACCAGCGTGGCCCTGCGCGACGCCCTGCTGGGCGTGGCGGTGCCGTTCATCGAGGTGCATCTGTCCAATGTCCACGCCCGGGAACCGTTCCGCCACCATTCCTATTTCTCCGACATCGCCGAGGGCGTGATTTGCGGTCTGGGTGCCGCCGGCTATGAGCTGGCGCTGACCGCCGCCCTGGAACAACTGGATCAGGCACAGGACTGAGCATGGACATCCGTAAAATCAAGAAACTGATCGAACTGCTGGAAGAGTCCGGCATCGAGGAACTGGAAATCCAGGAGGGCGAGGAATCCGTCCGCATCAGCCGGGGCGGTCGCCAGGCGGCGGCTCCCGCGCCCCAGTACCCGCCTCAGTACATGGCGGCGCCGGCACCGGCCCAGGCGCCCGCGCCCGCCGCCGAGAGCGCGCCGGCGCCCCGGGATGACACGCCCAGCGGCCATCTGGTGCGCTCGCCCATGGTCGGCACCTTCTACCGCTCGCCGTCGCCGGGCGCCGCCACCTTCGTGGAAGTCGGCCAGAAGGTCCAGGCCGGCGAGGTGCTGTGCATCGTGGAGGCCATGAAGATGATGAACCAGATCGAGGCGGACAAGTCCGGCACCATCGATGCCATCCTGGTCGAGGACGGCGAGCCGGTGGAGTTCGACCAGCCCCTGTTCTCCATCGTTTAACGGGGGTTTCCCATGCTGGAAAAGGTTCTGATTGCCAACCGTGGCGAGATCGCCCTGCGCATCCTGCGTGCCTGCAAGGAGCTGGGCATCCGCACGGTGGCCGTGTACTCCAAGGCGGACCGCGACCTGATGCACGTGCGCCTCGCCGACGAGGCGGTGTGCATTGGCCCGGCGCCGTCCACCGACTCCTACCTGAACATCCCGGCGATCATCAGCGCCGCCGAGGTCACCGACGCGGACGCCATTCACCCGGGCTACGGCTTCCTGGCGGAGAACGCGGATTTCGCCGAAAGCGTGGAGCGCTCCGGCTTCATCTTCATCGGGCCGCGCGCCGATACCATCCGTCTGATGGGCAACAAGGTGTCCGCCATCGAAGCCATGAAAGCGGCCGGCGTGCCCACGGTGCCCGGCTCCAACGGCCCGGTGGGTGACGACCAGGACGCCACCCTGATGATGGCCGAGGAAATCGGTTACCCGGTGATCATCAAGGCCGCCGCCGGCGGCGGCGGGCGCGGCATGCGGGTGGTGGAAGACCGCCAGCAACTGCTCAACGCCGTGACCCTGACGCGCTCCGAGGCCAAGAACGCCTTCGGCGACAGCACCGTGTACATGGAGAAGTTCCTGCAGAAACCACGCCACGTGGAAATCCAGGTGCTCTCCGACGGCGCCGGCCACGCCATTCACCTGGGCGACCGGGACTGTTCACTGCAGCGCCGGCACCAGAAAGTGGTGGAGGAGGCCCCGGCCCCCAACATCCCCGCGCACTTGAAGGAAGAAGTGGCCCAACGCTGCGTCAACGCCTGCAAGGAAATCAACTACCGGGGCGCCGGCACCTTCGAGTTCCTCTACGAAAACGAAGGCTTCTACTTCATCGAAATGAACACCCGCGTGCAGGTGGAGCACCCGGTCACCGAGATGATCACCGGCGTCGACATCGTCAAGGAACAGCTGCGCATCGCCGGTGGCGAGGGACTGACCATCAAGCAGGAAGACGTCAACTTCCAGGGCCACGCCATCGAAGTGCGGATCAACGCCGAGGACCCGGCCACCTTCGTGCCCAGCCCCGGCAAGATCACCTACTTCCACGCCCCCGGCGGCAACGGCGTGCGCGTCGATTCCCACGTCTACGGCGGCTACACGGTACCGCCCTTCTACGACTCCCTGATCGGCAAACTGATCACCTGGGGCGAGAACCGGGACGTGGCCTTCGAACGCATGCGCATCGCCCTGGAGGAAATCGTGGTGGAAGGCATCAAGACCAACGTGGCCCTGCACCGCGACAAGATCTTCCGCGACCCGGCCTTCAAGGAAGGCGGCGTCGACATCCACCACCTGGAAAAGAAACTGGGCAACCATTGAGGCGCTAGACGCTGGACGCCGGACGCTGGACGCTAAAACCCCTAGCCGGAAAGACGAGGTGTGTTTCCTGCCGGCACATCAGGAAACACACCGAAAGATCACCGCACCGGGTCTAGCGTCCGGCGTCCGGCGTCCAGCATCCGGCATCCGGCATCCGGCGTCCGGCGTCCGGCGTCCGGCGTCCGGCGTCCAGCATCTAGCCTAGCGTCCGGCGCCTAGCCCCCCTCAAAACAGAAAGTCGCGAATCCGCTCCGCCACTTCCCCCACCTCCCGCATCGACAAATCCGCCGCGTCCCGATACCCGAACAGCAACGCATCGATCAACTCCGGCCGCCAATGAGGACGATCCTCCACGCAACGCAGAAAGTGCAGCCAGTTGCGGCGCCGCGCCCAGCGCGACATGGACCAGGGCCGCACCTTCATATCCAGCACGTCAATCAGGCCGATCCGGAACCCGTCGATGACGATATTGCCCGGATGCACCGACCGGAAGAACACCCCCTGCCGGTGCAGCCGCGCCAGGAACACCCCCACCCGGTACATCAACTGAGCATCGGTCTCGCCACGGGCCAGCAAGGCACGCAGGGTGTCGCCGGGCATCGGCTGATAAACCGCCACCGTGTGCGGCTCACCGATCACGCGGTGCAGGCTCTCCACGGTAAGGGTAGGAATGCGCAGGCGCTCCAACTGGCGGGCATGGCGCGCGAAACGCACCGCCGCCGGAGACAGCAGTTCGCGATTGAAGAACCGCTTGCGCCGGAAATATTTCAGGTAACGGCCATCGCTGAGCCGCAGCACCTTGATGCCGTGGGCATCACGCTCCACGACTTCCGACCGCTCCACCACGCGTTCCAGTTGCACGCGGCTGAGAGGGTGGATGTGAACCATCGATTCAGGCTCCTTCAGCGAGACATCCGCCCGGGTCTCAATCCGGCCGGTGACGGGTCAAACGGGGCAGAATTCCCCCGGTACGTTCCATGTAGTCCAGATAGCGGTGCCCGTGCCGCTCCAGGTGCCGCTGCTCCTCCACCGGCACCCGCAACAAATAGGCCAGGGCGAAGGTCACCGCCGCCACCGGGCCGGCCAGCCAGTTCTGCAACAGCAGCAACTGGGCCAGGGCCCACAGCAACATGGCGGCATAACCCGGATGGCGCAGATAGCGGTACACGCCCTGAGCCCGCAGGGCGCCATCGGCGTCCGGCGCCGGACGGCCGTCGCGGCGCGCACGCCATAGCAACCACACCGAGGCACTGCCCAGCAGCAGCCCCAGCCAGGCCACCTCGTCGAGGAACACGAAATCCGCGAATTCGAACCAGGGCACCAGCGCGTCCAGCAACGGCACCAGAACCATCGCCACCACCACCAGCACCTGCAGAACCCGTTTCTCCAGGTCCCGCCCGTGGCGGCCTGGTCGCCGCAGAGACGCGACGCGCGGATCACAGCCATGCAACAGCAGGCTGGCCACCATCATCAAAACCACGATCAGTTCCGCGGCGTTCTCGGTCATGGGATCAGAGCACCGAAAGGGAAAGTGACCTTAACTATACGCCGGAGGGCCACCGCATCGCCAGCCCCGACGCCCTGCTCTATACTGCCGCCACCTTTATCACCGGCCACGGAGACCTCATGGCCTGGCAGCAACTGCATATCGCCACCGATCCGGAGCACGCGGACGCCTTCCAGGACGCCCTGGAAAACCTGGGCGCCGCCGCCGTCACCCTCACCGACGGCGCCGACCAGCCGGTGTTCGAGCCGCCGCCCGGCGCGCGGCCACTCTGGAACACCACCGTGGTCACCGCCCTGTTCGACGAGGACACCGACTGCGACGCCCTGCTGACGGCGCTCGCCGATCAGGGCCTGAAGCCCGCCGACCACCGCGTGGAAGCGCTCGCCGACCAGGTCTGGGAACGGGCCTGGATGGACGATTTCCAGCCCATGCGTTTCGGTGAACGGCTGTGGATCGTGCCGAGCTGGTCCGAGGCCCCGGATGCCGCCGCAGTGAACCTGAAGCTCGATCCGGGCCTGGCATTCGGCACCGGCACCCATGACACCACCGCCCTGTGCCTGGAATGGCTGGACGGCGCCGACCTGCGTGGTCGCCGGGTGCTGGACTTCGGCTGCGGTTCCGGCGTGCTGGCCATCGCCGCCCTTTTGTTGGGCGCGGACAATGCCCTGGGCACCGACATCGACCCCCAGGCCCTCACCGCCAGCGCCGACAACGCCGCCGCCAACGGCGTCGCCAACGGCCTTGATCTGTGCCTGCCGGAAGCCATGCCCGCCGGCTACCGGTGCGACCTGCTGGTGGCCAACATCCTGGCCGGGCCGCTGATCGACCTGGCCGGCATGCTGGCCGGTTACTGCCGCCCCGGTGCCCCGATGGCGCTGTCCGGCATTCTCGCCGACCAGGCCCAGGCGGTGCGAGACGCCTACACGCCCTGGTTCAACCTCGGCCCCACCCGTCAGCGCGGCGACTGGGTGCGCATCGACGGCGTGAGACGCGGCTAGGGCCTGTTCACAAAGGGCACATCCCAGCCTTGCGGCGTACCCGGCTTTTTCTGTACAACGATCTTCCGACTCACCGAAACACGACTGTCCATGGCCGGCCCCTATAAGACCCGCTGCCCGCACTGCGGCGCCCAGTTCAAGATCAGCGACGAGCACCTCGGCCAGGCCCGGGGCGCGGTGCGGTGCGGTTCCTGCCTGCGGATATTTCAAGCCACCGATCATCTGCAGGGTGACGCGGTGCCGCCAGCGCGGGCGGACCGCTGGCGCCACGCGATGGACGACGAACCTCCCCAGGATGACCAGCGCGGCCCGAGCCTGGGCGACGACTTCCTGGACCTGGACGGCGATGACTCCGAGGCGTCCGACCCGTTCGCCGACCTCGACGAAGCCGGCGCCGGCGGCGACAACGCCGACGAGTCCTGGGCCGAAGCCCTGCTGCAGGAACTGGACGACGACCGCGATGGCGGCTCGCCGCCGCCCGGCGCCCCGCCCCGGGCCGAGCCGGCGCCGCGCCGGGCCACGCCTCCCGCCGGGCCAGCGGCGGAACGCGGCGACGATCCGTTCGAGTTCCTCAACAGCACCGCCGCGCGCCGGCACGGCAACGACCAGCCCGAGTATCTCGCACCGCCGCCCGGTGGCCCGGCGGTGCTGGCCAAGTGGGGACTGCTGTCACTGCTCGCCCTGCTGGTGCTGGCCGGCCAGTACGCGGTGTTCCATTTTCAGGAGCTGGCACGCACGCCCCAATGGCGGCCCTACTACGCCCAGGCCTGCGAGGTGCTGGGTTGCTCGCTGCCGTTGCGCTCCGATCCCGGCGCCCTGCGCGGCGCCAACCTGGTGGTGCGCAGCCACCCGGACTACCGCAACGCGCTGATGGTCGACGCCCTGTTGTTCAACGAGGCCGACTGGCCACAGCCGTTTCCGGTGCTGGAGCTGACATTCCAGGATCTGGAAGGCAACATCGTCGCCTCGCGGCGCTTCCCGCCCGCGGAGTACCTGCGCGGCGAACTGGCCGGCGCCGGCGCCATGCCGGTGGCGACGCCGGTGCATATCGGCCTGGAAATCGTCGATCCGGGCCCCCGCGCGGTGAACTACAACCTGCGACTGCTGGCCGCCGACGGCCCGACACCAAGGGTGAGCACCACCCGCTGAGGCGCTTTTCCGGCAAATCGGGCTTTCCCCCCGGCCTTCGGGTCACTATCATTGTCGCCCCCGCGCCGACCGCGCGGGCTCTATGAACGCCTTTTCAGGCGGACACCTGAGACGGAAATCCTGCCAACCGACCCTTCATCGCCATGCAGATCGGCCCCTACGTGCTTCCCAACCCCCTGATTCTCGCGCCCATGGCCGGCGTGACGGATCGCCCGTTCCGGCGCCTGTGCCGGGAGTTGGGGGCGGGCCTGGTGGTCTCCGAAATGGTGACTTCCGACACCCGCCTGTGGAACTCGCGCAAATCCGCGCAACGGCTGGACCATGGTGGCGAGCCGGGGCCCGTGTCGGTGCAGATCGCCGGCGGCGAGCCGGAGATGATGGCCGAGGCGGCCCGGGCCAACGTGGACCGGGGCGCCCAGATCATCGACATCAACATGGGCTGCCCGGCCAAGAAGGTGTGCAAGCGCGCCGCCGGCTCCGCCCTGCTCTCCGACCCGGACCTGGTGGCCCGGATACTGGACGCGGTGGTGGCGGCGGTGGACGTGCCGGTGACCCTCAAGATCCGTACCGGCCCGGACCGCGAAAACCGCAACGCCGTGGCCATCGCCCGCATCGCGGAACAGGCGGGCATCCAGGCCCTGGCGATCCACGGACGCACCCGCGCCGACAAGTTCAACGGCGAGGCGGAGTTCGACACGGTGCGCGCGGTGACCGCGGCGGTGACGCTGCCGGTTATCGCCAATGGTGATATCAAATCACCGGGAAACGCCCAACGGATACTGGAATCCACGGGTGCCAGTGGTATTATGATCGGCCGCGCCGCTCAGGGTAATCCATGGATCTTTCGGGACACCCTGCATTACCTGGAGCATGGCCGGCTGCCCCTGGCACCGCGCGTCGACGAAGTGCGGGATCGGGTGCTCGCGCACCTTGATGATCTGCACCACTTTTACGGGGACTACACCGGCGTGCGCATCGCCCGCAAGCATTTGGGGTGGTACACGCAGTACCTGCCCGGTGGAGAGCCATTCCGGCGCGGGTTCAACAAGCTGGAAGAGGCCGGCCTGCAACGGCGGGCCGTTGAGCAGTTTTTCCAAGAGATCAACGCCCTCGGCGACCGTGTCCGCTTCGGTTGCTATGGCGAGGTGTCTGCCCGGAACCCTTCAGCTCGGAAAAAAGACGGAGCATTGGCCGCATGACCCTTTCTTCAATGAAGACCGCTGCAGCACGGACACTCACAGAAATGAATACCGCCGAATCACGCAAACCCCACCTGACGCTGGCCCGCAGCGAGACCCACGACACCTTGCGCAACTGCGTGCGTCGCTCCCTCGCCGATTATTTCAACCAGCTCGACGGCGAGCCGGTCAGCGAGCTTTATCAGATGGTCCTGGCGGAGATGGAAATCCCGCTGCTGGAAAAAGTCCTGGAGTACACCCGCGGTAACCAGACCAAGGCCGCCGAGCTGCTGGGTCTGAACCGTGGCACGCTGCGCAAGAAGCTCAAGCAGTACGGCTTGCTCTGAATCGGGCCGTGATGCCAGGGGCAGTGGATACTGCCTCTTTTCTTTTTATAACGCTTACACGCCACACACCAACACCTCCGCCTTCCCCCGCGTGCAAGCGTGTTGCGTGTCAGCGTGCAAGCGTCACCAAAGGTGACTTTTCATGAGCAAGGCCGTTGAACGCGCGCTGATCAGCGTTTCCGACAAAACCGGCATCGTCGATTTCGCCCGGGCCCTGGCGGACCGTGGCGTGGAGCTGCTGTCCACCGGCGGCACCTTCCGCACCATCAAGGACGCGGGCATCGCGGTGCGCGAAGTCTCCGACTACACCGGTTTCCCGGAAATGATGGACGGCCGGGTCAAGACCCTGCACCCCAAGGTGCACGGTGGCATCCTCGGCCGGCGCGGCCAGGACGACGCGGTGATGGCGAACAATGACATCCAGCGCATCGACCTGGTGGTGGTCAACCTCTACCCCTTCGAGCAGACCGTGGCGCGTCCGGACTGCACCCTGGAGGACGCGATCGAGAACATCGACATCGGCGGCCCCACCATGGTGCGCTCGGCGGCCAAGAACCACGCCCATGTCGGCATCGTCACCGATGCCGCCGATTACGCCCGGGTCCTCGACGACCTGGAAACCGGTGATGGCCGCCTGTCCGACACCCTGCGTTTCGACCTGGCGATCAAGGCGTTCGAGCACACCGCCGCCTACGACAGCGCCATCGCCAACCATTTCGGCAAGCTGGTGGGCGAGAACAACCAGGACTTCCCGCGCACCATCAACCTGAATTTCCGCAAGGCCCAGGACATGCGCTACGGTGAGAACCCGCACCAGAAAGCGGCGTTCTATGTGGAGCGTGAGCCGGCCGCCGCCAGTGTCGCCACTGCCCGGCAACTGCAGGGCAAGGCGCTCAGCTACAACAACATCGCCGACACCGACGCCGCCCTGGAATGCGTGAAATCCTTCACCAAGCCCGCCTGCGTGATCGTCAAGCACGCCAACCCCTGCGGCGTGGCGGTGAGCCTGGACGGTATCGACCAGGCCTATGACCTGGCCTTCGCCACCGATCCGGAATCCGCCTTCGGCGGCATCATCGCCTTCAACCGGGAGCTGGACGCCGCCACCGCCAAGGCCATCGTCGAACGCCAGTTCGTGGAAGTGATCATCGCGCCACGCATCAACGAAGACGCCCTCGCCATCACCGCCGCCAAGAAGAACGTGCGCGTGTTGGAATGCGGCGAGATTGACGGCCCCACCGCCGGAGGCCTGGACTACAAGCGGGTCAACGGCGGCCTGCTGGTGCAGGACCGGGATGTGGGCATGGTCGGCGAAGGTGACCTCAAGGTGGTGACCAGGCGGGCTCCCACCGAAGCCGAGATGCACGACCTGATCTTTGCCTGGAAGGTGGCCAAGTTCGTCAAATCCAACGCCATCGTCTATGCGCGCAACCGGCAGACCATCGGCGTCGGCGCCGGCCAGATGAGCCGCGTGAACTCGGCGCGCATCGCCGCCATCAAGGCGGAGCACGCCGGGCTGGAAGTGAAGGGCTCGGTGATGGCATCCGATGCCTTCTTCCCGTTCCGCGATGGCATCGACAACGCCGCCGCCAACGGCATCCGCTGCGTGATCCAGCCCGGTGGCTCGATTCGCGACGAGGAAGTGATCGCCGCCGCCGACGAGGCCGACATGGCGATGGTATTCACCGGCATGCGCCATTTCCGGCACTGACGCTGGCGTGCAAACACGCCACACGCACCACGCTTTTTGCGTGCCAGCGTGAAGCGTGGTGCGTGAAAGCGACTCGAACAAAGTGAGAGCAACCATGAAAGTCTTGATCATCGGCGGCGGTGGCCGTGAGCACGCACTGGCCTGGAAAGTCGCCCAGGCGGAGGCGGTGGAGAAGGTGCTGGTGGCACCGGGCAACGCCGGCACCGCCCGGGACGCCAAGCTGGAAAACGTGATGGTGGACGTGAGCGACCAGACGGCGCTGGCCGAACTGGCCGAGCGCGAAGGCGTGGCGCTGACCATCGTCGGCCCCGAAGCGCCGCTGGTGGAAGGTCTGGTGGACTACTTCCAGGCCCGCGGCCTGAAGTGTTTCGGTCCGTCCAAGGCCGCCGCGCAGCTGGAGGGCTCCAAGGCCTTCACCAAGGATTTCCTGGCCCGCCACGCCATCCCCACCGCCGCCTACGGCAACTTCACCGACATGGATGAAGCCCTCGCCTATGTGCGCGAGCAGGGCGCGCCGATCGTGATCAAGGCCGACGGCCTGGCCGCCGGCAAGGGCGTGATCGTCGCCATGACCCTGGAAGAAGCCGAGGACGCGGTGCGCGATATGCTGGACGGCAACAAGTTCGGCGACGCCGGCCACCGGGTGGTGGTGGAGGAATTCCTGGACGGCGAGGAAGCCAGCTTCATCGTCATGGTGGACGGCGAGCACATCCTGCCGATGGCCACCAGCCAGGACCACAAACGGGTGGGCGACGGCGACAGCGGCCCCAACACTGGCGGCATGGGCGCCTATTCGCCGGCGCCGGTGGTCACCGATGAAGTGCATGAGCGCATCATGGACCAGGTAATCCGCCCCACCGTGGCCGGCATGGCCGCCGAGGGCATGCCCTACACCGGCTTCCTGTACGCCGGCCTGATGATCGACGGCGACGGCCAGCCCAAGGTGATCGAGTACAACTGCCGTTTCGGCGACCCGGAAACCCAGCCGATCATGATGCGCCTGCGCTCCGATCTGGCGGCCCTGTGCCTGGCGGCCCTGGACGGCACCCTGGACCAGGTGGAAGCGCACTGGGACCCGCGCCCCACCCTGGGCGTGGTGATGGCCGCCGGCGGCTACCCGGACCGCTATGACAAGGGCGACGCGATCAACGGCCTGGACGACGCCGACTCCGACATCGTCAAGGTGTTCCATGCCGGCACCGCCGAGCAGGACGGCCAGGTGGTCACCAGCGGCGGTCGGGTGCTGTGCGTCACCGCCCTGGGTGACAGCGTCGCCGACGCCCAGCGCCACGCCTATGAGGCGGTGGCGAAAATCACCTGGCGCGGCGCCTACCATCGAACCGACATCGGCTATCGCGCGGTGGCCCGCGAGCAGGCCTGACGGTGCCTCATGCCTGAATCGATCCCACTGTTCCTGGCGGCGGTGGCGATCGGCTGCTATATCCAGACGGTCACCGGTTTCGCTCTGGGTATCTTCGTGCTCACCGTGGTCACCCTCACCCAGGTGGCCTCCATTCCGGTCACCGCCACCGCGCTCAACATCATGAACCTGCTGCTCGGCTCGATGGTGGTGCTGCCGCGTCTGCGTCAGGTGAACTGGCGCCTGATTACCCTGAGCCTGGCCGGCGGGCTGCCGGCCATGGCCCTGGGCGTGCTCGCCCTGGGCTACCTGGACCGCAACGCCGAGCACCTGCTGCACCTGTTGCTGGGCGGCCTGATCTTCGCCGCCGGCGCGGTGATGGCGCGCCGGCCCAACCAGCGTGACACCCTGTCCTCGGCCCCGGCGTTCATCGGTGCCGGCGCCCTGGGCGGCTTCTTCGGCGGCCTGTTCAGCATTGGCGGCCCGCCGGTGGTCTACCAGTTTTACCGCCAGCCGGTGCCGGCGGCCACCCTGCGCCTGACCCTGGTGGCGCTGTTCTCACTCACCTCCCTGGGCCGCCTCACCGTGGTCGCCGCCCACGGCGACCTGACCGGCGACGTGCTGCGCACCGGCCTGATGAGCCTGCCGGTGGTGGCGCTGGCGGCCTGGCTCGGCCGCCGCTACCCACCGCCGCTGGGCGAGCGCGCCATGCGCCGCTTCGTGTTCCTGCTGCTGATGCTCAGTGGCGGCGCCGTGACCCTGCTGGCGCTTCTGTAAGCGCGCACCGGATCACACTGACCGCCCCCGGTCGATGCGCCGTGCCGACAAAGCGCCTACAGTGGATGGTCGGTCGTCCTGGGGGGCGGCCGGCGATAACAAAAGGGGGAGTTCCATGAGCGCCACCGAGCCCGATACCCGCCACCCGTCCAGTGGCGGCGACGACGCCGATATGACCCGGCTGAGCCATTTCATTCCGTTCGACGGCCTGAGCGCCTCGCACCTGGCCGAGATCCGCGACCAGGTGACGGTGCAGCGCCTGCCCGCCGGACGGCTGCTGTTTAAGCGGGGCCAGGCCTCCGACAAGGCCTGGTTCCTGATCGACGGCGAACTGGACCTGATCGACGCCGGTTACCAGGTGCGGCCGTTCGCCGCCGAGGACGACGAAAACTACCTGGCGGTGGACAACTATCCACGCCACACGGTCAACGCCATCACCCGCGAGGCCACCACCCTGTACGGCATCGACCGGGACAAGCTGGACCTGCTGATGGCCTGGACCCAGGCCCCGGACCTGCTGCCCGACGACGAGTCCGACGACCGTAACTGGATGGATGCCCTGCTCACCTCGGGCCTGTTCGCCCAGGTGCCCCCCGCCAAGCTGCACGCTTTGTTCGTCAAGTTCCGCCCCCGCGAAGTCGGGCTTGGCGAGGTGATCGTGGAGGAAGGCGAACCCGGCGAGGTGTTCTATGTGATCAAGCGCGGCAAGGCCATGGTGACCCGCGCCGCGCCCGCCGGCACCCATACCCTGGCCGCGCTCAGCGCCGGGCGTTTCTTCGGCGAGGATGCCCTGATCAGCGATCAGCCACGCAATGCCACCGTCACCATGACCAGCGACGGCGAGCTGATGTGCCTGGACAAGAGCGATTTCCAGGCCATTCTGCAGGCCTCGGTGATCCGCCGCATCAGCGAGGATGCCCTGGACACCCTGGTGCTGGAGGGCGAACGCGCCGTGGTGCTGGTGGACGTACGCCTGCCCATGGAGTCCCGGCACGACACCATTCCCGGCGCCCGCAACCTGCCGCTCAATGAGCTGCGCCAGCGTGCCCGAGGCCTGGAGCGGGAATTCCTGTACATCCTGTGCGCGGAAGGTCGACGCAGTGAGCTGGGAGCCTATATCCTCTCCGAAGCGGGCTTGGACGCCCTGGTGCTGGATCGGGGAGACGATGAAAACAGGGATACTCAGAACGAGGACCACGCCGAGGCCTCCGCATCGCGGTGAGCCACGCCGCGCGGCGCGCCTCTGGCTGGGCGCGGTGTTGCTGTTGCTGGCCGCTCTGGGCCACGCCGCGCCACCGCCACCCTATGTGATCAGCAGCCTGCCGGAGCGGGCCCGGATCACCATCTATTCGGAATACCTGCCCGACCCCGGCGGCACCCTGACCGTGGACCAGGTGGCCGGCGGTGACCACGAAGGCGCTTTCCAGCCCGCCGCCCGCTTCGTGGAGCGGCTCGGGCTCAGCGACCACCCCTGGTGGATTCGCGTGGCGGTGCGCAACGAGCTGGGCGACCAGCGCCGTTTCGCCCTGATCCTGGGCCCGCGCGACTACCACGACAGCACCCTGTTCGTGCCCGACGGCGACCGCTACCGGCCCGCCTCCGCCAACGAGCGCTTCCAGCAGCACACGCCGGTCTATCTGGTCGATCTGCCCGCCGGCGAGACCCGGGTGTTCTACTGGCGCCTCAACCCCCGTGGCGGCCTGCTCTACTCCATCCGCCTGGGCACTCTGGCTTCAGCCCTGGACGGCGACGCCGGCTTCATTCTGTACTGGGCACTGCTCGGCATGATGCTCACCCTGGCCGCCTACAACATCCTGGTGGCGACCCTGCGCGGCGGCCCCAGCCACGGCTATCACGCCGGCTTTCTGGTGGCGATGGCGGCGCTGCTGCTGTTCGTCTCCGGCGACCTGGCGGACAGCCCGTTCTGGGGCCCCTGGCTGCCGCAATTGAAGCT
The DNA here is from genome assembly GCF_046507615.1 of Alloalcanivorax sp. C16-2. Classification (NCBI taxonomy): domain Bacteria; kingdom Pseudomonadati; phylum Pseudomonadota; class Gammaproteobacteria; order Oceanospirillales; family Alcanivoracaceae; genus Alloalcanivorax; species Alloalcanivorax sp. C16-2. Next base: position 1,054,917 of record NZ_JBKFTL010000001.1, on the reverse strand, counting down.
GGTGTCGATCATGGCGGTGATCCTGTGCGCCTGTGGCGTGGGCCGCACCTTCGTCGACAGCCGCCGCTATGCTCCCTGGCTGCATCGTCTGCTGCTGGTGATCTCGGCGCTGGCGGTGGCCGGCCTGGTCATCGGCCCCTGGTTGTCACCGGTTCGCGCCCTGACCCTGGCCTTTGGCCTGGCCCTGGTGGCCGCCGTCACCATGCTGATACTGGCTTACCAGACCTGGCACCGCGAGGCGCCCCTGGGCGGCCTCTATTTCTTCACCAGCCTGGTGATCGCCAGCCCGCTGATTCTCGCCTGCCTGACCCTGTTCGGGATCACCGGCGGCGGCCTGGACCTGGTGCTCAGCGTCATGGTGGCGGTCAATCTGGCCGCCTTCATCCAGGCGGTGGGCCTGCGCATCCAATACCTGCGCCGGCAACGACTGATCATGGCACAGCGCCGTGACCGGGCGGTGGCCGAGGCGGTGGACGCCACCCGGCGGGAAACCCTGGCGCGCATGGGCCATGACGCGCGCACGCCGCTAAGCGGCATTCTCGGCATGGCCGAGATCCTCGACGATACGCCGCTCACTCCCAACCAGAAGGAGTGCGTGAGTGGCATTCGCAATGCCGGCGGCAACCTGCTCAAGATCATCAACGACGTGCTTGAGTACTCCCAGCTCTCCGACCAGGGCGCCGATCTGAATCGGGAGGCCATGGACACCAACGACCTGCTGATGGACGCGGTGGACCTGTTCCGCGAGCGCGCCGAGGAAAAGCAGGTGGAACTGATCACCCATGTGCACACCAACGTACCGGCGCGCCTGGAAGGTGACCCCGGCCGCCTGCGCCAGGTGCTCACCAATCTGCTCGGCGCCTTCCTCCGCCACGCCCAGCCCGGCGAGCTGATCATCGATATCTCCCTGGAGCCCACCGGGCGCGCCGGGCTGGTGCGCTTTGAGTTCAGCGGCACGGCGCTGCGCCCGGGCACGCTGACCCGACTGCGCGACCAGGACGCGCGCCGCGACAGCAGTGGCCTGAACCTGTCCATCGCCGAGCAACTGGTGGAAGCCATGGACGGGCGCCATGGCGAGCGCGACGAACCCGGCGACGCCGGCTACTGGTTCGTGCTGCCGCTGCCGGCGCTGGAGCCGGCGCCGGACAGCGCCGACACCGATGGCAGCATCCTGCAGGGCCGCAGCATGCTGGTGGTGGACGACTCCTCCACGGTCACCCGGGTGATCCGCCATCTGGCCCTGAGCTGGGGCATGCGCGTCACCGCCTGCCACGATCCCCGGGAAGCGCTCGCCTCCCTGCGTACGCAGGCCAACATCAACGAGCCCTACGACGTGGTGCTGCTCGACCATCTGATGCCGGGCATGAACGGGCTGCAACTGGCGGCACGCATCCATGAGGACCCGGTGATCACTCACCCCACCGCCTTGATCATGCTGACCGGGGTGAATAACGCCCCCAACGGCACCGAAGCACGCAACGCCGGTATTCACCGGGTGCTGGCCAAACCGGTCTCGGCGCCACGCCTCAAGCAGGCACTGGCCGAGGAACTGGGGCTCAAGCACCGCTCGCCCCAGGGCCGCCATCCGGCCACACCGGCTCCCGGTTTACGGCTGCTGGTGGTGGAGGATCACAAGCTCAGCCAGAAGGTGATTCGCGGCATGCTCAACAAGCTGGGCCTCGACCCGGAACTGGCCGCCAACGGCAAGGAAGCCCTGGAAAAGGCCTGCCAGCGTACCTATGACCTGATTCTGATGGATTGCGAAATGCCGGAAATGGACGGTTTCGAGGCGACCCGGCGCATCCGCGATCACGAGCGCCAGCATGGTCTGCCGCCGGTGCCGATCGTGGCGCTCACCGCGCACATCCTGCGCGAGCACCGGGAGCGCAGCCTGGCTTCGGGCATGAACGCCCACATCCCCAAGCCGGTGGAAATGAGCGTGCTGCGCGACACCCTGGTGCGCTTTACCGGCGGCGCGCCGGACGCTGGGGGCCGGACGCCGGACGCTTGACGCTGGACGCCAAACCCGTGGCTGCAAGCATTGCGGTGTTTACTGCCCGGCGCCAGCAGGAAACACGCCCTTCCTTTCCGGCCAGGGTTTAAGCGTCCGGCGTCAGGCGTCTGGCGTCTGGCGTCAGGCGTCTGGCGCCCCCAAGCCTTTGGCGCTAGCATGCCCCCATCAACTGCCGCGGAGACCGTCATGACCGAGCGACAGCTCTCCCCCCTGGACCGCCTGCTGAGCCGGGTGGACCACGCCATGCGCACCCTGACGCCGGGATCGGCGCGGGCCGGGCGCCAGCCCTCCGGCCTCGACCAGGCCCGTGACGAGGGCCCGCTGTCGGCGCCGGAGCGCCATCATGTCACCGGCCTGATGCGCATCAACCACACCGGCGAAGTGTGCGCCCAGGGGCTGTACCAGGGCCAGGCGAGCACCGCCACCCTGCCCCATGTGCGTCACGCCATGGAAGAGGCGGCCCGCGAGGAAGAAGACCACCTGGCCTGGTGCGAGGACCGCATCCGCGAGCTGGGCGGGGTGCCCAGCCGCCTCAACCCGATTTTCTACGCCATGAGCTATGCCCTGGGCGCCGGCGCCGGGCTGGCCGGGGACCGATGGAGCCTGGGGTTCGTGGCGGAAACGGAGAATCAGGTGGTGCGCCACCTGGAGGATCATCTGCAGCGCCTGCCCGCCCACGATCGCCGCAGCCGGGCCATTCTCACGCAGATGCGCAGCGATGAACTCAAGCACGCCGTCACCGCCAGCGACGCCGGCGGGGCGCCGCTGCCGCCGCCGATCCGGGGCGCGATGACGGTGATGAGCAAGGTGATGACCTTCACCACCTACAGGATCTAGTTATCCGTCTTTCCTAGAGATTACGGCTGTAGAAGATTTCCAGCATTTCGGTCTGCAGCCGCTCGCGGATGTCCCGCAGTTCGTGCTGATCGAATTCATCGCTGCCGGCGCCGAACAGGTAGTTGTTCAGGTCGAAGTCCTTGAGCAACATCTTGGTGTGGAAGATGTTCTCCTGGTACACGTTCACATCGATCATCTGGTAGGCGTTCTGGGTATCCTCGGTGAGGAAGTTCTGGATCGAGTTGATGTCGTGATCGATGTAGTGCTTGGTGCCATCCAGATCGCGGGTCATGCCGCGCACCCGGTAGTCGATGGTGACGATGTCGGAATCGAAGCTGTGGATCAGGTAATTGAGCGCGCGCAGCGGTGAAATCACCCCGCAGGTGGACACGTCCACGTCCACCCGGAAGGTGGAAATGCCGTTGTCCGGGTGCGATTCCGGATAGGTGTGCACGGTCACGTGGCTCTTGTTGAGGTGCGCCACCACGGAATCCGGCAGCGGCCCCGGCGCCTCCTCATCCCAGTCCTCGCCGGAAGGCGGGGTCTCGTGCTCGGCGATCAGCATGGTGACGCTGGCCCCCTGCGGATCATAGTCCTGGCGCGCGATATTAAGGATATTGGCGCCAATAATCCGGGTCACGTTGGTGAGGATCTCGGTGAGCCGCTCGGCATTGTAGAGCTCATCGATGTACTCGATGTACTCCTTGCGGTGTTGCTCGGTCTTCGCGTAAGCGATGTCGAAAATGTTGAAACTCAGGGATTTGGTCAGGTTATTGAAACCATGGACCGAAATCTTGGGATTGGGATCTTTCACCACGGCGTTTCCCCGCTGACCGTTGCTACCGCGTTATCAGGATTCAATGGTATAGCTGTGGGTGACCTCGACGCCACCACGGCTGAGCATGATGGCGGCGGAGCAGTATTTCTCCGCGGACAATTCCACCGCCCGCTTGACGTGATTTTCCTTGAGGTTATGGCCGGCGATCACGAAATGCAGGTGAATTTTGGTGAACACGGCGGGAATCTCGTCCTCGGCGCGCTCCGCGCTCAGCTCGCACCGGCAGGCGGTCACGTCCTGGCGGGCCTTGCCCAGGATGTGTACCACGTCGAAGCTGGAGCAGCCACCCAGGCCCATCAGCACGGTCTCCATCGGGCGCGCGCCCCGGTTCTGGCCACCGTGGTCCGGCGGGCCATCCATGAGGATCCTGTGCCCGGTGCCGGACTCGGCCTCGAAACAGACATCACCCTGCCATTCAACCACCGCTTTCATTCGCGTTCTCCTGATCGGACCATCCCGCAATGGGCGCGCAGACTACCATACCCGGGGGCGGCGCCATAGCCCGCGCGTGGCGCGGCGTGGCGGGATACGGCAGACTGTGCGACGTGTCCCTTGGCAGCCACGTGAAAAAAAGGCAAACTCCCTTAGCTTAAGTTGCTACTACTTTTTTCCGGCCCAGCAACGTGCCTGCGACAGCAACGCCTTATTAAGCAAAGAGTGCCCATGAGCGACGGAAATAAGATAATCCCAAACCTGGATCGGTTTCTCGCCAATTGCCATCGGCGAAAATACCCGGCGAAAAGCACCATCATCTACGCGGGTGATGAGTCAGACGCCCTTTATTACATCCTCAAGGGTTCGGTGACCGTCATGATCGAGGACGACGATGGTCGCGAAATGATCATGGCCTACCTGAACGCGGGGGATTTCTTCGGGGAGATGGGGCTGTTCGAGGCGGAACCGTCCCGTTCCGCCTGGGTCAAGGCGAAAACCGAGTGCGAGGTGGCCGAGGTCAGCTACGCCAAGTTCCGCCAATTGACCCGCGAGGACGCCGATATCCTGTTCGCGGTCTCCGCCCAGATCGCCGGGCGCCTGCGCGCCACCACCCGCAAGGTGGGCGATCTGGCGTTCCTGGACGTCACCGGCCGGGTCGCCGGCACGCTGCTGGATCTGTGCAAGCAGCCCGACGCCATGACCCACCCGGACGGCATGCAGATCAAGGTCACCCGCCAGGAGATCGGTCGTATCGTCGGCTGCTCCCGGGAGATGGTGGGCCGGGTGCTCAAGAACCTGGAAGAGCAGGGCCTGGTCTCCGTCAAGGGCAAGACCATGGTGGTGTACGGCACCCGCTGACCCCGACCGACCCGGCTGCCGCGGCAGCGGTTTCAGCCACGATGGCCCGGCGATATCACGCCGCCGGGGTGGCCAGGAATCGCGGCCGAGGCCGCTCCCGCCGGGCGTTTCAGCCCTCTCGCCTCAGAAGAACAGCGCCTTCAGCGCGGCCCCCGGGTCACCGGCTTTCATGAAGGCCTCGCCCACCAGAAAGCCATTGATGCCATTATCGCGCATCAGACGCACGTCATCGCGACCATGGATACCGCTTTCCGTGATCACCAGATGGTCACCGGGTACCTGGCTGGCCAGTTCCAGCGTGGTATCCAGGCGCGTCTCGAAGGTGCGCAGATCCCGGTTGTTGATGCCCACCAGCTCGATATTGAGCTTCATGGCCCGCTCCAGTTCCTCCGCCGAATGCACTTCCACCAGCACATCGCAACCGGCCCGCTGGGCGGCGTGATAAAGCTCATCAAGCTGGGCGTCGGACAGCGCCGCGACGATCAGCAACACGGCGTCGGCGCCCATCGCGCGGCTCTGGAAGATCTGCCACGGATCGATCATGAAATCCTTGCGCAGCACCGGAAGTCGCACCGCGTTGCGGGCGGCGCGCAGGTAATCCTCATGGCCCTGGAAGAACTCCTCGTCGGTGAGCACCGACAGCGCGCTGGCGCCGGCTTCCTCATAGCGCCGGGCGATGTCCACCGGGTCGAAGTCCTCGCGGATCACGCCCTTGCTGGGCGAGGCCTTCTTGATCTCCGCGATCACCGCCGGTCGCCGCTCGGCGACACTGCGGTACAGGGCGGCGGCGAACCCGCGGGCCTTGCCTTGATTCTTCGCCATGGCCTCGAAATCGCCAATCGTGTAGTGCTGCTGACCGGCGTGGATTTCCGCGCGTTTACGCTCGATGATCCGGTCCAGAATGTTCTCACTCATGGTTCGCTCTACACCTCCTCTTTGAGGGCGAATGTGAATTGCGCCAGTTCGCGCATGCGTTCCGCCGCCTCGCCATTGTGGACCAGATCCTCCGCCATCCGAACCCCTTCCTCGAGGGTGCGGGTCACCCCGGCCACATAGATGGCGGCACCGGCGTTCAGGGCGATCATGTCGGCGGCCTTGGCGGCGTGCTCGCCCTTGCGCTTGCCGAAGGCGTCGCGAATCAGCGCCAGCGAGGCCTGGGGGTCGGTGACGTCCAGGCCCACCAGGGAATCGGACTCCATGCCCACGTCTTCCGGCGTCAGGGTGTAGGTCTCCACGGCGCCGTTCTTGAATTCCGCCACCTGGGTGCGCGCGGCCAGGCTGATCTCATCAAGCCCGTCCAGGCCATGCACCACCATCACATGCTCGGCGCCCAGGCGACCCAGCACCTCGGCCATGGGCCGGCACAACTTGTCGGAGAACACCCCCACCACCAGACGCCGTACCCCGGCGGGGTTGGTCATCGGCCCGAGAATATTAAACAGGGTACGCATGCCCAGTTCCTTGCGCGGGCCGATGGCGTACTTCATGGCGCCGTGGTGGGCTGGAGCGAACATGAAGCCGACCCCGACCCCGTCGATGCAACGCGCGATCTCCGCCGGGCTCAGGTCGAGGCGGATACCGGCGGCCTCGAGCAGATCCGCGGACCCGCTGCGCGAACTCACCGAGCGACCGCCGTGCTTGGCCACCCGGCAGCCGGCCGCGGCGGCCACGAACGCACTGGCGGAGGACACATTGAACAGGTTGGCGCCGTCACCGCCGGTGCCGACGATGTCCACCAGATGGCGGCGGTTTTCCACCTCCACCGGAGTCACCAGCTCACGCATCACCATGGCGGCACCGGTGATTTCATCCAGGGATTCGCTCTTCATGCGCAGCCCCACCAGGAAGCCGCCGATCTGGGCATCGGTGGCGCCACCGGTCATGATCTCGCGCATTACGTCCTGCATCTGCTCGATGGTCAGGTCGATGTGATCCACCACGGTGGCCAGGGCTTCCTTGATGTTCATGCGCTCTCTCCCTTCAGGAAGTTGTTGAGCAGGTCGTGACCGTGCTCGGTGAGAATCGATTCCGGATGGTACTGCACCCCTTCCAGGGGCAGGTCCCTGTGGCGCATGCCCATGATCTCGTCCATGCCGCCGTCGTCGTCCCGGGTCCAGGCGGTGATTTCGAAGCAGTCCGGCAGAGTGGCTTTGTCCACCACCAGCGAATGATAGCGGGTCGCCACGTAGGGGCTCGGCAGACCACGGAACACGCCCTGGCCGGTGTGGTACACCGGCGAGGTCTTACCGTGCATCACGGTGCGCGCGCGCACCACCTTGCCCCCGAACGCCTGCCCCAGCGCCTGATGGCCGAGACACACCCCGAGAATCGGCAGCTTGCCGGCGAAATGCTTGATCGCCGCCACCGAGATGCCCGCTTCATTGGGTGTACACGGGCCGGGGGAGATCATCAACCGGTCGGCATTGAGCGCTTCCATGCCGGCCAGGTCGATGCGGTCGTTGCGGTGCACCAGCACCTCGGCGCCCAATTCCTGCAGGTACTGCACCAGGTTGTAGGTGAAGCTGTCGTAGTTGTCGATCATCAGCACGCGCATTATTTGCCCTCCCCATTCTGTTGGGCGGCGTCCAGGTCGAGCCCGCCCAGGGCCATGTTCACCGCGCGGAACACGGCGCGCGCCTTGTTCATGGTTTCCTTCCATTCCAGGTCGGGCACCGAATCGGCGACGATGCCGCCGCCGGCCTGCACGTACAGCCGACCATCCTTGACCACCGCGGTGCGAATGGCGATGGCCATGTCCATATCGTCGTTGAAGCCGATATAGCCCACCGCGCCGCCGTAGACACCGCGCTTGGTGGGCTCCAGCTCATCGATGATTTCCATGGCGCGGATCTTGGGGGCACCGCTCAGGGTGCCCGCCGGGAAGGTGGCGGCCAGCACCTCCAGGGGACCAAGCCCCTTGCGCAGCGTGCCTTCCACATTGGAAACGATGTGCATGACGTGGGAATAGCGCTCGATCTCCATGTTGCCGGTAACCCGTACCTTGCCGGGCTCGGCCACCCGGCCCACGTCATTGCGGCCCAGGTCGATCAGCATCAGGTGCTCGGCGCGCTCCTTGGGATCGGCGAGCAGCTCCTCCTCCAGCTCCTTGTCCCGCTCCGGCGTGGCACCCCGTTTGCGGGTGCCGGCGATGGGCCGCACCGTGACCTGGTCGTCCTCCACCCGGGTGAGGATCTCCGGCGAGGAGCCGGCGATGTGGAAGTCCTCCAGGTCCAGGTAGAACATGTAAGGCGACGGATTCAGGTAACGCAGCGCCCGGTACAAATCGATGGCCGGGGCCGGAAAATCACAGCTCATGCGCTGGGCCGGCACCACCTGCATGACGTCGCCGGCAAGGATGTACTCACGGATTTTCTCCACCGCCGCGGCGTGCCGGTCGCGGGGAAACTCGGAGACAAAATCGCTCTCGTCCACCGGCGCGCCATGGACGCGGTGCTCCGGTTCCGGCAGGGGCGCGCGCAGTTTGCGCTCCAGTTCCTCCAGGCGCGCCTCGGCGCGGGCCAGGGCGCCGGCCTCCGCCGGGTCCACGTGCACCACCAGGAAGAGGCTGCCGCGCAGGTTGTCGAACACCACCACTTCCTCGGAGCGCATCAGCAGGATATCCGGCACGCCGAGCACGTCCTCGCCGGGGGCCGGCCCCAGGCGCGGCTCGAAGTAGCGCACGCTGTCGTAGCCGAAGTAGCCCACCAGGCCACCATTGAAACGGGGCAGGCCGGGCACGTCCGGGGTGCGGTAGCGCCGACGGTATTCCTCGATCCAGGCGATCGGATCGTCGCGCTCGAAGGCCTCGCGGCCGCCCTCGCCTTCCACCACGATGTGGGTGCCGGTGATACGCACCACCTCCCGGGCCGGCAGCCCGATGATGGAATAGCGGCCCCAGCGCTCGCCGCCCTGCACGGATTCGAACAGGTAGCTGTAGGGGCCGGCGGCCAGTTTGCGGTAGGCGGACAGCGGCGTGTCCAGATCCGCCAGCACTTCACGTACCACGGGTACGCGGGTAAAGCCCTGGCGGGCGGCATCGTCCAGATTAGGTGACATGGTGGTCCCCGGTTTTTATTCAGGTGTCGGATTGTAACGAAAACAAAGGGTCGCCGTTATCGGCGGGCACGCCGGGAGCGGCGCGCGAGGGCAAGCGTCACCATCGCCAGCGGGCGGGAGAGAAGGCAGGCAGCGGATTGTTTGATCTGGGGTGGATCACCGCGAACATCCTGGGCAAAAGCGACAGTGCCAGGATTCTAGCCCGCGAAACGGCCAAATGCCAATGGCGAAGGGGCCCCGGCGCCCTCATACTGAGCGCCATGACACAACCGCATTCCTGGACCGATTGGTTCGACGCCACCCGGGCCGCCGCGCCCCATTGTTTCATGCAGATCGCCACCGTGGCCGCCGACGGCGCCCGTTGCCGCACCCTGACCCTGCGCGAGCGCCATGGCACCGGCCTGTGGTTCACCACCGACCAACGCAGCGACAAGGTCACCGAACTGCGCCGCCAGCGCCGCGCCAGCGAGGGCCCGCCCCGGGCCGAGGCCTGCTGGTACGACCTCACCAGCCGCGTCCAGTGGCGCTTTCGCGGCCCGATCCGCTTGCTGCTGCCCGGCGACCACCCGGACGACTGCCAGCGACTGTGGGAGCGGATCGGCGACGCTGACCGGGCGCGTTTCCATGGCCCGCCGCCGGGCAGTGTTTATCAAGGACCGCCGCCGGAGCCGGCGCCGTGCATCGCCGGGAATTTTTCGATTCTGGTGCTGGATGCGGAGCGGGTGGACGTACTGGAACTGGCCAGCGAGCCGCACAGGCACTGGCGCTATCAGAGCGTCGACGACACCGCCCCCACCCGCCTGATGCCGTGACCTTTCAAACGCCCCGGAAACGGGGCGGCGGATTATTTGATCTGGCGCTTGCCCAGCTTGCGGGCCAGGGTGCGGCGGTGCATGCCCAGGCGGCGGGCGGTTTCGGAAATATTGAAGCCGGTTTCCGCCAGGGTCTGGTGGATGCGCTCCCATTCCAGGGTCTTGATGGAGGTGGGCCGGCCTTCCACCGCCACCTCGGTGCTGCCGTCGGCGCGCTCGAAGGCGGCTTCGATGTCATCGGTGTTGGAGGGCTTGGCCAGGTAATGGCAGGCGCCCAGCTTGATCGCCTCCACCGCGGTGGCGATGCTGGCGTAACCGGTGAGCACCACGATCAGCATCTCCGGGTCATGGTCGTGGAGGGCCTGCACGCAGGTCAGGCCGGAGGCGTCGCCCTTGAGCTTGAGGTCCACCACCGCGTAGCCGGGCCGGTAGTCGGCCAGGGTTTCCGCCAGCCCGTCCATGCCTTCCAGGGACCGCACCGCGTAGCCGCGCCGCTCGAAGGAACGGCCCAGGGTGCGCGCCAGAGCGGCGTCATCCTCGACGATCAGCAACCGCCGGGCATCCTCGGCGAGACCGGTATCGCCACTCATCAGGGTTCTCCTTCCTGCTCGTCTTCCAGCATGATCGCCGCCAGCGGCAGGGTCAGCACCACCTCGGCGCCGCCCTGGGGCCGGTTGTGGGCGCGCACGCCACCACCCAGGGTACGCGCCACGTTGACCACCAGGAACAGGCCCAGGCCGCTGCCCGGGCGCCCCTTGGTGGACTGATAGGGTCGTCCCAGGCGGGTCAACATGGCGTCGCTGAAGCCGGGGCCGTCGTCGCTGACCGCCAGCACCAGGGCGTCGCCGTCACGGCGCACGGTCAAGGTGACACGCTCGCGGGCCGCCTCCAGGGCGTTGTCGAGCATATTATAAAGGCTCTGCTTGATGGCCGAATCGGACACAATGTCCACGTCGTCGCCGAAACGATCGTGGAACGAGAAGGTATTCACCGGCCGGCTGCCGCGCCACTCCTCGACGATGTCGTTGAGGAAGGCGTGCACCGTGGTTTCCTCGGAGGACTCGCCGCGCGCCTCGCCGGCGGACAGCAGAATACCGCTGACGATGGATTTGCAGCGCTGTACCTGGGTCTGCATCTCGCCGATTTCCTGGCGCAGGTCCGGGTCGTTCTTTAACACCGGCATATGCTTCCAGTCACCGAGGATCACCGCCAGGGTGGACAGCGGGGTGCCCAGTTCATGGGCGGCGCCGGAGGCGAGCAGCCCCATGCGCACGATGTGCTCCTCCTCCGCGGCGCGCTGGCGCAGGTCCGCCAGCCGCTCGTCGCGCTCGCGGCGGTTGCGGGTAATGCGCGAGATGAATACCACCAGCAGCACGGCGTTGAGCACGAAGCAGATCAACATGCCCTGAATGTAGAGGCTGAACGGACCACGCTCATAATCCGGCGGCAGGGTGAGCGGGCGTCCGGCGAATTCCAATGAGACAAAACAGGCCGCGGTGATCAGCACGATGGCCCAGGTGGACCAGGCCTCAAGCAACACCGCCGCCAGCACCACCTGCAGCAAATAAAGAAAAATAAAGGGATTGGTGGCGCCGCCGCTGAGCCCCAGCTGCAAGGTCAGGGTGGCCACGTCCACCAGCAATGCCAGGAACAGCTCGCCATTGCTGACATCCCGGCGCACCAGCTTCAGGCGCAGCATGCTGACGCCGTTGAAAACCACCAGGCCGGCCAGCACCGCCAGCATGTAATGCATCGGCAGCGCCACCTTGAACACCAGGTGGGCCACCAGGATGGTGCCGATCTGGCCGAGCACCGCGATCCAGCGCAGCTGGATCAACTGCTGCATGTTCTTGCGGCCGGTGCCGTCGTGATCAGTGTGAGCCGGTGTGCTCATGGTCGTCGTCTCCCTGGTCCCCGGGCCGGAACTCCTGACGCGCGGTATAGAGCGCGCCGGCGGCCACCATCAGGGCGAGGATATACCAGGTAATGGCGTAGACCAGATGATTGTTGTGGAACTCGATCACCGTGAGGCCCGGCACCGGGCCGGCTTCGGGGGCGGCGTCCGGGTCGCCGGTGACGTCCACGAAGTAGGGCGCCACTGGCGCCAGTCCTCGGGCCTCGGCGATGGCGGCCACGTCACGGGAATACCAGCGGTCGGCGGCGGGCTCGTTGTCACGCAGGAAGCCGCCACCGGGCTGGCTGAGACGCAGCAGACCGGTGACGTTGACCGGCCCTTGCGGGCGCGCGTAATCGGCGTCGCGGCCGGCCACGAAACCCCGGTTGATCAGCACCAGGGTACCGTCGTCACGGCGCAGAGGGGTCATCACCCAATAGCCGCTGCCCAGGCGGGTGGCGGCCTGAACCAGGGTATCGCGGTCGTGCAGGTAGGTACCGCGCAGGCGCACCGGACGGTATTCGTCGCGGTCCTCGTTGACGCCGTCCCAGTCCATCGGCCGGGGCGCGGCCAGCGGGTCCGCGTGGACCCGCTCATCAACGCGCTGGATCAGATCCAGCTTCCAGGCGCGGCGCTCCACCTGCCACTGCCCCAGAGCCAGAAATCCGACGAAGGCGCCCAGGGCCAACAGGCCCCAGAACCCCCTCGCCACCCAGCGGCGGGCGCTCACCGGAGCGCCGCGGCCGTGGTTAGCCATACTCCTTCATCAAGCCGGGCATCATGTTCACGTTGAGGTGGTACATCACCCACAACGAGCCGGCCAGGGCGATGAAGACGATCACCGAGGTAAAGATCAGCGCCAGCATGTTCCAGCCACCCTCGGACTGGAAGTTCATGTGCAGGAAATAAATCATGTGCACGACAATCTGCACCGCCGCGAAACCGAGGATCACCAGGGCGGTCATGCCGGTGTCCTTGATCACGTCGGCCATCACCAGCCAGAACGGGATGGCGGTGAGAATCACCGACAGCACGAAACCGGTCATGTAACCCTTGAAGGTGCTGTGCGGCATGTCCCCGCCGTGATGATCGTTGGACCCACTCATGGCAGCACTCCCATCAGATATACGAAGGTGAAGACGCCGATCCAGACCACGTCCAGGAAATGCCAGAACATGGACAGGCAGAACAGGCGGCGCTGGTTCTCCGGAATCAGACCATGCTTCTTGAGCTGGAACAGCAGGGTCACCAGCCACACGATGCCGAACAGCACGTGCAGACCGTGGGTGCCGACCAGGCCAAAGAAAGAGCTCAGGAAGCCGCTGCGCCAGGGGCCCGCGCCCTCGTGGATCAGGTGGTTGAACTCATACAGCTCCAGGCCCAGGAAGCCGGCGCCGAGCAGGCCGGTGATCGCCAGCCAGACCATGGTGCCGCGCAGGTGATTGGCCTGCATTCTGAGCATGGCGAAGCCATAGGTGATCGACGACAGCAGCAGCAGACTGGTGTTCATCGCCACCAGCGGCAGGTCGAACAGCTCCATGCCGGTGGGGCCGTCCGCGTAGCTGCGCCCCAGTACGCCGTAGGTGGCGAACAGGCTGGCGAAGATCAGACAGTCGCTCATCAGGTAGATCCAGAAGCCCAGCAGAGTGCCGGTCTCCGGATGATGCTCGGTGGTCTCGTGGAACTGCAGCGGCTCGCCGCGCTCCGCGTTACCGGCCAGGGTGTCGTGCGTGGTCTCAGACATGGTTCGCAAGCATCCGTGTACGGTTCGCCTCGATCCCGGCCACTTCGTCGGCCGGAATGTGATAGTCGCGGTCATAGTTGAAGGTATGACCGATGGCCACCGCCAGCAGGGCCAGGAAGCTGATGCCCGCCAGCAGCCACATGTGCCAGATCAACGCGAAGCCCAGCACCGTGGCGATGCCCGCCAGAATGATCCCGGCGCCGGTGTTCTTGGGCATGTGGATCGGCAGGAAGCCTTCCTCGGGCCGCTTGTAGCCGTGTTCCTTCATCTGCCACCAGGCATCCATATCGTGCACGCGCGGCGTGAAGGCAAAGTTGTAGTAAGGCGGCGGCGAGGAGGTGGACCACTCCAGGGTGCGACCGTGCCAGGGGTCGCCGGTTTCGTCGCGCAGTTCGTCGCGGCGACGGTAGCTGACCACCAGTTGGATCAGGAAGCTGGCGATGCCGATGGCGATCAGGAAGGCCCCGAAGGCGGCGATGATGAACCAGATCTGCACGGACGGATCGTCGAAGTGGTTCATGCGCCGGGTCACGCCCATCAGGCCGAGCACGTAGAGCGGCATGAAGGCGAAATAGAAACCGATGGTCCAGAACCAGAAGGACATCTTGCCCCAGAACGGGTCCAGCTTGTAACCGAACGCCTTCGGATACCAGTAGGTGATGCCGGCGAACATGCCGAACAGCACACCACCAATGATCACGTTATGGAAATGCGCCACCAGGAACAGACTGTTGTGCAACACGAAGTCCGCCGGCGGCACCGCCAGCAGCACCCCGGTCATGCCACCGATCACGAAGGTGATGATGAAGCCCAGGGTCCACAGCATCGGCACTTCCATCTCGATGCGACCGCGATACATGGTGAACAGCCAGTTGAACACCTTCGCCCCGGTGGGGATCGAGATGATCATGGTGGTGATGCCGAAGAACGAGTTCACCGTCGGCCCGGAGCCCATGGTGAAGAAATGGTGCAGCCATACCAGGTAGGACAGCACGGTGATCACCACGGTGGCGTAAACCATGGAGGCATAGCCGAACAGGCGCTTGCGCGAGAAGGTGGAGACGATCTCGGAGAACACGCCGAACGCGGGCAGCACCAGGATGTACACTTCCGGGTGACCCCAAATCCAGATCAGGTTGATGTACATCATCACGTTGCCGCCCAGATCGCTGGTAAAAAAGGCGGTACCGAGATAACGATCCAGGGCCAGCATGGCGAGCACGGCGGTCAGCACCGGGAAGGCGGCCACGATCAGCACGTTGGTGCACAGGGCGGTCCAGGAGAACACCGGCATGCGCATCAGCGACATACCCGGGGCCCGCATCTTGACGATGGTGACCAGCAGGTTGACCCCCGATAGCAAGGTGCCCACCCCGGCCAGCTGTAGCGACCATATGTAATAGTCTACGCCGACGCCGGGGCTCTTTATGATGCCCGACACCGGTGGATAGGCAAGCCAGCCGGTCTTGGCGAATTCCCCCACGAACAGGGACGCCATCACCAGCACCGCGCCGCTGGTGGTCATCCAGAAGCTGAAGTTGTTGAGGAACGGGAAGGCCACGTCGCGGGCACCGATCTGCAACGGCACCACATAGTTCATGATGCCGGTGATCATCGGCATGGCGACGAAGAAGATCATGATCACGCCATGGGCGGTGAAGATCTGGTCGTAGTGGTCCGGCGGCAGATAGCCGGCGGCGTCACCGACCGCCCAGGCCTGCTGGATGCGCATCAGGATGGCATCGGAGAAGCCGCGCAGCAGCATGACGATGGCCAGCACCATGTACATGATGCCGATTTTCTTGTGGTCGATGCTGGTGAACCACTCGCTCCACAAATAGCCCCATGCCTTCTTGTAGGTGATGAACCCCAGCAAGGCCAGGCCACCGAGGGCCACCATCACGAAGGTCACGATCAGAATGGGCTCGTGATACGGGATCGACTCCAGAGTGAGGCGACCGAAGATCAACTTTGTCAGATCCAATTCAGACATTTCGTATACCGACGCTGGAAGCGTTTACTGATTGATGGACCGGCCGTTGTCACCGGCCATGGTCAGATCCAGAAGTTCGCGCACCTCTTTCTCGCTACCGGCTTCGCGATCACGGGGATCACCGGCGATGCACATGGTCAGGCCCAGTTCCGTGAAGGCCATCATTTCGTCCATGCAGACGTCACCGGACTCCAGGCAACGGTTGAGAATGTCGTGGTAGAGCGTCTCGTCCGCGCTGGCGTAGTAGGTGACCGGATTGGCCTGGCTGGGTTGCTCAAGCTCGCGATAAACGTCGCGGGTCAGCGTGTTGGGGCTGGCCTTGACCTTGGCGATCCAGGCATCGAAGTCCTCATCGCTGAGGCCGTGGAACTTAAAGCGCATATCCGAGAAACCGGCGCCGCTGTAGTTGGCGGAGAAACCGTCGTACACGCCGACCTCATTGATCACCGCGTGCAGCTTGGTTTCCATGCCGGCCATGGAATAGATCTGCCCCGCCAGCGCCGGAATGAAGAACGAGTTCATGGCGCCTTCGGAGGTGATCTTGAAGCGGATCGGCCGGTCCACCGGGGCGGCCAGTTCGTTGACCACCGCCACGTTCTGTTCCGGATAGAAGAACAGCCATTTCCAATCCAGTGACACCACCTCGATGACCAGCGGCTCCACGCCCTCCGGCACCGGCCGGTTGGCGTCGATACGCTCCAGCGGACGGTAGGGGTCGAGCTTGTGGGTGCTCACCCAGGTCATGGCGCCCAGCGCGATGATGATCATCAGGGGCGCGCCCCAGATCACCAGTTCCAGAACCGTGGAATGGTCCCAGTCGGGCTTGTAGGTGGCGTTCCTGCCCGCCCGGTAACGGAAGGCGAACACCAGGGTGAGGATGATCACCGGCACGATCACCAGCAACATCAGGAAGGTGGCCCAGAGAATCAGGTCGCGCTGCTGGGCGGCGATATCGCCGGACGGCGACATCAACACCAGGTCACAGCCACTCATCAGGGCGGCGGCGATCAGGACGGGGATTAAACGCAAAAACTTGAATAGATGCATTGCCGGATCATACAGACGTGGCCCAGGGTGCGGCGCACTCTACCCGCCGTGAAGGCCGGCGGGAATTGGACATTTTGTCCCATGGCGGCGGCGCGCGTTTCAGGCGAGACTTCGCACGCGCGACAATAATGATACGGTGCACCGTACGGGGGCTGGATTTACTTCGCCGCCGGGGCCAGCATACTCTCAATATATTCCAATAAACCAGCACGCAGCGAGACCGGATCATGTCCAGCACCTACGAACCAGCTCTGACCGACGCCCCCCGGGGGCCCGCCGCGGACCGCGCCAGCGTGGCGCCCGGCGAAATCGCCGTGGGGGTAGTGGTTGGCCGCACCTCCGAATACTTCGACTTCTTCGTCTACGGCATCGCCTCGGTGCTGGTGTTCCCGTCGGTATTCTTCCCCTTCGCCGACCGGCTCGACGGCACGCTCTATTCCTTCGTGGTGTTCTCCTTCGCGTTCATCGCCCGCCCTTTCGGCACCGCCCTGTTCATGAACATCCAGCGGCGCTGGGACCGCAGCGTCAAACTCACCACCTCGCTGTTCCTGCTCGGCACCGCCACCGCCGGCATCGCCTTCCTGCCCGGCTACGAGACCCTGGGCGGCTTCTCGATCCTGCTCCTGGCGCTGTTCCGCATCCTGCAGGGCGTGGCGCTGGGCGGCTCCTGGGATGGCCTGCCCTCACTGCTGGCGCTGAACGCCCCCCGCGAGCGGCGCAGCTGGTACGCCATGCTCGGCCAGCTTGGCGCGCCGATCGGCTTCCTGGTGGCCAGCGCCCTGTTCCTGTTCCTGTTCTCCAGCCTGGCCAGCAGCGACTTCCTGGGCTGGGGCTGGCGCTACCCGTTCTTCGTCGCCTTCGCCATCAACGTGGTGGCCCTGTTCGCCCGGCTGCGGCTGGTGGTGACCCACGAATACACCGAGGCCCTGGAAGAGCGTGAACTGGAGCCCCTGGGCACCCGGGAAATGCTGCGCAAGCAGGGCTACAACATCTTCATCGGCTCCTTCGCCGCCCTCGCCAGTTATGCATTGTTCCACATGGTGACCATCTTCCCGTTGTCCTGGATCAACCTGGGCGACACCCAGGCGATCAGCAACGTGCTGGCGATCCAGATCGTCGGCGCCCTGATCGGCATGGGCGGAACGGTGTTCTCCGGCTGGATCGCCGACCGCATCGGCAAACGCACCACGGTAGCCACCCTGGCGGTGCTGATTGGCGTGTTCAGCCTGTTCACGCCGATGCTGATGGACGGCTCGCCGCTGCAGCAGGACCTGTTCATCCTGATCGGCTTCGCCCTGCTGGGCGTGTCCTACGGCCAGGCCTCCGGCACCGTGACCGCCAACTTCGAACGCCGCTTCCGCTACACCGGCGCCGCCCTCACCTCCGACTTCGCCTGGCTGTTCGGCGCCGCCTTCGCGCCCCTGGTGGCCCTGGGGCTATCGGCCAAATTCGGCCTTGCCTACGTCAGCGTCTACCTGCTCTCCGGCGTGATCTGCACCCTGCTGGCCCTGCGCATCAACCGCCGCCTGGAAACCGGCGAGCCCTGACCGGACAGCGCCAGGCAAAGGGCGCACACGAAAAAGGCGGCGAGGGAGTACCCCCGCCGCCTTTTTTGTCACTGCGATAAAGACCGCCGCAGGAGCGGCTTCAGCCGCGATTCATGGCGTTCCCGGAAGGGGAACCATGACGAGGCGCGGCCCCGATGGAAAGCAAGCCCGTCAGAGACTCCGTGGCTCAGCTCAACGACCCGAGGGCGGCCTTGGTGAACGGCTCCATATGTTCGGTGTCGTCCTCGCGCAGCTTCACCAGCCAGTTCGGGTCCTGCAGCAACGCCCGCCCCACGGCGATCAGATCAAACTCATCGGCGGCCATGCGCCGCACCAGCTCCTCCACGCCCTTGTGGTTGGCGGTACCGCCAATGCCCTGATTGTTGGCGCCGATGAAATCATCATCCAGCCCCACGCTGCCCACGGAAATCGCCGGCTTGCCGGTGAGCTTTTTGGTCCAGCCCGCCAGGTTCAGATCGGAACCCTCGAATTCCGGCACCCAGAAACGGCGCGTGGACGCATGAAAAATGTCCACCCCGGCCTCCACGAACAGCGCCAGGAAACGCTCCAGCTCCTCCGGCGTATGCGCCAGGCGCGCCTCGTAATCCTGCTGCTTCCACTGGGAATAACGCAGCACGATCGCGAAGTCCTCGCCCACCGCCTCCCGCACCGCGCGCACCACCTCAACGCCGAAGCGGGCCCGGTTCTCCAGGGAGCCGCCGTACTGGTCGTCACGCTGGTTGGTGCCCTCCCAGAAGAACTGATCCAGCAGGTAACCATGGGCGCCGTGGATCTCCACCCCGTCGAAGCCCAGCGCCTTGGCGTCCCGGGCGCCGTCGGCGAAGGCGCGGATCACGTCGTCGATGTCCGCCTGATCCATGGCCTTGCCATTGGGCTTGCCGGGCTTGAACAGGCCGGACGGCGAATAGGCGGGGGCGTCCTTGTCGGGACCCACGCCGGGCCGGCGGGTGCCGCCCACGTGCCAGAGCTGGGGAATGATGGCGCCGCCGGCGCCGTGCACCTGCTCCACCACGCGCTTCCAGCCGGCCAGCGCCGCCTCGCCGTGGAAAGCGGGCACCGCGTCATGGCCCGGCGCGCCCGGGTGATTGATGGTGGTACCTTCGGTGATCAGCAGACCCACCTGGCCCTCGGCCCGGCGCCGGTAATAGCCGGCCACGTTCTCGCCAGGCACCTGGCCGGGCGAGAAATTACGGGTCATGGGGGCCATGGCCACGCGGTTGCGCAGCTTCAGGGACTTGCACTCAAAGGGGCGGAACAACGGCGCGAGATCAGCGCTCATGGACAAACTCCCGGTCAGTCAAACGTCATCGAATAAAAAACAGTGACGTAATCTACCGTGATTCGTCCGAAAGCGACACCGCCGACGGCGGCTCCGTGAGGTCCAGGCGCCGCGCCTTCCAGTAATGACGCCGCCAGTAAACGTTGTTCAGCGACGAGGTCATGACGCCACGGCTGGTGGATGCGTGCAGGAAGCGGTCGCCGCCCATGTAGATGCCCACATGGCGTTGGCGAAAGCCGGTCTTGAAGAACACCAGATCACCGGGCGCCAGATCGTCCCGGGGCACGCGCCGGCCCTCCCGGGCCAGTTGCTCGGTGGTGCGCGGCACCTCCACGCCCAACCGGGACTGGAAGGTAATCTGCACGAAGGCGGAGCAATCCACCCCGCGCCGGTCGGTGCCGCCCAGCCGGTAGGGCACCCCCCGCCAGGCGTCGGCCTGCTCACGCAACAGCGGCAACACCGGCGAGGCGGTATCGCCCACCGGCACGTCGTCGCGCAGCAACGGCGGCGGCTCGCCACCGGCGTCGCGACTCTCCACGGCGGGCATGGGACGGCTGGCGCAGCCGGCCAGCAGGGCAATCAACACCAGCAGCCCGAGCCCGGCCCCGCCGCCCGGCGCCTTCATGCCGAGGGCAGCGCCGCGCGCATGGCGTCGATCACCGCGCGGTAGTCGTCCTTGCCAAAGATGGCGGAGCCGGCCACGAAAGTGTCGGCGCCGGCGGCGGCCACCTCGCCGATGTTATTCTCGGAGACACCGCCATCCACTTCCAGACGGATGTCGCGGCCGCTGTCGTCGATCAGACGGCGCACCCGCTCGATCTTCTTGAGGGTGCCGGGGATGAATTTCTGACCGCCGAAGCCCGGATTCACGCTCATCAGCAGGATCATGTCCAGCTTGTCGATAACGTATTCAAGGCAATCCGGCGAGGTGGCCGGGTTGAGCACCAGGCCGGCCTGACAGTCGGCGTCGCGGATCAGTTGCAGGGAGCGGTCCACGTGGCGGGAGGCTTCCGGGTGAAAGGTGATCATGGAGGCGCCGGCGTCGGCGAACATGCCGATCAGATCGTCCACCGGGCTGACCATCAGATGCACGTCGATGGGCGCGGTGATGCCGTGCTGACGCAGCGCCTTGCAGACCATCGGGCCGATGGTCAGGTTGGGCACGTAATGGTTGTCCATCACGTCGAAGTGGATCACGTCGGCGCCGGCGGCGAGCACCGCGTCGCATTCCTCGCCCAGGCGGGCGAAATCCGCGGCGAGAATGGAGGGCGCGATCCAGGGAGTCTGTTTGGCCATGAAGTGTTGTCCTCGATGGGTGGCTCAGGGGCGGCGACCGGCCAGGAAACGGTCCAACTCGGCGAGGCGCTCGGGCGTGCCAATGTCCCACCAGTGGCCCCGGTGGTGCTCGCCGCTCACCCGCCCCGCCGCCATGGCCGCGCGCAGCACCGGCGCCAGCCGCCGCTCGCCCTCTTCCAGGCGTTCGAACAGCGCCGGGCGCAGCAGCGCGATGCCGGGGTAGGTAAGCCGGGGCTCCGCATTATCGCTTACCCGGCCCTTGCCTGTTAAATGGAAATCCCCGCCCGGATTGTGCGGTGGGTTGTCCACCAGCACCAGATGGGCATCGTCGCCCTCGGCCAAGGGCCCCAGGTGGCGGAAGTCGTAATCGGTCCAGATGTCGCCGTTGACCAGGATAAAGGGCGCCGGCCCCAACAATGGCAGGGCACGGCGAACGCCGCCGGCGGTCTCCAGCGGGGCGCCCTCGTGGGACCAGTGCAGGCGCACGCCCAGGGCCTCGCCGTCACCAAGCCGCGCCGGCAGTTGCTCGCCCAGCCAGCCGGTGTTGATCACGATGTCGCCCACGCCGGCATCGCGCAGGGCCTCGATGTGGTACTGGATCAGCGGCCGGCCGCCGGCTTCCAGCAGCGGCTTGGGGGTGCGGTCGGTGAGCGGACGCATGCGCTTGCCGTAACCGGCGGCGAGAATCATCGCCCGGGGCGCCACGGTCACGGGCATTGCCATTCATCCAGCAGCCGGCCCAGGTCCGCCAGCTCCGGGCGCCGGGCGATCACGGCGCGCAGGTAGGCGAAGAAGCGCGGTGCGTCCTGCAGATACTTGGGCTTGCCATCCCGGTGGTGAATGCGGGCAAAAATGCCGATCACCTTGAGATGGCGCTGAGCGCCCATCAGGTCGCACCAGCGCAGCAGTTCGTCGAACGCCTCCGGCACCGGCAGGCCGGCGTCACGGGCACGCCCGTGGTAAACCCGCAGCCAGGCCAGCACACGGTCCTCCGGCCAGCTCAGGAAGGCATCCTTGAACAGGCAGATCGGGTCGTAGCTGATCGGCCCGTGCACCGCGTCCTGGAAATCGATCACCCCCGGGTTGGGATCGCTGACCATCAGGTTGCGCGGCATGAAGTCGCGGTGCACGAACACCCGGGGCTGGCCCAGGGCCGCCTCGATCAGGGTCTCGAACACGGCCTCCAGCCGGCGTCCCCGGTCGCCGCCCGGGGCCAGCCCACGGTGGCGGTCCAGGTACCAGTCGCGGAACAGGTCCAGCTCCCGGCGCAGCAAGGCCCGGTCATACAACGGCAAGCCGGCGGCGTCGGCGTGACGCTGCTGGGCGATCAGCGCGTCCAGGGCGGCGGAGAACCAGGCGTCCGCGTTGCCGTCGTCCAGGGCGGTGAGCCAGGTTTCCGTGCCCATGTCGCTAAGCAGCAGGAAGCCGCGCTCAAGGTCGCGATGCAGAACCTCCGGCACATTCACGCCGGCCGCGGCCAGCCGTTTGGCCACGTCGATGAAGGGCCGGCAATCCTCCTGCTCGGGGGGCGCGTCCATGGCCACCAGGGAACGGCCACCGTGCCGGTAGCGGAAATAACGGCGAAAGCTGGCGTCGGCGGAGGCCGGCTCCCCGGCCACCGGCGCGCCCAGCCAGTCGCTTACCCATTGGTCCAGCGCCACGCGCCGGGAATCCTCATTACCCTTCTCTGGCTGCATTGCCACCTTCAATCCATTACACTGCCGCGATTCGACTGAAAACCCGTACCGCCACGACAACGCCGGCCCCACCGGCAGGGCGAGCGCCATCATGGACGCGGTCGGGGATTCCGAAACGGCCTTTTTACCTGTTCCGAGCAGCCGATGCCACTGCCCAAACCATCGTTTTTAGCCGGCCTGGCCCTGACCCTGGCCGGCGTCGCCGGCGCCGACGACGACCTCAACTGGGTCGACCGGGAAACCATGGACGCCCTGCCCCCGGTGCAACAGCGCCCGATTCCCGTGTGGTGCAGCGGCATCTATTACAACCCCCGCGTGGGGATGCCCGCCGAGCGCAGCGACACCATCATCACCGCGGACAACACCAGCCTGACCCAGGACGGCCTGATCGAGATGGGCGGCGACGTGCTCATCGAGGAGCCCGGTCGGCGGCTGACCACCCAATCCGCCCTGCTCGACCAGTCCAGCGGCAAGTTTCAGGTGAACAGCGCCCTGCGCCTGGAGACCGACCAGTTCACCTTCCTGGCGGACGGCATGAGTGGTCAGACCGACCGCCGCGAGGCGAGCCTGGACCGGGTACGCTACGCCCTGTTCGGCCCGAGCGCCCGGGGCACCGCCGATTACATCGACGTGGTGGATCAGTTCATCACCGTGGACCACGGCACCTACACCACCTGCGCGCCGGACTCCAACGGCTGGCAGCTCAAGGGCCGGCAGATCCGGCTGGACCGTGGCAAGGGCTGGGGCGAGGCCCGCGACGTGACCCTCAAGGTCAAGGGCGTGCCCCTGATCTGGCTGCCCTGGATCACCTTCCCCATCGACGACCGGCGCAAGACCGGGATGCTGTTCCCGACCATCTCCAGCAGCGACAGCGGCGGTCTCGACATTACCCAGCCGGTGTACATCAATCTGCACCCGCAGATGGACGCCACCGTGGCGCCGCGCTACATCGACGGTCGCGGCAGCGGCCTGGAAACCGAGTTCCGCTACCTGAACCGCTTCGGGCTGGGCCAGGTGAGCTACGGCGTGCTGTTCAGCGACCGCCAGTTCAACGATGAAAACCGGGAAGTAGCCGGCTGGCAACACAGCGGCTCGATCCAGCGCTGGCAGCTCACCGCCGACGTCAATTACGTATCCGACGACTTCTATTTCAAGGACCTGGACACCGGTCTGGAAGTGAGCTCCCAGACCCACCTGCCACGGCTCGGCGAGGCGCGCTATTTCGGTCGTCACTGGCAGATACTGGGGCGTCTGCAGTCCTGGCAGACCATCGACCCGACCCTGCCGGACGATCAGGAACCCTACCGGCGCCTGCCACAGCTGCAGCTTTCCGGCGACCCGCGCCTGCTGGGCCCGGTGCGCGGCCTGTGGCTGAGCGACGTGACCGCCTTCGATCGCTCCGACAACGACACCAGCAGCAACCCCACCGGCGCCCGGGTACACCTGGCACCGGGCCTGAGCGCCCGGCTCGAAAAGCCATGGGGCTACGTGGAGCCACGCGCCCGGCTTTATCACACCCGCTACCAGCTGGACAACGCGGAGGACAGCGGCGTCGACCCCACTCTCACCACCTGGGGCGCCAGCCTGGATTCCGGGTTGTTCATGGAGCGCGGCACCAGCCTGTTCGGACGCGGCTATACCCAGACCCTGGAGCCCCGTGTATTCATCAACAAGGTGGCCTACGAACAACAGGACGACCTGCCGGATTTCGACGCCGGCGAGTTGACCTTCTCCTATAACACCCTGTTCCGGGAAAACCGCTTCATCGGCTACGATCGCATCGGCGACGAGCAAAAAATAGCGCTCGGCGTGACCAGCCGCTTCCTGCGCGACGACGACGGTCGCGAGCAACTGCGGCTGCGCATGGGCCAGGGCTATTACAGCGGCGAACGCAAGGTGCAACTGGACGGCGCCGACCCGGACGACGCCGACCAGACGCCGCTGGTGGCGGACATGCGCTGGAACTTTGGGCACGATTGGTACCTCTATTCCGAAGGCCAGTGGGACACGCACGCCAACGAGCGCCAGCGTTCCTCCCTGCGGCTGGGGTACACCGACCGGGAGCGCCGTATCTTCAATCTGGGCTTCCACGATCTACCCCAGGAAGACATCCGCCAGTCGGAGATCGCCACCATCCTGCCGATCCACGACAACTGGCGGCTGATCGGGCGCTGGCTCTACGACATGGAGAACCAGCGCACCCTGGAAACCCTGGCGGGCGCCGAATGGCGCAACTGCTGCTGGAAGATTCGTCTGCTCAGCCAGCGGGAACTCGCCGACGACAACGGCGACGGCACCCTGGAAGGCGACTCCACGGTATTAATGCAGATTCAAATGACCGGGCTGGGCGGCTTCGGCGGCCGGGTGGACACCCTGCTGGAACGCAGCATTCCCGGATACAGGAGCGAGTATGATTAGGAAAACCCTGGTGGCCAGGCTACTGGGCACCCTGTTGCTGAGCACCTTGTTGCTCTCCCTGGGCGCCCGGGCCGACATGCAGCCGCTGGACCGCATCGTGGCCGTGGTCAATGACGGTGTCATCATGCAAAGCGAGCTGGACGCCCGCGTCGACGACATCGCCGCCCAGTTCCGCGCCGACAATCGCCCGATGCCGCCGCTCAATGTCATGCAGGAGCAGGTGCTCGACCGCATGATTCTCGAGCGCGTGCAGCTGCAAATGGCCGAGCGCGCCGGCATCCGCGTGGATGACGCCGCCCTTAACCAGGCCCTGGAGGGCATCGCCCGACAGAACAACATGACTCTGCCGCAATTCTCAGAGGCCCTGCGCGGCGACGGCTACGACTGGACCCAGTTCCGCGAGCAGATCCGCAATGAAATGGTGATCTCCCGGCTGCAGCAACGCAGCGTGGCCTCGCGCATCCGCATCACCGACCGGGAAGTGGAGCGCTTCCTGCAGTCGGAGACCGGCAAACGCATGTTCCAGGCCGATTTCCACCTCGGCCACATCCTGGTCAAGGTGCCCGGCGGCGCCAGCCCGGAACAGGTCAGCCAGGCCAAGGACAAGGCCCTGGATCTGGTGGCGCGCCTGCGTGGCGGCGCCGACTTCTCGGAAACCGCGGTGGCCGAATCCGACGGCCCCCAGGCGCTGGAAGGCGGCGACCTGGGCTGGCGCGAGGCGGCCCAGTGGCCGAGTCTGTTCGCCGACGCCGCCATCGACATGCAGAAGGGTGAGATCAGCGAACCGCTGCGCTCCGGCGCCGGCTTCCACATTCTCAAGATGATCGACCGCCGTGGCGGCGCCGCCAAGGTGGTCACCCAGTATCGGGTTCGCCATGTGCTGGTGCGCGCCGACACCCTCACCACCGAGGCCGAGGCCCGCCAGGAAATCAACCGCGTTCACGACGAGGTGGCCAGCGGCAAGTTGAGCTTCGCCGACGCCGCCGAGCGCTACTCCGACGACCCCGGCAGCGCCCGCGAGGGCGGCGAGCTGGGCTGGGTGACTCCGGGCGAGATGGTGCCGGAATTCGAGCAGATGATGACGGAGACCCCGGAGGATCAACTCTCGCCGGTATTCCAGACCCAGTTCGGCTGGCACTTCCTGGAGGTAGAGGAAACCCGCGATACCGACATGAGCGACCGCTACCGCGATCTCCAGGCCCGCCAGGCACTGCAGAAGCGCCGCTTCGACGAGGAGCTGCAAACCTGGCTGCAGGAGCAGCGCGCGGAGGCCTACGTGGACATCCGCCTCGACGAGGACGCATGAGCCGCCCCCTGGCCCTGACCAGCGGCGACCCTGCCGGCATCGGCCCGGACCTGGCGCTGGCGCTGGCGCTGGCCGCCGGGGATGCGCCGCCATCGCTGGTGATCCTGGGCGACCGCGACGTGCTGAACGCGCGTGCCGCCGCCCTGGGCCTGGAGGTCACCCTGCCCGACTGGGCTCCCGGCGAGCCGCCGCCCGCCGGCGCCGCCCTGTGGCACTGCCCGGCCGGGGCCCCGGTTCACGCCGGCCGGCCGGACCCGGCCACCGGCGCCGGTACCCTGAACATGCTCAAGCGTGCCGCCGACGGCTGCCTGGACGGCACTTTCGCCGCCATGGTCACCGCGCCGGTGGCCAAGAATGTGATTTGCGAAAGCGCCGACCCGACGTTCACCGGCCACACGGAATTCCTGGCCGAGCGCGCCGGCGTGGACCAGGTGGTGATGATGCTGGCCGCCGGCGATCTCCGCGTTGCCCTGGCCACCACCCACCTGCCCCTGGCACGCGTACCGGAGGCCATCACCGACACCACCCTGAGCCGGGTGCTGACCATTCTGCGCGACGACCTGCGCGCCAAATTCGCCCTGCCGCGGCCGCGCATCCTGGTGCTGGGGCTGAACCCCCACGCCGGCGAGGGCGGCCACCTGGGCCGCGAGGAGCTGGACATCATCATCCCCACCCTGGAGCACCTGCGCGGCGAGGGCTTCGACCTGACCGGCCCGGTGCCGGCGGACACCGCCTTCCAGCCGGAGCTGCTGGAACGCCACGACGCGGTGCTGGCCATGTACCACGATCAGGGCCTGCCGGTGCTCAAGTACGCCGGCTTTGGCGAGGCGGTGAACGTGACCCTGGGGCTGCCGTTCATTCGCACCTCCGTGGATCATGGCACCGCCTTCGATCTGGCCGGCAGTGGCCGCGCCCGGGCCGGCAGCCTGCGCGCCGCCACCGCCCTGGCGGCCGATCTGGCCCGGCGCGCCGGCACGGAGGCCGCGTTATGAGCGAACATCGCGCGCGCAAGCGCTTCGGCCAGCATTTCCTCCATGATCCGGCCATCATCGACCGCCTGGTTCGCAGCGTCGCGCCCCGGGACGGCGAGACGCTGGTGGAAATCGGCCCTGGCCAGGGGGCGCTCACCTATCCTTTGCTCGATGAGGTGCATCATCTGCAGGTGGTGGAGCTGGATCGCGACCTGATCGCCCTGCTGCGCGAGCGCATCGCCCCGGAGCGGCTGACCATCCATGAGAGCGACGCCCTGCGTTTCGATTTCGCGGCCTTGGCCGGCGACGGCCCGCTGCGGGTGGTGGGCAACCTGCCCTACAACATCTCAACGCCGCTGATCTTCCACCTGCTGGACCAGGCCGGCACCATCGCCGACATGACCTTCATGCTGCAGAAGGAAGTGGTGGACCGGCTCACCGCCGCCCCGGGCGGCAAGGACTATGGCCGGCTGTCGGTGATGGTGCAGTACCATTGCCAGGCGGATTACCTGTTCTTCGTGCCGCCGGGCGCTTTCCGACCGCCGCCCCGGGTGGATTCCGCCGTGGTGCGGCTGACGCCCTACCGCGTGCCCCCCTGGCCCGCCGACGATCCGGCCTGGCTGGCGCGACTGGTGGCCCAGGCGTTCAGCCAGCGGCGCAAGGCGATCCGCAACAGCCTGAAATCCCTGGTCGCCGCCGAAATCTTCACGACCACCGGCATCGATGCCGGATTGCGCCCCGATCACCTCACGGTGGCGGACTACGTGGCCCTGGCCAATGCCAGCGGCGGCGCCACCGACACAGCGAACAAGAAGGAGTCCCGATGACCGCCGTGGACGACAACCCCTACCGTATCCAGGTATCCGTGGAAACCGAATACCTGGCGGATCAGAGCGATGAAGAGAATCAGCGCTGGGTGTTCGCCTACCACATCCGCATCCATAACCGGGGCGACATGACCGCCCGGCTGCTGACCCGGCACTGGGTGATCACCGATGGCGAGGAACGCACCCGGGAGGTGCACGGCGAGGGCGTGGTTGGCGAGCAGCCCAGCATCGCGCCGGGTCAGGAGTTTCAGTACTCCAGCGGCGCCGTGCTGGAGACCGAGGTGGGCACCATGCACGGCAGCTACCAGATGCTGGCCGAGGACGGCACCTGTTTCGACGCCGACATTCCCGCCTTCACCCTGGCGGTACCGCGCGCCCTGCACTAAACCGGACCGTACGGAATCGAGGAAACACGCCATGAGCACCTACGCAATCGGCGATCTGCAGGGCTGCCTGGCCCCGTTCGACGCCCTGCTGTCGCGCATCGGCTTCAACCCGGACCGGGACCGGCTGCTGCTGGCCGGCGACCTGGTCAACCGGGGCCCGGATTCCCTGGGCACCCTGCGCCGGGTCCATGAGCTGCGCGACAATGTGCAAGTGGTACTGGGCAACCATGATCTGCACCTGCTGGCGGTGGCCCACGGCCACGCCACGGTCAAGAACAAGGACACCCTGCGACCGATCCTGGACGCGGCGGACCGCGACACCCTCCTCGGCTGGCTGCAACGCCAGCCCTTGCTGGTGGAAGCCCCCGCGTTCAACGCGGTGATGACCCACGCCGGCCTGCCGCCGCTGTGGACCCTGGAGCAGGCCCGTGAGCGGGCGGCGGAAATCACCCGGGTACTGGCGGACCCGGCCAGCGCGGGCATATTCTTCCAGGAAATGTATGGCAATGAGCCCGCCGGTTGGCGCGACGACCTCAGCGGAGCAGCCCGCTGGCGGGTAATCACCAACTATTTCACGCGCATGCGCTTCGTCAACCGCCAGGGCGACCTGGACCTGACCACCAAGGGCGAAGCGGACCAGCCCCCGGCGGGCTTCATGCCCTGGTTCGAGCACCCGGACCGCCTGGAGCGCGGGCTCATGGTGCTGTTCGGCCACTGGGCGGCGCTGAAAGGCCACACCGGCGTGGCCGGCGTCGAAGCCCTGGATACCGGCTGTGTCTGGGGCGGCACCCTGACCGCCCTGCGCCTGGACGATGGCGCTCGTTTCCATTGCGATTGCGGCGCTTCCACGGCGCCGTAAAGCCCCCGAAACGCCCGGCATGCACGCCGGGCCTCCTCCTCTCGACGTGTTGTTTACACCGTTTATCGGATAAACAAAAAACAGAATTTTTTTCAACGTTCGTTCGTTTTTTGCTTTTGACTTGGCGCTCGTTTTAGCGCCATGCTAGTCGGCAGAGTGATTCGCGACGACACCCGCGTTTCGAATCCGCCCGCATTGCTCGACCCCATTATCACGTCGGCGCCAAGGGCGCCGGCCGGGAGTACCCCGATGAATTATGCGCGGACCCAGGCTTCGGCTTTTCACGCCGCCTCCGGACGGCACGGGCCCGCTTTAATTCTTTCCGCCACCTCGTTTCCCGCTCCCCAACCGCTTTCACGCCCACGGAAAAATACCCGCTCCGGGGAAGTTGGAACGAAACTGGCATGGCATTCGTATCGCTTTCCCGATTTCGTACCGTCAGGAGGGAGTAAGGCATGAGTATTCTCCACCACTATCAGGCCCGGTTCGACGCCACCCAGGAAGATGAAATGTCCCTGGAGGATTACCTCGCCCTGTGCAAGAGCGACCCCAGCGTCTACGCCTCGGCCGCCGAGCGCATGTTGATGGCGATCGGTGAACCGGAGCTGGTGGATACCTCCAAGGACCCGCGCCTCTCCCGGATATTTTCCAACAAAATGATCCGGCGCTATCCGGCCTTCAGCGAGTTCTACGGCCTGGAGGACGTAATCGAGAACATCGTCAGCTACTACCGCCACGCCGCCCAGGGCCTGGAGGAAAAGAAACAGATTCTCTATCTGCTCGGCCCGGTGGGCGGCGGCAAATCGTCGCTGGCGGAGAAGCTCAAGGCATTGATGCAAAAGGTGCCGTTCTACGCCATCAAGGATTCACCGGTGAACGAGTCGCCGCTGTGCCTGTTCGACCCGGAAGAAGACGGCCCCATTCTGGAAGAGGAATACGGCATCCCGCGGCGCTATGTGAACAGCATCATGTCGCCCTGGGCGGTGAAACGTCTCAAGGAATACGGCGGCGATCTGAGCCGCTTCCGGGTGGTCCGCCGCTACCCGTCGATCCTGGATCAGGTGGCGGTGGCGAAGACCGAACCCGGCGATGAGAACAACCAGGACATCTCTTCCCTGGTGGGCAAGGTGGACATCCGAAAACTGGAGGACTTCGCCCAGGAAGATCCGGACGCCTACGCCTTCTCCGGCGGGCTGTGCCGGGCCAATCAGGGGCTGCTGGAATTCGTGGAAATGTTCAAGGCACCGATCAAGGTGCTGCACCCGCTGCTCACCGCCACCCAGGAGGGGAATTACAACGGCACCGAGCACATGGGCGCGATTCCCTTCGAGGGCATGGTGCTGGCGCATTCCAACGAATCGGAATGGCAGACCTTCAAGAACAACAAGAACAACGAGGCCTTCATCGACCGGGTCTACATCGTCAAGGTGCCCTACTGCCTGCGCGTCACCGAGGAACAGCTCATCTACGACAAGCTGCTGCGCAACTCCAGCCTTCGCGAAGCCCACTGCGCGCCGGACACCCTGCACATGCTGGCGCAATTCTCGGTGCTCACCCGGCTCAAGGAACCGGAAAACTCCAGCATCTATTCCAAGATGCGCGTTTACGATGGCGAGAACCTCAAGGACATCGACCCGCGCGCCAAGTCGATTCAGGAATACCGCGACATGGCCGGCGTCGACGAAGGCATGGACGGCCTGTCCACCCGCTTCGCCTTCAAGATTCTTTCCAAAGTGTTCAACTTCGACCACTCCGAGGTGGCCGCCAACCCGGTGCACCTGATGCATGTGCTCGAACAGCGCATTGAGCAGGAGCAGTTTCCCCAGGAAAAACAGGATCAGTATCGCCGCTTCATCAAGGAGTATCTGGTCCCCCATTACGTGGAATTCATCGGCAAGGAAATCCAGACCGCCTACCTGGAATCCTACTCCGAATATGGCCAGAACATCTTCGACCGTTACGTCACCTACGCGGATTTCTGGATACAGGACCAGGAGTTCCGCGATCCGGATACCGGCGAGATCTTCGACCGCCAGTCCCTCAACGAGGAACTGGAGAAAATCGAAAAACCGGCGGGTATCTCCAACCCCAAGGACTTCCGCAACGAGGTGGTCAACTTCGTACTGCGCGCCCGCGCCAACAACAACGGCCGCAACCCCAGCTGGATGAGCTACCAGAAGCTGCGCGACGTGATCGAGAAGAAGATGTTCTCCAACACCGAGGAGTTGCTGCCGGTGATCTCCTTCAACCCCAAGGGCAGCGAGGACGACCGTCGCAAACACGACAACTTCGTCAAGCGCATGATGGACCGTGGTTACACCGAGAAACAGGTGCGCCTGCTTTCCGAATGGTATCTGCGCGTGCGTAAAGCCCAATAGGTGGCGTGATCGCGGCTGAGGCCGCTCCTACCCCTCCCGGTAGGAGCGGCCTCGGCCGCGATAAGGAGGTTCCTCCCATGAGCTACATCATCGACCGGCGTTTGAACGGCAAACACAAGAGCACCGTCAACCGGCAGCGCTTCCTGGACCGCTACCGGCGGCACATCCGCGAGGCGGTGAACGACGCGGTGGGTCGCCGTTCGATCCAGGATATGGAACAGGGCGAGCGTATCACCATCCCGCAGAAGGATCTGTCCGAGCCGATCTTCCATCACGGCAGTGGCGGTCGCCGCAATGTGGTGCACCCGGGCAACAAGGAATTCCAGCAGGGTGACCGCGTCAAGAAACCGTCCGGTGGCGAAGGCGGCGCCGGCGGGCAGCAGGCCGGCGACAGCGGCGACGGCGAGGATGAATTCGCCTTCCAGATCGACCCCCGGGAATTTCTCAACTTCCTGTTCGAGGACCTGGAGCTGCCTAATCTGGTGAAGCGTCACCTGGAAGGCGCACGCAGTTTCCACCTTCGCCACGGCGGCATCGTCAGCCACGGCATCCCCGCCAAGGTCAACATCGTGCGCTCCATGCGCCAGGCCTCCATGCGCCGTCGCGCCCTGTCCGCCGCCAGCCGCAAGCGGCTGCGCGCGCTCAAGGCGGAACACGAGGAACTGCTGCAGCAGGACCAGTCCCCACAACGCCGGGAACGGCTGGCGGAGCTGGAAGAGCAGATCGCCAAACTGCAGCGGCGTCTGGAACGCATCCCGTTCCTCGACGAAGTGGATCTGCGTTACAACCACCACGTCAAGGTGCCGCGCCCGGTGAGCCGGGCGGTGATGTTCTGCATCATGGATGTGTCCGGCTCCATGAACCAGGACATGAAGGATCTCGCCAAACGTTTCTTCCTGCTGCTTTATCTTTTCCTGCAGCGCAACTATGAACACACCGAGGTGGTCTTCATCCGCCACCACACCAGCGCCAAGGAAGTCACCGAGGAGGAATTCTTCTACTCCCGGGAGACCGGCGGCACCATTGTCTCCAGCGCGCTCAAGCTGACCCTGGACATCATCAAGGAACGCTATCCGGTGGACGAATGGAATCTCTACGGTGCCCAGGCCTCCGATGGTGATAACTGGAACGACGATTCACCGGGCTGCGCCAGCCTGCTGGAAAAGGAATTGCTGCCACGCATGCAGCACTTTTCCTACGTGGAGGTCATGCCACGCAGTCACCAGGCCCTGTGGGATCAATACCAGGGCGTGATGGAACGCAACGGCGATTTCTTCTCCATGGCGCAGATCGACGCGCCGGGCGACATCTATCCCGTGTTCCGCCAGTTGTTCAGAAAACGGATGGAGGCGGTATGACCGTGACCGAGAGCAAACTGCTGTCCACCGGGTCCGACTGGGACTTCGAAACCCTGGACCGCTATGACCGGGCCATCGCCGGGCTGGCCCATGGCAAGTACGGCCTGGATACCTACCCCAATCAGATCGAGGTTATTTCCTCCGAGCAGATGATGGACGCCTATTCCTCCGTGGGCATGCCGGTGGGCTACAACCACTGGTCATTCGGCAAGCAGTTCGTGGAGGTGGAGGGCCGCTACCGGCGCGGCCAGATGGGCCTCGCTTATGAGATCGTGATCAATTCCAATCCCTGCATCGCCTACCTGATGGAAGAGAACACCATCACCATGCAGGCCCTGGTGATCGCCCACGCCAGCTACGGCCATAATTCCTTCTTCAAGGGCAACTATCTGTTCAAGACCTGGACCGATGCCTCGGCGATCATCGACTACCTGGTGTTCGCGCGCCATTACATCGCCGAATGCGAGCAGCGCCATGGGGTCGCCGCCGTGGAGGAAATCCTGGATTCCTGCCATGCCCTGATGAACTACGGCGTGGACCGCTACAAACGCCCCACGCCGATTTCCGCCATGGAAGAGAAACGCCGCCAGCGCGAGCGCGAGGAAGTGCTGCGCCAGCAGGTTTCCGAGCTGTGGAAGACGTTCCCCGACCTGCGGCCCGCCACCCAGCGCCGCGAGCCCAATTTCCGCTATCCGGCGGAACCGCAGGAAAACCTGCTCTATTTCCTGGAAAAGAACGCCCCCTTGCTGGAGCCCTGGCAGCGGGAGTTGATCCGCATCGTGCGCAAGATGGCACAGTACTTTTATCCGCAGCGCCAGACCAAGGTCATGAACGAGGGCTGGGCCACCTTCTGGCACTACACCCTGCTCCACGACCTGTATGACAATGGCCAGGTAAGTGACGGTTTCATGCTGGAATTTCTGCAAAACCACAGCCAGGTCATCTATCAGCCGCCGTTCGACTCGCCCTACTATTCCGGCATCAACCCTTATGCGCTGGGCTTCGCCATGTTCACCGACATCCGGCGTATCTGTGAGCGGCCCACCGACGAGGACCGGCTCTGGTTTCCGGACATCGCCGGCAGCGACTGGCTGGCCACCCTCAAGTTCGCCATGGAGAGCTTCAAGGACGAGAGCTTCATTCAGCAGTTCCTTTCACCCCGGCTGATCCGCGAGTTCAAGCTGTTCAGCCTGTTCGATGACAACGAACGGGACTACATCGAAATCGACGCCATCCACGACGAGCGCGGCTACAAGATAATCCGCAACAAGCTCTCCGAGCAGTACAACCTGAGCATCCAGGAACCCAACATCCAGGTGTACGACGCCGACGTGCGCGGCGACCGCTCCCTGACCCTGCAGCACATCCGCCAGCATCACCGGCCCCTGGACGAGAAAAGCAGCCGCGAGGTGCTGCGTCACCTTTACCGGCTGTGGGGGTTCGAGGTGCACCTGGAAAGCGTGGACAACGGTACCGTGGTGGAGCGCCTGTCGATTCCGGACCTGTGATACGTCCGGTACCTTGATTGATAAATATTCTCATTAATGCTTCTATCCGGGCCGTGTTGTTTCCAGCCTGGAGAAGCTTTTTATGCGCCGTTTTGGTCTGCTTGCATCCGCCCTTTCCGCCACCCTGGTCCTGACCGGTTGCGGCTCCCCCACCGAGGAAGTGAACGTCTACTCCGCCCGCAAGGAAGCCCTGATCAAACCGCTGCTGGACCGCTACAGTGAACAAAGCGGCGTTACCGTCAACCTGATCACCGGCAGCGCCGATGCCCTGGTGGAACGGATGAAGGCGGAAGGGGAACACAGCCCCGCCGATCTGCTGATCACCACCGACGCCGGCCGCCTGTACCGGGCCCAGCGGGAAGGCCTGCTTACCGCCACCCAAAGCGACGAGCTGGACCGCCAGGTGCCGCCGGCCCTGCGCGAGCCGGAAGGCCGCTGGTTTGGCCTGTCCGTGCGCGCCCGGGTGATCGCCTACGCCCCCGACCGGGTGGACCCGGCCAACCTGTCCACCTACGAGGCGCTGGCCGACGAACAATGGGTCAAGCGCATCTGCATCCGCTCCTCGGACAACATCTACAACCAGTCCCTGGTGGCCAGCCTGATCGCCCATGACGGCGAAGCGGACACCCAGGAGTGGGCCGAGGGGCTGGTGGCCAACCTGGCCCGCGACCCGGTCGGCGGCGACCGCGACCAGATCAAGGCGGTGGCCGCCGGCGAATGCGATCTGGCGGTGGTGAACACCTACTATCTGGGCATGATGCAGGCCGCCGAAGACGCCGAAACCCGTGACATCGGCAACCGCATGGCGGTGTTCTGGCCCAATCAGGATGGCCGGGGCACCCACGTCAACATCTCCGGCGCCGGCGTCGCCAGCCACGCCCCGAACCCGGACCACGCGGTGGAACTGCTGGAGTTCCTGGTCAGCGACGAATCCCAGCAATGGTACGCGGAAACCAACCACGAATACCCGGTGCGCCCGGGTGTACCGGTAAGCGAGCGCCTGCAATCCTGGGGTGAATTCAAGCAGGACGACCTGCCCCTGGTGAAACTCGGCGAACTGAACGCCGAGGCGGTGAAGGTGATGGACCGGGCGGGCTGGAAATAACCCCTTGCCTCCCGGTTCCTCCAGGCGTGCCCGGGCGCGCTCCTGGCTGCTGCTGAGCCTGGCCCTGGCGCTGGCCGCCCCGGTACTGGTGGTGGCCGGCAGCTGGCTGGCCGGCGCTTCCCCCAACTGGGCCCATTTGCGCGCCACCGTTCTGCCGGACTACGCCCGGCTGTCACTGCTGCTGGCCGCCGGCACCGGCCTGGGCACCCTGGTGATCGGCGTGGGCGCCGCCTGGGCGGTGGCGCGCCTGCGCTTTCCCGGCCACGGGGTGCTGGAGTGGGCCCTGCTGCTGCCCCTGGCCTGCCCCGCCTATCTGATCGCCTACACCTGGACCGGCCTGCTGGCCAGCGAGGGCGCCCTGCAACGGGCCCTGTCCTTGCCGCTGCCGGACATTCGCGGCCCGACCGGGGCGGTGGCCATGTTCACCCTGGTGCTCTACCCCTATGTGTACCTGATGGCGCGCGCCGCCTTCGTCGGCCAGGCCGCCCTGGCCCAGGAAGTGGCACGCACCCTGGGCGCCGGTCCCTGTCGCCGTTTCTTCCGGGTCGCCCTGCCGCTGGCGCGGCCCGCCATCGTCGCTGGTCTGGCCCTGGTGCTAATGGAAACCCTGGCCGACTACGGCACCGTGGCCTACTTCGGCGTGCCCACCCTGAGCACCGGCATCTACCGCACCTGGTTCGGCCTGGGTGACCGCCTGGCGGCGGCGCAGCTGGCCGGTGTCCTGCTGCTGGCCATGGTCGCCCTGCTGTGGGTGGAGCGGCGTGCCCGCCAGCAGCGCCGCATCGCTGGCGCCGAAAGTCCGCCGGCGCCACCCCGAGTGCTGTCCCGGGGCCGGGGGCTGCTCCTGGCGGCTCTGCTGTGGCTGCCGGTGGTGTTCGGCTTCCTGCTACCGGTGATCCAACTGGCGGCCTGGAGCCTGCCGCGCTGGCGCGGCCTGCTGGCACCGGAGTTCCTGCGTCTGCTCGGCACCAGCCTGCTGATCGCCGCCTGCACGGCGGCGGCGGCCACCGCTCTGGGCCTGCTGCTGGTCTGGGCGCGAAGACTGCACGCCGACCGCCCACGGCGGCTGGCGGCACGGCTGGCCGGCTTCGGCTACGCGGTG
The DNA here is from genome assembly GCF_046507615.1 of Alloalcanivorax sp. C16-2. Taxonomy (NCBI): domain Bacteria; kingdom Pseudomonadati; phylum Pseudomonadota; class Gammaproteobacteria; order Oceanospirillales; family Alcanivoracaceae; genus Alloalcanivorax; species Alloalcanivorax sp. C16-2. The sequence goes on along the minus strand of NZ_JBKFTL010000001.1, from coordinate 1,018,331 downwards.
CCGGGCACGGTATTGGCGGTGGGCGTGGTGATCGTGCTGGCCGGTCTGGACCGGGGCCTTAACGGCGCGCTCGCCGCCGTGGGCCTGCCACGGCCGGGCCTGCTGTTCTCCGGCACCCTGTTCGCGGTGATCTTCGCCTGCACGGTGCGCTTCCTGACCATCCCGGTGCAGGGCCTGGACGCCGGCCTGCAGGCGCTGTCGCCCAACCTGGACAGCGCCGCCCGCTCCCTGGGCCGGCGGCCACCGGGCCTGCTGCGCCATGTGCATCTGCCGCTGCTGCGCGTGCCCCTGGCCACCAGCGCCCTGCTGGTGTTCGTCGATACCCTCAAGGAACTGCCGGCGGCGCTGGTACTCAGACCCTTCAATACCAATACCCTGGCGGTGCGCGCCTTCGAGCTGGCCTCCGACGAGCGGCTCGCGGACGCCGCCCTGCCGGCGCTGGCGATCCTGCTCGCCGGGGTGGCGCCGGTGCTGCTGCTGACCCGTTCCATGCGTCCCGCCGGCCACGGCGCGCCGGGCGGCGCCCGCCTGTCCATGGAGAGCCATGCGGAAGAAAGCCATGCTGACCCTCGATGATCTGTCCCTGAGCTTCCACCACCAGCCGGTGCTGGAGGCGGTGAGCCTGACCCTGGAGGAAGGCCATATCGGCTGCCTGATCGGCCCCTCCGGGTGCGGCAAGACATCGCTGCTCAGGCTGATCGCCGGCTTTCTGTCACCGTCCCGCGGGCGCGTTGCCCTGCACGGCGACACGGTGGCCGGCGACGGCCACTGGGTGGCGCCGGAGGCGCGCCGGGTGGGCATGGTGTTCCAGGACATTGCCCTGTTCCCGCACCTGGATGTGGCCGCCAACATCGCCTTCGGGCTGCATCAGTGGCCGGCGGCGCAACGGCAGCGGCGGGTGCGGGAACTGCTCGCCCTGGTGGGCCTGCCCGGCCTGGGACGGCGCTACCCGCACCAGCTCTCCGGCGGCCAGCAACAACGCATCGCCCTGGCCCGGGCGCTGGCGCCCCGGCCCCGACTGCTGCTGCTCGATGAGCCTTTTTCCGCTCTGGACGCGGAGCTGCGTGAACAGATCAGCCGGGATGTGCGGCACATCCTGCGGCGCGAAGGCATTACCGCGCTGTTCGTCACCCATGACCAGAACGAAGCCTTCGCCCTGGCGGATCTGGTGGGGGTAATGCACGACGGCCACCTTCTGCAGTGGGACACGCCGTACCGGGTCTATCACCGGCCGGAACACCGCTTCGTGGCGGATTTCATCGGCGGCGGCGTGCTGATTCCCGGTCGCGTCAGCGGACCTCGACGGGTGGAGACGGCCCTGGGTGATCTGGGCGGGGAGCTACCGGACGGCACGTCCCCGGGCGACGCGGTGGAGGTGCTGCTGCGCCCGGACGATCTGGTGATCGACGATGCCGGGCCGCGCCGGGCGCGGGTGGTGGAGCGGGTATTCCGGGGCGCTCGCATGCTCTACACCCTGGAGCTGGACAACGGCCAGCGGCTACCCTGCCTGGCCCCCAGCCACCATGCCCATGAGGAAGGCACCGGGGTGACGGTGCGCCTGGATCTGGAGCACCTGGTGGTATTCACGGCGGATCGCGGCTGAAGCCGCTCCTGCACAGGATTCGCAGGAACGGCCTTAGCCGCGAACGGGTTCAATCGAGCAGGTTCACCAGCCGCTGGCGAATGGTGCTGGTGCATTCGTCGATGATCGACGCCACCAGTTCCTCGCAGGATGGAATCGCGTCGATCAGCCCCTGCACCATGCCGCTGGTCCAGATGCCGTAATCCACGTCGCCCTCGGTGAGCGCCACCTTGCCCTTGGCGCCGGCCACCATGTCGCTGATCAGCTCGAACTTCATGTCCTTGCCGGCCTCGCGCTCGATCTCGTTGACCCGCTCGGCGACCTTGTTCTTGTACACCCGGGCGGTGTTGCGCAGGGGGCGGTAGACCAGCGTGGTATCCCGCTCGGAGCCCTCGACGATGGCGCGCTTGATGTTGTCGTGGATGGGCGCTTCCTTGGTGGCCATGAAGCGGGTGCCCATGTTGATGCCATCGGCGCCCAGGGCCAGACAGGCGGCCATCTGCGCGCCGGTACCGATGCCACCGGAGGCCACCATGGGGATGTCCAGCACCTTGGCGGCGGCGGGCAGCAGCACCAGGTTGGTGACGTCGTCCTCGCCGGGGTGGCCGGCGCACTCGAAGCCATCCACGGATACCGCCGCGCAGCCCAGGCTCTGGGCCTTCAGCGAGTGGCGCACGGAGGTGCATTTATGGATCACCTTGACGCCGTGCTCGTTGAACAGCGCCATGAACGGCTCCGGGCTGCGCCCGGCGGTTTCCACGATCTTGACGCCGGACTCGACGATGGCCCGGGCGTATTCCTCGTAGGGCACCGGTTTGATGGTCGGCAGCAGGGTCAGGTTGACGCCGAACGGCTGGTCGGTCATCTCCTGGCAACGGGCGATCTCACGAGCCAGATCCTCCGGCGTCGGCTGGGTCAGCCCGGTGATGATACCCAGGGCACCGGCGTTGGACACCGCGGAGGCCAGCTCCGCGTAGCCCACGTTCTGCATGCCGCCCTGGATAATCGGATAACGGGTACCCAGCAATTCGGTAAGACGTGTTTTCATGGCGATCTCTCTCCCAAGGTGATTGGCCGACCCTACCCAGGCGCCCGGGCAAGGACAATGATCTTATCCGTCACCAACAGTGGCGGAAACGACCTGACGCCGCACCCGCCGGTCGCCGAACAGGTAAAATCCCAGCGCCGCCACGATCACCGCCGCGCCGGCCAGAACCCGTGGCCCGAGCTGCTCATCGTTAAGCAACGCGCCCAGCGACAGCGCCAGCACCGGCGTGATCAGCGTCACCAGGGCCACCGTGGCCGCCGGCAGCCGGGTCAGTACCAGGAAATAACAATAAAAGCCCACCAGGGAACCGAATACCGCCAGATAGACGATCGCGCCCAGACCGCGCACGTCCCCGCTCCACGCCACGCCCTGGCCAGTGGCCAGCAACGCCGCGCCATACAACGGCAACGACAACAACAGCCCGCCCACGGTCTGCTGCATGGGCGCGAGACCGGCCCCCACGCGCTGCACCACGATGCCGGACAACGCGAACAGCGTGACCGCCGAGAGAATCCACAGCATGCCACGGCCACGCCGGTCCACCACCTCGACGCCACCCCACAGCGTCCCCAGGCTGTCGCCAAATACCAGTGCCAGCCCGGCCAACCCCAGCAGACAGGCCCCCCAGTGCCAGCCGTTGAACCGCTGCCCGCCGGGCAGCCACTGCATCATCACCCCGGAAATCAAAGGCGCCATGCCGAACACCACGGAAATCAGCCCGGAGGGCAAATCCCGGGCCGCCATATAGCTACAGCCCATGGCACCGAAAATGCCCGGCAAGGCGGCACCGTAGCTGGTCAGGGCGCGCCGGTGGAGCGGCAGCCCCTGCCCGCGCGCCAACAACCAGAGCAAGCCCAGCGCCGCCGCCAGCGCCATGCGCGAACCGGCGGCGGCGAATGCCGGCAACGCCTCACCGCTCCATTTAATACCCAGGGGCGTGGTCGCCCACACGGCGATCACGATCAAATAGGCAGCCAGGGTGTTCATGGCATTCCTTCACAAAAAAAGGGGCGGGGTTGTCCCAGGCCGGGCACCCGGGGAAAATGCGTCGGTCAAAAAAAACGCGGCTCAACCGCGTTGGCTTGCGAATAAAAACAGACGTGCGACCATTCTGCGTTAAAGGGTTGGTGACAACAAATGGATATCTATCTTGTAGGCGGCGCGGTTCGAGACGAACTGCTCGGCCTTCCGGTCAAGGAACGAGACTGGGTGGTGGTGGGCGCCACCCCGCAACAACTCATCGATCAGGGCTTTCGCCCGGTCGGCAAGGATTTTCCCGTTTTTCTGCATCCGCAGACCGGCGAGGAATACGCGCTGGCGCGCACCGAACGCAAAAGCGGCCACGGCCACGGCGGCTTCACCTTTCATGCTGATCCGTCCATCTCCCTGGAACAGGACCTGATCCGCCGCGATCTGACCATTAACGCCATGGCGCGCACCGCCGACGGCGAGGTCATCGACCCCTTCAACGGCCGCCACGATCTCAAAGCCCGGATATTGCGCCATGTCTCCCCGGCCTTCGCCGAGGACCCGTTACGCGTGCTGCGTGTGGCCCGCTTCGCCGCCCGCTACCGCTGGCTGGGGTTCCGGGTGGCGGAGGAAACCGAGGAACTGATGGGCGACATCGTGCTCAGCGACGAGCTCAGGCATCTGCCCGCCGAAAGGGTCTGGAAGGAAACCAGCCGCGCGCTCATGGAACGCTCTCCCCAGGTGTTCCTGCAAACCCTGCACGACTGCGGTGCCCTGGGTGAATTGTTCCCGGAGCTGGCCAACCTGGACGGCGTGCCGCAATGCCCGGACCACCACCCCACCGTGGACGTGCTCACCCATCAATACCGCTGTCTGGCCCAGGCCGCCCGTCAGAAGCTGCCCTTGACGTGCCGCTTCGCCCTGCTCTGTCATGATCTTGGCAAGGCGGAAACACCGCCGGACGGCTGGCCCGAACACCGTGGCCACGAACGGCGCAGCGAAGTGCTGGCACGGGAGTTCGCGGAGCGACTCAAGGTGCCCAGGGAAATGGCCGACGCCGGTGTCACCATGGCCCGCTGGCAACGGCGCGCGCATCGCGTTTTCAATCTGCGCGCGGTGGACATCTGGGAGCTGCTTCACAGTCTGGACGTGCTTCGCCGCCCCCGGCGGCTGAAGTTTTTCCTGAGCGCCTGCGAGGCCGACGCGCGCACCTGCGCCGCCGACCCCAAGGCCCCCTTCCCGCAGGGCGAATTTCTCAATGGCGCGGCCGAGGCGGTACGCCAGGTGGACGCCACCGCCCTGCGCGAAGCCGGCCTGGCCGGCCCCGCCCTGGGCCGCGCCCTGGAAGAAAAACGCATCAAGGCCATCCGGGAATACAAACGGGAGTTCACCCAGCAATGGCGCCAATAGCCCTGGTCACCGGCGGAGCTCGCCGCATCGGCGCGCGCATCGCGCACACCCTCCACGAACGCGGTTGCCGGGTACTGATTCATTACCGGCACAGTGAAGCGGACGCCGTGGCACTGGCCGATCGCCTCAACGGCCTGCGCCCGGACAGCGCCGCCACCTTGCGCGCCGACCTGAACGACCCGGACGCGGTACGCGACCTGGCGGCACGCGCCCTTGACCATTTTGGCGGCATGGACCTGCTGGTCAACAACGCGTCCAGTTTCTATCCCACGCCGCTGGCGGATGCCGGCGACGACGACTGGGACGCACTCATGCACAGCAACCTGCGCGCGCCCTTCCTGCTCAGCCAGGGGCTCGCCGAGGCCCTGGCCCGCGACGGTGGCGGCGCCATCGTCAACATCGTCGATGTCTACGCGGAAAAGCCCCTGGCGGCCCACCCTCTCTACTGCATGGCCAAGGCCGGCCTGGCGATGATGACCAAAAGCCTGGCCCGGGAGCTTGGCCCGGCGGTACGCGTCAACGGCGTCTCCCCCGGCCCCATTCTGTGGCCGGAGCAAGGCGGCGAGGATCAGGCCGCCATTCTTGGCGCCACCGCGCTGAAGCGCGCCGGCGACCCGGATGACATCGCCAGCACCGTGGCCTGGCTGGCCCTCGACGCGCCCTATGTGACCGGCCAGATCCTGGCCGTGGACGGCGGCCGCTCGCTCACCCTGGCCGGCGCCTGAGCCGGCGCTGCGGGACAAACCGCACAACCTCCCGGGACACCGGTGAAAGCCACCCCCCGCCTCCCCCTGGCAGACTCAAGCATCACAATAACGACACCTCAGGGGGAACCTCCATGCCTTCAACGCTGCTGCGCCGGGCACTGCCCGTGCTTGCTCTTTCACTGGCCGCCTGTGGCGGTGACCACGATCATCGTCGCGGCGAAGCATCACCGCCAGCCACCACCCCCACCGCCCTGACCATCGACGAACACAACGGCGATGGTCTGTTGGGCGAAGTGATGTTCATCACCACGCTGATGACATTGAACGTGACCTACGACCTGAATCTCCACACCTTCGCGCTGCCGGTAACCTCCTGCGAAAATGACGGCACGCTGCGGCGGGATCGGCAGGCCGGTGGCGACCAGCGGATCACCGCCATCGAATACCGCGATTGCCTGACCTCCCTGGGCCCCGACACCACCCTGACGCTGGATGGCGAACTGGCCATCGACTATGAGGACGACACCCCGGGCTCCCCCTTCCGCATCCAGGCATCCGGGTTTACCTCCCACCTGCGCGAAACACGACAAGGCACCCTGTATGGCAACCGAACCCGTCTCGACGGCGCGCTGCGAATGACGCCGGATCCGGTCACCGGCCTGCCCTTCGCCAGTATCAGCGACGCCGACCTGACACTGGACTTCGACTACCTGGAAGACGACATCGCCCTCAACCATTGGCGGTGGCGGTTACAGGACTTCGCGATACCTTTCTCCGTGAACCCGATGACCGGCGGCATGGGCATGGGTGCCAGCGGACGGCTGACCCTGTTCGGCGACGGACAGGCCCGGGGATTCGTGGACGTGTACACCGACGCCCCGCTTTCCACCTCCATGGCGGCCTGCCCGGACTCCGGCGACCTCACCGTGACCGGCGCCGACGGCGGCTACATCCGTCTGACCATTCCTAACGCCAATGAAGCGGTGCTGACCACCAATGGCGACGGCGACCTGATCAACTGCGGTCAACTGCTTGATCTCACCGATCCGATGAACGTGCTGGTAATCGCCCACTGAATCCCGCCACGCCGGAAAAATTCATTTCCTTTTTGCTCATCATGCGGATAGTCTCCCAAAAAATTTTATTGCAAATTTTCCATTATTTTTAAGAAAAAATTGCCGGGGGACATCCGAAAATGAGACTTTATTCTTACACTTCACGTCGGGCGACACCGTTATGCATGGTCGCTACTTTCTCTGCCTGCCTGCTTCTTGCCGCCTGTGAAGAAGACAGCTACCACGCACCGGAATCGACGGTGTCCGAAGACAGCGCGCCCACCGCGCTCGACCAATCCACGGCCAGTTATTTCGCTGCGCCGAAGATCATTAACTACGGCCCGGCGCTGGCCAATAACGCGATCCCCGGACCCTGCTTCAGCAGTGGTGACGTCCAGGTGGAAACCGACGCCGAAAACCGCGTATCACGGATCACCTACAACGCCTGCAGCGAGGATTTCGGGCCCGGTTTCTCATCTCTGACCGACGGTGTGGTGACGTTTGAATATGACGCGGGCGGCACTCTGACAGGCCTGATCATGGACGACTTCTCCGAGGAAACCGTGCTCGGCGATGATAACCAACAGGTCAGATTCGACGGCACCATGGAGTTCCCGAACGGCCCGTCCTCACCGCCCAGCTATACGGCCAACGGCGACTACCGGTTCATCCGCGAGTTTCCTTCCGACAATCAGAACGTGGCGATGAGCTTCAAGGATTTCGTGGTTGAAAGCTCGGTAAGTGGCACCGACATCATCCAGATCATGAGCGGCCGCCTTTCCCTACCGGACGGTGACACCTATCTGACCGTCGACACCGGCGACACTGGGCTGCGTCGCCCCTCCGGCTCCTCCTGCGCGACCGCCGGCACCCTCACCCTGACCGCCGAGGACGGCAGCTACACCAGCGTCACCTTCAACGGCGAGGACCACATCGTGGTGTCGGTGAACGGCGTGGCGCAACCGGAACGCACCTGCGACGAATACCTGGCATTCATCGAAGACTGATCCACTAACCGGGCTCGGATCCGACCGCCCGATGGAAACGGGCGGCGGGCCGGGCCCGTTCTCTCCATTGGGGGCTAAAAATGTTCACTCGAAAACATCCGGCCGTGGCGGCCTTGCTCGCCACGGGAGCGCTGCTGTGCGCCTGTAATGAATCCTCCTCGAGCAGCGCGGAGGAACCAGGGTCGGAGACGCCCAATTCCCTGGTGCTCAGCGACGAGAACGCCGCCGAGGCGTTACGACTGGCGCTGGATACACCCCGCGTTCTGCCCGATGCACTTTTGTATCTGGTCATGTACGCGGGCATGGGCGCGAGCCAGGAAACCTGCCTGAACGATCCCGAGGGCACCGTGGATGGCGCCATGACCGGCAACCGCCCCGACCAGGCGCGGTTCGACAACTGCGCCGTCGAGCAATACTACGGCGAGACCACCTGGGCGGATGGCCACGTCCGGTTCGCGTTCGAGAACGAACAGGATGTATCGCCGTTCACCATGACCATGGAAGATTACGCGCTACATACCCTTCGCCCCGACCCGTATTGGGAAGAGACACTTCAAGCGGACGGCGCCGTGCATATCTCACCGTCGAGCTACGGCATGGCGATCGCCAGTATCCGTGATTTCAACGGCAGCCTGGAGTTCACGTCCCGGCAAGGTGGCAGCCAGAACCCGTGGCAAGTCGATTCGAGCTGGACGTTCAACGGGTTCGGCCTTGAGATCGAAGAGGGCGGCCGCGGGCCCGAATCGCTGACCATGGAAGGGCAACTGAGTTTTAGCAGCCCGCTTCAGGGCAGCGTCACCCTGACCACCCATGTGCCGCTCTACCATTCACACGATGAAATGATCGAGTGCCCAGATCGGGGAGATCTGACCATGGAAGGCGACGAAGGTACCTCGTTGAACCTGTCCATCATCGACAACGAGACCCTCCAGGTGACCGTGAATGGTGTCACCGACACCTATGATTGCGAGGGTTTTCTGGAGTGGTCCCAGGGCAACTTCATTTTCTAGCAATCAGGGCCAGAGAAAAGGCACCTGCCACAGGCGCTGTTCGGGGAAGCGGTATTCGTCGAGCAGCGCCGCGTAGCCGCGCTTGAGCACCGGGTGCTCGGCGGAGGGAGCGAGATCGGCGAGCGGGCGCAGCACGAAGGCGTGCTTGAGGATCTCGCCCCGGGGCAGTTTGACGCCTTCCACCTCGCCGGTAAGGTCGCCATAGGTAAGGATATCGATGTCCAGGGTGCGGCTGGAGAATTTCTTTTCGCCGCGCACCCGGCCGTGGGCCCGTTCAATGTCGCGCAGCCGGTTGGCCAGTTCGCCCACCGGCAGGTCGGTATCCAGGGCCGCCACCAGGTTGTAGAAGGCGTCGCCACTGAAGCCCACCGCTTCGCTTTCGTACACCGGGCTGAGATCGAGGTCACCGAACTCCGCGGCCAGCCGGTCCAGGCCAGAGCGGATATTGTGATCGCGGTCGATATTGGAGCCGAGGCTTAAATACACCCTTGCCATCAGGCACGCTCCCCGCGCTCGATGATCACGCCCACGTCCCGGGAACCGCGCAGGGCACCGGGCTTGCTCAAGCGAAGCTTCAGCCAGGACACGCCGAACTCCTCCAGCACCAGTTGCGCCACCCGCTCCGCCAGGGTCTCCACCAGCTGGAAGTCGCTCTCCTCGATGTATTGGATGATGCGCTTGCCGATGGCCTTGTAGTTCAAGGCATCATCGATGTGATCGCTGGCGGCGGCGCGGCGGATGTCCGCCGCCATTTCCAGATCCAGGCTCACGGTCTGTCGGATACGGCGCTCCCAGTCGTAGATGCCGATCACCGTGTCCACCTTGAGGTCGCTGATATAGACGATGTCCATGCTGGTCCTTGATAATGCCGACGATTCTGAGAACGGGATTATAGCCGGTGGACACCTTAGCATTACAGGAAAGTGGAGTCTGGCTGCTGCCTTTGTGCGCGGCCGCCTACCTGCTGGGATCGATTTCCAGCGCCATTCTGGTGTGCCGGCTGTTCGGCTACCCGGACCCGCGCACCGAGGGCTCCAGTAACCCGGGCGCCACCAATGTGCTGCGCATCGGCGGCAAACCCGCCGCCGCCCTCACCCTGCTGGGCGACGTGCTCAAGGGCACCCTCCCGGTGGCGCTGGCCTACGGCCTGGGCATGAACGCCTTCGCCGCCGCCCTGGTCGGCTTCTGCGCCTTCCTGGGTCATCTGTTCCCGGTGTTCTTCCAGTTCCGTGGCGGCAAGGGCGTGGCCACCGCCTTCGGGCTGCTGTTCCCACTGCACTGGCCCAGCGGCCTGGTGGCCGGCGCGGTCTGGCTGCTGGTGTTCGCGCTGACGCGGATTTCCTCGGTGGCATCGCTGAGCGCCTTCGTGGCCGCGCCCATCAGCCTGTGGTTCTGGCTGCCGGCGGCGTTCTGGCCGATGGTGGCGCTCACCGCCATCATGATCTTCCGCCACCGCACCAACCTGGCCAAGCTGCTCAGCGGCGAGGAACTGGGGTTTCGCGGTAAGCGGTAGTGGCTGATCGCGACTGAAGTCGCTCCTACAACGGACCTTGTAGGAGCGACTGGGCGGCACTCCGCTTCAGTCGCGATGAAAGCCCGCGATCAGGCGCTCAGCGGGTTCAGCTCCGCCAGCGGCCAGCGCGGGCGTACGGCGATGGGCAGGCCGCTGTGCTCCCCGGCGGCCAACCGCAGGGCTCCGGCGTAGGCGATCATGGCGCCATTGTCGGTGCAGTAGGCCAGCCCCGGGTAGAACACCCGCACGCCCCGTTTGGCCATGGCCGCGTCCAGCTTTTCCCGCAACGAACGGTTGGCGCTGACGCCACCGGCCACCACCAGCCGCTCGCCGCCGGTCTGCTCCATGGCCCGCCGGCACTTGATCACCAGGGTATCCACCGCCGCGTCCTGGAACGCCAGGGCGATGTCCGCCCGGTCCTGGTCGGACAGGGCGTCGGCGCCACCCAGATCATTGATGGTATTAAGGGTGAAGGTCTTCAGGCCGGAGAAGCTCATGTCCAGGCCGGGGCGGTCGGTCATCGGCCGGGGAAAGCGGAACCTGCCCGCCTCGCCCTTCTCCGCCAGGGCGGCGATGCGCGGCCCGCCCGGATACCCCAGCCCCATCATCTTGGCGACCTTATCGAAGGCTTCGCCAGCGGCGTCGTCAACGGACTCGCCCAGGGGCCGATAGTCGCCCAGGGCGCGGGCTTCCAGCAGCAGGGAGTGGCCGCCGCTGACCAGCAGTGCCACGAACGGGAAATCGGGGCGCTCTTCTCCGGGCCGCGGCGCTTCCTCCAGCAACGGCGCCAGCAGGTGGCCTTCCATATGGTGCACCGGCACCGCCGGCACGCCCCAGCCGTAGGCCAGGGAGCGGCCCACGCCAGCCCCCACCAGCAGGGCCCCGGCCAGGCCCGGGCCGGCGGTGAAGGCGACACCGTCCACCTGCTCCGGCCCGCAGCCGGCCTCGCTGAGCACCTGGCGGATCAGCGGCAGCACGCGGCGCACATGATCGCGGCTGGCCAGTTCCGGCACCACGCCCCCATAGGCGGCGTGCATGTCGATCTGACTGAACAGCGCCTGGCCGAGCAGGCCGCGCTCCGTGTCATAGAGGGCGACGCCGGTCTCGTCGCAGCTGGATTCGATGCCCAATACGCGCATTTTTGCTCCCGTTTCGCCGGCGCGGGCGCGATGCCCGACCGGGACGCGCATGATACCGCCAAGGGCCATGCTTTGCATTTTCTCCGGGCTCAGGTAGAATTCGCGCCTCGCTGTCTGGGTGGCCCATTGCCGCCCCAGGGACACCTGAGCCCCGACAGCCCCAATTAACCGCAATATTCAATATTCAAGGTAGGTGATACTTCATGCCTCAGGTGAAAGTGAAAGAAGGCGAACCCTTCGACGTGGCCCTGCGCCGTTTCAAGCGTTCCTGCGAAAAAGCCGGTGTGCTCTCCGAAGTCCGTCGTCGCGAGAACTACGAGAAGCCCACCCAGGAGCGTAAGCGCAAGCGGGCCGCCGCTGTAAAGCGTCACCTGAAAAAGCTGCAGCGCGAGCAGCTGGCGCGTAAGCGTCTGTACTAAGGACAACGCCGGGCCCCGCCCGGCGTTTCCGGTTTCGTCATGAGCGCGCTCCAGGACCAACTCAACGCCGCCGTGAAGGACGCCATGCGCGCCAGGGATAAAGCGCGCCTGGGAACGCTTCGCATGGCCACCGCCGCGATCAAGCAGGTCGAGGTGGATGAACGTATTGAGCTGGACGACGCGCGCGTTCTGGCGCTGCTCGACAAGCAGATCAAGCAGCGCAAGGATGCCGCCAGCCAGTACCGCGACGCCAACCGGGCCGATCTGGCCGAGGTGGAAGAAGCGGAAATCGCGGTGCTCCAGGAATTCCTGCCCGCCCAGCTTGACGAGACGGAAATCCAGGCTCTGATCGAGCAGGCCATCGCCCAGACCGGTGCCTCCGGCATGCAGGACATGGGCAAGGTGATGGGCGTGCTCAAGCCGCGGTTGCAGGGCCGCGCCGACATCGGCGCCGTCAGCGGCAAGGTCAAACAACGTCTAGCCTAGGATCATCGCTGGCCCGCGCCATTGCTTGATCCGGCGCGTCACTGCGAGGAAGATTCCCTTCCATGGCCGGCCGCATTCCCGAACACTTCATCCAGGATCTTCTGGCGCGCACCGATCTGGTGGCGCTGATCGATTCCCGCGTGCCCCTGAAAAAGACCGGCCGCAACTATTCGGCCTGCTGCCCCTTCCATCAGGAAAAGACGCCTTCTTTCACCGTGGCTCCGGACAAGCAGTTCTACTACTGCTTCGGCTGCGGCGCCTCCGGCAACGCGGTCGGCTTCCTGATGGAGTACGACCACCTCAGCTTCCCGGAGGCAGTGGAACAGCTGGCCACCCGGGCCGGCATGGAAGTGCCCCGCGAGGGGGGCGGCGACGCCCGCAAGGAAAAGGCCCGCCGCGACCGGCTGCAGACCCTCTATGACCTGCTGGCCCGGGCGGAACGCTTCTACCGCCAGCAGCTCAAGCACGCCCCGGAGCGCCAGAAGGCGGTGAGCTACCTCAAGGGTCGCGGCCTCACCGGCCAGATCGCCGCCCGCTACGGGCTCGGCTTCGCGCCACCGGGCTACGACAATCTGAGCCAGGGCCTGAGCCTGGACAACGAGGGCATCGAACAGGCCCTCACCGCCGGCCTGCTGGTGCGCAAGGAAGACAGCGGCCGCACCTACGACAAATTCCGCGACCGCATCCAGTTCCCGATCCGCGATGGCCGTGGCCGCACCATCGGCTTCGGCGGCCGGGTACTCGGCGACGGCAAGCCCAAATACCTGAACAGCCCGGAAACTCCGGTGTTCCACAAGGGCAAGGAACTGTACGGCCTGTGGGAGTGGCGCCAGAGCCGGGACAAGACCGACCGCCTGTACGTGGTGGAAGGCTACATGGACGTGATCGCCCTGGCCCAGCATGGCGTGCCCAACGCGGTGGCCACCCTGGGCACCGCCACCAGCGAGGACCACTGCCACACCCTGTTCCGGCAGGTTAACGAGGTGGTGTTCTGCTTCGACGGCGACAACGCCGGCCGGCGCGCCGCCTGGCGGGCCCTGGAATCCGCCCTGCCGGTGCTGGACGACGGCAAGCAGGCGCGTTTTTTGTTCCTGCCCGAAGGCGAGGACCCGGACACGCTGGTACGCGCCCAGGGCCCGGAAGCTTTGTTAGCGCTCACTGACAAAGCGGACACCCTGGCCACCTATCTGTTCCGGCACCTCTCCGAAGGGCTGGACCTGAACACCGTGGACGGTCGCGCCCGCCTGGCCCGGCTCGCCCTGCCGTTCCTCGACAAACCCGCCGGCCCGGTCTACCGGGCTCTGCTGGAAGAGGAACTGGCGCGGCTCACCCGGCTGGAACGCGGCGCCCTGGAAAAACTCCGCGAAAGCCTGCCCAAACCGCGCCGGACGGCTCCGGAACCGCCGCCGGCACGGCCCGAACCGGCGCCCAGGGACGCTGATCCCGGGCCCTGGGACGCACCACCGCCGGAAGGCGACCCGGGCCCGCCACCAGACTGGGCGGATTTCCCCGAGGGAAACGCCCCGGCCCGACCTCCACGCCGGCGTCCGCCGCGCTCCCGGGGCGCCGGCCTGACCCTGGTGGAGCGGTTGGTGCTGGTGCTCCTCTCGCACCCGCAGGTGCTGGATGAACACCCCCTGCCAGAGGGCCTGGAGGAGCTGGAACTGGACCAGCGCGACCTGCTGCAGCAGGTGGCCGCCACCGCCCGGGACCAGGGCGGCTCGCCGGCCGCGCTGCTGGGTGCCGCCATGGCCCTGGACCATGGCGAATCCCTGTCGGCGCTACTGCGCGAGGCGCTCAAGCCGCCCATGGACGCGGACGTGGCGCGCCGCTACTGGGAAGACGCCCTGGGGCACCTGCGCATCCTCGCTCTGGAGCAGGCCCTTGAAGAAGAGCAGCGCCGCCCCAATCCTGACGCATCCCGCCTCGGGGAGCTGATCCAGGCGCTCTCCCAGGCCCGTTCCCGGGCCCGCCAAGGGCCCGTCTGACCGGCCCGGGCCACCCTGGCGTGAAGACCCGGGGGCTTGACCAAACTGGCTCCAGCCCCCATATCCACGTATAATATGCCGTTTCCCAACGACACCTCGTCAACCTACGGACTTTTCGCATGACGTCTCAGAAACAGCAGCAATCACAGCTGAAGCTTTTGATCGCGCTGGGCAAGGAACAGGGCTACCTGACCTACGCCGAGGTGAACGACCACCTTCCCGAATCCATCACTGACACGGATCAGGTGGAAGACATCATCCAGATGATCAATGACATGGGCATCACCGTGGTCGAGAAAGCCACCGATGCCGATCAGATCATGATGGACGAGAGTGCGGAAAGCACCGACGAGATCGCCGCCGAGGAAGCCGCCGCCGTGCTCGCCTCCGTGGAGAATGAGCCCGGCCGCACCACCGACCCGGTGCGCATGTACATGCGCGAGATGGGCACCGTGGAGTTGCTCACCCGGGAAGGCGAAATCGAAATCGCCAAGCGCATCGAGGAAGGCACCCGGGAAGTGATGCACGCCATGGCCTATTGGCCCGGCGCGGTGGAAATGGTCCTTGATGAATACCAGCGCATCATCGACGAGGAGCGCAAGCTCACCGACGTGATCGCCGGCTATCTGGACCCGAATGACGACGGCGCCGCCGCCACCGCCGCCAACAAGGAGCCCCGCTTCAGCCAGAAGAAGAAGGAGGAAGCCGAGGCCGCCAAGAAGGAAGAGGACGAAGAAGACGACGACGAGGACAAGGATAAGGACAAGGACGACGACGACGAGGAAGATGAAGGCGGCCTGGACCCGGTACTGGCCGCGGAGCGCTTCGCCGAGCTGCGCAAGCGCTACGAGAAGGCCGAGCGCTCCCTGAAGCGCAACGGTCGCGACCACGCCAGCACCGCCAAGGCGCTGGAAGCCCTCGCCGATCACTTCACCCTGTTCAAGCTGGTGCCGCGCATCTATGACGAGCTGCTCAACGCGGCCCGCAACCACCTGGACACGGTGCGCAAGTTCGAACGCCAGATCATGACCCTGGCGATCCGCCGCGCCGGCATGCCGCGCCGCGACTTCATCAAGGTGTTCCCGGGCAACGAGACCAACCTGGACTGGGTCGACAACCAGTTGAAGGGCAAGAAGTCCAAGGAAGTGGCCGGCAAGCTGGGCCTGATGAAGGAAGACATCCAGCGCAACCAGCGCAAGATCCTGACGCTGGAAGAAATCGTCGGCCTGCCGGTGGCGGACATCAAGGAAATCAACCGCCGCATCTCCATCGGCGAAGCCAAGGCCCGCCGCGCCAAGAAAGAGATGGTCGAGGCCAACCTGCGCCTGGTGATCTCCATCGCCAAGAAGTACACCAACCGCGGCCTGCAGTTCCTGGACCTGATCCAGGAAGGCAACATCGGCCTGATGAAAGCCGTGGACAAGTTCGAATACCGTCGCGGTTACAAGTTCTCCACCTACGCCACCTGGTGGATCCGGCAGGCCATTACCCGCTCCATCGCGGACCAGGCCCGCACCATCCGGATTCCGGTGCACATGATAGAGACGATCAACAAGATCAACCGCGTGCAGCGCCAGATGCTCCAGGAAATGGGCCGCGAACCGACCCCGGAAGAACTGGGCGTGCGGCTGGAAATGCCGGAAGACAAGGTGCGCAAGGTACTGAAGATCGCCAAGGAACCGATCTCCATGGAAACCCCGATCGGCGACGACGAGGATTCCAGCCTGGGCGACTTCATCGAGGACGGCAACATGGACTCCCCGGTGGACTCCGCCACCTCCCTGGGCCTGGAAGAAGCCACCCGGGAAGTGCTGGCCAACCTCACCGCCCGGGAAGCCAAGGTGCTGCGCATGCGCTTCGGCATCGACATGAACACGGACCACACCCTGGAAGAAGTCGGCAAGCAGTTCGACGTGACCCGGGAGCGTATCCGCCAGATCGAAGCCAAGGCCCTGCGCAAACTGCGCCACCCGTCGCGCAGCGAACACCTCCGCAGTTTCCTGGACGCGGACATGTAAGCTGGTTTATAACTACCGGCCCGGACGGCATCGCCGCCCGGGCCATTTTTTTTGGGGGCCTATAGCTCAATTGGTTAGAGCAGCGGACTCATAATCCGTTGGTTCCAGGTTCAAGTCCTGGTGGGCCCACCACTCATCCCTCATCAAACGCCGGCGCCGCCGTCCCTGGCGCCACGTGTGTGCCTCATATCACCCCAGCCGAAACATCCCTGTTTCAGCGTTCGTCCGCTGCGAAGCTGTGCTTCGGTCCTCCTCACCCCACCACTCGCTTCGCTCGCGCCGGGCAATTCGCTATTTCTTTTCTTTCTTATCGCGGCGTTTTTCCTTCAGCGATCTTTTCGCTTTTTTCTTTTCTTTTTCCTTACTCATGATTTGACTCCTTGCAGGGTTCTACTCGTGTGATCAGCACACTGTATTCGTGGCCGAGAAAACGGGGGTGGACCATGTCGCCGACGCGGGCGCCGAAGAGCGCCTCGCCGAACGGCGAGAGGATCGATATGAAGCGGTGATTGGGCTTGGCGTGGCCGGGTTTCACCAGGACGAAATCCATTTCGCCGCCGTGGTCCAGGTCGACGATCCAGACCCTGGTGCCGATGTCGGCGATCGCCGAGTGGTCCCGTTTACGCTTCCTTTCTTCCATTCTTGCCAACAAGCCGCCGAGCAAATGGGGGGACAACATCCACCATTCGCGAACGGACAGATATCCGCGCGCCTTTTCGGAAAAGCCGGGCAGGCGCCAACGCGCACGCCGGGGCGCCATCAGCACATCTCCTGATTGGAAATAAACAATATGGAAAACGATGAGACGCCGGACGGGCGAGCCCGTCCGGCTTAGCGGAGAAAGGTGGGGGGAGTGATCAGATAAATCCGACAAATAATCACGGCGTGCCTCGAACCATGAATGAACTCAACGTCCGACCATAGCCCAACAAAAATATAAAGCAAGCCGGCGTGATGAAATGCCGGTTAAAACACCCCCTGGTCGATCATGGCATCGGCGACACGGCGGAAGCCGGCAATGTTGGCGCCCAGCACCAGATTGCCCGGCGCGCCGAATTCCAGGGCGGTTTCGCTGGCGCGGCGGTGGATGTCGCTCATGATGGTGCGCAGGGTGCGGTCCACCTGCTCGGCGGACCAGCGCGCCATGGCGGCATTTTGCTGCATTTCCAGCTGGCTGACGGCGACACCGCCGGCGTTGGCGGCCTTGCCCGGCCCGTAGCTGATGCCGGCGCGCAGGAACAGGGACACGGCGTCGCGGGTACAGGGCATGTTGGCGCCTTCGGAGACGCAGTACACACCGTTGGCCAGCAAGGTTTCGGCGTCCGCTCCGAGCAGTTCGTTCTGGGTGGCGCAGGGGAACGCCAGGTCGCCTTCCTGGCGCCATACCGGCAGGCGGCCGCCGTCATAGTCGCTGACCGGGATAAAGGTGGCGTCGTGGTGGGTATCGAGGTAGCTCCGCAGCGCTGCCCGGTCGCGCTCCTTGATGGTCTTCAACAGCGGCACGTCCAGCCCGTCGGTGTGGATCAGGGTGCCACTGGAATCGGAGCAGGTGATCGGCCGGGCGCCCAGCTCCAGCAGTTTTTCCATGGTGTAGAGCGCCACATTACCGGCGCCGGACACCAGACAGCGTTTGCCTTCCAGGGTTTCGCCTTTTTCGGCGAGCATGTTCTCGGCGAAGTACACACAGCCGTAGCCGGTGGCTTCCTTGCGGCCGAGGGAGCCACCCCAGCCGGTGGATTTACCGGTGAGCACCCCTTCAAAACGGCCGCTGAGGCGCCGGTACTGGCCGTACAGGTAACCGATCTCGCGGTGGCCGACGCCGATGTCACCGGCGGGCACGTCCACCGTGGCGCCGATATGACGGTACAGGGCGGTCATGAACGCCTGGCAAAAGCGCATCACTTCGCCCTGGCTGCGGCCCTTGGGGTCGAAGTCCGCGCCGCCCTTGCCGCCACCGAGGGGCAAGCCGGTGAGTGCGTTCTTGAAGATCTGCTCGAAGCCGAGGAACTTGATGATGCCGCTGTTCACGCTGGGGTGAAAACGCAGCCCGCCCTTGTAAGGGCCGAGGGCGGAATTGAACTGAACGCGGTAGCCTTTGTTGACCCGCACGTTGCCGGCGTCATCCACCCAGGCGACGCGGAACAGGATCTGGCGCTCCGGTTCAAGCAAGCGCTCGACCACCCCCTCGCTCCGGTAGCGGGGATCGGCATCCAGCACTGGAGCAAGCACCTCCAGCACTTCCTCCACCGCCTGGTAGAACTCGGTTTGTCCCGGACTGCTTTGTCGCAGACCGTCCATCACGCTGGAAACATGGCTCATAAAAACTCCCTGTAGCAAAGAGCCGAACAATGAAGCGGCTCGGAAAATAAAACACAAAAAAGAAATACGGGCGGCTTGCCCGGTGGTCGGTGACCGCTAAACGTCGAGCCAGGAGAACACCTGACGCAGAAAGGCGGTGCCGTTTTCAGCACGCCAGACGCCGTGGGCCATGATCACCTTCTCCGGCTGCCAGGCAAGCATCCGGCGCACCCGCTGCCGCGCGCGGCGGCGGCGCAGGGTACTCAGGCGCACTTCCAGAGGCGCCTTGCCCGGCCGTTCGGTAATGCCCCACAGTCGCGCGATCCAACGCTGCCAGGGCTTCCAGTGGCGGCGCAGGAAATCGTCACTGAACGCTTCACTGAAGTCCGCCAGGATCACGGTGCGTGACAGGCGGTGGAAGAATACCACTTCATCAAGAAACAAGGCTTCACGCAGCCAGATTTGATCCAGGGCATCCGCCCAGGCCGGTGGCGCGGTGTCGCCCAGGGTACCAGTGAAGGTGAGATCGGTCCTTTTGCGCTGCGTGGAACGCGGCCCCCAGAGTTCAGCGTCCGGCCAGGCCTGTTGCCACTCGCCCAGGTAGAGGTGGTGCAGTTTGTTGGGGCTGATCAGATACCGTACCGGGCCAAGATCGTCCACGAAGGCACGCAGGGCCGGGGTCAGCGGGACCGGCGACCAGACCCAGAGGCCGCCGTCGGGCAGGCGCGCGATCACCGAGCGGGTGGGATACGAGAGCCGGTAGAAGTCCACCACCGGGCCATCCACCAGCCACAGGTCCTCGCCAACCTGCACCGGGATGTCATGGCGGCACTCCTGGTGGGCCGCGGCGGTTTGCTCTGGTGAGCGTGTCATTGATCGCTCCCTGCCAGGAAAGAAAGATGCTGGAACCGGTACGCCGGGTCAGGCTGGGGCGGCGGAACCGTCGATACCATCGACCAGGAAGAAGGGCCCCACCGATCCCCGTTGCCGGGCCGCTTTAAAGGGGGCGTATTCCTCGCTGTGGTAGAAACCCTCCGCCACCTGCCGGGAGGGAAACTCGATAATCAACAAGGTCCCCGGCGGCGGACCCTCCCCTTCAATCCGGTCGACCCGGTTGGTACGCGCCAGGTAACGGCCGCCGAGCCGTTCCACCATAGGCGTGACCCGGGCGACATAATCCTTGATCCAACCCGAGTCGGTAAAGTCGATCATCGCAATCGCATAGCATTTCATGACCAGGTCCTCATTACGATAAAACCCTGACTATCCATCGGCGTGGCGGCGCGGGCAATGACCGGTTTGCCCGGCGGTTCCTGGCCGGTCCGGGGGCTCGCCTGTTATAACGGGCGCCTGTTCATGGATGGATACTCGCCTTGATCCCGGTCGCCCCTTTTCCACCGCTTTTCCTCGGGTTGCTGACGCTGTCGATGCTGGCCGGCGCAAGGCTACCCGCCGGTGTCACCCGGCCAGGCGGTCCATCAGGACCGGCAGAGCCGGGTAGTGGAAATCACCGACAACCAAAGCGCCGGTTTCCTTCAGGCCATCCCTGTACGCTGAGAGGCGGCTTCGCCGTTTGTAGGAGCGGCTTCAGCCGCGATCATCCCCCGCCGCGATCCGCATATCGCTTTCGCGGCTGAAGCCGCTCCTGCAACAACACCTGCGACAACGGCTACAGTTGTTCCCAGGCCCGTTGGGCGCGCAGGGCACGGGCCTTGCCGGCGACCTGGAACAAGGGCCGGTCGCGGCGCCAGCGTTCGGCGGCTTCGTCGCCCTCACCATCCCACAGCCGGTCCGCGTCCTGATACAGGGCCTGGGTACGGGCCAGGGCCCCGGCCAGGGCCAGATGCGTCACCGGGTCATCGGCGGGCCGGTCGCTGAGCGCGGCCAGGGTCACCAGGCTGGCGGTCAGCGCTTCCGCGAAGTCCGCCGGCCAGTTCCGGGCGCGGGCCTCGCGGAGCAGCCAGGCTTGCACGGCCAGGGCGATGAAGGTGTCCTCCACGGTGCGGAACGGTTTCACCACGGTGTCGTAGCCATCCCCGTCCAGCAGGGCGTTTTCAGGCAGGGCCACCGCTTCGAAGGTGGCGGCGGTGTGAGGAATCTCCGGCACGAAGGCCAGAGGGGCTTTGTCGCGCAGCCGGACCCCGGGGGCATCCGCCGGCACTCGTGCCACTTTCAGCGTCGGCGGCGCCGACGGCTCGCCACCCTGGTCCAGCCGTGCCACCACCAGCAGTTCGCTACAGACCGGCCCCAGAGTGATCCAGCTTTTCCCGCCGTTCAGCCGCCAACCGGCGCCGTCCGCGCGCAGCGCGGTGGCGATGTCCCGGGGCCGGTTACCGCCTTCCTCGGTGGCGCACAGGGCCAACCGAATGGCGGCGTCGGGGGCCAGGCCGAAGTTGGCCAGCAGCCGGCGCAGCGCGGCCTGGTAGCCGGCGGCGAATGCCCAGCCCACCCGGTCGGCGGCAAAACCGCCGTGCAAGGCCAGCGCCACCGGGCCGTGATCGCCGGCGACCAGCTCCTCCCAGCCCTGGCTCCACGCCGCCAGATCGGCCGGTGGGGTGATCGTCGTCGAGGCGCTCAGAAGGGCACGCAACGCCTCCCAGCGCCCGCTCAAAACGCGGCCCGCCCGACGGAAGCGCCGCCATCCACGCAGATCGTCTGGCCGGTCATATAGCCGCTGTCCTCGCCCAGCATGAAGGCCAGGGTGGCGGCGATTTCCCGGGGCTCACCCAGGCGATCCATGGGCACCATGGCCAAGTAGGCGGCTTCCCGGTCGCTGCCTTCCGGGTTATTGGCGCGGAACAGCTCGGTCTCGATGGGTCCCGGGGCGATGGCGTTGACGGTGATCCCGGTCGGCGCGAGCTCCAGGGCCCAGGTGCGGGTGAAGTTGACCATGGCGGCCTTGGCGCTACCGTAGGCGGTGCGCCCGGGCAGGCCGAAAATGGTCAGGCTGGAGACATTGACGATGCGGCCCCAGCCGCGCGCCTTCATGCCCGGCAGCAGCGCCTGGCTGGCCTGGATCGCCGGGTGCAGATGCAGGGCGTGGATCGCGTCGAAGGTATCCAGATCGATTTCACCCAGGGCCTGGGGCTTGATCATGCCCACGTTGTTGACCACGCCGTCGAAGTCGAAGCGACCGGTAAGGTCCTTGAGCACCGCGTCGGTCTGGTCGCGATCCCCCAGATCGGCGCTGACCAGGGTACCGGGGAAATCCGGATCGTCCCCATGACGGGCAATGCCCACCACGCCATGGCCGGCGGCGGCCAGCCGCTCGGCGGTGGCGCGGCCAATACCCTTGGTGGCACCGGTGATCAGGTAAGTACGGCGTTTCATTCAAGCTCTCCCATATGTTGTTTATTGTTTTCAGCCGCGCATCGGTTTGAGCGCGTCCGCCCAACGCTCCAGCTCATCGAGCATGGCAATGGCGGATTTCTCCTGGATATCCTTGGCCTTGAAGGCGCCGTTCTCAAGTTGCTCCTGCACCATGGGCACCGCCACCTGCTCGATCAGCGGCATCATCTTCAGGGTAGTGAGGGTCGGTTTGGTGGCTTCCACCGAGCGCATGCCGCCGGAAATGCCGCCGTAACTGACGAACGCCGCCGGCTTGTAATTCCACTCGTGGTAGACGTAATTGAGCGCGTTGAGCAGCGCCGGCGTAGGCCCGAAATTGTATTCCGGAACCACGAACACGTAGGCATCCGCCTCGTCCACGCTGGCGGCCCAACGCTTGGTGTGTTCATGCTGATAGTTCTGCTGCCGGGGGTGGTAGGGCTCGTCGAACACCGGCAGATTGAAATCCACCAGGTCCACCCAGCGGGCATCGAAGTTGCCGTGCTGGCGGGCCAGTTCATAAAACCAGGTACCCACCGTGGAACCCACCCGGCCCGGGCGGGTGCTGGCGATGATCACATTCAGACGAAGCATGGTCGACTCCTTGTGCAATGGCGGAATGCGTGAAGAATGCGAACACCGGGTTTAGCACTATCCGAGTGCGGGACGCAATGCCCGGCGCTGGTCGGGCCGCCTTGCAGGCACTATTCTAGGCGCCATGCCCGATGCCCCCCTGCCCGCCTGCCTGCACGATCTGCGAACCCTCGACCGGGGCCCCGGCCTGGTGCTGGCGCGCTGCGGTTACCGCCCCGAGGCCTTCACCGAGGACGCCTTCGACCAGGCCGGCGTGCCGCTGCCACCGGGGCTGGAACGGGCGGTGGCCAAACGCCGCGCCGAGTACCTGGCCGGCCGGGTGTGCGCCCGCGCCGGCCTGACCCTGGCCCTGGGTCAGGACGCCATCCCCGCGCCCGGCGCCGACCGGGCGCCGCGCTGGCCGGACGGTGCCGTCGGCGCCATCACCCACTCCCACGGCGAAGCCGCCGCGCTCACCGGCGATGGCCGGCTCTGGCTGGGCCTGGGTCTAGACCGGGAACAGTGGCTGGTACCGGCCAGGGCCCGTCGACTGGCCGGCCAGATTCTCACCCCTCGGGAACGGCATGAGCTGAGCGAACTGGATGATGACGCCTTCGCCCGCCGCCTGACCCGGGTGTTTTCCATCAAGGAAAGCCTGTTCAAGACGCTCTATCCACTGACCGGGGTGCGCTTCTATTTTCAGGACGCGGAGATGGTGGCGGAGGATCGCATCGCGCTGCTATGCGACTTGTCCAACCAGTGGCGGCGGGGTGCCGTGGTGAGCGCGCAATGGCGGGATGAAGAGGCGGGCGTGTTGAGCTGGGTGGCGCTGCCACGGGGCTAGAAGCCGCTCCTACAGTGGGGCATTCCTTGCCTCCCTAGGAACGGCTTCAGCCGCGATAAACCATCGCCCCCACCGGAACCATCCAGCGAGGTTCCCATGGTGGCAACGGCCAGCCGTTATTCAAGCGATCAGAACAGGTCCTGATCCAGCCCCATCATGGTGGCCGGCCCGGCCTTGATCTGCTCGGCCAGGGCGCCGGCGCGGGGCAGCAGGCGCTCGAAGTAGAAGCGGCCGACGGTGACCTTGGCGCGGCCGAAGTCGTCGTCCCGTTGCGTGGCGGTGACCATCATGCGCGCCCACAGCCAGGCGTAGGTGACGTAGCCGAACAGGTCCAGGTACTCCACCGCGCTGGCGTTGACCGTGTCCGGGTTGTCGCCGGCCTGGCGCAGCAGCTCGGCGGTGGTGCTTTCCAGAAGGTCCACGGCGGCCACCAGCCGTTCGCGGATGCTGTCCAGGCCCTGCTGGTTGGCGTTGTCATCGATCCAGGCGCGCACGTCGGCCAGGAAGGCGTCCACGTACTTGCCGCCATTGCGGGTCACCTTGCGGCCGGCCAGGTCCAGCGCCTGGATACCGTTGGTGCCTTCGTAGATCTGCGAGATGCGGCAGTCGCGCACGAACTGCTCCATGCCCCACTCACGCACATAGCCGTGGCCACCGAATACCTGCTGGCCGAGCACGGTGGTCTCGAAGCCGCGATCGGTAAAGAACGCCTTGGCGATGGGGGTCATCAGCGCCACCCGGTCCTGGGCGGCCTTGCGCTCGGCGTCATCCTCGGAGAACTTGGCTTTATCCAACTCCATGCCCACGTAGGTGGAGAGGGCGCGGCCACCTTCGTTGAGGGCGCGCATGGTCAGCAACATGCGGCGCACGTCCCCGTGCACGATGATCGGATCGGCGTTGCCGCCTTCGTTCTGGACGCCGGTGGCGGCGCGGCCCTGCAGGCGCTCGCGGGCGTAGTCGGCGGCGCTCTGGTAGCTAACCTCGCCCAGGCCCAGGCCCTGGATACCGATGGACAGGCGCTCGTAGTTCATCATCGTGAACATGGCGGCCAGGCCCTGGTTGGGCTCGCCGATCAGCCAGCCTTTGGCGTCGTCGAAATTCATCACGCAGGTGGCGGAGCCCTTGATGCCCATCTTGTGCTCAATGGAACCGGCGGCCACGCCGTTGCGCTCGCCCGGATTGCCGTCGGCGTCGGGCAGGAACTTGGGCACCAGGAACAGGGAGATGCCCTTGGACCCGGCGGGCGCGTCCGGCAGCTTGGCCAGCACCAGGTGGATGATGTTGTCCACCAGGTCGTGCTCGCCGCCGGTGATGAAGATCTTGGTACCGGAGATCGCGTAGGAGCCATCATCGGCGGGCACCGCCTTGGAACGCATGATGCCCAGGTCGGTGCCGCAGTGCGGCTCGGTCAGGCACATGGTGCCGCTCCATTCGCCGCTGTAAAGCTTGGGCAGGTAGGCCTGCTTGAGCTCATCGCTGGCGTGGGCATCCAGACACAGGGTGGCGCCGTTGGTGAGCGCGGGATAGAGCGCGAACGAGGAGTTGGCGCTGTGCATCATTTCCTCGAACAGCACCGCCAGCGACTTGGGCATGCCCTGGCCGCCGAATTCCGGATTGCCGGAGAAGGCGGTCCAGCCATTTTCGGCGTAGGTCTTGAACGCTTCCTTGAAGCCTTTCGGGGTGGTGACCTGGCCGTTGTCGAAGTGACAGCCCTCTTCGTCACCGTCACGGTTGAGCGGGAACAGCAGGTTCTCCACCATCTTGCCCGCCTCGTCCAGGATGGCGTCGGACAGATCCCGGGTCACGTCGGCGGTGGCGCTCATGGACGCCCAGAGTTGGTCGGCCTGGAACACGTCGTTCAGAATGAACCGCATGTCTTCCAGCGGCGCTTTGTAGGTGGCCATTGGTGAATCTCCCGAAGCTGGCTTGCGTTGCGGGAGGATAGTTTAGTCCCGGCGAACGGGCCGTAAATGTTTATTTGTGACCCGCCGTTCATCCTCCGGGGTCGGTTCCGGCCGACGCCACATCCACAACAGCAGCCCGCACAAGAACAATGGCACGCCGATTTTCACCACGTTGGGCGCCGGGGAAACGGCGATGATGGCGACGCTGATCAGCATCACCGTGGAAGCGGCGCACTTGGCCCGGCGGGACATGGCGCGCTGTTCGCGCCACAGCACGATCGGCGGCCCGAAGCGTGGATGGCTAACCAGCCAGGTCTCCAGGCGTGGCCAGCCCCGGGTTCCCGCCCAGGCGGCGATCAGCATGAACACGGTGGTCGGCATGCCCGGCACCACCACGCCAATCAGCCCGAGGGCCACGCAGAGAAGCGCCAGACTCCGCCATAACAAAGTACGCAACATGCCGGCAGTATAAAACATAAAGCCGGCGATGGCGGACCCCGTCACGAGGTGCCGTAGGAGCGGCTTCAGCCGCGATCAACGGCGCGGCCATCCGTCCATAAAAAACCCCGCCGGAGCGGGGTTTTTCAGGGTCGCCGAAGGGCGCCGGATCAGAACGCGAAGTGTTCCGCGTCCAGTTCCATCATGCAGTCGAGACCGCCTTCGATGGCGCCCTTATGACCCGCCGCGCGCGGCAGGATGCGCTTCATGTAGAAGCGGGCGGTGCTGATCTTGGCCTTGTAGAAGTCCTCGTCGCCGGTGCCGGCGGCCAGTTGCTCCTGGGCCTTGGCGGCCATGCGCGCCCACAGGTAGCCGAGGGTCACGTAGCCGGAGTACATCAGGTAGTCCACCGAGGCGGCGCCCACGTAGTCCGGGTTCTGCATGGCCTGCATGGCGATCGCCTGGGTCAGCTCGCCCCACTCCTTGTTGTAAGCCGCCACCGGGTCGATCAGTTCCTTGAGCTCACCGTTATCGGCCTGGGCCTCACAGAACTTGTGCACGATCTTGGTGAAGTTCCGCAGCGCCTGCCCCTGGGTCATCATCACCTTGCGGCCCAGCAGGTCCAGCGCCTGAATGCCGGTGGTGCCTTCGTACAGGGTGGAGATGCGCGCGTCGCGCACGTTCTGCTCCATGCCCCATTCGCGGATGAAGCCGTGGCCGCCATAGATCTGCACGCCGTGGTTGGCCGCTTCCAGACCGACTTCGGTGACGAATGCCTTGGCGATCGGGGTGAGCAGAGCCATCAGATCGTGGGCCTGTTCACGCTCGGCGTCGTCGCGGGCCAGCTTCACCTGGTCGCCGAGCTGGGCGCACAGGTAGACCAGCGCGCGACCGCCTTCGGCGAACGCCTTGGAGGTGAGCAGCATGCGGCGCACATCCGGGTGCACGATGATCGGGTCCGCCGGGCCGTCCGGGTTTTTCGGGCCGGACAGGCTGCGCATGGCGAGGCGTTCCTTGGCGTAGGCCAGGCCACCCTGGAAGCCCAGTTCGGCATGGGCCACGCCCTGGATGGCGGTACCGAGACGAGCGAAGTTCATAAAGGTGAACATGCAGTTCAGACCTTTATTTTCCGGGCCGATCAGGTAGCCGGTGGCGCCGTCGAAGTTCATCACGCAGGTGGCGGAGGCCTTGATGCCCATCTTGTGTTCGATGGAGCCGCAGGTCACGCCGTTGCGCTCGCCCACACCGCCGTTTCCGTCGGTGAGGAACTTGGGCACGATGAACAGGGAAATGCCCTTGGTGCCCTTGGGGGCGTCCGGCAGGCGCGCCAGCACGATGTGGACGATGTTCTCGGCCATGTCGTGTTCGCCGGCGGAGATGAAGATCTTGGTGCCGGTGATGCTGTAGCTGCCGTCGGCGTTGGGCTCGGCCTTGGTTTTCAGGATGCCCAGGTCGGAGCCGCAGTGCGGCTCGGTGAGGCACATGGTGCCGGTCCATTCACCGCTGGTCAGCTTCGGCAGGTAGGCGTTCTTCTGCTCATCGGTGCCGTGCTCCTCGATGGTGGCCACGGCGCCGTGGGACAGGCCCGGATACATGCTCCAGGACCAGTTGGCGGTGCCGGTCATTTCGGAGATGGCGATGCTGGAGGAGCCGGGCAGGCCCTGGCCGCCGAATTCCGGGTCGCCATTGATGGCCGGCCAGCCACCTTCCACGTACTTGGCATAGGCTTCCTTGAAGCCGCTCGGCGTGGTCACCACGCCATCCTCGAAGTGGCAGCCTTCCTCGTCGCCGGAGCGGTTCAGGGGTGCCAGTTCGTTTTCGGCGAACTTGGCGCCTTCCTCAAGGAAGGCGTTGAGCAGTTCGCTGTTCACCTCTTCCAGACCCAGCTTGGCGTAGTGGCCATCCAGATCCAGAACCTCGTTGAGCACGAAACGCATGTCGCGCAGGGGAGCTTTGTATTCGGGCATGTCAGGTCTCCCTAAAACACTCTGTGGTAAGCGGGAAAACCGGCCCCGGAACGGGCTGAGAGGAAAACAGCGGGCGGGGCGGGTCCATCGTCAGGGATTGAAATGGTAGCCGTGCCCTGGAGGCGCTGCCCACAACTATTTGTGACCCATAAGTCAAACAAGCGTTTGAAATCACTTTTGTCGGACAAGGCTGGTATAGTCCGCCTCCGAAGGCCTCTTATTCTTGGGTTCGCCCACAGGAGTACCCCCATGATCGACCCCAATCTGCTGGACATCCTGGTCTGCCCGGTCAGCAAGGCACCGCTGATCTACGACGAGCAGCGCGAGGAACTCAAATGCAAGGCCAGCGGCCTCGCCTACCCGGTACGAGACGGCATCCCGGTGATGCTGGAGGAAGAAGCCCGCGCGCTCGGCGAAGACGAGCTGCGCTCACTGTAAGGACCGTCCATGCCCCGCTCGCTGTTCGCCCTGCTGCTGGCCCTGGCGGCGCCCCTGCATGCCGCCGAGTCCGGCGACCAGGCTCCGGTACCGGAAGCCGATCAGACCATGACCGCCGAGCAGAAGCAGAACGATTGCCTGCTGCGCGCCGCCCGGGACGCCGACGATAACATCACCGCCGCCCAGTTGCGCGGCTGGTGCCTCGAGGACAAGGAGAAGCCCGAAAAGCGCTCCGCTCACGAGGACGCCCTGCGCACCCGCCTGGCTCTGGAACGCTCCAGCCAGGACAACCCCTTTGTGATCACCCCGCACCGGCGCAACTACCTGCTGCCCTACAGCCACTGGTCCAACCCTCAGTGGAATGACCCGGACCGCCAGGGCCAGAACCTGGACTCCGAGGAGGTCAAATTCCAGATTTCGCTGAAGGCACCGCTCTACGATGACTTCTGGAACGGCAGCACTCTGTATATGGCGTTCACCGGCCTGTTCTTCTGGCAGGCCTACAACAAAAGCGAATCGAGCCCGTTCCGGGAAATCAACTTCACGCCGGAGATCTTCGTCGCCAAGCCGATGAACTGGGAGCTGGGGCCGGTGAAGACGGAGTTGATGGCCTTTGGCTTCCGCCATGATTCCAACGGTCGGGACGAGCCCACCTCACGAAGCTGGAACCGGCTCTACGTGCGCCATATTTCGCAAATCGGCCAGTATTACGTGTCGTTCATGCCCTGGTACCGGATTCCCGAGGATGACAAGGACTATCCCCTGGATCCGCGCGGCGACAACAACCCGGACATGGAAAAATACATGGGCCATTTCGAGCTGGAGGTGTCGCGCGCCTTCGGCAACCATGTGGTGGAGGTGATGCTGCGCAACAACCTGCGCTCGGATAACAAGGGCGCAGGTCGCATCAATTACTCCTACCCCATCAACGAGCGCTTCAAGGGGCTGGTGCAGGTGTTCACCGGCTATGGCGACTCAATGATCAACTACGACGACTACGAGACCCGCTTCAGCCTGGGCATCCTGCTCACCGATACGCTCTAGAGGGCCGCTCAGGGCAGGCTGTCCAGGGTACGCCGGCGCAGGTTCTCCAGGGCCTCGCTGAACGTCACCGGATAGGGCGTGTCGGCCCGGTCGGTACCGAGCAGAGGCGCCGGCAGCGAAGCCAGCTCCCGGCGCAGGCGTTCGCGGGCGGCGTCCGGGTCCGGCGGCGGTACCACCGGCTCGCCGCCGGCCACCACGGTCCGCAGCAGAGGCTCGCCATGGCGCTCCTCGTGGGCGGCGGTGATCTCGTCGCCCACCAACCGGCCTTCGCCGTCGTATTGTCGCCACACCTGCTTGGCGCTGGGGTAAACCGGCTTGCCCGGCGATGCCTTAAGACGCGGGCGCCCGTCGTATTCGGTGAGCTTGTAGGCGAAATCCAGGGACGGGGCATCGGCCACCGAGCCCATTTCCGTGCCCACGCCGAAACCATCGATGGGGGCGCCGGAGGCCACCAGGGCGGCCACTTTCCATTCGTCCAGGCCACCGCTGACCACCACCCTCACGCCATCGAGGCCGGCGCCGTCGAGCTTGTCCCGGACGGCGCGGGCCTGGGCCACCAGGTCACCGGAGTCGATACGCACGGCGCCCACCTCGAGCCCCTCCTCGCGCACCAGGCTAATCACCTTGTCCACCGCCGCCAGGCAGTCATAGGTATCCACCAGCAGGGTGGTGCCGGGGTAGTCCCGGGCATAGCGCCGGAAGGCGTCGATTTCCCGGTCGAAAGACTGGATGTAGGAGTGGGCCATGGTGCCGCGCAGGGGCAGGTCGAAACTGAGCCCACCGAGTACGTTACTGGTGGCGCCGATGCCCGCCACCCGGTAGGCACGCACGCTACGCCAGGCCGCTTCCAGGCCGTGCATGCGACGCATGCCGAAATCCAGCACCGGCGTGCCGGCGGCGGCGCGCACCACCCGGGCGGCCTTGGAGGCGAGCAGGGTTTCCAGGTTCACGTAATTCATCAGCAGGCTTTCCAGCAACTGCCCCTCGGCCACCGGGGCACGCAGCTCCAGCAACGGCTCCTGGGGAAACACCAGAGCCCCCTCCGGCAACGCCCGCACCTCGCCACTGAAGCGGAAATCCGCCAGCCAGTCGAGGAACTCCGCGCGGAACCCCAGCGGCGCCAGCCGGCGTACCTGCTCCTCCGGGAACCGCAGTTCGGTGATCAGCCGGGCGGCGTGCTCCTGGCCGCAGGCCACCACGTAATTGCGCTGCCCGGGCAGCACCCGGTAGAACAGGCTGAACAGCGCCTCGCCCTTTTTGCCATCCAGGTGATAGGCCTGGGCCATGTTCAGTTCGTACAGATCGGTGAGCAGACCCAGTTCGTCCACCCGCGGCCAGACAGCGGTCATCGGCGCTTCCTTTGGCTACACAGTCGTTGCGATACCGCCATCAATTGCTCCGCCGGCGGCGCTTTTCAAGCCCGGTGACCGGGCCGTTCATCCAGCACCGCCCGGTGGGCGGCCAGGGCGGCGCCCTCCGCGGCCACCGTGGTCACCGCGATGCGCGCCGCCTCGGCCAGCGGATAGCCGAAGGCGCCGGTGGACAGCGCGTCCATGTCGGTCTGGTTGGCGATGTCGCCCTGGCGACATTCAATGGTGAAGCGGTTCATGATCGGTTCCTGGTATTGCCGCCCCCGTACGGTATCATCCGGCGGCGGGGGTTCTCTCATCACTACACGGAGATAACTATGCGAATCCTGGCCCGATGCGGCGTTCTGGGGCTGCTGTTACTGCTTGGCGCCTGCCAGACACTGAGCGGCCTGGAGGCCCCGGAGGTGAACCTCTCCAGCCTCCGGTTGGAGCAGGTCAGCGTGTTCGAGCAACAGTGGCAGGTGGTACTGCGCGCGCGCAACCCCAATGACCGGGATCTGACCCTGAAAAGCCTGGACTATGAACTGTTCGTCAATGGCGAGAAGCTGGCGCGCGGCCTGACCGGCGACAAGGTGACCCTGCCCGCCATGGGCGACGCCCTGGTAAGCACCCGCATCACCACCAGCCTGATGCAGACCCTGAGCAAGTTGAAAGCCTTGCAACAGGACCCCGGCGCGCCGCTGGACTACCGGATCAAGGGCACCGCCCGGGTCCAGGGTCTGGCCCTGCCGCTGAGCTTCGATCAGCGCGGCGAGTTCCGGCTACCGGACACGGTGCCACTGCGATAAAACCACCCCACGCCGGCCCCGGAGCCGCGACCTGACCAGGGCGGCCACCCGGTCGAGCGTTACGGTCATCCCCCGGCGCCGGCCGGCGGGCTAGAGTAAGGTTTTCTGGCAGGGACCCTTCCATGCAAGCGGATTTTCAGGTGGCGATCATTGGCGCCGGCTTCGGCGGCCTGGGCATGGCCATCGAGTTGAAAAAACGGGGCCGGCATTCGCTGGTGATTCTCGAGAAAGCGGGCCAGGTCGGTGGCGCCTGGCGGGACAACACCTACCCTGGCGCCGCCTGTGACGTGCCATCCCATCTGTATTCCTTTTCCTTCGCCCGTAAGTTCGACTGGTCACGCCGCTTCGCGCCCCAGGCGGAGATTCTCGATTATTTGAAGCGCTGCGCCCGGGATCATGACCTGGAACGCCATCTGCGCCTGGGCACCGAGGTGCGCGAGGCGCGCTTCGACGAGGACGCCGGCCTGTGGCGGATCGTCACCGACCAGGGCGAGCTCACCGCCCGCGCCCTGATCACCGCCACCGGCCAGTTGAACCGGCCGGCCTGGCCCCGGGTACCGGGGCTGGAGCGTTTCCAGGGGCCGGCCTTCCACAGCGCCCGCTGGGACCACGACGCGGACCTGGCCGGCAAGACGGTGGCGGTGGTGGGTACCGGCGCCAGCGCCATCCAGTTCGTGCCGGAGGTGGCCAGGCAGGCGCGCAAGGTGAAGCTGTTCCAGCGCTCCGCCGCCTATGTGATCCCCAAACCGGACCGCCCCTACTCCCCCCTGGAGCAGCGGCTGATGGCCCGGTTGCCCTGGCTGCAGACGCTGGACCGGGCCCGGGTCTATGCCCAGAACGAAACCCGGGTACTGGGCTTCACCGCCCTGCAGGGGGTGATGAAGGTCTATCAGTGGCTGTTCCAGCGCTACCTGCGGCGCACCATCAGCGACCCCGTGCTGCGCGAGAAGCTGACCCCGGATTACCCCATGGGCTGCAAGCGCATCCTGATCTCCAACGATTACTTCCAGGCCATCGAACGCTTCGGCATCGAGGTACACACCGGCGGCGTGGCGGCGGTGGACGAAACCGGCCTCGTGGATACGGACGGCCACCACCACGACGCCGACGTGCTGATTTTCGGCACCGGCTTCCAGGCCACCGATTTCCTGGCGCCGATGACCATCCTGGGCCGTCAGGGCCGGGATCTGAACCAGGCCTGGCGAGACGGCGCCGAGGCCTACCTGGGCATCACCGTGCACGGCTTCCCCAACCTGTTCATGCTGTACGGCCCCAACACCAACCTGGGTCACAACTCCATCGTCTACATGCTGGAGTCCCAGATCAGCTATGTGCTGAGCGCCCTGGAGGAGCTGGAGCGCCCCGGCGTGGGTGGCCTGGAAGTAACCGCTCAGGTACAGGACCGCTTCAACCGGGAGATCCAGGCGCGCCTGCGCGACAGCGTCTGGGGACAAGGCTGCGACAGCTGGTACAAGACCGAAAGCGGCAAGAACACCAACAACTGGCCCGGTTTCACCTTCCGTTACCGGCACCGCACCCGACGACTGGACCCTCGCGATTATGAGTTGCATCCGTGAACAGGGCGGCGTGACGGAAACCCCGTCACAACGCCTGATCGCCGCCACCCTGCGCGGCAGCCTGAAAACCCTGCTCAGCCCCGCTTTCCAGGCGCGCGCGCCGGTCGGCCTGCAACGGCGCTGGCTGGCCACGGTGGCCCGCGCCACCCTGCCCGCCCGGGGCGTGCCGCGTCGCCACGCGCGCTTCGGCGGCGTGCCGGTGGAAGTGGTGGGCGAAGGCCGCGCCGCCACGCTGCTCTACCTGCACGGTGGCGGCTACGTCAGCGGCGGCCCGGGCACCCACCGCGCCCTGACCACCCGCCTGGCCCGGGATCTGGACGCCACCGTGGTGGTGGTGGACTACCGGCTGGCGCCGGAAGCCCCCTGTCCGGCGGCCCTGGACGATGCCATCACCGTATACCGCGCCCTTCTGGAGCAGGACCATGACCCGGCGCGCATGGCGGTAGCCGGCGATTCCGCCGGCGGCGGTCTGAGCCTGGCGTTCCTGCAGCACCTGCGTGACGGCGCCACCCTGCCACCGCCGGCGGCGGGCGTACTGCTCTCGCCGTGGGTGGACCTGACCCTGGCGAATACACCGGAGAAGGCGGAAGGCGAGGCCATGCTCAGCCTGCCCTGGCTGAACGCCGCCGCCGACGCCTATGCCCGCGGACGCCGGGACCACCCCGCCGCCTCGCCCCTGCACGGTGACCTCAACGGCCTGCCGCCGTTGCTGATTCAGTGCGGGGGCGATGAGATCCTGCGCGCCGACAGCGAACGGTTGGCGGAGGCCCTGGACGAGGCCGATACCGAAGCCCGCTACCAGTGCTTCCCCGGTCGCTGGCATGTGTTCCAACTGCACGGCGGCGTGCTCGCCGACGCCGACCGGGCGCTGGCGGACATCCAGGCTTTCCTGAGCGGCCACCTGGCCGGCGCCACGCGAGGCGCGCCATGAGCCGTATCCTGATCACTGGCGCGGCCAGCGGTATCGGCCAGGCCACCGCCCGCCGTTTTCATTCCCGGGGCTGGTCGGTGGGGTTGCTGGACGTCAACGACCAGGCGCTGACCGCCCTGCGGGCGGAAATGGGGGAGCGCGTCTGGAGCCGCGCCCTGGACGTGCGCGACGCGCAAGCCTGCCAGGCGGCGGCGGATGCCTTCGCGGCCGAGGCCGGCGGCTTGGACGTGCTGTTCAATGGCGCCGGCATCCTGCGCATGGGGTTCGTGGAAGACGTGGACCCGGAGCTGCACCGTCGCACCCTGGAGATCAACGTGCAGGGCACCCTCAATATGTGCCTGGCCTGCCTGCCGCACCTGAAAGGGGCCGACCGGCCCCACGTGCTGAACATGAGCTCCGCCTCGGCGCTTTACGGCGTGCCGCACTTGGCGGTGTATTCAGCGTCCAAGTTCGCGGTGCGCGGCCTCACCGAGGCCCTGGACCTGGAATGGCGCCGCCACGGCATCCGCGTGCAGGACCTGATGCCACCGTTCGTGGACACGCCCATGGTCCGCGACCAGGCCTTCCAGGCGCCGGTGGTCAAGCGGATGGGAGTGAAGCTGAGCGCCGAGGAAATCGCGGCGGCGGCGGAGCGCGCCCTGGGCAGCGACCGGGTGCACACCCCGGTGGGGCTGCCGTTCCGGCTCACCGTGCTGATGGAAAAGCTGACGCCGCGCTGGGCCACCCGGGAACTGATGCGCTGGCTGAGCCGGCCCTAATCCTCGTCCCACTGGATGGTGACCCGGCGCCGGCCCCACTCCAGGGCGGCGTCGCGGTCCTCGCCCATGTAGATATCGATCTTGTTGCGCCAGCGCCGGTGCATCTTGTCGCGCACGTACCAAATGCCGTCCAGGCCCTCGATGCGAACCGGGGTGCCGTAATCCAGCCCCTGGCCGAGCAGATCCCGGGACACGGCGATGGCTTTCATGCCGGGCACCAGGGTGTCGCCCCAGGCCGCCAGGCTGTGATCATCACCGGCGCCCTGGCCGGGCAGGGAATTGAAGGCCGTGGCGGTGACGCTGGCCTCCTCCTCGAAGGAATCCGCCACCACCGGCCCACAAGCGAGCAGCAACGCCGCCAGGCCCAACACCCTGAACCCGCTCTTCACCCGGCTTTCGTCAGACTGCGTCGATGACATCGCTACGTTCCCTCTGGTACCCATTGATGCTGCTGCTTCTTTCCGCGTGCGCCGGCGCGCCGCCCACCCCGCCCCCGGCGGAACCCCGGGTGTGGGCGGCGACCGGCGAGCCGCGCGGCGTGATTGTCGCTTTGCACAGTTTCGGCGACCACGCCGCCGCCTTCAATCTGGCGGCCCCCGCCCTGGCCGAAGCCGGCTACAGCGTGTATGCCTTCGACCAGGCCGGCTTTGGCGGCCGAAACCTCGACGATCACTGGGCCGGCGAGGCCCGGCTGGTGGACGACGCCGCCGCGCTGACCCGGCGGCTGGCGGACCGTTATCCTGATCGCCCCCTGTACCTGCTCGGCGAGAGTCTGGGCGGCGCGGTGGCCATGCTGGTGGCGGCCCGCCACCCGGATCTGCCCCTGGACGGGCTGATCCTCGCCGCGCCGGCGGTGCGTGAAGGGATTCGACTGCGCTACGGCTGGAATGTTCTGATCGCCGCCGCGGCCACCGTGGCGCCGGGCTACCGGCTCAAGGTAGCCCGGCCACCGGACGACCCGAAGCTCGCCCCCGGGGCCGCCCGCCGTCTGGCCGAGGACCCGCTGGTGATGCGGCGGGTGCGCCTGGATGCCTACCGGGGCCTGATCCTGTTGGCCGACGACGCCAGTGACGCGGCGCCGGCGCTCTCCCTTCCCACCCTGGTGCTGTATGGCGGCCAGGATACCTCGGTGCCGGCGGTGGGCATCCGGCGCCTCAACGCACACCTGGGCGATCACGGCGCCTACCGCTTCTTCACGAACGGCCCGCACCTTCTGCTGCAGGGACGGCACTGGCCCCAAGTGGTGGATGCCATTCTCGCCTGGCTGCCGGCGACGACGGAGTTGCCGGAATGACGGCCCCGGGCCGGCGTTACTGTCCCGGTAACTGGCGCCGAATTTGCTAGGCTTGTGAGGCCTGTTCATTCCCACGACGGAAAGGAGACCGCGACACCATGAGTAAACGGGTTCTGATCACCGGCGGCAATTCCGGCATTGGTCTGTGCACCGCCGAGCAACTGGCGGAACAGGGGGCGGAGGTGATCCTCGCCTGCCGCGACCAGAGTAAGGGCCAGGCGGCCCTGGCACGCATCAAGAACAACCAGCCCGATGCCCGGGTACGGCTGTTCGAGCTGGATCTGGCGGATCTCACCAAGGTGCGCGGCTGCGCCCGCCGCCTCAACGATGAACTGGACGGGCTGGACGTGCTGATCAACAACGCCGGCGTGGTGCCCAGCCGCCAGCAATTCACCGCCGACGGCTTCGAGATGCAGTTCGGGGTCAATTATCTTGCCCCGGTGCTGCTCACCCACCTGCTGCTGCCACTGCTGCAGCAACGACCCGGCGCCCGGGTGTTGCATGTGGCCTCGGTGGCCCACTGGCTGGGGCGCATCAATTCCCGCACCTGGCGCGGGCGCCGGCCCTACCTGGTGATGGACGCCTACGGCCAGTCCAAGCTGGGCAACATTCTGTTCAGTGATGTGCTGGCCCAGCGCCTGGCCGGCCAGGACATCACCAGCAACGCCCTGCACCCCGGCGGCGTCGACACCCCCATTTTCCGGCATGTACCGGAGCCGCTGATGAAGCTGATCCGCCCCACCCTGACCACCCCGGAGAAAGCCGCGCGGCTGCCGGCACGGCTGGCCATGGACCCGGCTCTGGACGGCGTTACCGGCGGCTACTTCGACGCCAAGGGCCCCGCCGCCCGGTCGCCCCGGGCACGCAACAAGAAAGTGGCGGAACGGCTTTATCAGGACAGCATGGCGCTACTGGGCATCAACCCGCTCTAGAGCCTGCTCGGCCACCGCCCGTTGCAGGCGTGGGTAAAGGTCCAGGAACACCGCTTCCAACTCCCGGTAGTGGCGCTCGATGTCCGTCTGGCAGCCCTGGAAGCGGTTGGCGAAGCGCACCCGGGCGGCGATCCGGTCCAGCGCCCGGCCCACGGTGTCCAGCTCCGCGTAGCGACGAATCCAGTCCTGGCTGACCATGCGTTCCACCACCGCGCGCATGTCCGCCGGCATTAACGGTTCGCCGGCGCGCAGCAAGCGATAGTCGTGATCCAGGGCGGTGTCCAGGTCGTGATCGTGGAAGCGTTCCCAGTGGCGCACCAGGAAGTGATCGAACAGAACATCCAGGGCCACCCCGGCGAAACGGCGCCGCGGGGCGGCGAACAGCCGGCGGCTGTCACGCACCGGCGGGTGTCCATCGGTGACGCGGTCCACCAGCCGGTGGTTGCGCAACCCCTGACGTACCGGCGGCGGCAGCTCTTCCTCGCGCACCCCGCGCATGAAATCACCCAACAGATTACCGACCTTGGAAGCCGGCGTGGGCCGCGCCAGCGCCAGGTGGGCGAAGTAGTTCACCGGCCGCCCCGCTCCATCAGGAAGCGCAGGTTCTGGCGCACCGCCGGCCATTCGTGGTTGATGATCGAGAACACCACGGTATCCCGGTAGACCCCGTCGGCGCTGATGGTGTGGTTGCGCAGCACGCCGTCCTGCTTGGCGCCGAGCCGCGCGATGGCCGACCGCGAGGCGCGATTGTGCCAGTGCGTGCGCAACTCCACGGCGATCGCATCCAGGGTCTCGAAAGCATGGCGCAGCAGCAGCCACTTGCACTCGGTGTTCAGCCCGGTGCGCTGGCAGCGGCGCGCATACCAGGTATGCCCCAGCTCCAGGCGACGGTTGTCCTCGTCGACACGGAAGAAGCGGGTGCTGCCCACCACCCGGCCGCTGTCCTTGTGGCGCACCGCGAACGGCATCTCGCCGTGCTCCCGACCGGCCAGGGCCGTGGCGATGTAATCACCGACCCGTTCCGGCGCCGGGGCGAAGGTGTACCAGAGCTTCCACAGTTCACCGTCACGGCAGGCGTCGGCCAGGTCGCCGGCGTGGGCCTGGCTCAGCGGTTCCAGGCACACCCGTTCCCCTTCCAGAACCACCGGTTCGATCCAACGATCCTTGGCCATGCTTTCCATGGTCACTCCTTGGCGGGTGGGGTGTTCATCTGGTGGCGCACCCGCTCCAAAGCCGGCGCCACGGCGTCGCACTTGTCGGCGCCCTGGTCGCAGGCCACGCAGGCCACGGCGGCACTGGCCGCCATGGTCAGATTCACCCGGTAGGCCAGCTGTGGCAGCGTGGCGGCGCCATCACGCAGGGCCACGGCCCGGTCGTGAAGGGCACCGTGCTCCGCCCGGCATGCCGTTACCGCCGCCGGGTCCGCCGGATCATGGCCGCTCTTGAGGGCACGGCCCTGGCCCGCCAGGGTTTCCAGATCGTTGATCATTCCCTTCACCTGATCCGGGTTCTCCGGCGGCACCGCCAGCACCGGGGCGGCCAGGGAAAGGGAGAGAAGAGGAATCATCCATCGCTTCATCGCACGCACTCCTGATTATTATTGTTCGTCGTGTCCATGGTGCCCGGGCGGGGAATTCAGCCCGGCGGCCAGGAAAAGGGCCGGCCACCCAACACGTGCACATGCAGGTGGAACACGGTCTGGCTGGCGCCAGCGCCATTGTTCACGTTGAGGCGGAAGTCCTCCAGCCCCTGCTCGGCGGCCACCTGACCGGCCACCAGCAGCAGATGCCCAAGCAGTTCCTTGTCTTCCCCTTGCGCATCGGACAGCTTGGGGATCGGTTTCCGGGGGATCACCAGGAAATGGGTGGGTGCCTGGGGGTTGATGTCCCTGAACGCCAGGCACTGGTCATCCTCGTAAATGATATCGGCGGGAATCTCCCGGTCGATGATCTTGGAAAAAATCGTTTCGCTCATGGCCTGTCTCCAGCCTGCCAGGATCGGAAAGGCCCAACGATAGAACACGCCGGCCTTCACGTCGATCATGATCCCGATCACACCCCGACCATGCGGCACCAGCAATTTACAAAACCCGGGGTGAGTCCACGGCGCCCGACTGACTATAATGGCGCCTTGACTTCACCCACCCTCTAAACCGACGAGACCTTATGGCCACGTTGTTCGTTGAAAACCTGACCGTGGTGGATTTTTCCTATCTCCACGCCAAGCGCGGCATGGTGGGCGAGTCGTGGATCGTGGATCTGGAGCTGTCCGGTGAACTGGACGCCCAGGGCATGGTGTTCGACTTCGGCCACATCAAGAAAACCGTTAAACGCACCGTCGACGAGCGCGTCGACCACCGGTTGCTGGTGCCCCGCGACAGCGAACAGCTCGACCTGCACGAGCGTGACGACGGGCACCTGAGCCTGGCCTGGCGTTATCTGGCCGGCGAAATTCGCATGGTATCGCCGGCGGCGGCGGTACTGAGCCTGCCAGGCATGGAGATTTCCAAGGCCGGCGTGACGCTCTACCTGATGGAGCTGATCCGGGAGACGGTGCCGTCCAATGTCGCCGAGGTACGCGTGATTCTGCGCGAGGAGGACACCGGCACGGCGCCTTTCTACCATTACTCCCACGGTCTCAAGAAACACGACGGCAATTGCCAGCGCATTGCCCATGGTCACCGTTCCGGCATCGAAATTTTCGAGAACGGCCGCCGCAGCCGCTACTGGGAAAAGCTCTGGGCGGACCGCTGGGAAGACATCTACATCGGCACCGAGGAAGACCTGGAAGGCACTTACTACGTGGATGAAGTACCCCACCACCGGTTCCGCTACGATGCCGAACAGGGCCACTTCGAGCTGGTGATCCCGGAAGACCACTGCTATCTGGTGAACCACGACTCCACGGTGGAGAACCTGGCCGGGCACATCGCCGGTGAACTGGCCCGGGAAGCACCGGGCAAGCGCTTCCGCGTGCGCGCCTTCGAAGGCGTCGGCAAGGGCGCCATCGCCGAGGCCGGCGAGGACAACCCGGGCCGCGCCAAGGGCGGCTGGCTCACCGGCTCTTCAGTGCTGTGACCCGCCCTGAAAAGCGGTGAACAGTTAACTCTTAACTGTTCACCGCTTTTCAGTCGGTTTGCGCCAGGATGCTCTCGGTTTCTTCCTGAATCAGGCGGCGCAACCAGCGGTGCGCGGTGTTGTGGTGCAGCAGGGGCGACCAGGCCATCTTCAGCTCGAACTCGGGAATCTCGAACGGCGGCGCCTTGATCACCAGGTTGTCATTTTGCACCTGCATGCGCGCCACCCGGCTGGGCAATGTGGCCACCAGGTCATTGTTCATGGCCAGCAGCGCCGGCATCTGATAATGCCGGGTAAAGATGCTGATCTTGCGGCTGCGGCCCAGCCGCTGCAGGGCGTGGTCGATCCAGCCCAGCCCGCCGAGCTTCTCCGGATTCATGCCAAAGCCCACCCCGAAGCCGGTCTTCGACACCCAGATGTGCTGGGCCGACAGGTAGCTGTCCAGGTCGAAGTGATCGGCGATGGGATTATCCCGGTTGAGCAGGCAGGAGAAGGTGTCGCGCCACAGCGTCACCTGGTGGAAGGAGCCGGGAATCTCGTTAAAGCGGTTCAGCGCCATGTCCACCCGCCCCTGCTCCATGTCCGGGTAGCTCACGTCCGAAGGGGTCAGGAAATCCAGTACCACGTTGGGCGCCTCTTCACGCAGGCGTCGCACGATGTGCGGTACCAATGTGGCCTCGGCATAGTCACTGGTCATGATGCGGAACACCCGCCGGCTGTCCGAGGGCTGGAAACCATCCTCCGGGGTGAACAGGGCTTCGGCCTGGGCAATCAACTGGCGCACCAGGGGCTGCAACTCCTGGGCGCGATCGGTGGCGGTCATGCCTTCGCTGGTACGGATCAGCAACGGGTCGCCGAACATCAGGCGCAGCCGCTTGAGGCTGTTGCTCATGGCCGGCTGGGTGATGCCCAGCTGCTCGGCGGCCCGGGTCACGTTCTTCTCACGCAGAAGAACGTCCAGGTATTTCAGCAAATTGAGGTCGGCGCTGGCGAGATTCATGGTCTGAATAATAACCCGTGAAACCGATGGAATTCTAACTGTTAACCAGGTCGCTTTCTGGAGCGACGGGGCACCGGGGACATCGCCGTTTAGCAAATTAATGCGTATGGTGCTCTTTTTCCCAAGGTGCGGCAGGGACTATGAAACAGCAGGAGCAACCACGCGTGGAGAAGTTCGTGGTGCGTTTTCCGGGCGGTATGCGCGATCGCATCGCCAGCGCCGCCCACCTCGGCCATCGCAGTATGAATGCGGAAATCGTGGCGCGTTTGAAGCATAGCCTGGGGCACTGGCCCGACAGCCTGCCGGTGGCTCGGCAGGCCGTGCCCGCCGGCGACGAAGAACGCTACCTGCTCGACCGCTTCCGGGGCCTCTCCCCGGCCAAACGCCAGGCCCTGCTCGCCCTGCTCGACTGAGCCCCCTTCATCGGGGGCGCATTGAACCAATCAATGCTGTTACTCTTAAACGCACATTTTCCGTACGCCTAACAAATGGCTTCCGCCCATGGGGCGGGCACGTCGGAGGGATGGAACGCAGTTGAAGGACGAATCGCAACGGATGAGCCGGCTGCCCAGCGGCAACGACATCCATCTGCCCTGGCACCTGCGCCTGCCCGCCCCCCTGGAGCGGGATTTCGCCGACTTTTTCCGCGACAGCGTGGCGCGGGTGGCGCCGTGGGCGGCACTCAACGTAGCGGTGCTGTTGTCGCTGGCTCTGGCCCTGGAATTCTTCCTGTCGCCGGAGGTAGCCGCCAGCACCTGGCGACCACGGCTGCTGTGTCTGATGCTGGCCGTGGCCACCGCGCTGGTGGCGCGGCACGGGGAATGGCGGCGCTGGCTGCATGGCATGAGCATGGCCCTGGCCATGGCGGTTGCCCTCACCGGCGATTGGATGGCGGTGACCGTGAACCACCCGTTGGCATTCAGCCTGTTTCTGCAAACGCCGCTGGCGATTCTGCTCATGTCGGTACTGCTGCGGGTGCCCTTTTACTGGGCGGTGACCGGCAGCCTGGCGATGATCGGCGTGCTCGCCGCCTGCCTCTATCGGGGAGGGGGCACCAGCGAGGAGCTGTCCCTGGTGTTGTTGCTGCTGTCGTTGTCCAGCGCCAGCATGAGCCTGTTCGGCCAGTACATCTATGAGCGCCTGCTGCGCCAGCATTTCCTGTCCGAGAACGTCCTGTTCCAGCACCGCGACGAACTGCATTCCGCCAACCGGGTCCTGGAGAGTCAGGCCACCGTGGACGGCCTGACCGGCTGCCTCAACCGGCGCGGCATGGAAAGCCGGCTGGATGAGCTACTGCATGGCTTCGGGCGCGGCCAGGAGCGGGTCACCCTGCTGCTGTTCGATATCGATTTCTTCAAACAGTACAACGACACCTACGGGCACCTGGCCGGCGACGAGTGCCTCAAGGCGATCGCGTCCATTCCTCGTGCCCTGACCCAGGGCGACAAGGACTTCGTGGCCCGCTACGGCGGCGAGGAGTTCATGGTGGTGCTCGCCAACACCAGCCTCAAGGACGCGTTGGTGGTCGCCGAACGCATGCGTACCCGTATCGAGCAGTTGGGGCTGCCTCACAGCGGCTCACGGGTCAGCCAGGTGGTGACCATCAGCGTCGGCGTGGCCTGTGCCGGGCAACAGGCCGCCGACGCCAATACCCTGATCAAGTGCGCCGACGAGGCGCTTTATCAAGCCAAGGGCGCCGGTCGCAACCAGGTGGCCTACATGGATGACCAGGGCCGGGTGCTGGCCCTGTGAGTCAGGCTTCGCCTTCCAGCCAGGACGGCTCCGGCACCCCCAGCGCCAGTTCCGTGAGGAAATAACCCAGCGCCGCCAGGGGCAGCAGCGCCCCGATGGTGGCGGTCAGCGACCAGCCACCGTGGGCCTGGGACCAGCCGCCCACGGCGGAACCCAGTGCCCCACCGGTGAAAAAGGTCGCCATGTACAGGCCGTTGAGGCGGCCCCGGTAGGTGTCGCCGAGGCCGTAAATGGCACGCTGACCCAGCACCACGTTGGCGGACACGCCGAAATCCAACACCACCGCCGCCGTCACCAGCATCGCCACCGCCAGGGTGGAGCCGGGCTCGGCCAGCAGGGTGAGGCCGAGGGCGGCGCTGGAGATCAGCATGGCGACCACCGTGGCCGGTCGGGTAAAACCCCGATCCGCCAGCCGCCCGGCAATGGGCGCCGCCACCGCGCCGGCCACCCCGGCCAGGCCGAACAGAGCGATACCGCCCTGGCTGAAGCCGTATAGCGGGCTGGCCAGCAGCAGGGGCACCGCGGTCCAGAACAGGCTGAAGGCGGCGAACAGGAAGGCCTGGTAAAGAGCGCGCCGACGCAGAATCGGGGTATGGCGCAGCAACCAGCCCATGGACAGCAGCAAACCGCCATAGCCGGGGCCCGGCTTGGGCCATCGCTCCGGCATCACCCGCGCCAGCACCAGACTCAACGCCACCATCATCACCGCCGACACCACGAACACCGCCTGCCAACCGAATGCCTGGGTGAGCGCGCTGGCCACCGGTCGCGCCAACATGATGCCCAGCATCAGGCCGCTCATGACCGTGCCCACTACCTGCCCCCGGCGCTCCGCCGGCGCCAGATGGGCGGCGTAGGGCAGCAGAATCTGCACCGCCACCGAGCCGAAGCCAATGCCCAGAGCGGCCGCCAGGAAGGTGGTCGCATGGCGGGCGAACAGGGCGGCGACGAGCGCCAAGGCGGCGAGCAGCACCACCGCGATCACCAGGCGACGGTTTTCCACCAGGTCCCCCAGGGGTACCACCAGCAGCAGACCGGCGCCGTAACCCACCTGGGTCATGGTGACGATCAGACCGGCCGCCCCCGGCGACAGGGAAAGCGACTCGGCGATGGGCCCCACCAGGGGCTGGGAA
This sequence comes from Alloalcanivorax sp. C16-2, assembly GCF_046507615.1. Taxonomy (NCBI): domain Bacteria; kingdom Pseudomonadati; phylum Pseudomonadota; class Gammaproteobacteria; order Oceanospirillales; family Alcanivoracaceae; genus Alloalcanivorax; species Alloalcanivorax sp. C16-2. Next base: position 974,535 of record NZ_JBKFTL010000001.1, on the reverse strand, counting down.
TAATAGATATTGGCGACGATCAAGCCGCAGGCGGTGGCCAGCATCAGCACCAACCAGGACGGCATCGTCGCCGGAGCGGCGTTCGATGGCATGCTTTCGGGTCCGTTATCGGAAAGGCGTGGGATCATCCACGTCCAGCTGTTCCGGGTCCAGGGCGGCGCGCGCGTAGTCGCGCCAGACCCCGGCGTCCAGGAACAGCCGGTAGAGGTCCGGATCAAGGTGCCGATTGTCGCGCATGCGCTGCATGATGCCCAGGGCCTCGGAGATTTTCAGCGGCGTTTTGTAGGGTCGTTCTCGCGCGGTGAGGGCCTCGAACACATCGGCGATGGCCATGATCCGGGCCGGAATCGACATCTGCTCCCGGGTCAGACCGCGCGGAAAGCCGGTGCCATCCATACGCTCGTGGTGCCCCCCGGCGTATTCCGGCACACGCCGCAGCTTGCGCGGAAAAGGCAGCGACTCCAGCATATCCAGGGTGACGTCCATGTGGCTGTTAATGATGCGCCGCTCTTCCTCGGTGAGCGTGCCCCGGGTGATACAGAGGTTGGCCACCTCGTCATCACTGAGCAGCGGTCGGGTTTCACCCCGGGCATCCACCCAGGGGCGCTCGGCGATACGCCTCACCCGCGCCACGTCCTCGGCGGCCATGGTTTCACCGCCGATATTGATGCGCTCCAGAAACGCCAGATCCGCTTCCAGGGCATCAATGTCCTCCTGCCGGCGGCGCCGGTGTTCCGCTTCCCGGTCCGGGGACTCCAGGCAATCGCGCAGATAGTGCCGCTCCACTTCCGAACGCATCGCCGAGAAACGCGCCGCCACCAGTTCTATGCGGTCATGCAGGCCGTGCAGCTTGGTGGCCTTGTCGAGCACCGAATCCGGAATCGCCAGCTTGCCGCAGTCGTGCAGCCATGCCGCCACGCGCAGCTCATACCATTCGTCCTCGTCGAGCTGGAAATCGGCGAAGGCAGTGGCGTCATCGCAGGCGGCACGGGCGAGCAGTTCGGTGAGCAGGGGCACCCGTTCGCAGTGGGCGCTGGTGTGAGAGCTCTTGGCGTCGATGGCACGGGCGAACACCTTCACGAAGGCATCCAGAAGGTCCTTGAGTTCCTGGACCAGCATCAGGTTGTTGAGGGCGATGCCGGCGTAGCCACCGAGTGCTTCCAGCAGGGCCCGGGTGCGCACCGGAAAGGGCCCGGCACCGGCTTCACCGCGCGCGTTGACCAACTGCAGCACACCCACCACCCGGCCTTCATGGTTGGTCAGCGGCACCAGCAGCAGCGACACCACCCGGGTCACCAACCCCGGTACCAGACGGGTATGGTCCGCTTCATCCAGCGCCGCGCCGGTAAGATGCAGCACGCCGCCGCGGTGCACGGTCCGTGCCGCCGGGTGCCCGGCGCCGGCCTCGTCCAAAGACAGGCGCGGCTGGTCCGGCCCCGGGTCGGCGCCCGGGTCCTCGCCGTCCAGAGCCTGGCCGGCGCATTCCAGCCACTCGCCATGCTGCTCCTCGCGACGCAGCCAGAGCACGCCGGCCTCGGCCCGGGCCAGCCCCAGGGCCTCCTTCAGCACCGTGCGTGCGAGCGGCGCCAGGTCGCTCTGGACGTTGATCTGGCGGGCCACCCGCAACAGGGGTGGTAGCTGGGTGCCAGGCACCCCTTCCAGCTTGCTCATGGCGTCATTCCGTTGTCAGGCCGGCCTAGCATAGGCACAGCCCATCGTGCCGGTAAAGCGGGGCCGCTTGAACGGCGCCGGTCGATTGCCTACCATTCCTCGGTTCCGCAACCCTTAGCCTCGGACCCCTTTTCATTCATGAGCGTGCGCTACCGACTGCCCGATGGGGCAACCATGGAGTTTGATCAGCCGGCCTCCGCCCTGGAGATCGCCGAGCGGATCAGCAAGAAACTCGCCAAGCAGGCCCTGGCCGCCAGGGCCGACGGGCGCCTCACGGACGTCTACCTGCCGCTCACGGATGGCACCGAAGTGGAAATCATCACCCGGGACCACGACGATGCCCTGGAGCTGATTCGCCACGATGCCGCCCATGTAATGGCGGAGGCGGTCCAGGAGCTGTTCCCCGGCACCCAGGTGACCATCGGGCCGACCATTGAGAACGGCTTCTATTACGACTTTCACCGGGAAGAGCCCTTCACCCCTGAGGATCTCAAGGCGATCGAGAAGCGCATGCAGGAGATCGTGCGCCGCAATGAGGACATCCGCCGTGAGGTATGGGACCGCGACGAGGCAATCCGCTTCTTTCTGGACCAGGGCGAGGAGTTCAAGGCCGAAATCATCCGCGACCTGCCCGCCGACCAGGAAGTCTCCCTGTACCGTCAGGGCGATTTCATCGACCTGTGCCGGGGCCCGCATCTGCCCGCCACCAGCAAGCTGGGCGACGGCTTCAAACTGATGAAGGTGGCCGGCGCCTACTGGCGCGGCAACGCCGACAACGCCCAGCTACAGCGCATCTATGGCACGGCCTGGCGGGATAAGAAGGAACTCGGCGCCTACCTCAAACAGCTCGAGGAAGCGGAGAAACGCGATCACCGCAAACTGGCCCGGGAAATGGACCTGTTCCACACCCAGCAGGAAGCGGTGGGCAGCATGTTCTGGCACGCCAAGGGCTGGCGCCTGCGCAAGAACCTGGAAAACTACATCCGCGACAAGATGATCAAGTACGGCTACGACGAGGTGTCGACGCCGCAGATGATGGACCGGGTGCTGTGGGAAAAATCCGGCCATTGGGATAAGTATTCCGACGACATGTTCACGGTCTGTACCCACGATGACCGGGAGATGGCGATCAAGCCGATGAACTGCCCCGGCCACGTGCAGATCTTCAACCAGGGCATCAAAAGCTACCGGGACCTGCCGATCCGCATGGGCGAGTTCACGGCCCTGTTCCGCAATGAGGCCCACGGCGCGCTGCACGGCCTGATGCGGGCACGCTCGTTCAGCCAGGACGACGGGCATATCTTCTGCACCGAGGGCCAGGTCAACGAGGAAACCGCCACCTTCATCCAGATGCTGCGTGAGGTGTACAAGGACTTTGGCTTCGAGCAGTTCCGCATCAAATTCTCCGACCGGCCGGAAAAACGCGCCGGCACCGACGCCACCTGGGACAAGGCGGAGTCGGCCCTGCGCGAGGCGGTGGAATCCCTGGGCCTGGAATGTGAACTGAACCCGGGCGAAGGCGCCTTCTATGGCCCGAAACTGGAGTTCGTGCTGCGCGACGCCATCGGACGGGACTGGCAATGCGGCACCCTGCAGGTGGACTTCGTGCTGCCCGAACGACTCGACGCCGAATACGTGGCCGAGGATGGCTCGCGCCAACGGCCGGTGATGCTGCACCGGGCGGTGCTCGGCTCCCTGGAGCGCTTCCTCGGCATCCTGATTGAATCCACCGCCGGCCACCTGCCTCTGTGGATGGCGCCCACCCCGGTGGTGGTGTGCACCATCACCAACGCGGTGGACGATTACGCCGCCGAGGCGGTGGCCCTGCTCAAGGCCCGGGGCGTGCCGGCGGAGCTGGATACCCGCAACGAGAAAATCGGCTTCAAGGTGCGCGAACACTCCAAGGCGAAAACCCCTCGCATCTGGGTGGTGGGCGAGAAGGAAGCGGAGGAGCGCAAGGTAGCGATCCGCAGCCTGGGCTCCAAGGACACCGAGGAAGCCGGCCTGGAAGAAGCGGTGGACGCCCTCTTCCGGGAGACCCGCTCACCGATCTGACGGCCCCGGTGTTGTAGGAGCGACTTCAGTCACGATCAACCGCCTTGCGGATCGCGACTGAAGTCGCTCCTACGGCGGCGAGGCAGGAGGCATCATGTTCAAAGAGAACGAACGGCAACCGGAAGGCTTCAGCGTATCGCTGGGCGAGGCGCTGGATAACCTGGTGCTCAACGACGCCGGCCTGGTGCCGGTGATCGCCCAGCAGCACGACACCGGCGAGGTGCTGATGTTCGCCTGGATGAACCGGGCCGCCATCGAGGAGACACTGGCCACCGGCCGGGTCTGTTACTACTCCCGTTCGCGGGGCACTCTGTGGCGTAAGGGGGAATCCTCCGGCCAGGTGCAGACGCTCAAGGAACTGCGCGTGGACTGCGACGGCGACGTGCTGCTGGCGCGGGTGGACCAGACCGGTCCGGCCTGCCACACCGGGCGACGGGACTGCTTCTACTGGAAGCTGGACGGCGACCGGGCCACCATCGACAAGACGCCGCTGATCGACCCGGCGGAGCTGTACGGCAAAGACACCTCGAAATAAACCGGCCCCAGGACCGCACCCGGATGCTGAAACTGCACAACACCCTCACCGGCACCAAGGACGACTTCGTTCCTCTGGACCCGAATCGCGTGACGCTCTACGTGTGCGGCCCCACGGTCTATAACTACGTGCACATCGGCAACGCCCGCCCGGTGGTGGTGTTCGACGTGCTCTACCGGCTGCTCAAGCGCCTTTACCCAGGGGTGGTGTACGCCCGCAACATCACCGACATCGATGACAAGATCATCAAGGCCTGCGCGGATACCGGTGAATCCATGGACGCCCTCACCCGGCGCTTCACCACCGCCTTTCAGGAAGACATGGCCGCCCTCGGCGCTCTGGACCCGTCGATCACTCCGATGGCCACCGATCACATCGGCGACATGATCGCCATGATCGAGACCCTGATCGCCAAGGGCCACGCCTACGAATCCCAGGGCCACGTGCTGTTCGCGGTGGAATCCATGCCCGACTACGGCAAGCTCTCCGGCCGCAACCTGGAAGACATGCTGGCCGGTGCGCGGGTGGAAGTGGCCGACTACAAGCGCCACCCCGGTGATTTCGTGCTGTGGAAGCCCAGCGACGCGGACCAGCCCGGCTGGGATTCCCCCTGGGGCCGGGGTCGCCCCGGCTGGCACATCGAATGCTCGGCGATGATCCACAAACACCTCGGCGACGTGATCGACATCCACGGTGGCGGCCAGGATCTGATCTTCCCGCACCACGAGAACGAAATCGCCCAGGGCTGCTGCGCCCACGGCACCGAGTACGTGCGCTACTGGATGCACAACGGCTACATCAACATCGACGGCGAGAAGATGTCCAAGTCCCTGGGCAACTTCCGCCTGGTCCGCGAGCTGCTCAAGGAATACCCCGGCGAGGTGCTGCGCTTTGCTCTGTTGTCCAGCCATTACCGGTCGCCGCTGAATTTCTCCGCTGAACTGCTGGAGCAGGCCGAACGCAGCCTGGATTCTCTCTACTACGCATTGCTCGGGCGCGGCGAATCCGTGACCGCCGCGACTGGCTACACCCTGCCCGAGGATCACCCGGTACGGTTGGCGCTGCTCGATGATCTGAACACCTCCGAGGCGATCAGCGCCCTGCACGGCATCGCCGCCCGGCTGAACAAGGCGGAGCCCGCCGACAAGCCGGCGCTCAAGGCCGAGCTGCTGGCCGGCGCCGACCTGCTGGGGCTGCTGGACGCGGACCCCACCGCCTGGTTCCAGAACAAGAAGGCCGGCGACGACGACCTGGACGCCGCCGCCATCGACGACCTGGTCGCCCAACGCACCCAGGCCAAAAAGGACCGGAATTTCGCCCGCGCCGACGAGATTCGCGACCAGCTCAAGGACGCCGGCATCCAGTTGGAGGATACCCGCGAGGGCACCCGCTGGACCCGCGCCTGAAGTGGACTACCACCGGAGCCATGGTGGTTTTTGTCATATTGTTCGTTCTATGATGGGCAGTTACGTTCAGTCTCTGTTTCGGATGCCGTTTTGAAACCCGTTTTGCTTGCCAGTCTGCGGCTCTACCAACTGGTGCTCAGCCCCTGGGTGGGCAACCAGTGCCGTTTCTATCCGACCTGCTCGGAGTACGCCCGGCAGGCGGTGGAAACCCATGGCAGCCTGCGCGGTAGCGCCCTGGCGGCGAAACGCCTTTGCAAATGCCACCCCTGGCACCCTGGCGGTTTCGATCCGGTGCCCGGTCGCGAAGGCGAACCGACCGATGACTGACCTCCGCCCGCGCCGGCACCTGCTGTTCGCCGCCCTGCTGCTGGTGGCGCAAGCGGTGCTCGCCTGGCACGCCCCCAGCCACATCTTCGATAGCCACCGTGACGTGGTGGCCCAGCACGATTGCCAGGCGCTCCATGGCCACGGCATGGCGGCGGCACCGTCGCTGTTGGTGGCACCACCGCCGGCCCCCGCCGGGGCACCGCTGAATACCGGCCCGGTTCTCCCTCCCTACCAGGTCGCCGCCAGCGTCCACCTGGCGCGTGCGCCCCCCCGACTCTCCTGACCCCGGATTCGTAACATTCCGAGGGCGCGCCCGGCGCGCGCCGATCCCGCGTCCCTCCGTGGCCCCTGGCCATGGACGCCGGTCGCGGCTGTATATCAGGAGACAACATGAAACGCTTCAACGCCCCTCTGGCGGCGCCGGCCACGGCGGCCGCCCTGGTGGCCCTGTGCGGCTACGTGAGCGCCGCCGAGCCGGCCACCGAGGACCACCAACTGGAGGCCGTGGAGGTCTCCGCCCTGCCCCTGGGCAGTGACGCCGACCTGACCCCGGCCTCCTTCGATCTGCTGGACGGCGACCTGCTGTTCCAACAAAGCGAAGCCACTCTCGGCGACACGCTGAATGGCCTGCCTGGCGTGCACGCGGACACCTTCGGCGCCGGCAGCAGCCGGCCGGTAATCCGCGGCCAGACCGCGCCCCGGGTCAGCGTGCTATCCGATGGCGCCCGTCTGTTCGATATGTCGGAGATTTCCCCGGACCACGCCACCACCGTGGAACCCATGCTCAGCCGCAAGGTGGAAGTGCTGCGTGGCCCGTCTACCCTGCTCTACGGCGGCGGCGCCATCGGCGGCGTGGTCAACGTGCTGGATGACAAGATCCCCACCCGCATGCCGGATAAACCGGTGGAAGGCTTCTTCTCCGCGCGCGGCAACACCGTGGCCGACGAAAGCGCCGGTGCCGTGGGCCTGACTACCCGGGCCGGCGAGCACCTGGCCCTGCACGTGGAAGGCGCCCGCCGCGAAGCGAGCGACTATGAAGTCAACGGCTTCACCGACCCGACCATCAACGGCACTTGGGCGGAGAGCAACAATGCCAGCGTCGGCCTGTCCTGGATCGGCGACCGGGGCTACCTGGGCCTGGCCTACTCCTACCGGGGAGATCTCTACGGACTGCCGGGCCACAGTCACGAATTCGAAGGCTGCACCTCCAACGGCGCCAGCCTGGAATGCGAAGAAGCCGGCCACGAACACGAGCACGGTGAGCATGAAGCGCCGTTCGTGGATCTCGACAGCCGCCGGGTGGACCTGCGTGGCGAGTACCGTCAACCGTTCGCCGGCGTGGAGGCGGTACGCCTGCGCGCCAGCCACACTGACTACCGCCACCATGAAATCGAGGAAGACGCCATCGGCACCACCTTCCGGCATCGCGGCGTGGACGCCCGGGTAGAAGCGGAGCACGCCCCGATCCTGGGCTGGCGCGGCACCGTGGGCACCCAGTTCTCCGACGGTCGCATCGAAACCTCCGGTGAGGAAGCGGTGGTGCCCAGGACCGACACCCGGGTCGCCGCGCTGTTCGCCGTGGAACGCTACCGTTTCAATGATCGCTGGCAACTGGAAGCCGGTGCCCGCTTCGAGCACCAGAAGCTCGACCCGGATGACGCGGACCGGCCACTGCCCTCGGAAAGCGATAGCGCCGCTTCCCTGTCCACCGCGCTGACCTGGGCGTTCCGCCCGGACTACAACGTGTCGCTGTCCCTGGCCCGCTCCCAGCGCCTGGCCCAGGCCCAGGAGGTCTATGCCCAGGGGGTGCACCTGGCCACCAACACCTATGAGTGCGGCCTGCTCGCCGACCGGTACACCTGTGGCGGCAGCGCCAACGACGACAGTCTGGAGACGGAAACCTCCCATAACGTGGGCCTCAACCTGCGCAAGGTGAACGGTGATCTGACCTTCGACCTGGGACTGTTCCATAACCAGGTGGACAACTACGTCTATGCCCGCACCCTGGACCAGATCGAGGAATTCCGCCTGATCAAGTACAGCCAGGCGGACGTGACCTTCATCGGCGCGGAAGCCGAAGCCACCTATCAGTGGACCGAGCGGTTCTCCACCACCCTGTTCGGTGACGTGGTGCGCGCCGAGTTCGATGACGGTGGCAACGAACTGCCACGCATCCCCGCGCAAAGACTGGGCGGGCGCCTGAACACCTTCTGGCGCGCCTTCGACGGGGAGCTGGAGTTCTACCGGGTGTTCGCGCAGGACCAGATCGCCGGCTTCGAAAGCCGCACCCCCGGCCACGACATGCTCAATGCCACGGTGAGCTACACCTTCACCGGCAGCCCCCAATACAGCGTCTTCCTGCGCGGCAGCAACCTGCTCGGCGAGGAAGTGTGGAATCACGCGTCCTTCCTGGCGCGCACCGTTCCGGAACCCGGTCGCAATCTGACCGCCGGCGTGCGCATGACCTTCTGACGCGGACCACGACGAAACGAATTCGGAGACAACAATGAAACGGTATTTTTTCCCCACCGGCGCCGCCCTGCTGGCGGCATCGGTCCTGCTTGCCGCCTGCAACAACGACACCGGCAGCACCGAGTTACCCGGCGATGACCATGATCACGAACATACCGACTCGGCCGGTCGCCTGGTATTCACCCATGCCGACGGCGCCCACTCACGGGTTTATGTGCATGACCTGGAAAGCGGCGAGACGATCGCCGATTTCGCCCTGGTGCATCCGGCCACTGCGGTGTACGCCAGCCCGGAAAGCCGCTACGCGGTAATCCTTCAGCGTGACGACGATCAGGTGGAATTCCTGGACAACGGCATCCACCAACATGACGACCATGTGCATGAGGACGCGCCCTCCATGCTGGCCTTCACGCTCAATGGGGTGGCACCCACCCATTACCGGGTCAATGGCGAGCATGGCGCGCTGTTCTTCGACGGCGACGATGGCGCCGCGCAAATGAGCAGCTTCCAACTGTTCAGCGATGAAAGCCTGGAAGCCGGCGGGGTGCTGGCCTCCCAGACGCTGGACACCGCCCACCATGGCGTTGCCGAACCCCTGGAAGGCCTGGTGTTGGCCAGTCACACGGCCACCAGCGGCGACGCCGCGGACGGCGTCACCGTGTTCGAGCTGCACGGTGACCATTTCCACGACGAAGGCGAGCTCGGCACCGCCTGCCCGGGCCTGCACGGCGCCGCCACCAGCGGCCTGTACACGGTGTTCGGCTGCCAGGACGGCGCCCTGCTGGTGGAGCTGCACGACGATCACTTCCACGCCCACAAGATCGCGGTGGCGGAACGGCTGACCTCGGTACTCGGCCACCCCGACGTGGCGGAACTGGCGGCGTTTTCCTACCCGGGCGACAACCTCTATGTGATTGATCCGGAGGCGGAAACCGCCACCGAAACCGACTGGCGCGACGGTGCCGTGGACGGCGGCGGCGCCGCGGTGACCGCCCTGGCCCGGGCCTTCGACGCTCACGGAGAGCACCTGCTGATCCTTGACAGCGAGGGGAGTCTGCATGTGCTGGAAACCGCCGACTGGTCCCATCGCGGCACCGTGCCACTGCTCGACGACGTGCCCGCCGCCGGCCCGGCGCCGGCCCTGGCGGTGAGCGCCGCCGCCGAACAGGCGTTCGTCACCGACCCGGCGGCACCGGCACTGCATGTCCTCGACCTGGAAAACCTGTCGGTGGAAACCGTGGCCCTGGACTTCGCCCCCACCGGCCTGGCCTGGACCGGTATCGCCGGCGAGCACGACCACGGAGAGGAAACCGGGGAAGACGAACACGATCACGAGCATTGATCGTCGTCACGCGCCCTTTCGCGACTAAAGTCGCTCCTACGATATTGCTGTAGGAGCGACTTCAGTCGCGATACACCGCGTCGCCATGGGCGCGGCTTTTCACTACAATGGGGGTCATCCTCAAAGCAGTGGAATTCGGAGTCCCCCATGAAACGATGGCTGTTGGCCGCTGGCCTTGCCCTGCCCCTTTCCGTTCTTTCCGTGCCCGCGATGGCGGCGGGTTACGCCGGCCTGGATTACGTGCGCAGCGACATCGAGCCCGACCGTGGCGGCAGCGCCGATCCCAACGCGCTGCAATTCAAATTCGGTAGCTGGATCAACCGCAACGAGACCCTGGGTGGCGAACTGCGCCTGGGCCTGGGCATCGGTGACGACAGCCTGGGTGGCGGCGCCGACGTGGAGATCGACCGTTACTACGGTGCTTATTTCCGTGGTCAGTTTCCCAACACGCTGCCGGTGCGCCCCTACGGCCTGATTGGCCTGACCCGCATGGAAACCACCATTGATTACCCCGGCGGTGGTTCCAAAGGCGACAACTACACGGACCTCTCCCTGGGGCTGGGCGCCGATATCAGCCTGACCGACGTGGTGTTCGTGAGCGTGGAGTATCTGCGTGCCGTGGATCGCGGTGGCGATGAGGTGAGCAATATCGGTATTGGCCTGAACGGCCGCTTCTGAGCGTCACCCGGCCCAGCCAGGCACAAAAAAGCCGCGCGTCGCGCGGCTTTTTTGTATTCGGAAACGGCCCGCCGCCAATCAGGGAATCGGCAGGTAACCACCGTCCACGCCCTTGGTGACGATGGCCACCGCGTCATGGGCATGCAGGCTCTCCAGGTGGTTCACCCGCAGCCAGAAGTCCTGGTAGCACTGCTGGCCATTCAGAGCCTGCTTGAGGCGCCGGGCGGCGTCCTCACAGAACATCAGGTTCTGCCCGTTGAGCTTGGCGAATTCCTGCTCGTCGACCCGCTTCACGGCGGTCTGCACCGGAGTCTTGAGCGCGCCCTCGATGGTGTCGATCAGGGCGGTGATCGGGAAGGCCTCGTCGCAACCGGTATCCAGCACCACGCGCACCTGCGCCACGGAACGCTGGCTGTGCGGGGTGGCCATGATGCCTTCCTCGGTGCCCAGCCACTCGAACACCTTCTCCATATCCACCTGGCCATCACCACCGAAGTCCTCACGGAACTGCTCCTGGATCAGTTGTCGGGCCAGGGCCGCCGAGCACGGGCAGGTGGAGGAATACGGCACTTCCACCGCCAGCTCCAGGCGCAGCCCTTCGCCGGCCTTGGTGGCCTTGATGGTCACCGGGTAGCTCTTCCAGCCGGCATAGCTGCTCTTGAGCGCGGGGCGGCGCATGGAGTACTCGAAATCGAACTGCACGAAGGCCTGGTCGCTAAGCCCCTCGTGGGTGTTCAGGAAGTTGTCGAGCAGGGTTTCGATGGACGAAGCGCTGACCGAATGATCACCGAAGGTCTCCTCCAGCATCAGATACAGCCGGGACATATGAATGCCCTTGGCGTCCGGGTTGGACAGGCTCACATAGGCCTGAATCGAGGTGCTCACCGGACGCTCGCCGGCCAGGGTATCGCTGACCCGGGCGGGCAGGTGAATCTGGCTCATGCCGACCCAGTCCAGGGTGGTATGCAGGTGGTCCACCATGGAATTGGAGGCCACGTCCGGCATGGATTTTGTGGTTCCGGCACCACTATCGCGCTTCATGGGGAATCTCCGTAGGGACGACGGCGGCGAAGCATGACGCCGATCAGGTGAACAGAATGGCAACCTGATTGTCATCGCCCGATCACACAGGGACGCGAAGTGTAGCAGAATCACCGGGACAAATAGACCTCCCGGCGATGAGGGATTGACAATGGCGACGACAGGCCCGGTCTATAAACCCGCTACAGGGTGATGTCCAGGTCGTCCTCGGGGCCGCCGACCAATTCCTGGAAACGGTCCATTTCACGCAACGGAACGAACATCTCCTCGGCGCGGGCGTGACGGCGCAACGCATCGGAAATGCTCACCGCCTGCTGAAGGTCGTTGAGGGCGTTGTCGGTTTCCCCCAGCCCGGCCCAGGCGCAGGCGCGCTGATAGAGCGCATGGGCGTTGTCCTCGTCCACCTCCAGCACCCGGTCGCACAGGCTCAGCGCCCAGCGCTGCTCGCCCAGCTCCAGGGCGGCGTCGGCTTTCCAGGCCAGCGCTTCCGGGTCGTCCGGGCGCAACTCGAGGATGCGGTCGTAAAGCTCGATCTTCTCCTTGTAGCTGCCTTCCTTGGTGGCTTTCAGCCACAGGCTGTGGATCTCGTTGGTGCGCTCGATCTCTTCCTGGTTCTCGGCGATGGTGCGGGACTTCTGGCGCAGCTCCTGCTCCAGGTCCGCCAGCCGCGACTCGTATTCCACCGTCAGCCGGGACATTTCCTTCTCGGCGTAGACACGGATGTTGTCCTTCAGGTCGCGGATCGTGGACCAGCCCACCAGGGCCAGGATCGAGGCGGCACCGGCGATCAGATAGAAGAAATAGGTAACCGTATTGGTGGCGTAGCCCATGGCCTTGTCCGCCACCTCCAGCTCGCGGTCGGTGACGATACGGTTCATGTCGTTGCGGTACTCCATCATGTCCTGCCGGATGGAGCGCAATTCACCGAGAATCCAGTTCTCCCGAAACTGGGAAATCACCGGCCCCTTCTCGATCTCGCTCTCCGCTTCAGGACGCGGTTCGGCGGGCTCCTGCTGGGCCGCGGCGCCCACACTCATGGTCAGCCACAATCCCCAGATCACCGCCTTCAGGCATCGCTTGAACAAGACCCTTTCCTCTTTACCAATAGGTTACCGATACGCCGGCGTATGGTGGCATTAAGCCCCGGTCGGCGCCAGCCTGAAAGCCGTGAACGCGAACCACCACGCCTTGACAGGCCTGGCCGTATGCAATGTAGTGAGTTGACCCCCGAATGCCACCATCAAGGAGTTTCATGAGAAAGCAACGACTCATGGGCGCCGTGGCCGCGCTCGGCTTACTGGCGTTCAGCGCCGGCGCCAGCGCGGAAACCTGGCGCATCGGCCTGGAAGAAATCGAAGGCAGCGTTCAGCACCGCTACGCGGAGCAGTTCAAGGAGCTGGTCGAGGAGAAAAGCGGCGGCGACATCACCGTGCAGCTGCTGCCCTATGGCACCTGGGGCTCCACCTATTCCGCCCTCTACGACGCGGTCCAGGGCGGCGCCATCCAGCTCGGCTTCGGCTCCGGCGCCCTCGGCGGCACCGTCCCTGAAAGCCAGCTCCTCAACCTCAACTTCATCATGCCCGCCGACCAGCTGGAAACCGCCAAGGTGCTCAACAGCGACGGCTTTTTGAAAAGCGAGGCCTGGCAGCAGTCGTTCCGCCAGCGCGACCTGGTGCCGCTGGCCGAGCTGCCCGAGGGCTATCAGGTCTGGACCGCCGACCAGGCGATCCAATCCCCCGCGGACATGAAAGGTCTGAAGATCCGGGTAATGGACAACAGCCTGCTGCGCACCACCTATCAGGCCTATGGCGCCTCCCCCACCACCATCGCCTACGGCGAACTGTACAGCGCGCTGCAACAAGGCCAGGCGGACGCCAACATTCAGCCGGTATTCGCCCATGAGGAAATGGGGTTCTACGAAGTGCAGAGCCATATGATCTTCGCCCGCCAGTCCCAGTTCGTGGCCACCCTGATGGGCAACGCCGACTGGTACGACGGTCTCTCCGACGAGCAGCGCGCCATGCTCGACCAGGTCACCACCCGCCTGGTTCAGGCCGGCCACGACATGCAGACCCGGTTCAACCAGGAGCGCCTGGAAACCATCAAGTCGAAGAGCGACATCACCATCATCGAGCTCGACGACGCCCAGCGGGACGCCTTCCGCAAGTTGGCCAAGCCGGTGCGCCAGACCTACATCGACGAGGTCGGCGAGCGCGGCGAGCAGTCCCTGAATATCCTGCTCAAGGCGTTCAAACAGGCCGGCGGCGAATAGTCCCCATCCCCACCACGCCCCCAAAGCCCGGCCCCGCGCCGGGCTTTGGAATTGCTGTAGGAACGACCGGGACGCTACCTCGAAGCGGCACAACGGATTTACCGAAAGGCGCGGCGCCCCGTCCGTCAGGAGCTGCCCAAAGACGGCAGCCAGAGGGAAATCTGCGGGTAGGCAATCAGGATTACCGTGGCCAGCATCAACATCAGGATGAACGGCGGCGTACCGCGAATCACGTCCATATAGGGCCGGCGGAACACCGCGATGGCGGTAAAGATGTCGCAACCGAACGGCGGCGTCGCGGAACCGATCGCCGCCTGCAGGGTAACGATCACCCCCACGTGCACCGGGTCCAGCCCGGCGGACTCCACCAGCGGCTTGAAGATCGGCACCAGGATCAGGATCACCACGATCGGGTCCACGAACATGCAGCCGATAAAGAAAGCCACCGCGATCAGCGCCAGGGCGGCGGTCTTGTTGTCGTCAATGGCCTCGATGGCCGGCCCCAGCAACTGCTCCGGCACGCCGGCGGTGCCCAGGGTATGCGAGAAAGCGGCACCGACCGCCACCAGAATGAATACCACGGCGGTGATCATCCCCGAGGACAACGCCAGACCACCCAGATCGCGAAGGCTCACTTTGCGGTAAATCACCACCTCCAGCAGCAGCGCATAGGCCACCGCCACGGCGGACGCCTCCACGGCGCTGAAAAAGCCCAGGTAGATGCCGCCCACCACCAGTACCGGGAAACCCAGCGGCAGAATCGCCCGGCGTATCGCCTTGAAACGCTCGTCCCAACTGGCCCGGGGCTCCGGCTCAATACCCTTGAGACGGGCCCCCACCCAGCAATAGGCGGCGAACATCAGCAAAACCAGAATGCCAGGCAGGATGCCGGCCAGAAACAGGTCACCAATGGAAGTGCCCATCACCACGCCATAGACGATGAAACCAATGCTCGGGGGAATCAGCAGGGCAATGTCGCTGGCATTGATGATCAACGCCAGCGCGAAGCTGTCGGGATAGCCCTTGGCCAGCAAGCGCGGACGCATCGGGCCACCCATGGCCACCACGGTCGCCTGGGTGGAACCGGACACCGCGCCGAACACCGCGCAGCCCGCCGCCGTGGTGATCGGCAACCCGCCGCGCCAGTGGCGGCTGAACGCATCCACCAGATCCAGCAGGCGGTTGGCGGTATGCCCCTTGGTGAGAATATCAGCGGCGAAAATGAACATCGGCACCGCCGCCAGCACCCAGCTGCCGACCCCGGTGATCATCCAGGTTACCGCCTGCTCCGGGCCGAAGAAGGTCATGCCGGAGAACATCATGAACAGGGTGCCCACCGCCAGCGGCACCATCATCGGGTAGCCCAGCAACAGCAGCACGAGCATGATCAGGGCAAGAACGATCAGCATGCGGGACCTCCCCCCCGGCGATGATGGCGGTACAGTGGTTCAGGCGCGATCGTCATACTCGCCCCCCGCCTCCACCCCGTGCACTGGCACGTCGGAATAGGTTTCCCGTTCGTTGAACGAGCGCCAGATGCCCGGCGTCAAGGCATTGCGGGCCAGGGTCAGCAGATACTGGATACCGGCCAGGCCGAACCCGGCGGGCAGCGCCAGGTAGACGATCCACATGGGCATGCCCAGGGATGAACTGACCCGGCCACGGTCGTGGATGTCCACCACGTACTGGCCGGATTTCCAGGCGAAATAGAACATCAAGGCGGCGGTGCCGGCACAGATCAGCATCAGCAGGCCCTTGCGAGGGGCACCGTGCAGTTGCTCGTAGAGCGCGGACATGCGGATATGCCGGGCGTGACGGGCAGCGTAACTGACCCCCACGAAGGTCATCACCACGATCAGCATCTCGGTGACTTCGTAGGTGCCGGGAATCCCCTTGTCGAAGATCAACTGGCCCACCACATGGGCGCTCATCAACAGCGCCATGACCAGAACGGTGGCGCCGATCACCAGGCGCTCAAGCACGCCAATGGTCCGGTCGAGCACCGCGAGGACGGCAAGCAATCCTTTAAACGCGAACTTCATCGGCCCAATACAACCACACTGTTTACCTTTCATCAACGCAACGGCGGCATGTCGGCCTGTTGCGGAAGGACACCGCTCACCGCCAATAACTACTTTGACATCTAAATATTATACCTCTAAACTAGCCTACCACTGATCGCAAGGAATATCCCGGCCATGGCCGTTATTCATTCGACAAACGCTGCTTTCACATCAAAATGACCTTGTCTTCACACGGTCACATTGGTTTGTTAACCAGAGAATTAACGACCATGGCCAGACACGACGAAGTGCTGATTGCCCTACGCCAGATTATTCGCGCCACCGACCTCTACTCGCGCAAGCTGAGCAAGGTCGCCGGCCTCACCGCGCCGCAACTGCTGATCCTCCAGGCCATCGCGTCCCAGGGCGAGATGACCATGGGTGATATCGCCACCGAGGTATCGGTCAGCCAGGCCACCGTCACCACCATCCTCGACCGCCTGGAAAAGCGCGGGCTGATCGAGCGCAAGAGGGGTGAACGGGATAAACGGCGGGTTTATGCTTATTTGACCGACGCCGGACGCGACATCATGGAGCGCGCGCCGACGCCGCTGCAGGACGAATTCATGTCGCGCTTCTCGCACCTGGAGGACTGGGAACAATCCCTGATTCTCAGTTCACTGCAGCGGGTCGCGGCAATGATGAACGCCGGCGATATCGACGCCTCCCCGGTGCTGGATCTGGGCGCCATCGATCGCGTACAGCCCACGGCGGGTCGCCGGCGCGCCGACTCTTCCTTCGAAACCGACCAGAAGTGACATCATGCTCGCAGACGACAAAAAAGCGGCTTCATCTTCCGCTGACGACAAAGACGACATCATTCTCCGCAAGCCCGAAAGTCAGGACGGCGCGCGGGTGCACAAGCTGATCGCGGAGTGCAAGCCGCTGGACGAGAACTCGGTGTACTGCAATCTGCTGCAATGCACCCATTTCGCGGATACCTCCGTGGCCGCGGAAATGGACGGTGATCTGGTGGGTTTCATCTCCGGCTACATCCCGCCCAAACAGCAGAACACCCTGTTCGTATGGCAAGTGGCGGTGCACGAGAAGGCACGCGGGAAGGGTCTCGCCAAGCGCATGCTGGACCACCTCATCCATCGCGATGAAACGGAAAACGTGCAGTTCATCGAGACCACCATCACCCCGGACAATGAAGCGTCCTGGGGCATGTTCCGCAGCTTTGCCTATGAACGGCGGATGCCCACCGAGGAGTTCATCCTCTTCGATTCACGCATCCACTTCGCGGGTGAGCACAACGATGAACACCTGCTGCGCATCGGCCCGTTCAATCGGGACGACGCCTGAACCCGGAATTCGACCAGACAGTTAGCGAGGTAGACAGAGCCATGGATACGGAAATTTTCGAGAATATTGAGTCCGAAGTGCAGAGTTACGCACGCAGCTTCCCGGTGGTTTTTCAGAAAGCCCAGGGCAGCTACCTGTACGACGAGGAAGGCATCGCCTACCTGGACTTCCTGGCCGGCGCCGGCACCCTGAACTACGGCCACAACAACCCGGTCCTGAAGAAAGTGCTGCTCGACTACATCGAGAACGACTACATCGTGCACGGCCTGGACATGCACACCGTGGCCAAGCGCCAGTTCCTGGAAGCACTGGACGAATACGTTCTCAAGCCGCGCGAAATGGACCACGTGGTTCAGTTCCCCGGGCCCACCGGCACCAACGCGGTGGAAGCGGCGCTGAAGATCGCCCGTAACATCAAGGGCCGCGAGAATATCATCAGCTTCACCAACGGCTTCCACGGGGTGACACTGGGTGCGCTGTCCGCCACCGGCAACAGCCACCACCGGGGCGCCGCCGGCGTGACCATGGGCGGCGTTAGCGTGATGCCCTACGACGGTTACCTGGGCGATGCCTTCGACACCACCCAATACCTGGACAAAGTGCTGTGCGACTCCTCCAGCGGCATCGACCACCCGGCCGCCGTGATCGTCGAGACCGTGCAGGGCGAAGGCGGCATCAACGCGGCCAGCTTTGAGTGGCTGCGCAACCTGGAGCACGTGTGCCGCAAGCACGACATGCTGATGATCCTGGACGACATCCAGGCCGGCTGCGGCCGCACCGGGACCTTCTTCAGCTTCGATGACGTGGGCATCAAGCCGGACATCATCACCCTGTCCAAGTCACTGAGTGGCTACGGCCTGCCCCTGGCGGTGGTTCTGCTTAAGCCGGAACTGGACCAGTGGAAACCCGGCGAGCACAACGGCACCTTCCGTGGCCATAACCTGGCCTTCGCCACCGCCGCCAAGGCACTGGAGCATTTCTGGAGCGATGACAGCTTTGCCAAGGAAGTGCAGAAGAAGGGCGACATCATCACCGAGCGCTTCCGCGACATCGCCGGCGCTTATGATGATCACTGGTTCTACCTGAACGGTCGGGGCATGATGCAGGGCCTGGTATGCCGCGACGGCGAGCTGGCCGAGGAAATCACCAAGGCGGCGTTCAAGCGCAAGCTGGTGATCGAAACCTCCGGCGCCGACGACCAGGTAATCAAGACCCTGTGCCCGCTGACCGTGTCCGAGGAAGAGCTGCACCACGCCATGGACGTGATCAAGGAAAGCGTGGCCGAGGTCATGAAGGACCGCATCAAACGCGGCGACGCTCACTCCGTTTCCAGCCTGGCGGGTTGAACCCCGTCCGAGCCGGCCACCCCGGGTGGCCGGCCCGTTTCCCCTATTTACCCTTTCAGCGTTTCAGAATGTTCAGGAGGTAGTCGATGATCGTTCGCACCTTGGCGGAAGCCGAAAAAACCGAGCGCCGCGTGGTGGCCGAGAATGGCAACTGGCAATCCGTGCGGTTGTCCCTGAAGGAAGACGGCATGGGCCACTCCTTCAACATCACCACCATCTTCAAGGGCACCAAGACCCACATCAAATACGCCAACCATTGGGAATCGGTGTACGTGATGTCCGGCAAGGGCAAGATCGAGATGGTCGATACCGGCGACGTGTACGAGCTGACGCCGGGCACCATCTACCTGCTCGACCAGCACGACGAGCACTACCTGTACGGTGGCGAGGACGAGGACATGGTGGTGGCCTGTGCCTTCACACCGCCGTTGAGCGGCAAGGAAGTACACGACGAAAACGGCGTCTATCCCGCTGACCTGGACTGATCGCCAGCGTTCGTCACGCCCCCGAAAGCGGAGCTCAAGGCTCCGCTTTTTTGTGTTCGGCACACGGTCGGTTTTCTGCGACCAAGGTCTAATTCAGGGGCGGCGGGCGTTCCTGGATAGTAACCGCACCAGCGCGGCGGTCGGGGAACCCGCCGCGCACCGGGTGACAACCTTGCCTTGCTCCGACAATATGGCTCCGGAGAGTTTCCACGGTGCCCTCCCTGGTGGGGGGCCCTCTCTTTTTTTGCCCATCGGATCACTTTGCCGAAGGCCGGCGGCGGCAGGCCCGCTTCCGCCGTGTATACTGCCGGGACAACGAGTCACAGGCCCCAATAATGAAAATACTGATCGCCGACGACCATCCCCTTTTTCGTGCCGCGCTGCGCCAGGCCGTGGACGTGAGCTTCGAACACGCCGACATTTTCGAGGCGGATTCCCTGGCCTCCCTGGAACGCCTGGGCGAGGATCAGGTGCCCTTCGACCTGATCCTGCTGGACCTTCACATGCCCGGCACCCATGGCTTTTCCGGCCTGATCTATCTGCGTGAGCTGTACAACAAGGTGCCGCTGGTGGTGATCTCCGCCAACGAGGCCCTGGACGTGATCCAGCGCTCCATCCAGTTCGGCGCCGACGGGTTCATTCCCAAGTCCGCGTCCGTGGACGACATGACCCGGGCACTTTCCAGAATCATCGACGGCGAGCTCTGGGTACCGGACTATGCCCGTCGCCCCCTTCCTCCCGAGCCCGGCGATTTCGCCGGCATGCGCGAACGCATCACCAGCCTCACGCCGCAGCAGTTCCGGGTCATGGGCATGCTCATGGAAGGCATGCAGAACAAGGTCATCGCCTACGAGCTGGAGGTTTCCGAAGCCACCGTGAAAGCACACATGACGGCGATCTTCCGCAAGCTCGGCGTGCGCAACCGTACCCAGGCGGTGCTGGCACTCAAGGACCTCGCCATCGAACCGCCGGGCCTGGAATAACGCCGTTACGGTTACAGCCCGCGCAGGACATTGAGAATGGTCTCCTCGCTGACCGGCTTCTGTAGGAAACCAACGCCCTTTTCCCGCGCCCGGGCCTGAACCTCGGCGCGCCGATCTGCGGTGATCAGCATCGCCGGCACCACGTCCTCCCAATAACCATCCAGGGCTTCGATGACCTGGAAACCGGTCTCGCCACCATCCAGTTGGTAATCCACCAGCAGCAGGTCCGGTTCCGGTTGGCCATGGGCTTTGCGCAGGGCCTCCTCCCGGGAGCCGGCGGTGACCGGCTCGCAGCCCAAAGCGCGCAGCAAGGCTTCCAGGCTGGCCAGCAAGGCGGGATCATTGTCCACGCAGAACACGCGGGTGCCGGCCAGATCATGGCGATCTTCCAGTGCCGGGGCCGGGATCGGGGTGGTCTCTTCCACCGCCGCCGCCCCGGCCAGCGGCACGTACACCGAGAACACCGTGCCCTTGCCGGGCCAGGACTGCACCGTGATGCGGTGGCCCAGCAATCGGCAGATGCGGTCCGCAATCGCCAGCCCCAGCCCCAGCCCCTTGACCTGCCGGCGCCCCTGCTGGGGCAGCCGCATGAACTCGTGGAACACCTTGGTCTGCTGGTCCTCGGGGATACCCGGGCCGGTATCCCAGATCTCGATACGCAGGGTGTCGCCACGCCGCCGGCAGCCGAACAACACCCTGCCCCGTTCGGTATAGCGGACGGCGTTGGACAGCAAATTCTGCAGCACCCGGCGCAGCAGTGCCTCGTCGGTGCGCACGTAGAGATCGCTGTACACGGTGCGCAGGGAAAGCCCTTCGGCCCTGGCCAGCACGCTGAATTCCTGGCCAAGCTGCTGCATCAGGGGGCGCACCGCCACGGTAGCGGGGTTGGCCTGCATGGTGCCGGTGTCCAGGCGGCTGATTTCCAACAACGCCGAAATAATCTGCTCGGCGGCGCGCAAGGAACTATCGATGTGCCCCAGCACCTGACGTTCGTAACCGAACTCACCATCGCGTTGCCCAAGCCGCTGGGACAACGACGAGGCGAACAACTGGGCCGCGTTGAGCGGCTGCATCAGATCATGGCCGGCGGCGGCCAGGAAACGGGTCTTGCCCTCGTTGGCCTGCTCGAGCTGGCTGTTCACCTCGGACAGTCGCCGGGTACGCTCGGAGACCATCTGCTCCAGGTTCTCGTTGATCTGACGCAGAGCGATCTCATCGCGCTTACGCTCGGTGATATCCATGTAGGTGCTGACAAAGCCACCACCTTCCATGGGATTGCCACGCACCTCCACGATCACGCCATTGGGCAGCTCCCGCTCGAAGCTGTGGGCACTGCCCTCGCGCAATAGCTGTACCCGCTTGCGCACATCCTGTTCCAGGTCCCGGCCATCGTAAAAGCCGCGTTCCGCGTTGTGACGGTAAACTTCCTCAATAGGCCGGCCCAGGCGAATAAACCCTTCCGGGTAGCCGAACAGATTCACGTAGGCCTGGTTCCAGGCGACGATGTTCAGGTCCCGGTCCACCACGCAAATACCCTGACTGATGGTCTCGATGGTGGTGCGCAACAACTGGTGGTTGAACTGAATCAGCTGCGACGCCTCATCCATGATGCGCACCATGTCATCGCGGCGCACGCTCTGCTTGCTGAGCAGAGAACCCATCACGATGCGCGCGGTGGAGGCACCCATGGCACCGGCCAGCAGCCGCTCCACGTAACGTACCAGGTGCAGAGGGGCCGGCAGGGACGGGTCCTCGGAAATCTGTCGGCGATGCAGGTAATCGAAGAACAGCGGCCGGGCACGGGGATGCCCCAGCCCGCGCTCGCACACCTGCAGCAGCTCGCCGGTGGTGATCAACGGATGGCCCATGCCTTCCCGCCACCAGTCCGTGGGCGTGTCCACGAAGCGGGTGGCCTGAGTCTCGTCCAGTGGCGAATGCCGGGCGCGCCGGGAGAACGCCACATAGGCCACCAGGTTCAGGCTCAGGCTCCAGAACACGCCATGGGTAAGCGGTGCCAGGCCCTCGATACCGAACAGCGCATAGGGGCGCAGCAACCCGAGGCCGAACAGGCCATGGCTATTCAGGTAATCCACCCACTCCATGGGCAGCAGCAAAGGCAGCAACAGGCAATAGGCCCACACCAGAAAACCGACGATCAGCCCGACGAAGGCGCCACTCTGGTGGCCACGGTGCCAGTAGAGGCCGCCGATCAACGCCGGCGCCAGTTGCGCCACGGCGGCAAAGGACAGCAAACCAATGCGAGCCAGGCCCTCGAAACGGTCGATCATGATATGGAACACGAACGCCAAGGCCAGCAGCACCACGATGCTCAGCCGCCGCAGCAAGCGCACCTGGTTGCTCAGGTCGGACAATTCCTCATCGCCCTGGATACGGTACTGCACCCAGGCCGGCATCAGCACCTCATTGGTGAGCATGATCGCCAGCGCCATGGTGGACATGATCACCATGCCGGTGGCGGCGGCGATACCACCGATAAACGCCAGCAGCATCATGGCGTTGTTGCCGGCCGCCATGGGCAACGACAGCATGTACATGTCCGCGGACCCGGAGTGAGGCTGGGTCAGCAGCCCGGCGGCCACGATCGGCAGCACGAACACGGCGAACAGCGCCAGGTACAACGGCATCAGCCAGCGCGCCTTGCGCAGGTGCTGGATGTCATTATTTTCCACCACCCCGGCATGAAACTGGCGCGGCAGGCACAGGATCGCCAGCATCGACAGCAACAGGGCGGTGACGAAGTTCTGCGAGAACAGCGCCGGCTCGAAGGTGGCGCGCAAATCCGGCGCCGCCATCACCCGCCGCCACAGGTCCGCCGGCCCCTCGAACACCACGAACAGGCAGAACAGCCCCATGATCACGAACGCCACCAGCTTGATGAAGGACTCGAAGCTGACCGCCAGCATCAGGCCGGACTGGTGTTCCGTCGCGTCGATATGGCGGGTGCCGAACAGCAGGGTGAATACCGCCATCAAGGCCGAAACCGCCAGGGCGATATCCAACGGTGGCGTGGCGCTGGCTCCCACCACATGCTCGAAGGACAGGGTCACCGCCTTGAGCTGCAGGGCGATGTAAGGCAACACGCCGACGATGGCCACCACCGTGACCAGCACCGCCAGTTGCCGGGATTTACCATAGCGCGCCGCCAGGAAGTCGGCGATCGAGGTAATGTGGTGCTGCTTACCCACCGATACCAGCTTATAGATCAGCTCACCACCAAGCAGCATGGTAAGGATCGGGCCCAGATAGATGGGCAGGTAAGTCCAGCCACTGTGGGCCGCCTCACCCACGGCGCCATAAAACGTCCAGGAGGTGCAGTACACTCCCAGCCCCAGGCTGTAGGTCCAGGCGTTGTTCACCACCGGCAGCCCGCGCCGCTCCGCCCGGTCGCCCCATCAGGCGATGATGAACAGCACCATCACGTACAACAGGGCCATCAGCCCCAGTTGCCATAGACTCAACAAGGCATCACCACTGAAACAAAACCTGGCAGAACCGTACCACCACCGCCAGCATCAGCACCATCAGCCCGGCACGCTGGATCTTGAATTCCACCACCGACAGAGCCATGCCCCTGGCCCAGAAACGCAGCACGCCGGACCAGTCACCGGTACGCCGGATGTAGCGGCCGTAGGCCAGCGCCACCAACAGCAGGCCGCCGAGCAACAAGGCGCCTTGCAGATATTGCATTGTTATTCTCCCCGGCGGACCGTCGCGGACCGCTACTTGAGTTTCAGGTACATCAGCGCCGCCGTGGTGGCGTCGCCGCGAGCGGTATGACGGCCGATCACCGGCACGCCCAGCTTACCGGCCACTTTCTCGAAACGCAGATCCGGCAGCGCCTCCGGGCTGCGATAGCGCTCACGCTTGCGATAAAGATCAGACAACTCCACCACTGGATTGGGCAGAGCGAACCCCAACCGGGGACGCAGGTAGCGATTGAGTACCGCCAGATCGAAATCCAGGCACCAGCCCACCAGGGGCCGGTTGCCGACGAACGCCAGCAACTGCTCCAGGGCCTCGTCCACCTCGAGGCCTCCGGCCAGATCCACTCCGCGCAAACGGTGAATACAAATCGACTCGCCATCCAGACTGGGCGGCGGCGCCATATGAAGGTCCAGGGCGGCGCCGGCGCACACCCGGCCACCCCGGATCGGCACCGCCGCCACCGACACCAGCTCCGCGCGGCGCGGGTCCAGGCCGGTGGTCTCGCAATCCAGCGCCATCAGCTCACTGCCATCCGGCGTCTCGAACAAATGACCGTGGGGGCCGTTACCATGCCGGCGCTTCTGTACCAGCCTTTTCAGCATCGCCACCTCAATATTCCAGATGGAAACGCCGGGACAGGCGTTTCTTGAATTCATTGACCACCTGCAGCGAATCCCGCAGCAGGTCCCGCTCCAGAGCGGTGAGCCGCTCCACCTGCAGCTGGTTGCCGGGCAAATCACCGGCCTCCCCCTCCAGGCGCATCAGTTGCTGTTTGAGGCGCAGCTCGGAAAACAGCGCCATGGCCTCGCCCAACTCCTCGGCGAAGGCCGCCTCCATCTGTCCGGCGTCGACCAGCCGTTCCAGCCGCGCCAGGGTGCCGGTCTCCTCGATCCGTTGCTCAAGAGTCATGGAGCGTACCCCGTGAACCACCGGAAACAGCCCGCCCTTCTTGATATCGATGCCCTGGTCCGGTTTCTTAAGCGCGCCGAACCAGTTCAGAGGCGTGGAGAATTTGAGCGATGGCCGCGCGAATCGCGACAGCAGGATCTGGTCGCCACTGCAGCGCTGGAACAAAGCCTCGCGCAGCCCAGCCACCAGTTCCGTCCGGCCCGCCACCGGATGGGCGTCGATCAGAATCGCCAGGTTCATCATCGCCGCGTCATCTCCCTGCCCGGCCCAGCGGGAAATCTGCTCGCGCCAGCGCGATACCGAACCCACCCAGTCCGGGTTGGACACCATGATATTGCCCGGGCAACGCGGATACCCCAGCGACAGCAGCGTCTCGGTGAAACGGCGCATGTATTCATCACGCTCCGGCCAGTCGGCGGCATCATCCAGAATCAATGCATTGTCCTGGTCGGTCTTGAGAATCTGTTCGCCGCGCCCCTCGCTGCCCAACACCAGCAGGCAGCCGTGTTCCTGGTCTGCCTCGGGCACCACGAACTGGAACGCCTTGCTGATGATGCGGCCATTGAGAGCGGCCAGAAGATCCATGGCGAAGCGCATTTTCACGCCCTGGGCCATCAAGGCCCGCACCAGTTCCGGCAACCGGGCGCTGGCCAGGGAGAGCGCCTCCAGGCTGTCCGCGCGCTCCACCTCCAGGCCCACCACGTAGGAGCGGCTGGAGAAAAAGCTGAGCACATCGGTAAGCTCCACCACGCCCACCGGTTTGCGGCCCTCCATCACCACCACCCGCTCCACGCGACTGCGCGTCATGCTTACCAGGGCAGCGAACAGGTACTCCTCCGGCGGCGCCTTGATCAACTCGAAGGTGGCCAGTGACAACGCCGGCGAGGCGGGGGTCAGCCCCTCGTTGACCAAGCCGCGCAACAGGTCGGTCTTGGTGATCACGCCCACATGGCCGTCGCGCTCCACCAGCAGGCTGTCCACCTGGCGCTCATTAAGCGCCGCCACCGCCTGCTGGACGGTGCCTCCGCTGGGCAGGATCAGCGGCTCACGCATGCACTGGTTGACCCGCGCCAGCATGAAGCCGGCCATGGTGACGCCGCCTTCCCGGCGCTCGGCCAGCAGCCGGTTCTTGCTCGCCAGCCGCTGCCGGAAGTAATCCGCGAACGCCGGCTGTTCCTCGCAGAGGGTCCTGAACAGCTCGGCGGGGATCAGATAACAGAGGGTTTCTTCCTCGGTGACGAAACGGTAACGGCTGCGGCCATTGAGCACGCTCATGGCGCCGAACAGATCCCCGGCGGTATATACCCCAAGGCGACCCGCGTCCGCCGGCAGGGTCGGGTCCAGTTCCAGCACCGCGCCCTTGTGCACCAGATATACGGAGGGCGCCGGGTGGCGTGCCTCCAGCAAAACCTCGCCGGCCTCGAAGTAAGCCATTTCCATGGCCGCCTTAAGGCGCCCGCGCTGCCCTTCGTCCAGCAGTGAGAACGGCGGTTGCTCGAAATCCACATCAATCATGGCGATTCACCCCGCCCGCGCGGGGGCCTCCATAACGGCAATCGGGGCGACGCCAGGCGCCGCCCCGATTTTCACTTTACTCCGTTTTGGGTCATCGCGCGTCAGTGGGCGTGGGCCTGGCCGGCGCCCCGCGGTACACGGATATCCTCGACGATGTGCTGGATTTCCTCCGGCGGCGCCGCGGTCACGCGAGACACCAGGAAAGCCACCAGGAAGTTGAGGATCATGCCCACGGTGCCAATGCCTTCCGGCGACACCCCGAACAGCCAGTGCTCGGCGCTGTTCAGCTCCGGCGACACGAACTTGAAGTACACGATGTAGGAGAAGGTGAAGATCAGGCCCACCGCCATGCCGGCGATCGCCCCTTCCTTGTTCATGCGACGGTAGAAGATGCCCATCAGAATCACCGGGAAGAAGCTGGCCGCGGCGAGCCCGAAGGCGAACGCCACCACCTGGGCCACGAACCCGGGTGGATTGATCCCGAAGTAGCCGGCGATACAGATCGCCACGATGGCGGCCAGCCGGGCGGCCATCAACTCCTGCTTCTCGGTGATATCCGGTTTCAGGGTCTTCTTGAGCAAATCATGGGATACCGCCGATGAGATCACCAACAACAAGCCGGCCGCCGTGGACAGCGCCGCCGCCACGCCACCGGCCGCCACCAGCGCGATCACCCAGGCCGGCAGATTGCCGATTTCCGGGTTGGCCAGCACGATGATGTCGCGGTCGATATAGACCTCGGATTTATTATCAGTGGGGGCATTGGTGACCACCCGCTGGCCGAAATCACCGGCCGTCTGATTGCGATCACCGGCGAAGTTGGGCTTGCCCTGGAAGGGGTCGCCGGCGGCCATCTGCACGCGGCCGTCGCCGTTCTTGTCGAGCCAGCCGATCAGCCCGGAGTTCTCCCAGTTGTAGAACCACTCCGGCAGTTGCTCGTATTCGGCGTTGTTGACGGTCTCGATCAGGTTGGTGCGCGCGAACGCGCCCACCGCCGGCGCGGTGGTGTACAGCAGGGCGATGAAGAACAGTGCCCAGCCAGCGCTGATACGCGCGTCACGTACCGTGGGCACGGTGAAGAAACGCACGATCACATGGGGCAGGCCGGCGGTGCCACACATCAGCGCCGCGGTGATGAAGAACACATCAATGGTGCTCTTGCTACCGTCGGTGTAGGCGCCGAAGCCAAGATCCTGGACGATCTGATCAAGCCGTTCGAGCAGATACACGCCGGTGTCATTCCCGGCGGCATCAAGCACCGTGGCACCAAACCCGGTTTGCGGCAGGACATGACCGGTCATCAGGATGGAAAGGAACACCGCCGGTACCAGGAAGGCGAAAATCAATACACAGTACTGCGCCACCTGGGTATAGGTAATGCCCTTCATGCCACCCAGCACCGCGTAGAAAAACACGATCGCCATGCCGATGATCACGCCCAGGTTCACATCCACTTCCAGGAAGCGGGCGAACACGATACCGACACCGCGCATCTGCCCGGCCACGTAGGTGAACGACACGAAAATAACGCAGACCACCGCCACCGTGCGGGCGACGTTGGAGTAATAACGGTCACCGATGAAATCCGGCACCGTGAACTTGCCAAACTTACGCAGGTAAGGGGCCAACAACATCGCCAGCAGCACATAGCCACCGGTCCAGCCCATCAGATACACCGAGGCATCGTAGCCGGCATAGGCGATGATGCCCGCCATGGAAATGAACGAGGCCGCCGACATCCAGTCCGCCGCGGTAGCGGCACCGTTGGCGATCGGCGACACGCCACCGCCGGCGACATAAAAGTCCTTCGTGGACGCGGCCCGCGACCAGATCGCGATGCCGATATAGAGCGCGAACGACGCGCCCACGAAGATATAGGTGAGCAGTTGAACATCCATTTTTCCGGTCCTCTTGTTATTACTCTTCGTGGACGTCGAATTTGCGATCCAGTTTGTTCATCGAGCGCGCATACATGATGATCAGCGCCAGGAACACATAGATCGAGCCTTGTTGTGCGAACCAGAAACCCAGCTTGAAACCGAAAAACTGAATGTTGTTGAGCACATCGGCGAGCAGAATGCCGCAGCCATAGGACACGACGAACCACACGACCAGATAACTCAGGATCAACTTCACGTTGGCGGCCCAGTAGGCGCGGGCGTTTTCTTCTCTCATTGGTTTACCCCTCTGCGTACTGACGGTAAAACTCTTGCTGCCAGGAAGACTAAACAAAGGGATGGGTCGCCACAGTATGACTTTAGTCGAAGGCCCGGCTGACGCGGGCTCCAGCCCGACGGAGGTTCGACGAAGGTCGAAGGCGGCAACGGCAGGAGCGGCTTCAGGCCGTGCGGTGAAGGGTCGCCACCAGGGGGCGAATGCGGGTTTCCCGCTTAACGCTCTGCAACAGCGCCGCCGCCTCCGGCCAGCGGCGACGAGAATAACTGAGCCATTGTTTCACGCGGCCGCACAGCTGCGGCTCGGTGCCGGTATCGAAAATCGACTCGCCGAAATCCCCCAGCACCGCCAGCACCTCGGGCCAGCTCGCCGGGGCACCGCCGCGCACTGCTCGCACCAGCAAAGGATCGGCCACCGCGCCCCGGCCCAGCATCAGGTCCGGGCAACCACTTTCGCGCTGGCAGCGACGCGCATCCTCGACATTCCAGATTTCACCGTTGGCGATCACCGGCAGGGACACCGCCTCGCGGATCGCGCCGATGCGATCCCAATAAGCCGGCGGTCGGTATCCCTGACGCTTGGTGCGTCCGTGCACGGTGAGCCAGGCGGCGCCGGCGTCCTCCACGGCCCGCGCATTATCCAGGGCACGGGCATCATCGGCGTTGCCAAGACGCATCTTCACCGATACCGGAACGGGCTCCGGCACCGCCCGCCGCACCGCCGCCGTCACCGCGTGCACCAGCTCCGGCTCATCCAGCAGTACCGCGCCGCCGCGATGGCGGTTCACGGTCTTCGCCGGGCAACCGAAGTTCAGGTCAATGGCCGGCGCTCCCAGTTCCACGGCGCGCGCCGCATTGTCGGCCATACAGGCCGGGTCGGACCCCAACAGCTGCAGATGCACCGGCGTACCGGCCCGGGTACGCGCGCCATCGCGCAATTCCGGGCACCAGCGATAAAAGACCCGTGGCGGCAACAGCATGCCGCTGACGCGCACGAATTCGCTGACGCACCAGTCGTAATGGCCAACATCGGTGAGCGCCCGGCGTACCCAATAGTCCGCCAGGCCCTCCATGGGGGCGAGGATCAGTTTCATGGGCGCGGAGTATAACAGCGTGGCGGTGCCGGCGAGGGACCCCGCCCGTATCGCAAGCGAAACGCCATAGATTAAAGGAGATCAGAGGAAGAAGCCGCTTGCGACCACCGGGCGGGCATTTCACTATAGGAGCCGGCGCTCCCCGGCGGAAGGCCATGGTTAGACCCTTTTGGAATGAGGATTGTCCCCATGAGTACCCATGAAGGAGGCTGCTTGTGCGGCCAGGTGCGCTACCGCATCCAGGGCCCATTTCATCAATTCCATCTGTGCCATTGCTCGCGCTGCCGCCGTTTCAGCGGCACCGCCCATGCCGCCAATCTGATGGCGCCGGCCAGCCACCTGGAGTGGCTCGCCGGCGAGGATTCGGTGCGCCGCTACGATCTGCCGGGAACCCGATTCTCCCGGGCCTTCTGCCAGCTATGTGGCGGCATGGTGCCCCACACCCGCGACGATCTGGCCATCGTCCCCGCCGGCGGCCTGGACCGGGACCCCGGCCAGGACCCGGACGATCACATCTTCTGGGACGATCGGGCCGGCTGGTATGAGCCGGGGCTTGGAGCTAAGAAGTACTCACAAACCCCCAACACCTGAAAACCAGGCCACCCCGGGTCGGGCGCTGGCCCGGATTGACCCCTCCGCGGCGCTACAGTAGTGTTGCGCCGCGTTCAGAGAGAGAGACTCATGGCCAACAAAGCCCCGCAATTGGAAGAAGCCCTGGACAGCCTGGAAGCCCTGGTGGAGCGGATGGAATCCGGTGAACTCACCCTGGAGGAATCCCTGCAGGCCTTCGAACAGGGCGTCAAGCTCACCCGGGAATGCCAGCAGGCCCTGACCCAGGCCGAGCAGAAGGTACGGATCCTGCTTGATCAGGACCCGGAAGGGGAACCCGCCCCGTTCGAAAACCGCGATGACGCCTGACTTGAACCATTTCGACGACTTTGCCGAGGACAGCCGCGCCCGGCTTGAAAACGCCCTGCGCCACCTCCTGCCCGACCCCGCCAACAGCGCCAGCCCGCGCCTCGCCGAGGCAATGCGCTACGCCGCCCTGGCCGGCGGCAAGCGAATCCGTCCGATGCTGGTGTACGCCGCCTGCCGCCTGGCCGGCGGCGACACGGACCAGGCCGACGTGGCGGCGGTGGCGGTGGAATCGATCCACGCCTATTCCCTGGTCCACGACGACCTGCCAGCCATGGACGACGACGACCTGCGCCGGGGCCAGCCCACCTGCCACCGGGCCTTCGACGAGGCCACCGCGATCCTGGCCGGCGACACCCTGCTCACCCTGGCCTTCGAGCTGCTCAGCGACGCCGGTGATTACTCCGACGCCGCCCGGGTCGCCATGTCACGGGTGCTGTGCCGCGCCGCCGGCGGCGCCGGCATGGCCGCCGGCCAGATGCTGGACATGGCCGCCCACGGCCAGCTGCAGGACGTGAGCGCCCTGGAGCGCATGCATTACCTGAAGACCGGTCGCCTGATCACCGCCAGTCTGCTGCTTGGCTACCACGCCGCGGAACGGCCGGACCCGGCTTTGGAAAGCGCGTTGGTCGCCTTTGGCGACGCCATCGGGCTGGCGTTCCAGATTCAGGACGACATTCTCGATGTCACCGCCGACACCGACCAGTTGGGCAAACCCAGCAAGTCGGATGAAAAACACGGTAAAAGCACTTTCCCGGCGCTGCTCGGCCTGGAGGCCAGCCGCCAGCGCGCCCAGACTCTGTGCGATCAGGCCCGGCGGGCGCTGGAGGGCTGCGGCGAAGCCGCCCGCCCATTGCAACAATTGGCGCACTACATCGTGCAACGCACCCACTGACCCCGGCGCCCGGCAAAGGGGTCGGTCGGCACCCCTGACGGGGACCCGCTCCGACCGTTATAATCGATGCCTTCGCCGCCGACTGAATCAGGCTCGATATCCATGCCAAAAACGTTCACCGACATTCCGCTGACCCGCCCGCGCACGCCCCTTCTGGACGATGTCCTGGCGCCGGCGGACCTGCGCCGCCTTCCCGAGGCGGAGCTGGAACGGCTGGCCGACGAGCTGCGCGCCTACCTGCTCTACGCGGTGGGCCGCAGTGGCGGCCACTTCGGCGCCGGCCTGGGCGTGGTGGAACTGACGGTGGCGCTGCACTATCTGTTCGACACCCCCCACGACCGGCTGGTGTGGGACGTGGGCCACCAGTGCTACCCGCACAAGATCCTCACTGGCCGTCGCGACGACCTGCTCAAGGTGCGCCAGCAGGATGGCCCGTCCGGTTTCCCCAACCGCGCTGAATCCGAGTACGACACCTTTGGCGTGGGCCATTCCTCCACCTCCATCAGCGCCGCCCTGGGCATGGCCCTGGGCGCCGAGAACGCCGGCGAGAAACGCCGCACGGTGGCGGTGATCGGCGACGGCGCGATGACCGCCGGCCAGGCCTTCGAGGCGCTCAGCCACGCCGCCCACACCCGCGCCAACCTGCTGGTGGTGCTCAACGACAACACCATGTCCATCGGCCACAACGTGGGCGGGCTGGCCAACTACTTCGCCCGCATCTGGGCCTCCAAGACCTACATCGCCCTGCGCGAGGGCGGCAAGAAGGTGCTCTCGGCCATGCCGGCGGCCTGGGACTTCGTGCGCCGCACCGAGGAGAGCATGAAGAACATGGTGAGCCCGGACATGCTGTTCGAGGCCATCGGCTTCAATTACATCGGCCCCATCGACGGCCATGATCTCGATGAACTGACCGCCACCCTGGCCACCATGCGTGACCTGGAAGGTCCGCAATTGCTGCATGTGTACACCACCAAGGGCAAGGGTTTCGGCCCCGCCGAGGCGGACCCGGTGGGCTACCACGCGATCAACAAGATCGAGCCCAAGCCCAAGGTGACGCCGGCCAAGCCGGCGGCCCCGGCCGCGGGCCCCAAGTACCAGCAGGTGTTCGGCGACTGGCTGTGCGATCTGGCCGAGCGCGACCAGCGCCTGATCGGCATCACCCCGGCCATGTGCGAGGGTTCGGGCATGGTCGATTTCGCGCGCCGCTTTCCGGACCGCTACCATGACGTGGCGATTTGCGAGCAGCACGCGGTGACCCTGGCCGGCGGCATGGCCTGCGAGGGCCGTAAGCCGGTAGTGGCGATCTATTCCACCTTCCTGCAGCGCGCCTACGATCAGTTGATCCACGACGTGGCGCTGCAGAACCTGGACGTGACCTTCGGCCTGGACCGGGCCGGCCTGGTGGGCGAGGACGGCGCCACCCACGGCGGCGTGTTCGATCTCGCCTACCTGCGCACCGTGCCCAACATGATCGTGGCGGCGCCTTCCGACGAGAACGAGTGCCGGCAACTGCTTTACACCGCCTGGCTGCACCAGGGTCCGGCGGCGGTGCGTTACCCCCGTGGCACCGGCCCTGGCGCCACCATCCAGCGAGAAATGACGCCACTGCCCATTGGCAAGAGCCGCACCCTGCGCCAGGGCAAGGGCCCGGTCGCCCTGCTTGCCTTCGGCGCCCTGGTGCCGGCGGCTCTGAAGGCGGCGGAAAAGCTGGACGCCACCGTTATCGATATGCGCTGGGTGAAACCCCTGGACCGGGAGGCGGTGCTGGACGCCGCCGGCCAGCACGGCCTGCTGGTCACCCTGGAAGATCACCAGCGCATGGGCGGCGCCGGCTCGGCGGTGAACGAGCTGGTGCTGGAAGAAGGCCTGGCGGTACCGGTGCTTAACCTGGGGCTGCCGGACCACTTCATCCACCACGGCAAGCGCGAGGATCTGTTGGCGCAGCACGGCCTGGACGCCGACGGCATCGAGGCCAGCGTACGCGAGCGTCTCAAGCGCCTGGACACCGCCCTGCCCCACCGGGCCTGAACCCGGCCCTGTCTGTAGGAGCGGCCGGGCGGCGTTCCGCTTCAGTCGCGATCAACCGGTGCGGCCATCGCGGCTAAAGCCGCTCCTACGGCGGAAAGCACCACCAGCGCCAGGGCGCCGGCCACCAGGTCGTCCAGTACGATCCCCAGGCCACCGTTCAGGTGCAGGTCCGCCCAGCCCACCGGCCCCGGCTTGAGCACATCGAAAAATCGGAACACGGCGAACCCCGCCAGCCCCCAGACCGGGCGCCGGGGCACCACCGCCAGGGCCAGCAACAATCCACCCAGTTCATCCCAGACCACCGAGCCCGCGTCATGGATGCCCAGCGCCTGGGAGGCCAGCCCGCAAAGCGGCACACCGGCCGCCGCCACCACCAGCACCACCAACAGATAGCGAGACCGAGGCAGCCGCGCCAGCGGCCACCAGAGCAGCAGAAACAGCAACGAGGCCAGCGTGCCCGGCGCCCAGGGGGAAAGACCGGCGCCCAGGCCCTGGGCCAGCAGGACGAGAAAGGATTCCGGATGCATAGGGCGTTTCCTTGGTTGGATTCCGTGCGGCTGTTGCAGGAGCGGCTGGGCGGCAATCCGCTTTAGCCGCGATGGCCGCCGTAACGCTCCTCTCCTCTGTAGGAGCGGCTTTAGCCGCGATCAACCGGTGCGGCCATCGCGGCTAAAGCCGCTCCTACACAACAATGCCGCGGCGTTCCTACGGGAAATGGCGCCAGCCGGGGGCGTCGGCGGGGCGCTCGGCGCCGTCCGCGTCGCGCAGGCGCACCGGGCCGGGGCCGGTGACGCGGCCGATAGCATGGGTGCCCTCCGGCAAGGGCTCGTCGGCGGGCCAGGTGAACAGCAGACGGTAATCGTCGCCGCCGGACAACTGCAGCGCCAGGCGGTCGGCCAAATCCAGGGCGGCCAGCTCGTCGTTCACCGGCAGGGCCGCGGTGTCGATCACCGCGCCCAGGCCGCCGCTGGCCTTGAGCATATGACCCAGATCCTGGAGCAGGCCGTCGGAGATGTCGATGCAGGCCCCGGCCCGACCGGCCAGCCGCTGTCCCAGGGTGAGATCCAGATCCGGGGCGGCGAAATGGCGAGCGCTGGCGCTGTCCCGTTGGCCGGCTTGCCAGTGGCGCAGCCCCAGGCCTCCGAGGCCGGGCACGCCGCCCACCGCCAGAAGCTGGCCAGGCAGCGCGCCGTCGCGGCGCAACACCCGGTCGGCGCGCACCGCGCCGGTGGCCTGGATCGCCACGCTCAGCGGGCCGCGGGTCATGTCGCCACCGACCAGGTCGATGCCGGCCCGGTCCGCCAGGGCGAACATCCCCCGGCTGAACTCCGCCAGCCAGGCTTCGTCCACCTCGGGCAGGGTCAACGACAACAGGAACCAGAGCGGGCGGGCACCCATGGCGTACAGGTCGGAAAGATTCACCGCCAGGCAGCGGTGGCCGGTCTCGAAGGGGGGCAGGTCGTCGGGAAAATGGCGGCCGGCGATGCTGGTATCCAGGGTCATCACCAGCTGTTCGCCGGCGGGCGGAGCCAGCAGGGCGGCGTCGTCGCCGGGCCCCAGCAGCACGCCCTCGCCGCCCGGGCCGGGGCGGCGAAAGTATCGTTCGATCAGGGAGAATTCATCCATGGCCCGCCTCCCGGTCGGTTCAGGCGTCGCCGCCCTCTTGGCCATCGTTGTCCGCCTGGCCATCGTTGCCCGGCTCGCGGCGACGGTGGGCGGTTTCCGCCGAGCGCAGCCGCCGCGCCAGCTTGTCGAGCACGCCATTGACGTATTTGAAGGAGTCCTCGGCACCGAACACCTTGGCCAGTTCGATGCCCTCGTTGATCACCACCCGGTAGGGTACGTCCAGACGCTCCTTGAGCTCGAAGGCACCGATCCGAAGCAACGCCTTCTCCACCTGGGACAACTCCTCCACCCGGCGGTCAAGGAAGGGCCGCAACGCCTCATCCAGCTCGCCGACCCGAGCCGGCACGCCGTGCAGCAGATCATGGAAATAGGTTCGATCCACCTTTTCCATATCGTTGCTGGCCAGGAACTGCGCCTCGATGTCGCTCAGCGCGCTGCCGGCCAGTTGCCACTGGTAGAGCGCCTGCAGAGCGTAACGGCGAGCCTTGCGGCGCGCGCTGGGGGAAGACGGAACGGTCATCAAAGCGCCTTGAGCAGGGAAACCATTTCCAGAGCGGACAGGGCCGCCTCGGCGCCTTTGTTGCCGGCTTTGGTGCCGCTGCGCTCGATGGCTTGCTCGATGCTGTCCACGGTCAGTACACCGAACGCCACCGGCACGCCGGATTCGTTCTGCACCGCCGCCAGGCCCTTGGCCGCTTCACCGGCCACGTACTCGAAGTGAGCGGTGCCGCCACGGATCACCGCGCCCAGCGCCACCACCGCGTCATAGTCGCGTTTGGCGAGCAGGTTCTTGACCGCCACCGGCAGTTCCCAGGCGCCGGGTACGCGGATGATCTCGATGTCGTCGCGGCTCACGCTATGACGAACCAGGGCGTCCACCGCGCCGGCGAGCAGGGCTTCCACCACGAAGCTGTTGAAACGGGTCACCACCAGGGCGTAGCGGCCACCCACGTTGTTCAGAGTGCCTTCGAAGGTCTTGATGTCGTGCATGTTTCCGTCCTTCTGGCCGATCGCTATTGGCAGGGGCCAATGTTTACGGCGTTTTTATAGGGAAGCCGGACGCTCGACGCTGGACGCCTGACGCTTTCCGGGAAGCAGCGTCTCGCGTCCGGCGTCAAGCGTCCAGCGTTTTAGCCGTCCGCTTCCACGTATTCGACGATCTCCAGACCGAAGCCGGAGAGCGCGTTGAAGCGCATCGGCGAGCTGAGCAGGCGCATCTTGCGCACACCCAGCGCCTTGAGAATCTGTGAGCCGGTGCCAATGTTGCGATAGGCCCGGGACTCGCCCTTGGGTTGCGGGGTGGCGCCTTCAAAGAAGGCGCGCAGCCGGTTGAGGCTGGGCTCGGAATCCTCGTCCTGCCCGAGGATGATCACCACCCCGGCTTCCGCTTCCGACAGCGCTTCCAGCACCCGGTGCATGTTCCAGCCGGTGCGGCCATCCAGTTTGGCGCTCATCAGGTCGCGCAGCGGGTCCACCTGATGCACGCGCACCACCACTTCCTTGTCCTCGTGGATCTCGCCCTTCACCAGGGCCACGTGCAGGTGGCCATCCACGGTATCGTTGAAGGCCACCAGCCGGAACTGGCCGTACCAGGTATCCAGCGGGTGCTCGGAAACCTGCTCGATGGTTTGCTCGTTGAGGGCCCGGTACTGAATCAGGTCGGCGATGGTGCCGATCTTGATGCCGTGCTCCTTGGCGAAGGTTTCCAGGTCCGGGCGACGGGCCATGGAGCCGTCCTGGTTCATCACCTCGCAAATCACCCCGGCGGGCTCGCAGCCGGCCATGGAAGCCAGGTCGCAGGCCGCCTCGGTATGACCGGCGCGGCGCAGCACGCCACCGGGTTCGGCCATCAGCGGAAAGATGTGGCCGGGCTGCACGATGTCGGAGGCCTTGGCGTCCGGCGCCACCGCGGCCTGCACGGTGCGCGCCCGGTCGGCGGCGGAAATGCCGGTGGAAACCCCTTCGCGGGCCTCGATGGAGACCGTGAACTTGGTGCCGAAGCCGCTGCCGTTGGCACTGACCATGAGCGGCAGGTCGAGCTGTTCGCAGCGTTCCTTGGACATCGGCATGCAGATCAGGCCACAGGCGTAACGGGCCATGAAATTGATGGCGTCCGGGGTGACGTGCTCGGCGGCCATCACCAGGTCGCCTTCGTTTTCCCGATCCTCGTCATCCATCAGGATCACCATCTTGCCCTGACGAATGTCCTCGATCAGTTCCTCGATACTGTTCAACTGCATAAGTCCGCCTTATTTCAGAAACCCGTGCTCGGCCAGAAAGGCCGTGGAAATGCCCTGGGAGCCGGGTTGGGCGGCGCGCTCGCCGAGCAGCAGCCGCTCCAGGTAGCGCGCAATGATATCAACTTCCAGGTTCACTGGCGTCCCCACCGCCCAATCCTGGATGGTGGTGACCTCCTGCGTGTGGGGAATGATGTTCAGGGAGAACACCGCGCCGTCCACGCTGTTCACCGTCAGGCTGATACCGTCCACGGTGATCGAGCCCTTCTGGGCGATGTAGCGGGCCAGCTCCGCCGGCGCCTCGATGTCGATGCGCACCGAGCGCGCGTCCGGGGTCATCGCCTTGACCGTGCCCAGCCCGTCCACGTGGCCGCTGACCAGGTGGCCGCCCATGCGCGTGGAGGGCGTCATCGCCTTCTCCAGGTTCACCCGGCTGCCGACCTTGATTTGCTTCAGGGAGGTCAGCGACAGGGTCTCGCCGGACACGTCGGCGCTGAAGGCGTCGCCGCCGTCCAGGGCGGTGACCGTCAGGCAAACGCCGTTGACGGCGATCGAATCGCCCAGTTTGACGTCGCCGAAATCCAGTTCGGCGCTCTGGATGCGCAGCGTCACGTCCCCGTTGGCGGGGGTCAGCGCCGCCACCCGTCCCTGGGCTTCAATGATGCCTGTAAACATGACTGTACCTCTGTGCCGGATGCGGACGCCGGTGAAGACCGGCCGAACGTGCGGGAGAACCGCCGGGCGCGCGGAAATATGCAGGAGGAGCGCAATCATAAACGCCCCGGAGGATTCAGTCCAAACCCGGGGCGAGGAAGGCGACGGCGAGAGAAGGGAGGGGAAGGGTTACCAGGTAAGACGGCCGCTGATCAGCGCCCCCTGGCTGTGGTGCTCGCCACCCAGACGGCCTTGATAACCGGCCCACAGGGACAGAGCCGGATTCACCGCCAGCCCCACGCCCAGATGCGGGGCCAGCTGCAGGCGGTCACGTTCGGCTCCGGCCACCCGGAAGGCACCCCCGGCCCCGACGAAGGCGGCATCCTGCTCGGCACGGGCGTCACCGAAGCCACGCTCCAGGGCCAGCCCGGCGTGCAGACTCAGGCGCCGGCGCCCGAGCTGGAAGTAACGGGCGCCGTCGACCCCCACGGCGGCTTCCCCCACGCCCAGGGTGGTGTCGTCCACGGCCAGCCCCAGCGCTCCGGCCCCGGTTTCAGTGAAGGCGTCCCGCTCCAGCCGGGTCCAGGCCAGGCGACCATAGGGCCGCAACACAAGGTCGCCCTGGATCAGATCGACGCCGGCTTCCAGATCCACACGCAGGCTGCGCAGGTCGCTGTCGGACTCGGCGAGTACCCCGGCACCGATGGTGCGAGTGTGATCCACCCGGGCGCGGCCGTAGTTGAGGTCGCCCCGCGCGTAGAGCCCATCGTTCCCCTGCCAGCGTCCGTAAAGGCCGGCGAACCAGGCCTTCAGGTCACCATCCGCGTCCCGGTTATCATAGTGAAACTCGCCCTGCCCGCGCCCGACGGCGGCGCCCAGCAGCCAGGCACCCCGGCGCCCGTCCAGGCCCACGGCCAGTTGCTCGCCCCGGAAAGTGTAGGCGGCATTGCCGGTGGGGAAATCACTGTCCTCCTGGTAACGGGAGGAACGCGCCTGCACCCAGACGCCGCCGTGCTCGTCACCACCGTCGGCGGCCGCGCGGGTCGGCGTCAGCCCGGTGGGGGTTACGGCGCGCTCGCCGCCACTACCGGGTGCCGCCAGCGCCTGCAACCCCCGTTGCAGGCGCTCGTTCAGCGTGGCCCGCGAGCCGCCGTCCAGGGCACCGCCACGCTGACGCAGGGCATCCGCGAACTGACGCTGCAACGCCACCGCCACCGTGGGGCCGGCCAGCAGGCTGTCACCACCAAGCGCCGCGAACGCCGCCGCTACCCGGGCTCCGCTGAGCGGCAGCAAATACTGTTGCGCGGCCTCGCCGGTGGGCAGGGTTTCCGCGTAGGCCGCCAGCGCCCGCTGGTTGTCGGTCTCCGCCAGGCTGGCAAAGCGCACGTTGTTGCGCGCCAGCAGCAGGCTCACATCATGGCTGTCGTACACCAGGGACGGATCAAGAAAGGCGAAGTCCGAGGAGACGTCGTCGAACTGGCCGACAATACCCCCATCGGCGTGGAGAAAGGTGTACTGGCTGAGTGGGCGATAGCCGCCATCGGCGCCGACATGGACCACCGAACCGGCCAGGCTGGCCTGGCCGGTCACCTCGACGCGGTCACCATCCCCACCGGACGGGTCCACTTCCACCGCCAGGGTGGCGCCGCTGTTCAGGGTCAGGTCGCCGTCCACGGCCAGGGTACCGATGGAGTTACCCGCCGCCAGGGTACCGCCGGCTTCCACCTCGGTGGCGCCGACCCGGCCGCTACCGCCCAGGGTGGCGCCGTCGGCCACGGTCATGGCACTGCTTCGCCAATCACCGTTTACCGCCAGGCCACCCTGGCCGATCCGCGTGGCGCCGGTGAAAGCGGTGCCGTCCCCGCCGAGCGTCAACCAGCCGGTGCCGGCTTTGCGGAACGCACCAGTGCCCGCGAACCCGTTGCTCAGCATGGCATCGTCGGCCTGGTCGATGACCAGGGTGGCGTTATTGACGATATCACCGCTGCCCAGGCTGGCGGCGGCACCGGTGAGCGTGCCGTCGCTCACGGTCAGCCCGCCGCTAAAGGTATTGGCGGCGGTGAGCACCAGATCGCCGGCACCGGTTTTCTCGAAAGCCCCCGGGCCGACCAGGCGGCCGTCCCAGATCAGGGCATGGCCGGCGACGGTCACGTCCAGGGTGCCGCCACCGGCGCCCAGTTGCAGTTGCCGGGCGGTACCGCCGAAGCCGGTGCCGGTAACGATCAGCGTGCCGCCATCCAGGCCCAGATCACCGCCGCCCAGGGCGCCATCGGAGGCCACCGACAGGCCGCCCTCGCGGACCAGGGTGCCGCCGGCATGACCATTGGCGCCACTCAGGGTCAGCACGCCCGCGCCGGTTTTTTCCAGCACCCCGGCGCCGCTGACGGTGCCGGCGTAGACGCCGTCCAGGCTCTGCTCAAAGCGCAGCACGCCCTGGTTGGTCACATCCCCCCGAAGCGCGTCGCTGTTGCCGGCCAGGGTGCCCCCTTCGATCAACCAGTTCTGGGCACCGTTGCCGATCAGCCTCCAGGTGCCGGCGCCGCGCTTGGCGAAGCCCTCGAAGCCCTGGAACGCGGTACCGATGTCGCCCAGATTGAAGATGCCGTCGTCGGTGCCGCCCAGGGCCAGCACATCATTGCCGCCCTCGGCCCGGACCCCGCCGCTCTGCTGGAAGCCACTCAGCAGTGTCAGCCGGTTGGCGCCGCCGGTGAAATGGATGGCAGCGGCGCGGTTACTGCCGTCACTGCGGGTTCCGCCACTCACCGTGCCGCCCAAGGTGACATCCAGATCCTCGCCGCTGACGCCGACGCCGCCCTCCGCCACCATGCCGAAACCGACGAAACCGCTGCCGCCACCTTGCACCTCGGCGCCGGTGGCGATCATCAGATCGCCGCCGTCCATGACGATGCCGGCACCGCCATCCCCACTCTGGGCACCATCGCCGCCCCGGCCCCCCACCACCTCGCCACCCAGAATCTCTACATTGGCGCCGCTTCCGGTAAGGCGCAGGCCCGCGCCGCCATCGGCGCCATCGCCGCCGGCGCCAACGCTGTCACCCCCCCAGCCGCCATAAAGACCGCCGGATAACTGCCGCACGGTCACCGCATCGTCGATCCACACCGCGTCACCGGCGGTGCCCCCGTCACCGCCCTGCTCACCGAGGCCGCCATCGCCGCCGAGAATGTCGCCCTGGTTGATCAGGGCACCGCCCACCATGCGCACGCCGGTGCCGCCGTTTCCACCCGCGCCGCCGTAGGCGGGATAATCGTAGGTGCTGCCGACACCGCCGGCGCCGCCGTTTCCACCTTGAATGAAACCACTGGTTTCATTGGTTAGCGTGCCGCCACCGTCCATGTCACGGAAAGCATCGCCGCCAACGCCGCCCCGGCCCCCTTCACCGGCCACGTAATAGTCCGAGAAGCCGCCTTCGCCGCCCTGGCCACCGTACAGCTCGCCGGCATTATCGGTGACCCGATCCGCCCCTTGCCGCACCAACCCGTCGCCACCGGCGCCACCATGCCCACCGTGATCAAACGGCCGGGCCAGCACCCGGTCGAGCCCCAGGGCCGCCAGCGGCGTGTTGGTCACGTCGTTCATCTCGATGTTGTAGAGATACGCCGTCTGTGTGATCGACAGGTAATCGCTGCCGCCACGGTTCGTGGCATAGGCGCTGATACGACCGCCGGCGAAGGCACCGTTTATCTTGTTGGCGATGTCCGGCAAAGTATCGGTGGCGCTGATCGTGATGGTTTTCGTTACACCATCAATAGTGATACTGAAGCTGTCACCGGCGGCGATACCTCTCTGGCCGGCCAGCGATGCCGCTCCGTCCAAGCCGAAGACGGCGGTGTCCGCGGCATCGTAATAGCCATCCAGTGCATGTCCCTGACCACCCGCGCCCCCTTCATACTCGGTGCCGGCGCCGATGGACAGCGACGCATCGGCGTTGATCATCGCGCCGCCGCCCTCGCCCCCAGCGCCGCCGCGCACGCCATCTGAACCGCTGCCACCGGCGCCCGGCGTACCGGACACCGCCGACGCCATCGCCGGCAACAGCACCATGGAAAAACACAACCCGATGTATTTTTTTTGAATAAAAGCAGCCCCCCAAGGGCCGGAAGGAGAACAGGACATCGCACCCTCGATTCGGTATTTTTATCAACGATGGTGCAGAAAAATAGCAAGGCGCCGGTCGCCTCACCACGGCATCGTTTTATGAATTTCGTGAAAGTTATCATTCAAAAAAGACAACAGGGATGATCTAAAAGGGGGCCCCGGAGTGAGCGGAAAAAACAACCAGACGGACACTGTCCATGAGCTGGAAATGGGTGGAGGGGAGCGCTTCGAGCTGCCTGGCGTGCGGGGAAGAATGGAACGGCTGGAACTGGCCAGCGGCCTGGTGTTGTACCGGGTTGATTATCGGGCAGGAGAGGATTGCGCACTGCAATTGGATCGCCCCACCTTTCAGCAGCCCTGGATCGGTAGCATTTTCCATATTCAGGGCCAGTCCGGCATGGCGCTCCCCGACGGCAGCCAACACAAGGTGACGCCCGAGCGCGCCCTGCTGGTGCGCACCGACATTAGCGGCACCTGCTTTCACCTGAGTCGGGGCGAACAGGTCCGACACATTGGCGTGGCCTGTACCCTGGATGTACTGCGCGAGCATCTGGGCGGCGAGCTGCCGGCCACCCTGGCGCCGTTTCTCGGCGACTATGGTGACAAGGTGGCGGTGCGCGCCCTGCATCCTAGCGGTCGCCTTCGGCAGCTCGCCACCAGCTTGTTCGCGGTACACGCCCAGGGCCTGTGTCGCGGCATGAAGATGGAGGGCGCGGCTTTGTTGTTCCTGTCCGAAATTCTGGAAAATTATTGCGACAGCACGACGTCGGAGGAACTGCCCGCCTGGGAGGAGCAGGCCTTCCGGGAAATCCGCGAATCCATTCTCGACGACCCGGGCGCCCCGTTGTCGATTCCCACCCTGGCTGACCGCGCCGGCCTGTCCGAAAGCCGTCTCAATCAGTTATTTCAGCATCGGGAACGACGCTCCTGCGCGGAGTTCATTCGCGGTGAACGCCTGGACCTAGCCCAGAGACTGCTGGAAACCGGCGAAGCACCGGTCAAGGTGGTGGCGGCGCGGGTGGGCTACGGGCACGTCAGCAATTTCTCGCGCGCCTACCGCGCCCGCTTCGGCGAACCGCCGGCCCGCACCCTGCGCCGGGCCCTGACACGCTGAGCCCGACACCGGTTCGACGGGAACAGGAAAAACATGCACTATTTGCCTGCCTCGAACCCGACACTCCCATCAACCGTGTCCCCCCGGCCGGCGCCCGCGCGACGCCGGCCCCGATCATTGGAGGAAACAGGGGTAATGAAGAAGCAAGACAAAGGGCCCATCAACCCATTGCCGCTGGACTCGGAAACCATGCCGCTATGGAGCCGGGCCGGCTTTCTGATCCGACGCCTCAATCAGATTCACTATGCGCTGTTCCTCAGCGAATGCGAGGAGTTCGATCTGACACCGGTTCAGTACGGTATTCTCACCGAGCTGCGGGAACACCCGGACATCGACCAGATCTCCCTCGCCCAGGAAGTGGGCATCGACCGCAGCAACGCGGCGGACATTCTGCGCCGCCTGGAAAAGCGCGGACTGGTGAGCCGCCACCCCAGCAAGCGCGACCGTCGCATGAAGCTGAGCCGGCTCACCCCGGACGGCGAGCGGGTCACCAAGGAGATGTACGACAGCATGCGCCGGGCACAGGAAAAGCTGCTTGCGCCGCTGCCCCCTGAAGATCAGAACGCCTTCATCATGATGCTGATGCGGCTGGTCAGCGCCAATAACCACCTTGGGCGTGCCGTTTTTCATCCCACCTGACCCCCCTCCCGATGAACCCTTGGCAT
This sequence comes from Alloalcanivorax sp. C16-2, assembly GCF_046507615.1. NCBI lineage: Bacteria > Pseudomonadati > Pseudomonadota > Gammaproteobacteria > Oceanospirillales > Alcanivoracaceae > Alloalcanivorax > Alloalcanivorax sp. C16-2. The sequence continues at coordinate 930,886 of NZ_JBKFTL010000001.1, read as the reverse complement.
CCGGGATTACCGCCATTTGGGAAGCACACTGATTATATTATTTTGGCGACACGGACCGGATGCGATATTTTTTCACATTAAAAACAAAGGCTTAGTAAACACCTCTTCGGCGAGACCCTCCTTGAAATTAGGAAGTATACTGATATATATTCCAGTGACTTCCATGCCCCCCGGCCCCGCCAGGAGCCGGGGGGCGCCCTTTTTTTGTTCGGGGAGGCACCATGACCCGCACTTTTCAGTACGGCGGCCAGATTCACGCTAACGGCATCCGCCAGCATTTCCTGCGTTATGGCGGCCAGGGCCCGGCCTTGCTGCTGATCCCGGGTATCACCAGCCCGGCGATCACCTGGGAGTTCGTCGCCGAGCGCCTGGGCCGGCACTTCGACACCTGGGTGCTCGACGTACGCGGCCGCGGCCTTTCGGAAAGCGGCGACCATCTGGACTATGGCCTGGATGCCTGCGCCGACGACATTCTTGCGCTGATCGACGCCCTGGCGTTGGCCGATGTCACCCTGGTCGGCCACTCCATGGGCGCTCGCCATGGCATCCGTGCCGCCCGCCGTGGTGGCGATGCCAGCGGTATCCGCCGTCTGATGCTGGTGGACCCGCCGGTTTCCGGCCCCGGGCGCCGCGAATATCCCAGTGCCTGGCCCTGGTACGAGGACTCCATCCTTGAATGCCAGCGCGGTATCGACGGCGAGCGCATGCGCCACTACTGCCCCACCTGGAGCGACGAACAAGTGCGGCTACGCGCCGAATGGCTGCACACCTGCGACCCGCGCGCGGTGCGCGAAAGCTTCGACGGTTTCCACCAGGACGACGTGCACGCCGACTTGCCGGCGCTGAGCAATCTGGACCTTGGCCTGATGGTGGCCGGTCGCGGCGGCGTGATTCAGCCCGAGGACGAAGAAGAGCTGCGCCAACTGGCGCCGGGCCTGCGCATCGCCCGCGCCGGCAATGCCGGCCACATGATCCCCTGGGACGATTTCGAGGGCTTTTTCCAGGCGCTCTCCGAATTGCTCGGCCAGCCCCTCTAACCGACGCCCGCTACAGGACTCCGCCATGACCACCTATCGCATCGGACAGATCGTCCCCAGTTCCAACACCACCATGGAAACGGAAATCCCGGCCATGCTGCACGCCCGGGAAAGCCGTTTCCCGGAACGCTTCACCTTCCACTCCAGCCGCATGCGCATGCACAAGGTAACGCCGGAGGAGTTGAAGGCCATGAACAGCCAGGGCGTGCGTTGCGCCGCGGAACTGGCGGACGCCCGCGTGGACGTGATGAGTACCGCCTGCCTGGTGGCGATCATGGCCCAGGGTCTGGGCTACCACCGCCAGACCGAGGCGGAACTGCGCCAGGCCGCCCGGGACAACCACTGCGACGCGCCGGTGATGACCTCCGCCGGCGCCCTGGTGGAAGGCCTGGAGATTCTCGGCGCCAGGAAAGTGGCACTGCTGGCGCCCTACATGAAGCCGCTCACCGAGAAGGTGGTGGCCTACATCGAGCATGAAGGCGTGCAAGTGAGCGACTGGCGCTGCTTCGAGATACCCGACAATCTGGAAGTGGGTCGTCGCGATCCGTTGAAGCTGATCGAGGACGTCGCCGAACTGAAGACCGCCGGCGTCGACGCGGTGGTGCTGTCGGCCTGCGTGCAAATGCCCTCGCTGCCGGCGATCCAGACCGTGGAAGACGCACTGGGCATCCCGGTGGTGTCCACCGCCGTGTGCACCGTGCGCGGCATGCTCGACCGGCTCGGCCTGGAACCGGTGGTGCCCGGCGCTGGTGCCCTGCTCAGCGGCCGCTATCCGACGCCGGAGGTCAAGGCATCATGAGCTCCCCCAGTGACAACTACGCCGGCGTCTGGGACACGCGCATCGGCTTCGGCGAGCGCGCCGCTCTGCTCAGTATTGATTTCATGAAGGCCTACACCACCGAAGGCGCCGATCTTCATGCCCCCGGCGTGGTGGCTGCCCTGCCCCACGCCGCCCAGGCCCTGGCCGCTGCCCGCCGGGCCGGCATTCCGGTGATCCACACCAACATCCGTTACCAGCCAGGGCAATTCATTGACGGTGGCGTCTGGGTGAAAAAAGCGCCGGTGATGAAGGCCATGGTGGACGGCAATCCGCTGGCGGAATTCTGTGACGAAGTGGCACCGCGCGATAACGAGCTGGTAATCACCAAACAGTATGCCAGCGCTTTCTTCGGCACCTCCCTGGCCGCCACCCTCACCGCCCTCGGCATCGATACCCTGGTGTTGATCGGCTGCTCAACCAGCGGCTGTATCCGCGCCTCGGCGGTGGACGGCCTTCAGCACGGCTTCCGCGTCATGGTCATCCGCCAGGCAGTAGGCGACCGCCACCCGCAACCCCACGAGGCCAACCTGTTCGACATCAACGGTAAGTACGGCGACGTGATCGACGGCGCCGACTTCCTCGCACACCTGCAAGAAAAAGGGTTTCTTCATGACCACGATTAGAAAAATCGCTCTGGAAGAGCACTTCATGGCACCGGGTTTTCAGGAATACACCGCCATGTTTTTCGACAAGATCGATACCGCCAACCAGGGCGACCTGGCCGCGCGCCTGGACGATTTCGACCGTCTGCGTCTGGAAGAGATGGATCGCCACGGTATCGAAACCGTGGTGCTTTCCCAGTCCGGGCCCAGCGTTCAGGCGGAAGCCGATACCGCCCGGGCAATCCGCCGCGCCCGCGAAAACAACGATTACCTGGCTGAACGCATTGCGCCCCATGGGGACCGCTACGCGGGCTTCGCCACCCTGGCCATGCAGGACCCGAAGGCCGCCGCCGACGAACTGGAACACGCGGTGCGCGAACTCGGTTTCAAGGGCTCACTGATCAACGGCCATACCAACGGCGCCTACTACGACGACCCGGCCTACGATGTGTTCTGGGAACGCATGCAGGATCTGGACGTGCCAATGTACCTGCACCCGATCAACCCCTGGAAGGAAGTGGATTCCATGCGTGGCCACCCGGAACTGGCCGGCGCGGTCTGGGGCTGGGGCGTGGAAACCGGTACCCATGCCCTGCGCCTGCTGTTCGGCGGCGTGTTCGATCGCTTCCCGGACCTGAAGATCATCCTGGGTCATATGGGCGAAGGTCTGCCGTTCATGCGCTGGCGTTTCGACAGCCGCTTCCCGGTGTACGCCCAGGGCGTGTCCCTGGAATTGCCACCTTCACGGTATTTCGGTCGCAATATCGTGATCACCACCTCCGGCGTGTGCTCGGCCCCCACCCTGATGGCCGCCATCGGCGAGATGGGCGAGGACGCGGTTCTGTTCTCCGTGGATTACCCTTATGAATCCACCGAACTGGCGGCCCGCTTCATCGAGGAAGCACCGATGAGTGACGCGGTGCGAGAGAAAGTATGCCGAGGCAACGCCAAACGCCTTCTTAAACTCTGAATAGCGACCCAAAAACGCATCACGAATATAAAAATAAGGCGCAGCGACCCGCCATTTGAACCGAAGCGGTGCAAACGCACCAGCCAAGTGCTCTAGTATACAAAAAAAGTCGAGGACCGCTGCCAAAAGTCCATCAAACCAAGGACTTGCGGCATCGTTGTCTGGCACGGGGCTTGCTAATCCCCCCTTAGCCCCAGGCAACCAATCAGCATACTGACTATTAACAACGCAGCAATAGGTATCGAACGATGAAAGCATACGCAGCCTTACGCCACGGTCTTCTCATTCTCGGCACACTGCTCCTCACTCTGCCCGGCCTCGGCCAGGCAGCCCGCGTCGGCCATGTGGAGGCCTCCGGCCAACCCCTGGACCAGGTCCTCAAACTCAGCGCCGAGCAAATCGCGGAACAAACCGACGGACGGGTGACCTTTTCCGTGTTCCCGTCCTCGCAACTGGGTAATGCCCGCGCCATGACCGAAGCGGTGCAGTTGGGCATGCAGGATGCAGTGGTGGTACCCGCCGCCTTCATCGGCGGCTTCAACCCGCTTGTGTCGATCCTCGATATCCCCTATCTACTGCCCACCAACGACGACCAGGCCAACCAGCTCCGCAAAAGCAAGTTCGGCAAAGCCTTGCTCGATTCCTTCAAGGATCGTGGCTTCGTGGCCGTGGCCCTGTGGCCTGGCGGCTTCAAGCATTTCACCTCCAACAAGAAACTGGAGGGCATCGACGACTTCCAAGGCCAGAAATTCCGTATCATGGATTCCCGCGTATTGCGCGCCCAGTTCGAAGCAGTGGGCGCCCAGGCCATGCCGATCCCGTTCGGTGATGTTTATACCTCCCTGCAAACCGGCGTGGTCGACGGCCAGGAGAACCCGCTGGATTCCATCGCCCGGATGAAATTCCACGAAGTACAGAAATACTTGCTGCTGTCCGCCCATGGCGTGGTGGAAAACGTGGTGTTGTTCAGCCCCACTTTCTGGTCTGGCCTGTCCGACGACGACAAGAACACCGTGCGCCAGGTATTCACCGATAACGCTCTGGAACTGGCCCGCGTGAAAGGTGAGAACCAGAAGCATGCTCTGGAAGAAATCAAAGCCTCCGGCCTTACCATCAATGAGCTGGATGCCGCCGAACAGCAGGCCCTGCGCGACAAAATGTACCCCGCCGCCCGGGATGCCTTTCTCGACCAGGCCGGTGACAAAGGGCAGGAGCTGATCGACCTGTACGAAGGCGTGTACGACGACATCACTCAATAACGGCGCTCCGGAGCGGCTCATGTGGATCAAGTTCTGGGCCGGGCTGGCCTTCGCGGAACGGACCCTGATGGTCTGTCTGATGCTGGCCCTGCCCTGCCTCTACGGCCTCAACGTGATTCTCTACAATCTGGCCCCCGGCCTGGCGCGGCATTTCGACGGTATCGAGGAGCTGTCCCGCTTTCTGCTTGTCTGGCTGGTTTGCGTGAGCCTGGGATACACCATGGACAAGGGACGCCATGTGTCCATGAACCTGCTGCAACGGTTCATCGGCCCGGCCTTGCTGTTGTGGATTCAGCGCGTTCTCGATCTGGTGGGCGCGCTGTTCTGCGCCTACGTGGCGGTGCTCGGCTGGCAGTTTCTGCAGCGCATCGTCGCCACCGGCCAGGTCAGCAACATGCTGGATATTTCCATGGGCTGGTTGTACGCGGCGCTACCGTTGGGCATGGCTTTGCTGACACTGCGTTATCTGCGCTACGTGCTGTTTCCCACCCATCGGCCGGCGCCGGACGACCACGCCGAATGAGCCCCGACGGCAAGGATTGTTCATGAAACCGTTTCTCGTAACCTGCGTCGCCGTGGCGCTGTTCATCGCCGGCGCGGAAATTTTCCTGGTGCTGGGTGTATCCGGCCTGGTCGGTAAGCATCTGTTCCTGGAAAACCTGCCCGACATCGTGATGATCCAGAAGATGATCGGCGGTATAAACCAGTCCACCCTGCTGGCCATCCCACTGTTCATCTTCGCCGCCGAACTAATGGCGCGGGGCAGCATCGCCGCCCGTCTCACCGGCATGGTGGAGGCATTCATCGGCCATCGCCGGGGCGGGCTCGGCCATACCACCACCGGGGCCTGCTTCGCGTTTGGCGCGGTGAGCGGCTCGGCACCGGCCACCGTGGCCGGGCTCGGCAAGATCCTGTTCCCACGCCTGATCGAGACCGGCAGCAGCCGCTCCTTCGCGGTAGGCCTGATCGTCGCCACCGCCGAGGTTTCCCTGCTGGTGCCACCCAGCATCACCCTGATCATCTATGGCTGGCTCACCGGCACCTCGATCATCGATCTGTTCGCCGCCGGTCTGGCCGTGGGCTGCCTGCTGGCATTCTGCTTTTCCGTTTACGTGCACATCCGCAGCCTGCGCGATGCCCCCAAGCTGCAGGAAAAAGCGGACCGTGAGACCCGGCGCAAGGCGGTAAGCGCGGCACTGCTGCCCCTGGGCATGCCGGTGATCATTCTCGGCGGCATTTACAGCGGCGCGTTCACCACCACCGAAGCGGCCGCCGTGGCGGCGCTCTACGCGCTGCTGGTGGAGACCCTGATCACCAGGGCACTGAGCTGGAAGGGCGTGGCCAAGGTGGCGGAATCCTCGGCACTGGTCACAACCACCCTGTTCATCATCCTGGCGGTCGGCAGCTTCGCCAGCTACCTGGTCACCGTGGCCGGCGTACCCGCCGCCATCGGCGGCTTCATCGCCGACGCCAACATCACCGCGCTGCAGTTCCTGCTGGTGGTGAACGTGGTATTCCTGATCGCCGGTATGTTCATGGACCCGGTATCCATGCAGATCGTGCTGGTGCCGGTGCTGGCGCCGGTGGCCATGGCCTTGGGCGTGGACCCGGTGCAATTCGGCATCATCGTGGTACTGAACGTGGCCATCGGCACCATCACGCCCCCGTTCGGGCTGGATCTGTTCGTTGCCTCCAGCGCCCTGCGCGTACCGGTAACGGAGATCATCGCCGGTATCTGGCCGTTCCTGCTGGTCAATCTGGTGGTCCTGGCCCTGGTCACCCTGTTCCCGCCCCTGTCCACCTTCCTGCCTCAGCTATTGCACTGACCGGAAGGGGGCGGTGGTGTACCCTCACGAACAAATAGGAAGTATACTGATTAAATATCGAGGACGATCATCATGGCCTGGACATTGATAGAAAACGCCGGGGACCTGTCCCCCGACGGCGGCGTCATGGCCGTCACCATCGACAAGGTGGCGGTAGCGCTGTACCGGTTCGGCGAGGATTACCTGGCCACCGGCAACATCTGCACACACCAGTTCGCTCTGCTCAGCGACGGCTTCGTGGAAGACGGTTGCGTGGAATGCCCGCTGCACCAGGCGGTGTTCGATGTACGTACCGGCAAAGCTCTGTCCGGGCCAGTGAACAAGGATCTCGACACCTACGCGGTGAAGGTGGAAGACGGCCAGGTGTTCGTGGATGTCAGCCGCCCGGCGGAGATTGCCGAGGCGCCCGCCGACAACCGCATCGCCATGGCCGAGGAGCGCGATGACCGCTGCTTCGTCATTGTCGGCGGCGGCCAGGCCGCGGCCAGCGCCGCCCGCGCCCTGCGCGACGCCGGCTTTACCGGCACCGTGAAGCTGTTTGCCCGCGAGCAGGCGCTGCCCTACGAGCGCCCGCCGCTGTCCAAGGCGATCCTGCTCGGTGAAGCCCCGCTGCATGGGCCGACCCTGCTGGACGGGCCGGCGGCGGAGCAGTTGAACATTGAGCTGCACCTGGGCGTAACCGTGGCCGCCATCGACGCGGAACGGAAAACGCTGACCGCCAGCAACGGCGAAACCCACGCCTACGATCAACTGCTGCTGGCTACCGGAGCCTCGCCGAGGCCACTACCGATCCCGGGGGCCGACCTGTCGGCGGTGCACAGCCTGCGTACCCTGGAAGACGCCATCGCCTTCAAGCGCGCCCTGCAACCCGGCCGCCATATCGCCATTATCGGCAGCGGCTTTATCGGCCTGGAAGTGGCCTCCGCCGCCCGCCAACGGGGCTGCGAAGTGACCCTCGTGGAAGCCGCGCCGCGCATCTGCAGCCGCGCGCTGCATCCGCTAGCGGCACTGCGCGTGCACAAGCTGGCCGAACGGAACGGCGTGCGCATCCTCACCGATGTGCAGACCACCGCTTTTGAAGCCGCCGACGGCGGCGTGGCCCTCAAACTGAATAACGGCGACACCCTCCAGGTGGACAGCGTCCTGGTCGGCATCGGCGTGATTCCGGAAACCGCCCTGGCGGAGAGCCTGGGCCTGGAAATCGATAACGGCATCGTGGTGGACCGCTACGGCCACACCAGCCTGGACAGCGTGTTCGCCGCCGGCGATGTCGCCGTCACCCGCCGCGAGGACGGCACCCTGCTGCGGCTGGAATCCTGGCAGAACGCCCAGGAACAGGCTGCCGCCGCCGCCCGCACCATGGCCGGCCAGGACACCGCCCACGACGTCGTACCCTGGTTCTGGAGCGACCAGTTCGCGCACAACATCCAGATGCTGGGCCTGCCCACGGCGGACGACCAGATGGTCGCCAAACCCGGCTCGAACGGTGCCGAAACCCTGTACTTTCACAATGGCGAGCGCCTCACCGGGGTGATCGCCTTCAACGACCCCGGCGCCATCCGCCGGGGTCGTGAATGGCTGCGCCGGGGCCTGTCCGTGGATGCCCTGAACCGCCTTTTGGAAAACACCGCCGGCGCCGCCGGTGATGCCCGACTGCCCGCCCCACTCCGGAGAGGAACGATGAGCGATCTGTCCAACTACTATGTCTGGCCCCGGGAAGGTCTGACCCGCGTGCCGGACTGGGTATATACCGACCCCTACATTTTCGAACTGGAAGTGGAGCGCATTTTCCACGGCTCGACCTGGAACTATGTGGCCCTGGAAGTGGAAATACCCAACGCTGGTGATTTCAAACAGAGCAACGTGGGCCCGACGCCGGTGGTGGTCAGCCGCGACGAAGACGGCGACATCAATGTGTTCGTCAACCGCTGTTCCCACCGGGCCGCCCAGTTCTGCCGTGACCTGCGCGGCAACGCGGAAGAGTTCGTGTGCCCCTACCATCAATGGTCCTATGACCTGAAGGGCAACCTGGCCGGGGTACCCTTCCGGCGGGGCGTGGACGGCAAAGGCGGCATGCCCAAGGACTTCAAGACCTGCGACCATGGCCCCACCAAACTGAAGGTGACCACCCGCCACGGCGTGGTGTTCGCGTCCTTCGACCACGACATGAAGCCGCTGGAAGACTACCTGGGCCCGGACATGCTGCGCGAGTTCGACGCCACCTTCGACGGCCGCGAGCTGAAGCTGCTGGGCTACTACCGCAACTCCCTGCCGGGCAACTGGAAGCTCTACCACGAGAACCTTAAGGACCCCTACCACGCCACCCTGCTGCACACCTTCCTGGTCAGCTTCGGTCTGCTGGTGGCCGGCAACAAGTCGCAAATGATCTGCGATGAAACCGGCCTGCACGGCGCCATGGCCTCGGCGAAAAGCGATGGCAGCAACGTCAGCGAGGAAAACCGCAAGGAAATGCGCGCCTATCGTCCGGAGTTCCAGTTGGAGCGCGAGGACATGCTCGACTTCATCCCCGAGTTCAACTCGGACTGGAGCGTGACCATGCTCACCGTCTGGCCGAACCTGATCGTGCAGCGGGAAATGAACACCCTGGGCGTGCGTCAGATCGTGCCCAGCGGCCCCGATGAATTCGTCATGAACTGGACCATGTTCGGCTTCGCCGACGACGACGAGGAAATGACCCGCCATCGTCTGCGGCAAGGCAACCTGATGGGCCCCGCCGGTTTCCTCGGTCTGGAAGACAACGAAGCGATCAAGTTCGTCCAGGACGGCATGAAGCGGACCCAACCGGGTGAGCACCTGGTGGCGCTGGACCCGGACACCCCCGCCGGCACCGCCGATACGCTGATTTCCGAATCCGCCATCCGCGCCATGTACAAAAGCTGGCGCAAGGCCCTGGACATCGAATAAGGGAGATTCTTATGGAAGCCATCAAAAAAACCCAAGCCGCTCCCGGGCTCGACCAGGCGCAACTGGTCCACGCCATCGAGCGCTTCAACACTGACTACTGCCGCGCCCTGGACGACGGCCGCCTGCACGACTGGGTGGAATTTTTCACCGAGGATGCCTACTACGTGATCTCGGCCCGGGAAAACCACACCGCGAAGCTCCCCGTGGGCCTGGTGTACTGCGAAGGCAAGGGCATGCTCAAGGACCGCGCCCTGGCGATTCTGGAAACCTCCATGTTCGCGCCCCGTTATTTACGGCACTTCGTCACCAACACCTACGCCGAGCCCCAGGACGACGGCACCATCGTCGCCGGCGCCAACTACATGCTCACCCAGGTTTTGATGGACCAGCCCACCGCTACCCTGCACCAGGTGGGCTGCTACCTGGACCGCTTCGTGTTCGAAAACGGCGAGCTCAAACTCCAGGAACGGCGTGCCATCTACGACAACCTGCTCTTGGATAACGCACTGGTCCACCCCGTGTAACCCTCTTGGCGCGCCCGTGTGGCGCGCCTTTTTTAATTCCGCCCACCCCCGCCACGGAGAAGGTTATGTCCAACCTTACAGGCACCGGCAAGGCCGGACCGGCGGCGTTCGCTTGCCTGCTGCTGGTGGGCACCTTCCTAGGTCTTTCCCTGATTCTCGCCAAATTGGCGGACCAGGCCGGCGCACCCCGGCTTACCTTTCTGATGGTGGGCATCGGCGGCGCCGGGCTTATCCTCACCGCGCTCTCCGCACTGGCCCGCCAGCCCATGCCCATCAACCGCCGCACCCTGGAATACGGCCTGGTCTCCGGCTTTCTGCTGGCGGCCCCCACGGCGCTGGGTTTTCTCGCGGTGCGCCATGTGGGCGCCGGCTACCTGTCCATGAGCTTTGCCTTCCCGGTGCTGTTCACCTGGATCATCGCCACGCTGATGCGCCTTGAGCGGGTGAGACTGCTGCGCTTCACCGGCGTGGCCCTGGGCCTGGCCGGCGGCCTCCTGCTGGCCGCCGCCAAGGCGGGCAGCGCCAGTGCTTCACCGGGCTGGGCCCTGCTAGTACTGGCCATGCCGATGATGCTCGCCGCCGGTAATGTGTACCGCTCTCTGCGCTGGCCGGCGAATACCTCGCCGCTGTTTCTGGCCGGGTTGATGGAGATCGGTGCTGCCTTGATGCTGGTGCCCTGCGTACTGCTGCTCGAACCGGAGCAAAGCGCGGAGCTGCTGGCCAACCGCGACACCGTGCGCCTGCTGTGGGTGGAGGTGGGGGTATTCTCGGTGTTGTATTCGTTCTACTTCGTGCTGCAGAAAATGGCCGGCCCGGTTTACCTGAGCCAGATTGGCACCGTGGCCGCCGTGGTCGGCAGCCTGATCGCCATCCTTGCCCTGGGCGAAGCACCGCCGCCGTTCCTCGGTTTGGCCGTGCTGCTGGTGGCCGCCGGCACCCTTCTGTTCCACAAAGGCGCCCACGCCTGACCCGGCCCATCGGCGTCAAATCCCGCAAAATTCCTCTAAAACTGTAAAACGGCGTCGAGCCACGCCGCCGTCAATGGTACAAACCGGCTATCGAAGACAAAGAGATGGCCATGCGCGAAGAGAAAGACGTCTGGTACGGCACCCCCTCCCAGGTGGTCAACCTGGGCACCTTCATTGTGTGCGGGCTGTTGTTTTTCCTGGTGATCCCGCTGTTTATCGCCCTGTGGCGCTGGCTGGAGGTGAAGTACACCAAGTACGAACTCACCACCCAGCGGCTGCGCACCCGCTACGGCGTGCTCAACCGCAAGACCAACGAGCTGGAGCTGTACCGGGTCCGCGATTACCAGCTTGAAGAACCTTTCTTTCTGCGTCTGTTTTCCCTCGGCAACGTGATCCTGCGCACCTCCGACCGCACCAGCCCGGTGGTCACCATCCGGGCCATCGAAAACGGCGAGGAGCTGCGCGAGAAACTGCGCCAGTACGTGGAAGAGTGCCGCACCCATAAAGGCGTGCGCGAATTCGACGTGGAATAAGGACCACCATGACTCCCTTCGACATTATTCTTCTGATCGTCGGTCTGGCGCTGCTGATCCTGGGCGCGGTGTCCGGCATCGCCCTGTTCGCCCGCGCCATCAAACTCTCCGACAAATTCGGCGACGAAACCAATATCGGCACTCTATGGGGCCTGTTCTTCCTCGGCCTCGCCGCCGGTCTGTTGATGATCTGGATCGCCCTCCCCTAGGGTGAACGGACCATCCCATCGGAGTCGTCCCCCGGCCGCTTATTGATTTATAAATGCTTTTCCGGTTTTAAAAAGCCTCACAGGGTAGAATGAAGCCTTTCAGAGCCCGTCTATCGGCGGGCTCTTCGTAGCATCATGCGGGGCACGCGGCCAACCATGAACATTACCCCTTTTCAGGCGCTGGCCTGCCCGTTGGATGGCGAGCCACTGCGGCAATGTGACCGCACCTGGCGTTGCGCCGCCGGCCACAGTTTCGATATCGCCCGCCAGGGCTACGTCCACCTGCTTCCGGTGCAGCGCAAGCGGTCACGCGACCCGGGCGACAGCACGGAAATGGTGGCGGCCCGTCAGCGCTTTCTCGCCGCGGGTCATTACCTCCCGATTGCCGAAGCGGTGAGCCGCGCGGCGCTGGAAGGGCTATCGGCGGATACGATGGCTCACTGTCTCGATGCCGGTTGCGGCGAGGGCCACTACCTGCGTGAACTGGCCCGTTTCGCCGATGGAACGCCGCCCCTGGCACTAATCGGGGTGGATATTTCCAAACCGGCGGTGCTGGCCGCCGCGAAACAGGATAAACACGCCCGCTGGGTCGTGGGCAGCAACGCCAGGCTCCCCGTGCTACCGGCCACGCTCGACCGGCTGCTGTGCCTGTTCGGCTTTCCCATGTATGACGAGTTCGCGCGCGTGCTGAAGCCCGGCGGCGTGCTGTTGCAGGTCGATGCCGGGCCCGATCATCTGCGTGAGCTGCGCGAGATCATCTATCCGGCACTCAAGCCGGAGCGCGCGGACCACCCGGAAACGCCACCGGGCTTTACCCTGCTGGGGACCGAGACGATTCGCTATCCGCTCAAGCTGGCCGGCGCGCAACCCATCGCCGACCTGTTGGCGATGACACCGCATCTCTACCGCGCCAGCGCCGAAGGCCGGGCGCGAGCGGCGGCTCTTGAAACGCTCAACGTCACCGTGGATGTACGCCTGATGCGATTCGAGCGTGACATTGATTATGTTCTTGTTTGAACTCATCGCCTGTCGATTGCAGGCGGCCCACCAGACTCTCCACCTCCGCCAGGGCGTCGCGAATGGAGCGCTGTAACCGTTCGCCGCCCTCCTCCTGATACTCGATGGCCACTTCATGGAAATATTCGATGCCGATCAATCCCAGCGCGGTGCGGACACTGGCTTCCAGGTGATTCATGTGCGCCAGCGGGCCGCCGGCGCCCAGACCGTGACCGCCCCGGGACGACAAAATCACCGCGTGGCGGGGGCGATCGTTGAGCAATGGCCCCATCGGATGGTCCAGGTTCGAGGGGTCGAAGGAAATGGTCCGTTCCACCCGCACGATCTGATCGATCCAGTCCTTGAACGCCGCCGGGTAGCTGTAGTTGTAGAGCGGCACGCCCAGCATGTGTGATTCATAGAGATCGTTTCACTTTTTCTAGCCGTAGGTCGAGCTTGTAGTTTGGATCATGTATCCGCTCTTTCTCAGGATCATAGAGGTCGTACACCTCATCCCAGAAAGGCGTGTCGTGGATTAAATCGAAGAAACGTTCCATCAGACTCTTACCTCCATGAGCGCTGTGAGGGCGGCCCCAGTTGTAATAGTGCTGCCATTCAGCAATGGCGATCCGGAAGCTCATCAGACTCCATTTCGATAGTTGCGTAAAACTCCAACTTTTCGGTTTTCTGAGACCTCTCTACTTTCCCATTCAGATGAGGGGAGCCTGGTTTATTTGGCCGAAACTTGATGCCGTACTCCATGAGCCCCTCCTCATATGGGTCGATTTTGGCGGCAGGAGAGCGTAGAGGGCGCCTACTTTGGCTTTCTAGGCTGGCCAAACCAGCCTCTTGGTATCTTCGCCACCACTTTCGAAGTGGCCGGTCTAGATATACCGCAGCGGCGACACACATAACCGCCCCCCGTGCTCCTCGTAAAGCTTGACCCACTGCAATCGCTGCCGAATTTCTCTGTTCATGACTCCCGAGCATATTGAAAGGATGTCTATGAATCACACACGCAGATAAATCATGCCGTTACTGGTATCACAGTGGATTCTGACAACACCCTGGCTTGCATGCTTGGCCCGGCACAATTCATTGAATGATCATTAAAAACCAGTCTTCCAGAACAACACCCTTTTCCCCGCCAAACGATTCTTCCTCTTAACATGGGCACGTCTACTTCTCCACGTTTTTCCAACCAAACCCTTCAAGCTTTTTTTCTAGCTTATAGAGCCACATAAATATAAATGTAAAAGCCGACAAAACCACAGCACAAATAATTGCAAAATAACCAAAGGAACTCACAATCATCAAAGCAAAAACAAAAAAGGAAACAGCATAAGAAAAACAAATTGCAAATCTAAAAAAGGCATCAGCAAAAAAAAGAAACCTCACAGGACGACATAGATACATAGAAAAGGCAGTAAAAACCAAAACACCGACACCAATAAGAACGCTTCCAAAATAATTGTAGAATAAAGCAGGAGTCATGACGAGAAACCCATACATCGTTTCCACCCAGGCCACCTCAATACTCCTATATTCCTTTTTTATCATTCGCATTCCAAAATGTTTTGAGTAAAGTATGACGTCATTGATGCTTGCACACTCACCATAGCCCCAATACGACCGCCCGAAAGAGCGCTGATAACCGACGATCCAACAACACCTACGATGTCTTCAGAAACACCATATTTCGCGCCCGGCTGCCTCAGGACAGAAGCGGCTGAGGAATTAATTATTAGACCCATAACCCAAGCCAAGAGATAGCTTACAGCGGCGCCACATGCCGCTCCGGGCGATGACGGGAAAGATCGTGGTTGGCTTGCAGGATAAGCCAGAACTCCGGCGCGGTCTGGAACGCCTCGGCGAACAACCAGGCGGTTTCCGGGGAAATACCGCGTTTGCCGCGCACGATCTCATTGACCCTTTGCACGGAAATGCCTAGATGCTCGGCCAACGCCTTTTGCGTCTGCTCCAGGGGCTCGGGGAATTCCTTAAGCAGAATCACCCCGGGTTGCGTACTGACTCTGTTTTTGGGGATCATAATCGGAAACACCTATCCGGCTCTGGGCCCTAAGAGAATGATGCCTGCGCCAACCAAACAGATCCCGGCGCCCAGCAGATCCCAGCGATCCGGCGCCCGATGTTCCACGATCCACAGCCAGAGCAGCGACATCACGATGTAAACACCGCCATAGGCGGCATAGGCACGGCCGGCGTAATCGGTGTCCACCAGGCTGAGCAGCCAGGCGAACAGCGTCAGACTCAGCAGGCCGGGCACCAGCCACAGCGGCGACTTCTCCAGCCGCCACCAGGCCCACATGGAAAAACAACCGGCGATCTCCGCCAGGGCGGCGGCGACATACAAGAAGGGCGTGATCACGAGTGCAAGGTCAATGTATAAAGATCACCGTGCTCATAGGCATCAAGACGGGCTTCCGCCTCTTCCGCCCAAAGATCGTCCAGCGCCTGATCCGGCGAATCCAGACTCAGCAGCAACTGCTCAACGACGATGGCACGCTCCTCGGGATGCAACGCCATCGCCTGATTGATAATGTCCTTGGTTGAACTCATCGATCTACACCGCGTTGCAAGACTTCCCATACAGAGTAGCCCTGGACAGCGGCGCAGACCAGAGCGAAAGGCCATACCGCAAAAAAAGGGGAGGGGCATCGGAACGGACCTCTATTACTTGCTGATTTATAATAATTTTCTCGTCTCTAAATGGGTTTTCTTGCCTTTAAACAGTTTGGATAGACCCGATAAAAAGGTTTTAAGGAAGCAACGGCGAGCTCTTACGCCCACACCCAAAGCACCGATTCTCTTAAGACAACAGACTCCCAAGGGGATAAACGCTTGCCAACAAGGGCATTGATGACAATAGAATCAAGAGGTTGCTGAGGTCCAGCCCGTCACACAGCAATGGGTTGGTCGCGGGAAGCGACGGGACCAAAGCAGAGAGGGCATGACGAAGCAGTCACGGCCTTCAAGATTGACAAGAATTGGATTCAGCAACACATCAAATTCCTCCACGCCAAGTGCAAGGAGCCCCATGAAAGCGGATATTTTTAGTGGTCTGATTTACCTTTTGGGCTTTATCGGGCTGTTCGCCATCGGTTTATTTCCCGTTCGCTTCTGGCGAACCTTGAGAAATATTTCATTTCGTTTTCCTTCAGAACCATATAAAAAGATTGCGCCTTACATGGTAGTTTTGGCCATAAGCGCGACCTTGTGGGTAGAGATACGAATGATCAGCCGGATGTTTCACTGCCTTACCGAGACCTATTGCGGCCCGGGCATCGCAAGCGGCTGGTTCTATATGGCTCTTTGGGGAGCGGTCTACTTAGCCTTCGAGGCGATCATCTTTTTGCTGCAAAGACCTGCCATTTTCAGGTTTTGACGAGGAAAATGCTTGCCGATATGCGCTTTTGAAACCAATAAAATCGAGGGGTTGGTGAGGCCCGACCCCGCCCCCCGGAGGGGCCGGCCAACGCCGGGGTGGCGGCGCGGCCGGTAGCGCGGTGAGCGCGCGTTGGGACGTGATTATTTGGGGCGGTTGTCGAAGACGTGTTTGGCTTTGCCTTCGGAGCGGGCCAGGGTGCCGGGGGCGGCCAGGTCCACTTTGGTGCTGATGCCGATGTGGGTTTTCACCCGGTGCTGCAGCTCCTTGACCACTTCCACGGTGAGGGTTTCGGCCTGGGGCGCGGCTTCCGGTTTCAGTTCCACGCGCACGGTGACGTGGTCCAGGTTCCCTTCCTTTTCGACGTGGATTTCGTAGTGCGGGGCCAGGGCTTCGATCTTGAGGATCTGCTCTTCCACCTGGGTGGGGAACACGTTCACGCCTCGAATGATCAGCATGTCGTCGCTGCGGCCGGTGATCTTGTCGATGCGGCGCATGGGGCGGGCCTGGCCGGGCAGCAGCCGGGTCAGGTCGCGGGTGCGGTAGCGGATGATCGGCAGCGCTTCCTTGCTGAGCGAGGTAAACACCAGCTCGCCGTATTCGCCGTCGGGCAGCACTTCGCCGGTTTCCGGGTTGATGATCTCCGGATAGAAGTGGTCTTCCCAGATGGTCGGGCCGTCCTTGGTTTCGATGCATTCCATGCCGACGCCGGGACCCATCACTTCGGAGAGGCCGTAGATGTCCAGGGCGTGGATGCCGAGACGCGCTTCCAGCTCCTCGCGCATGGTCTGGGTCCAGGGCTCGGCGCCGAAGATGCCCACCCGCAGGCTGGAGGCTTTCGGGTCCAGGCCCTGGCGCTCCATCTCGTCGGCGATGTTAAGCATGTAGGAGGGGGTGACCATGATGATGTCCGGCTTGAAGTCGTTGATCAGCTGGACTTGTTTCTCGGTCTGTCCGCCGGACATGGGGATCACGGTGCAACCCAGACGCTCGGCGCCGTAGTGAGCACCCAGGCCGCCGGTGAACAGGCCGTAGCCGTAGGCCACGTGCACCTTGTCACCGGCATGGCCGCCGCCGGCGCGGATCGAGCGCGCCATCACGTCGGACCACACGTCGATGTCGTTCTGGGTGTAGGCCACCACGGTGGGTTTGCCGGTGGTGCCGCTGGAGGCGTGCACGCGCACCACTTCGCGCATGGGCACCGCCACCATGCCGAACGGGTAGTTGTCGCGCAGGTCATTCTTCACCGTGAACGGAAAGTGCCGCAGGTCGTCCAGGCTACGCAGGTCGTAGGGATGCACGCCGGCATCATCGAAGCTCTTCCGGTAGAAGGGCACGTTGTTGTAGGCGTGGGTAAGACTCCAGCGCATGCGGTCGAGCTGCAGCTCGCGGAGCTGGGCAACGTCGCTCATCTCCACCGAGTCGAAACGGTTCTCAAGGTTGAATGGCATATCCATCTCCGCCTCTCTTTATTCTCTAATGAATGGGCGCGCCGCGCCCGGCTGCGTTGCTTCAGATTCTTTCGATGATCACCGCGATGCCCTGGCCAACGCCGATGCACATGGTGCACAGGGCGTAGCGGCCCTGGCGGCGCTCCAGCTCGTGGAGGGCGGTGGTGATCAGGCGCGCGCCGCTCATGCCCAGGGGATGGCCCAGGGCAATGGCGCCGCCATTGGGGTTCACGTGCTCGGCGTCGTCCGGCAGACCCAGCTCGCGCAGGACCGCCAGGGACTGGGACGCGAACGCCTCGTTCAGCTCGATGACATCCATATCGGCCAGCTTCAGGCCGGTGGTGGCCAGCACTTTTTGCGTGGCCGGCGCCGGGCCGATGCCCATGATGCGCGGTTCCACCCCGGCGGTGGCCATGCCCAGCACCCGGGCGCGGGGCTTCAGGTTCCAGCGTTGCGCGGCGGCCTCGCTGCCCATCAGCAGGGCGCAGGCGCCGTCGTTGACGCCGGAGGCGTTGCCGGCGGTGACGCTGCCGCCTTCGCGGCGGAACGGCGTCGGCAGTTTGGCCAGCGCCTCCAGGGTGGTCTGCGGACGCGGGTGTTCGTCGTCGCGGACGATCAGCGGGTCCTGCTTACGGCGCGGCACGCTCACCGGCACGATCTCGTCGGCGAAGGTGCCGTCGGCCATCGCCCGGCCGGCCTTCTGCTGGCTGCGTACAGCAAAGGCGTCCTGGTCCTCGCGGCTGATCTTGAACTGCTCGGCCACGTTCTCAGCGGTTTCCGGCATGGAGTCGATGCCGTACTGGTCCTTCATCAGTTTATTGACGAAGCGCCAGCCGATGGTGGTATCGAAGATGTCCGCCTGGCGGGAAAACGCCTGCTCCGCCTTGCCCATGACAAACGGCGCCCGGGACATGGATTCCACGCCGCCGGCGATCATCAGCTGCCCTTCGCCACAACGCAGGGCGCGGGCGGCGCTGCCCACCGCGTCCATGCCGGAGCCGCACAAACGGTTCAGGGTGACGCCGGGCACGTCCACCGGCAGGCCCGCCAGCAGGGCACTCATGCGCGCCACGTTGCGGTTGTCCTCGCCGGCCTGGTTGGCGCAGCCGTAGAACACATCGTCCACGGCGCTCCAGTCCACGTCCGCGTGACGCTCCATCAGCGCCTTCATGGGAATCGCGCCCAGGTCATCGGCGCGCACGGCGGCCAGGGCGCCGCCGTAGCGGCCCACCGGGGTACGGATGGCATCGAAAATCAATGCGTCGCTCATGCGTCGCCCTCCTGTTCATGAATCACCGGACCACGGATTTTGTAGGACTTGCCACGGAACAAAGCCACCAGCTCGCCGTCGCCGTTGGTGACGCGCACGTCGTAGACGCCGGTGCGGCCCTTGCGGGTCTGTTCCCTGGCGTCGGCGGTGAGGGTGTCGCCCAGCTTGCCCGGCGCCACGTATTCAATGGAGCAACCGGAGGCCACGGTGGCTTCGTTATAGGAATTACAGGCGAAGGCGAAGGCAGAATCCGCCAGGGTGAAAATATAGCCACCGTGGCAGGAGTCGTGCCCCTGGATCATGGTCTCGGTGATCGGCATGGTGAGTACGGCGTGGCCCGGCGCCACACTCTGTACTTGCATGTTCAGGGCCTGGCTGGCGCGGTCACGGGCGTACATGGCGTCGGCGCATTGCCGTGCCAGGGCGCCGGCATCCACCGTGGCGGAGGACTCGGGCATGGTACTGCTCTCCCTGGGGACCCCGGCGCCAGAACCGCCAAGGCCCCTCTGCGTATGTATTTATTGACTTATTGGCCCGAGAATTTCGGGCTGCGTTTTTCCATGAAGGCGGCGACGCCTTCGCGGTAATCGGCGGTGCGGCCGGCCTGGCGCTGCAGGTCGCGCTCCAGGTCGAGCTGGGTGTCCAGATCGTTGGTGCCGCTTTCGTTAAGCGCCTGCTTGATCAACGCCAGCCCACGGGTGGGCTGGGTCGCCAGATGGGCGGCCAGGCCGGCGGCCTCGTCGCGCAGGGCCTCGTCGTCCACCACCCGCCAGATCAAACCCCAGGTTTCCGCCTGCTCGGCACTGAGCTTATCACCCAGCATGGCCAGGCCCTTGGCACGGGCCAGGCCTACCTGCCGGGGCAGCTGCCAGGTGCCGCCGGAATCCGGCACCAGGCCGATCCTGGCGAACGCCTGGGTAAAGCTGGCGGAGCGTGCCGCCAGCACCAGGTCGCAGGCCAGGGCGATGTTGGCTCCGGCACCGGCGGCCACGCCGTTGACCGCGCACACTACCGGTACCGGCAGGGCGGTAAGGGTGCGGATCAACGGGTTGTAGTACGTCTCGATGGAATAACCCAGATCCGGCATCTCGGCGCCCGGCGCTCCGTCCTTAGGAGAAACAGCGCGGTCGGACAGATCCTGGCCGGCGCAGAAGCCACGGCCGTTGCCGGTGAGCAGCAGCGCCCGACAATCGCCGGCGTCCACCGCCGCCTGCACCTCGGTAAGCGCCTGACGCACTTCCTGATGCATGGCTTCGTTGAAGCTGTTGAGCCGATCCGGACGGTTCAGGACCAGGGTGGCCACGCCGTCGCGGAGCGAGAATTCAATGGTGTCGTAGGCCATGGTGCGCCTCTGTGCTGGCAGTGACTGGCTGACGAAAAAGCGGTCGCCCACGGCGAGCCGCGACCTGGTAACGAGCATAGCCCAAACATGACACCAGTCAATACATAGTTATCCAATTCATGTATCGCATTTAGATTAACCAGAAAACATCTACGCCACTTCTCAACCGAATTTTCCTTTTTTATCAGCCAGTTATCGAAACCCTTAACGGGCACTCTCTAGTGTTACAAAACTGTCTGTTTGCTCGCCCTTTAGAGGTCATGTAGCTTAATCGGCCACCCCGTCACGGCCTTTGGGCCCGTTTTCCTGGAGATTTCCCCATGCCCTGTTACCAGCTTGAAGGCATCACCCCCGTGATTCACCCGGACGCCTATGTGGACCCCACCGCCGTGTTGATCGGCGACGTGATCGTGGGCCCGGACTGCTACGTGGGCCCCTGCGCCAGCCTGCGCGGCGACTTCGGCCGCTTGATACTGGAGCGCGGCGCCAACCTGCAGGATACCTGCGTGATGCACGGCTTCCCCGGCACCGACACCATCGTCGAACAAGACGGCCACATCGGCCACGGCGCGGTGCTGCACGGCTGCCGCATCGGGCGCAATGCCATGGTGGGCATGAACGCGGTGATCCTGGATTACGCGGAGATCGGTGAATCTTCCATCGTCGCCGCCGGCGCCCTGGTCAAGGGCCGCTTCAGCTGCCCGCCGCGCTCCATGGTGATCGGCGCCCCGGCGGTGGTGAAGCGCGAGCTCAGCGAGGAAGAAGTGCGCTGGAAATACGAAGGGACCCTGGAATACCAGGAGCTGGCGCGCCGCTACCAGCGAGCCATGAAGCCCTGCGACCCACTCACCGAAATGGAAGCGGACCGCCCGCGCATGCAAACCAACAAGATCGCCCCCAAAGGCGAAAAAGCAGCGAGCTAGTCGAGGCCGCCGAAGCGCTGGTAGAAGCCGTCCCCGGCCTCCGGCAGCGGGCCCTGGGCGGTTTCGGCGTGCTGGCTGATCCAGGTTTCCGCGCCCTGGCCGGTGAGCCGGTAGAGGTTGCGGGCCAGTTGCCGGGCGGCGCGGCCTTCCCAATCGGCGGGCAACAGCTCGTCGGGTAACAGCGGATCGCGCAGCAGTAGTTTCCTGTATTCGTGGATCAGCAGGGTGCGCGCCAGGAAGCACTCCTTGGGAGACAGGTTCTTCTCCTTGCGCATCTGGTTCCACAGCGGACGGAACTGATTCAGAAACTCGCCATACCCCTCGGCCAGCTGATCCAGATTCCAGGCCTCGCGCACCAGGCGGCGCAGGGGCCGGGTGGCGAATTGATCCACGGTGTCGGTCTGGAACAGAATAACGTCGTCCAGGGCGCCCAGCTCCTGGAGGGAGGCGTTCAGCTCGGCGCGGTCCACGCCCGGGTGCGCCAGCACCGTGGGCGCGAAGGCGCCGAAGCCCATCCATTCCAGCTCCTGGCGCACATCACGACGGCGGTCAGCGTCCAGCTGGTTGAGCACCACCAGGGTCCAGGCACCGTCCCAGGCCGGCTGGCCTCCGGAGTAAACGCGCTTGAAGGCTTTTTCGAAGCGGCGCCGCCCGGCGCCGGTGAGGCCGTAGTAGCTGCGCCGGCCCACCTTCTCGGCGATCAGCCAGCCTTCGCGGGTGAGGCGGAACACGGAGGTGCGCACCAAGCGCTGATTGACGCCCATGGGCGCGAGCAGCTCGATCAGGCTGCCCAGCCAGACGGTGCCGCCCCGGGGCACGATGGCATCCCCGAACACGGTGATGATCAGTGAGCCGGTGCGCAGCGGGCGGCGCTGTTGAAAGCGTTTGATCAGCGTTTCCAGATGATCGGACTGCAGGTCCAAAACCCTACCCCCATTGCCGGAACGGTCCCTCGAAAAGATTCGACATACTACCAAACGGCCCATCTGTATGACACAAACAACACACGAATTCCACGCTAAATCGGGGACTTGGCGGCATAGGTCCACTTTTATGACACATTAAACGCCGTATTGACTTGCATGCCGTATCGCTTTATACCTGTGCCTATCGACGGGCCCGATGGGACAACAGAGGCCCGCATAAGAACAACTGGCATACGCTCAAAAGGTGCGATAATGAAAAGAACGCTGAAACAGCTGGCCGCTGGCGCGGTCACCGCCCTCGGTCTGACCCTGGCCACCGTGCCCGCCCAGGCCGCGGACACCATCCGAATCGGCTCCTTCCTTTCTGTTACCGGACCGGCCTCCTTCCTCGGCGATCCGGAATTGAAAACCCTGGAGTTGTACATCGACAAGATCAACGAACGCGGCGGCGTGCTCGGCAAACAGCTGGAGCTGATCCACTATGACGACGCCGGCGACGCCTCCAAGGCACGCACCTTCGCCAACCGCCTGCTGCGCCAGGACCGCGTCGACCTGATCGTCGGCGGCTCCACCACCGGCGCCACCATGGCGGCGGTGCCGCTGATCCAACAGGCCGGCGTGCCGTTCATCTCCCTGGCCGGCGCCGAGACCATCACCACCCC
The DNA here is from genome assembly GCF_046507615.1 of Alloalcanivorax sp. C16-2. NCBI lineage: Bacteria > Pseudomonadati > Pseudomonadota > Gammaproteobacteria > Oceanospirillales > Alcanivoracaceae > Alloalcanivorax > Alloalcanivorax sp. C16-2. The sequence goes on along the minus strand of NZ_JBKFTL010000001.1, from coordinate 908,237 downwards.
GGTGAAGAAATGGGTGTTCAAGACCCCGCAGTCCGACCGTCAGGCGGCGCGCCGGATTCTGATGGACATGAAGGAACGCGGCCTCACCAAGATCGGCCTGATCTCCGGCACTGGCGGCTTCGGCGCCTCCGGTCGCAACGTGACCAAGGAAGAGGCCGGCAACTTCGGCATCGAGATCGTTGCCGACGAGACCTACAACCCGAAGGACACCGACACCACCGCCCAGCTCACCCGCATCCGCAACACCGACGGCGTGCAGGCGATTCTCAACTTCGACTTTGGTCAGGGCCCGGCGATCGTGACCCGCAACTACGCGCAACTGGGCATTGATCTGCCGTTCTACCAGTCCCACGGCGTGGCCTCCGACAGCTTCCTGGAACTGGCCGGCGACGCCGCCGAAGGCCTGCGCCTGCCCGCTTCCGCGCTGCTGGTGGCGGACAAGCTGCCGGAATCCGATCCCCAGTACGAAGTGCTGAACCGCTACAAGAGCGACTACGAAAGCCGCTATGACGAGTCGGTTTCCACCTTTGGCGCCTACGCCTACGACGGCCTGCAACTGGCCATCCAGGCGATCAACAAGGCCGGCGGCACCGACAAGGCCAAGGTGCGCGACGCGCTGGAAAGCATCGACGGCGCCGTGGGCGTCACCGGCACCTACCGGATGAGCGCCGAGGACCACATGGGCCTCGACGCGGAATCCTTCCGCATCCTTCAGGTGGAGGATGGCGACTGGGCGTTGACGGAATAATCCCAAGGCCGAATCGCGACTGACGCCGCTCCTACCGGGCCGTGCCTGCCTGGCACGATGTAGGAGCGACTTCAGTCGCGATCCTCCGCCCCAGCCCCGTCCCCCGCCGCCCTCCTCCCACGACCATCCCGGGCAGAATCATGTTCAGCGAATTTTTCCAGTTCACCTTCTCGGGGATCACCCTGGGCGCCATCTATGCGTTGGTGGCCCTGGGTTTCACCCTGATCTACAACGCCAGCCACGTGATCAACTTCGCCCAGGGCGAATTCCTGATGATCGGCGGCATGGGCACCGTGGTCCTGATGGACGCCGGCGTGCCGATCTACTTCGCCATTCCCCTGGCCATCGCCATGGCCGGGGTGGCCGGCATCCTGCTGCACCGCCTGGCCATCGCGCCGGCCAAGAACGCCGACGTAGTGACGCTGATCATCATCACCATCGGCGCCTCCATCTTCCTGCGCGGGCTGGCGCAGGTGTTCTGGGGCAAGGAATACCATGCCCTGCCGAATTTCAGCGCCACCGAATCGATCAGCCTGGGCGGCGCCACCCTGCTCACCCAGAGTTTGTGGATTCTCGGCATCGCCGCGGTACTGGTCACCGCCCTGGGGCTGTTCTTCACCCGCACCGCCCTGGGCAAGGCACTGTTGGCCACCTCCATGAACAAGGACGCGGCCAGCCTGATGGGCATCAAGACCAGCGCCATCCTGATGATGGCGTTCGGCATCTCGGCGGTGATCGGCGCCGCCGCCGGCGTGATCGTGGCGCCCATCACCCTGACCTCCTATGACATCGGCATCATGCTCGGCCTGAAAGGCTTCATCGCCGCCGCCATCGGTGGCCTGGGCAGCAGTACCGGCGCCATTCTCGGTGGCCTGCTGCTGGGCCTGGCCGAAGCCTACACCGCCGGCTACATCTCGTCGGATTACAAGGACGCGGTGCCGTTCGTGATCATTCTGGCCATCCTGTTCTTCCTGCCCAACGGCCTGCTGGGCAGCCGCGCCGTGGAGCGAGTGTAATGAGCGAAGCGATTCCGCACCGTCCATCCCGGGTCCGGGCGCCCGCCAAATGGCCGGGCCTGCTGGCCCTGGCCGTGGTGTTGCTGGCGCTGCCACTGTTCGCCGGCAACGACTACCACTACGACCTGATGATCAAGATCGCCCTGACCGCCGCCGTGGCGGTGGGCCTGAATCTGCTGGTGGGCTACGCCGGCCAGATCAGTCTGGGCCACGCGGCGTTCTACGCCGCCGGCGCCTACGGCAGCGCCCTGCTGGTGCAGAACTACGAGATCACGCCGGTGCCGGCCATGCTGCTGGCCGCCGTCGGGGTCGCGGTGCTGGCCTGGCTGGTGGGCAAACCGATCCTCCACCTCAAGGGCCATTACTTGTCCATGGCGACCCTGGGCCTGGGCGTGATCGCCGCCATCGTGCTCAACAACGAGGACCAGCTCACCGGCGGGCCGGACGGCCTGCCGGTGGCGCCACTGAGCGTATTCGGCCATGAGCTGAGCGTGTTCGGCAGCTATGATCTGTTCGGCCTCACCATCACCGGCACCCAGGTGTGGTACGGCATCGCCGCCGGCTTCCTGTTTCTGTCGGTGCTGTTCGCGTTGAACCTGATCGACTCGCCCCTGGGCCGCGCCCTGCGCGCCCTGCACGGCTCGGAGATCGCCGCCCAGGTGGCCGGCGTCGACACCGGCAAATTCAAGCTGCGGGTGTTCGTGATCTCCGCCGTCTACGCCAGCCTGGCGGGCAGCCTGTACGGCTACTATGGCGGCTTCATCACTCCCAACATCGCCTCGTTCACCCACTCCATCGAGCTGATCACCATCGTCGTGCTGGGCGGCATGGCGTCCACCTACGGGGTAATCCTGGGCGCCGCCATCCTGCTGCTGATTCCGCAGTTCCTGACCGGTTTCCAGGAGTTGGAGATGGTGCTGTTCGGCGCCATTCTGATGGCGGTAATGATCTTCATGCCGCGCGGCCTGGTACCGACCCTGGCGCGCCGCTTCCAGAAGGAGGCCCCATGACCGCATTGCTTTCCGTGGACCAACTGGGCAAGGAATTCGGCGGCGTGCACGCCGTGGAGGACCTGAGCTTCCAGGTGGAAAAAGGCCGCATCCATTCCATCATCGGCCCCAACGGCGCCGGCAAGACCACCCTGTTCAATCTGATCACCGGGCTCTACCAGCCCAGCAGTGGCAGCGTGCATCTGAACGGCCGCAGCCTGGCCGGCCACCAGCCCCACGAACTGGCGCCGCTGGGCATGTGCCGCACCTTTCAGAACCTGCAGATCTGCATGAATATGACGGCCCTGGAAAACGTCATGCTGGGCCGCCACCGGCACCTCAAACAGGGCACCTTCACTTCCCTGTTCAAGCTGCCTGCCCTGCGCCGGGCGGATCAGCAGTGTCGCGAGGAATGCGCCGAGCTGATGGAGTTCGTCGGCTGCGGCCAGTATGTCCAGCACCACGCCTCGGCGATGCCCTACGGCGCCCTCAAGCGTCTGGAAATCGCCCGCGCCCTGGCGTCCTCACCGGACATCCTGCTGCTCGACGAACCCGCCGCCGGACTCAACCGCAACGAAACCGACGCCCTGCGCGACGTGATCCGCCGGATCGCCGACCGGGGTATCACGGTGGTGTTGGTGGAACACGATATGAAACTGGTGATGAGCATTTCCGACCAGGTACTGGTGCTCTGCTACGGTCGCAAGCTGGCCGAGGGCACCCCGGAGGAGATCCGCGCCAACCCGGACGTGATCGACGCCTACCTGGGCAACCGCAATCCCCGCGAGGAGGCCACCGCATGAACGCCACCCTCTCCACGCCCGCCGCGCCCCGGAGTGAACAACGGTCGCGTGCCTTCGACGACGGCGCCACCCCCGGTGAACGCGCCGACGGCGGCGCCGGCCCCATCGCCGAGGGCGACACGCCCCTGCTGGACCTGAAGGGTATCCGCACCGGCTACGGTCGCATCGAGGCCCTGCACGGCCTGGACGTGGCCATCCACCCCGGCGAGACCGTGGCCCTGGTGGGCGCCAACGGCGCCGGCAAGTCCACCCTGCTGAGGGTGATCTCCGGCCTGCAACCGCTCACCGCCGGCACCGTCACCTTCGACGGCGAGGATCTGAACCGGCGCAAGGCCGCCGACCGGGTTCACCGCGGCATCGTTCAGGTGCCGGAAGGACGCCAGGTGTTCGCTGGCCTGTCCGTGGAGGACAACCTGATGCTGGGCGCCTTCAGCCGCCGCCGCGACAAGGGTGTGGCCGACGACCTGGAAGCCATGTACCGGCGCTTCCCGATCCTCAAGGAAAAGCGCCGCCTGCACGCCGGCAATCTGTCCGGCGGCCAGCAGCAGATGCTGGCCATGGGCCGGGCACTGATGGCGAAACCGCGCCTGCTGCTGCTGGACGAACCGAGCATGGGCCTGGCGCCGCTGATCATCGAGGAGATCTTCGCCATCATCACGGAACTGAAACGCGAAGGCATCACCATCTTCGTGGTCGAGCAGAACGCTTCGGAAGCCCTGGCCATCGCCGATCGCGGCTATGTGCTGGAAACCGGCGACATCGTCGCCACCGGCAGCGGCGAGGCGTTGCTCAACGACGAGAGTGTGAAGGCCGCCTACCTGGGCGGCTGACCCGGCGGGCATTGAGCCCGCCCCGATTATCGAGCAGGCGCCGCGCGGGCCACCTCCGCGGCGCTTTTTTTTGCTTCGCGGTCAGGCCGGGGGCGGGCTACAAGGCAGGATGCAGCGGGCTACCTCATCGAGCACCGGGTCGCGCCGATCGGCCTTGCGGGTCAGCAGGGAGAAGCGCACCACCGGCGCCGTGTCCGGCAGCCTGTGCACGTCCACCCCCTTCAGCCGCCGCGGATCCTCGCCGGGCAGGATCATCACCGCGGCGCCGAAGCCCGCCGCCACCATGGCGGAGATCGCCTGGGGAGACTGCAGTTCCAGGGTCGGCGCCGCCGCCTGGAAATAATCACCGGCGATCTTCCGGGACAGCCGGCCAAGCACCGTGTCCCGGTCATAACCGACCCAGTCCAGTTCCCGGAGCCGCGCCCTGTTGCCGCCGTAGCGCACCCCGCAGGGGGTCATCAGGTAGAAGGGCTCCTCACGGATCAACCGCCAGCTGAGTTGTTTGCGGCGGGCGCCGTCCGGCTCCGCCACCACCGCCGCGCCGATCTCGCCGGTCTTGACCGCCTCGATCAGATCCCGGGAGCGCCCGGGCACGCAGCGGATCAGGATGTCATGCCCCCGGTCGCGCAGGGTCCGGTACAGCGTCGGCAGCACCGACGGCTGCATCATCCTCACCACGCCCAGCGTCACGCAGCCGCCCAGTGCATCCCGGTCGCCGCCTTTCATTTCAAGAAGGCAGTCCACCGTCGGCCGGATCCGGTCGCTCAACTCCAGGGCGAACCGGGTCGGGCGTACGTGCTGCCCGGAGCGATGAAACAGCGCCTTCCCGAAATAGCGCTCCAGGGATTTCATTTGCATGCTGACCGCGCTGGGCGTGACATGCACCGCCTTCGCCGCCATCGCGAAGCTGCCGGTATCGATGGCTTTCTGAAGCGTGATGAAAAAATCGATCTTCATGGGTTCAGCTCCGCACTAAGGCCCGGAAAAGGACCGCCCCGGACGCGGCATGGAACCCATCAACTTAATCCATCGCGACGGCGGCGCAATTTAAATGTTTAACCCGCAACAAAAAACACATAAGAAAATGTTTATTCCATAACGAATTTATTTCGTTTGTTCCCGGCACCGTATTTTTCCTACCTTTTCCGTCGCTCCCGGCAATCTTCCAAAAATTATCCATCAAACAATTTTTCGAAAAATCCGGGAATCGTCATCGCATTTAATGACAGGAAAAGGCCAAGTGATGAAAACAAAAATCCATCCGGCCTGTGTTCTGGTGCCACTGTTTCTGTGCACCGGGGTGCAGGCGTCTCCCGAGGTAACGGTTTCCGGCCACATCAACCGCGCGATCCTGGCGCTGGATGATGGAGAAGGGGCCGAGACGTACTTTGTCGATAACAAGAACAGCGCCAGTCGCTTCCGGATCGTGGCCAGCGACCGCATTCACGATGGCCTGCGGGCCGGCGCACGGTTCGAGATGGGCTATGAATCCAACCCCTCGTCGTCGATCTCCCGCACCCGGCCCAGCGTTTCCGCCGAGCTCAAGGAGCGCCGCGCGGAGTTGTTCATAAGCGGCGGCTTTGGCGCCGTCTATCTGGGCCAGGGCGATGGCGCCGCCAATGGCCTGACCCACGTGGATCTGTCCGGCACCAACATGGTGTCGCTGCTCGGCCACGCCCACCTGATGGGCGGAAGCTTCACGTTTTTCGAACAGGGTAACGCCGGCCCGACGCTGAGCGACGTCATGGCCAACTTCGACTTCGAAAGTCGCTACGACCGTATCGCCTATCACAGCACCGGGCCGGGCCCGTTGACGCTGCGCGCCAGCGTCGGTCGCAAGGACGACATGGTCTATGAAGCCTCCGCGCTGTACAGCGCCCGGGCGGATTTCGCCAAGGTCTCGGTAGGCGTCGGTTATTCCAGCGAAAAGGTCCCCGGCGCCGACGACAACGAAACCCTGGGCGGCTCCGCCTCGGTGCTGCTCGACAACGGTCTCAATGGCGCGATTTCGTATTCGCGCCTCGACACCGACGCTTCCCGTTCCGCCACCAACACCACCTTCCGGCTCGGCTACCGTGCCGGCAAACACGCTTCATCCGTGGATTACGGCATCACCGATGACCTGAACCGGCGCGGTGACCGCGCCACCTATGTGGGCGCCAACTACGTCTACAAGCCGTTGGACTGGCTGGAGGTGTTCGGCGCGGTGCGCCGTTTCGAGCTGGACCGCCGCCATGCCAGCTACGACGACATGGCCATGGTCGTCACCGGCAGCCGCATCAAATTCTAGAAATACTCACAACAAAGGAGACCCGCCATGTTCTCTAACCACCCCGCCATCGCCGCGATCACCGCCGGAATACTGTTCCTCTCCGCGCAGACCGCCAGCGCCGACTACCCGAACCGCGATATCGATCTGATCGTCGGCTACTCCGCCGGCGGCAGCACCGATGTACTGGCGCGCACGCTCACTCCCTATCTCGAAGACGAGCTGGGCGGCGACATCACCATCAACGTGGTCAACCGGCCCGGCGGCAGCGGCGAGATCAGCTTCACCGAAATCGCCCACGCCAAACCGGACGGCTACACCCTGGCCATGTCCAATATGCCGGGCATCATCAATCCACTGATCGAGCGGGAGCCGGACTACGCCCTCAAGGACTTCACCTTCCTGGGCAACATCATCCTCGACCCCACCGCCATCCTGGTGAACGCCGACAGCGAGTTCGACAGCCTGGATCAATGGGTGGAGAACGCCCGCGCTCATCCCGGTGAGGCCCGGGTCGGCAACCCGGGCCGGGGCGGCGCCCAGCACACTACCTTCGAACGCTTCCTGCTGGCGGCCGGCGTGGAAGCCACCAGCATTCCCTTCAACGGCGGCTCCCGAAGCCGGGCGGCGCTGATGGGTGGCCACATCTCGGCCAGTTCCATGGGCCTGGCGGAAGCCGCCGGCAACGTGAAATCCGGTGGTATCCGGGTGCTCGCGGTGATGGCGGAGCAGCGCAGCGATCTGCTGCCCGAGGTGCCCACCGCCAGGGAGCTGGGCTACGACGTGGTGGGCGGCTCCTATCGCGGCATGATCGCGCCGGCCGGCCTGGACACGGAGGTGGAGGCCAGGCTGCACGATGCGCTGGCGCGCGCGGTCGCCAACCCGGAATTCCGCGAAGCGGCACGCAAGCGGCTGTATCTGCTGCGCTATATGTCCGGTCCCGAGCAGCAGCGTCTCGCCGACACCCTGTACCAGGAAATGACCGCCCTGTGGGAAAAGCGACCCTGGGTGGACCAGTAACAGGTGCCACGACCGGCCCGACGGATAGGGCCGGTCCCCATTCACCAACGTAAAGGGAGTCCTCATGAGCCGTCACCCCGATGCAGCGGATACCGCCCCCTGGCACGATCTGGTGTTCGCCGTTCTGGTCCTGGCCGGTACCTCCGTTCCATCGTTCAGCGCGCTTCGCCTCTCCGGCGCCGGTCGCTGGTTTCCTCTGGCGGTGTGCGCCGTCATGGCACTGGCCGGCATGTCCATGCTCTGCGTCTGCGCGCTCAAGCTGCTGCGCCACCGCCCCGCGCGCCCCCCGTTCCCCGAAGGCGGCGCCCTCAAACGCGGCGCCGGCGCCGGCCTGGCTTTCCTTCTGACCTGTGTGCTGACGCCCTGGGTCGGCTACTTCCCGGCGACCACCCTGCTGCTCATCATCGTGCCTTTGGTTCTGGATTTCCGGCACTGGCGGGTGATCGCCTTTACCGCCCTGACATTCGAGGCGCTGGTGTACCTGGTCTTCATCGAGGGCTTCGGCAGGCAGCTTCCCTCGGGCGTTCCGTTTTCGTAATCAGCAACCGGTTTCCCTATGTTTGACTCCATTCTCTCCGCGTTCCTGGTGATCCTGGAACCGGCTAACCTCATCGCCATGCTGGGCGGCACCCTGCTGGGCATCTGCATCGGCGCCCTGCCCGGTCTCAGCGCCACCATGGGCATCGCCGTGCTGATCCCGCTGAGCTTCGGCCTCGATCCCCTGGTCGGGCTCGGGCTGATGGCGGGCATCTACAACGGCGCCATGTATGGCGGCGCGATTCCCTCCATTCTGCTGGGCGTGCCGGGCACACCGGCTTCCGTGGCCACCATCTTCGATGGCCGGCCCATGGCGGAGCAAGGCCGGGGCAAGCTGGCGCTGCGCGTGGCGGTGTTTTCCTCCGCCATCGGCGGGCTGATCAGCGGGCTCGTGCTGTTGTTGCTGGCACCACCGCTTGCCCGGGTAACCCTGTTGTTCGGGCCCTCGGACTATTTCTGGGTGGCCCTGTTCGGGCTTTCCAGCCTCTCCCTGTTGCTGGGCAAAAGCATCGCCAAGGGCGTTTTCGCCGCCGGCTTCGGCTTGCTCATCGGTCTGATCGGCATCGACACCATCGGCGGCCAGGAACGCTTCACTTTCGGCTTCGTGGAGCTGGTGAACGGCGTCAATATCGTGGTGGTGCTGATCGGGCTGTTCGGTATTCCGCCCACCCTGAAGCTTGCCGCGGGTGCCCTCCCCGGCGGGCGGGAAACGGACCGGGCGGAGGACGCCGGCGATGGCCGGCTTCGTCCCTATCTGCCCCAGCTGCTGCCCACCTGGCTGAAATCGTCGTTGATCGGTGTGTTCGTGGGATTGCTGCCCGGGGTCGGCGGCAACATGGCGTCTTTTCTCAGCTATAACGAAAGCAAGCGCTCCGCCCGCGACCCGGCACGGTTCGGTTACGGCGCCGAGGAAGGCGTGGCCGCCGCCGAGTGTGGCAACAACGCGGACAATGGCGCCGCCCTGGTGCCCGCCCTGACCCTGGGCGTGCCGGGCAGCTCGGTGTCGGCGGTGATTCTCGGCGGCCTGCTGGTGCACGGTCTGCAACCCGGACCGGAACTGTTTCAGAGCAACCCCAACGAAGTGTACGGCTTCATGCTGCAGATGGTGATCACCGCCGCGCTGCTGATTCCCCTGGGGCTGCTCGGCTCACGGTTGTTCGTGCGGGTGCTCGACATTCCGCCGGCTCTGCTGATCCCGATCGTGCTTTCCCTGAGCATGGTCGGTGTTTACGCGGTCAACAACAGCCTGTTCGACATCCAACTGCTGCTGGTGTTCGGCGCCATTGGCATGGTGCTGTCCCACTTCCAGGTGCCGCTGGCGCCCATTGTTCTCGGCGTCCTGCTCGGCCCCATGGCCGAGGAGAACCTGCGACTCGCTTTCATGCTGAGCGTCGATCCCTGGACCGCGCTATTCCCTTCCCCGCTGTCCGTCGGGCTGGCGTTGTTCACGGTTTCGGTGATCGCCTTTTCATTGCTTAAGCCCCTGACCCGATTCACCCGCGCCCGCCTTCGGCGGGCCGCGGCCCATTGACCGACCGATGTACAAGGAGAACTCCATGAACCGGAAAACCCAGTGCCGCCCATGGCTGGCCGACGACGTCCGCAACGACCGAAGCTGGATTCGACCGCTCGACCCGACCCTGGGCGACGATCTCGATCGCGCCCTCCAGCACGCCGATGAAACGGGCAAAGCAATGCTCGACTGGACACCGGACGATTTCCCCCTCCGCGAACACGCCCGCGCTTTCTTCAAGAATGCCTTCGACAGCACCCAGCGCGACTGGGGCTTCTGCCTGATTCGCGGCATGCCCGTGGAACGCTGGTCGGTGGAGGAGGCCCGGCGGATCTACTGGGGCCTGGGGCTGCACATCGGCGTGTGCCGGACACAGAACCGGGCCAGCGACATCATGACCTCGGTGAAAGACGCCAGCGGCAGCTACAAGGTCAACGGCGGGCGCGGTTACAACACCAACGCCGGCCTGGATTTCCACGTGGATTTCTGCGACGTGGTGTCGCTGCTGTGCCTGCACCCGGCCAAGGCCGGCGGCACCAGCCTGATCACCAGTTCCCTGGCGGTGATCGACGAGATCCGCCGGACCCGCCCGGACCTGGAAGACGCCCTGCGCACGCCCTTTTATTTCAGCCTGCAAGGCGCCGGCGCCGACGACGAGCCTCCGGTCTACCCCTGCCCTCTGTACGGGGAAAAGGACGGCTTCCCCGCGTTCCGCACCAACCGAAAGAACATCACCGCCGCCCAGGAATACTTCGAGCAGGTGCCCCGGCTCACCGACCAACAGGTGGAGGTGCTGGATCTTCTCGACACCCTGCTGCCGGACCCGCGCTTCTGTTTTTCCATGAATATCGAGAAGGGCGACATGCAGCTTCTCAACAATTACACCGTGGTGCATTCGCGAACCGATTTCGAGGACTTCGAGGAGGAAGAGAAAAAACGGCACATGCTGCGCCTGTGGATGACGCTCCCCAATTCCCAGCCGCTGCCGGACGACTGGGTGGCCGCCTTCAAGGACACCCGCCCAGGCTCCGTGCGCGGCGGCAATCGGGGCAAGCACATCACCGAGACGTTCCTTGACTATGAGCGTCGTCAGGCCCGCTACCACGGCATGCGCAACGTGTTTTCATGATGCCGTTCGCATCGACGCCGCCGTCCACCGGGAGCGCAACGCCATGGCCCCGGGGATGACGGATCGCTGGGGCCCACCTTTGCTACGCTCACTGATGGTGGGCACCGTCGGCGGCGTACTGGCCGCCCATATCGGTCTGCCTCTGGCCTGGATGCTCGGCCCCCTGGTGACCAACCTGGCGGCTTCCATCGGCGGGGCCCGGGTGGCGGTGCCGGAGAATCTGCGGCTGGCTTTCCTTGGCGTGCTGGGGCTGGTCCTGGGCAGCCGGATGACACCGGAGCTGGTGGCCCGGCTGGTGGATTGGCCGATCTCCGGCGCCTTGCTGCTGGCCGGGGTGGCGGCGTCCACCAGCGTCGTCGCCGCCTGGTTCCGGCGTTGCGGTTTCGACCCGGTTACCGCCTGGTTCTCGGCGGCGCCGGGCGCGATGACCGCGATGATCATGATGGGCGAAGCCAGCGGCGGCGATCCGCGCCGGGTGGCGATTTCTCAGTCCCTGCGCATTATTCTGGTGCTGCTGATCCTGCCACCGCTGTTCTGGCTCTACGAAGGCGTGGACGGAGGCCGGGGCGAAAACGCCGCAGCGCATTTCGAGAACCTCTGGCTGATAGCCATGCTGCCGCTGCTGATTCCGCTCGGTAACCGGCTGCGCATTCCCACCGCCGCCTTGATGCTGCCCCTGGTGGTATCCGGCCTGTTGTCCGGCTTTGGAGTCGCCTCCCTGCGGATGCCGGACTGGGGCATGAACCTGATGCTGTTGGTGCTGGGCTGCGCCATCGGCTCCCGGTTCCGTGGGTTATCCCTGTCGCTGCTGCGCCGCCATCTGTTGGAGTCGTTCGTGGCGACGCTGCTCTCCCTGCTGATTCTGGCGCTGTTCGCGGAGCTCGTGCATCAAGCCATCGCGGTACCCCGGGACGTGGCGCTGATGGCCATGGCCCCGGGCGGCATCGGCGAGCTGGCGATTCTGGCGGTGGCCTTGAACCTGGACCCCATGTTCGTGGCCTTCCATCACCTGCTGCGCATCGTGGCGCTTATGCTGGTGGCACCGCTGTGGGCGAAGTACCTCACCCGCCACCAACCGCCCGCCCCATAGGAGCAGTGAGGGCCTGGAGGAAGGCGTCGGCCACCGGCGTCAGGTGGCGGGCACGGGGGTGCACCACGCACCAGGAGCGCTTCAGGGGCAGTCCGTCCACGTCCAGGGTCACCAAACGCCCGGCCGCCAGTTCCTCCCGGCAGGCGTCCCGGGGCAGCACCGCCAGCCCCAGGCCGGCGATCACCCCGGCCTTGACCGCCTCCTGGGAGCCCAGTTGCTGCCGGCGACCGGGGCGCAGCCCACGGCTCTGGCACAACTCCTCGAACACCAGCCGGGTGCCGGAGCCGGGCTCCCGGCTGAGCAGGGGGAATTCCAGGAAACGGGTCAGCGGCACCGCTTCGGTGTCCCGCAGCGGATGCCCCGGACCGGCCACCGCCACCAGATCGTTCTGGCGGAAGGGCACGAAGCGCAGCCGCCGGTCGTCAGGCACCTGGCCCATGATGGTCAGGTCGTAGCGGTCCTCGCGCAGGCTCTTCAGGGCCTCGCCGTGGTTGAGCACGCGCATTCGCACTTCCACTTCCGGGTGACGCCGGCAGAAGGCCGCCAGCCGCTCGGGCATGAAGTACTGAGCGCTGCTTTCCACCGCCAGGGTCAGGGTGCCCTGCATCACCCCGCGCAGTTCCGCCAGCTCCATTTCCACCCGTACCAGGCGGCGCATCAGATCCTGGCCGGCGCGGCGCATGGCCCGTCCCGCCGGGGTCAGGGAAAGCCGTTTGCCTACGTAATCGAACAGTGGCTCGCCGATCAACTCCTCCAGATTGCGCACCTGGGCGCTCACCGCCGGCTGGGTGAGAGCCAGTTCCTCGGCGGCCCGGGAGTAGCTTTCCTGTTGACAGACGGTGAGGAAGATACGCACCTGGCGCAGGGTCAGACGATTCAGATAGGCCGTGCTCATTGCTTTCCCAAGAGAGCGAGCGCTCACACATAATGAATTGGTTATGCCTGATGATAGTAATATCAATTTCTTTTGGCCGCCATGTTCCCGGTACCTTGCGGAACATTAAGCGGCCCTTGGGCTGATCGGGAGTACACGCATGGCCATAAGAAAAATCCTCATCGCCAACCGTGGTGAGATCGCGGTGCGCATCGTCCGCGCTTGCGCGGAGCTGGGCATTCGTTCGGTGGCGGTTTACACCGAACCGGACCGGTACGCGCTGCACGTGAAACGCGCCGACGAGGCCTACAGCCTGGGCGACGACCCGCTGGCGGGCTATCTGAACCCACACCATATCGTCAACGTGGCGGTGCAGACCGGCTGCGATGCCCTGCACCCGGGCTACGGCTTCCTCTCCGAGAACGCCGAACTGGCGGACATCTGCGCCCAGCGCGGCATTACCTTCATCGGCCCGCGGGCGGAGGTAATCCGCCGCATGGGCGACAAAACCCGCGCCCGCCAGGCGATGATCGAAGCCGGCGTGCCGGTGACGCCGGGCTCGGAAAACAACCTGGCGGACCTGGACGAGGCCCGCCGCGAAGCGCGCCGGGTGGGCTACCCGGTGATGCTGAAGGCCACCTCCGGCGGCGGCGGTCGCGGCATCCGCCGCTGCGACGACGAGGACGAGCTGGCGCGTAACTACGAACGGGTGGTCTCGGAAGCCACCAAGGCGTTTGGCAGCGCCGACGTGTTCCTGGAAAAGTGCATCGTCGACCCGCGACATATCGAGGTGCAGATCCTCGCCGACCATCACGGCAACACCATTCATCTGTTCGAACGGGACTGCTCGATCCAACGCCGCAATCAAAAGCTGATCGAGATCGCTCCGTCGCCCCAGCTCACCCCGGAGCAACGCACCTACGTAGGCGACCTGGCGGTACGCGCCGCCGAGGCGGTGGGCTACACCAATGCCGGTACCGTGGAGTTCCTGTTCACCGGCAACCAGGTGTACTTCATGGAGATGAACACCCGGGTGCAGGTGGAACACACCATCACCGAGCAGATCACCGGCGTGGACATCGTGCGCGAACAGATCCGCGTGGCCGCTGGAGAACCCCTGGCCCACCAACAGAGCGACATCCGCCACCAAGGCTTCGCGCTGCAGTTCCGCATCAATGCCGAGGACCCGAAGAACAACTTCCTGCCCAGCTTCGGCCGCATCAGCCGCTACTACGCGCCGGGTGGCCCGGGCGTGCGGGTGGATACCGCCATCTACACCGGCTACACCATCCCACCCTACTTCGATTCCATGTGCCTGAAACTGATCGCCTGGAATCTGAGTTGGGAAGGCGCCCTGGATCGCGCCAAGCGCGCCATCCACGACATGCGCCTGCAGGGAGTGAAAACCACCGCGCCCTATTACCTGAAAATTCTCGACGATCCCGGTTTCCGTAGCGGCCAGTTCGACACCGGCTACGTGGACGCCCATCCGGAACTGCTGAGTTACTCGGAAAAATCCAATCCCGAAGAGATCGCGCTGGCCATCGCCGCGGCGATTGCCGCTCACACCGGGCTTTAAGCGCAGGAGATCCCGCCATGAATACGAACGCCACAAAAAGCAAGAAAATCGAAGTCACCGACGTGGTGCTGCGCGACGGTCACCAATCGCTGATCGCCACGCGCCTGCGCACCGAGGACATGCTGCCGATCTGCGAACAACTGGACGCGGCCGGCTTCTGGTCCCTGGAGGTGTGGGGCGGCGCCACCTTCGACGCCTGCGTGCGGTTTCTCAAGGAAGATCCCTGGGAGCGGCTGCGGCAACTGCGCCAGGCGCTGCCCAACAGCCGCCTGCAAATGCTGCTGCGCGGCCAGAACCTGCTCGGCTACCGCCACTACGGCGACGACGTGGTGGACGCCTTCGTGGAACGCGCCGCCGCCAACGGCATCGACGTATTCCGGGTGTTCGACGCCATGAACGACCCGCGCAACCTGGAAACCGCCCTGCGCGCGGTGAAGGCCAACGGCAAGCACGCCCAGGGCACGCTCTGCTACACCACCGGCCCGGTGCACACCCCGGAGCGGTTCGTGGCTCTGGCTCGGCGCCTCGCCGACATGGGCAGCGACTCCATCGCCATCAAGGACATGGCCGGCCTGCTCACCCCTTATGCCACCGGCGAGCTGGTGGCCGCCCTCAAGGACGCGGTGGACCTGCCCCTGTTCCTGCATTCTCACAACACCTCCGGGCTGGCCCCGATGTGCCAACTGAAAGCCATCGAGAATGGCGTGGACCATATCGATACGGCCATGTCGCCGTTCGCCGGCGGCACCAGCCACCCGGCCACGGAGTCCATGGTGGCGGCCCTGAAAGGCACGCCTTACGACACCGGGCTCGATCTGGAGAAACTGCAGCCCATCGCCGACCACTTCCGCGAGGTGCGCAAGAAGTACCATCAGTTTGAGAGTGACTACACCCGCGAGGACATCGGTGTGCAGGTCAACCAGGTGCCCGGCGGCATGATGTCCAACCTGGCCAACCAGCTGAAGGAACAGGGCGCCCTGGACAAGATCGACCAGGTGTTCGCGGAAATCCCCCGGGTTCGCGAGGATCTGGGCTACCCGCCACTGGTCACGCCCACCTCGCAGATCGTCGGCACCCAGGCGGTGATGAACGTGCTCGCCGGCGAGCGCTACAAGACCATCACCAATGAAGTGAAGCGCTATTTGCTGGGCCACTACGGCGCCGCCCCGGCGCCGGTGGACACCACCCTGCAACGGCGCGCCGTGGGCAACGAGGAGGTCATCGACCAGCGCCCGGCGGACCTGCTGCCCCGGGAGCTGGACAAGCTGCGCCAGGACATCGGCGAACTGGCAGGCAACGAAGAGGACGTGCTCACCTTCGCCATGTTCCCGGACATCGGCCGTGCCTTCCTGGAAGAACGGGCCGCCGGCACGCTCAAACCCGAGCCGCTGCTGCCGCCGGACAGCGGCCAGGCCGCCGCCGAAGTGGCCGGCCAGCCCACCGAGTTCATGATCGACGTGCACGGCGAAACCTATCAGGTGGCGATCACCGGGGTGGGCCTGAAGGGCAGCGACAAGCGCCGCTTCTTCCTGACCCTGGACGGCATGCCCGAGGAAGTGATCTTCGAGCCGCTCAACGCCTACCAGAAAGGCGACGGGGAAGGCGGCCGCAAGCAGGCAGGCGGCCCCGGCGACGTGACCACCAACATGCCCGGCAACATCGTCGATGTGCTGGTGGCGGAAGGCGACGAAGTGAAAGCCGGCCAGCCGGTATTGGTGATCGAAGCAATGAAAATGGAATCCGAGGTACAGGCCCCCAGCGGCGGCACCGTGCAGGGCATCTTCGTCGCCAAGGGCGACCGAGTGACGCCGGGGGAAGTATTGATCGAAGTGCGCTGATTTTTCCCTTACGGGGTTCGACTCCACCGGCGCCCGCCCCGGGCGCCGTTTTCACCGCCGCGACGTTCGCCTTAACCGTCGCGGCGTTTTTTTATCCCACCAAAAAAGTAGGCGCGTTCTATCGCGCTTCCAGGAACGCGAGATCCACGTGGTAACGGCGCGGATTGTCCGGCGCCACCCAGACGGTCAGCGGCTGACTGCCGAGGGCCGGGCTCGGGTCGGCCCAGAGCGCGTCGCTGCGAAACACATGGGTCTCGCCACTCACCGGATCGCTCCACTGGCATACGATCCGGTAGGGGTGGCGGCCATTCACTTGCAGGGAGTGGTCCAACACCACCTCCACCGGCTCGGCGGCCACCTTCTGGCCATTCTTGCGCAGCCAGGCCACCTTGCGCGCTTTCCATCTGGGCCACAGCAGCAAGCCGGTTCCCACCACGGTCAGAATGAGGCCCACCACCCCGGCGATCAGCGATAAGCCCCACAGGGAAAAGAAACTCCTGATCCGGGCGTCACCGCTGTCGCCGGGCGCGTACAGCACTTCCACACCCTCGCCCACCGAGTAAGCCGGTGGGCGGCTGCTCATATTGGGCACGAACACCACGCTGCGACCGTCACGGTCGCGAAAATGCACCTTCGGGCTGTACAGGACGTCTCCGTCACTGTCCCGCTTGGGCACCAGGTCGGTAACCACGCCGGAGGTGGTCACCGCCGTCTCCAGAAAACGGGAAGTACTCACCGCCGACGCAGCGCTGCCCGCCAGGGTCAGGACACCAAAAAGCAGCAGGCCGCCACCGGCCACGGTAGTGACTTTCATGATTCAGCGCCTCGTGCACGGCGCTCGCGTTCCCGCTCGCGGAGTTTTTCCACCCGGTCTTCCAGGCTGTCCAGACCCAGGGCCCAGCGACGCAGGTTGACCATGGCCGGGTCGGCGATCGGGCACGGTACCGGCCAGCCCTCCTCGTCCATGTCGAACTGGGTGCCGTAGCGCTGCGGCTCGCCGTTGAGCACGCACAGACGGTCGCGCAGATAGGCGGACTGCCAGCCCGGAGCGTCACCCACCGAGGCGGCCTCTTCCACCGCCGTGGCGCAACGCGCCATCAGGTCCAGCCGTGACATGGCGTGCTGGGCGATCAACCAGGCCGCCTCGCCACCTGCCTCCCCCGCCAGGGTCACGCCGGGCCAGCCGTGCTCATCGAGAATCCGTTCCAGAGCCTCGGCGTTGCGTTCATGAACGGCGCGCATCTCCGGGTGGTAGTCCGGCGCGGGCAGTTCACCGCGCTCGGTGAGCACCGCCAGGGTGCGTTTGTCGTCCTCGGCCATGGCCGTGAGTCGATCGGCGAGTTCCTGGTTCATGGTCATCCTCGTGGGTGTTGGTCCTGCCTGTGGAGGACGGCACTTTACCAGCTTCACCAATTGGAATCAGGGCACCGTCGGCGATCAAGACAACACCGATACGAAAACAACGCCGACACGAAACTGCCACCGCGCTGTCATCCCCGCTGTCTAGCCTCGCGGGCTGACCTTTAATTCGAATCCATGGGAGCCGACCGTGCCTTTCCAACTCCGTTTTCCGGCCCTTGCCGTCACCGGCTTGTCACTTTTTCTCGCCGCCTGCGGCGGTGATGATGACCACCATGGCAACGCCTCCGAGGAGGCGAAGCCACTTAACCTTCAGGTTCTGTACACCAATGACCACCACTCCTATTTCGAAGGCCAGAGCTACGACCTGAACATCGACTACGACCCGGACCAGCCCGGCAACGAGCCGGTACGGCTGAGCCTGGGCGGCTTCCCGCGCATCATCACCGCCATGAACGACTACCGGGACGACCATACCCTGGTGCTCAACAACGGCGAGCTGAACGGCACCCTCTATTTCAGCCTGTTCAAGGGCGAGGTGGACTTCAAAGTGTTCAACACGCTGGGCCTGGACGCCTACCAGCTCGGCAACCATGAGTTCGACGAAGGCGAGGCACACCTTCGCGACCTGCTGGAAATCGCCAACTTCCCGGTGATCACCGGCAACATCCATCCCACCGTGGACAGCCCGCTGTTCAACTCCGACATCAAGCCCTACGTGGTCAAGGAGATCGACGGCGAGAGGGTGGCCGTGATCGGCGTGCTGAAAGTGGAGAAAACCCGGGAGTCCTCCCTGGTCACCGACGCGGTGGAATTCGACGACGAGATCCTGTCCGTGCGCGACCACATCTATGCGCTGAAGGATCAGGGCATCAACAAGTTCATCGTGCTCAGCCACCTGGGCTATGAGTTCGACCAGGTGCTCGCCGAAAATGTGCGCGACATCGACGTGATCATCGGCGGCGACACCCACAACGTACTGGACTCCACCGGCGAACTGGCCGCCATGGGCCTGGAGGTGGACGGCGACTACCCCACCGTGGTCCAGGACCCGGACGGCAAGCCGGTGTACATCGTGCAAGCCTGGGAATACGCCAAGGGCCTCGGGCGGCTGAACATCGACTTCGACGCGGACGGCGTGGTCACCGACATCGACGGCAACATGGAACTGCTGGTGGGCGGGCCCTACCAGGTGCAGGACGCCGGCGGCGCCTGGGTCACCGCCGACGCGGACCAGACCGCCCGCATCAACGGAGTGATCGACGATCTCACCACCATCCGCACCGCCGAGGAATCCCAGCAAATCCTGGACATCCTGGCGCCCTATAAAGAGCAGATGGAAAGCTTCAAGCAGGAAACCCTGGGCCAGGTCACCGAACCGATGCCCTTCGAGCGCATCCCGGCGCCGTTCAACGCCGGCGACACGCCCACCGGCAGCTACGCCGCCTGGGTGGTGGCCGACGCCTTCCTGAAGTATCTGCCCAAGGCCGACGTGGCGATCCAGAACGCCGGCGGCGTGCGCGCGCCGCTCAACGACGGCACCTTCACCGTGGCCAACGCCTACGACATCCTGCCGTTCTCCAACACCGTGGTCACCATCGATATGACCGGCGCCGAGATCGTCAAGGTGCTCAACGAAGGCCTGGACTACGCCCAGGGCATCTCCGCCTCCACCGGCGCCTTCCCCTACTCCGCCGGCCTGCGCTACGACGTGACGCTGGGCGCCCCGGAAGGCACCGGCATCGAAAACGTGGAAGTGCGCGACGACAACGGCAACTGGGCGCCCATCGTGGAAAGCGAAACCTACTCGGTGGCCACCAACTCCTTCACCGGCCAGGGCAAGGACGGCTACGTCACCTTCGGCGAGGTGCAGGCCAACAACCCGGATGCCTTCGAGGACTCCAACGTCACCTATGTGGTGCCGCTGCTGGAGTACTTCCGCGAAGAGCTGCCCGATCAGACCCTGCCGGCGCTGGACCCGAACCAGTACAGCCTCAAGTCCGTCACCGACCTGCGCTAGTCGCCGGAACGATCAAGCCGGGCGGAGGTTTCCGCCCGGCTTTTTTATGGGCTGCCCGCCGACCACGAAAGGACTTGGCTCCGCGATTGAAGACCTTGGTGTAGGAGCGACTTCAGTCGCGATGAAGATAGCACCGCGGTAAATCGCGACTGAAGTCGCTCCTACCAAATCTCCGATTTATAGCAGCCATTCCACCGGCAGCCAGGAGACGAAGCGCACCCACCCCCGGCGCCAGACACTGGTGGCCGGTTCCCGCTCATGGCGAACGGTGCCACCCTGGTCCGGCTCCAGCCAGTACAGGTCGCCGTCGTCATCCCGTTTCACCGCGTAGGCGTTGGCCGGAATCACGGTTTCGAAGGCGGCGTCGATGCGGCTGGCCAGGGCTTCGCTGTGAATCAGGAAACCCAGCTCGGTGTTCAGGTTCGCCGAGCGCGGGTCGAAATTGAACGAGCCCACGAACACCCGCTCGCCGTCCACGGCGAAGGTCTTGGCGTGCAGGCTGGAGCCGGAACTGCCGAACGGCCCGGCGCTTTCGTTGCGCTTCGACGGCGACAGCCGGCGCAGCTCGTAGAGTTCCACGCCGGCTTTCAGCAGCGCCTTGCGTCGTTTCTGGTAACCGGCGTGCACCGCCGCCACGTCGGTGGCGGCCAGGGAGTTGGTCAGTACTTTCACAGTGACGCCCTGGCGGCGCAGGGCGCGGAAGGCGTCGGTGCCGTCGGCGGTGGGCACGAAATAGGGCGAGACCAGCAGCAGCGAATCCCGAGGCGCGCCCAGGGCCGCTTCCATCTGATGGATCAGCAGGCCTTCCGGCTCGGCTTCGTCGAGCCCCTTGGCCGGGTCGTCGCTGACCATTTCCACCGGCACCCATTCCAGTTCCAGGGAACGCTCCATCAGCCGGGTGACGAATTGCGAGGCGGCGATCACGCGCTGGTAGTCCGCCGCCGCCGGCGACGCCTTGAGTGCCTCCGCCCGGGCCACGAAACCGGCCAGTGCGTCCTCTGGCGGGGACGACAGAATCCGCGCCACCGGATAGGCGGAGCGGCTGCCCCAGTAGCGGTCGAAATCCCGGGACGCCGAATCCACCACCTCGCCCACCAGCAGCACATCCAGATCGTTGAACAACATGCCGTCGGAGGCGCCGAAGTATTCGTCACCCACATTGCGACCGCCGGCGATCAGCGCCTGGTTGTCGGCGATGAACGCCTTGTTGTGCATGCGCCGGTTCAACCGGGAAAAGTCGTACGCATAGCCCAGCCATTTGGGCCGGCGCACCACGAAAGGGTTGAACAGGCGGACTTCGATATTGGGGTGCGTGGCCAGCGCCGCCAGGTCGTCGTCCAACCCGGCGGTGCCGTTGTCGTCCAGCAACAGGCGCACCCGCACGCCCCGCTCGGCGGCCTGATACAGGGCGCGCAACAGCAGCATGCCGGTGACGTCGTCGTGCCAGATGTAGTACTGCACATCCAGGGTTTTCTCCGCCGCCATGGACAGCAGCACCCGGGAGGCGAAGGCATCGTGGGCGTCCGGCAGGGGCGACACGCCGGTGAGGCCGGGATGGCGCAGCGCCTCCGGGCGCAACGCCCGCCCCAGCGCCGTGGCGCGGCTTTCCTCCGGCGACAGGGCCCGGGACGCGGAGCGCCCGTCCAGGGACGGCAGCGCGCACCCGGACACCAGGGCCGCCAGCAGCAATACGATCAAGGCGGGGGTTTTAATGATTCTCTCCTTGTCAGGGCACCGCCGGGCAAGTGTACCCCACCGCGCTCAGGGACCGCCCGCCAGCATCGGCGCCCAGACCGGCAGGCCGACGCCCAGCGCCACGCCGGCGAGTATGCCGACGGCCAGGAACACCAGGAACCACAGCCGCTCGCGCCGGTTCATGGCCTGCACGCCCTGCAGCGTGCCGGGCCGCACCTGCAGATAGAACAGCCCCAGCGCCACCGCCAGCGGCCCGACCAGCACCGCCAGATAGCCGTACTCCACGGCGGCCGCGCCGGTGGCCAGGGCGCGGGCCTTGCCACCCAGGTAAAACACCGTCCACAGCACGCCGCCGGTGAGCAGCAATCCGCCGGCCAGACGCACGCCACCGGGCGTCGCGGCGCTGGGCGGCGAAGACGGACTGCCCGCCTGCCGGTGGCGCCACAGGGCGCGGCCGGAGCGCGCCATGCCGATCAGCCCCAGCACCAGGAACACCAGCCCCATGGCCAGCATGCCCAGCACCACGCCCTGATCGCCGAACTGCTGGTACAACCAGCCGCTTCGCTCCTCCGCCCGGGCCGATTCGCCCCAGCGGGCCACCGCCATGAACAACGCCACGCCACCGATCACCGACAATGCCAGCCAACGCCCCAAGGACGCCAAGGTTCTCTCCACGGTTATTCATCCCGCTAACACGTCAAAAGGGTGGACCAACCTACCCAAGCGCCGCCGCCTCGGCAACGAAACCGGCGCCTAACCGTGAAACGGCCCGAGCACGCTGTTTTGATGCAGATCAAAAAGCGACCAACGGGGAGCGATTAGGGTGTTATGACTCTTATTCCAAAATAAGGAGTCCGGCTATGACAGGAAGACCGCGATGAAAGTGGAGACCTTCTCCGATGTCCTGGACTGGACCCGGGCCGTGCACCGCAACCTGGCCGACTGCGCCGCTCACTGCGGCGCCGGCAGCCGCCAGGAGAAAGTGCGCATGCTGCTCGACTATGTCCAGGAGCACGAAACCCGCCTCAACCGTATCCTGGAAAGCAGCCAGAAGGACGCCGACCCGGCGGCGCTGCACAGTTGGGCTTACGAATTCTTCGAGAAGGCGCCGGTGCGGCCCCACGAGGCCTGCGCCGCCGACTTCAAGAACAAGAGTACGGACGAGATCATCAGCGCCGTGCTGGCCCAGCACAACAAGATCATCGAGTTCTACCGTTACATGGCCAGCCGCGCGGAAGTGCCCAGCACCCAGGCGCTGATGACCAACCTGCTGGAACTGGAACAGAACGAAGCCAGGCGCATGGCCCGGGACGCCGGCGAGCTGGACGACCTCTGAGTACCGCGCGCCACCTCCGAGACCCATCCATGCCCGATACCACCCCCGCCGCGCCGGAGCTGCTGTCTCCGGCCGGCACCCTCAAGCATTTGCGTTACGCCTTCGCCTACGGAGCCGATGCCGTCTACGCCGGCCAGCCCCGTTACTCCCTGCGGGTGCGCAACAACAGCTTCAAGAACGAAGCCGCCCTGGCGGAGGGCATCGCCGAAGCCCGCGCCCGAGGCAAACAATTCTATCTGGCCTCCAACGTCAGCCCGCACAACGACAAGGTGCGCAGCTACCTGCGCGATCTGGAACCCATCATCGAGCTGGGTCCGGATGCGCTGATCATGTCCGACCCGGGCCTGATCATGATGGTGCGCGAACGCTGGCCGGAGCAGCCCATCCATCTTTCCGTGCAGGCCAACGCGGTCAATTACGCCACCGTGGAATTCTGGCGCCGCCACGGCATCCAGCGGGTGATCCTGTCCCGGGAGCTGGCCCTGGACGAAATCCGGGAAATCCGTGAAAAAGTGCCGGCCATGGAGCTGGAAGTGTTCGTCCACGGCGCCCTGTGCATGGCCTATTCCGGCCGCTGTTTGCTGTCCGGCTACATGAACCACCGCGACGCCAACCAGGGCGCCTGCACCAACGCCTGCCGCTGGGACTACAAGCCGGTGGCCGCCCGCGCCGACGACAGCGGCGACCTGATCCCGGTGCGCGAGCCCCCCTCGCTGCTGGTGGCGGAGCCCAACGACCCGGGCCGCGCCATCGCCCTGCACGAGGACGAGCACGGCACCTACATCATGAACTCCCGGGACCTGCGCGCGGTGCAGCACGTTCAGGCCCTGGCCGACATGGGCGTGCACTCGCTGAAGATCGAGGGCCGCACCAAGTCGGTCTACTACGCCGTCCGCACCGCCCAGGTCTACCGGCGCGCATTGAATGACGCCGCCGCCGGGCGGCCCTTCGACATGGCGCTCATGGACGACCTGGAAGCCCTCTCCCACCGGGGCTACACCGAGGGCTTCTTCCGCCGCCATCCGCCCCAGGCCTACCAGCATTACGAAGCCGGCACCGCCCATCTGGGCAGCCAGCAATTGGCGGCGGAGGTGATCGAGGCCGACGACCACTGGCTGACCCTGGCGGTGAAAAACCGCTTTGAGCGCGGCGACCAGGTGCTGTTGATCACGCCGGAGGGTAACCGTCGCTTCCAACTGGACGGGCTGGAGAATCAACAGGGCGACGCCATTCAGGTAGCGCCCGGAGACGGCCATGTGGTGCGTATTCCTCGTCCCGACGGCCTGGGTGACGAGGCACTCGGCTTCGCCATGCTGGCCCGCTGCCTGGACAGGCGCGCGCCGGACTCCGGCGCCACTTTGACGCAGATCAATAAACAACCAGTGGCCCACTCCTAATCTGCTGGGATGTTTGCCCGGCGTCCGGGGCCGGCCCGGGCACCCACCTCGCCCCACGCTGGCCGTGGGGCGGCACGGATCTGAGGGGCCTATGCGGATTGTGGTGCGGCGTGGACTGACCGTTCCCCTCAAGGGCGCGCCAGCGTCCCGGGTCGATCGGGACATCGTCCCCTCCAGGATCGGCCTGCTCGGCGACGACCTGGGCCACCGGCGCGTCGAACCGCTGGTGGAACCGGGCCAGCCGGTGCTGGCCGGCACGCCGGTTCTGCGCGACCGGGCCGACCCCGACCTGCTATTCTGCGCCCCGCTGTCCGGTCGGGTGGAGCGCATCGAGACCGGCCGGCGGCGCCGGCTGGCCGCCCTTGTCATCGCCGCCAACGGCGAGGATCAGCGGCGCGCCTTCGATGTCTCCCGCGCCGGCGACGCCTGGGGCCTGCGCGCCCTGCTGCTCGAAGCCGGCCAATGGCCGGCGCTTCGCGCCCGCCCCTTCGAACGCATCGCCGCGCCGCGAACTTCCCCGGCGGCGGTGTTCGTCACCGCCATCGACACCGCGCCCCACGCCCCGGACCCGCGCCCCCTCATCCAGGAACGGGGCGACCATTTCGCGCGTGGCCTGGCGGCGGTAAGGCTGCTCACCGACGGCCCCGTATTCCTCTGCCAGGCCCCCGGGCCACCCCTGTCCACCGGGGACGCTCAACTCCGGGTGGTGGATTGCGCGGGCCCGCACCCGGCCGGTCTGGTCGGCACCCACATCGCCAGGCTGTGGCTGCCCCGCCGTGGCGAGGTGGTCTGGCACATCGATTATCAGGACCTGATCGCCATCGGCCATCTGCTCGCCACCGGTCGCATCGACCCGTTCCGGATCGTCGCGCTGTCCGGCCCGGGCAGCCGCGATCCACGCTTGGTGCGCGTGCCCCAGGGCGCCGATCTGCACGCCCTGGTCGGGCCCGATGCGGCCTCCGGCGCCAAGGTGATCCTGTCCGGCCCGGTGCTGGCCGGTCGCGAGAGTGCCTTCCTGGGCCGCTATCACCGCCAGGTCACCGTACTCGACCGGCCACCGCCGCGCCGTACCCACTGGCTGCTCGACGCTCTACGCCAGGCGCGGCGACCGGCGCCGTTCATTCCCACCCAAAGCCTGGAGCGGACCCTGGGCAGCACCGCCCCGGTGGTGCCACTTCTGCGCGCGTTGTCCATCGGCGACGTGGAAGCCGCCACGCGCCTCGGTTGCCTGCATCTCGCCGAGGAAGATCTGGCCCTGGCCACCTACGTCACCGGCGGCCAAACGGATTTCGGACGACGGCTGCGCGCCGTTCTCGACCACCTGGAGAGAGAAGCATGAGAGGCGGCGTCTGGCATCGCGACACCCTGGCCTGGCTGATCGTCGCCGCCACCCTGCCGGCGGCGGCCGGGGCCATCGCCGGCTTCAGCGTCGCCGCCCTGGAGGCCATGGTCTGGACACTGCTGGCGGCGTTGGGTTGGCAACTGGTGTTTCTGTGGACCCGCGCCCAACCGGTGTCGCCCATCGCCGTGGCCACGGCGTTCGCCGTGGGCGTGCTGGCCGCCGGCGACTTCCAGCCCTGGCAAATGCTGCTGGCGGCCAGCTTCGGCATCGTGCTCGGCGAGCAGATTTTCGGTGGCTGGGGACGCAACGTCATCAATCCGGCCGTGGCCACCCTGGCTTTTCTGTACTTCGCCTTCCCGGCCACCCCGGTGCCCACCGGGGGGGCGCCGCTGGCCCTGGCGGTGGTGCCCGGCGCGCTGATGCTGTTGGTCACCGGCGTGCTCTCCTGGCAACTGCTGCTCGCCACCCTGCTCGGCGTGGTGGCCACGTCCCTGGCCATGGACCAGGCCGCCGGCGCGGTCCTGAGCCAGGGCAGCGCCCTGTTTGGCCTGGTGTTCCTGGCCGGCGACCCGGTGGCGTCCTCGGCGACCCGGCCGGGGCGCTGGTTCCAGGGGGCCCTCGCCGGCGTGCTGCTGGTGCTGTTCGGCTGGCACGACGGCGTTTTTGACGGCCCCCGGGCGGTGGTTCTGGCGACCCTGGTCGCGTCCCTGTTCGCGCCACTGATCGACGCCGCCGTGATCGCCGCCACGATCCGCTCCTGGAGACCGCCCGATGCCTGACCTGAACCCGCTGAGCCTGTGGCGCAAGCTGCTGGCGCTGCCCAATGAGAGCCGCGCCAAGACCCTGGCGGTGGCCTTCCTGGTGTCCGCCGTGTGCACCGTGATCGTGTCCGCCACGGCGGTGATCCTGGACCCGGTGCAACAAGCCAACCGGCGCGCCGAGCAGGCGGCGCGCATGGACGCCATGCTGGCCGCCATGCCGGACATGGCGGCCCTGATCGAGCGCACCGGCGGCGACGAGCTGGAAACCCTGATCATCGACCTGCGCACCGGCGAGCCGGCGCGGGACGTCGCCCCCGACACCCTGGACGTGGAGCACGCCTTCAGCGACCCGGTCTCCACCACGCCGCTCGACCCGGAGCGCGACCTGGCCGGTCTCGGCGAGCGCCCCGACCTCGTACCGATCCATGTGCTGCGCGAGGACGGCCGGCTGAGGCTGGTGATCCTGCCGGTGGTCACCCAGGGCTACCAGTCCACCATCCGCGCCAACCTGGCCCTGGAAGGCGACCTCCAAACGGTGGCCGCGTTCTCCATCGTCGAGCAGGGGGAAACTCCGGGGCTGGGCGCGCGCATCGACGACCCGGCCTGGCAGGCGCGCTGGCGGGGCAAGCGCGTGGCCGGCCCGGATGGCCAGCTCCGCTTGAGCGTGGTGCGCGGCGGTGGCACCGACGAGTTCCAGGTGGAAGGCATCACCGGCGCCACCCGCACCGGCAACGCCATCAATAACGGCATTCAATTCTGGCTCGGCCCGGACGGCTTCGGCCCGGTGCTGGAACGGCTGGCGAAGGACGGGCGCTGAACGATGAAATGGTTGCGCGTGCTGTCCCACCCGATCCTCGACAACAACCCGGTGACCCTGCAGATCCTCGGCATCTGTTCGGCGCTGGCGGTCACCACCTCGCTGACCACCGCCGCCACCATGGCGGTGGCTCTCACCCTGGTGCTGATGGCCAGCAGCGTGATCATCTCGACCATCCGCCGCCACATTCCCTCGTCCATCCGGCTGATCGTGCAGATCACCCTGATCGCCTCCCTGGTGGTGGTGGCGGACGAAATCATCCAGGCCTACGCCTTCCCGATCAGTCAGCGGCTGTCCATCTTCGTGGGGCTGATCGTCACCAACTGTCTGGTGCTGGGGCGCGCCGAGGCCTTCGCCATGCACAATCCGCCGGGGCCGGCGGCCCTGGACGCCCTGGGTAACGGCCTGGGCTACTCGCTGATTCTGCTGATCGTCGCCTTCCTGCGGGAGCTGTTCGGCGCCGGTACCCTGTTCGGCTGGCCGGTGCTGCCGGTCGCCACCGACGGCAGCGGGTTCACGCCGCTCAAGTTCATGCTGCTGGCACCCAGCGCCTTCTTCATTCTCGGCCTGCTGATCTGGGCGCTGCGCTCCGTGCGCCAAGGGCAGATCGAGCCGCCGGACTTCAAGATCGCGCCGGACACCGAGGAGAGACGACCATGATCGATCTGTTCCTGCGCTCGGTGTTCGCCGACAATCTGGCGCTCAGTTTCTTTCTCGGCATCTGCACTTTCCTGGCTGTTTCCAAACGCCTGAGCACCGCCGCCGGCCTGGGCATCGCCCTGATCGTGGTGCAAACCATCACCGTGCCCCTGAACTTCCTGATCTTCGAGTATCTGCTGCGGGCCGATACCTGGGCCGCCCTGGGCCTGGCGGGCATGGACCTCACCTTCCTCAAGCTGATCGCCTTTATCGCCGTGATCGCCGCCATGGTGCAGATTCTGGAACTGGTGCTGGACCGCTACCTGCCGGCGCTGTACCGCACCCTGGGCATCTATTTGCCACTGATCACCGTGAACTGCGCCATTCTCGGCGGCTCCCTGTTCATGGTGGAGAACAAGTACACCTTCAGCGAAAGCCTGGTGTTCGGCTTCGGCAGCGGCGTGGGCTGGGCACTGGCCATCGTGGCACTTGCCGCCCTGCGCGAACGGCTCAATTACGCCGATATCCCCGCCGGGCTGCGCGGGCTGGGCATGGCGTTCATCGTCACCGGCCTGCTGTCCATGGGCTTCACCGCGTTCGCGGAGATCGGGCCATGACGCAGACGCTGCTTGCCACCGGCCTGATCGTCGCCCTGATCCTGGCGCTGTCGCTGCTGGTGATGACGGCCCGTTCCGCCCTGTCGCCGGCCAAACCGGTGACGCTCACCGTCAATGGTGATCGCGAGGTCACGGCCACCACCGGGGAGCGCCTGCTCGGCGCCCTCAATAACGCCGGCATCGCGGTGCCCTCGGCCTGCGCCGGCGCCGGCACCTGCGGCCAATGCCGTCTGAAGGTCACGGCGGGCGGCGGCGCCGCGCTGCCCACGGAGCAGGCCCTGCTCAGCGCGGCGCAGCTGCGTGACGGCCAGCGGCTGGCCTGCCAGGTGGTGATCCGGGGGCCATTGTCGGTGACGGTGCCGGACGACATTCTGGCGGCGGAGCAGTGGACCTGCGAAGTGGAGCGGGCCACCCAACTGGCGCCGCTGATCCGGGAACTGGTGCTGCGCGTGCCGGACGACGCGGAATTCCGCTTCCGGGCCGGTGCCTATGTGCAGATCGAGGCACCGGCCTACGCGCTCAATCTGGCCGACCTGCCGGTGGAGGCACGCTTCGAGCCGGCCTGGGAGCGGCTCGGCGTGAAAACGCTCAGCGCGCACAACCCGGCGCCCACCCACCGGGCCTACTCCATCGCCAGCCGACCGCGGGACCAGGGCCGCATCGTGCTGGACATTCGCCTGGCGCTACCGCCGGTCGGCGCCGGCCCGGTGCCGCCGGGCATCGTTTCGTCCTACCTGTTCAGCCTGAAGGCCGGAGACCCGGTGGCGGTCTCCGGGCCGTTCGGCGATTTTTTCGTGCGCGATACCGACAAGGAAAAGATCTTTATCGGCGGCGGCGTGGGCATGGCGCCGCTGCGGGCCATGATCCATGATCAGCTCGCCCGGGGCGGCACCCACCGCATGAGTTTCTGGTACGGCGCGCGCGGCCTGGCCGATCTTTTCTATCGGCAGGAGTTCGATGACCTGGCGGAACAGCACGGGAATTTTTCCTGGGCGGCGGCCCTTTCCGAGCCGGCCCCGGAGGACCACTGGACCGGCCGCACCGGCTTTATCCACGAGGTGGTGTACGAGGACTACCTCAAGCACCACCCCGCGCCCCAGGACTGCGAATACTACCTGTGCGGCCCGCCGCTGATGATGGAGGCGGTGCTGGCCATGCTTGATGAGCAGGGCGTGGAGCCCACCGCCATCCTCAACGACGAATTCAGCGCCTGACGCGGCCGGCGCTCATTGCGCCACGTAGCCGCCATCCACCGGAATGTTGGCGCCGGTGACGAAGGACGCCCGGGGCGAACACAGCCACACGATCAGCTCCGCCACCTCCTCCGGCGTACCGATGCGGCCGATGGGGTGCAGCGGCTCCATCATGTCCCGGGAGGATTGCGCGCCGCCGCTGGCCTGGTCCGCCAGGGAATCCAGCATGCGGGTATCGATGCCGCCGGGGCACACGGAATTGACGCGAATGCCCTGCTTGCCGAACTCCAGGGCGGCGTTCTTGGTCAGGCCGTTCACCGCGTGCTTGGACGCCACATAGGGCGCCAGCCCGGTGAAGCCGATCAGTCCGGCGATGGAGGCGAGATTGACGATGGCGCCGCCGCCGTTCTGGAGCATCTGCCGGATCTCGGCGCGCAGGCACAGAAAGGTGCCCTTGGCGTTGACCCTCATGACCGCCTCGTAGTCGTCCTCGGACTGGTCGGTGAACGGCACCACCGCGCCCTCGATGCCGGCGTTATTGCAGGCGCAATCCAGGCGGCCGAAGCTGTCCACGGCGGTGCGGATCAGGGCGTCCACCGCCGCCGCGTCGGTAACGTCGGCACGGGTGAATAGCGCCTCGCCGCCCTGCTTCTTGATCAGCGCGACGGTTTCCTCGCCGCCGGCCACGTTCAGATCCGCCACCACCACCCGGGCGCCTTCTTCCGCGAATTTGAGCGCCGTGGCGCGGCCAATGCCCGCGCCGGCGCCGGTTACCAAAGCCACTTTATCGGTCAGCATCGCCATTGCTCATCTCCTGTGTTCCCGGCCACGTTCATGGCACGGTGAAGTTGAAGTCATGACACTGGGCGCAAAAGTTCTCCGATGGGCCATGCACCCGGTGGCACAGGTCGCATTCGGCGAACGTGGCGCCGTGGGGCGTGGAATGGGGATTGGTCGGCGACACCTTCTCGGTGAGGGCCCCCAGGTCCTCCAGCGGACCGTGGCAGCCCAGGCACTGTTCGGTGGCCACCGCCGTGGGCGGCTCCGCCGCTCCGTGGCAGGCCTGGCAGGGCACGTCGTTCAGGGCATGGTGCTGGTCGAGCTGCGCCGCCGCTCCGGCGGCGAACCCGACCAGCGCCACCAGCAAGACCAGCCTCAAGCCCAGGCGATCCTGCGCCTGTCTCATGCCCAACGCTCCTGCGCGGCGGCATTACGCCCCGCGATGCGACCAAAGGT
The DNA here is from genome assembly GCF_046507615.1 of Alloalcanivorax sp. C16-2. Lineage (NCBI taxonomy): Bacteria > Pseudomonadati > Pseudomonadota > Gammaproteobacteria > Oceanospirillales > Alcanivoracaceae > Alloalcanivorax > Alloalcanivorax sp. C16-2. The sequence goes on along the minus strand of NZ_JBKFTL010000001.1, from coordinate 877,590 downwards.
GAGACAGTCCGCGTAGGCGCAGGAGCCCAACCGGGACGCGCCGTGCACGCCGCCGCTGGCCTCCCCGGCCACATACAGGCCAGGAATCGGCTGGTTGGACAGCACGTCCAGGGCCTGGGCCCGGCTGTTGATCGCGCAGCCCCCCATGGTGTGGTGGATCTTCGGCGAGAGTCGCATGACGTAGTAGGGCGGCGTGTCAATCTTGTCCACGTTGGCGGCCATGTAGCGACCGAATTCCGAATCCTTGCCGGCGTCGACGCTGTCGTTGAACGCCTTCACCGTGGCCTTCAGCTCGCTCACCGGAATATCGTGGGCCCGCGCCATCTCTTCCAGGGAGCCGTATTCCATCAGGGCGCCGCTCCGTTTCATCCGCCCCAGGCGCTGCTGCGAGGTATCCATGGTGCCTTTGCCATAGCCCTTGGCGTCGGCGAAGGCGATGGTCTTGTTGCCGGCGGCGAGAATGGCGTCGGCGCGGGTCTTACGGTCCGCCAGCTCGTTGACGAAGCGCTTGCCAGTGCGGGTGTCCACCCACAGACCGTAGGAGGCGGTGACGCCCTGCACGAAATGGGGCGCCATGCCGAAGCCCCGTTCATCGGGGCTGGTCCAGGGGCCAAGCTGAATCCAGGAGGGCTGCACCAGAATGCAGCCGGCGTGCAGCGCGGCGCGCAGCGCCTCGGCGGTGGCACCGGGCTGGTTGGTGGTGTCCAGGTCGCCGCCCAGACGCGGGTCCTGGAGGGCACGGAACACCGGATCGGCGCCGAAGCCGCCGGAGGCCATGACCACGGCCCGCCGCGCCTTGATGGCCACCGGCGTGCCGCTTTCCAGGTCCGGATGGCGGAAACCGCGATGGACGATCACGCCTTTTACCCGCCCATCGTCGTCGCGCAACAGGCGCTTCAACAGCATGCCGGTACGCGGCTCCACGCCCAGCTCCTTGAGCCGGGCCAGCTGCGGCTCGATGATGCCGGCGCCGCTGCCGGACGCGACGCTGTAGGAGCGCGGCACCGCGTGGCCGCCCATGTGCGACAACCCGGAATACTCCACGCCCAGTTCGTCGATGGTCCACTGCACGGTCTCCACCGATTGGTCGGCGACGATCCGCGCCAGTTCCGGCTGGTTCAAATAGAGACCGGCCTTGAGCATGTCCTCATAAAGGCTGTCCGGCGAATCCTTGATGCCCTGCTTGGCCTGCAACGGCGAACCGGCGGCGGCGATCACGCCACCACTGATGATGGAATTGCCCCCGGGGGTGCGCATTTTCTCCAGCAGGGCCACGGACGCGCCGGCCTTCGCCGCCTCGTGGGCGGCGGCCAGCCCGGCGAAGCCGGAACCCACCACCACCACGTCCACCTCTTCGTCCCACTTAGCCGGCATCTTGTCCGGCATGGCCTCGGCGCGGGCCTGGCGGCTCAGGCCGGCGGCCCCCAGGGCCAACCCGCCGAGCATCGAAGCGCCGCCGGCTTTCAGCAGCTGGCGGCGGGTCAGGGCCTGAAAACGATGCGTTTGCTTATTGCTCACGACAAACCTCCTGTTAGCCGTCGGCCCGGCGCGAACGTTCCCAGCGAGGTGACGCGAGACCGAAGGAATTGATCACAAAGCACTCAGATTCGCAGAGGTTCCCCGTATCTCCTTGACCCAGGTCAAGAAACCTACCGCCCCGGAGATACCCCGGGGACGGGATCGGCGACGATTCCCGGGACGGAACCATCGAGAGCCCCATGAAACCGCTTATCAAAAAAGGTCTGCTGCCCGCCGTCATCGTCGCCGCCCTGGCCCTGACCGCTTGGTACGGCTGGCGCCAGTATCAGGCCGAGAACGACGACGGCGCCTTCGCCAGCGGCAACGGCCGCATCGAGGCCACCGAGATCGACATCGCCACCAAACTGGCCGGCCGGGTGGAGGACATCCACGTGGAGGAAGGCGACTTCGTGAAAGCCGGCCAGGTGCTCGCCACCATGCGCATCGAAACCCTGGAGGCGCAGTCCCGGGAAGCCGCCGCCCAGCGCCGCCAGGCGATCAACGCGGTGGCCAGCGCCGAGGCGCAGGTGGCCATGCGGCGCAGCGACAAGGCCGCCATGGAAGCCCAGGTACGGCGAGCGGAGGCGGAGCTGGACGCGGCACGGAGCCGGCTGGCCCGTTCCGAAAGCCTGAACCGGACCGGCGCGATCTCGGCGCAGGTCCTGGACGACGACCGCGCCCGCACGCGCAGCGCCGAGGCGGCGGTGGCCGCCGCCCGGGCCCAGGTGGCCTCGGCGGATTCCGCCATCGTCGCCGCCCGCGCCCAGCTGATCAGCGCCCGTTCCCAGGTGGAGGCCATGGACGCCACCCTTGAGCGGATCCAGGCGGAAATCGAGGACAGCCAGCTCAAGGCGCCCCGGGACGGCCGCGTGCAGTTCCGCGTGGCCCAGCCCGGCGAGGTGCTGGGCGCCGGCGGCCGGGTGCTGAACCTGATCGACCTGTCCGACGTGTACATGACCTTCTTCCTGCCCACCCAGGCCGCCGGCCGCATCGCGCTGGGCGCGGAGGCGCGCATCGTGCTGGACGCGGCGCCGGACTACGTAATCCCGGCGCGCATCTCGTTCGTGGCCAGCGAGGCGCAGTTCACCCCCAAGACCGTGGAAACCGCCAGCGAACGGCAGAAGCTGATGTTCAGGGTCAAGGCACGGATCGATCGCGAGCTGCTGCGCGAACACCTGGAATACGTCAAGACCGGCCTGCCCGGTGAAGCCTGGGTGCGCCTCGACCCCGACCGGGCATGGCCCGCCCGCCTGACCCCGCGGGCGCCCTGATGACGGCGCCGGACGCCACGCCCGAGGAGGTCTGCCGGCTGCGGGCGGTGCGCCTGCGCCATGGCAAGACCGAGGCCCTGGCGGGCATCACCCTGTCCATTCCCGCCGGCCGCATCGTCGGGCTGATCGGCCCGGACGGCGTGGGCAAGTCCAGCCTGCTGGCGTTGATGGCCGGGGCCCAGGCGGTCCAGGACGGCAGCGTGCGGGTATTGGGGGGCGACATGGCCAGCCGCGCCCACCGCAACCGCGTCAGCCCGCGCATCGCCTACATGCCCCAGGGCCTGGGCAAGAACCTCTACCCGACTCTGTCGGTGGAAGAAAACCTTCAGTTCTTCGCCCGCCTGTTCGGCCACGGTGCCGCCGAGCGCCGCCGGCGCATCGACGAGATCACCGCCGCCACCGGCCTGCACGATTTTCTCGACCGCCCCGCCGGCAAGTTGTCCGGCGGCATGAAGCAAAAGCTCGGCCTGTGCTGCGCGCTGATCCACGATCCGGACCTGCTGATTCTGGATGAACCCACCACCGGGGTGGACCCGCTGGCGCGCGCCCGGTTCTGGGACCTGATCGCGCGCCTGCGCGCCCAGCGGCCGGCGATGAGCGTGATCGTGGCCACCGCCTACATGGACGAGGCGCAACGGTTCGACTGGCTGGTGGCCCTGGACGCCGGCCGGGTGCTGGCCACCGGCACGCCCGCCGAACTGCTGGCGACCACCGGCACCACTTCCCTGGAAACCGCTTTCATCGAACTGCTGCCCGAGGACAAAAAGCGCGGCCATTCGGCGGTGACGATTCCGCCGCTGCGCGGCGACGGCGACGACATCGCCATCCAGGCCGAGGGGCTGACCATGCGCTTCGGCGATTTCGTGGCGGTGGACCATGTCAGCTTCCGCATCCGCCGGGGCGAGATCTTCGGCTTCCTGGGCTCCAACGGCTGCGGCAAGACCACCACCATGAAAATGCTCACCGGCCTGCTGGAAGCCAGCGAAGGCCGCGCCTGGCTGTTCGGCCACGAAATCGATCCCCGCGACATCGCGGTGCGCCGCCGGGTGGGCTATATGTCGCAGACCTTCTCGCTGTACGGCGAGCTGACGGTGCGCCAGAACCTGGCCCTGCACGCGCGCCTGTTCCAGGTGCCGGTGGACCAGATCGATGCCCGGGTCGCCGACATGGAAGCGCGCTTCGATCTGGCCGACGTGGCCGACAGCTTGCCGGGCAACCTGCCCCTGGGCCACCGCCAGCGCCTGTCCCTGGCGGTGGCCATGGTGCACAAGCCGGAGCTGCTGATTCTCGACGAGCCCACCTCCGGCGTGGACCCGGTGGCCCGGGACGCCTTCTGGCGCTTGCTGGTGGAACTGTCGCGGCGGGACCGGGTGACGATCTTTTTGTCCTCGCATTTCATGAACGAAGCGGAACGCTGCGACCGCATTTCCCTGATGCACGCCGGCAAGGTGCTGGACAGCGACCGGCCCGACGCCCTGGTGGCGAAACGCAACGCCGCCACCCTGGAACAGGCCTTCATCGAGTGTCTGATCGAGGCGGGCGCCGGCGAGGGCGAGAGCGACACCCTGCCCGATGGCCCGACCCGCGCCGGCCCCCGTGCCCGGCCCCGCCCATTCAGCCCGCGCCGGCTGTTCACCTATCTGTGGCGGGAAGCCCTGGAGCTGCAGCGCGACCCGGTGCGCGCCACCCTGGCGCTGGTTGGCTCCGCGCTGCTGATGCTGGTGATGGGCTTCGGCATCACCATGGATGTGGAGGACCTGCGCTACGCGGTGCTGGACCGGGACCAGACCACGGTGAGCGAAAGCTACACCCTGGGGCTGGCCGGATCGCGCTATTTCACCGAACGGCCACCGCTCCAGAGCTACGCCGAACTGGACCGCCGCATGCGCAGCGGCGAGCTGAGCCTGGCGCTGGAGATCCCGCCCGGCTTCGGCCGCGACCTGATGCGCGGCCAGCCGGTGCGCATCGGCGCCTGGATCGACGGCGCCATGCCGCAACGGGCCGAGGTGGTCCAGGGCTATGTGCAGGGCATCCACCAGCACTGGCTCGCCGAACAGGCGGCGGCGAGCAGCGGCCGGCCCGCCGCCCCGCTGGCCGGCATCGAGACCCGCTTTCGCTACAACCCGGACGTGGAAAGCCTGCCGGCCATGGTGCCCGCGGTGATTCCCCTGCTGCTGCTGATGCTGCCGGCCATGCTCGCGGCCCTGGCGGTGGTGCGCGAGAAGGAAAGCGGCTCGATCATCAACCTCTACATCACGCCGACCCGGCGCGCCGAGTTCATTCTCGGCAAGCAGCTGCCCTACGTGGCACTGGCGATGCTCAACTTCCTGATGATGACGCTGATGGCGGTGACGCTGTTCGGCGTGCCGGTGAAAGGCAGCTTCCTCACCCTGATACTGGCCGCGCTGATCTTCAGCGTCTGCGCCACGGGCATGGGCCTGCTGGCCTCCAGCGTCACCCGCAGCCAGATCGCCGCCATGTTCTTCGCCATGATCGGCACCATGATGCCCGCCGTTCTGTTTTCCGGGCTCACCGACCCGGTGTCTTCCCTGCAGGGCGGCGCGCGCTGGTTCGGCGAGCTCTATCCGGCCACCCACATGATCACCATCAGCCGCGGCGTCTTTAACAAGGCCCTCGGCTTCCAGGATCTGCGGGCCTCACTGCTGCCGCTGCTGATCGCCGCGCCGGTGATCGTCGGCGCCGCCATCCTGCTGCTGCGCAAACAGGAGCGCTGAGCCATGGGCCGCTTCCTCGCCAACAGCTATCGCCTGGGTACCAAGGAGCTGTGGAGCCTGTGGCGCGACCCGGCCATGCTGCTGCTGATCGTTTATGTGTTCACCCTAGGCGTCTACAGCGCCGCCACGGCCATGCCGGAAACCCTCAGCAACGCGCCCATCGCCATCGTCGACGAGGACCGGTCACCGCTTTCACAGCGCATAACCTCGGCCTTTTACCCGCCCCACTTCAGCACGCCGCGCCGCATCGACTGGGCCGGCATGGACCCGGGCATGGACCAGGGCCTGTACACCTTCGCCATGGTGATCCCCGGGAATTTCCAGCGGGACCTGCTGGCCGGCCGCTCGCCGATGATCCAGCTCAACGTGGACGCCACCAGCATGAACCAGGCCTTTGTCGGCAGCGGCCACGTGCAAAACATCGTGATGGGCGAAATCACCGAATTCGCCCAGCGCTACCGCCACACCACCGAACCGCCGGTGGACCTGGCCCTGCGCGCCCGCTTCAATCCATCCCTGGACCCGGCCTGGTTCGGCGCCCTGGTGGAAGTGATCGACTACATCGCCATGCTGTCCATCATTCTCACCGGCGCCGCGCTGATCCGCGAACGGGAGCGGGGCACCGTGGAGCACCTTCTGGTGATGCCGGTGACCCCGGCCGAGATCATGCTCGCCAAGATCTGGTCCATGGGGCTGGTGGTGCTGCTGGCCGCCTGGGTGTCCATCACCGTGGTGGTGCGCGGCGTGCTGGACGTGCCGGTGGCCGGCTCCCTGCCGCTGTTCTTCGCCGGCGCGGCGCTGTGCCTGTTCGCCACCGCCTCCATGGGCATTTTCATGGCCACCCTGGCCCGCAACATGCCGCAGTTCGCCATGCTGCTGATCCTGATCATCATGCCCCTGCAGATGCTCTCCGGCGGCAACACGCCCCGCGAGAGCATGCCCGGCCCGGTGCAGGACATCATGCTGGCGGCGCCCACCACCCACTTCATACAGCTCAGCCAGGCGATCCTGTTCCGGGGCGCCGGCCTGGACGTGGTGTGGCCGCAATGCCTGGCGTTGCTGGCCATTGGCGGCGTGCTGTTCGCGCTCTCCCTGCGCCGCTTTCGCAACACCATCGTCAAAATGGCCTGAGGCCGCACGCCAAAAGGGTATGATGGCTCACGGTGACCGCGACCTCACCGCCCGAACAACAATCATCAAGAACAAAGGGGAGAGCCATGACTTTACTGAAACGGCTGTTGCCGGCGCTGACGCTGGCGGCCTTGGCGGGATGCCAGCACGCACCACCCGCCGAACCGGCGGACGCCATCTGGCTGAACGGACCGATCATCACCATCGACGACGCGCACCCTCGGGCGGAAGCCGTGGCGGTGCGCGACGGGCGCATCGTCGCCGTGGGCAAACGCAAGGCGGTGTTGCGCTACCAGGGCGAGACCACCGTCATGCACGACCTGCAAGGCCGCGCCCTGCTGCCCGGCTTCGTGGACGCCCACGGCCATGTGTTCTTCGTCGGCTTCCAGGCGATGAGCGCCAACCTGCTGCCGCCACCGGACGGCGGCGTCACCGACGTGGCGTCCATGGTCGACACACTGAAAACGTTTTCCAGGGACTCGGTGCTGCGCGAGCAGTTCGGCCTGATCTACGGCTTCGGCTATGACGATTCGCAACTGACCGAACAACGCCATCCCACCCGGGAAGAGCTGGACCGGGTGAGCACCGATCAGCCGGTGCTGGTGATTCATCAGTCCGCCCACTTCGGCGTGGTCAACAGCGCCGGCCTCAAGCAGCTGGGCATCACCGCCGACAGCGACAACCCCAAAGGCGGGATGATCGGCAAGGACCCGGCCACCGGCGAACCCAACGGGCTGCTGGAAGAGAACGCCTTCTTCATGGCCCTGGGCAAGCTGTTCCCGAAAATGAATCCGCAGCAGGCCATCGCCATGCTGCGGGAGGGCGAGAAGCTCTACACCCGCTATGGCTACACCACGCTGCAGGACGGCCGCAGCGCGCCGATGCACGTAAAGATCGCCGAAGCGGCGGCCAATGCCGGCGCCCTGCGCGCGGACATCGTCTCCTACCCGGACATTCTTAATCCGGGCGTGGCGGAGCTGATGGTGCCGCCGTTCTATCACAACGTGGAGAGCACGCCGCAATACCACAACCACTTCCGCATCGGCGGCATCAAGCTGACCCTGGACGGCTCGCCCCAGGGCAAGACCGCCTGGCTCACCGAACCCTATTACCAGCCGCCGGAGGGCAAGGGCGCCGACTACGCCGGCTACGGCGTGGTGGACGACGACAAGGTGGTGGAGGTCTACACGCAAGCCCTGGAAAACCGCTGGCAAACGCTGACCCACGCCAACGGCGACCGGGCCATCGACCAGATGATCATGGGCTGGCGGGAAGCCGAGGCCCGGGTGCCCGGTGTGGATGTGCGCCCGGTGCTGATCCACGGCCAGACCCTGCGCAAGGACCAGATCCCGGCGCTACAAGAGCTGGGCATCTTTCCGTCCCTGTTCCCCATGCACACCTTCTATTGGGGCGACTGGCACCGGGATTCCGTGCTCGGCCCGCAGCGGGCGGAAAACATCTCCCCCACCGGCTGGCTGCGCGAGCGGGGCATGCGCTTCACCACCCACCACGACGCCCCGGTGGCGCTGCCGGATTCCATGCGCGTGCTCGACGCCACCGTGAACCGCACCACCCGCAGCGGCCGGGTGCTGGGCGAGAACCAGAAAGTGGACGTGATGACGGCGCTGAAGGCGATGACCCTGTGGTCCGCCTGGCAGCACTTCGAGGAAGACAGCAAGGGCTCCATCGAAGTGGGCAAGCTGGCGGACTTCGTGGTGCTCTCGGACAACCCGCTCACCGTGGAACCGGCCACCCTGGTCGACCTGCGCGTGGAAGAGACCATCAAGGAAGGCGCAAGCATCTACCACCGCGACACCGGCGATACCGCCGGCGTACCGCCCGCCCTGGGCCTGGCACCGGCGCTGGCCGCTCATGCTCATGCACATGATCATGCTCATGAACATGACCACTACGGCGGTGACGGCTGCTTCGCGCCGGGCCTGGAGGTGATCTTCCACCGCCTCACCGGCGCCGGGCATCCGGCCGAGGCCGGCGGCGACTCAGTCCAGCGGCCAGCTCATCAGTAAACGGCCGCCCACGCCGTGCAGGGTGGCGCCGTCCGCCGAGAAGCTCAGGTCCGCCAGGGCGCTGGCGGGGGGCGCCAGTGTCTTGGCCACGGCACCGGCACGGGGCCGCCACAGGGTGAGCGCGCCGCCGTCGTCGTACAGGGCCAGGTAGCGGCCATCCGGCGAGGCCGCCGCCAGCCGCACGCCGGTGGCGCCGGGCAGAACGATGGAAGCGAGCACGGAGCCCTTGTCGGTGTCCAGCACATGGACGCCGGCCCGGGCATCCGGGCCTTCCACGGCGAAGGCCGTGGCCAGCCAGCGGCCCGTCTCCGACACCGTGCCCGCGCCCGTCACCAGGGCGGTGCGCGGGTCCAGGCCGTCCGGATAGGTCACCGCCGGCGCCCCGGCCACACGCGGCGGTACCGGGAAGGCGCGACGGGTCGCGCCGTCCTTCCAACTCAGCGCCGCCACGCCGTGATCGTCCTCCACCCACAGGCTGTCGCCGCCGCCCAGCACCCGTAAGCGCCCGGACATTGCCGCCGCGCGCGGCACCGCCCGCCGGGGCGAGAGCGCCCCGTCCTGCCAGGCGCGTATTCCGTCCACGCCCCGCTCCACGAGTTGCGACCGGTCGCCGGTGGCGACCCAGGCACCGCCCTGCAGGGCGCGGCGGCGGTCTTCCGGCAACGGCAGGTGCGTCACTTCGCCATCGTGATAACGAAACAGGGCGGGCAGCGATTCGCCGAACGGGCGGCCGGAAAAATACACGCCGGAGGCCGTGGCCGTGAGCCGGTCGGCGCCCTCCGCCGCCCGCCACAGCACCTGGACCTGCTCCGCCTCCGGGTCCAGGCTCCATAGCTCGGCGATCATACGGTCCTCGCCCTCCACCCGCGCCTGGCGGTCCACGCCCAGCAAAAAGGCGCCGTCGCTCCCCGGCGCCATGGCTTTCAGTTGCAGGGCATCGTCGCTGCGCAGGTCCCGGACCCTCGGTTTCACCGGCGCGCCCGCGCCGTCGGGCGACCGCCAGCGGGGCGCCGGCAGGGTCTCCGGCACCGGCACGGAAGGCATCCAAAGGGATACGTCATCGGACAGGCGCAGCGCTTGCTCCGGCCACTGGCCCGCCAGCGCCTCCAGGGTGGTGGTCAGCCAACGCGCCGGCACCAGACACTGGGGTTTGGACTGAGGCGCCGCGCCCCAGTTACCCGCCACCGGTTCCGGCAGCGGAATGGACTGGCAGCGTTGCAGCACGATGGCGGACGCTGGCCGCCCGAGGATCGGGCTCAGGTCCAGCAGCCGGGCGGAGTCCGTCACCGGCACCTTGTCCTCCCGCCTTTCGTGGACGAAGCGCGCGCCCGCCAACCGGGTTGAAAAGCCGGGCAGGTCACGCATCCTTTCCGAGTCGGACGCCACATTGGCCAGCAAGCGCCGCTGGCGGGCGGCGCTTTCCGGTTCCGTCAGGGCGCCCTGGCTCACCGCCCGCCGCAGCGCCGGGGCCAGCCCCTGGTCCACCCAGGCACGGCGCGCCTGCGGGTTGGCGGCCAGCCACCAGCGGCGCCAGGGGTCGGGCCAGTCCGCCACCGTTTGCGGCGCCGTATCCAGCGTCCATCCAAGCCTGGCCCAGGCGGGCTCGATCACTTCAAGCACCGTCTCGTAGTCGGCGTCCACCAGCACCACCGCCCGTTCGGATGCAAAGCGACGGCCTTCGCCAAACACCACCACCGGCACCCGCAGCGCGGCGGGGGTGCGCGGCAAGAATGCCTCTCGCTCCGTGGACGCCCGCCAATCCGCGCGGCTTTGTTCGGGAAAGTCGCCGGCGTCCGCCGGGGCCATGAACAAGGACATAGCGACTCCCGCGAGCGCTCCGACCAGGCTCCGCGCTTTCCACGCCACCCGGCTCATGGTTGAGGCCTGGCCATCAGTTCAACGTCGAACGGCGCCGGATCGGTCCTTCGCATCCAGACACCCCGGAAGCCGTCCGCCTCCGGTTCCAGAATGAACATTTCCCGCCCCGCCGGCGTGTCGCCCTCCCACTTGAGAATCAGCGCTTCGTTTTTCCGACTGGTCAGACGCAGGGGAATCGGCGTGCCCACGTTCCGGTAGGCGTAGGAACCACCGCTTTCGCCATTCAGCACCAGCACGATCCGGTGCCGGTCAATGCGCCCGAAATACACGCCCTTCTCGCCGTAGGTGCGTGGGCACGATGTCCGGGCACCGGCCAGGGCGCAGGCCCCGAAGTCGCTGAGCCAGGGCCGTAGCGTTTCGGCATCGCCGCCGGCTTGCAGCGTGCCCAGCTCATCCAACGCCCGAAACGCGCGACCGAAACCGCACTGCCAGCGCACATGCAGGCCCGCGTCATCGACGAAAAAATCCCAGGACGTTCGCGACTCCTTCAGAACGTCGAGACAGTTTTCGTAGTGCTCGCGCTGTACCTGTCGGTCCTCGTCGTCCAGCTCCGAAGGCGCCGACAGCACCGCGCGGATTTCGTCCCGCCACTGTCGTTGTACCCGCGCTTGGAAATCGCTCAGGCCGCCCTTGCTAAAGAAATCGGCCAGATCCAGGGGCCGGCCGGTACTGGCATCAAAAGTAAAGTGGCTTTGGTACTGAGTGTCGTAGGCGCCGAGGAAATCGCCGTCGATGGCCAGCGACAGATACGCCGGGGTGTTGCCGGTGACCTGATAATCCAGGCGGCGGATGCCCCAGCCGTGCGGGTCCGGGCCAACGCGCTCGAACGGCGCGATTTCCGTGCAGAACGGATAACGCTCCAGCACCTGAACCTGCAGCCAGGTATTGATGGCCTCCGCTTCCACACCGCCGGTTACCAGTGGAAAGCGGTACGCTTCCACCTGTTCCGCATCGTCCAGGGGCAGGGGCGTGACCGACAAAGGCGCGGCCAGCGAGATCGGAGACAGCAGCACCAGGGACAAAACGGAGCGAGCAGAAGATCGGGTATCGGCCATGATGGTAGAAGGGGCTCCGCCCCACCGGTCGGTTCGTTATCCAGAACCTACCCGGCGGGCGGGAGCGGCGCAATGCGGTGGCCCACGGAGCGTGAGCCGGGCCGCATTACCACCGCCAACCGATTACGGGTCCGCGCCGGGCCGTTACTCCAGCGCGCACTCGAACGAGGCCGCTTCCATCGGGTCGCCGCCGTCGATATAGCGCGGCCAGGCCGGATAGTCGCACAGCGGCCGGGTGCGGCCCGGTGCGCCCACGGTGTCCGTGGTCACCTGATTCTCCGGCGCGGTGCCGTCTTCCACCCAGTCCTCCAGCGCGGTCAGCGAATCCCAGGTGGCGTTGAAGCTTAGGCTGGCCGCGTGGCCGAAGCCCGCCACTTCATAGAAGCGCACGAACGAATCCACTTTTTCCGCGCCCATCTGATTCAGCAGCCGGCCGTAGTACATCTCGGTGGCACGGGTGCTCACCAGCACGTCGGACATACCGTGGGCCAGCAGCAGCTTGCCGCCGCGCGCCTCGAACGCGGAAATATTGGTGCCCGCGTTCAGGCCCACGCTCAGCTCGCTGATGCGCTGCGCGTACTGGGGCGCCGGATTGATCGGGTCCAGGTTGTAGGAGTTGAAGGAGGCGTCCCGGGCCACGGAGTACTTCACCCACTGATCCACCAGCACGCTCAGGTAGGGCGCGTACTGCGGCATGTTCGGAAACACCGGCGCGGTGTAACCGAAGTTCAGGAAGGTGATGGTGTTGCCCACCGGGGTGCTGGTGTCGATGCCCAGATCCGCGCCCCACACGTTGGAGCCCGGGTAGCCGGTCTCGCCGCTGGCCAGCGGGAAGTTGAAGGTCACGCCCTGGTCCATGGTTTTCAGGGCGTTGATCTGCGCGTCGGACAAACAGCTGTCGCCGTCGTCACCACCGCCGGGGCAGCGCAGCGGATTACCGTTCACCACGGCGGTGGACGGGTCGAAGATCGCATTACACTGGCGCTGGTCATTGATCAGCTCGTCCGCCAGCCCGTCCAGCTCGTCGCAGGCTTCCAGGGCCGCGTCCAGCAGCAACTGCCGCTTGGCGAAACTCGGGTAGGCGCCGGGCTGGGACAGGGCGCGGCTGTAATGCTGGCCGGCCAGCAGCGCTTCCGTGTCGTTCCAGGCCGGGTACCAGGCGATGGCCCCGTCCCAATCGTCCGGCCAGCGCTGGATGCTGGTCAGCGCCTCGCGGCCGCCGGTGGAACCGCCGGCGAAATAGCTGTGCGCCGGCGCGCTGCCGTAGCGCTTGTTGATGATGAACATGGAAGCATCGCGGGTTTTCTTCAGCGCATCGCCGGCGAAGTTGTCCACCGCCTCGTCATTCAACCCCCAGCGGCCGTCCTGGGACCCGAGCGCATTGGCCTGGTGCCCGGAGTCGCTGGCGAAGGTGGCGTAGCCGCGCGCCACCGGCAGCGGCTGGTCCACCGCACCCTGGGCGATATTGCCGGTGATATTGGGGATGGAACCGTTGAAACCGCCGCCGCCGAACATCAGCGCTTTCTTGTTCCAGTCGGCGGGCAACGCCACCTTGAACAAAATGTCCGGCGCCGCCGGGTCCACCGGCGCGATGCGCCCCTCCACCATACAGTGCTCCGGCAACGCCGCCGCGCCGCTGCCGCTGGCGGCCACCACCGTGGCCGCCGTCACTTCACCGCCGGAGGTCGCCAGCGCGAAGGCATCGGCGGGAATCGCCAGCCCCGGCAACTGCTCGCAGCTCAAGGATTGGGATTGGGGTTGTTCGACGTCATCGTGGTCGCTGTCGCCACCACAGCCCACCAGGGCCAAGGCGGACAGACCGCACAGGGTGATGCCCAGCCGTTGCAGGCCGTTTGTTGTTTTCATGATGCTCTCCCGGTGTTGTCGTTATTGGTCGGGTTGTCTGTCTTGGCACCGTGCCCGGCGCGGGCACGGTGTTCTGGCATCATAGGACGGCCGGCGACCATATTCACTCGAACGTTAGTGAATAAACATAAAGGTGCTTTTCGGCTATCGGCCTTTGTTACACGCCAGGCATCGCCACGAACCCCGGCAACGCCTTGATGCGCTCGATCCAGGCGCGGATGGCCGGGTACGGCTCCAGGCTCACACCGCCTTCCCAGCCCAGGGCGATGTAGGGAAACACCGCGCACTCGGCCAGCGTCGGCCGGCCCAGGGCCAGCCAGCGATGCTCGCTCAGGTACCGCTCGATCAGCGGCAACACCCGGTCGCTCACCGCCAGGGCCCGCGCCTTATCCAGCGGGTAACCGAACTTGTCGACCAGCCTCGCCGCATTGGGGCCGGCGTGGATTTCATTGGCGGCAGTGGAGAGCCACTGCATCACCTCGCCCTGGTGGGCCGGGCTGTCCGGCCACCACTGGTGGCCGCCGTAACGGCGCGCCAGATAGACCAGGATCGCCTGGGAATCGCGCAGCAGCACGTCGCCGTCCTGCGACACCGGCACCTGGGCCCACGGGTTCAGATCGATAAACGGCGACTGCTGGTGCTCGCCGGCGGCCAGATCCACCGGCACCAGCTCCAGCTCGACGCCCACCAGAGCGGCGAACAAGCGCACCTTGTAGCAGTTACCGGACAATTCCATATCGTACAGTTTCATGGCGAGACTCCTTATTCGGTTTCCGGAAGCAGTTGGTTGAACTCCAGCACGTTGCGATCCGGGTCGCGGATAAACAGGGTGATGCGGCGCGGGCCCAGGCGGTGGATGCCCTCGGTGATCTCGATGCCCGCCTGATCCAGCCACTCCTTCAAGGCATACAGGTCGTCCACCACGAACGCCGGATGGGTCACGCCCGGCAGTTTCACCGGCTCGTCCAGCAGCACGTTGCGGCCATGGGGCAGGCGAGTGCCGTTGAAAATCAGATTGATCCGCACGCCACCCGGCGTCTCCATCTCGTTGGCCTCGAACCGCTCGAAACGACGCACCTCCTTGAACCCGAGCTGTTCGTAAAACGCCACCGCCTCCTGGCGATCGCTGACGCGGATGCCCACGTGGTCGTACTCGCGAATGGGCTGCGGTTGTTTCATCACTGGCTCCCTCTGTGAAAAGGAAGCCCAGTACACGCCTTTCTTTAAGTTCAATAAATGGCGCCAAGCTGTTAGCTTTATTCAGCTTTTCGCAAAGATGGAGCCGCGCGCCTCCCATGGACAAACTCAAAGCCATGAGCACCTTCGTCGCCATCGTCGACCAGGGCAGCCTCTCCGCCGCCGGCGACAAACTGGACCGCTCCCCCGCCGCCATCGTCCGCACCCTCGCCGGCCTGGAACAGCACCTCGGCGTGCGCCTGCTCAACCGCAGTACCCGCCGCCTCGCCCTCACCAACGAAGGCCGCGACTACCTGCAACACTGCCGCCAGATCCTCGCCGACATCCACACCGCCGAAGCCCGCCTCGACAGCCACCGCAGCGAACCCGCCGGCACCCTCTCCATCACCGCTCCCGTGATGTTCGGCCACCTCCACCTCACCCCCCTGCTCAACCAGTGGCTCAAACAACACCCGCACATGCGCGCCGAACTCACCCTCCTCGACCGCGTCACCGACCTGCTCGAAGAAGGCTTCGACCTCGCCCTGCGCATCGGCCACCTCGCCGACAGCACCCTCATCGCCCGCCCCCTCGGCCACACCGGCTACGTCCTCTGCGCCAGCCCCGACCTCATCCAACAACGTGGCCACCCCCAACACCCCCAGGACCTCGCCCACTGGCCCACCGTCTGCTTCGCCCCCGCCGGCAGCACCTGGCACTTCCAGGTGGACGGCAAACCCTGGCCCCAACGCATCGACCCACTCATCCGCGCCAACCAGGTCGACACCCAACTCGCCGCCGCCCGCGACGGCCTCGGCCTCTGCCGCGTGCTCAGCTACCAGGCCCAACACGACTTCGAACACGGCACCCTGGTGCCCGTGCTCAGCGACTACAACCCGCCGCCCATGCCCGTGCAGTTTGTGTTTCCGCACAGCCGTTTGCTCTCGCCGCGGGTGCGGCATTTTATGGAAGCGGTGGAGGGGGCTTTGAAGGAGCGGTTGGCGGAGGCGGCCAACAGAAAGGGTTAGTGCCGAGAAGGCCTGGAGTGAATCGGCTCATAAGCCATCCATCAGGAAGATACCCGCCTTGGGTATCCATTAACCCAGAATAGGTATTTTAGGAATCGGGCGGCTCGGCAAGCGCCACTGGTGCAGTGCAGGAGTGATACTCTCTTATAATTCAGTCATTTGGCCGGGTTTGCAGTAAAACGGCCGGAAACCGAGCTTTCTTCAGTAAATCGGCCGGGCCTCGCCAAGACATTGGTCATTGAGAAACCGCAAACTCAGGCGAAGTATAGATGTGCGGCCTGTCAGGGCGAGCAACAGCCCCTCGGAAATGTACAACCCTCGAACTTCCACACTCTATTTTGAATACATCAATTGCTATTCAGCACTTACGGAACAAGCAAAACCCTCACCATCTTGTTGGAGAAATGAGAATATAGGTAATGAAAGAAGATCCACTCACGGACGGGGGATAAAACCATGACAAGGCACAGCTTTGGCGGCGATTGGACGAGGGTAAAACTCGATACCCTGGAGAATTACCTGGATATCTATACAACCGCCATGAAAAATCAACGGTTCAACTTTCACTATGTGGATGCTTTTGCGGGGACCGGGCAGAGGGATGGCGAGGATGACCCTACCCACTCTCTCATTAAAGAGATCGAGACATTAAAGGGGTCGGCGACGCGCGCCCTTGAATGCAAGCACCCTTTTGACCACTACCATTTCAACGACACCAATCCTGATCACGTCAAAGCGTTGCGGGAATTGGCGGCACAGCATCCCGACAAGAAAGTCAATGTGACCCAAGAAGACGCCAATGTGTTTGTGCAGCAGTTTTGCCGCGACATGCGCCCGATGGATCGGGCCATCATTTTCCTCGACCCCTATAGCTCGGAGCTGGAGTGGTCGACTCTCAAAGCCATAAGAAAAACCGAGAAAGTGGACCTTTGGCTTCTTTTCCCGATATCGACGCTACTCAGGGTCACACCCAGAAACGGGCCCCGTGACGAATGGGGCGGTGCGATTGAGCGCATGCTGGGAACCTCGGATTGGAAAGAGCTTTACGAAGAACAGCCCCTCACCATGGATCTCTTTGGTGAGCACAGGGAGGAGGTTCGGCGACAGGACTACAAAAAGGTCATCGACTTCGTCACAACACACCTGCGGCGGCTTTTCCCTTTCGTGGACGATCCATTCCATCTGGATCAGCGCGGCCGCTTATTGTTTCTTCTCTATTTCGGCGTCTCAAACTCTAGCCCTGCTGCCCAGGGACTGGCCCGGAAACTCTCCGCGGCGATCAGGAAATCTCAGAAATAGGAATCCTGGGGTATTCATCGTACAACTGGCCGTCCAGGAGGCGGCCATTTGCCTTTTTGCTTCGCTTGACGCCGTCCTCGCCCCAAACGCCCCACTGCTTGAAGAAAAAAGGAACTTGCGCGGTGTCGCATTGCGCTTGAACGTTTCGCACCCATTCCATCTTCATGGGGCGAGCCTTGTGGCCGGATTCGCCGCCCACGATGACCCAATCGATACCACTTAAATCGAACTCGCCGAGATCTTCCAGCAGGGGCTCCACGGATAAGAACCTAACCTTGGCGGCGACGCCTCTGAGGTGGGGAATACGGGGCAGGCCGTATTTACGGTCCTCCACCGACACGCCCAGCCACACATTCGGCGGCACCGGGCGGCTGGAGTAATAGTCGCGGATACGCTCCGCGCGCTTGGTCAAAATTTGGTAGGTATGCTGCGGGGTCTTCGTGATGACCTCCATGACCCGATCAATGTACTGGTCGGGAACGTCCTCGTGGAAGAGATCGCTCATGGAGTTAACGAAATACACGGTGGGCTTACGCCGACGCAGCGGCTGCTCGAGACGGTCCGGCATAAGCCGCAGGGCGAATCCGTCTTCATAGCCGGCGGCATTCATGGCTTTCAGGCGACGAGCCATGACCTCGGCGTAACAGTGCTTACAACCGGGCGACACCTTGGTGCAGCCGGTAACCGGGTTCCAGGTCTGTTCAGTCCATTCTATGTCCGAGTAAGTGCTCACTTTATGCCTTCCTGTACTGCGCGACCCTTGCGGCGCAGATTACACGCCTCGCAACACCGTTGCACCATGAGAAAAATGCGAATAACGCCGCCGCCCGGCAAGGCGGCGGCGCGGGCGGCGGTCAGGCGCCGGAGGGCTCGGGGGCCGCCGAGATCACCAGACGGCCTTCGCTGACTTCGACCTCCAGTTGGGTGCCGATGGCGAAGCCGGCCTCGGCGAGCCAGTAGCCCTTCACGTGGACCCAGGGCACCGGGGGCTTGGGCGGTCGGCTTAGGTGGAGATACAGAGGCCCGCCGGACGAGTAGTACTGGCCGGGGTGGACCTTGAGGTGGCGAATATAGGGAAATTCGCGGTTGGGTTTGGGGGATTCGCTTTTACCCACGCGGGCGCGTGGCTTATGATTGCGCTCAGCCATGATGGACTCCTGTACAGTCTGTTGTGGTTAGCTGCCTTCGGGTGTTGCCGCACCCGGAGGCAGTGCTTTTAAATCTGGCACAACCCACTCCGAAAAACAATAGAAAATCAACTTTTCATGAACTTTTCATGCCCCGTTTCAATTAAAGCCGCATCAACTTCTTTAAATGGCTGAGCTACCTTGCTCGGCATAGTTTCCAGCAAACCTTTTAAATAATCCAAAACCGAGCAATTTTTAAATCTATAGAAGGGAAAGTCAAAAAAATCATCGTACCGCTTCTTTGTGCTTCCATCAGAGTCGATACATATAACATCTATCGACTTCAAATTTTGGGACTTCAAAACAGCAGACTTCAGAAGATATTTAATATAGGAATCCGCATCCGGAAGAGAGTAGCCTATAAACCTCAAATGAGAGGCACCCTCCAAGATCGAGAAAGCAGCTTTCCAAGCAGGAACAATACCTGAATCCCTCCCCTTAGCCCATGTTGGCGGAACAATATTCCCACCCTCCACACATCCGTGCAACTTCGCCAAATGAGGGGAATCGTCACCCTCCTTATATTGAGACTTTATAAAACTTAACGGCCTATCCACTTGATAATTTTCATTTATGAAATCGGAGTAACCCTCTAAAACCAAATCATAATTCAAAGAAATAACATCATATTTATTTCTATTTCTTGAAATATCAGCAAAAAAAGTTCTTTTCCCTCTCTGCCTATCATCATGCTCCCTAAACTTTATTCCAAAAAGGTTGGCAACAAAAAACCCGAACAGCTTGTTATTCTCACCACGCCCGAACACGAAATCATCCCAATTCCCAGGCCTATGAATCTCACCCAGGCGAGGCGTATAAAAATCGATGACATCCCTTATATAACGCACAAAATCGTCTTTTAGCCTGAGGCCATCCAAAAACTCAGACATTTCCAGTATGGAAAGAATTTCTTCTATATTGAAAAGGTTTGTCTTGTAGTAATTTTTCGCCACTGATATCTCTTGTATTTTTTCAAAAACCTTATCGAAGTGTTCATATTTTTCTGGATCAGAAAGATACATATCCTTCGATTTGAACAAGAAATTACTCATGACGGGCAAGCCTAAAGGCGCCGAAAAGCCAGCACCTAATACATAGACGATCCTATCCATACTCTCTCCTTCGCCAGATAGTAAGGCTTATGTGTACACGAACAACAGAGCCACGATGATTGCAAAAAAAAGGCCGCCCCAAAAGGAGCGGCCATCACCAAGGAAGCCCGGATTTAAAGAGTAAGGACTAACTCACCACACGAGTTATGCGTCCCCTTTCTTCTTCGCCACCAGCGTGAGGATGTCGTAGCTGGCGACGAGTTCGTCGTCCTGGTTTTTGACTTGCACGTCCCAGACCACCACGCCTTGGGGGGTGCCGTCGGGGGCGGCTTTGCCTTGGTCGATCTTTCTCTTGCACGTCAGGCGGGCCTGGATGGTGTCGCCGGCGCCGACGGGGGTGATGAAGCGCAGGGTGTCGAGGCCGTAGTTGGCGAGGACGGGGCCGGGGGCCGGGGAGACGAAGAGGCCGGCGGCGGCGGAGAGGAGAAAGTAGCCGTGGGCGATGCGTTTGCCGAATTGGGAGTCTTTGGCGGCGATGTCGTCGAAGTGCATGTAGAAGTGGTCGCCGGAGAGGCAGCCGAAGTTGACGATGTCGGCTTCGGTGACGGTGCGGCGGTGGGTGAGCAGGGATTCGCCGATGGCGAGGTCGTCGAAGTGGCGGCGGAAGGGGTGCACGTCGGTTTCGAGTACTTCGGCGCCGCGCACGTATTCGCCGGTGACGGCGGCGAGCATGGTGGGGGAGCCTTGGATGGCGGTGCGCTGGAGGTAGTGGCGCACGGCGCGGATGCCGCCGAGTTCTTCACCGCCGCCGGCGCGGCCGGGGCCGCCGTGTTTGAGCATGGGGAGCGGCGCGCCGTGGCCGGTGGATTCCTGGGCGGATTCGGCGTTGAGCACTTGCAGGCGGCCGTGGCGGGCCGCAAGGACCGGGATGGCGCGGGCGGCGTTTTGGGGGTCTTTGGTGGCGAAGGTGGTGACCAGGCTGCCTTTGCCTTTGTCGGCGAGGGCGATGGCTTCATCCAGGTCGCCGTAGCCCATGAGGGTGCTGACCGGGCCGAAGGCTTCGATGTCGTGGGCGCCGCCTTCCGCATGAGGATCGGTGCTGCGCAGCAGGCGCGGGCCGAAGAAGGCGCCTTTGTCGGTGCCTTGGCCGATGGGTTGCGGGTCGCCGTTGCCGCCGAAGATGCATTCGGAAGTGTTGAGCAGGTCGTTGACGGCGGCGGCCACGTCTTCTTTCTGGTCCAGGGAGGCGAGCGCGCCCATGCGCACGCCTTCTTCATTCGGGTCGCCGAGGGTGATTTTTTCCAGGCGTTGGATGAGGCGTTCGCCGAAGGCGTCCAGGTGTTGTTGGGGCACCAGGATGCGGCGGATGGCGGTGCATTTCTGGCCGGCTTTAACGGTCATTTCGCGGACCACTTCCTTGGCCAGCAGGTCGAATTCCTCGTCGTCGGGGGTGACGTCCGGGGCGAGGATGGCGCTGTTGAGGGAGTCCGCTTCGGCGTTGAAGGGGATGGAGCGGTTGATGAGGTTGGGGTGCGCGCGCAGTTTGCGGGCGGTGTTGGCCGAGCCGGTGAAGGTGACCATGTCCTGTTCGTCGAGCTGGTCGAGCAAATCACCCGTGCCGCCGATGATCAGCTGAAGGGCGCCTTCCGGCAGCGCGCCGGAGTCTTGCATCAGGCGCACGCAGGCGGCGGTGAGGTAGCTGGTGGCGGTGGCCGGTTTCACCAGGCACGGCATGCCGGCGAGGAAGTTGCCGGCGAATTTTTCCAGCATGCCCCAGACCGGGAAGTTGAAGGCGTTGATGTGCACGGCGACGCCCCGGCGCGGCACCAGGATGTGGGTGGCGGCGAAGTGGTTTTCCTTGCCGAGGGGGACCACCGGGCCTTCGTGGAGGACGTTGCCGGAAGGCAGCTCCTTGCGGCCCATGCTGGCGTAGGCGAACAGGGTGCCGAAGCCGCCGTCGATGTCGAAGGCGTTGTCGCCTTTGGTGGCGCCGGTGTGGCGCGAGAGTTTGTAGAGCTCTTTTTTGTGTTCTTGCAGGTAGAGCGCCATGGCCTTGAGGCGGGCGGCGCGCTCCTGGAAGTCGAGCTTGAGCAGTTCGCGGGTGCCGGTGGTGCGGGCGTAGTCCACGGCGGCGGCGAAGTCGGGGGCGTCGTCGTGGGTATGGGCGACGATCTCGCCGTTGATGGCGCTGGCCAGGGGTTTGGCGGGCTGTGTGCCGAGCCATTGGCCGGCGAGGTAGCTTTGGAGAACGGTCATGGCGTGGCTCCTTGTTTGTCTGCGTATGGGCGCGGCTTCTTGGGGCCGCGGCCTGTGTTTTGTTTGGGCCGCCTTGGTGGGCGGCTGCCGGGGGATCGCGGCTGAAAGCTGCGCGCGCCGGCCGCTTCTACGGCGTGTTGTCTGCCGGGGTGCCTGCTTGTGGCGCCGGGTATCGCGACTGAAGGCTGCGCGCCCCGGTCGCTCCTACAGCGGCTTCGGATCGGGCCGTAGGAGCGACTTCAGTCGCGATGGGTTTAAAGCGTCCGGTGTCCGGCGATAGCGACCCAGCGCCTCGATACCTGTCCTAGGGCTGATCGAAATCCAGGACCACCTTGTCGGTAACCGGGTAGCTCTGACAGGAGAGCACGTAGCCGGCGGCGACTTCGTAGTCTTCGAGGGCGAAGTTGTTGTCCATTTCCACTTCGCCTTCCACCACCTTGCAGCGGCAGGTGGAGCAGACGCCGGCCTTGCAGGAGAACGGCAGGTCGGCGCCATTTTCGTTGGCGGCGTCGAGGATGTTTTTGCTGTCCCGGGGCAGCTCCACGAGTACTTCGCGGCCGTCGGCGATGATGGTGACCTGGGTTTTGTCTTCGTCGTCGGTCACTTCTTCCGGGGCGCGGTGCTTACGCTGGGTTTGCCCTTCCACGCCGAACAGTTCGAAGTGCACGCGGCTTTTGTCCAGGCCGTTGGCGACCAGGCGTTCCTTGACGGTCTCCGTCATGGATTGCGGGCCGCAGAGAAAGGCGGCGTGCAGGTTCGGGGTGTCGAGCCAGCGGGAGAAGATGGCGTCGCATTTGTCGGCGTCGATGCGGCCGTTGTAGAGGTCCACGTCCTGCTGTTCGCGGCTGAACAGGTAGATCACGTTGAAGCGGCCCAGGTAGGCGTTCTTCAGGTCGCTGAGCGCTTCGCGGAACAGGGTGGAGTTGCTGGAGCGGTTGCCGTAGAGCAGCGTGAATTGGCTGTGGGGCTCGGCTTCCAGGGTGGTTTTGATGATCGACAGGATCGGCGTGATGCCGCTGCCGGCGGCCACCGCCAGGTAGTGGGCCTGGCGTTCCGGGTCCAGGTCGATAAAGAAGTGGCCGCTGGGGGGCATCACTTCCAGGGTGTCGCCTTGTTTCAGGTCGCCGTTGGCGAAGCCGGAGAAGCGGCCGCCGGGGACTTTCTTCACCGCCACGCGCAGGTCGCCGTCGTGGACGCCGGTGCAGATGGAGTAGGAGCGGCGCACTTCCTCGCCGTCCATGTGGGTGCGCACGATCAGGTGCTGGCCCTGGGTGAAGCGGAAGGTGTCGCGGAGCTCCGGCGGGACGTCGAAGGCGATGGAGACGGCTTCGCGGGTTTCCGGGCGCACTTCACGGATGGTCAGGGAATGAAATTGGTTCATGGCGCGAACTCTTCACTTTTCGGTTTCGAGGGGCCGCGTGCTTGGCGGCGGCCCGCTCTTGATTCAAAAGACCGCATTCAGGTGGCCGATTCAGAGGCACTTGAAGTAATCGAACGGCTCCAGGCAGTCGCGGCACTTATAGAGCGCCTTGCAGGCGGTCGAGCCGAATTCACTGACCTGGACGGTGTCGGTGCTGCCGCAGTGCGGGCATTCCGCCGGGCCCGGGTCCGTCAGCGTTGCCCTGCCCTCGCCTTTCGGCGGCGGCGCGATGCCGTAGGCTTGGAGCGCGGCGCGGCCCTGGTCGGTGATCCAGTCGGTGGTCCAGGCCGGGGCCAGCACCCGTTCGATGCGCGGGTTCTTGAAGCCGGTGTCTTCCAGGGCTTCTTGCACGTCGCGCTCGATCACTTCGGTGGCCGGGCAGCCGGAGTAGGTGGGCGAGACTTTGACCTTGAGGCGGTCGCCCTCCCATTCCACCGCGCGGATCATGCCCAGATCG
This sequence comes from Alloalcanivorax sp. C16-2, assembly GCF_046507615.1. NCBI lineage: Bacteria > Pseudomonadati > Pseudomonadota > Gammaproteobacteria > Oceanospirillales > Alcanivoracaceae > Alloalcanivorax > Alloalcanivorax sp. C16-2. The sequence continues at coordinate 854,234 of NZ_JBKFTL010000001.1, read as the reverse complement.
ACCACGCTGACCACGGGCACTTCCGGGTCCATCACCTCGGTGAGGCATTCCCAGGCCCGGGGCAGGTCGTCTTCGCCGAGCGCGGGGCCTTGGTAGGCTTTGCGCTCGCGGTAGATCAGATCACCAGGTTGCATCGGGGTAGGCCCGCGGCAGGTACTGCATCTCGGCCAGCAAAAAGCCCAGATGCTCGGTGTGTTTGCCGTTCTTGCCGTCCATGTAGAAGTGGCGCGCCGGTTCCGGCAGCGCCAGGCCGGCCTCGGCGAACACGCGGGCCACTTCGTTGCGCCAGGCGTCGCCCACGTTGCCGGCGCCGATGCCCGCCTCGGCGAGCTGGTCCTCGATCTCGTCGGTGTCGGTGAGCTCGTAGGTGAAGCGCCACAGGGATTGCACGGCGTCGGTGAGACGGCGATGGCTTTCGTCGGTGCCCTGCCCCAGGCGCAGCATCCATTCGGTGGAGCGGCGGCGGTGGTAGGTAACTTCCTTCAAGCCCTTGGCGGCGATGCCGGCGATGCGTTCGTCATTGGATTCGGTGAGCCGGGTGAGCACCAGGTGGTGCCAGACGTCGAAGAAGAACTGCTTGGCCGTGGTCACCGCGTAGTCGCCGCGGGGCTGTTCCGCGATCAGCAGGTTGCGGTATTCCCGTTCGTTGCGGCGGAAGGCGAGAAAGTCGGCGTCGCGGCCGTCGTCGCGCAGTTCGGCGACGTAGTCGTACCAGTTGCGCGCCTGGCCGATCAGGTCCAGGCCGGCGTTCAGCATCGCCATTTCCTCTTCCAGCGCCGGGGCGTTGCCGCACCATTCGCAGAAGCGCTGGGCCAGCACCATGTCGGTGTCGGCCAGGCGCAGAAGATATTCGGTGAGTGCTTGATCGTTAGTCATCGTCGCGCTCCTCACATCTGGTCCACTTCCGGGGGCAGCTTGTAGAAGCTGGCGTGGCGGTAGACCTTGTCGTCGGCGGGGTCGAAGAAGGGTTCTTTCTCGTCGCCGGCGCTGGCGGTGATTTGCTCGGCGGGCACCACCCAGAGGCTCACGCCTTCGCTGCGGCGGGTGTACAGCTCGCGGGCGTTTTCCAGGGCCATGGTGGCGTCGGCGGCGTGCACGCTGCCCACGTGTTTGTGGTTGAGGCCGTGCTTGCTGCGCACGAAGACTTCGAAGAGGGTCCAGTCTGCCATTGTCGTGTTCCGGTTGTGCTGCGTTTGCGTTTGTTGTGGGGATCGCGACTGAAGTCGCTCCTACAGCATGTGGATGCCTCCCCGTAGGAGCGACCGGGCGGCATTCCGCTTTAGCCGCGATCGCCTTCAGGCGGCGTTGTTCGCTTGTTTCTTCTCGGCGTAGGCCACGGCGGCGTCGCGCACCCACTGGCCGTCGTCGATGGCTTTCTTGCGCTGCTGGATGCGCTCGATGCCGCAGGGGCTGTGGCCCTTGAGCACGTCGAAGAATTCCTGCCAGTCGATCTCGCCGAAGTCGTAGTGGCCGGTTTCCTCGTTCCATTTCAGGTCCGGGTCCGGGGCGGTGCAGCCGAGGAATTCCAGTTGCGGCACGGTCTGGTCCAGGAAGCGCTGACGCAGTTCGTCGTTGCTGTGGCGCTTGATCTTCCAGGCCATGGACTGGGCGGAGTTGGGCGAGTTGGTGTCGGACGGGCCGAACATCATCAGCGACGGCCACCAGAAACGGTTGATGGCGTCCTGCACCATCTCTTTCTGCTCGTCGGTGCCTTCGCGCATCATGGTCAGCAGGATTTCGTAACCCTGGCGCTGGTGGAAGCTCTCTTCCTTACAGACGCGGATCATGGCGCGGGAATAGGGACCATAGGAGCAGCGCTGCAGGGGCACCTGGTTGACGATGGCGGCGCCGTCCACCAGCCAGCCGATGGCGCCCATGTCCGCCCAGGTGAGCGTCGGATAGGTGAAGATGGAGGAGAACTTCACTTCGCCCCGGTGCAGCTTCTCGATTTCCTCGTCGCGGTCCGCGCCCAGGGTTTCCATGGCGCTGTACAGGTACAGGCCATGGCCGGCCTCGTCCTGGATCTTGGCCATCAGCTGCAGCTTGCGTTTCAGCGAAGGCGCGCGGGTCAGCCAGTTGCCCTCCGGCAGCATGCCGACGATCTCGGAGTGGGCATGCTGGGAGATCTGGCGAATCAGCGTCTTGCGGTAGCCGTCGGGCATCCAGTTCTTGGGCTCGATGCGGACTTCCGCGTCCACCTTCTCCTGGAAGTGGCGTTCTTCCGGGCTCATCTCGTCCAGGCTCTTCAGGCCCTTGCTGCCGGTGTCCACCTGTTGTGCGTACATGGTGCCTCCTTGATGCGTGGGCGGAACGCCGGGGCCGGGGTTTCCGCCATGAATGGCTCCTTTTTATACGACACATAATTTGGTGTCAATATCTCAATTACGTATCATATTTATGATGGTCGTTTTTCTTGCCGCCATGAATATACATAAATCCTTGTTTTTTATGGCAATACCTCTGCCATTTCCTGGTGTTACCCAGGCCCCGGCGATGGCCTCCCAACCCCACCGTCATTAACAATACGATACAGAGCCTGTACTACGGGGCTCCCTCTATGAGGCAAGAACCAAAAGACAACGCGTTAACACCTCGGAAAGCGGCGGCCCGCCACCGCTTTTGCTACCCTTTTCGCGGGGAGTTGTTGTCGCGGATGGGGCTGTATGCCGAATGAAATCGTGGTCGCCGGCCTGACGGGCTCGGGCGTGGATACCTGGGCATTGTGGGCGAAGATCATGGCGGTGGGCGCCACGGGCACCCTGTCCAGCCTGCTGGTGGTATTCACCGTGGCGCTGTACCGCAACGGCGACCGGGAAGCGCCAGTGGCGCTGCATTTCACCGTGGCCAACCTGTGCGCCACCACCTACGTGGCCGGCGACATCGCTGTGCGCATCTGCCTGATGGAAAACCGCCTGGAAAGCGTCATGGTGCCGTACCGGGTGTCCCTGAGCGCGGTGATCCTATCGCTGGCCTCCCTGGTGGCGCTGCACCAGGTACTGGGTGACCGTCGCATACCATCAAGGCGCTTATTGCCGATCTATCTGCTGGGCGCCCTGTTGGCCGGGCTGTTCTGGGTCGACGACCCACGGCTGGTGATTGCCTCCGACCGGTATCGGGTGACGCCGGTGGGTGTATTCGCGGATTACGGCGCCCTGGCCGCGCCGGTCTACGTGGCCTGCCTGGCCACCCTGGTGGCGGTTGCTTTCGCCATGCTGCGCCGCGCACGCCGGGCCCACGGGCGGTTGCTGTGGCGAATGACGGTGTTCGGTTTCACGGTATTCTTTCTAGCCGGGGTGCATGACACCTTGCGGGAGCTGGGGCTGGAGGCGCTACCTTTCAGCGGCCTCACGCTGGGCTGCGCGGTGTTCCAGATCGGCGCCTTCGCCGCCATGGCGATGCATTACTCCAAAACCCTGCGTGAGCGCACCCACTATGATCACAAGATGCGCCGATTGGAGGATAAGGCCACCCGTGACCCGCTTTCCGGGCTGTTTAATCGCGCCTACATGGAGCAGCACCTTGACCGGCTGCCGGATGGCGCCACTGGCGGGCTGCTGTTTATCGATCTTGACCACTTCAAGGCGGTCAACGACCTCCATGGCCATGAACAGGGCGACCGCCTGATCCGAGCCGTGGCGGACGGCATCCGCCATACCCTGCGCGAGCAGGATCTGGCTTGCCGCTGGGGCGGCGACGAGTTCGTGGTCTATCTAAGCGAGGCGGACAGTGACGCGGCGCTGGCGGTGGCGGAGCGGTTGTTGCACGCATTCCGCCATCTGGACACCGGCACGCCGGGCCTGGAGATGAGCGCCAGCGTGGGCTTCGCGGAGCTGACCGACGACAATTGGCGGGCGACTCTGGAGCGCGCCGACCGGGCGCTGTACCGGGCCAAGGCGGAGGGCCGCAACCGGCTCGCCATCGCGCCCTGAGCGTCAGGTCCAAGCAGCGTCAGGCCGGAGTCAGGGTCAGGCGCAGATCGTCGCCCAGATGGCGAACGTCCGTCCAGCGCAGACGCATCTGATCAGCCATGCGTTCCAGGGGCAGGTCGAACAAGGCGCGGGCGTCACGGCCCAGCAGGGTGGGTGCCATGTAGACGATCAGTTCGTCGAACAGGCGCTCACGCACGAAGGCGCCGGCCAGGGTGGCACCGCATTCCACCAGCACCTCGTTGCACTCACGGCGGGCCAGCTCCGCCAGCAGCGCGGCGAGATCCAGGCCGCGACGCTCCTCCGGCCGGGGCGCTTCCGGGGCGCCCTCCGGCCGCGTCGCCAGGGGCAGCACGAGCAGCTCGGCGCCGGCCCGCTCGAGCGCCGCCCGGGGTTCCGCCGGGGCGGCCTCGCCATGGGCAATCAGGCAGGGGCCATCGGCGGTGACCACCGGGCTATCCGGCGGCGTACGCAGGGCCGGGTCCAGGATCACCCGCAGCGGCGGGCGCACCTCGCCGTCGCCATAATCATGGTAACGGCCCAGAATCCATTGCTCCGGGCGCACCGTGTAGGAGGGCCGGTCCGCCAGCACCGTGCCAACGCCGGTGACAATGGCGGAGCTGCGCGCGCGCAGCCGCTGCACATCCTCCCGGGCTTGCGGCCCGGTGATCCACTGGGATTCGCCGCTGGCCATGGCGGTGCGCCCGTCCAGGCTGGCGGCGGCCTTGATGCGCACCAGGGGACGCTGGCCGGTCATGCGGCGAATGAACCCCGGGTTCAGCGCCCGTGCTTCCTGCTCCTGCAGGCCCACCTCCACTTCGATACCGGCGTCGCGCAGCTTGCGCAGGCCGTTGCCGGCCACTCGCGGGTTGGGGTCCTGCATGGCCACTACCACCCGGGCCAGGCCAGCCTGGATCAGGGCATCGGCGCAGGGACCGGTGCGACCGGTGTGCGAGCAGGGTTCCAGGGTGACGTAGGCGGTGGCGCCCCGGGCGGCATCGCCGGCGGCGGCCAGGGCATGCCGTTCCGCATGGGGTTCCCCGGCACGCGGGTGGAAGCCCTCGGCGATGATGGCGCCATCGCGGGCCAGCACGCAGCCCACGCGGGGGTTGGGGTCGGTGGTGTAGAGCGCGCGCCGGGCCAGGTAGAGGGCGCGTAGCATGCACTGCTGATCGAAGGCGGCGTCGCTCATGCGCCGCCCTGGTCGTCACCCGGGCCGTCCTTGCGGCCGCCCTTGCGCAGGCGGTCCACCTCGGCGGCGAATTCGGAGATGTCCTGGAAGCTGCGGTACACGGAGGCGAAGCGCACATAGGCCACGTCATCCAGTTCCCGCAGGGCTTCCATGACGAACTCGCCCACTTCCCGGGCCGGCACTTCCCGCTCGCCGGTGGCCCGCAGCCGATGGCACAGACGGCTGATCGCGGCTTCCAGGTCCTCCATGCTCACCGGTCGCTTTTCCAGGGCGCGGAGCATGCCGGCACGCAACTTACTTTCGTTGAAGGGCTCGCGGGTGCCGTCGGATTTAATCACCCGGGGCATTACCAGTTCGGCGGTTTCGAAGGTGGTGAAACGCTCCGAACAACTCAAACACTCGCGGCGACGCCGCACCTGGCCGCCGTCGGCGACCAGGCGGGAATCGATAACCTTGGTGTCCTGAGCTCCACAGAAGGGGCAATACATGGTGTTCTCCGAAGCGGCCTTCGGCCGCGATACAAGATGCAGGTTACAGGATACAGGGAAAATCGGCCGATCCCACGGTCGCCCTTCATCCTGAATCCTGCATCCTGTATCGGCTTTTTAGCGCTCGTACACCGGCAGGCGCTTGCAGATCTCGCTGACCTTGCCGCGCACTTCGTCGATCACCGCTTCGTCGCCCATGTTGTCGAGGATGTCGCAGATCCAGCCGGCCAGCTCGGTGGCGTCCTGTTCGTTGAAGCCCCGGCGGGTGATGGACGGGGAGCCGATACGCAGGCCGGAGGTGACGAACGGGGAACGCGGGTCGTTGGGTACGGCGTTTTTGTTCACGGTGATGTGGGCGCGGCCGAGGGCGGCGTCGGCGTCCTTACCGGTGATGTCCTGCTTGATCAGGCTGAGCAGGAACAGGTGGTTCTCGGTGCCGTTGGAAACCACGTCATAGCCACGGTCGATGAACACCTTGGCCATGGCCTTGGCGTTCTTCACCACGTTCTGCTGGTAGGTCTTGAACGACGGGTCCATGGCTTCCTTGAAGCAGATCGCCTTGGCGGCGATGACGTGCTCCAGGGGGCCACCCTGACCGCCGGGGAAGACCGCGGAATTGATCTTCTTCTGCAGATCCTCGTTGGCCTTGCCCATGATCAGGCCGCCGCGCGGGCCGCCGATGGTCTTGTGGGTGGTGGTGGTGGTGATGTCGGCGATGCCCACCGGGCTCGGGTAGACACCGGCGGCGACCAGGCCGGCCACGTGGGCCATGTCCACCAGCAGAATGGCGCCCACTTCATCGGCGATGTCGCGGAAGCGCTGCCAGTCCACCACCTGGGAGTAGGCGGAGAAGCCGGCGACGATCATCTTCGGCTTGTGCTCGCGGGCCAGTTTTTCCACCTGGTCGTAGTCGATCAGGCCGGTGTCGTTGTCCAGGCCGTACTGAACGGCGTTGTACATCTTGCCGGAGAAGTTGGGCTTGGCGCCGTGGGTCAGGTGGCCACCGGCGTCCAGGCTCATGCCGAGCACGGTGTCGCCGGGCTTGAGCACCGCCATGTAGACAGCGGCGTTGGCCTGGGAACCGGAGTGCGGCTGCACGTTGGCCCAGTCGGCGCCGAACAGCTCACGGGCGCGATCAATGGCCAGTTGCTCGACCACGTCCACGTTCTCGCAGCCACCGTAGTAGCGCTTGCCCGGGTAGCCCTCGGCGTACTTGTTGGTGAGCACGGAGCCCTGGGCTTCCATGACCCGCGGGGAAGCGTAGTTCTCGGAGGCGATCAGCTCGATGTGCTGTTCCTGGCGCTCGCGCTCGGCGTCGATGGCGGCCTGGATTTCCGGGTCGAACTCGGCGATGGACATGGATTTCGGGAACATGGGTTACCTGTCGTCGTGCAATGGTGGGTGTCAGGGGCGCGTATTCTACCCAAAACCGCGCCGGATGGCACTTGAAGGGGATTCAGGAAAACCATGACCGGGGCTCAAGATGACGCGGGATGGGTTTCGCGGCGGAGGCCGCTCCCATGGAGGCCCGAGAGCATCGTGGAAGCGGCTTACGCCCGTGGCCCCCGGGTTTCAGGCGGCCAAGTCCTTCCCGCCGCCGGTGCGATCCGACGGCACCGCGCGGAGCATCGGCGCGCGGCTTTCCGGTTGCCCACCGCCGCCATCGCTCAGGCGGAAGCCGGCGATCAGCCGTGCCAGGGCCGCCGCCTGCTGGCGCATGGACTCGGCGGCGGCGCTGGTTTCCTCCACCAGGGAGGCGTTGTGCTGGGTCATGGTATCCAGCTCGGTAACCGCGGTGTTCACCTGGCCGATGCCCTGGCTTTGCTCCTGGGCGCCGGTGCTGATGTCGCTGATCACCCGGGTCACCTTGTCGATGCTTTCGACGATCTCCTCCATGGTGCGGCCCGCGTTCTTGACCATGCCGGCGCCGTTCCGGGTGGAGCTCACGGAGCGGTCCACCAGCGCGCGGATCTCCCGGGAGGCGTCGCCGGAGCGACCGGCCAGGGTGCGTACTTCCTGGGCCACCACGGCGAAGCCCTTGCCGTGCTCGCCGGCCCGGGCCGCCTCCACGGAGGCATTCAGGGCGAGAATGTTGGTCTGGAAGGCGATGCCATCAATCATCGCGATGATTTCGTTGATCTTGGCGGACGAATCGCTGATTTCGTCCATGGTGGCTTCCACCTCGCGCATCGCCTCTTGCCCGCGACGAGCCACGTCCACGGTGGCCTGGGCCATGCCCTCGGCCTGCCGGGCGGCGTCGGAGGTATTGCGTACCGTGGTGGTGATCTGCTCCATGGAGGCGGAGGTCTGCTGCAGGTTGGCGGCGGACTGCTCGGTGCGAGAGGCCAGGTCCTGGCTGCCCTGGGCGATCTCATCGGAAGCCCGGTTGACCCCCACGGCATTGTCGCGCACCGCTTGCAGGGTGGTGTCGATGCGCTCGATGAAGGCGTTGAACTCCCGCGCCAGCTCACCGATTTCGTCCCGGCGGTGGCTGTCGATGCGGGCGGTGAGGTCACCATCGCCCTGGGTGATCTCGCGGATGCGCTGGCTGACCTGGCGGATCGCCTTGGACATCAGGTGCGGGCCGATCAGTGCCACCGCCACGGCCATCAGCCCCACCACCACGGCGAAGCCGATCACCAGGGTCTGCTGGCGCGCCACCTGGGCCAGGGTTTCCGCTTCCAAAGCCTGGACCCGGGCATCCACGGCCTGCCCGGTTTCATCGTAAAAGCCGCGCAGCGCCTGGAACGCATCCCGGGAGGCACCATCAAGCTGCTCCATGGCACCACCGATATCCTGGTCGTCATACAGGGTGAATACCCGGGTAGCGTCCTCGCGCCAGGTGCCGTAAAGCGCCTGGAACCGCTGCAATTGCTCGTCGGTGTCGGTGTAGGGCGCCAGCAGCGCCGCCACCTGCTTAAGACGGTCCCGGGCCTGATCCGCGTTCTCCTCGAAGGCCTGGCGGCTGGCTTGCGCCTCGGCGGTATCCGGCACCGTGGCCAGATAGGACATCTCCGCGATGCGTGCCTGATACAAGTCGCGGTCGGCGTTCAGCGTCAGCGACAAAGCCTGGTTGAATACCTCCGCCACCTCCACCATGCGCGTCTTCACGGTGTGCACCAGCATGGCGTTGGCGGTGACCACCACCAGCAACGCCAAGGCCACGCCGATAAAGGCCGCGCCATACTTCACATTGATCCGGTTGAAATTGGCAAACACGGCTCGACTCCTCAGTGCGGGTCAGGGCGGGCGTACATGGCACCCACCATTCATTGTTCTTCGCGCTGGGTATCGGCGCGGGCGCCGGGAACTTGAGCGGGCTTTCATCCCGGCGCGGGTTCGGTTAGTTTAGGCGCCATTCCGTCCGTGCCCCGTATGGCGGGCTTTTCAAAGCGATTTCAGGCAGTTTCTTTCTATGTCCCAGTACATCTTCACCATGGATAAGGTGGGCAAGGTCGTCCCACCCAAGAAGCAGATTCTCAAGGACATCTCCTTGTCGTTCTTTCCGGGCGCCAAAATCGGCGTGCTGGGTCTCAACGGCGCGGGTAAATCCACTCTGTTGCGCATCATGGCCGGGGTCGACAAGGACTACATCGGCGAGGCGCGTCCGCAGCCGGGCATCAACATCGGCTACCTGCCCCAGGAGCCGGAGCTGGACCCGGACAAGAACGTGCGCGAAATCGTCGAGGAATCACTGTCCGAGATCCGCAACGCCCAGACCCGACTGGAAGAGGTGTACGCCGCCTACGCGGAAGAAGACGCGGACTTCGAGAAGCTGGCCGAGGAACAGGCCAAGCTGGAAAACATCATCGAGGCCACCGACGCCCACAACATCGAGCGGCGCCTGGACATCGCCGCCGACGCCCTGCGTCTGCCGCCCTGGGACGCCAACGTGGCCAATCTGTCCGGCGGTGAGCGTCGCCGGGTGGCGCTGTGCCGGCTGCTGATGAGCGCCCCGGACATGCTGCTGCTGGACGAGCCCACCAACCACCTGGACGCGGAGTCGGTGGCCTGGCTGGAGCGCTTCCTGCACGAATTCCCCGGCACCGTGGTGGCGGTGACCCACGACCGCTACTTCCTGGACAACTCCTGCGAGTGGATTCTGGAGCTGGACCGGGGCGAGGGCATCCCCTGGAAAGGCAACTATTCCTCCTGGCTGGAGCAGAAAGAGCAGCGCCTGGAACAGGAAGCCAAGGCGGAAAGCGCCCACCGCAAGACCGTGGAGAAAGAACTGGAGTGGGTACGCCAGAATCCGAAAGGCCGGCGCGCCAAGAACAAGGCCCGGGTCAACGCCTTCGAGGAATTGGCCAGCCAGGATTTCCAGAAGCGTAACGAAACCCAGGAGCTGTACATTCCACCCGGCGAACGCCTGGGCGAGAAGGTGTTCGAGATCAAGGATGTCAGCAAGCAGTTCGACGGCAAGCTGCTCTACGAGAACCTGAACTTCTCGATCCCGCGCGGCGCCATCGTCGGCATTATCGGCCCCAACGGCGCCGGTAAGACCACCCTGTTCCGCATGCTCACCGGCGAGGAAACCCCGGATTCCGGCGAGATCGACAAGGGCGACACCGTGGACCTGGCCTACGTGGACCAGAGCCGCGAGGACCTGGACAGCAAAAAGACGGTCTGGGAAGAAGTGTCCGACGGCAATGACATTCTGAAAATCGGCAACTACGAGGTGCCCAGCCGCGCCTACCTGGGCCGCTTCAACTTCAAGGGCGGCGACCAGCAGAAGCGGGTCGGCGACCTGTCCGGCGGTGAGCGCAACCGCCTGCACCTGGCCAAGCTGCTCAAGCAGGGCGCCAACGTGCTGCTGCTCGATGAGCCTACCAACGACCTGGACGTGGAAACCCTGCGGGCCTTGGAGGAAGCGCTGCTGGCCTTCCCCGGCTGCGCGGTGGTGATTTCGCACGACCGCTGGTTCCTGGACCGGGTGGCCACCCACATCCTGGCGTTCGAGGGCGATGCGCAGGTGGAATGGTTCGAGGGCTCCTACACCGAGTTCGAGGAATACCGCCGCAAGCAGCTCGGCGACGACGCCCTGCAACCCAAGCGCATGAAGTACAAGCGTATCGAGGTATAGCTGGACGCTGGACGCGAAAAAATCGGGGAGCCATAAAGGCCCATGACGGAGCAGGATCTGGAAAGCGACGACTTCATCGCCCGCCTGCGCGCCGGGGACCGTGCCGCCCTGGCGGCGCTGGTGCGCGGCTATCATCCGCGCCTTCTGGCCACCGCCCGCACCCTGGTCAGCCCGGCGGACGCCGAGGAAGCGGTCCAGGACGCCTGGATCGCCGCCCACCGTGCACTGCCCCGCTTTGAGGGCCGCAGCACCCTGCTTACCTGGCTCACCCGCATCGTCATCAACCAGGCCCGCATGCAGCTGCGTCGTGGCGGCCGGGAAATACCGTTCGATCCCACCGAGGACGGCGGCGACGCCCTGGACCACCGCTTCAAACCCGGCGGCCACTGGCGGGACCCGCCGCGTCACTGGGACCTCACCGGGCCGGACACCCTGCTGACCCGGGATGAGCTGCAGCATTGCCTGGAAAAGAACCTGGCGGCTCTGCCCGACAACCAGCGCCTGCTGCTGCAGCTGCGTGACGTGCAGGGGCTGGATTTCGACGCCATCTGTCACATCCTGGAGGTCAGCGCATCCAATGCCCGGGTGCTGCTGCACCGGGCCCGGGCCCGCATTTTCCAGATGGTGGATCACTTTCAGGAGACCGGCGAATGCTGAAATGCCGAGATCTGGTCAATCAGGCCGACCTGCTGATCGACGGCGCCGAACTGCGCACCGGTCGGAGGATGGCGTTGCGAACGCACTTGCTGATCTGCCGCCACTGTCGCCGCTACCTGCGCCAGCTCGACGCCCTCACCCACCACCTTCATCAACCGCCGCCGCCCCTGAACGAACGCGACACCCGGGCGGTGCTGGAGCGGCTGGAACCACGGCGTTAACGCTTTCAAACCGCTTTCGGGATAGGTTTCAGAGCGGGTATAATGGCGTCATGAATAGAAAACGCGGCACCGCACCTCTTTCCGAGACCAACCCCCATCTCCGCCGGGCAGGCGGCGCGTGGCGTGTTCGTGCCCGCTCCGTGGCCAGTTCCACCGCCATTGAAACCGGCGAATCGGTAAAGGTGATCAAGGCCAAACTCAAAAAACATCCGACTCGGCGTCCCGCAAGGCAGAGCTGACAAACGCTTCCATCGCCCCATAATCCTCACCAAGCCCCTGCTGAATGGCGGCGAAGTAATTATCCCGGTCCCGGTCCCAACTGGAAAAATCCAGCCCCGCCTTACCCGCCTGAAGGGCCATGATATCCGCCAGCAACCGGGCGATGCGCCCATTGCCTTCCCGAAAAGGGTGCACAAGAACAAACTCGACGTGGGTTCTGGCAATCGCGGCAACCAGTTCCTCCTCCGCCATACCAAGACATGGCGTTGATTCCTGGATCATCTGATCCAGCTCCTCGGCGAGACGGGGCAACTGGGCGGCGGCGGCGAACGGAAAGCCATTCTTGCTCATATTGACGGTCCGATACTGGCCCGCCCAGGCGTAAATACCCCCCAGCCATTCCCGGTGCCAGACAATGATGTCCTCCATGCCCAGCGTTTCGTCTTCGGTCACGGATTCGTACACACTCTGATAGAGATAGTTCAAACCATCGAGCTCAATCTGGTCCATCAGACAGGGGTCGGTAACCCCAAGCTGATTGGCCAGCACCTGTTCCTCCGAGCCCGGTTCCCATTCGCCTTCCGGTGAACCGGCCGTATCGTAGCGTCCCTGATTCACTGCGCCTGCCTCTCGTCAACGAGTGACCAAAGCATCGACGATTCCGGCCCGGGCGCCAAGGCCACGGCACGGCCAATTGGCCGATAGGCATTCGTTATTTGGCCAGCGCGCGCGAAGCGCTTATCCTCTCGGGCAGAATGCTTTCCGACCGCAAGAGGCACCGGCATGACCTCCCCGCCCCGGCACGACGCCGGGCATGATCCCATCCAGGAAACGCTGAACGATCCGTCTCCTCGCTTTGCTTACCGGGAATACGGCGCCGACGGCGCCGGCGGTGAGCAGGCGCTGGCCGCCGAGGTGGCGGTCGCGATCAGCTACAACGGCATCAATCACGCGGTGATGATGGCCACTCCGGAACACTTGGAGGACTTTGTCACCGGTTTCACGCTGACCGCCGGGCTGGTGGACCACGCCAGTGCCCTCTACGACATCGAACTGACGGCCCTGGAAGACGCGGTGGACGTGGCGGTAACGCTGAGCAGCCGGGCCTTCGCCGGCTTCAAGCAGCAGCGGCGCGGCCAGGCCGGCACCGGCGGCTGTGGGCTGTGCGGCGTGGAGGCCCTGGACCAGGCGCTGCCGCCACTGCCGGTGCGCGAGTGGGAGCCTCCGCCGCCTCGAGAGCACCTGGAAGGATTACGCGAGCGTTTCAACGCCACCCAACGGCTGGCCCGGCACAGCGGCGCCATGCACGCGGCAATCTACGTGGACGGCACCGGCGAAACGCGGATTTGCCGGGAGGACATTGGCCGACACAACGCCCTGGACAAGCTGATTGGCGCCTGCGCGCGCCAGGGGCTGGACCCGGCGGACGGCTTCCTGGCGGTCACCAGCCGCTGCGGGCTGGAGCTGATCCACAAGGCGGTGCGCGCCGGCGCCGGCACTTTGGTGAGCCTGTCCGCGCCGTCCTCGCTGAGCGTGCGCCAGGCGCGCCGCAGCGAACTGAACCTGATTCATCAACCCCGACACGGCGCGCCGCGCCTGTACAGCCCGATACGCTGATCCCGGACATCGGGCCCGGGAACACGGAGAACCCCATGAGTGATCCTCATACCCCCGCCGACCGGTTGCGCTTCAAGCCCTACCCGGGCCCCGCCGCCGGTTGGGGCGCGTTGCGCGCCGTCACCGACCACTGGTTCGAGAGCAAGCAGCCGTTCAAGAACCTGTTCGCCATGGTGAAAACCAACAAGAGCAACGGTTTCGATTGCCCCGGCTGCGCCTGGGGCGAAGCGCCCCAGGGCGGCATGATCAAATTCTGCGAGAACGGCGCCAAGGCGGTGAACTGGGAAGCCACCAGCCGCCGTGTGGACGCCGCCTTCTTCGAGAAACACAGTGTCTCCGATCTGCTCAAGCAGGACGATTACTGGCTGGAATTCCAGGGCCGGCTCACCGAGCCGATGGTTTACAACCGCGACACGGACCACTATGAACCGATCGCCTGGGACAACGCCTTCGCGCTGATCGCCCGTCATTTGAAGAACCTGGACAGCCCCCACGACGCCGCCTTTTACACGTCGGGCCGAGCCAGCAACGAAGTGGCCTACCTGTACCAGCTGTTCGTGCGCGCCTTCGGCACCAACAACTTCCCGGACTGCTCCAACATGTGCCATGAGGCCAGCGGCGTGGCCCTGTCCGAAAGCATCGGCACCGGCAAGGGCACCGTGACCTTCGAGGATTTCGAGAAGGCGGATGCCCTGTTCCTGTTTGGCCAGAACCCGGGCACCAACCACCCGCGCATGCTCGAGCCGATCCGCGACGCGGTGAAACGCGGCGCCCAGGTGGCGGTGTTCAACCCGCTCCGCGAGCGCGGCCTGGAACGCTTCCAGGCGCCCCAGGACCCGAGGGAAATGCTCACCGGCGGCTCCTCACCGTTGAACACCGCCTACTTCCGTCCGGCCCTGGGTGGCGATATGGCGGCGGTGCGCGGCATGGTCAAATGGCTGCTGCAGTGGGACCGGGAGGCCACGGAGAACGGCGGCGAGCCGGTGTTCGATCACGCCTTTATCGCCGAGCACACCGACGGCATGGACGGCTATCTGGCGGAGGTGGACGCCACTTCCTGGGAGCGGATCGAAACACAGTCCGGCCTGAGCCGCGATGTCATCGAGCATGCCGCGCGCATCCACCGCGACAGCAAACGGGTGATCATCTGCTGGGCCATGGGCATCACCCAGCACAAACACTCCGTGCCCACCATTCAGGAGATCGCCAACCTGCAGCTGCTGCGTGGCCAGTTCGGCGAAGGCGCCGGCCTGTGCCCGGTACGCGGCCACTCCAATGTGCAGGGCGACCGCACCGTGGGCATCGCCGACGAGCCGCCGGCGGCGCTGCTGGACGCCCTGGAGAAACGTTTCGGTTTTCAGCCGCCCCGGGAGCCGGGCTACAACGTAATCACCACCCTGCAGGCCATGGTGGCCGGCAAGCTCAAGGTGTTCCTGGCGCTGGGCGGCAACTTCGCCCAGGCCACCCCGGATACACCGCGCACCCACGAGGCCCTGCGCAGTTGCGAACTGACCGTGCAGATCAGCACCAAACTCAACCGCAGCCATCTGGTGTGCGGCACCGAGGCGCTGATCCTGCCGTGCCTGGGCCGCACCGACATAGACATCCAGAAAGGCGGACCGCAAGGCGTGACCGTGGAGGACTCCTTCTCCATGGTGCATATCTCCCACGGCCAGCTGAAACCACTGTCGGAACAGATGCGGTCCGAGCCGGCGATCATCGCCGGTATCGCCGAAGCCACCCTGGGCAAGACGCCGGTGGACTGGTCCGCCCTGGTGGAGGACTACGATCGCATCCGCGACCTGATTCAGGACACCATTCCCGGCTTCGAGCGTTTCAACGAACGGCTCAAGCACCCGGGCGGCTTTTACCTGGGCAATCCGGCCCGCGACCGTGCATGGCATACCGACAGCGGTCGCGCGCGCGTGGCTGCCAACCCGCTGCCGGACAGTCTGGTGGACGGCGAGCTCCTGGCCCGTGGCGACGAGCCGGATCTGGTGTTGCAAACACTGAGATCCCACGATCAGTACAACACCACCATCTACGGCCTGCATGACCGCTACCGGGGCGTGCACAATGGCCGCAAGGTGTTGTTCGCCAACGGCGCCGACATAAAGCGCCTGGGTTTTCGCCCCGGCGACAAAGTCGATCTGGTGTCGCTGTGGCGTGATGGGGTGGAGCGTCGCGTCAGCGACTTCACCCTGCTGGAGTACGACGTGCCCGCCGGTCAGGCCGCTGCTTACTACCCGGAAACCAATCCACTGGTGCCCATGGACAGCTATGGCGATGGCAGTTTCACGCCCACCTCCAAGCTGATCGCCATTCGTCTGGAAGCCAGCCGTGCCCCCGCACGCATCGCCTGACCGCGAAGGACGGGTCCGGTGAGCGGCTTTCTGGCATTGTGTCTGGCGGGTCTGCTGGCGGCGCTGGTAACCCTGGCGGTCCTGGACCTGCGCCATTGCCGCCGGGGCCTGGCTCATCCTCAACAAAGCCCGGGCGGGGATAAAGTCGTCGGCCACCTGCGCGTGATCCTCTGCCTGGCGGTGGGCTTTCTGATTCCCACCGCGGCCATGGATATCGCCACGGTGCTGTACGCGGATAAAGGCAAAGCCCTGCGCACCGGTACGGTATCGGCGCTACACGGCTGCCAGCGCGACCCGTTGTTGTCGTGGCTCGGCCATCGCTGCGAGGTGCGTGTCGTCTGGCCGGGCCCGGGCCCGGAACGGCTCACTGTGCAAAGCCCGGCTCCGCTCGCCACCGGCGACCATATTGGTGCCTACTTGCAGCGGTTCAGCCGCCGCCCCGGCGCCGTCACCCGCTATTTCCCGGCATCCATCCGCGCCCCGGCATTCGATCTCGCCGGCTGGCGTCCGGCCCTGGGTGCCGGCGGCCTCCTGCTCGGGCTGATCAGTGGCATATGGTGGGAACGTACCTGGCGCCGGCACCGCCTCCCCGGCGGTAGCGAATCGCCGCCGCCCGCGACTCAGGACCGGCCACACTGACCACCATTCGCCAGCGCCGGCGCGTATCGCCTGATGATACCGGCCCGCCCTTCCCGAGGCGGGTCGT
Organism: Alloalcanivorax sp. C16-2; assembly: GCF_046507615.1. Taxonomy (NCBI): domain Bacteria; kingdom Pseudomonadati; phylum Pseudomonadota; class Gammaproteobacteria; order Oceanospirillales; family Alcanivoracaceae; genus Alloalcanivorax; species Alloalcanivorax sp. C16-2. The sequence continues at coordinate 837,762 of NZ_JBKFTL010000001.1, read as the reverse complement.
TGATCTTTGCCAAAGCGGGCGATAGCCTGAAACCTCCGTGCCTTATTTCGGGGAATATCATGGGGGATGACAGCCTGATCACCCCGCTCCTCGCCAGCGGCGAAGAGGACGTCGCTGACCTGGATCTGGACCAGGATACCCAGGACATCCAGCATATTCTTACCACGTTGCGCAGCCACCTGGGCATGGACGTGGCGTTTATTTCCGAATTCGTGGATGGCCGACGCCTGATCCGCTACGTGGACAGCCGGCGGCAAGCCGCCGCCATGCAGCCCGGCGACTCACACACCCTTCCAGAAAGCTACTGCCACTATATCTCCACCGGTGAGCTGGCGGGCATCGTTCCCAATACCGCCGAAAATCCGCTGACCCGGCACATGGCCGTCACCGGCGAGTTGAACATCGCCAATTACATCGGCGTGCCCATCCGGTTGCCGGACGGCTCTCTGTACGGCAGTTTCTGCTGCTTCGACCACCAGACCGGCGCCGATCTCGACCAGCGGGATCTCGCCCTTTTACGCGCGTTCGCGGATTTTGCCGGGCGCCTGATCAACAAGCAGGAAGAACAGCAAAACCGAGGGCGCCGCATCAAGGAAAGCGTACTCACACTCATCGAGGGGCGCCGGCTTACCACCCTGTTCCAGCCGATTTTTCACATGACCGAGCGCAAAGTGGTGGGCTTCGAGGCACTGACCCGCTTCCACTCCGAGCCGTATCGCTCGCCGGATTCATGGTTCGCGGATGCCCAGCGGGTGGGGCTGGGTCTGGAGCTGGAAAAGCTGGCCGTGGAGAGCGCCCTGGAGGCGGCACGGGCGATCCCCGCGCCCCTTTATGTTTCCCTGAACGTTTCCCCCGCCCATCTGCTCAAGGATAACTTCCTGGCTTGCCTTTCCAACTGGCCGCCACAGCGCACTTTGCTGGAGGTCACCGAACACGCGCGCATCGCCGACTATCAGGCGCTGCGCGCGGCACTGGCGCCATTGCGCGAAAAAGGCGTACAGATCGCGGTGGACGATGCCGGTGCCGGTTACGCCAGCTTCCAGCATGTACTGGAGCTATCGGCGGACACCATCAAACTGGACCTCAGCCTGATCCGCGACATTCACACCGACCGCGCCCGCCAGGCTCTGGCGGCGGCCCTGATTCGCTTCGCGGAGGTTATCAATGCCCGGGTGATCGCCGAAGGGGTGGAATCCGAGACCGAGCTGGACACCCTGCGGCGGCTCGGCGTGGAAAAGGTACAGGGCTATTTCATCGGCAAACCCCTTCAGTTGGAGGAAGCCCTCCGCCTCGCCGGCCTGGACTAGGGCCGACTTTCCTGTTTTCTTCACGGAGAAGGGCCCCGACCCCTGATAGCGTCGGACTGGTGCCCCGTTTCGCCGCTACAGCAAGAGGTTCTCCCCGTGCGTGAAGACGTTCAACAGTATTACGGCCAGCATCTCTCTGGCAGCCAGGACCTGCAGACCAACGCCTGCTGCGACCAGACGCCGCCGGCCCACCTCAAACCCCTGCTCGCCCGCCTCCACGACGAGGTGGTGAGCCGCTATTACGGCTGCGGTCTGGTGGCGCCGGCGGCTCTGGAGGGCATGCGCGTACTCGATCTGGGCTGCGGCTCCGGTCGCGACGTTTATTTACTGTCGGCCCTGGTGGGGGAAACCGGTGAGGTGGTGGGCGTGGACATGACCGACGAGCAACTGGCCGTGGCCCGGCGCCACCAGGATTACCACCGGGAAGCGTTCGGGTTCGCCGAAAGCAACGTGCGCTTTCTGAAAGGCTATATCGAGGAACTGGACGCTCTCGAGCTGGAGAGCGGCTATTTCGATATCGTGGTGTCCAACTGCGTGATCAACCTGAGCACCGACAAGGCCAAGGTGATCGGCGACGTTAAACGGCTGCTCAAACCCGGCGGCGAGTTCTATTTTTCCGATGTGTACGCGGACCGGCGGGTACCGGCGGCGCTGACCACGGACCCGGTGCTGTACGGCGAGTGTCTGGCGGGCGCTCTGTACTGGAATGACTTTCTCAATCTTGCCAGGAGGGGCGGGTTCGGCGATCCCCGACTGGTGGAATCCCGGCGTCTGACCGTGGACAACCCGGCCATCGAGGCAAAGCTGGGCAGTATCCGGTTTTATTCCGCCACCTACCGTCTTTTCAATATCGAGGCTCTGGAGCCGGCCTGCGAGGATTACGGCCAGGCGGTGATTTACCAGGGTACGCTGGCGGAGCAGCCAGACGCCTTCGTGCTGGACGATCACCATGTGATGGAGACCGGGCGGGTCTTTCCCGTTTGCGGGAATACCTGGTTGATGTTGGCGGAGAGCCGGTTTGCCGGGCATTTTGAATTTATCGGGGATTTTTCCCGGCATTTTGGGATTTTCGAGGGGTGTGGGTTGAGTGTGCCCTTCGAGGAAAGTGACGTTGGTTCGTCGCCCGATGCTTGTTGTTAGTGAGTGCTTGCCCCTCCAGAGGGGCGAAACGGCGCAGCGCTATCCGGAAACCTCAGCGCTCCGGTAATTCGGATTCAGGAGAGGTTATGAGTATTAAGAAGGTGGCGTTGCTGTTGGTGATCGTGACGCTGGTGGCGGGCTACTTCTTTTTCGATGTGGGTCAGTACCTGAGCCTGGATTATTTGAAGGAGCAGCGCGGAGCGTTTCAGGCGTTGGCCGGTGAACATCCGGTGGCGGTGCTGGGCGGGTTCTTCGCGTTGTATGTGCTTGTGACGGCGTTGAGCTTGCCGGGGGCGGCGATCATGACGCTGGCGGCGGGAGCGTTGTTCGGGTTCTGGGTGGCGTTGCTTCTGGTATCGTTCGCGTCCAGCGTGGGAGCGACACTGGCGTTTCTGGCCGCCCGGTTTCTGTTCAAGGACGCGGTGCAGGAACGGTTCGGCGAGCGGCTGAAGAAGATCAATGCGGGGGTGGAGAAGGACGGCGCGTTTTACCTTTTCACGTTACGGTTAATTCCGGCGTTCCCGTTTTTCGTGATCAACCTGGTGATGGCGCTGACGCCGTTGAGGACCTGGACGTTTTACTGGGTAAGCCAGGTGGGCATGCTGGCGGGCACCGCGGTGTATGTGAACGCGGGCACTCAGTTGGGCGAGCTGGACCGGCTGTCCGGGTTGCTGTCGCCGGAACTGCTGGGCGCGTTCGTGTTGCTGGGCCTGTTCCCGTGGCTGGCCAAGGCGGTGCTCGCGCTGGTGCAACGGCGCAAGGTCTATCGCGATTATTCAAAACCCAAGCACTTCGATCGCAACCTGATCGTGATCGGTGCCGGCTCCGCCGGCCTGGTGAGTGCCTATATCGCCGCCACGGTAAAAGCGAAAGTATCGCTGATCGAGGCGGACAAAATGGGCGGCGACTGCCTGAATACCGGCTGCGTGCCGTCCAAGGCATTGATCAAGAGCGCGTCCCTGGCACATCTGGGAAAAGAGCCGGCCCGTTACGGCTTCAAGCGCATTATCACCGAGTTCGACTTCGCCGATATCCAGGCCCGTATCCAGCGAGTGATCGACCGCATCGAACCCCACGATTCCGTGGAGCGCTACAGCGCCCTGGGGGTGGACTGCATCCGCGGCCGGGCGCGGCTCGTATCCCCCTGGGAAGTGGCCATCGACACCGCCGATGGCGAGCAACGACTGACCACCCGGGCGATAATCATCGCCACCGGCGCGCGACCGTTCGTACCGCCCATCGACGGCATCGACCAGGTACGCGTGCTGACCTCGGAAAACCTCTGGGATTTGAATGAGCTGCCACCCCGTCTGCTGGTGCTGGGCGGCGGGCCGATCGGCTGCGAGCTGGCGCAGAGTTTCGCCCGTCTGGGCAGCGCGGTGACTCAGGTGGAGCAATCTCCGCGGGTATTGCCCAGGGAGGACGAGGACGCGGCACACGCCGTGGCCCACGCCCTGACCGCGGATGGCGTGACCCTGCTCACCGGGCACCGCGCCGCGCGCTTCGCCGTGGAGCAAGGGGAGCAGGTGCTGTACGCGGAGAGCCAGGACGGCGAACGGCGCCTGGCTTTCGACGCGGTGCTGGTGGCGGTGGGCCGGCGTGCCAACAGCGCCGGCCTGGGACTGGAGCAACTGGGCATCGCCACCCGCGACAATGGCACCCTGGACCTGGACGAGCGCCTGCGCACGCGCTTTCCCAACATCCTGGCCTGCGGCGACGTGGCCGGCCCTTACCAATTCACCCATGTGGCCGCGCATCAAGCCTGGTACGCCGCCGTGAACGCCCTGTTCGGTCGCATCAAGACCTTCAAGGCGGATTACCGGGTCATCCCCTGGGCCACCTTCACGTCGCCGGAGGTAGCGCGGGTGGGCCTCAACGAGGACGAAGCCCGCGAACGGGGCATCGAAGTGGAAGTGACCCGCTATGGCATCGACGATCTGGACCGGGCCATCGCCGACGGCAGCGACCAGGGTTTCGTGAAGATACTGACACCGCCAGGCAAGGACACCATTCTTGGCGTCACCCTGGTGGGCGAGGCCGCCTCCGATCTGATCAGCGAATACGTGCTGGCCATGAAGCACGGTCTGGGTTTGAACAAGATCCTCGGCACTATCCACATCTACCCCACCCGGGCGGAGGCGAACAAGTTCGCCGCCGGCCAGTGGAAGCAGGCGCACAAACCCGAAACCCTGCTGAACTGGGTGCAACGCTTTCACGATTGGCAACGCTGACGTGGCCACCCCGTCACTTCAACACCACGCGCAAGCGGGTATTCTGAAGTGCATTCGCTTCAGGAGACCCGCCATGCGCCTTCCCCGCTGGCTTTTGTTGTTACTGCTGATGCCCTGGGCGGCGCCCCCGGCCCTTGCCGCCACGGACTTCGATCACTCGGCCTGGGACAGGCTGCTCCAGCAGCATGTGACCTGGCGCCGCGACGGCGTCGCCTCGACGGTGGATTACGACGGTTTCGCCGCCGACCGGGAAGCACTGCGCGGCTACCTGGGACAACTCAGCGCATTGCCCACCGAACGCTTCCAGAGCTTTCCCCGGGCTTCACGGCTGGCGTTCCTGATCAACGCCTACAACGCCTTCACCGTGGAATTGATCCTGCGCCAGGAGCCACGTCCCGATTCCATCCGCGATATTGGCTCGATCTTCCGAGGCCCCTGGAAACAACGCTTCTTCTCGCTGCTCGGCGAAGAACGCACCCTGGACGAACTGGAGCACGGAATGATCCGGGGCAACCCGGCGCTGATGGACGAGCGCATTCATTTCGCCGTGAACTGCGCCTCGGTGGGCTGCCCGGCACTGCGCCCGGAGGCCTACACCGGTGCCCGTCTGAACGACCAGCTCGACGACGCCACCCGCCGCTTTCTCTCCGACCGGCAACGCAACCGCTACCGCGACGGCGCCCTGGAGGTCTCGCCGATCTTCAACTGGTATGAATCCGACTTCGAAACGGCGGGCGGGGATCTCGGTGCCTGGCTGGCGGCCCACGGCGATGCCCTGGGCCTGCCCGATACGGTCCGTGCGGCGCTGCGCGACGGCGACCTGGAAATCGACTTTCTCGACTACGACTGGTCGCTCAACGATGGCGGCGGGCACTAACCGATCTGAACCTGATCCTCGGTGAAACGTACCTTGGCGGGTCGCGGGCGAGCCAGTGCATAGGCGAACGCCAACGGCCCGATGCGACCCACGAACATCAGCAGCATGAGAATGCCCTGGGCCGGCGCGGAAAGATCGGCGGTAAGGCCCCGGGACAAACCCACCGTGCCGAACGCGGACACCGCCTCGAAAAACACATCCAGTGGCGCCTGTTCGGGCGCCAGCACCACCAGAATAAAACACGCCAGCGCCAGCAGGATCAGGCTCAGCATGACCACCGCGTGGGCGCGGAATACCGCGTCCCGGGCCACCGCGCGCCGGAAGATGGTGGTCTGCGCATTGCCCATCAGAAAAGCACGGGTGGACAGCAGCAAAACCATGAAGGTGCTGACCTTGATGCCCGAGGCGGTGGAGTTGCTGCCGCCCCCAATAAACATCAGGAACATCACCAACAGCATGGCCGGCACGCCCAGGCCCGCCGTGTCCACCGTGTTGAAACCGGCGGTGCGCGGCGTCACCGCCGTGAACCAGGCGGCCCAGAAGCGTTCGCCCACCGGCAGCGCCCCCAGGGTGCGCGCGTTGTTCCATTCCAGCAGCAGGATCAATAAGCCACCGCCCACCGCCAGCACCAGGGTGCCCACCAGGGTCAGCTTGCTGTGCAGGGTCAGGGCCTGAAAACGGCGGCGGCGCCACAGATCCACCACCACGGTGAACCCCAGGCCGCCGATGATGAACAACGCGGTGATGACGATATTGACCAGCGGATGGCCGGCCCAGGCGGAGAGGCTGTCCGGCAGCAAGCCGAAACCGGCGTTATTGAAGGCGGAGACGGCATGGAACAGACTGAACCAGAGCCCGCGGGCCCAGCCCATTTCCGGCACCCAGACAGTGGCCAACAGGATCACGCCCACCGCTTCCAGGGAAAACGCCAGCAGCGCCACATGACGCACCAGGGCGAGCACATCACCGGGGGAGGTCTGGTCCAGTGCTTCACGCACCAACCGCTGGCCGCGCAGACCGAAGCGTCCGCCCAGGGCCATCACGGTGAGCGCGGCGAAGGTCATCAGGCCGAGACCACCGAGATGAATCAGCACCAGTACCACGGCCTGCCCGAACAGGGTGAGCTGGGCGCCGGTGTCCACCACCACCAGGCCCGTGACGGTCACCGCCGAGCAGGCGGTGAACAGCGCCTGCCACAAACTCAGGCCGTCCTCGCTGGCCACCGGCAGCCACAACAGCAGCGCACCGATCACGATCAGCACCGCGAAGCTGGCCGCCAGGATCACCGGCGGTCCGTACCGCCAGGCGCGGCGCAACTGGCGGGCGGCGCGGCCGCGCAGGCCCGGGTGCCAGGTTCTCACAGGCTCGCCGAAAAACGCCGCAGGGCCTGTTCCTCGCCGACCAGCACCAGGTGGTCGTTGCGGCGCAGGCGCTGCTCCGGGTCCGGGCTGAGGCTCACGCTCTGACCATGCTTGATGGCCAGCAGGCGTACCTCGAAATCATCGATGCGCAGGTCGGACAGGGGCCGGTCCTCCAGTACCTCGCCGGGGCGGATCTCGATGACGAAGTAGTTATCCCCCAGACCGATGTAGTCGAGCATGTTGGGGTGCGCCAGGCTCTGCGCCACGCGCAGGCCCATTTCGTATTCCGGATGCAGCACCCGGTCGGCGCCCAGCTTCTCGACGATCTTGTGATGCGTGGGGGTGATGGCCTTGACCCAGACCTCCTTGGCGCCCAGGGATTTGACCATCATGGTGCACAGAATGCTGGCCTCGATATGAGCGCCTATGGCTACCAGAACGGCGTCGAAGCGGTCCAGATCCAGTTCCGCCAGGGCGTCTTCGTCGGTGGCGTTGGTGATCACCGTCTGGGTGAGCTTGTCGCCCAGGTGGTTGGCTTTGTCCTGGTCGGAGTCCACGCCCAGCACTTCATGGCCGAGACGCATCAACTCCAAGGCCACCGCCTCGCCGAACCCGCCCAGCCCGATTACCGCGAATTGCTTCTTCATGCACGCTCCTTTCCGGTTTTTGCAGGAGCGGCTTTAGCCGCGAATGACCTCCGCTTCGCGACTGAAGTCGCTCCTACTATAACTGTTCCAGGGCTTCGGCGAGGGTGCTCACGGCAATCACCTCGACGCCTTCCGGCCGCTGCCGGGGCAGGTTGGCCTTGGGAATGATGGCACGGCGAAAGCCGTGTTTCACCGCTTCATGCAAACGCTCCTGGCCCTGGGGAACCGGGCGGATCTCGCCGGACAGGCCGATCTCGCCGAACACCACCAGGTCCCGGCCCAGGGGCCGGTCCCGGAAGCTGGACACGATCGACAACACCAGCGCCAGGTCCGCGGCGGTTTCCGCCACCTTGACGCCGCCCACCACGTTGGCGAACACGTCCTGGTCACCCACCTGAATGCCACCGTGGCGGTGCAGCACCGCCAGCAGCATCGCCAGCCGGTTGGCCTCCAGACCCACGCACACCCGGCGCGGATTGCCGAAGTGGCTGGCGTCCACCAGCGCCTGCAGCTCCACCAGCAACGGCCGGGTGCCTTCCCAGACCACCGTCACCAGGGACCCGGCGGCGATTTCCTCGGCGCGGTTGAGGAAGATGGCGGACGGGTTCTTCACTTCCTTCAGACCCTCGCCGGTCATGGCGAACACACCCAGCTCGTTGACCGCGCCGAACCGGTTCTTCAGCCCGCGCAGGGTGCGAAAGCGCGAGTCCGTGGAGCCTTCCAGCATCAGCGAGCAGTCGATCATGTGCTCCAGCACCTTGGGCCCGGCCAGGGTGCCGTCCTTGGTGACGTGACCCACCAGCAGCAACACGGTGCCGGTTTGCTTGGCGAAGCGGGTCAGGGCGGCGGCGCATTCGCGCACCTGGGCCACCGAGCCCGGCGCCGATTGCAGGCCGGACAGGTACATCACCTGGATCGAGTCCACCACCAGCAGGCGCGGCTGCTCCTTGCGGGCCAGTTCGATGATCTGCTCCACGTCGGTTTCCGCCGCCAGCCGCAGCTTGTCCTTGGGCAGCTTGAGACGGTCGGCGCGCAGCGCCACCTGGGCCAGGGATTCCTCGCCGGTGATGTACAGGCAATGCTGCTGGTCGGCCAGTCGGCACAGGGTCTGCAGCAGCAGGGTGGATTTGCCGGCGCCCGGGTGGCCGCCGATCAGGATCGCCGAGCCCGGCACCAGGCCGCCGCCCAGCACCCGGTCCAGCTCGCCCATGCCGGTGCCGATACGTGGCGTTTCCTCCAGCACGATCTCGTCCAGGTTGCGCACCTCGGAGAGCTGGCCGGTGTAGCCGCCGCGACCGCTGGAACGGGTTTTCGGCGTGGCCTGGTCGACCACGAATTCCTGCAGGGTGTTCCAGGCGCCACAGGCCGGGCACTGGCCCTGCCATTTGGGGAAGTCGGCACCGCAGTCAGTGCACACAAAGGCGGTTTTCTTTTTTGCCACGACGGCTCCTTCATTCGCTCTGCAGGAGCGGCCCGGCGGCGCTCCTACAGTGGCGGTATCACGATTCGGTGATCACCCGCACCGGTCGAGCAGTGATCTGACAGAACAATTCGTAGCTGATGGTACCGCAGGCAGCAGCCACTTCATCCACGGACACCACATCACCCCACAGCTCCACCTCATCGCCGACCCGGGCATCGATGCCGTTCAGATCCACGGTGATCATGTCCATGGACACCCGCCCGGCGAGCACGGTGCGCCGGCCGTTCACCGCCAGGGGGGTGCCGTTGGGGGCATGGCGCGGGTAGCCGTCGCCGTAGCCCACCGCCACCACGCCGATGCGCCCTGGTCCGGTAGCGGTCCAGGTGGCGCCGTAGCCGACGCTATCGCCGGCCTGCACCGGGTTGATGGCGATCAGTCGGGCACTGAAACGCTGGGTAACGCTCAGGTCCAGGTCGGCGGCGGCGCGCCATGCGAAGGGGGAAGAGCCATACAGCATGATACCCGGGCGCACCCGCTCGGCACGGGCCCGAGGGTAGCGAATCAGCGCGGCGGAGTTGGCGGCGCTCAGCGGCACCCCCAACTCGCCGGCCAGGGTTCGGGCCAGTTCAAGTTGATGCTCGGTGAGCGGATCGTCCGCGACGTCGGCACAGGCGAAATGACTCATCACGCCAAGCAGCCGCACGCCCTTCAGACCGCGCAGCCGGGCGGCCTGGGCGCGGGCCAGGTCCGGGGCCATGCCGAGACGGTTCATGCCGGTATTGACCTTGAGCCAGACGCCCACCGGCTGGGGGCGGGCGACCAGCAGATCCACCTGCCAGGGCGAATGCACCACCACCTCGGCGTGCAGGCGCGCGGCCAGAGCCAGCTCGTCGGCGTCGAAGAACCCTTCCGCCACCAGCAGCGGATGGGCCAGCCCCAGGTGGCGCAGTGCCTGGGCCTCCTCCATTACCGCCACGCCCAGGCCATCCACCTGGTGGGCCAGGGCCCTGGCCGCCAGCCCCAGGCCGTGGCCGTAGCCGTCCGCCTTGACCATGGCGAACACCCGGGCACCGCCGGCCAGCGCCCGCGCCCGGCGGGCATTGGCGGCGAGCGCGGCGGGGCGCAGCTCTAGCAGGGTACCGCGCATGGCCCGCTCCTACTCGTCGCTGCTGTATTGCTGATAATACTCCGGCGCCAGGTCGTCGAAGCGGGTGAACTCACCGCGGAACGCCAGGCGTGTCGTGCCGATGGGGCCGTTCCGCTGCTTGCCGATGATTACCTCGGCGATGCCTTTTTCCGTGGTGTCCTGGTTATAAACCTCGTCGCGATAGAGGAACATGATCAAGTCGGCGTCCTGCTCGATGGCCCCGGATTCCCGCAGGTCCGACATTACCGGGCGTTTGTTGGGGCGCTGTTCCAGGGAGCGGTTGAGCTGCGACAGCGCGATCAGCGGGCAGTTGAGTTCCTTCGCCAACCCCTTGAGCGAGCGCGAGATCTCCGAGATCTCGTTGACCCGGCTGTCGGCGCCGGGCACCTGCATGAGCTGCAGGTAATCGACCATGATCATGCCCAGCTCGCCACCGCATTCGCGCGCCACCCGGCGGGCGCGGGCGCGCATTTCCAGCGGGCTCAGCGCCGGCGTGTCGTCGATGTAGAACTTCTGTTCGCTGAGCATCTGGATCGCCGAGGTGATGCGCGGCCAGTCGTCCTGCTCCAGGCGACCGGAACGGATCGCGCCCTGGTTGATGCGCCCCAGGGACGACAGCATCCGCATGACGATGGAATCCGCGGGCATCTCCATGGAAAACACCAGCACCGGCTTGTGGGCCTTGAGCGCCACGTTCTCGCACAGGTTCATGGCGAAGGTGGTCTTACCCATGGAAGGCCGGCCTGCCACCACCACCATGTCGGCGGGCTGCAGGCCGGCGGTCATCTTGTCCAGCTCCTCGAAACCGGTGGTCAGACCGGTCAGCGAGTTCTTGTTGCGGTACAGCTCGTCGATGCGGTCCACCGCCTTCTTGAGCACCGCCTTGATGTTCTGAGGGCCATCGCCCTTTTTTTGCTGCTCGGCGATCTCGAAAATCGACGATTCGGCGTCGTCGAGGATCTCCAGGGAAGGCTTGCCCTTGGGCTGGAAGGACTGGTCGGCGATGCGGTGGGACACCTGGATCAACTGCCGCAGAATACTGCGTTCGCGGACGATGTCCGCGTAGGCGGTGATGTTGGCGGCGCTGGGAGTGTTGCGGGCCAGCTCCGACAGGTAGGTCATGCCGCCGGTTTCTTCCAACTGCCCGAGGTGAGTGAGCGCCTGAGACACGGTCACCAGGTCACTGGGCTTTTCCTCTTCCACCAACTGGCCGATCACTTCGAAGATCTGCCGGTGTTCCTTGCGGTAGAAGTCCTTGACGCCGACCCGCTCGGCCACATCGTCCCAGGCGTCGTTGTTGAGCAGCAGCCCCCCCAGTACCGCCTGTTCCGCTTCCAGGGAATTGGGGGGAACGCGCAAGTTATCCGGCAGGTGATCGTCCAGGCTTAGGGGTTCGGTCATGGCGGGTCCGCATGGCGTAAACGAAAAAGGCACCGCCCGAGACCGGACGGTGCCCTTGATTCTGTCACCGCGCCCCCGGTCGGGCAAACCCGGCCGGGAACACTGGCGGCGAGGCCCTTATTCCTGGGGCACCACCGTCAGCTTGATGGTCACGGTCACGTCGGCGTGCAGGGTCAGGTCGATCTCGTACTCGCCGGTCTGGCGGATCGCGCCATAGGGCAGTTTGACCTCGGCCTTGGCCACTTCCACGCCGGTCTGCTCGGTGATGGCATCGGCGATGTTGACGGTGCCCACGGAGCCGAACAGCTTGCCTTCGTCGCCGGACTTGGCGGCCACGGTAACGTTGGCTTCGGCCAGCTTCTCGGCACGGCCTTCGGCGGCGCTGAGTTGCTCGGCGGCTTGCTTCTCCAGCTCGGCGCGGCGTGCTTCCACCTCGGCCAGATTGTCCTTGGTCGCCGGCAGGGCCTTGCCTTGCGGGATCAGGAAGTTACGACCGTAACCGGGGCGAACGTCCACCACGGAGCCCAGGTCACCCAGGTTCTTGATGGTTTCCAGCAGGATCACTTGCATGACGGTCCCCTCGGCTTAATTGTCGTGGCTGTCGGAGTACGGCAGCAGCGCCAGGAAGCGGGCCTGCTTGACAGCGGTGGCCAGCTGACGCTGATAGCGCGCCTTGGTGCCGGTGATGCGGCTGGGCACGATCTTGCCGGTCTCGGTGATGTAGGCTTTCAGGGTGTCGAGGTCCTTGTAGTCAATGAACTCGACACCTTCCGCGGTGAAGCGGCAGAACTTGCGACGGCGATAAAAACGGGCCATGGATAATTCTCCTCTCGATTCCTAGTCCAGGGGCACCAGTGTTTCCGCAATCAACTGCACCCGGTCGCGGGCTTCGCCCTTGTAACCGGCCCGGCTGAGAAACCCCGTCACCTTCACGTTTTGTCCTTCCTTCAAACCCTGGATCAGTTCGGCCTTGCGACCGACCAGAACCACGGCGAGACGTACCTGGACTTCACGGGGGTGACCGTCTTCCTCCTGCCGGGAGCGATGTTCCAGCCAGAACCGCTGGCGGGACACACCGGCCGGAGTAACCGCCGCCTGTTCCAGGCGGGCGATGACACCGGTCATCTGGCAGTGATTGCCGTCGGAAATCAGCTGGCGGCCTCCTCCTTCTCGTTGGATTTCGCCAGCGGCGAGGCTTCGGGGATGGCCCGATGACGGCGAACCACAAGGTGACGGATTACGGCATCGTTGAACCGGAAGGTGTTTTCCAGTTCGGCGAGGGTGTCGCCGTCACATTCGATGTTCAGCAGCACGTAGTGTGCCTTGTGGATCTTGTTGATCGGGTAGGCCAGCTGACGGCGGCCCCAATCTTCCTGACGGTGGATGATGCCACCACCATCGGTAACGATGGCGACGTAGCGTTCCACCATGGCGGGAACTTGTTCACTCTGGTCCGGATGGACCAGGAACACGACTTCATAATGACGCATTGTGGTCTCCTTTCGGATTGCGCAGCCTCCCACGGTAGGCGGTGAGGCAAGGAGTTCCGCCCTCCCGGCGGACCGGAAAAGCGGAAGGGCGGGGATTCTAGCCCAGACGGCGTCCGGGCTCAAGGGCGCTGGCACGCGAGGCCCAACACGCTTACACGCTTACACGCTAAGTCAAAACCCGCGGCGGAACGGATTGCGAATTGGCACCCCGCTTTCTGCAAACCCGCAAGACGGGCCGGTGGCACCGATTTAGCGTGCCAGCATGTAAGCGTGTTAGCGCGCCAACGCGGCGCGGATATGGAACAACACCACCCCGGTGGCCACGGACACGTTCAGGCTCTGTACATAGCCGGCCATGGGAATCGCCAGCAAATCGTCGCAGCGCTCCAGGGTCAGGCGCCGCAGGCCCTCGCCCTCGGCGCCCATGACCAACGCCAGGGCCGCCGGCGGTTGATACTCGAACAGCGACGCGCTGTGCTCTTGAAGGGCGGTGCCGGCGACGCGGATGCCGCGCTCCTGGAGGCCTTCCAGCAGCCGTGCCAGGTTGCCCACCTCGAAGTACGGCAGCGACTCGGCGGCGCCGGCGGCGCTGCGGCAGGCCACCGGGGTCAGGCCGGCGGCATGGCGACGCGGCACGATCACCGCATCCACCCCGGCGGCGTCGGCACTGCGCAGGCAAGCGCCCAGGTTGTGCGGATCGGTGACGCCTTCCAGGATCAACAGCAGCGGCGGGCGGCCCAGGCGATCCAGATAATCGGCCAGGGCGGCATCGTCACCGGGCCGGCGCGGCCGGGCCCGGGCAGCCACGCCCTGGTTCTGCGGGCCGGCCAGCTTGTCCAGGGATTCGCGGCGCGCCAGTTGCACGGCGATGCCCTGGTCCCGGGCGGCGATCATCAGGGTCTCCAGGCGGGCGTCACCGCGCCTGGCGCGGCTGTCCAGCACGAACAGCTCCAGCACGCCCTCCGGGCGATGCCTCAACAACGACTCCACGGCGTGGATGCCGGAATACATCAGCGGCTTGGCCTGGCCGCCCTTGCGGGCACCGGGCTTGCCGGCCGGGCGGCGCGGCGCTTGCGGGTCGCTCATGGCGGCCGTGCTCAGCGGCGGCGACGGCGCTTGCCGGCGCCGCCCTTGCCATCGCTCTTGCCATCACCCTTGCCGCCCTTGGGGATTTCGCCCCGGGCCAGCTTCTCGCGTTCGGAAGCACCTTTCCCGGAGCCGCCCCTGGACTGCCCACCGGAGGCTTTTTTGTTGCCGCTGGCGGCTTTTTTCTTGCCGCCGCCACGCCGCCCCTTGGCGGGCGTGCTGCTGATCAGCTCCAGGTCGATCTTGCGTTCGTCGGTGTGCACGCCGGCCACCTTCACCCGCACGCCGTCACCAAGGCTGAAACGGCGCCCGGAGGATTCCCCGATCAGCGCCATGTTGACGTCGTCGAAGTGGTAATAGTCGCTGTCCAGGTTGGCCACGTGCACCAGGCCGTCGATGTGCAGATCCTGGATCTGGATGAACAGACCGAAGGCGGCCACGCCACTGACCACGCCATCGAATTCCTCGCCCAGGTGATCCTCCATGTACTGACACTTGAGCCACTGCACCACGTCTCGGGTGGCCTCGTCGGCGCGCCGCTCGGTCATCGAGCAGTGCTCGCCCATGGCGACCATGCCGCTCTGGCTGTAGGGCAGAATGTGATCCTGGGGGATCGCCGGCAAATCGCCCGGGTTGTCCGCGTGGGGCGTCTCGGCGCCGCCACGGATCAGATAGCGGATGGCGCGGTGCACCAGCAGGTCCGGGTAACGGCGAATCGGCGAGGTGAAGTGGGTATAGGCGTTGTACGCCAGCCCGAAGTGACCCTTCACCTCCGCCTCGTACTTAGCCTGGGACATGGTGCGCAACATCATGGTCTGGATCACCTGACGGTCCGGACGCTCGGCGATGGCCTCGCCCAGTTCCTGGAACACCTGCGGGGTGATGGAGCCTTCCGACCAGGCCAGGCTCAGACCCAGCCCGCCCAGGAACTGCTGCAGATTGGCCAGGCGCTCTTCCTTGGGCGGCTCGTGGTTACGGAACAGGGTCGGCACACCGGCTTTTTCCAGCAGGCGGGCGGCGCAGATGTTGGCGGCCAGCATGGCCTCCTCGATCATCACGTGGGCCACGTTGCGATGCACCGGCACAATGTCGCGGATCTTCTGGTGCTCGTCGTAGAGAATGCGGCTCTCGTCGCTCTCGAAATCGATGGCGCCGCGCAGCTCCCGGCGCCGGCGCAGGGCGGTGTACATCTCGTGGAAGGCCCAGATCGAATCCAGGGACTCGTCGTCCAGGCTGTCCACGGTCTTGATCGCCAGCTGCGATTCCGGCTCCTCGATGAGCGCGCCCACCTTGGTGTAGGTGAGACGGTGACGGGAGCGCATCACGCCCTCGCGGAACACGAAGCGCGACACCCGGCCATTGGCGGACACCAGCATGTCGCAATACAGACACAGCCGGTCCACATGGGGGTTCAGCGAGCACAGACCGTTGGACAGGGCCTCCGGCAACATCGGTACCACCCGGTTGGGGAAGTACACCGAATTGCCACGCTTGTGGGCTTCGTTGTCCAGCGGGCTGTTGGGGTGCACGTAATGGCTGACGTCGGCGATCGCCACGATCAGCCGCCAACCGCCGCGCTTGCGGCGCTCCACGTAGACGGCATCGTCAAAGTCGCGGGCGTCCTCGCCGTCGATGGTCACCAGCGGCAGGTCGCGCAGGTCCACCCGGTGGGCCTTGGCGGGATGGGGCACCTCGGCGCCGAAGCGCTCCGCGTCGGCTTCCACGCCCTCCGGCCACTGGTGGGGAATCTCGAAACGGCGCAGGGCCACATCCACTTCCATGCCCGGCTGATCCGGCGTGGCGATGATCTCTTCCAGGCGCACCAGCACGTTGTGGTCCCGGGACGGGTACTGGGTGATCTCGGCACGGACATGGTCGCCGGGGGCCGGCTTGATGTCGTTGTGGTCCTCGACCAGCACTTCCTTGGTAATGCGGCGGTTTTCCGGATCGATGAAGGCCACGCCGGCCTCCTGGCGGTAGCGGCCAACGATCTCGGTGACCGCCCGCTCGGCGATCTCGACGATGCGCGCCTCTTCCTTTCCAAACCGGTTGAAGCCGGCCACGCTGACCAGCACCCGGTCGCCGTCCATCACCTTCTGCATCTGGCGCGGGGCCAGGAACAAATCCTTGCGACCGGGCTCGTCGGCGATCAGGAAGCCGAAACCGTCGCGGTGCGCCTGCACCCGACCGGCGATCAGGTCCATGCGCGAGGCGATGCCCACCTTGCCGTTGCGGTTCTCCACCAGCTGGCCGTCGCGCAGCATCGCCTTGAGGCGGCGCTCCAGGCCCACCTCGCCGTCCTCACCCACCTCCAGGATGTCGGCGAGCTGATGCTTGCCGAGCGGCTTTCCCTGGTCGTCGAGGACCTTAAGGATCAATTCGCGGCTGGGCACCGGATTTTCGTATTTCTCCGCTTCCCGGTCCGCGTGGGGATCCTTGTAGCGTTTCCTGGACATTCAACAACCTCTATGAAAATACATGTATTAGCGCGCCCCGAGGCGGCGCCAGTGGCGGCTACCTTAACGCAGCGGGAAAAGAGAGGAAATCAACCGTTGACATCCGGTCATCATATACTAGAATGCACGCGCTTTCGCGATGAAGCGTTCTCGAAACGAATCGCGACTCGCCGAGGTGGTGAAATTGGTAGACACGCTAGCTTCAGGTGCTAGTGGGGGCAACCCCGTGGAGGTTCAAGTCCTCTCCTCGGCACCAATTAGAGAAAGGCTCCCAACAGGGAGCCTTTTTCGTTTCTCGGCCGGACTCCCGGCCGGTGGCCTTGCATGCCCCGCCGAACTGGCCCACTATCCGGCCTCGGAGCCGCCCGCGAAAAGGCGGCCAGCATCTCCTTCGTGAACGACGCCGGTACCGCATGCGCTTATTGATCCTTTCCCTGATGCTTGCCCTGGGCCTGACGATGGCTCCGCCCGCCCCCGCCCAGCAGGATGACGGCGCGGTCCATCCGGAAATCCAGAAAGCCAATGCCCAACGCGAGAAGATCGAACGCCGCGAGCGCCTGTTGTTGCTGTTTCCCGCCGGCGTCCTGGGCCTGACCATCGCCCTGGTCATCATCACCCGCCGCCGGCGCTGAGCCCTTCCGACTCAATCCAGCAAATCCGAGTAATCCCGGTCCCGATAATCTCCCAGGTCATCCCAGGGCATGTTGTCGGGTGCCGCCAACGGGGTGGCACGAATTGTACGCCCGGACAGGCCTTGCCTGCCCTGCGCGATGATCGACACCGCGTAACGCCCAGTCGGATCCCATACCAGAGTGATGCTATGATCGCCCCGCTCCAATTGATAGGTTTCTCTGCCATTTTCGTCGGTGGACGCCGGCTTCAGGGATTCCAGTGCGCGCGGGTCCGCCAGTGCCCAGCTTTCCGCCCAATGGCCGTCGAACCCCACGTTGCCATAGTAGGGGCGAGCGATATCGATGAGTCGTTTCTCGTGGCGATCCACCAGTTTGACGTCCAGGTTGCCCTGGCCATCGCGGCGAATCCACAGCGGCGCGCCCACCACATCGGCATGTTTGTGGCCCAACCCGCCGTGGGCGTGCTGGTCGTGTTCCCGTTCCGCCGCCTCCGGGATCTCACGCTCGATCCACAGGGCGTTTTCCTCGCGGTACAGGGTTTCCGCGTAGTCCATTTGCTGGCGTACGCCGTCACGTCCGATCTGCCATTGCTGGTATTCGACACGCAACGCCTCGACTGGCTCGGCCGAGGCGACCGGCGGCATCATCAGAACCAGCGCCACGGCCAGGCACCCCATGCGATTGATAACTTTACTCACGTTTTCCTTCTCCATAAAAAAGGGTGGCCGGAAACGACCACCCTTTGAAACGCGAAGCATTACAGCCCCATCGCGTCCTGAATCAGACCGAACACCTCGATGTTGTTCAGGGTGCCCTTGAACTGTTCACTACCTGCGCCGCCGGCGGTGAGACGGATGTCACCACCACCGTGCGTCTCGCTGCCCGGACCACCGAGACGCACACCCACTTCCTGCAGGTAATCGTCTTCCAAAACCTCGCTTTCAGTCAGGGTGGCACGGCTCGCCTCGCGGGGGCCACCACCGTTGCCAAACACCAGGGTAGTGAAGGGCTTGCCCTGAGCGTCCAACGCCAGCTCACCACTGCGATATTCCTTAAGCAGCCCAAGCACCGGATTGCCAATCTTGGAGTAACCGTTAAAGGCCATCACGTGGTCATGGTCGGCGGTAACCACGATTAGCGTGTCTTCCATATCTACCTTGCTCACCGCCGTGGCGATGGCTTCGTCGAAGGCCAGCGTGTCTTCCAGCGCGCGCTTGGCGTTGGTGCCATGCAGCGCGTGGTCGATACGGCCACCTTCCACCATCAGGAAATAGCCGTCCTGGTTGCGCGACAGGATGTCGATGGCGGCGCTGGTCATGTCCGCCAGGCTCGGCTCGTTCAAGTCGCCGTTAACCCGGTCCAGCTCGTAATTCAGGTCACTGCTGTTGAAGATCCCGAACAGCTTGTCGGTGCCCGCCAGGTTCACGCCGGCCAGCTCGGAACCGGTGCTCACATAGGTGTAGCCGGCGTTCTGCATTTCCACCAGCAGGTCGCGGCCGTCGGTGCGCCGCCCGCCGTCGGTGGTGGGCAGAAAGTGACGGCGGCCACCGCCGAGGATCACGTCGATGCCGTCGTCGCCCAGCTCGCCGTTGTAGCCGTCACCGCCCGGCACCATTTGCGCGGCGATGGTGTTCTCCGCGTTGCGATTGCAGATATGGGCGTAGGTGGTAGCCGGAGTGGCGTGGGTGATGCGCGTGGTGGATACCACGCCGGTGCCATAGCCGCGCGCCTTGAGGATTTCCAGCAGCGTTTGCGCGCGCTCGCCGTTGCCACTGGCCGGGCAGGTGCTGTCGCCATTGGTCTGGTAAGGGTTGCCGTTGGCGTCGTTGGGGTTGGTGTCCGGCGTCATCGAAATCACTTCGTTCTTGGATTTCATGCCGGTCATGTAGCTGGCCATGCCCGGGGCGCTGTCGGTGGTCTGGGCGTCTTCGGAGTAGGTTTTGATGCGGGCGGCGTAGGGCAACTGCTCCATGGCCAGCTTATGCCGCTCCGGAATCTCCAGGCCGAGTTTTTCACCCGCGTAGATGCGCGCGGCGGTTTGCGTCACCGGGCCCATGCCGTCGCCCAGGAAGAAAATGATGTTCTTGGCCTCGGCGGCCGCGTTCTGAGTGGCCAGAGCGGCGGCACAGCAAATCAGCGCACCGCCAATGATGGAAGCTTTCATGATGTTCTCCTGCGTGGTTGGCGGTTTATTCCAGATCGAGGATGGCGGTGATCTTCTCGAACACCTCGGTGTTGTCGATGACGCCGTGGAAGGCGTCGGCGCCCATGCCGGTGGCGCCCAGGTAGACGTCGCCGCCACCGTGGGTTTCGCTGCTCAACTGGATGGTGGCCTCTTGCAGGTAATCGTTCCCGGCGGTGGTGGTCTCATCCAGGGCCACGCGGCTGTCCGGTCGGTTCGGGCCATTGCCGAAGCCGAGAATGGTATAGGGGTTGCCGTCCACATCGGTGCGAGGAGTCCCCTTGTTCGGACCGTTGGCATAGTTGCGAACCAGGCCCAGCACGCCGGCGTGACCGTCAGTGGTCGCTCCGGTTCGTTCGGCGTAGCCATTGATCACCAGAGTGTGATCATGGTCGGCGGTCACCACGATCAGGGTGTTTTTCAGGCCCGGGTCAATGTTTTCCATTTTTTCCAACGCCGCGGCGATAGCATTATCGAAGGCGATACCGTCGGTCAGCGCGCGCTTGGCATTGCTGGCGTGCAACGCGTGGTCGATACGCCCCCCTTCCACCATCAGGAAGAAACCGCTGTCACGGGCATGCAGCATATCGATGGCCTTGCTGGTCATCTCTTCCAGACTGGGTTCCTGCTGGGGAACGCGATCCAGCTCATAACTCATATCGCTGCTGGTGAAGATACCCAGCACACGGTCCTCATCGGCCACGTCCATCAGTTCGGAAGTGCTGGAGGCGTACTGGTAGCCGGCCTCCTGCATTTCCGCGATCAGATCGCGACCATCGGTGCGACGCCCACCGTTGTCGTTAGCCAGAAAATGACGACGGCCGCCGCCCAGCACCACATCGATGCCATCGCCCAGGGCGGCGTTGTAGCCTTCTCCACCGGGCACCATCTGCGCGGCGATGGTGTTCTCACCATTACGGTTGCACAGGTGCGCGTAGGTGGTCGCCGGAGTGGCATGGGTGACCCGGGTGGTGGTAACCACGCCGGTGGCGTAACCGCTGGCTTTCATTTTTTCCAGCAAGGTGGGTACCGGTGAACCATTACCTTGCTCACAGGTGGTGTTGCCGTCGGCGTCCACGTATTGGGAACCGTCCGGCGCGTAGGCGTTGGTGCCGGTGCTCATGGAGATGACTTCGTTCTTCATCTTCACGCCGGTCATATAGGCGGCCATGGACGGCGCGCTATCGGTCACCTGACCGTCCTCGGAATAGGTGCGCACGAAGGCAGATTCGGGAAGCTCATCAATGGTGATGCTGCCGGCTTCTCCCGCTTCGTAGATTCGCATGGCGGTCAGCGTGGTGATCCCCATACCATCACCCAGAAAGAACAATACGTTTTTCTTGCTGGTTTCAGAGGGCGGCGGCGTACCGTTATTGTCGTTGTCGCTATCACCGCCGCAACCCGCCAGAGTCACGGCCAGGGCCAGCCCTGCCATCTTGAGCATCTTCATCGGATTATCCTGTCATGGTGTCCATTTCCGCCGACCTTTACTAACCCCGGGTCGGTCCCAAAGGTGAGTATCACGGCGCTTCATGACAGTTAGGCGATAGGAAAAAGACAGCAGCCAGACAACCGGAACCCGGTCACAATCCCACTGAAAAAAGGCTAACGGCGAAGGGAAAGCACGGGCCCCTCCGAGTGGCGGGGCCCATGTAGTGGCTTACCCGAACGGGTGGCGCTTGATGATGGTCTCGGCCCGGTCCGGGCCGGTGGAGATGATATCGATGGGCGCGCCGGTCACTTCCTCGATGCGCTTGAGGTAAGCGCGGGCGTTTTCCGGCAGATCCTCGAGCTTCTTCACGCCGATGGTGGATTCCCGCCAGCCAGGCACGGATTCGTACACCGGCGTCACTTCCGCGTAGCTGTCCGCGTCCCAGGCACATTCCAGGGTCTCACCGTCCGGGCCCTTGTAGCCCACGCAGATGTTCACCTCTTCCAGGCCGTCGAGCACGTCCAGCTTGGTCAGGCACAGGCCGCTGATCGAGTTGATCTGAATGGCCCGCTTCAAGGCAATGGCGTCGAACCAGCCGCAGCGACGGGCGCGACCGGTGGTGGCACCGAATTCGTGGCCCTTTTCCGCCAGGTGGCGACCGGTTTCGTCGAACAGCTCGGTGGGGAACGGACCGCCACCGACCCGGGTGGTGTAAGCCTTGGTGATGCCCAGCACGTAGTCCAGGTAAAGCGGGCCGAAGCCGGAGCCGGTGGCGGTACCGCCGGCGGTGGTGTTGGAGCTGGTGACGTACGGGTAGGTGCCGTGGTCAATGTCCAGCAGGGTGCCCTGGGCACCTTCGAACATAATGTTCTCGCCCCGCTCGCGTGCCCCGTGCAAGCGCGCGGTGACGTCGCATACCAACGACCGGATCTCCTCGGCCAGGGCCAGAGTCTCATCCAGGGTCTGCTGGAAATCCACCGGCTCGGCATTGTAGAAGCTGCGCAGGATGAAGTTGTGGTAGTCCATCACCTCGCCAAGCTTGGCGGCGAACCGTTCACGGTGGAACACATCGCCCAGGCGCACGCCGCGACGGGCCACCTTGTCTTCGTAGGCGGGGCCGATGCCGCGCCCGGTGGTGCCGATCTTCTGGGCACCACGGGCCACTTCCCGGGCCTGGTCCAGGGCCACGTGCACCGGCAGGATCAGCGGGCAGGCGGAGGACAGACGCAGGCGCTCGCGCACCGGCACGCCTTTCTCTTCCAGGCCGCGGATTTCATTGAGCAGCGCCTCCAGCGACAGCACCACGCCGTTGCCGATCAGGCACTGGACGTTTTCGCGCAGGATGCCGGAGGGAATCAGATGCAGGACGGTTTTCTCACCGTCGATCACCAGGGTGTGGCCGGCATTGTGGCCGCCCTGGAAGCGGGCCACATAGGCGGCCTGGTCGGTGAGCAGATCGACGATCTTGCCCTTGCCTTCATCACCCCATTGGGTACCGAGAATTACGACGTTCTTGCCCATGGCTGTTCGCTTTGGCCTGTCAGGAGGAAATGGGTTGGAGGGTCCAGCCGCCGTCGGCGGCCACCAGTTCGCGGTCGCACCCGAGCTCGCCCGGGTCGTTGTCGGCGCCGGCCAGAGCCAGCACCACCCGCTCGCCGTCGGCGCGCAGGCGCGCCACGCGATCGGTAAAGACGGCATCGGTGAGCACGCCCCGGGCGAGAATACCGCCGCCCCGGGTGACCGGCGCCAACGACGCCAGTTTTTTCAGATCGGCACTGAAGCCGGTGGCCGGCCGGGCGCGGCCGAACACTTCGCCGATGTGATCGTAGCGGCCGCCCTTGGCCAGCGGCTCACTGTCGCCGGGCAGGTAGGCGGCGAACACGCAGCCGGTGTGGTAGTGGTACCCGCGCAGTTCACCCAGGTCCAGGTGCACCCGGGCCCCGCGCGCGCGCAGTACGCTTACCAGGCTTTCCAGCTCCGTCAGCGCCTCGGTGGCGGCGGGAAACGCCGCCAGCAGTTCGCGCGCCTGCGGGAACACCGTGGCGTCGCCGTCCAGGAACGGCAGCGCCGCCAGGGCGTGGCGAGCGGCATCGGGCAGCGCGCGGCTGGCCACGAACTGTTCCAGTTCGGTGCGTGCCTTGCGCAGGTAGATGTCTTCCAGGGCGGCCTGGTCGGCTTCCGACAGATCGCAGGCGGCGACCAGGGCACGAAAAATGCCCACATGGCCCAGATCCAACACCACCCGGTCGCCGGCTCCGACAAGATCCAGGGTTTCCAGAAGCAGCAGGATCACTTCCAGGTCGCTGTCGGCACCATCATGGCCGAACAGTTCCACGCCCAGTTGATACGGCAGCCGGGTGCCGCCGGCCTGGGGCGGCTTGGCGCGCAGGGCGGTGGAGCAATAGCACAGCCGGGTGGGGGCGTCGCGGCGCAGGCCGTGGGCGTCGATGCGCGCCACCTGCGGAGTCATGTCGGCGCGCACGCCCATCAGGCGACCGCTGAGCTGGTCGGTGATCTTGAAGGTATCCCGCTCGAGATCACGGCCGGCGCCGTTAAGCAGGGATTCCAGGAATTCGATCAGCGGCGGGAACACCAGTTCGTAGCCCCAGGACCGGTACAGATCCAGGGCGCGCCGCCGCAATTCTTCGATGGCCCGGGCGCGTTCGGGGAGGACTTCCTCGACGCCGTCGGGCAGGAGCCACTGTTCTTCCTGATTCATCCTAGGACCGTGTTAGCAGCAGGAGGCCGGCACCCAATAACATGGCGGCCAGCCCGATGAGTCTCAGCACGCGACTATCCAGATCGGCCAGTTCCCGCGCCGCCCGGCGCATACGCGCCGGCGCCAGGAACAGGGGAATGCCCTCGATGACCAGAACCAGGCACAGCGCCGTGATCAGTACGCTCGCGTCCATCGCACCGCCCGATAGCCACAAAAAAACCGGGTCCCTCGGGCCCGGTTACGGCATTCTAACACGTCCTCCAAAGCACAGACACCTTCGCGGAGCCGGCGTCATCGGCCGGCCCGGCACGGGCCAGTTGGCCATGCACGGCGAGCCCCACGGCAAAGGCGGCGAGCAGCACCTGCAGCACGAATAGCACGGTGGCGAAGCGGTGGTTCAGACTTCTCATCCCTTTTCCCCGGTCCCGATCAGCGGCCCCAATGCTAGGCGGTGAACCGCCCGCGCACACCCATGGCCCGGTCTTCCCCGGCTCATGGCCGCCTCACGGCGACCACCGCCGGCGATAGGCATCTTCGTTGATCAGGGTGGCGAAACGATGGGCACCGGCGCGGCTTTCAAGCGGCGGCGGCAGGCCGGTAAAGGCGGCGATCTTACGGCGCAGGCGGCGGAACAGGCGGGCCGGCACCGGGCGCTCTCCGGGGCGCGACTGGCCGGCCAGGGCGGACACCAGTTCCGGGTCCGGCACCCAGGCACCCGCGGCGGCCAGCAGGCGCGACAGAAGCACCCGTTCATGGCCGTTGAGAGCGATTTCGCGGTTGTCCGGGGTCCGCAGCAGCCAGCCGTCCTCGGCCAGCCACCAGCCGGCGGAGCGTGGCGGAGCGCCCCGGTCCTCCAGCCGCAGCCGCCGCGCCAGCCGCTCCAGCGTGGCGACCAGCACGTGGATGTCCACCGGCTTGACCAGATAGGCATCGGCGCCTTCGCGCAGACCCAGCAACTGATGTTCGTTGCTGCCGTAACCGGATACCATCACCACCGGTATCCGGCTCTCCCGACGCAGCCGCCGGCTGACCGAGAAACCATCCTCATCGGGCAGGCCGATATTGAGGACCACCAGGTCGAAGACCTCGCCGGGGAAGTGCCTCCACAGGGACGCGGCGTCCGGGTACCCCACCGCGCGGAATCCGCCGGCCACCAGCTCGCGCACCAATAGCGCCCGCATCGGGCCGTAGTCCTCGACCACCGCCACGCGGAGCGGGCGGTCAGCCACGACGGCGCCCCCCCGGAGTAACCGGGGCCCGCGGCGCTCGCCGGTGGCCTCGGCGCTTTCCCAAAAACGGCATAAAGAACGGTCGTCACCATGACGGCCCCGTTCCGCGGGGTACCGTCCGGCGCGTCCCCAAGGTCAGGTGATCGGAACGCCGACTATTCCGGCGGACAGGGTCGTGGTTCGCTATCTGGTTTGCGGGACTCTAGGGAAAAGTGTGATCCGCTTCACCAATCTGGACGTAGCCGCCCACTCACCACTGACTCACAACCCCATCCTGAACCGTTGCCGCTCTCCGGTCACCCGGGCACGCCGCTGTACTCTCGCATGTCGTTTACCAGGTAGCCCACGCCACGTACCGCCTCCAGGGGCAGGGTCCATTCGCTGACCGCGCGGATTTTGCGGCGCAACCGGTAGATCACCATCTCCAGGCGGTGCGGATCGAAATCGTGCACGTCCGGGGTCAGGGCACCGATCAGGGTCTCCCGATCGATTGGTCGCCCCCCGGCTTCGATCAGGCAGCGCAGCATGTCACGTTCGTAGGCGGTGAGGGTGACGTCCTGCTGGTCCGGCGTGCGCAGTTTCCAGCCATCGGCCACCAGC
This sequence comes from Alloalcanivorax sp. C16-2, assembly GCF_046507615.1. Lineage (NCBI taxonomy): Bacteria > Pseudomonadati > Pseudomonadota > Gammaproteobacteria > Oceanospirillales > Alcanivoracaceae > Alloalcanivorax > Alloalcanivorax sp. C16-2. The sequence continues at coordinate 812,402 of NZ_JBKFTL010000001.1, read as the reverse complement.
CGCCAAAGGTTCTCCTGGCCGGGCTCCGGATCCGCCATCTCCGGCACATCCATGGTGCCGCGCAAACGCCGCCCCAGGCTTTCCAGGGTGGCCACCAGGACGCCGTAGTCCACCGGCTTGGTGAGGTAAGCGTCGGCACCGTGGCGCAGCCCGTTCACCTGGTCGGAGCTGGTGGCGTAGCCGGTCAGCATGACGATGCCCACCTGGGAGGCACTGCGCAGATGCTCCGCCACCGACAGGCCGTCCTCGCCGGGCAGCCCCACATCCAGCACGATGAGGTCGCAGCGTGATACCGTCATATGGCGCCACAGGGCAGTGGCATCGGCACAGCCCTTGACGTTGAAACCGTTGGCGGCGATTTCATTCACCACCAGTTCCCGTTGCTCGGGGTCGTCCTCGACGACCACCACATCAAGACGTCGTTCGCTCATCCACCCTCTCCTTCTTTGCCTTCTTCCAGCGTCCAAGTGGTCAACATAAACACGTATTGCAACAGCAGGTGTGGGGAGAACGGCTTCACCAGCCGCTCCACGTCCGGCGGCAGCTCCCGGGCCAGCGCCCCCGCCTCGGGCAGATAATCGGAGATCAGAATAATCGCCAGCTCGGGGTAAAGCGGGCGCAACCGTCGAATCAGCGCCGGCCCGCCCAGCCCGGGCATGCGCAGGTCGGTGACCAGCACATCCGGTATCCGGCCACGACCGATCACCCGCCAGGCTTCCTCACCATCGCGAGCACCAAGCACCCGACAACCACCGTTTTCCAGGGTCGCGCCAAGCATGGCGCGCAATTCATCGTCATCATCGACCAGCAGCACCAGCGGCGAATGCACACCGCCGGGCGGCGCCGCCAGCTCGCGGTGCGGCAGCAGCAGCCGGAAGCGACTGCCCGCCCCGGGCCGGCTTTGCACCTCGATGGCGCCGCCGGCTTCGTTGATCACCTTGCCGACCACCGCCAGCCCCAACCCGGTGCCGCTGCTTTGCCCCTTGGTGGTGAAGAACGGCTCGAAGATGCGCCGGCGCACGTTCTCGTCCATGCCCACGCCGGTATCGCTCAGGTCAATTTCCACCCGCGAGGCGTCTTGTTCTTGCCGACCGACCGCCAACCGGAAGTGGCCGCCTTCCGGCATCGCATCGCGGGCGTTGGTGGCCACGTTCAGCACCGCCAGTTCGAACTGTCCCCGGTCAATGCGCACCGGCAGAACCTCTTCCGGCAACAGCAACTCGATGCGCACGCGCGGATCGAACAACTGGCGCAGCATGCCCTCCAGGCCTCGTAGTGCCTCGCACACATCAAACACTTCCGGGTGCGCCACGTCCTGGCGGCTGAAGTTGAGCAATTTGCGACTGATCGCCGCGCCGCGCCGGGCGGCGGTTTCCACGCCGGCCAGGGCCTCGAGCAATTCCGCTGGCTCACGGCGCCGTTCACGCCACTGCGCGTAACCAAGAATGACACCGAGAATATTATTGAAATCATGGGCCACGCCGCCGGCCAACTGGCCGATGGCCTTGACCTTCTGTACGTGCACCAGTTGCTCCATGGTCTGTTCCCGTTCTTCTTTTTCGGCTTTCAAGGAGCGACGCGCCGCTTCCAGTTCCCGGCGCCGGGTTTCCACATCGTCCAGGCTGGTGGCCAGGCTGGTCAGCGAGCCGTCGAAGACCACCGCCACGACGAGAAAACTGACCATCAGGCCGGCGGCGATCTCAAGGGCCAACCCCGGGGCGGTACCGACATAAAGTTCATGTCCGACCCCCACCAGCACGCACAACCAGGTAAACACCAGCACCCCCCACAATGCCCGGCGTCCGAACAAGACGCCGGCCAGGGCCAAAGGAAACACATGGGCGATCTGGGCCGGCCCCGGGCTGCGGATACCGGACAGCAGATACACCAGCATGATCATTGCCAGACTGCCGGCCAGAAACAGCCGGGCGGCGAACCGGAATCGCCCGCGGCGAATCAACAGAAAACCCAGCCAGGCAAAACCCGCCACCCAACCGTGGATGACCAGATAAAATCGTTCCAATTCCCCCAGCGGCCCGCCGCCCAACAGCCGCAGCGACCAGCAAAACGGGATCAGCACGCCAAGAATCAGCAACACCAGTTGCAGCGTCACCGCGCCGTGACGGTCACCCTCCCCCACTACCCGTTCCAGCCAATACCGCGCTTTTCTGTGCATTCAGCCTTGTTCTCCCTGCGCTGGCGGCACGCGTGGACGGAGGGCCTCGAAGGCCCGCCCATCAGGGGGACTCCCGACTCCTCATTATGCCATTATTTGATTAATGGTAATTCACTCTCAAGCCCTTCACCCTAATCGAATCCTCACGCGAGGAATACGCTCCGCGAAACCCTATTATTACCATTATTGTTCCACCTTCCCCATTGCCACCTTCGTCGACCCCCACCGGCGAGGCCAGAAAGGCAACGGCGGGCGCTTTGCCCGGAGGGCGCGGCTGAAGCCGCTCATACAGGGGTATCCAGCCCGCCAGGCCGCGCGGAACGCCTATTGCGGTAATGCACAATGAACCAAAAAAAAACCCGCCAGAAGGCGGGTTTTTTCATCGTCGGCGCGGATCAGTTCGAACCCGAATCCTTCATGTAGCGGAAGAATTCGCTGTCCGGCGACAGGATCAGCAGGTCGTCCGAGGAACTGAAGCTGTCCCGGTAGGCCTGCAGGCTGCGATAGAAGCGGAAGAATTCCCGGTCCTTGGAGTAGGCGTTGGCATAGATGTTGGTGGCGCGGGCGTCGCCCTCACCGCGCATCTTCTGCGCGCCCTCGTAGGCACGAGCCAGGATTTCGGTGCGCTCACGGTCGGCGGCGGCGCGGATACGCTCGGCCACCTCGCGACCACGGGCACGATGCTCGGCGGCATCGCGGGCCCGTTCGGCGCGCATGCGGTCGAATACCCGACCGCGAACCTGCTCCGGCCAGTCGACCTGCTTGACGCGCACATCCACCACTTCGATCCCCAGGTCCTCCATGGTGGCCGCGTTCACTTCCTCGGCCACGGAGTTCATCAACTCCTCGCGCTGGTCGTCCTTTTCCGGCGGCGGGCCGCTGCCGGCGTCCGGGTCCGGCTGCCCGGAGGCGGCGCTCTCATCCCCGGAGGTGGAGGCATCGGCCTCCTCGGCGGCGGAGGTGGTCCCGTTCATCAATTCTCCGCTGCTCACCGCGGACGGGTCCAGGGCCTCATCGGGCAGGGCACCACCGCGACCGGCCACCACTTCCTGCACGGTGCGCGAGGCGAACTGGTTGCGCAACGCCTCGTTGACGCGCGGATCGAGCAGTTCCCGCGCCCGCCGCTCCATGGCCAGACCGCTGTTGGCGCCAGCGCCGACACTGACGATATAGCGCTGCACGTCGGCGATGCGCCAGGTCACGAAGGCATCCACGTTAAGCAGCTTCTTCTCGGCGGTGAGGAACGACTGGGTGGGCACGTCGTGGGTGAGCAGACGCCCGTCCACGCGAATCACCTCGTCGATCAGCGGCACCTTGGGGTAAATACCCGGCTCGATGTCCGCCTGCTCCACCCGGCTGAAGCGCTTCAGCACGGCCTTCTCGGTTTCATTGACGATGTAGAACGAATCCAGGGCCAGCAGCAACAGCACGCCCACTGCCACCAGCACCAGCCAGCTACGTGTGCTCATCAGCGAATCTCCGTGCGGTTGCTTTGGTACAGGCTGCGCGACGTCTTGCGGCCACTGCCGCCGTCATCGGCGCCGGCGCTGGCCGGATTCGACGCCCCGCCGGTGCCGCCACTGGATGCGCCGCCGCGGGTGTCGGTCTTGCCGGCGCGACCCTTGAGCATCTGATCCAGGGGCAGGTACATCAGGCTGTCGCCGTTGGGGATATCCGCCAGCACCTTGCTGGACTTGCTCAGCACTTCGGTGATGGTGTCCAGATAGAGGCGCTGCCGGGTCACTTCCGGCGCCTTGCGGTATTCGGCCACCAGGTCGTTGAAGCGCGCCGCGTCACCTTCGGCTTCCGCCACCACCCGGGCTTTGTAGGCCTCGGCTTCCGCGCCGATGCGGGCACCCTCACCACGGGCCTGCGGGATCACCGAGTTGTAATAGGCTTCCGCTTCCTTCTTGAAACGGTCCTCGTCTTCCTTGGCCTTGGCGACGTCGTCGAAGGCGTCGCGCACCGCTTCCGGCGCGGCGGTCTTGTCCAGCACCACCTGGTTGATCACCAGGCCGGTATTGTAGCGGTCCAGGTAATCCTGCAGGCGCTCGCGCACCTCAAGACGAATGTCCTCGCGGCGGTCCTTGAGAACGCCGTCCATGGTGGAACTGCCCACCACGTGCCGCAGCGCGGAACTGGTGGCGTGTTCGAGGATGGCTTCCGGGGCACCGACGCGCAGCAGGTAGGCCTGCGGGTCGAGCACCTTGTACTGCACCTCCAGGGTCACCGCCACGATGTTGGTGTCCTCGGTGAGCATCTCCTCGCTGAGCTCGTAGCTGCGATTCTGGCCGACATCGACTTTCATGGTCTGCTCGATGACCGGGGCACGCCAGTTGAGGCCCGGGTCCACCATGCGGTTGAACTCACCAAAACGCAGCACCACCGCGCGCTGGCTCTGATCCACCACGTAGAAGCCCATCAATACATAGCCGACCACCAGGATCACCAGCACCACCGCCAGCAGGCCGCCAGGGAAGCCGCCGGACGGCTTCTTGCCACCGCCACCGCCGCCGCTCTTGCCGCCAAACAGGCTGTTGATACGATCCTTGAGGTTCTTCAGTGCTTCATCGAGATCCGGTGGGCGCTGATCGCCGCCACCGCCACCCCCGCCCCAGGGGTCCCTGGGCTTGTTGCCGCCGGGTTCATTCCAGGCCATTGAATTCTCCGTTATCCCGCTCTGTGCGAGCGTCCAGGATTGTAGGAAGGGGTCTCCGCGTCTGCAACCGACGGGTCCGGTACCTTTACCTGTTCCTCGTCCAGCCCCGCCTCGCGCAGCAATCGCTCGAAGTGCACCCGATTGACGTGCACCCGCAACAGCATGCCCCCATCCGTGGCCGCCTGCTCATCGGTCACCTCGCCGGCCTCGTGCAGACGCGCGCGCAGCTTGCCCGCCCAGGGTGGCAGCCGCAACCAGCGGTCCACCCAACGATCAGCCAGCCGTTCGGCGATCGCCTGGTTGAGCAGGTCAAAACCTTCACCGGTGGCCGCCGACAACCACACTCGCCAGGGCAGTCCCTGCTCGTCGCGCTCCAGGCGGGCCCCCTCTTCGAGACGGTCCACTTTGTTGTAAACGTGCAACACAGGCACCTGATCGGCGCCGATTTCCTCCAGCACCTCGTCCACCGCCGCCACATTGGCGTCCCGTTCCTCGGCACTACAGTCGGTCACATGCAGCAGCAAGGACGCGTTAACGGTTTCTTCCAGGGTGGCGCGAAACGCCTGCACCAGCCGGTGCGGCAGATGACGAATGAAACCCACCGTATCCGCCAGGATCGCCGGGCCCACGCCCGGCACGCGCACCTTGCGCAGGGTCGGGTCCAGGGTGGCGAACAACTGGTCGGCCACGTAGACATCACCGGTGGTCAGCGCATTGAACAGGGTGGACTTGCCGGCGTTGGTGTAGCCCACCAGGGAAATCAGCGGGGTTTCCGAGCGATCCCGGGCACGCCGGCCCTGAGCGCGCTGCTTGCGCACCTTATCCAGCCGCGTCTGAATCGAACGGATACGCTCGCGCAGCAGGCGCCGGTCGGTTTCCAGCTGGGTCTCACCGGGCCCTCGCAGGCCAATGCCGCCCTTCTGGCGCTCCAGGTGGGTCCAGCCACGCACCAGGCGGGTGGACAAATGCTGAAGCTGGGCCAGTTCCACCTGCAGCCGCCCCTCGTGGGTGCGGGCGCGCTGGGCGAAAATATCCAGGATCAGACCGGTGCGGTCGAGCACCCGGCATTTCACCGCGCGCTCCAGGTTCCGTTCCTGTCCGGCGCTCAGGGCATGGTTGAACAGCACCACGTCGGCCTCGTGCTCGCGCACCAGGTCAGCCAGTTCCTCGGCCTTGCCGGAGCCGATGAACAGCGCCGGGTCGGGCCGGTCGCGCTTGCTCACCAGTTCCGCCACGGGCTCGACCCCGGAAGAGGTCACCAAATGGTGAAATTCGTCCAGGTCCTCGCGCCCCAGGGCGTCGGGCAGTTCCAGATGAACCAGCACCGCTTTCTCGCCGGCGCCGGTGCGCACCTGTTCGGTACGATCAAAAAGATCCATGGGTTCCAGTGTAAAGGACACAAAAAGCAAAGCCACGCCGTTCGGCGTGGCTTTGGCGAGGGAGGAAGGCGATTGGCGGCTTACTGGTTGCCGAAATCGTCACCTATGCCCCCTTGGTGGCCGGCTTGCTGGCCGCCCTGCATTGCCGGGTTGCCGCCTCCGCCCGCGGCGCGCGGGTTGCGGGCCGGTACCACGGTGGAAATAGCGTGTTTGTAAACCATCTGGCTGACCGCGTTTTTCAGCAGAACCACATACTGATCAAAGGACTCAATCTGCCCTTGCAGTTTGATGCCGTTCACCAGGAAGATGGAAACCGGGATGCGTTCCTTTCTCAGCGCATTGAGAAAAGGGTCTTGTAGCGAGTGCCCTTTTGACATGGCAAATCTCCTTAACGTTCATAAAAAGTGAGCGCCCAAGCGTTCGGGCAATCATCAGCGCTTACGTCCGGGCTTCGCGAGGCCGGCCATCCCTGCCGGACGGCCCGCGGGCCAAGGACTTCTCTTTGGCAGCCTTCCCCGAAAAAGGTTTCAGCCCCACCCTTCGTAAAGCCCTGCGTCATCGTGGTCCTCTATGGGGCTTGGTCCCAATAAAAACAAGCCTCAAGGGAGCAATTGCGCCCTCCGGAACCCTCGATTCAACTAAACACGGTTTTACAAACGCCTGCAAGACGGGCAACGCACGCCCTGCGACTCTCGTCACGGGCGCCGTCGTACCAGGTAAGACCGGGCCATTTACGCAGCCAGGTGAGCTGCCGTTTGGCCAGCTGCCGGGTAGCGATAATACCTTTTTCCACCATGGTCATGTAATCCCATTGGCCCTCTAAATAACGCCAAACCTGACGATAGCCCACCGCCTTGAGGGCCGGCAGCTCGCCGTGCAGGTCAGCGCGGGCGCGCAGTGCCGCCACCTCTTCCACCAGCCCCGCCTCGAGCATGGCATGGAAACGGGACTCGATGCGCCGGTGCAGCTCCTCGCGGGGCGGCGCCACCGCCAGACTAAGCACCGGCCGGGCCAGGCCCGGGAAGCGATAAAAGCCATCCGCCAGGGGCTCGGCGGCGGTATCGTGTTCGCCGTGGAAAGCGCTCAGTGGGCGACCGGTGAGTCGGTATACCTCCAGGGCGCGCTGCAGGCGCTGGCGGTCAGTGGGCTTGAGACGGGCGGCGCTGGCCGGGTCCACCTCGGCCAGCGCCCGGTGCACCGCCGGCCAGCCGTCGCGCGCCGCCAGGGCGGCGATGTCGGCGCGCACCGCCGCGTCCGCCTCCGGCAGCGGCGCCAGCCCCTCCACCAGGGCCTTGAAATACAACATGGTGCCGCCCACCAGCAGCGGAATCCGGCCGGCGGCGGCGATGGATTCGATTTCGCCGAGCGCGTCGGCGCGGAAATCCGCCGCCGAATAGGGCTCGGCCGGGTCGCGAAAACCCAGCAGGCGGTGCGGGGCGCGGGCCAACTCATCGTCGGAGGGGCGCGCGGCGCCGATGTCCAGGCCGCGATAGACCAGGGCGGAGTCCACGTTGATCAGCTCCACCGGCAGGGTTTCGGCGGCCTCGATGGCCAGGTCGGTCTTACCGGCGGCGGTGGGGCCCATCAGCAAGATCACCGGCAGCGATGCCCCGGGTACGGCGCCCATTACTGACCCCGCATGAACAGGCGATCCAGTTCCTTGACGCTCATCTGGGTCCAGGTAGGCCGCCCGTGATTGCACTGGCCGGAACGCTCGGTGGCTTCCATGTCCCGCAGCAGGGCATTCATTTCCGGCACCGTCAGGCGCCGGTTGGCGCGCACGCTGCCGTGGCAGGCCATGGACGAGAGCAAGGCATCGAGCTGCTGCTCAATGCGCTCGCTGGAACCCTGGGCGAGCAGGTCGGAAAGCACGTCGCGCACCAGGGTTTCGCTGTCCGCGTTACGCAGCAGCGCCGGCACCTCGCGCACCACCAGGGTTTCCGGCCCGGCGCGTTCAACCAGAAAGCCCAGGCGCTCGAACACCTCCGGCTGCTGCTCGGCGAAGTCCGCCTCCCGGGAGGACACCGCCATGGACACCGGCACCAGCAACGGCTGGCTGCGCACCTTGGCCTCGGCCCAGTCGCGCTTGAGGCGCTCGTAGGTAATCCGTTCATGAGCGGCGTGCATATCCACCAGCACCATGCCGTGCTCGTTTTCGGCGATGATGAAGATGCCATGCAATTGCGCCACCGCGTAGCCCAGCGGCGGGGTCTGGCCCGGCTGTGGCGCGGCGGCGGGCGTGCCGGCGGCGGGCGCACCCACCAGAGCACCGTAGGCACCGGCCTGGCGGGCGCCATCGGCCACCGCCGCTGGCCGCCCCGGCACCGGCCCCGGATAGCCGCCCCCGCCGCCGAAGCCCCCCGCGCCCCCGACACCACCGCCGCCGGTATCCGGACGCGGCGTGGTCAGCGGCATGCTGCCCTGGGTGGGCGCCGGCTGAACCTGATCGGTCAGCGGCACTTCGGCATGGCCGTCGGCGCCGGGGCGCACCTCGGCGATGGTCCGGTGCAGGGTGCGGAACAGGAAATCGTGCACCATGCGCTGCTCGCGGAAACGCACCTCGTGCTTGGTGGGGTGCACGTTGACGTCCACCAACGCCGGGTCGACCTCGAAAAACAGCACATAGGCCGGATGGCGACCGTGGTAGAGCACATCGGAGTAAGCCTGGCGTACCGCGTGGTTGACCACCTTGTCGCGGATCACCCGGCCATTGACGTAGAAGTACTGCAGGTCCGCCTGGGAGCGGGAAAAGGTGGGCAGCCCCATCCAGCCATGCAGGCGCAGGCCGCCGTGCTCGATGTCCACCTCCATGGCCTGCTCCATGAAAGCGCGGCCACACAGCCGCGCCACCCGGGCGGCGCGCAGGGTGGCGTCGTCGCCGGCGGGCAACTGGTGAATCACCTTCTGATTATGGGTAAGCCGGAAGGCGGTCTGGAATTCGCTCAGGGCGACCCGCCGGAACACCTCTTCCAGGTGGTTGAACTCGGTCTTCTCGGTACGCAGGAAACGGCGCCGGGCCGGCGTGTTGAAGAACAGGTCGCGCATGGTCACGGTGGTGCCACGCGGGTGAGCGGCGGGGGCCACGCTGGGGGCCATGTCGCGGCCCTCCACGGACACCTGCCAGCCCTGGGCCTGGGCACCGTCGTTACTGGCCAGAGTGAGCCGGGACACCGAGCTGATCGCCGCCAGCGCCTCGCCGCGAAAGCCCAGGGTGCCGATGGCTTCCAGGTCTTCCTGGCTCTGAATCTTGCTGGTGGCATGCCGGGACAGCGCCAGCGGCAAATCCTCCTCGCCGATGCCGGTGCCATCGTCGCGCACCTTGATCAGCTTGATGCCGCCCTGCTCCACATCCACGGTGATCTGCCGGGCTTCGGCGTCCAGAGCGTTTTCCAGCAGTTCCTTGAGCACCGAGGCGGGCCGCTCCACCACCTCGCCGGCGGCGATCTGGTTGGCGAGCCGGGAATCCAGGCGGTGAATCTTTGCCACGGTGAAAAACCTCAGGATTGGGGGATGACCAGCGTCTGGCCGACGATGATGCGGTCATCCTGAATATTGTTGGCGGAGCGCAGCGACTGCTCGCTGACCTGGTGCCGGCGGGCGATGCCGGACAGGGTATCGCCGGGCTGGATGCGATACTGGTCGCCGTTCTGGCTGCGCTGGGCGGCGAACCAGCTACCCGGCGCCGGGTGGGTGCGGAAATAGCGCTCCACGCCGGCCTCGATGGAGCGCGCGAGTTTCTCCTGATGGGCGCTGGAACGCAAATTCCGCGCTTCTTCCTTATTGGAGATAAAGCCGGTTTCCACCAGCACGGATACCATCTCCGGCTCCTTGAGCACCACGAACGCGGCCTGCTCCACGGTGTCGCGGCCGCCGTGCAGGCGCGTCACCTGGCCCATTTCGGCGAGGATCTGACGGCCCAGATACAGGCTGTGCGCCATGGAACCACTCATGCGCATGTCGGCAAGCACGCTGAGCAGATTGGAATCGTCCTTCTCTTCCTCGTAGACGCCGGCCACCTTGTCCGATTCGTTGGCCATTTTCGCCAGATAGCGGGCACGGGCGCTGGTGGCGCCCCGGTTGGACAGGGCGAACACGCTGGCGCCATGGGCGCGCGGATCGGTGAAGGCATCGGCATGGATCGAGATGAACACATCGGCGTGGTTGTCCTGGCGGGCGATGCGGCGCCGCTCCGCCAACGGCACATAGTAGTCGCCATCGCGCACCATCACCGCCTTCATGCCGGGCTGGGCGTCGATGCGCGCCTTCACCTTCTTGGCGATCTGCAGCACCACGTCCTTTTCACGCAGATTACCCGGCCCGGACGCACCCGGGTCCTCGCCGCCATGGCCGGCGTCGATGGCGACGATCATGTCGCGGGGCGCGCCGGTGGCCGCGTCCGGCTTGTCCACGGTCTTCACCGGCTTCGGGTCCTTGTCGAACAGATCCACCACCAGCCGCCAGTTGTGCGGCGACACCGGTTTGAGCAGGTTGGTGCGTGGCCGCACCGCCTCGTTGAGATCGAATACCACCCGGGTCATGTCCGGGTGCTTGCCGACGCGGATGTCCTTGATCGGGCTGTCGCTGATGTCCAGCGACATCATATCGAAGTCGAGTTCGGTGTCCGGCAGATCCACCACCACCCGGTCCGGGTTGGCCAGCTTGTCCAGACTGTGCTCCACCGGCTCGGGCAGATCAAAGACGATGCGGGTGTGATCCGGCGCCCGGTGCAGGCGCACCGAGTCCACGGTGACGGCGGCGGCCGGCACCGAGGCCAGACAGCCCAGCGCCAGTATGCACAGGGCGATCAGTCGGGGCGGAGTCGGTCGCTCAATGTTGGCCATGGGCCCAATCCAAATTCGCCTGTCGTCCCCGACCGTCCACGGTCAGGGTCACGGTAAGATCCGGTTCGGGAATCATGCCCCGGCCCCGGTCGGGCCACTCCAGCACGCACAGGGCCCGTCCGTCAAAATAGTCGCGGATGCCGATCATCTCCAGTTCCTCGGGGTCGCCCAACCGATACAGGTCGAAATGATAGATAGGGACCCCACCCACTTCATAGGGTTCCACCAGGGTATAGGTGGGACTTTTTACCGCGCCCCGGTGGCCGAGCCCGTGAAGCAGGCCGCGCATCAGCGTGGTCTTGCCGGCACCCAGGTCACCACGCAGATAGACGCAGCTCCCCGGCGTCAGACGGCGCCCCAGGTCGGCGCCCAGCGCCAGGGTGGCGGCCTCGTCGGCCAGATAATGGCGTTCAGTAGTCATTCAACTCCCGGCGCAGGTCGATAAGCAGATCGGTGGCGAGCAGGCCTCGCTCGCCGTCCCGGGCGGCGGCCCGGTCGGCGGCGCGGGCGTGGGCCATGGCGCCCAGGGCGGCGGCCCGGTAAGGCGCCAGCCCCTGGGCGCGCAGGGCGGCGATCACCCCGGTGAGCAGGTCGCCCATGCCACCGCTGCCCATGCCCGGGTTGCCATCACTGATCAGCGCGGTGCCCTCGGCGCCGCGCACCAGGGTGCCCAGCCCCTTGAGCAGGGCGGTACCGCCGTAACGGGCCGCCAGGCTTTCCACCGCCGCGAAACGGTCCGCCTGGACGGCGCCGGTGTCGCTGCCCAGCAGCCGGGCCGCCTCCCCCGGGTGCGGCGTCAGTACCCAGTCGTCGCGGGCGTCCACGCCCCACTCCGCCAACAGGGTCAGGGCATCGGCGTCCACCACCAGCGGCAGGCCGCTGTCCAGGGCCGCTTCCAGCAGGGCCCGTCCCCAGGCATCACGACCCAGCCCCGGCCCCACCGCCACCACCGTGGCTTGCTCCAGCAGCGGCGCCAGATCCGTCGCGCCGTCCACCGCCCGCGCCATGATTTCCGGCTGGCGCGCCAACAGCGGCGCCACGTGCTCGGCGCGGGTGGCCAGGCTGACCAGGCCGGCGCCGGCATGGCCGGCGGCCTGGGCGGTCATCATCGGTGCGCCACCGAAACCGTGGTCACCGCCGATCACCAGGACATGGCCGTAGGTTTTCTTGTATCCGTCCCGGGCACGGCGTGGCAGGGCACGGCGCAGGTCCGCCGGGGTCGGCCGCCATACCGGCGCGTCGATGCGGGCGTGCACCCGCTCATCGACACCCAGGTCATCGAACAGCAGCTCGCCGGTGCAGACCGGCCCAATGCCGGTGAGCAGCCCCCGGTTCACGCCGATATAGGTCAGCGTGCACCGGGCGTGCAGCACGGCGCCGGTGGATGCGCCGGTGTCCGCCGCCAGCCCGGAGGGCACATCCACCGCCAGCACCGGCTTGCGCAACGCGTCCAGGGCCAGGATCAGGGCACGCTTGTCCTCGCTCAGGGCCCCGGACAGGCCGGTGCCCAGCAAAGCATCCACCAGCACCGGCGCATCTTTTGGCAGGCTGTCCAGGCTCAGCGGACGCATCGGCACGCCGGCGTCCCGCGCCCGGCGGGCCATGGTCAGGGCATCGCCTTTCATGGCCTCCACCGGCTTATCCTGGAGGATCACCGGGTCCAGGCCGGCTTCCCGGGCCAGGCGCGCGACCACATAGCCGTCGCCACCATTGTTGCCGCCGCCACACAGAACCACCGGCCGCGACAGGCCCGGCCAGCGCTGTACCAACAGTTCAAAGGCGGCGCGACCGGCGCGCTCCATCAATTCCTCGCCGGACAAACCGGCGTCGCCGGCCAGTCGGTCCAATTCGCGGGTTTGCGCCGCGCTGTAGAGGCGGTCGGGTAACGATCTCAGGGGCATTCGCTGCTATCCTTGGCTCCGTCGTTGCGGTATGCGACGACAGTATACCTGTTCCTATTTTATACCGACCACGGGACCATCATGCCGCCTCGCTCCGAGCCCCACTGGGACCTCTACGGCCTCCACCTGGCCGCCTTCATGCTCGCCGGCACGGCACTGTTCGCCAAGCTGGTGCCGCTGCCGGCGCTGGACATCACCGGCCTGCGCGGCGGCATCGCCGCGCTCGCCCTGCTGGTGGTGATGCTGCTGGGCCGCGCCCGGCTCCGCTTGCCGTCACCGCGCCATTATCTGGCCATGCTGGTGGGCGGCCTGCTGTTCGCGGTGCACTGGATGACCTACTTCCACGCCATGCAGGTGTCCTCGGTGGCGGTGGGCGTGGTGGCGCTGCTGACCTTCCCGGTGATCACCGCCGTGATCGAACCGCCCCTGCTGCACCGCCGGGCGCCGCGCGGCTATGCGCTGGTGGCCGGCCTGGCGGTGCTGGCCGGCGTCACGCTGATCGGTCTGGAGAGCGGCCTGGGCGGCAACGTGCCCCTGGGGCTGGCGGTGGGGATCTTCTCCGCGGTGCTCTATTCACTGCGGAATCTGCTGCAAAAACGCTTCCTGGAGGGTGTCTCCGGCCCTCAGGTGATGCTCTACCAGGGTGCGCTCACCGCCCTGGTGTTCGCGCCTTTCCTGAGTACCTCGCCGCTGCGGCTGGCACCATCCACCTGGGGCCTGCTGCTGTTGCTGGGCACGGTGTTCACCGCCGTACCGCACACCCTGATCACCCATGGTCTGCGCCGTTTGAGCGCCACCACGGTGTCGTTCACCCTGGCCCTGCAGGTCCCCTACGCCACCCTGCTGGCGGCTCTGGTATTGTCGGAAACTCCAGGCCCCCTGGCCATCACCGGCGGCGCCCTGGTGGTGGCGGCCTCGTTGTTCGTTACCGCCCGGCAACGGCGCGAACCGGCGCCGGTGGCCGCCACCGACTGATTCACGGACGCCATGGACCTCGACCACCTGAAGCGCCGTATCGCCCACCAGGCCCGGGAACTGGGCTTCCAGCAGATGGGCGTGGCCGACCCGGATCTGAACCTGGCGGAACAACGTCTGCATGACTGGCTGGCCGCGGGCCGCCATGCCGGCATGGACTGGATGGCCGCCCACGGCAACAAGCGCTCGCGTCCCACGGAGCTGGAACCGGACACGGTGCGCGTGCTGTCGTTCCGCATGGATTACCTGCCACCGGACACCCAGCCGGTGAAGGTGCTGCGGCAAAAGGACAAAGCCTATGTGTCGCGCTACGCCCTGGGCCGGGATTACCACAAGGTGATCCGCAAACGCCTGGCGCGGCTGGCGGACTGGATTCGCCAGGAAGTCAGCGGCACGCGCCTGGCCCGGGCGTTCGTGGACAGCGCCCCGGTGATGGAAAAACCGCTGGCGGAAAAGGCCGGTCTAGGCTGGCAGGGCAAGCACACCCTGCTGCTCAATCGGGACGCCGGCAGTTGGTTCTTTCTTGGCGAGCTGTACACCGACCTGCCGCTGCCGGTGGACACCCCCGGCGAGGACCATTGCGGCAAGTGCTCGGCCTGCATGACGGTATGCCCCACCGACGCCATCGTCGCGCCCTACCAACTGGACGCCCGGCGCTGCATCTCCTACCTGACCATCGAGCATGACGGCTCGATTCCCGAGGATCTCAGGCCGGGCATCGGCAACCGGGTGTTCGGCTGCGACGACTGCCAGTTGATGTGCCCCTGGAATCGCTTCGCCTCGCACAGCGGCGAGACCGATTTCCGGCCACGCCACGGCCTGGAGGACCGGGAGCTGGTGGAGCTGTTCGAATGGAACGAAGCCACCTTCCTGGAACGCACCGCCGGCTCACCGATCCGCCGCGCCGGCTTTCAGCGCTGGCGGCGCAATCTGGCGGTCGGCCTGGGCAATGGCCCGGCCAGCCCGGTGGCGCTGGCGGCTCTGCAAGCGGCCCGCCAGGACCCCAGCGAGCTGGTGCGCGAACATGTGGAATGGGCTCTGCGCCGGTTGCGAAACAAGACCAGCATGTAAAGTTCGTATTCTTTAGACTGTCAGGACCGCCTTCGGGGAACCGCCGTCGGGATGACGCCTTCAAACCGGGGGAACGTTTTTCAATTATCGACCAAGAGGGAACGCCAGCCATGAAAAAGCCAGCCCTGATCATGCTCGCCATCACCGCGCCACTGTTGAGCGCCTGCTCCAGTGGGCCCAACGAAGCGGCCGGGTATCGCCATTCCATCTTCCACGTGATCGCCTGGCACTTCGGCACCCTGGGTGCCATGGCCAAGGGCGAGCAGCCGTTCGACCAGGCCGTTTTCGAGCGCAAGGCGGGTATTCTGGAGGAACTCTCCACGCTGCCCTGGGAGGGCTTCCAGGAAGGTACCGCGGAAGGCAGCGACGCCAAGCCGGCGATCTGGGAGAACCGGGACGACTTCGATGCCAAGGCCCGCGACTTCGAGGAACGGGCAAGCACCCTGGCCAGCCTGGCCCGGGAAGGCGACCAGCAAGCCATGCTCGACCAGGTGGGCAAGGTGGGCCAGGCCTGCAAGGCCTGCCACGACGATTACCGCAAGTAGCTGCGAATCGTCCGCCGGCCGATCGCGGCTGAAGCCGCTCCTACATATGGCGGATAGCGGCAGGAGCGGCTTCAGCCGGCCAGCGCCAGCACCAGCCACACCACCGCCGTCGCCAGCACCGCCAGCACCAGGGCCCGCCAGGCGGGAGCCGGGGCGGCGTCATCCGCGCCGGGCTTACGCCCGCTGATCATGGCGCCCACCAGCCGCTCGCCGCGCAGCCGGTGAGCGGCTACCGCCGCCACGTGCAGGCCCGCCAGCATCAGCAACAGGTTGATATTGAGGCCGTGGAAATCGGTGAACGCGCCGGCCAGTGACGAGGACACCAGGTGATTGAGGGGGCCGTCGATACTGATGTCATCGGTGGCGAACAGGCCGCTGACCACCTGGGCCAGCAGCAACACCAGCATCACCACCACCATCCAGCCACCCAGGGGGTTATGCCCCCGGTAGACCGGCGCCCGACCGCGCGCGAACGCCAGCCCGTAGCGCGCCGCCGCCGCCGGCGCGGTGAGAAAGTCCCGGAACCGGCTGTGCCGCGAGCCCCAGAACCCCCACAGAACCCGGAACAGCAACAGCGCCAGCAAGGCGTAACCGGCCAGCATGTGCCAGTCCATCTCGGCGCTGCTGCCGCCGCCGGAATACCACAGGAAACCGAACAGCCCCACCAGGGTCCAGTGAAACAAGCGGGTGGGCAGATCCCAGACCCGCCCTTTTTCCGTTCGCTGCTCCGCGCCTTTCACGATCAACCCTCCCGGTAACGACCCTAAAGCTGAATGAGATGCTCGCGGTAGTAGGCGAGTTCCTCGATGGACTCACGAATGTCATCCAGGGCCAGGTGCTTGTTGGCTTTCTGGAAGCCGGCCAGGATGTCCGGCTTCCAGCGCCGGGCCAGTTCCTTGAGGGTGGAGACATCCAGATTCCGGTAGTGGAAGAATGCCTCCAGACGCGGCATGTAATTGGCCAGGAAACGGCGATCCTGGCAGATGCTGTTGCCGCACATGGGCGAGGCGCCGGTTTCCAGGTATTGCTCCAGAAACGCCAGGGTGCGGCGTTCGGCTTCGGCCTCGTCCACGTCGCTGCGACGGACCCGTTCCACCAGGCCGGAATTGTTGTGGTGACGGGTGTTCCACTCATCCATGCCGTCAAGCAGGGCGTCGCTTTGCCTGACCGCCATCACCGGCCCTTCGGCCAGAATATTCAGGTGGGCGTCGGTGACGATGGTGGCGACCTCGATGATACGGTCATGGCTGGGGTCCAGCCCGGTCATTTCCAGATCGATCCAGATCAGGTTGTCTCGTGATTGCGTCATGGTTTTCCCGGCAAAAAAGTCGATACAGGATTCAGGGTACAGGATACAGCGCGGAGCCGGACCTGCCAGCCATAAGGCCGTGCCCGCGACGCCCGGGTTCCTGTATCCTGCATCCTTCACCCTGTATCGGCGGCGAAATCGCCACGCTTTTATGGCAAAACGTAAACTCAACCGGCGGCAGCGCTGGCGTATCGAAAAGATTCAGCAGGAGCGGCGCGACCGCGCGCAACGCAAGGCGGAACATGCCCATCCGACGGCCACCGACCTGGGCGAGGAACAGGAAGGCACCGTGGTGGCGCATTTCGGCGGGCAGGTGCTGGTGGAGGCCGAGGAGGCCCCGCCGACGCGCTGCCATTTCCGCGCCAACCTGGAGCAACTGGTGGTAGGCGACCGGGTGATCTGGCAGGCCCCGCGCAGCGAGGGGGACGGCGTGGTCACCGCGCTGATGCCCCGGGCCACCGTGCTCAAGCGCCCGGATAACTATGGCAACCTGAAGCCGGTGGCCGCCAACCTGGATCGGCTGCTGGTGGTATTCGCGCCGCGCCCGGAGCCCTCCAGCGTTTTGCTCGACCGCTATTTGGTGGCCGCCGAGCTATCCGGCATCCCCGCCACCCTGGTGCTCAACAAAGCGGATCTGGTGACCCCGGACAATACCGCCAACGTGGACCGCCTGGTGGCCCTTTATCAGGACCTCGGTTACCCGCTGGCGCGGGTATCGGCCACTACCCGGGACGGCCTGGCGGAACTGCGTGCCGCCTTGACCGGCGGCACGGTGGCGTTCGTGGGCCAGTCCGGCGTGGGTAAGTCGTCACTGGTCAACGCCCTGCTGCCGGAGGCGGAGCTGGCGGTGGGATCGCTATCGGACGTGTCCGGCCTGGGCCAGCACACCACCACCACCGCGCGCCTGTTCCATCTGGACGGCGGGGGCCATCTGATCGATTCCCCGGGCATCCGCGAATTCGGCCTCTGGCACATCGGCGAGGAGGAGCTGCTGCGCGGCTACCGGGAACTGGCGGAATTGGCCGGTCATTGCCGGTTTCGCAACTGCACCCACCGCCACGAGCCCGGCTGTGCTCTGCAAGAAGCGGCGGACCAGGGTCGGATCAGCGCGGAGCGGCTTAATAACTTTTTTCAGATCGCCGCCACCCTGGATGAACAGGCGCGACAGCGTTATCAGTCCTGATCCTGGCCAGGAACCGATCTGACACCTTCCCTGTCGTTCATTACAATGGCCCCCACCGGCAACCACGAAGACTCACCATGACCACTGAACTGCCGCTTCTCATCGAACCCGCCGAACTCGCCCGCCATCTGGACGCGCCGGATCTGCTGATCATCGATCTGTGCAAGAGCCAGGTGTACGAACAGGCCCATGTACCCGGCGCCATCCACCTGGACTACCAGCGCCTGCTGGCCGGCACCCAGCCGGCACCGGGCCTGCTGCCCGACGACGACCGCCTGGCGGCGCTGTTCTCGGAACTCGGCCTGACCCCGGACACCTGGGTGGTGGCCTACGATGACGAGGGCGGCGGCTGGGCCGGGCGCCTGCTGTGGACCCTGGACGCCATCGGCCACAAACGCTACAGCTACCTGAATGGAGGCATCCACGGCTGGCTGGCGGAGGACCTGCGTACCGAAACGGAAACCACCGAGCCCGAGGCCAGCGACTACCGGGTGGCGGAGCATGATCCGCGCACCAGCGTGGACCTGGAACATGTGCTCGCCCACCACCAGGACCCGGATGTGGTGATCTGGGACGCCCGCTCCGAGGAAGAATTTTCCGGGGTGCGCGCCTTCGCCCAGAAAGCCGGCCACATCCCCGGCGCCGTTCACTATGAGTGGACCGACGCCATGGACAAAAGCAATAACCTGCGCCTGCGCGACCTGGACGAACTGCGCCGGGAACTGGCGGAGCGCGGCATCCGGGGCGACAAGCAGGTGATCACTCACTGCCAGACCCACCACCGCTCCAGCCTCACCTGGCTGCTGGGCAAGATCCTGGGATTCCAGGATATCCGCGGTTATCCGGGCTCCTGGGCCGAATGGGGCAACCACCCGGATACGCCGGTGGAAAAATCCGAATAACACCACCCACCCCGCCGGGCCCGTGCCCGGCCCGTACGGAGAGCCCGCCGTGAGCGAGCTGAAAGACAAAGTATTCGTGGCCGTCCAGTACTGCCTGCCCCAGCATTGGCTGTCGCGGCTGGTGGGCTGGGTGGCGCGTAGCGAAATCCCCTGGATCAAGACCACCTTCATCAACACCTTCATCCGCCGCTTCGACGTGGACCTGAGCGAGGCGGACATCGAGGACCCGGATCGCTTCGAGAACTTCAATGCCTTCTTCACCCGGGCCCTGAAGGACGGCGCCCGCCCGATCACCGGCGACGACAACGCACTCGCCTGCCCGGCGGACGGCACCGTCAGCCAGCGTGGCAGCCTGCGCGGCGGCGACTTGTTCCAGGCCAAGGGGCGCCACTACTCCGCCTTCGAACTGCTCGGCGGCGACGGTGCCCTGGCCGCCGAATTCAGCAACGGCGATTTCGCCACCGTCTATCTCTCTCCCAAGGACTACCATCGGGTGCACATGCCCTGCTCCGGCACCCTGCGGGAAACGATCCATGTGCCCGGACGACTGTTCTCGGTGAACCAGGCCACCACGGAACGGGTGCCACGGCTGTTTGCCCGCAACGAACGGCTGGTGTGCGTGTTCGACACCGAACGCGGGCCCATGGCCGTAGTGATGGTGGGCGCCATGATCGTCGCCGGCATCGAAACCGTGTTCGCCGGCCAGGTGACGCCCCAGGCCACCGACATCACGCGCCGCGACTACCGCGATCCAGGGTCGGTGGTGCTGGAGAAAGGCGCGGAGCTGGGCCGCTTCATGCTCGGTTCCACGGTGATTCTGCTGTTCCCGGAAGGCACCGCCGGCTTCGACGCCGCCGCCCTGCCCGGCGACACCGTGCGCATGGGCCAGGCCTTCGGGCGGTTCCGGTAACCGCCCCCCCCACACACCTACGAAGCCGCGCGTGACGCTACCCCGTAGCGAGTCGGCGTGGCCCGGCTGGAGGAACACGCCCGAAGAAACCCACGCGGCCCTTATTTCTTCCCGAGCTTGGCGGCCAGAATCGCCTTGGCCTCGTCACCCTTGAGCATCTCCGCGAACAACGCCAGGTCGTGATCAACCAGATCGTGCAGACGCATTTCCGCCGCCTCGCGCATCAGTCGCTTGCTCTCGCGCATGGCACGGCGCGGCTTGGCGGCCAGGGCCACCGCGTACTGGCGGGCGGCGCCCTCCAGTTGCGCCCGCTCCACCACCCGCGCCACCAGCCCGGCCTGGGCCGCCTCCTCGGCGGTCAACGGCTCGCCCACCAGCAGCATGCGCGCCGCGCGCTGATAACCCAGCCAGGCCGGCAGCAACTTCGAGGAACCGGCCTCCGGCACCGCCCCCAGATCGACGAACGGAGTAATGAACCTGGCATCGTCGGCGGCCACCACGATGTCCGCGTGCAACAGCATGGTGGTGCCCACCCCCACCGCGTTGCCCTGCACCGCCACCACCAGCGGCTTCTCGAAACGGCTCACCGCGCGAATGAACGGCGCCGCGCCGGCCTCCGTGCCATCCCCGGTACCGTTGCCGGCGGCCAGGAAATCGGCCAGATCGTTGCCCGCGCAAAACGACTTACCCTCGCCCTCGATCAACACCGCGCCGATGTCGTCACTGTCGGACGCGAACGCCAGCAGGCTGACCAGGTCCTGATACATGGCGCCGGTCAGGGCATTGAGTTTGTCGGGCCGGTTCAAAGTGATCGCCATCACCGATTCAGTGGTCTTGACCAGGATCTGGCCGCTTTCCGGTGCCGGTAATTCCACGGTTGTCTCCCTTGATTGATTCACTGCGCGAAAGGTTAGTGCGCCGCCGGCGGGAATGCCATGACCGGAAGCGTCGCGCGGGGGCTTGCCGGCGGTCGGTTTTCGTCCTATAAATCGCCGGTTACGTTGCGCGAGGTCCGTCGGCCTTGAAACTGATTTCCTTCGATCCCTTCCGCACCCTGGGCCTGCCCGGGGTGCGCTATATCAAACCCGAGCACATGTTCGCCCAGCGCGATGAGCTGGCCAACGCGGACTGGCTGCTGTTTCCCGCCTACTGGCAATTGCACGCGCTGCACTATGTGCTCGGTCAGCCGATCTTCCCAAGCCTGGCCACCTACCACCTGGGCCACGACAAGATCGAGATGACCCGGGCCCTGCGGCTGGCCTGCCCGGACAACGTGCCCGAAACCGAGATCCTGCCCTCCAGCCACAGTGGCGTGAGCCGCATCCTGGACACCTGGACCTTCCCGTTCGTGGCCAAGCGGGTGCGCTCCAGCGAGGGCGACGGGGTGTTCCTGGTGGAGAACCGCCAGCAGTTCCTGGACTACGCCGCTCGCCACGAGGCGCTGTACATCCAGAAGCTGCTGCCCATCGTGCGCGATCTGCGAGTGGTGGTGGTGGGCCGCGCGGTGGTCGCCAGCTACTGGCGCGAGGGCACCAGCTTCCATAACAACCTGGCCCGGGGTGCCCGGGTGCGCGTGGACCTGCCGGTGCCCGACGCCGCCTTGGAGCTGGTGCTGGACCTGGCCCACCGCCTGCGCATCGATCATGCCGGCTTCGACGTGGCCTGGGTGGACGACCAACCCTATGTGCTGGAATTCAACCGGCTGTTCGGCAACCAGGGCATGGCCGACCTGCCGCAACGGGTGGGCGCCGCCATGCGTGCCTATTTGCTGGACGAGGTCTCGCCTTCGCCATTGTCTCCGGAACCGGCACCCATCACCGTTTCCGCCTGAGTGCGCAGCAGGGTCTGGTAGCGGTAGGCGAGCTGCTCCACCGGCTGCAGGCGCACCTGCTGCTCGCCGGCCCGCACCACCAGGGCCCGATCGGTCTGGTAGAGCGCCTTTACATCCAGCTCGGCACGGGTCAGCTCGCTTTCCGGCACATGCAGCCGTCCGGGCACGCCGGCCAGGCACAGCGCCCAGCTTTCCGTCTCGCGGAACTGCTCGCTGATCAGCGCCTTGAACTCCAGCGCCGGGGACTGGGCCGCCTTGCGGCGCGGCGCCTGCAGACGCGCCACGCGCAGGAACAACAAGCCGGCGCACAGCGCCGAGAAAGCGGCGGCGGACAACGACTCAGCACTGAAACGTACCCGCGCCCGCTCCCCCAGGCCGACCACCACGCGACCGCCATAGAGCGCCACCACCTGGTCCAGAAGCCGGTGGTAATCGTCCAGCAGGTGTTCCAGAGCGGCGCGGGTGTAGCGCTGCTGGTAGTAATCGAAATTCACCACGCTCAGGCGCAACTCCACCGCCGGCCCGGCATCCTGCGCCGGCTCGTCCGGCCCTACCCGGGGCGCCGGACGATCGTCCGGGGGCGGCGCCGTTTGCGCGGCGGGAGGTTCCGGGCGAAACAGCCGCCGGTAAATGGCCTCGCCGGCCAGCCGCAGCATCAGTATCCCCAGCACCACCAGTACATAGCCGGTCTCCAGCCGCTGGCGCGGCGCCGGGTCGGCCCGTGCCGCCAGCTGCAGGGAACCGGCCAGTTCGCCGTCGGGCAGGGCCACTGGCACCTCCACGACCACCGGCGCCTGCTCCGGCAGCTCACCGGTGACCGGCTCCCGGGCGGTATCGAGAAAGCGTGCTCCGGCCACCGGCGCCAGGGCGCGGGTTTCCCGGGCGATCACGTTCAGGCCGATCAGATCGTCGCCGGCCAGGGATTCGGCGGCACGCAGCGCGGTCTGGCGCGCCAGGGCTTCCAACTGCACGCGCTGCTCGGCGGCCAGACGGCTGGAGAAGTGTTCCAGGAAATAAACGCCGATCACCAGGGCCACCAGCAACATCAACGCCAGCTCCCACAGCAGCCGTTTTTCGCGCCGCAGGTACGGACGCCCTTGCTCCAAAAGCTGTTGCCACAGGGCCATGCGGTGCCATCCTCGCTTGGTTCAATGGGCGCCGAGTATACCCGCCTTGGCGCCGCCCCGCTTGGCCGGGGCCTCAACCGGCGGCGCTTTTCTGGTAATCTTGGACGCCGTTCCATTCAGCGACCCACGGCCCCCAAGGAGAGCCCCAGAGCGTGCGCGAGATCATTCTCATCCAGGTGTCCGGCAACGACCGTCCCGGACTCACCGCCGCCTTCACCCGTATTCTGGCCCGCTACCACCTCAACATCCTGGATATCGGCCAGGCGGTGATCCACGACACCCTGTCGCTGGGCATCCTGGTGGAGGTGCCGCCCGGAGCGGACGCTTCCTCCATGCTCAAGGATCTGCTGTTCGAGGCCCACAAACGCGACACCTCGGTGCGCTTCCGGCCCATCGACAAGGACCGCTACGAGCAGTGGGTGTCCGGCCAGGGCAAGGACCGCCACATCATCACCCTGCTGTCTCGCAAGATCACCGCCGAGCAGCTCGGCGACGTAACCACCGTGGTGGCGGAGAATAACCTCAACATCGACAGCATCGCGCGGCTGTCCGGGCGCGTGCGCCTGGAGGGCGAGGACGGCGATCCGGACGGGCGCGCCTGCGTGGAGATCTCGGTGCGCGGCGAACCCCGCGACACCGCCGCCATGCGTGCCGCCTTCCTGGGCATTGCCAACGAACGCAACCTGGACATCGCCTTCCAGCGTGACAATGCTTTCCGCCGCAACCGCCGGCTGGTGGTGTTCGACATGGACTCCACCCTGATCCGATCCGAGGTGATCGACGAACTGGCCGTGGAGGCCGGCGTCGCCGAACAGGTGAGCGCCATCACCGAACGGGCCATGCGCGGCGAACTGGACTTCAACGAGAGCTTTCGCGCCCGGGTGGCGCTGCTCAAGGGCTTGGATGAAGGGGCCCTGGAGCGGGTCCGCGACCGCATCGAGCTGACGGAAGGCGCGCGACGCCTGGTCAGCACGCTGAAGGCACTGGGTTACCGTACGGCGATTCTATCCGGCGGTTTCACCTGGTTCGGGCACTGGCTGCAGGGGCTGCTGGGCATCGATTACGTCTACGCCAACGAGCTGAAGATCAAGGAAGGCAGGGTCACCGGCGAGGTGGCGGAACCGATCGTCAACGGTGAGCGCAAGGCGGAGCTGCTGCGCGAGATCGCCGCCCGCGAGGGCATCGACATGGAGCAGGTGATCGCCGTGGGAGACGGCGCCAACGACCTGCCCATGCTGGGCGCCGCCGGGCTGGGCATCGCCTTCCGCGCCAAACCGCTGGTGAAGAAGAACGCCGAACACTCCATTTCCACCTTGGGGCTGGACGGCATCCTTTATCTGATCGGAGTGCGGGACAAGGACCAGGCGGAGCTGTTGCGGTAGCCGCGATTCTCAGCCGTCGGTGGTTTCCGCCGCCTCCAGGCGATCCATTGGTGCCTGCAGGTAATAGCCCTGCAGGTAATCCACCCCACCCAGCGTCCACAGGGTCTGCATCTGCGCGGCGGATTCCACGAAACCGACCAGGGTGCGCCGCCCGCTGCCCTGCACTTGCTGAATCAGTTCCGCGAAACGCTCGCGGCTTTCCGCCTTGCCCAGCTCCTGGGTGAACGAGCCTTCGAACTTCACCATGGTGGCGGGGATGTGCTCGAACAGTTTGAACGGGTCGAGGCCACCGCCGAAGCGGCTGATGGACAGCCCGCAGCCCTGTTTGCGCATGGTCTCGGCGAAGGCGCCGGCCTGCTTGAGGTAGTTGACCGCGTCGCCCTCGGAAAACTGAAAGATCACCTGCTCACCGGACAGACGCGCCGCGCGCATGGCCTTGGTGAGCCATTCCGCCAGCCCCGCCTCGCCCAGGGAGTAACCGCTCAGATTGACCAGCAGGGTAACCTTCTCGTCCAGGGCGGCGGCGGCGCGCATGGCGTTGAGTACCACCCAGCGATCCACCTTGCCAGCCATGCCGAGCTCCGCCGCCACCGGCATGAAGTCCGCGGCGGCCAGGTCGTCGCCCTGTTTCTGGGGCATGTGCACGAACACCTCGAAAATCTGCTCGCCTTCGTCGCGCAGGCTCATCAGCGGCTGATACCTGAGACGGAAGCTGCTTTTTTCCAGGGCCTGGCGGATGCTCAGGGCAACCGCCTCGTTGGAACCGGCGGCCACATCGTCCATGGGATCGTGGATCTTGATGGCATTGCCCTGTTCGTCGTTCTGCCGCTGGGCCTGGTTGCAGCACTTGAGCGCCTTGGTGAGGATGTCCTGGCTGCTGCGCGCGTCCTCGCGGGCGAAAGCCACGCCCAGGCTGGCGGTGATGTGCACGGTGCGCGCCGCCACCTCGGGCATCAGCGTCTCGATGCCGGCGCGCAGCTCCTCGGCCAGGGCAGCCGCTTCGTCGATGTCGGCCACCGGCTTGAGCACCGCGAAATCCTCGCCGTCCACCCGCGCCAGCTTGGCGCCGACGCAGTGGCCGCGCAGCCAGTCCGCCACCACGCGCAGGGCGTCGTCGGCGCCTTCCATGCCGAGGCGCGATTGATGATGCTCGAAATCGTCCAGGCGCAGATACAGCACCGCCGCCAGTTCGCCCTGCCGGGCCGCGTCGCTGACCGCCTGATCCAGTTGTTCCATGAACCAGGTGCGGCTGTAGAGGCCGGTGACCTGGTCGGTCTGACTGATCTCGTGAAGCCGCTCCTGCAGGGCGTTTTCATCCAGGCCGGTGGCGCGAATCACGATCTGGGTGCAGGCCTCGCCATCGAAGGTGCTCGGCGAGAAAATGAAGTTGGCGCCGAACTCGTTACCGTCGGTGTGCACGCCCCGGCATTCCAGTTCGTTGGTCTGGCTCTGATCCTGGGCGCGGCTGCGCAGCAACTGCTTGAGGCGATCGTGGTCATCGGCGGACACCATGTCCATGATCGGCACGCCGGCCAGCTCATCGGCGTCGTCATAGCCGAACATACGGGCATAGTTTTCGTTGGCGTGGATATGCATGCCGTCCAGCACATAGGCGATGGCGTCACGGCTCTGGTCCATCAGTAATCGAAGACGCTTCTCCGCCTCGTGGCGGGTGATCTCCGAGTGCTGCAGCTCCTTGCGCAGGCGCAGAAACTCCATGAGCCGGTCGACACACTGCATCAGCAGCTCACGGTCGTCCTTGGGGGCCACCGCGCGGGCACCGGCATTGTAGGCGTCACGGACGATTTCCGCGTTGTAGTCGTCGCTGAGCAAAACCACCGGCAGCGCCTTGCCGAGCCGGTTGATGTGGGCCATGGCACTCTCGAAGGTACCGTTGCCGAAGCTCGGCCGGCACAGCATCAGTTCCCAGGCCCCGCCCTTGAGCGCCCGCACCAGGTCGTCCTCATTCAACGCCAGTTGCGCCCGGGTCGCCCGGCCAGCATTGCGCAGAGCGTTCATCAGTTGCTCGGCTTCATCCTGGGAGTCATGGGCGATCAGCAAGCGGAGGGTATCGAGAGCGTATGTCATCGGCGCCAGTGCTCATCCGTTATTCGTAGGGCATACATTGTGCCTGACGCCGCTCCGTTCGCCAAAGACCTGGATCAACGCAATCGCCTCGGCGGAGGTCAATCCGGGCGCAAGATGAAGCGAGTGACATCCGGGGAGGCGGCCACCCGGGTGGCCAGGCGGGCCAGTCGGGGCGGCCCCTCCCAAAGGGTGATCCGCGCCCCTGGGCGAAATTCGGCGGTGGGAACCAGCAGGGATTCCTCCGCCCGATCGACACCACCGGGGATCAACAGGGCCGGGGACGGCAGGGTGTCGCCGTAACCATGACTGAGCCGTACCGGACGGGTACCGGCGGGCAACAGGGCCACGCCCAGCTGTGCGCCGTCGCCTTGGCGGGCCACCCAGCGTACCTCCCCAACCCGCCAAACACCGGCCTCCGGGTCACGCACCGCCACCGGCGCGCCGGTGCGCAGGCCCCGAGGCGTAGCGCCTTCCCAGGCCAGCCGGCAGCCGCCTTCGGCACGGTCCAGCCAATGCACCGGATGCGGGTCCAGCTCACCACCGCCCGGTTCCAGGCTGTCGTGGGCGGCTTTCAGGCCAAGCAGCAGGCCGGCCTCGCCGGTGACCGCATGCCGTGGCCGGGCACGATCCGGCACACTCAGCCAGACCGCTCGCAACTGACTCAACAGAATGTCGCCCTGTGGGCTGACACCGGGGCCTCCGTCCCCATCCACCAGGGCCTGGGCCAGGGGCCGGGGGTCAAAATAGAGGTGCCCGGGCGGGGCCGTCCGGCCCACCGGCCACGGCCCCTGGTCGCTTTCCGGGTCCACCCGGAAACGGGCCTGACGGCGATCCCCGTGCAGTGACAGCCAATGCGCCCAGTGGCCCGCCCCCCGGTACAGGGCGAGCAAGGCGGCGGGGCGCAACCGGTTGGGCTGGGCACTGGCCACCAGCAGCAAGCGGGCGTAGGCGCTGTGCACCGAGCCCTCGCGTCCGGGCAGCAGCGAATCGGCCACGGTGACGGTTTGCAGAGCATGGTGTTCAGCGGTGGCATAAAGACGGTGCAGGCGCCTCCACAAACCTTCCGGCACCGGGGTATACAGCAACCAGGCCAGGCACAATCGCTGGGCCAGTGCCTCGGCGGCCCGCTGCAAGGCAGTGGCGGCGGCCTGGCGGGCGGACGGGCCCAAACGCCCCTTGAGCAGCGCCACGGCCACCGCCTGGTAGCCCCGCGCCAGTTGCTCGAACAGAGCCTGGGCATGGTCGGCGGCGGCCCGGCTGCGCGCCGGTGGCACCAGGGGCTGGTTCAGGAAATCCGCCTCCAGGACCTGGGCAAGCTGGTGCACACAGGAACGCACCTCCTCAAGAAGCGCCAGACGGCGGCGCGCATCCACCCGCAGGCGAGCGAGCTCCTCGACAAGCCGCAGCAGAGGCAGCACGCCACGCCGTGGGTCCCTCATCGGTTCATCGATGGGCAGTGTCGCCAGCCAGGCTCGCAGGCGTCGCGGCCAGTCGCTGCCCAGGGACAGTGTTTCGATGGGTTGATCGGCATCGGGCGGCAGCGCCCATGCCAAATCCGTTGGCCAAGCCTCGTGCATCGGTGTCTCCCTCACCGACGGGCCCCGTCGCCCGCTATTTTGTGAACTGAATCACAAAACCGTACGGGAAAAACACCTGCTTGTAAATTAACCAGCCAGCACTGTCTTGGCCGCCTCGCCGGGCTCTTCCCGGGCCAGCCGGGGCACCAGAAAACCGGGCAGGCGGGCGCGTAAAGCGGCGTGCAGGGCCCGGGCGCGGTGATCGGGCACGGCGAAATGAGCGGCGCCGGCCACCGCGTCCAACTGATGCAGGTAGTAAGGCAGCACGCCGGCGTCGTGGAGCGCATCGGACAGCGCCGCCAGGGTGTCGGCGTCGTCGTTGACCCCGGCCAGCAGCACCGCCTGGTTGAGCAGGGTCACGCCGGCCCGCGTCAGGGTCCGGCAGCGGTCCACCAGCCCGGCGTCGATCTCCCGGGGATGGTTGGCGTGCAACACCAGGGTGGTGCGCCAGCGCGGCGTGTCCAGCAGGCTCAACAGGCCATCGTCGAGACGTTCGGGGATCACTACCGGGGTGCGGCTGTGCAGGCGCAGCCGGTCGAGATGGGGAATCGCCGCCAGTTCCTCGAGCAGGGAGGCCAGCCGTTCATTGCCCAGGGTCAGGGGGTCGCCGCCGCTGAGGATCACCTCGCGAATGTCATCACGGCCGCGCAGCCACTCCAGGGCCCGCTTCCAGCGCCCCCCGGACAGATGGGTCTGGTACGGGAAGTGGCGGCGGAAACAGTAGCGGCAATGCACCGCGCAGGCCCCGGTAACCACCAGCAGGGCGCGGCCATGGTACTTGTGCAGCAGGCCGGGCACCGGGGTGTGGGTGGCCTCGTCAAGGGGGTCGGCGCCATAACCGGGCACGCTTTCCCGCTCCCGGCCGCTGGCCAGCACCTGGCGCAGCAGGGGGTCGTCCGGGTTGCCGGGCTCAATGCGCTCCAGGTAACGGCGCGGCACGCGCAGCGGGAAATCGCTGGTGGTGTCGACGCCGCCGGGCAGCCGCGCCGGGTCCAGTCCCAGGCTCTCACACAGGACCGCCACGTCGGTGACCAGGTCCGCCTGCAGGCGGCGCCAATCGGGCACCTGCCAACCGTCGGCCTCCTGAGTTATCATGGCCAACCTTTTCAAAGCCATCCGGAAATTCCCGCAACAGTGGATCAGAGTCTATGGCCAGCTATTCTACCAGCGAATTCAAATCCGGCTTGAAGCTCATGCTCGACGGCGACCCGTGTTCGATCATCGAAAACGAGTTCGTCAAACCGGGCAAGGGCCAGGCCTTCAATCGCGTGAAACTGCGTAACCTGAAGACCGGCAAGGTGATCGAGCGCACCTTCAAGTCCGGCGACAGCCTGGAAGGCGCCGACGTTCTCGACGTCACCATGCAGTACATCTACAGCGATGGCGAATTCTGGCACTTCATGGACCCCAACACCTTCGACCAGAAGCCGGCCGGCGCCGACGCCGTGGGCGACGCCAAGCAGTGGCTGAAGGAAGAGGACATGTGCGAGGTCACCCTGTACAACGGTGAGCCGCTGAGCGTGTCGCCGCCCAACTTCGTGGAGCTGGAGATCGTGCAGACCGACCCGGGCCTGAAGGGCGACACCGCCGGCACCGGCGGCAAGCCGGCCACCCTGAGCACCGGCGCGGTGGTTCGCGTGCCGCTGTTCGTGCAGGAAGGCGAGGTGATCAAGGTGGACACCCGCACCGGCGAATACGTGGGCCGCATCAAGAACTGAGCACGCTGATGAGCGATGCATCCTGGCGCCCCACCACCGCCCACGATGCCCTGAAGGCGCGCGCCGACCTGCTACGGTCGGTGCGCGCCTTTTTTGATGCGCGCGGCGTGCTCGAGGTGAGCACACCGCTGCTGGCCGCCCACGCCGTCAGTGACGAGCACATCGACGCCATCGAAGTCCCCGGCCACGGCTGGCTGCAAACCTCGCCTGAATACCATATGAAACGGCTGCTGGCCGCCGGTAGCGGGCCGATCTACCAGATCGCCCGGGCGTTCCGTGATGGCGAGGCCGGCGCCCGCCATAACCCGGAATTCACCCTGCTGGAATGGTACCGGCCCGGTTTCGACCTGGATGCCCTGGTGGACGAATGTCTGGCGCTGCTGGGCCCGCTGTGCGGCGCCGGCGCCGAGCGCCGCCGCTTCCGCGAGCTGTTCGCTTCGGTGACCGGGCTGGACCCGCTCACCAGCGCGGCGGCGGAGCTGGCCGCCCGGGCGGAACAGGCCGGCGCCCCGGCGGGTCTGAGCGGCCCCCAGGCGGTGGACTATCTGATGGCCCTGGAGGTGGAGCCGGCCCTGGACCCGGCGCTGCTCACCGTGGTCACGGATTTCCCCGGCTGGGCGGCGGCCCTGGCGCAAACCTCCGAGGACAGGGACGGCGCCCGGGTGGCGCGCCGCTTCGAGATCTACCACCGGGGCCTGGAGCTGGCCAACGGTTACCAGGAGCTGCTGGACGCCGACGAACAGGCGCGCCGCTTCGAACGGGACAATGAAAAGCGCCGCGCCGCCGGTAAACGGCCGATGACCGCCGACCCCTATCTGCTGGCCGCGATGCGGGCGGGCCTGCCGCCGTGCAGCGGCGTGGCCCTGGGCCTGGAGCGGCTACAGATGGTGCTCAGCGGCGCCGGGCGTATTGAGCAGGTGTGGCCGTTTCCCTTTGGGCGAGCATGAGCTTTAGGTGCCTGACGCTGGACGCCGGACGCTGGACGCTAAAACCCTGCGCTGGAAGGAATGGTGTGTTTCCTGCCCGGCCTCACCTTCCTGGCCGTAGCGCACCATGGGTTTCAGGCCCGGGTTGAGCGTCCGGCGTCCGGCGTCTGGCGTCCAGCCCCCCTCAAACCCCCACCGCCACCGCTTTCTCTTCCGCCACCCGCTGACAGTTGGCGTCGATCAGTTCGACGATGCGCGGCTGCGCCGAGGGCGGCAGGTCGTGGCCCATGCCGTCGATGATGGTCAGCCGGGCGCCGGGGATGGCCCGCGCCGAGGCCTTGCCACCGGCAGGGCGGATCAGCGGGTCGGCGCCGCCGTGGATCACCTGCACCGGACAGCGCACCCGCTTGAGCCTTTTAGTGAGGTTGCCGGTGGCCAGAATGGCCAGGAACTGGTTGCGGATGCCACGCGGGTTTAGGCCGCGCTCCCAACTGCGCCGGAACATGTTCTCCAGCTCGTCGCGGCCAGGGTCCAGGGTGCCGCCCAGCTTCGCCATCATGTCCAGGCCGAACGCCACGTATTGATCCACGTTTTCGATTTCCACCCGGGGCGCCACCAGGGTTTTCAGCGCCGCCGGCTTGGGCGGTGGCAACAGCGGGCTGTTGGTGCTGGACATGATGGAGGTGGCGCTGAGCACCCGGTCCGACCGGGTGGCCGCCGCCAGCTGCACCACCATGCCCCCCATGGAAGCGCCCACCAGGTGGGCCTTCTGGATATCCAGGGCATCCAACAAGCCCATGGTGTCGTCGACCAGATCGCTCAGGGTGTAGGGGGCGTGCACCTTGAGGCCCACCATGTGGCGCAGCATCGCCTGCACAGGGCCGTATTTGAAAGGCTTGCGGATGCGCGTGGACTTGCCGGCATCCCGGTTGTCGAAGGCGATCACCCGGTAACCGCGATTGGCCAGGGCGTCGAGCAACCCCTCGGGCCAGAACACCAGCTGCGCCGACAAGCCCATTATGAACACCAGCGGAACGCCATCCTGCGGACCGCGGGTTTCGTAGAACAGTTCGATACCGTTGCTGTGCACCGTGCCGGTGGCCATGGGCGCCTCTCTCTCGATGGGGACAGGCGCACAACATAAAAAAGCCCGGCCGCGCCCACAAGCGCCGCCGGGCATTCTGGCCCGTCGGGCCGGCGAACGGCCCCGGATGATCGGGGCCGCCCGGGTCGGTTACTCGCTGATCTCGGTAATGGAGATGCGCGCGTTCTCGATCTGCTCGCGGGTGAAGGGCACCCGGTGCCATTGCTTGCGCGAGTAGGCCTCGGTGTAATCCGCGTAGTGCGGACTGGTGGGATCGGTGGACACGCCGTGGGACAGCAGCGTGTAGGCACGCACCGGCTCACCCTCCGGGAAATCCACCACGTGCAGGTAGGTGTTACGCAGCACGGTGAAGTAGCCCTCGCTGCCCTCGCCGCCATATTGCGGGATGTCGGTGTCGGCCTTGGCGTAGGTCTGCACCTCGCTCAGTGGAGCATCCAGCGCGTCGCCATTGTCCACCACCTCCGCCACGCCGTCGCTGAAGGCCTGCCGCACGGCGGTGAGCACGTCGCTGTTGCCGGTGTTCAGGCCGCGCGGCGTGTGCACCGGGTCCTGGGCGTCGAAAGGCACCGCCCACAGATCCTCGATAGCGGCAAGACGTTCATGGATGGCGGTCCAGACGTGGGCGCCCACGGCATTCAGGTTGCCGGTGTTATCCCAGTTCTGAAGAACCTGGCAGGCTTGTTGCTCATCCGCGCTCAGGGTGCCGCCGCAGACCGCCGTGAGCACCGGCTCCTTGAGCAGCTCGGCGCTGAGCACCCGGCTGTTGAGAACGATGTCGCGCAGTCGCGTGCTGTTGATCTGCGAGCCGGCGAAGCCGTCACGGCTGTTGAAGCGGTCTTCCACCAGGGTGTGGCCCATGCGGCTGCGCAGGCTCTGCTGATAGTCTTGCTGGCCGATAATGCCGGCATAGCCG
The DNA here is from genome assembly GCF_046507615.1 of Alloalcanivorax sp. C16-2. Classification (NCBI taxonomy): domain Bacteria; kingdom Pseudomonadati; phylum Pseudomonadota; class Gammaproteobacteria; order Oceanospirillales; family Alcanivoracaceae; genus Alloalcanivorax; species Alloalcanivorax sp. C16-2. The sequence continues at coordinate 779,884 of NZ_JBKFTL010000001.1, read as the reverse complement.
GTGAGCGGCGCATTGGCGTTGGTGAGCCAGTAGCTGTCGTTCATGTTGGCCACGTAATCACGGCGGAACAGGTGAGGCAGGTTGGCCGGGCCAAAGGCGCCGGGCAATACCGCGTCCGGGTCCTGACGCCAGTCACAGTCGGACGTGGTGCCGTTAAGCAGTGGCAGGCCGCTGGCCAGCATGCCCATGGCGCAGTTAGCCACCAGGCTGTCCGGCACGTTGGGCACGGCGGTGATGTCGGAGTACAGGGCGCGCTCATCACCCCGACCGATGGCGGTGGTGTTCACCCAGGGGATGCCCACGTGCTCCTCGATGGCGGCATAGAAATCGTCCAGGGAGTCCGCCTGATCGAAGGCCAGGAAGTTCTGGAAGGACTGGGTGTTCTCCAGGTTGATATCACGCAGGGTAAGCGCGGTGGTGTTGGTCCAGCCCGGCAGTTGCGGGTTGTGGTAATCCACCATGGGACCGTATTCGGAACGGTACAGGGTGCGGGTTTCCGGCACCAGGGAGCCGTCCGGTTGTTTCTTTTGGATGGTGATTTCCACTGCTTCCAGCGCCCTTTCCTGGCCGTCCTTCATGTAGTGCGTGGCATCGGACATCTGCAGAAAGTACGGGGTGAAGCGGCGCGCCGTGGACACCGTGTGAGCCCAGGCGATGTTGTTGTTGAAACCCAGCAGCACCATGGGCGCGCCCATGATGGCGACCCCGGAAACATTCAATTCGCCGGGAATGGTCATCTGCAACTGATAGAAGCGATCCACGCCTTCCAGGTACCAGTGCGGGTTGGCGAACAACAGCCCGCCGCCGGATTCGGTGGCGTCGGCGCCGAACGCCAGGGTGTTGCTGCCGATGCCTTCCTCGCCGCCCACCCAGAAGCGGTGTTCGTCCAGGGGCACCTCGGCGGCGGCGCGCACCAGGCCCGTGGGGCTGGGCGATGAGGGCGGCTGGGCGTTGACGATGGCCGCCAGTTGGTTGGAACTGCTGGCGGCCAGGTTCAAGGCCACCAGACGCCGGAACACGTCCTGCTCGGTGATGGTCGCCAGCCAGGGCTCGTCCCGGCAGGTGAGATGACGGCCGCCGTGCTCGCCACCTTTTACCTCACGCACGTAGCGGCTGAACCCGGCGGCGAAGCCCTGGGCCAGCTCGCGCACATCCGCCGGCTGCGCGTCGCGGAACATGGCCACCTGGTCATCGTTGACCACGAAACGGAAGAAGAAATCGGCGTCCTTGTTGGTCGGGCTGCCGAAGGTGCCCATGGGCGCCGCCGGGGCGTCCGGACCAAAGTAGCGGGAGCCCTCGCCTCGGAAAGTGACATAGGCGGAGGCAAGCACGCACAGATTGTCCTCGGCGATGGCGTAACCGTGGCCGTAACCGGCGCCGCCGTAGGTTTCGGCGGTGATGTGCGGAATACCGTAGGTGGTGCGTTCGATGGTGGCCTGGTAGCCGTCACTGTCGGTCGACGGCGAAGAGGAGGAGCTGTCACCGCCACAGGCGGCCAGGATCACGGCGGCGCCGAGCACGGCGCCCCGCGACCACATGGAGGGTCGGAACAGGGTTTTCATTGAAGTCTCCCGATTCTTGTTATTTCGGACACCGGGCGGTATCCAGTCGGGAAAGCCTAGGGCAAAGCGGGCGCCGGCACTTGAACGCAGCGGCTATTACAGCATGCGCACGTCCATGCCCCGGGCCACGAAGGAAGGGGTCAGCCCGAAAAACTGCTTGAGGGTACGGGTCAGGTGGGCGGCGTCGGAGAATCCTACATCGTGGGCCACCACGGACAGCGCTTCTCCGTGGGCGATCAGCTCCACCGCCCGGCGCATGCGCGCCCACAGAGTATAGCTCTTGATCGAGATACCCAGCTTGTCGGAGAACAAATGACGCAGACGGTGGGCGGACACCCCCACTTCGGCGGCCAGTTCCTCCAGGGTACTGGTGAGCGGCAGCTCTTTTTTGATCTTCTGGGCGATATGGATCACCCGCATGTCCATCGGCATGCGGATCGGGCGATAACCGCTCAAGGCCCGCGGCAAGGCGGTGCTCAGCCGGAACAGGCCGGCGGCATCCAGGGTTCCCTCCCGAGCGGTGCGCAGAACGGCCGGGTCGATCCACCCGGGGGTGACGATCACCGGGCGTACCGGGTGACGGCCGAGCATGGCGGCCAGGCAATGGTATTCGTAGCTTTGCGGGTCGAAGTTCATGGACAGCAACGGCGCGCGGCTGGCGTCCAGGGAGCGGGCGGTCTGATTGCCCACCAGCGCCGCCGGATACTCACCGACCCGCCCCTGCTCATCGCCGAGGCGGAAGCCTTCGTCGCCCAGCGACACCAGCAGCGTCAGCGTATGCCGCTGGGTCAGGCCGGACACGATGGCGTCGGTCAGATACAGAAACCGGTCGTCCCATACGTACAAACGGTTTGGATGCGCCATGGTTCGCTTCCCGAGAAGTTGTTATTGGTTTTTTCGGTGACGAACAGGCCCTAGCGCAGACGAATGCCGGCCGGCTCGATGATGATCGAACCCTCCTTGTAGAGCTTGCCGATGGCCTGTTTGAACGCGTTCTTGCTACAGCCAAAGGTGGCACGGATGTCGTCCGGCGGGCTCTTGTCGCCCAGCGGCAGAAAACCGTTCGCCTGTTGCAACCGCCGCAGGACCTGCTCCGCCACCCCTTCGCGCTTGGCGGCGCCGGGCGGGTTCAGAGACAGGCTCAGGCGCCGGTCCGCGCGCAGCCGCTGCACATAGCCGGTGAGCCGCTGGCCCGGTTTCAGGTCGCGTTGGCCTTCCTCCGCCAGCAGGCCCCAGTAGCGACCCTCCACCGCCACCTTGTAGCCCAGCTCGGTACGCTGTACCACCACCAGGGACACCGCATCCCCCTGGGCGAAGTCGTCACAGGTATCCGCCAGCCACCGGTCGAGGCGCGCGCTGGCGAACAGGCGCCCCTCGTGATCGCGCACCACACGCACGGTCTGCCAGCGGCCCGGCTCCGGCCGGTTACCCTGCTCGGCGAACGGCAGCAACAGATCCTTGGGCAGCCCCCAGTCCAGGAAGGCACCCACCCGGCTCACCGACACCACCTTCAAGCGGCCCACCTGGCCGGGCAGCAGCCGGGGCAAGCGGGCGCTGGCCCGGGCCTGGCCGTCGCCATCCTGGTAGATAAACACACGCAGCGCCGCCGGCGGCTCGCCGTCGCCCAGCTCCCGGGCCGGCAGCAACAGCTCGCCGAGGGCTCCGCCATCCAGCAGTAGCCCGGCGCGTACTCGGCGTGCCACCGGCAAGACCGCGACGGCACCGATGGAGGGGCAATCGCCCGTATGGTCGGTGCTCACCACATCAAGTCGTCGGGAATCGGGTAATCGGCATAGGGGTCGTCCCCTTCATCGGCGGCGCCTTTTTCATTGAGCAGCACCACCACCCGCTGATCGCGCTGGCGGATTTTCTCGGCGATCGGCGCCGGCACCAGTTCATGGCCTTCGCCGAGCATGACGATGGCGATCAGCCCCCGGGCAAGCTGATCCTGTTGCTTGCCGGTGACATTGAGCTTCTTGATCTTCTTGTCCTGCACGAACTGGTAGCTGTGCTCGCCGTTACCGCGATCAATCCGGTGGGTCTCGATCAATTGACGGATCTGGGCGGCGATTTCCCGCTCGCGCTGACGTTCGTGGCGCTCCTTTTCGAGCGCGCGGTCGCGCTCCGCCTGTTCGGCGCGCTGGCGCCGGGCACGCTCCGCCGGGTCCTCGAACTCGATCTCGCCTCGCTTGGCGCGATTGGCATCCTCGCGCTTCGCCTGTTTGGCGCGGCGCGCCTTCTTTTTGTCCGCCAGCCCCGCTTTCATGAGCTGGTCTTGCAATGAATTGGCCATGGTGAATCCGTGCACAGGTTTGCTGACGGCATGAGCATAAAGGAAAGCGCCGCCTTGACGCCATCCTGCGACCGACAAAGGTAAAACACTGATTAACCGCCTTTGTGGCTGTTTATGGCAATGCAATACTGCCCCCGATACCTATCAAAAGAAGGACCAGGAACCATGAAGCGTCTGACTCTGCTCGCCGCGCTGGCGGCCACCGCCCCCGTCACCCAGGCTGCGCCCCTGGTGGATGTCTACGCCGGCGGCTACAGCTGGGACACGGAAACCTCCGGCACCATCGCCTCCGGCGGTAACGACATCGACATGGAAGATGACCTGGGCTTCGACGACAGCGACCAGACCGTGCTGTTCGTGGGCGTTGAACACGCCGTGCCCATCCTGCCCAATGTGCGCCTGCGGCACATGGACCTGTCCGACGACGGACGCAACACCCTGATCGACCCGGTGACCTTCGACGACCAGACCTTCACCGGCGAGGTGTCCTCCGAATACGATCTGGAGATGCTCGACGGCACCTTCTACTGGACCCCGCTGGACAACGTGGTGAAGCTGGATCTGGGGATTACCGTGCGGCGCCTGGAGGCGGACATCACCATCCGCTCCGACACCCTCGGCAACGCCGCCAACGAGAAGGCCGATGAGACGTTCCCGATGGGCCATCTGGCGGTGCATGCCAACCTGCCGCTGACCGGCGTGTACGTGGGCGGCGAGGTCAACGCGGTGGAGTACGACGGCAGCGGCATGCGGGATTACACCGCCCGTGTCGGCTGGCGCTCGGACTTCCTGCTGGGCGTGGAAGCAGGCTATTCGCGCATGGAAATCGACCTGGATGACGTGGGCGACCTGGATTCCGATCTGGAAATCGGCGGGCCCTATCTCGCCGCCACCCTGGCGTTCTGACGCCATCGCGACTGAAGCGGTACGCCGCCCGGTCGCTCCTACAACGGAGGCACGTAGGTAGGAGCGACCGGGCGGCACACGACCCGGCTATTCCTTCATCAGTGCTTCGATGCGGGCGTCCTTCTCGGCCCACAGGCCACTCACCCACTTCTGTACCCGCGCGCGAAACGCCCGATCCTCCTGGTAGTCACCCTGCCACAACCAGGGCTCCAGCTTGAGCGTGCGCACGTCCACGATCACCCGTGGCACCCGACCACTGAGCAGCGCCCAGAAGCCCGGCGGCTTGCCGCCCGGGTACACCACGGTCACATCCAGCAAGGCATCCAGGTTCTCGCCCAGGGCCGCCAGCACGAAGGCCACGCCACCGGCCTTGGGCCGCAGCAGATGGGTGTACGGCGAATTCTGCCGGGCCTGTTTTTCCGGCGTGCAGCGGGTGCCTTCCAGAAAATTCACCACCGTCACCGGCATGTCCACGAACTTTTCGCAGGCTGCCCGGGTGATTTCCAGATCCTTGCCCTTCAGGTGCGGCCGCTTTTCCAACTGGCTCTTGGTGTGGCGCTTCATGAAGGGATAATCCAGGGCCCAGAACGCCAGCCCCAGGAACGGCACCCAGATCAGTTCCTTCTTGAGAAAAAATTTGAAGTACGGCGTCTTGCGGTTGAAGGTCTGCACCAGGGCGGCGATGTCCACCCAGGACTGGTGGTTGCTCACCACCAGGTAGGAGGTATCGCCGCGCAGGTCTTCATCGCCACGAATATCCCAGCGGGTGGGTGTCATTAACGCGAAGATCGCCTTGCAGATTTCCGCCCAGGTCTCGGCGATCCACATTACCCAGGCGGACAGGCGGGCCTTGTTGGCCCGCCCCGGCACCACCAGTTTGAGCAACGCCACCAGCATCATCGGCCCGATCAAAACCAGGGTGTTCAACAACAACAGCAAAAACGTAACGATACCGGTCAACTGGGCCCGCATCCGCCCGCTCCTCTTCCTCGGATCAAAGCGGATGATACCGAAAAAGCTTAATCACCGCGCCGCTCCACCTCGAGCACATCCACGTTCTGGAAGCCGCGGGGCAGCTTGGCGCCGCGCCGGCCACGTTCGCCCATGTAGTGCTCCAGATCGCCGGGTTTGAGACTCAGGTGGCGCTTGCCGGCGCGGATCACCAGCAGGTCCTCCGGCCCCAGCACCTGGACGTCCTGGACGAACTCGGAGCGGTCCGCCACCCGCGCCGACGGGATCGACATCATCTTGTTGCCCTTGCCCCGGGCCATCTCCGGCAGATCCCGCACCGGGAACACCAGCAACCGGCCTTCGTTGGAAACCAACGCGATCACATCCTGGCGCGGGTCACCCACCGGGTGCGGCGCCAGTACCCTGGCGCCCTTGGGCACATTGAGCACGTTCTTGCCGGCCTTCTTGTTGGCCAGCAGGTCGCCGTAGCGGACGATAAAACCGTAACCGGCGTCCGTGCTCATCAGGTAGGCGTCCTGTTCCTTGCCGATCACCGCCGCCACGAAGCTGGCGCCGGACGGCGGACTGACGCGGCCGGACAGGGGCTCGCCCTGCCCCCGCGCGCTGGGCAGGGTATGGGTGGGCAGCGAATAACTGCGCCCGGTGGAATCCAGGAAGCACACCGGCTGGTTGGATTTGCCCTGGGCGGCGGCCAGGAATTTATCCCCGGCTTTGTAGCTGAGGCCGGCGGCGTCCACGTCGTGGCCCTTGGCGGCACGAATCCAGCCCTTCTCGGACAACACCACGGTGACCGGATCGGCGCTGACCAGATCGGTCTCGTCCAGGGCCCGGGCCTCGGCGCGCTCGACCAGCGGAGAACGGCGCTCGTCGCCGTATTTCTCCATGTCCTCTTCCAGCTCGGAGGCGATCAGCTTCTTCATCTTCGCCGGCGAATCCAGGGTCGCCTGCAGGTGGGCGCGCTCCTCGGCGAGCTCGTCCTGCTCACCGCGAATCTTCATTTCCTCCAGCTTCGCCAAGTGGCGCAGTTTCAGTTCCAGGATCGCTTCCGCCTGACGGTCACTGAGCCCGAAGCGCTCCATCAGCACCGGCTTGGGCGCGTCCTCCCGACGGATGATCTCGATCACCTCGTCGATGTTCAGGTACGCCGCCAGCAAGCCTTCCAGGATGTGCAGACGGTCCAGCACCTTGTCCAGACGATGCTGCAGGCGCCGGCGCACGGTGACCAGCCGGAACTGCAGCCACTCGTTGAGAATGGTGTCCAGGCTTTTCACCTGGGGCCGCTCGTCGATGCCGATCATGTTCAGATTGACCCGGTAGTTTTTCTCCAGGTCGGTGCTGGCGAACAAATGGCTCATCAGCTGTTCCACGTCCACGCGATTGGAACGCGGCGTGATCACCAGGCGAGTGGGATTCTCGTGGTCGGATTCGTCACGCAGGTCGCTGACCATCGGCAGCTTTTTCTTCTGCATCAGGTCGGCGATCTGCTCCAGCACCTTGGCGCCGGACACCTGGTACGGCAGCGCCGTGACCACGATGTCGTTTTCCTCGCGCTCGTACACGGCGCGCTGCTTGAGGCTGCCCTTGCCCTCCGCGTACATGCGAATGAGGTCATTGCGGGGCGTGACGATCTCCGCCTCGGTGGGAAAGTCCGGGCCCTGAATATGCTCAAGCAGATCATCCAGCGAGGCACCCGGGTCCTTGAGCAAATGGATACAGGCCCGCGCCACTTCCTTCAGGTTGTGCGGCGGAATGTCGGTGCTCATGCCCACGGCGATGCCGGTGGTGCCGTTGAGCAGCACATTGGGCAGACGCGCCGGCAGCAGCTTGGGCTCGTCCATGGTGCCGTCGAAGTTGGGCACCCATTCCACCGTGCCCTGGCCCAGCTCGGAGAGCAGCACTTCCGCGTAGGGGGCCAGCTTGGATTCGGTGTAACGCATTGCCGCGAACGACTTGGGATCATCCGGGCTGCCCCAGTTGCCCTGGCCGTCCACCAGCGGGTAGCGGTAGCTGAACGGTTGCGCCATCAGCACCATGGCCTCGTAGCAGGCCGAGTCGCCATGGGGGTGGAACTTACCCAGCACGTCGCCCACGGTACGGGCGGACTTCTTGTATTTGGCGGTGTTCTTCAGGCCCAGCTCGCTCATCGCGTAGATGATGCGCCGCTGCACCGGCTTCAGGCCATCGCCGATCTTCGGCAGGGCCCGGTCCATGATCACGTACATGGAATAGTCCAGGTACGCCTTCTCCGTGTAATCGCGGAGGGAAAGATCTTCGAAATCGTCAGCCATGATTACTCGCTATGCTCGTTGGCTTGCACGCAACACGCTGACACGCTACACGCGAAAAAGCGCGCCAGCGTGTAAGCGTGTCGCGTGCAAGCGCCTTTATACTTCGGCCAGGTTGCCTTTCTGTTCCAGCCAGACCTTGCGGTCGGAGGCGCGCTTTTTGCTCAGCAGCATGTCCATCAGCTGATGGGTATCGTCAGCGCCATCCACGCTCAGGCGTACCAGGCGGCGGGTGTCCCGGGCCATGGTGGTCTCGCGTAGCTGCAGGGGGCTCATCTCACCGAGCCCCTTGAAGCGGGTGACGCTGACCTTGCCGCGTTTTTTCTCCGCCTTGATGCGGTCGAGCACGCCGGCGCGCTCCTCCTGGTCGAGGGCGTAATAGACGTCCTTGCCCACGTCGATGCGGTACAGCGGCGGCATCGCCACGAACACGTGGCCGCCGCGCACCAGCGACGGGAAGTGACGCAGGAACAGGGCGCACAGCAGGGTGGCGATGTGCAGCCCGTCGGAGTCCGCGTCGGCGAGGATGCACACCTTGCCGTAGCGCAGGCCGGTGAGATCGTCGCTGCCCGGCTCGATGCCCAGGGCCACGGCGATGTCGTGGATTTCCTGGCTGCCCAGCACTTCCCCCGGGTCCACTTCCCAGGTGTTCAGGATCTTGCCGCGCAGCGGCATGATCGCCTGGTAGACCCGGTCGCGGGCCTGCTTGGCGGAGCCGCCGGCGGAGTCCCCTTCGACCAGGAAAATTTCGGTCTGGGCCGGATCGTCGCTGGTGCAGTCCGCCAGTTTGCCGGGCAGCGCCGGGCCGCTGACCACTTTCTTGCGGGTCACTTTCTTGGCGGCCCGCAGGCGCTTCTGAGCGTTGTTGATGCACAGCTCGGCGAGGCGCTCGGCCTCGTCGGTGTGCTGGTTGAGCCACAGGGAGAAGGCGTCCTTGACCACCCCGGACACGAACGGCGCGGTCTGCCGGGAGCTGAGCCGCTCCTTGGTCTGGCCGGCGAACATCGGGTCCTGCATTTTCACGCTGAGCACGTAACAGGCCCGGTCCCAGATGTCCTCGGGGGTCAGCTTGACGCCGCGCGGCAGCAGGTTGCGGAATTCGCAGAACTCGCGCATCGCCTCCAGCAGGCCGGAGCGCAGGCCGTTCACGTGGGTGCCGCCCTGGGCGGTGGGAATCAGGTTCACATAGGACTCGGTGACCAGCTCGCCGCCTTCCGGCAGCCACAGCACCGCCCAGTCCACCGCCTCGGTGTCGCCGCTCATGGCGCCATCGAACGGCTCCGACGGTACCCGCTCCCAGCCCCGGGTGCTGTCCACCAGGTATTCCACCAGGCCGTCGGCGAATTCCCAGGTTTCGCTTTCGCCAGTCTGCTTGTTGTCCAGGGTCACGTTCAGCCCCGGGCACAGCACTGCCTTGGCGCGCAGCAGGTGGCGCAGACGCGATACCGAAATCTTCGGTGAATCGAAATATTTCTCGTCCGGCCAGAAGCGCATGATGGTGCCGGTGTTGCGCTTGCCCACCGTGTCGACCACTTCCAGGTCGCTGACCTTCTCACCGCCGCCGAATTCCATGCGGTGCAACTGACCGTCGCGCTTGACCAGCACTTCCAGCTTTTTCGAAAGGGCGTTGACCACCGACACGCCGACCCCGTGCAGGCCGCCGGAGAACTGGTAGTTCTTGTTGGAGAACTTGCCGCCGGCGTGCAGGGTGGCGAGGATCACTTCCACGCCGGGCTTCTTCTGCACCGGGTGCGGGTCCACGGGCATGCCGCGGCCATCGTCTTCCACTTCAATGCCACCGTCCGCCAGCAGCGTGACGCGGATGCTCTTGGCGTGGCCGGCCAGGGCCTCGTCCACGGAGTTGTCGACCACTTCCTGGATCAGGTGGTTGGGGCGGCTGGTGTCGGTGTACATGCCCGGGCGTTTGCGCACCGGTTCCAGGCCCGAGAGGACCTCGATGTTCTCGGAGGTGTAGGCGTTGCTCATAGATTTCCTAAATGCGCTTGACGCTTGATGCCGGACGCCAGGCGCCGGGCAATTCAAGCGTCCGGCGTCTGGCGTCCAGCGTCAGGCGGTTTAAAGCTCTATTCCGCAAAAGCGCAACACTAGCGGAATAAAGGCGTCGAAGTCATCAAAGCCGTGGCTGCCACCCAGTCCCCGGTAGAGGTGACAGTCGGCGTAGTATTCCCAGCCCTCGCGCCAGTCCAGGGACTCGTCGCCGGTCTGGGTGAGCAGCAGCAACTGCTCGGGTTTGCCCGGCTCCGGCACCGCGTAGTGGCGTAGTTGTTCCACCCAGGCCGGGTCCAGCTCATAGGCTTCGCCGGTGTGATAGTTATGATTGATACCTGTGTATTTGTCCAGTAGTCGCCAGGGCCGCACCGCCGGATTGACCAGCACCGCGCGCAGATCATGGTGCTCCGCCAGCCAGGTGGCATAGAAGCCCCCCAGGGACGACCCCAGCAGCGCGCAGGGCCCCGCGGCGGCCAGGGTCGCCTCCAGGGTTGCCATGGCGCGGCGCGGCTCCGGCGGCAGCGCCGGGATATACAGGCGCTCGCCGGCACCGGCGCGCTCGAACACGTCGCGCAATACGCCGGCCTTGAATGACGCCGGCGAGCTGTTGAAGCCATGGATGTAAACGAGGGAAAGAGCGGTCTGACTCATCGGGGGTCCATCCTGGGCGTCGGGATCGGTCACGGGCACCAAGGGTACCCGCCGCGTCGGCGGCGGCCAATGCCGGCGACGTGTTATAACGGTGCGATGACCATCCGAAGGAGCGGGAGGCCGGCACCACCATGATGACCCTGCTGCACCTGGTTTCCGCGGTGGCCCTGCTGGTATGGGGCACCCACATCGTCCGCACAGGCGTGCTGCGGGTGTATGGCGCGCGCCTGCGGCGCCTGCTGGGCGGCCGCCTGAACCGACCGCTGGCGTTCGCCGCCGGCACCGGCGTCACCGCGCTGGTGCAAAGCAGCAACGCCACCGCCCTGCTGGCCAGCGGTTTCGTGGCCGACCGGCTGATGCCCCTGGCCACCGCCCTGGCGATTCTGCTGGGCGCCGACCTGGGCACCGCGGTGATGGCCCGGGTGCTGACCCTGGACCTGTCATGGCTGTGGCCGCTGCTGGTGATCGTCGGCGTGCCCCTGTTTCTGTCTCGCAAGCAGAGCCGTGCCGGCCAGCTGGGGCGGGTGGCCATCGGCCTGGGGCTGATCCTGCTGGCCCTGGAGTTGATCATCGACGCCATGGCCCCGATCACCGAGGCCCGGGGCGTGCAGGTGCTGTTCCAGTCCCTCACCGGCGACCTGATGCTGGACGCCGTGGTCGGCGCCCTGTTCGCCATGCTCACCTGGTCGAGCCTGGCGGCGGTGCTGCTCACCGCCACCCTGGCCGCCGCCGGGGTATTGCCGCTGCCGGTGGCCCTGGCGTTGGTGGTGGGCGCCAACGTGGGCAGCGGCCTGCTGGCACTGATGAATACCAGCCTGCACAATGCCGCCGGCCGGCGCGTGACCCTGGGCAACCTGCTGTTCAAGCTGCTCGGGCTGGCCCTGGTGCTGCCAGCGGTACCCTGGCTGGCGGACTGGCTGACTACCCTGCCGTTCGACGATCAGGACCGGGTGATCGGCTTTCATGTCGTCTACAATGGCGCCCGCTGCCTGCTGTTGCTGCCGTTCACCGGTGTCATGGCGCGCTTCACCACCCGTTTGATGCCGGACTCAGGTAGTCACGGCGACGCTCCCCGGCCCCGCCATCTGGACCCGGCGGCCCTGGACCGGCCACGGCTGGCCCTGGCCAACGCCACCCGGGAGGTGCTGCGCATGGGCGACACCGTGGAAGCGATGCTTGATGCCATCCTCGAGGCGCTGCGCGACGAACGCCCCGGCCCGGCCCGGGACCTGGGCCGTCAGGACGACGAACTGGACGCGCTCTACACCGGCATCAAGCTGTATCTGGCCCGGGTGTCCCGGGAGCAACTGCACGACACCGACCAGCATCGCTGGTCCCAGGTAATGGAGATGAGCATCAACCTGGAGCAGGCCGGCGACCAGATCGAGCACATGATGGAGAAGGTCCGCGACCGCAAGACCGCCCGGCGCCGGGCATTCTCCGACAGCGGCCTGCGGGAACTGATCGATCTGCACGGGCAGCTGCATGACAACCTGCGCCTGGGCCTGTCCGTGTTTCTCGACGGCGACCCGGAAAGCGCCCGCCAGCTGCTGATCGAGAAGGACCGCTTCCGGGACCGCCAGCGCCAGCTCTCCCACGCCCATCTGGAACGTCTGCACCGCCGGGTGGTGCAGAGCATCGAGACCAGTTCCCTGCACCTGGAACTGATTGGCGACATGAAAAGACTGAACTCGTTGTTCTGCGCGGTGGCGTTTTCAACGCTGGAATTCGAGGAACCGGACGGGCCGGCGTTCAGTAGCCCTTCACGGAGAAATCGACCTTGAAGTCGATGCCTTCCACCCGGCTGACGGCGGTTTCGATGCCGCCGTCGGGGTACAGGTCCAGCCAGCGGTAACCGGGGTTGGCGTCGTCCACGGCGAAGTCATCGCTGCCGGGTTTGAACTGCACGCAGGTGCTCGGCACCGACAGCAAGCGCACCCCATTACGGTGGCCGTCATATTCCTGGTGCACATGCCCCCAGAGAATGCCGCGCACCCGGGGGTGGGCATCGATGACCTTGAAGAAGCGCTCGGCGCTGCCGACCAGCTGGGTATCCAGCCAGCGGCTGTTCATCGGCACAGGGTGATGGTGCAGGCACACCAGCAGGTGCTCGCCGCGGGCTTCGGACAGGGCCCGGTCGAGGAAGGCCAGGTCCTCCTCGAACAGGTCACCGGGCACCTCGCCGGGGATGGTGGAATCGAGCAGCACCAGGGTCCAGCTGCCCAGCTCGGCGACACAGGGGCTGATGCGCGCTTCATGGTCCTTGAGGGCACGCATCATGGGGGCCGGCTTGTCATGGTTGCCTTCCAGCCAGTAGATGGGCGCCGGCAATTCCGCCAGGGTCCGCTCCAGGCGCTGATAGGATTCGAAGGAACCGTCCTGGGACAGGTCGCCGGTGGCCACCACCAGGTCCGGCGCGGCCTGCTCCTGTCGCACCCGCTCCAGCACCTTATCCAGACTGAACTGGGTGTTCAGCCCCAGCAGACAGCCCTGCGGATCGGCGAAGAGGTGAAAGTCGGATAGCTGCACCACGCGCAGCGGTCTCACCGGTTGCGTCAAAGCCCCGCTCCCGTCGTTCATGATCCCCCGCGTTCTCGTTATTTCAGGTCGTCGTCGTTGATGCCGGCGTTCCCAGGCGGCGATACCGGTCTCCTCCCCTTGGAGGCCGGCGGACATACGGTTATATCTAAGATAGTGGCGGTTTGCCAGAAGGGGGTTCCCGTTTCAGGAACCATTACGCACTCCGAAAAGCAGCCGCCGTCAATCCCCGGTGCCGGAACGGCGCCAGGGCTCGGCGGTGTCGTGCCCGTGATCGCGCACATGGCTGAGCCATTCTCCCAGGAAGCGGTTCCACTGGGCCTTCTCGTCACGCTGATGCATGTGCGAATTGGGATAGGGATAGCGGGCCTGCACACGCCGGAACGGGCTTGCCTCGGTGACTTCCGCCAGGCGGGCATCGTGGTAGAGGCGCACGGTGAGCCGGGGCGCCGGCATGGCATCGTGCACCGCCTGGTCCTGCAGGCGCAGGGTGGTGGTGTAGGGGGAACGCTCCAGCACCTGGATCGACACCGTGCGAACGCGCTCGCGGCCCAAGGTCAGGTCCAGGCTGTCGCGCTCGCCCAGGGCCCGCAGCAGCGGCTGCAGGCGCGCGTAGTTGGACTCGCATTGAGCCATCAGGTCGCGAAAGTCCAGCCGGTAGCGGCGCGCGCCACTCACGGGCGCCACTCCCGGTCCAGAGCGTCACGGTGCAACAGCAGCCATTGCAGGGCGATCAGCGAGGCGGCATTGTCCACCCGGCCACTCTGGAGCAACGACTCGATGGCGGACACCGGCTGCACCACCACGCGAATGTCCTCCCCTTCGTCGGCGACACCGTGGATGCCGCCGGCCTCGCTCAAATCCGCCTGGCCGACAAACACCCGGAGCCGCTCGTTGGAACCGCCGGGGCTGGGCATGTAATGGGCCACCGGGCGCAGATCGCCGATTTCCACGCCGGCTTCCTCGAACGCTTCGCGGCGCACCAGATCGGCCACCGGCTCGCCTTCCTTATCGGCGAGGCCGGCCACCAGCTCCAGGCACCAGGGGGTGTCGCGCCACTCCAGCGCGCCGACGCGAAATTGCTCGACCAGCAGAATTTCGCCACGCACCGGATCATAGGGCAGCACCGCCGCCGCCGGCGGACGCACGAACAGTTCACGCGTGACCGGCGCGCCCCAGCCGCCCTCGTAATGGCGGTGACGCAGAGTCAGCCGCTCGACCCGGAAAAAGCCCTGGAACGGGGTTTCCCGTTCCAGGATTTCCACGTCCTTGACGGTGAAGACCGGTTTCGGATCATTCATGGGCTTTGTGATAAATCTCCGCTCCCTTGTCACGAAACTCCCGGGACTTCTCTTCCATGCCGGCTTCCGCCTCCGCCACCTGGGCACGACCATCACCATAGGTATCGCGTACCTCCTGGCTGATCTTCATGGAACAGAACTTGGGCCCGCACATGGAGCAGAAATGCGCCACCTTGTGCGCCTGCTTGGGCAGGGTCTCGTCGTGGAAGGCCCGCGCCCGGTCCGGGTCCAGCCCCAGGTTGAACTGATCTTCCCAGCGGAATTCGAAGCGCGCCTTGGACAACGCGTTGTCACGAAGCTGGGCACCCGGGTGGCCCTTGGCCAGATCGGCGGCGTGGGCGGCGATCTTGTAGGTAATGATGCCTTCCTTCACGTCTTCCCGGTTGGGCAGCCCGAGGTGCTCCTTGGGCGTCACGTAGCAGAGCATGGCGGTGCCGTACCAGCCGATCATGGCGGCGCCGATGGCGCTGCTGATGTGGTCGTAGCCCGGGGAAATATCAAGAGTCAACGGCCCAAGCGTATAGAACGGCGCCTCGTCGCAGTGCTTGAGCTGCTCGTCCATGTTCTGCTTGATCATGTGCATCGGCACATGGCCGGGGCCCTCGATCATCACCTGCACGTCATGCTTCCAGGCAATCTTGGTGAGTTCGCCGAGGGTGCGCAGCTCGGAGAACTGGGCCTCGTCGTTGGCGTCCGCCAGGGACCCGGGGCGCAGACCGTCGCCCAGGCTGAAGGTGACGTCATAGGCCTTCATGATCTCGCAAATTTCCTCGAAGTGGGTATAGAGGAAACTCTCCGTATGATGCGCCAGGCACCACTTGGCCATGATCGAGCCACCGCGCGACACGATGCCGGTGGTGCGATTGGCGGTCATCGGCACGTAGCGCAGCAGCACGCCGGCGTGGATGGTGAAGTAATCGACGCCTTGCTCCGCCTGTTCGATCAGCGTGTCGCGATAGATCTCCCAGGTCAGGTCCTCGGCGATGCCGTTGACCTTTTCCAGGGCCTGGTAGATCGGCACGGTACCGATCGGCACCGGCGAGTTGCGCAGAATCCACTCGCGGGTTTCGTGGATGTTCTGGCCGGTGGACAGATCCATCACCGTATCGCCACCCCAGCGGGTGGCCCAGGTCATCTTGGACACCTCTTCCTCGATGGACGAAGTGACCGCGGAGTTGCCGATATTGGCGTTGATCTTGGTGAGGAAATTGCGGCCGATGATCATCGGCTCGATTTCCGGGTGGTTGATGTTGGCCGGGATCACCGCCCGACCGCGCGCCACCTCGTCGCGCACGAATTCCGGCGTGATCTCATCGGGAATCGCGGCGCCAAAGCTCTGCCCCGGATGCTGGCCGGTGGGCAGCCCCGCCTCGCGGTGCTCGCGCAGCCGCTGATTTTCACGGATGGCGATGAACTCCATCTCCGGCGTGATGATGCCCTGCCGGGCATAGTGCATCTGAGATACATTGGCGCCGGCACGGGCGCGGCGCGGCGCGCGCACATGCGGAAACCGCAATCCCTCGGTGGCGATGTCGCGGGCGCGGCGACGGCCGAATTCACTGGTCAGGCCATCCAGTTGCTCACTGTCGCCCCGTTCCTCGATCCAGGCACCACGCAGGGCGGGCAGGCCCTGGCGCACATCGATGCTGGCGTCCGGGTCGGTGTAGGGACCGGAGGTATCATAAACCGCCAGCGGCGGGTTATCCTCGAACTTCCCGTCCGCCAGAGGCGTGGGCTGTTGGCGGATTTCCCGCATCGGCACCCGGATATCGGCCCGGCTGCCGGTCACATAAATTTTTCGCGAACCCGCGATAGGCTGGCAGGCTTCGTCGATGGCATTGGGTACGGCGTGACGTTGCTCGTCGGGCACGTTCGGCCTCCAGGCTGCGTATGAATAGGGAGGAAGACGCCCCGCTCCCGGAACCCGTCCGGCGGACGGCCCACGGGGGGAGGTCGGCGGCAGGCCCCACTATAGCCACGGTGTCAAAGCCGAACAACCGCGACACGGCGGCATTCCGGTCGGGCGGGAGTGTCAATCCGGTGGACTTACTATTACCATACTGCCCAGTTCAGCTTTCCAAGAACCCTAAACACGGTGGATGAACCCATGAAGCGCAGTTCCCTAACGCCCCTCGGCATGCTGATGGCCCTGCTGGCCACCGGCGCCGTCCAGGCCGCCGATCTCACCGACGTGGCCAATGCGGCCTGGGATTACGATGGCACTTGGCGCGCCGATCGCAAGACCTGGGAAGCGGAGCAGGAAACCCTGGTACAGGGCCGCGCCGCCTTGCTGCCGACCCTCGACGCCTCCTACGGCAGCTACCGGAACGATCGCACCATCGAGGACGGCGACGTTGATCTCGAGTATGACAGCGAGGCCACCACCGTGACCCTGGCCCAGCCGCTGTTCCGCCTGGACGCCTTCTACGGCTACAAGGAAGCCAAGGCATTCACCTCCGTGGCCCAGGCCAATTTCTACCAGGCCCGCCAGGACTTCGTGCTGCGCACCGCCCAGGGCTACTTCGGCGTGCTGCGCGCCTGGGACACCCTGGTCTCCGCCCAGGCCGAGGAGAAGGCCATCGGCCGCCAGCTGGAACAGACCCAGGAACGCTTCGACGTGGGCCTGGTGCCCAGCACCGACGTGGAAGAAGCCCAGGCCGCCTATGACCTGACCCGGGTGAACCTGATCGTCGCCCGCCAGGAATTCGAGATCGCCCGGGACCAGCTCGAGACCCTCACCGGCCGTCAGTGGGAAACCCTGGCGGAACTGCGCGAGGAGCTGCCCATGGCCGGGCCGGAGCCGGCGGTCATGACCGATTGGATCGACAAGGCCGCTTACCAGAACCCGCAGATCCTGGCCGCCCAGTACAACGCCAAGGCCGCCGGCTTCACCGCCGACCGCCAGTTCGGCGCCATGATGCCCCAGGTGCAACTGGTGGGCAGCTACACCCACAACCACACCGACCCGGACGACGATTCCGGCGCCGCCGTGGGCAGCGGCAGCACCGGTATCACGCCGGACAACCACGGCACCCAGGTGGGTATCGAAGTGAGCATGCCGCTGTTCCGCGGCGGCGGCCTGAACAGCCAGCGCAAGCAGGCCGCGTTGCAAGCGGACGCCGCCCAGCAGCAATACGAGCAGGCGATCCGCGACATCAGCCAGCAGGCGCGCACCTCCTACCGCACCGTGGAAGCGGACGCCCTGCGCGTGCAGGCCCGCAAGCAGGCGATCCGTTCCGCCCGCTCCGCCCTGGAAGCCACCCAGTCCGGCTATGAGGTGGGCACCCGCAACGTGGTCGACGTGCTCAACGCCCAACAGGCCCTGTACGCCGCCCAGCGCGACTACGCCAATGCCCGCTACGACTACATCCTGGATACCCTGACGCTGAAGTCCGCCGCCGGCGAACTGGACGTGGAGGATCTGGTGGCGGTGAACGAGTGGCTGTCCGGCCAGGAGACCCTGGATCTTTACAACCCGGACCTGGAAGGCCAGAGCGAAGCGCAAATGTTCAGCCCGCGCTGAAGCGCGCCCCGATTGGCGGCCACCACCCCGGCCGCCGCTTCCCCCCGACGCCGGCGCTCGCCGGCGTCGTCGTGAAGGGCGGCCAGCGTCGCCGCCAGTTGCTCCTCTCCCGACACCACCGAGAGCGCTCCGGCTTCGTCCAGCAGGGCGGCGATGGCGGTGAAATTGTGCAGATGGGGCCCGGTCAGCACCGGCTTGCCCCAGGCCGCCGGCTCCAGCAGGTTGTGACCACCCACCGGCACCAGGGAGCCGCCCACGAAGGCCAGATCGGCGGCGCCGAACAGCATCAGCAGCTCACCCATGGTGTCCGCCAGGTAAACCGCGACGCCGTCGTCCACCGCCTCCTGCCGGCTGCGGCGGGCGAGCCCCAGGCCGGCTCGCCGTACCAGGGCGGCGACGTCGTCGAAGCGCTCCGGATGGCGCGGCACCAGAATCAGCAGGGCGTCCGGATGCGTGGCCCGCAAGCGCCGGTGGGAAGCCAGCACGATCTCGTCCTCGCCCGGGTGGGTGCTGGCGGCGATCCACACCGGCCGCTCGCCCCAGGGCACGCGCAACGCGGCGGCCCGTTCACGCACCGCGTCGTCCAGGGTCAGGTCGAATTTGACGCTGCCGTTGACCACCAGCCGCGACCGGCTCGCGCCCAATGCCTCGAAGCGGCGGGCCTCCGCTTCGGTCTGCACCGCCAGGGTGTCGAAACGCGCCAGCATCGGCCGCACCAGGCGCGGCAGCCTGGCGTAGCCCCGGTAGCTTTTCTCCGAAAGCCGGCCGTTCATCAGCAGCAGTTTCGCCCCCCGGGCCTTGGCGGCGGCGCACAGATTCGGCCACAGCTCGGTTTCCAGGATCACCACCAGGCGGGGATCGAAAGCATCCAGGAAACGCCGGTAGGCACCGGGCAATTCCCAGGGGCAGTAAACATGGGTGACGCGCTCGCCGAACAAAGCACGCACCCGCTCCGAGCCGGTGGGGGTGGTGGTGGTCACCACCAGAGGCGTGTCCGGATGGGCCGCCAGTAACCCCTCGATAAGCGGTGCCGCCGCCAGGGTCTCGCCCACGGACACCGCGTGCACCCAGACGCTGCCATTCAGGGTGCCGCGCCGGTAGCCCAGCGCCAGGCGCTCGCGCCAGCGTTGCCGGTAGGCGGGCGCGCGCCGGCCGCGCCACCACAGGCGCAGGAATAACAGGGGCAGGGAGAAGTACCAGAGCAGGGTGTACAGCGAGCGCATGAAAAATCCTTGGGAGAGCACCTGCACGCAAACACGCAACACGCTTGCACGCGCCGCGGGCGGACGTGCAAGCGTGTTGCGTGCAAGCGTCTTTCCCCTCCTATGCTAGCATAGCCGCGCATTGAACCGAGGTAGAGCCATGACCGACAACGCCCGGGCGCCCAGCCTGACACCGGACATTCTGATCTTCGGCGGCGGCATCGCCGGCCTGTGGCTGATGCACAGCCTGCGGGCCCGCGGCTTCCAGTGCCTGCTGCTGGAAACCGGCACCCTGGGCGGCGCCCAGACCCTGGCCAGCCAGGGCATTATCCACGGCGGCCTGAAATACGCTCTGGGCGGCGGCCTGTCCAGCGAGTCCGAGGCGATCGCCGGCATGCCGGACCGCTGGCGTGCCGCCATCGACGGCCGCGACAACGTCGACCTGAGCGGCCTGCGGGTGCTCTCCGATACCCAGAACCTGTGGTCCACCGGCTCCGTGGCCAGCCGCATGACCAGTTTCTTCGCCAGCAAGATGCTGCGCGGGCGGATCGAAAAACTGAGCCGTGACCAGTTCCCCTCGGCCCTGGCCAACCCACGCTTCAAGGGCCGGGTTTACCGGCTCGACGATCTGGTGGTGGACACGGAAAGCCTGCTGCGGGTGCTGGTGGCGCCGGTGCGCGACCGGCTGCTGTGCTTCGAACCGGGCCAGGACCAGCTGGAATGGAGCGATGACGGCCTGCGCGCGGTATCCATCAACGGCGTGCGCATCGAGCCGCGCCTCACCGTGCTGGCCGCCGGCGAGGGCAACGCCGCCCTGCTCGCCGACGCCCAGAAAAGCCGGCTGTTTCCCCGCGAAGCGGCTCAGAGCCGGCCCTTGAAAATGGTACTGGTCAAGCACCGGCTGGGGCACCGGCTCTATGCGCACTGCGTGGGCGCCAGCAACAAGCCGCGTCTCACCGTCACCACCCACGAGCTGCCGGACGGTGACCTGGTCTGGTACCTGGGCGGCGAACTGGCGGAAAAAGGCGTGGAGCGCAGCGACCAACAGCAGATCGCCGCCGCCCGCGCCGAGCTGGACGCCCTGTTCCCATGGCTGGATTTCAGCGACGCCCGTTTCGCCACTCTCGATGTGGCCCGCGCCGAGCCGCGCCAGCATGGCCTGGCCAAGCCGGACAACGCCTACGCCCGCCGGGACCGCGATCTGATCATCACCTGGCCCACCAAGCTGACCCTGGCCCCGGACCTGGGCGACCGGGTCGACGCCCTGGTGGCCGAGCACGGCCTGACCCCCGGCGCGCCCCTGGGCGAGTTGCCCGAGGCTCTGCCCCGGGCCCCGGTGGGCCAGCCCCAGTGGTACCGCTGCTTCGGAGAGCACGGATGAGTTTCCTGCGCGCGCTCGGCGACACCGGCCTGACGGTGAGCGCCCTGGGCCTGGGCACGGTGAAGATCGGCCGCGACCAGGGCGTCAAATACCCCACCGCCTTCTCCATCCCGGACGACGACGCGGTGCGCCACCTGCTGGCCCGTGCCCGGGACCTGGGCATCAATCTGATCGATACCGCCCCGGCCTACGGCCGCAGCGAGGAGCGGCTCGGCGAGCTGCTTACCGACCGCCACCACTGGGTGATCGTCTCCAAGGTGGGGGAGGAATTCGACAATGGCCAAAGCCACTTCGACTTCAGCCCGGAGCATACCCGCGCCTCGGTGGAACGCAGCCTGCGCCGGCTGGCCACCGATTATCTGGATTGCGTGCTGGTGCACTCCGACGGCAACGATCTGGAGGTGCTGCGCCAGGGCACCCTGGAAGTGCTCGACGATCTGAAACGGGAAGGGAAAATCCGCGCCACTGGCGTTTCCACCAAGACCGTGGAAGGCGGCCTGGAAACCCTGCGCCGCGCCGATCTGGCCATGGTCACCTACAACCTGGCCGAGCGCGACGAAAAGCCGGTGATCGACTACGCCGCTGAACACGGCAAGGGCATTCTGATCAAGAAGGCCTTCGCCAGCGGCCACCTGGCCGCCGACCACCCGGACCCGGTACAGGCCAGCCTGGACCTGGTGCTGGGCACGCCGGGCGTGGGCGCGGTGATCGCCGGCACCGTGAATCCGGCGCACCTGGAAGAGAACGTCGCCAAGGCCCGACGTGCCTGCGGGGAAGCATAGCCGCGCTTTGGCAGGAAATTTCGCTCCAGCCGGGGCGCGGCTCAGGGCGCGACGCCCTTCCGGGACCCTTTTTGGCAGGGATGCCAAAAACGGGAGCGCCCAGGAATGGCTTGAGCGATCCCGGAAGGCACCCACACAGATCCGCGTCCCGGATAGAGACCTCCCGCATCGATTTCCCGCCAAAGCTCGATCAACAAAAAAAGCCCCGCCGAAGCGGGGCCGAGACTCGTCAAACATCACCGTTGCCGGCGTCCCGAGCCTGACGAGGACACAAGGATCGAGCTCTCCCGATCAAGCGCCTGGGCGCTATCTCACAAATCCTCCGGCCGGCCCTGGTCGGGCTGGCTGTAGTCGCACACGCCGTCGGGGAAGATGGCGTTGAGGCGGTTCACCTGGTCGGAAGTGGGCTGCCAGGTGCCGTAGGTGCCGTCCTCCAGGGCCACCGACATGGGCTTCAGCGCGCACTTGAACACATCGCCCTGAATCGGCGCGCCGGCGACGATCCGCGAGGTGGAATGGACCGGGAAGTGCGCGGTGCAGGCTCCGTCGTCCTGCTCATCCAGAATGCCGTTCCAGACATCGTCGCCCCGGGCGATCAGGTTGCCGTCGGTGTCGAAGCAGGTATCCACCGCCAGCTCCGGTTTGTTGCCGGCCACGCCGGCTTCCGGGTTGGCGCGCAGATTGGCCATCCAGTCGTCGATCACCTCCAGAGCCAGGGGAACCGCGCTGTAGTTTTCCTCGGGCCGCGCGTCGGTGAACCAGATCACCTGATTGTCCGCATCACCGTCATGGTCCCGCATGCGCTGGCGCACCACGAAGGACTGATGCACGTTGTGCATGTCCAGCTCGTGTTCCAGGTAGGGACGGTAATCGATGATCGGAATGCCTTCCGCCTCGCCGTGGAACACCATCCCGGACTGGTAGGCGCCGTTCATGGCTTCCAGGTCACCCTCGGTGCGCGGCGCCGGCGACGACGGGTCGCTGCCCAGGGTCATGTTGCGGCTGCTCCAGGGGTCAAAGATGGACGGATCGTTCATCACATCCTGCTCGCTGCCCAGGAACGGGAAGCCTTCCTGCACCATGTCCTTCTGGTCCTTCCAACCCCCCACCCGGGCATTCAGGTCGAGGAATTCCTCCGGGGTAATGCGGTGCGCGTTCAATGATTCCAGGCCGTACTGCACGCCCACGTTGTCGAACAGGGTGTGCGGATAGCCGTCGCCATCGACGCCGTAGATGTTGCGCAGGTCGTCGTAGTGGCTCCAGTTCACCGTGGCCATCAGACCCGGCGGCTGCATCTGATCCTGGTTGTCGGCCTGGCCGTAGTAGGGATTCATGGTCAGGGGCGTGAGGCCGCGCCAGGATTCCACGCACTCGGTGGAACCCGGCGCGCCGCCATAACCGAGCTGCTGCTTGGCGGCGTAGAGCGGATCTTCCACGTCGTCCTCCGCGTTGAGGCCCACCAGCCAGGTACGGTTCTTGGTGGTCGCCCACTTGGGGTTGTCCTTGTCGGTGGCGTCCATGTAGTACTCAAGCAACTCGCAGTCACCGATGTGGATGGTCTGGGTGACCATGTCCGGGTAGCTTTGCACCGGAATCGCCGCGTCGATCAAACCCGGGTGATTCTGCGCGTACACGTATTGCTGAATGGCACCGCCGGAGGCGCCCAGCCCCACCGTGTACAGTGGCTCGCCGTATTCCTCCAGGAACCGCTCCTTGACCATCAGCGCGGTCTCGCCCCCCACTTGCATATTGTAGTGCTCGCTCATGCGGGTGCCGGTGGAGTAAATGATGGCGTAGCCCTGGCCGAGCACATCCGGCTGCAGCGCACGGCGTTTGTAATCCATGCTGCCCTGCGTGTGACCAATGCCCACGCCACCCTGGAAGCGGAACATCAGGCGCCCGTTCCACAGGCCGGTGTCCAGGGAACCGGCTTCCTCGCCGGCCTCGGCGAGCATGGCGATGGAATAGATAAAGCGGTTGATGGTGCCGCGTTCCCAGCGCACCACGAAATCCACCTCGCGGCCGTCCGACAGGATGGTGGTGGCCATGTCCGCCGGGCGGGAACCGCCATCCGGCAGCGGTTGATACTGGCCGCCGGTGGTGCGGTACCAGTATTCGGTGTAGGGCTCGATGCCGCAGTCGCGGCTCAGCCCGATCTGCTGATTCTGGTCGTCATAGACCGGAAAGCCCTCGTTGCCATCGGTGTCCACCAGCGGCTGCTTGCCCAGCTCGGATACCGTGGTGCACACAAAGGGGTACTGATGCGGGCCGGAAAACATCGGTCCCTCCACCGGATAGTTGGTGAGGGTGAGGCGGGCCAGGGTACCGTGATCCGGGTGCCAGACCGTGAGTTCGTTGTCGCCCTGTTCAAGGCCACGGACCATCCCCTCGACGCCTTCGCCGCTGGCCTGGAATCCTTCGGTGTCCAGATCCTCGCCGTTGAGGCGCAGGTGCGCCCCGGCCAGCAGGTCGGCATCACCGCGCACCGCCACCCGGGCATCACCGCCACTAACCCATTGTGGCTCGCTGGACACCACCCGCAGGCTGGCGGACGGCGCCGCCTCGGAAGAACTGGAACTGGAATCGCCGCCGCAGGCGGCAAGCAGACTGGCGACCGCCAACGCGAGCGCGCCGCCCGTTACGCGTACTGACATGATGCTCTCCTCGATATTGTTGTTATCCAGGCCATGACCCGGTGGCTTCAAGGTAGGAGCGACGGCGGCGGCATAACAGATACAGTTTTCCGTAAATGGCTGACACAGTGGCGGGACTGTTGCAGTGGAATCCTGGCAACTGTATCTGGTTCACCCAGCGGTTGAGTGGCCCAATAATCAGCACACAACAACAAATAAATTTCGGGAGACCCAACCATGCCCTTGCTCCGATTCCCCGGCGCGGCCCTGGCCACCGGCGCCGCCTGCGTATTCATCCTGCTGTCCGGCTGCGGCGGCTCAAGCTCCTCCGGCGGGGCGGAACCCGCCCCCGGGGTGGACCTCTCCGGCCTGGATCTGAACACCGCCGAATACTGCGATCTGACCGTTACCGACCGTTGCCTGTACCCGTTCCCCAACGACTTCTTTACCCGCGCCGACAGCACCACGCCCACCGGCCGACGGGTGAATTTCCAGCCCCAGGCAATGCCGGTGGCCCAGCCCGTGTCCATTGCCGCCAACCCCTACGCGCCCACCGGCGTGGAGACCACCGAGGCCACGCCCATCGACCCCACCGAGTGGAACCGTAACGACGGCTTTTCGCCGGGGGCCATGATTCAGACGCGGGTGGCGGATGTGGACCTGGCCGCCAGCGGCGCGGTGGGCATCGGGGATCTGTCCGAGGCCAGGAATCCGGACGCGCCGATCCTGGTGCTGGACGCTGAAACCGGCGAGCGGCAACTGATCTGGGCGGAACTGGACGCCAATGCCAGCAGCGACGAGGGTCGGGCACTGATCATCCGCCCGGCGAAAAACCTGATCGAAGGACGCACCTATCTGGTGGTACTGCGCAATCTGGTGGACAGCCAGGGCCAGGCCATCGCGGCGACGCCCCTGTTCAGGGCTTACCGGGACGGGTTGGATACCGGCCAGCCGGTGCTGGAGGCCCGGCGGGACGCCATGAACACCCTGTTCACCACCCTGGAAAGCCATGGCATCGAGCGGGACGGGCTGGTGCAGGCCTGGTCCTTTACCGTGGCCAGCCAGAAGAGCCTCACCGAACGGCTGCTGCACATCCGCGACCAGGCCTTCGCCAGCCTGGGCGGCGGCGCGCCGTCGTTCACCGTGGACGAGGTGGGCGAGAGCATCCAGGGCAGCCCGCGCTCCGGTTTGAGCAGGGGCATCAGCGGAACCTTCCAGGTGCCCAACTTCCTGAACCAGGCCGGCGGCGTGCCCGGCTCCCGTTTCCACTATGACGACAACACCGACCCGGATGCCCTGCCCACCCGGTTCAACGGCGACGATACCGTCACCGCGCGCTTCCGCTGCCAGGTACCGGACACCGCGGTGGCCGACTTCGACGATCCCAACAGCCCGGTGACGCCGGCGCGGGCGGCGCTCTATGGCCATGGTCTGTTCGGCGAAGGGCCCGGCGGTGAGTTCCGCTCCGGCAACGTGCGCGCCATGCAGACCGAGCACAACATTCTGTTCTGCGCCACCGACTGGATCGGCATGGCCCAGGAGGATTTCCTGGCCGGGGTGATCCACCGCCTTCTGGCGGACCTGTCGCAGCTGCCCAACCAGCTTGACCGCAGTCAGCAGGGCCTGCTCAACGCCATGTTCCTGGCCGAACTGCTGCGGCACCCGGACGGCTTTGCCTCTCATCCGGCCTTCCACCATGGACCAGACGATACCCTGATCTACGACCCCACCGAGGTGTTCTACGATGGCAATAGCCAGGGCGGCATCCTGGGTGGCGCGCTGGTGGCCACCGCGCCCAATATCCAGCGCGGCGTACTGGGCGTGCCGGGCAGCAATTACAGCCTGCTGCTACGCCGCTATGGCCCCTTCGCGGAACGTTTCGGGGTGATTCTCTATCAGGCCTATCCCAATGAACTGGACCGCAGCCTTACGTTGGGCCTGATGCAAATGCTCTGGGACCGGGCCGAGAACAACGGCTATCTGAGCCACCTGGCCGGTCGCTACCTGCCCGGCACCCCCACCGGCAAGCGGGTGCTGCTGCATCCGGCCCTGGGCGATCACCTGGTCACGGAATGGAGCGCGGA
The DNA here is from genome assembly GCF_046507615.1 of Alloalcanivorax sp. C16-2. Taxonomy (NCBI): domain Bacteria; kingdom Pseudomonadati; phylum Pseudomonadota; class Gammaproteobacteria; order Oceanospirillales; family Alcanivoracaceae; genus Alloalcanivorax; species Alloalcanivorax sp. C16-2. The sequence continues at coordinate 753,761 of NZ_JBKFTL010000001.1, read as the reverse complement.
AATCATGGCCCGCACCATCGGCGCCGCCATGCACGAGCCCACCGCCCGCCTCGGCGAGCATCCGGACGCCAACCCCTATGTGGACATCGACCGCATCGAGCAATACCCCTACCACGGCCATGCCCTGATGGTCTGGGACAGCGGCGACCATGACCCGCTCAGCGGCCACGGCACGCCCTTCGCGCCGCTCACCAACACCGGTCCGGTAGCCGGCGAGGACCCCCACGAATCGCCGCGCAACACGGTCAGCGCCCGGCTGCAAAAGTCGGAATTCCTGAAATCGTTCGGCGCGGTGGTGGATGTGTGCGGGAACACGCCCTGCTACAGCGACGACTACACCGGCCTCAGCCGCGACTAGCGCCGCTTGTTCTCCGCCGCCAGCTCGGCGGCGGTTTCCCCCAGCCAGCACAAGGCCCGGCGCACCTGAGCGGTGACCGGGCTGCCGGCGTTGAGGCGCAGATAATCGGCGTGCTTGCCATCCAGGGAAAAGACGCCGCCGGGGAACACATGGATGCCACGGGCGGCGGCGCGCTGGAACAGGGCCCGGGTGTCCACCCGGCCGGGCAGGCGCACCCACAGCACGCAGCCACCGGTGGGTCGGGTCAGCCGGGTGCCGGGCGGGAAACAGCGGCGCACCTCCCGGGCCATGGCGTCCACCTGTTGTTGCAGATGGCCGCGCAGTTCGCGCAGATGCTGAGCGTAGAAGCCGCTTTCCAGTAGCCGCCCCATGACGATCTGCGAGATCGAGGTGGACGTAATGGTGCTCAGTTGCTTGAGTTCCCGGAAGCGCTTCTGGAACCGGCCCGCCGCCGCCCAGCCGATGCGCAGGCCCGGCATCAGACTCTTGGAAAAGCTGCTGCAATAGAGCACCAGCCCGCTGCGATCGAACGCCTTGGCCGGCGGCGCCTGCTCCCGGTAAACGGTATCGCCCCAAACGTCGTTCTCGATCAGCGGCACCTGGTAGCGTTCGGAGAGCGCCACCAGGGCCGCCTTGCGTTCCAGGCTCATGGTGAAGCCGAGTGGATTCTGGGCATTGGTGGACACCAGGCAGGCGGCCACGCCACCGCGCCGGAACACCTGTTCCAGGGCACTGAGGCTGATGCCCTGGCGTGGATGAGTGGGCACCTCCACCACCTTGCGCTGGTGGGTTTCCAGCAGCAGCAGGGCGCCGTAGTAGGTGGGCGATTCCACCACCACGGTATCACCCGGCCGGCTGACGCTGCGCAACGCCAGGGACAGCGCCTCCATGGCGCCGCTGGTGACGATGATGTCCTCGGCGGTGACCGGCACCTCGTAGGACAGGCTGCGGCGCGCCAGATGGTGGGTAAACAGGGGACAGCCGTTGGGGTGCATGTAGTCCCAGGCGTCCAGAGCATGGTGGCGGGTGACATCACGGATGGTGGCCATCACCCGGTCCACCGGCAGCACCTCAGGGCCCGGCAGGGCGATGCCCAGCCGTACCATGGCCGGGTCCGCGTGCAGCTCCATGTAATGCAGCACCTGCTCGCTGAGCGACACTTCCACCGGCAGCAGCGGGTAGCGGGAACCGTCCGGTTCCGGGATGTCGAGGACATCGGAGCTGCGCACATAAACGCCGGATTGGGGGCGGATATCCAGGTAGCCCTCCGCCTCGAGCTGGCGGTAGCTCTGCATCACGGTATTGACGCTGACCTTGAACAGGGCGCTCATGCGCCGCACCGAAGGCAGTTTCTGCCCCACGGCGAAGGACCCGGCACCAATCTGCTCAAGCAGACGGCGGCTGATACGTTCGTAGAGGAACCGGTCGTCGATCACCGGCGACACCTGTTGTTGTTATCGGAATGACATCATTCTGCCCTACCCAGCCCGGTTTGTAACCGCGCCCGGGGCCTTTGTATTTCGGCGACCGCCCCTATATTGCATACTGTGCGCCCTCGGTGGATCGCGGCTGAAGCCGCGATCCACCGCCCCCGACGCAGGCGAGGCAATGATCGACTGGACCGACATCGACACCGTGCTGCTGGACATGGACGGCACCCTGCTGGACCTGGCCTTCGACAACTGGTTCTGGCAGTGCCACGTGCCCGAGCAGTACGCACTCAGCCGCGGCCTGGACTACCCGGAGGCGGAGCGCATCCTGCACGACTGGATCGCCAGCCATCTGGGCACCCTTAACTGGTACTGTCTGGATTTCTGGACCCGCGAGCTGAACCTGAACATCGCCGACCTGAAACGCGCGGCGGCCCACCGCATCAGCGTGCGCCCCGGCGCCGAAGCGTTCCTGGCGGCCCTGGCGGACAGCCCGCGACGCGTGATCATGGTCACCAACGCCCACCGCCAGGCCCTGGAGCTGAAGCTGGCGCGCACCGGTATCGACCGCTATTTCGATGCGCTGGTGTCCAGCCACGATTACGGGCACCCCAAGGAAGCCCAGGATTTCTGGCACCGGCTGCGCGACGCCCACCCGTTCGACCCGGAACGGGCCCTGCTGGTGGACGATTCCCTGCCGGTGCTGCACTCCGGGCGACTGTACGGCCTGGGCCATCTGGCCAGCATCCGGCAGCCGGACTCCAGCCTGCCGGCGCGGGCCGACACCGACCCGTTCCCGGCCATCGACGACTTCCTGCGGGTGCTGCCATGAGCGACGGCACCCGCGTCGATTCCTGGCTGTGGGCGGCCCGCTTCTTCAAGACCCGGGGGCAGGCCAAGCAGGCCATCGAGGGCGGCAAGGTGCAAGTGGATGGCGCCAAGGCCAAGCCCAGCAAGGCAGTGCAGCCGGGCAGCGTGCTTACCATCCGCAAGGGCGACATCCAATGGACGGTGGTGGTGGAGGGCCTGAGCAACAAGCGCGGCCCGGCCAGCGCCGCCCAGCAATTGTACCGGGAGACCGAGGACAGCATCGCCCTGCGCGAGCAGGGCGCCGAGCGCCGCCGCCTCGCGCGCCTGGCCGCCCCGATCCCCGACCACAAACCAAGCAAGAAGGAGCGCCGCGACCTGGCGCGCTTCCGACGTGACCATGAAGGTGAACTGTGACCGACAACCCGGCAGCCGACCAAAAGCAACGCTTCCTGTTTCCCGATTCCGATATCCGTGGCGAGCTGGTGCGCCTGGAGCGCAGCCTGGCCGAGGTGCTCGGCGCCCATGACTATCCCATGGTCGTACAGGGGCTGGTGGGCGAGGCGGTGGCCGCCGTGGCGCTGCTCACCGGCACCCTCAAGTTCGAGGGCCGGCTGAGCCTGCAGGCCCAGGGCCGTGGCCCGGTGTCCCTGCTGCTCGCCGAGTGCACCCATGACGGCCAGCTACGCGCCCTGGCCCGCCACGACGAGCGGGCCGCCGACTGCCCGGCCACGGTCACCGATCTGATCGGCGACGGCACCATGGTGATCACCATCACCCCGGCCCGGGGCCGCCAGTACCAGGGCATCGTGCCCCTGGAGGGCGACACCCTGGCACGCTGCCTGGAAGGTTACTTCCAGCAGTCCGAACAATTGCCCACGCGACTGTGGCTGGCCGCCGGCAATGGCCGGGCGGCGGGCATGCTTCTGCAGCGCCTGCCGGACCGCGCCGCCGGCAATGAGCACAACGCCGAACACTGGCGGCACCTGGAGACCCTGGCGGATACCCTGACCATGGAGGAGCTGCTGGACCTGGATACCGAGACGGTATTGCGCCGGCTGTTCCATGAAACCCCACCCCGGCTGCCCACGCCACAGGGGCTGCGTTTCGGCTGCACCTGCTCCCGGGAACGCACCCGCGACGCCCTGCTGTCGCTGGGCGCCGCCGAGCTTCGCCAGCTTCTCGAGGAAGATGGCGAAGCCACCCTGACCTGCGATTTCTGCCTTTCCCGGGAGCACTTCGACGCCGTGGATCTGGCCGAACTGGTCCGCGAAGCGGAAACCCGATAACCCCGGCGGCACGGGCCCGGGGCGGCGTCGCCAGCGGGCCGCTTTTCTGTCATAATCGCGCGCCTGTCAGCGTAGCCAGGCGGAAAGCCCAGGAAGAACCATGACCAATCCTATGACCTATAACGATCTCAGCCCGGCACAGCTCGTTGAGCTGGCCATTCAGCGCAACGAGGGTCGCCTCTCCGATAGCGGCGCCCTGGTGGTGGAAACCGGCCACCGTACCGGCCGTTCCCCCATGGACCGCTTCATCGTCGATGAGCCCAGCACCAGTGAGCACATTCACTGGGGCCCCATCAACCGCCCGTTCGAGGCGGACAAGTTCGACGCGCTGTGGGATCGGGTCGCGGCCTTCGCCGCCGAGGACGACACCTTCGTCTCCCACCTGCATGTGGGCGCCGACGCCGACCATTACCTGCCGGTCAAGGTCACCGCCCAGACCGCCTGGCACAATCTGTTCGCCAACACCCTGTTCATCCGCCCGGACAAGTACAACCCGCGCGCCAAGGAAGAATGGCAGATCCTGCACGCGGTGAACTTTCAGTGCGACCCGGAGCGCGACGGCACCAACTCCGACGGCTGCGTGATCTTCAACTTCGCCCAGCGCAAGATCCTGATCGCCGGCATGCGCTACGCCGGGGAGATGAAGAAGGCCATGTTCTCGGCGCAGAATTTCCTGCTGCCGGAAAAAGACGTGCTGCCAATGCACTGCTCCGCCAACGTCGGCGAGAACGGCGACGTGGCCCTGTTCTTCGGCCTGTCCGGTACCGGCAAGACCACCCTGTCCGCCGACCCGGCCCGTTACCTGATCGGTGACGACGAGCACGGCTGGGGCAAGGACGTGGTGTTCAACATCGAAGGCGGCTGCTACGCCAAGTGCATCGACCTGAGCCAGAAGAACGAGCCGATCATCTGGGACGCGATCCGCTTCGGCGCGGTGCTGGAAAACGTGATCCTCAACGAGGAAACCCGGGTGCCGGACTACAACGATGTGTCGTTGACCGAGAACACCCGCGCCGCCTATCCGCTGGAAAACGTGGAAAAGCGCGTGATCGAGAACCACGCCGGCGAACCCAAGCACGTGATCTTCCTGACCTGTGACCTGACCGGAGTGCTGCCGCCGGTATCACGGCTCACCCACGAAGGCGCCGCCTACCACTTCCTGAGCGGCTACACCGCCCTGGTGGGTTCCACCGAGGTGGGCGCCGGCAAGGGCATCAAGAGCACCTTCTCCACCTGCTTCGGCGCCCCCTTCTTCCCGCGCCGCGCCGGCGAATACGCCGAGCTGCTGATCAAGCGGGTCAAGGAATTCGGCTCCAAGGTCTACCTGGTCAACACCGGCTGGACCGGCGGCCCCTACGGTGAAGGCGAGCGTTTCAGCATCCCCACCACCCGCGGCGTGATCGATGCCATCCTCAGCGGTGAGCTGGACGAGGCGGAAACCGAGCACCTGGACATCATCAACCTGGACGTGCCCAAAAGCGTGCCCGGCGTGGACGACAAACTGCTCCAGCCCAAGGCCACCTGGGCCAACCCGGAGAACTACGAGGCCAGTGCCCGCGATCTGGCCCGCCAGTTCGAGGCCAACTTCGCCGAGAAGTACGCGGACGTCTCCGACGAGATCCATAACGCCGGGCCGAAGGCCTGAGCCGCCGGCTCCGCCGCTGAAAAAGCCCGCCAACCGGCGGGCTTTTTCGTTCATGGCCCTTTGACCCATGGGTCAAAAGTCGAAAAACAGTCCCAACGGACAATTTCACGCCTTTCCCCCACGGCGTTAGACTGGCCGCCGTGACGCAAGGAGTCCATTGATGAGCAAACCCAAGATTGTCGTGGTCGGCGGCGGCGCCGGCGGCCTGCCACTGGTCACTCAGCTGGGCCGCAAGCTCGGCAAGTACGGCCGTGCCGACATCACCCTCGTGGACACCAGCAGCATCCATGTCTGGAAGCCGCGTTTTCACGAGGTGGCCACCGGCGCCATCGACGCGGACCTGGACGCGGTGGACTACCGCGCCCACGCACGCCTCAATCACTACCGCTTCGAGCCGGGTACCCTGACCCGGGTGGACAAGGAACGGCGCACCCTGGTGCTGGCGCCGATCACCGACGCCGACGGCGAGCAGGTGCTGCCCGAGCGGGAACTGGATTACGACTACCTGGTGATCGCCGTGGGTAGCCAGAGCAACGATTTCGGCACCCCCGGCGTGCGCGAACACTGCCTGTTCATGGACACCCGCGCCCAGGCGGAACGCTTCCGCGAACGCTTCATGAACACCTGCCTGCAGGCCAACTACCGCAACGACCCGGTGTCCGTGGCGATCGTCGGTGGCGGCGCCACCGGCGTCGAACTGGCGGCGGAAATTCACCACGCGGTGGCGATGCTCAAGCTCTACGGCCACGAGCACCTGGATCGCAAGCAGCTCAACGTGACCCTGGTGGAAGCCATGCCACGCATTCTTCCGGCGCTGTCCGAGCGAGTCTCCGCCGCCGCGCAAACCCGCCTGGAAGCCCTGGGCGTGACCGTGCGCACCAGCGTCATGGTGGCCGAAGCCAACGAGCACGCCCTGATCACCAAGGATGGCGAAACCCTGGCGGCGGACCTGATGGTCTGGGCGGCCGGCGTCAAGGCACCGGAATTTCTTGGCAAGCTGGACGGTTTCCAGGTCAACAAGATCAATCAGATCGAAGTGGAACCCACACTGCAGGCCAAGGGCAACGAGCGGGTGTTCGTGATCGGCGACTGCGCCTTCCTGAAACCGGAAGGCGCCGAGAAGCCGATTCCACCCCGGGCCCAGTCCGCCCAGCAAATGGCTCATCACACCGCCAAGAACCTGCAGCGCGTGCTGATGAACCGGGACGCCAAGCCGTTCGAATACCGCGACCACGGCTCCCTGGTGTCACTGTCCAATTACAGCTCCGTGGGCATGCTGATGGGCAACCTGAAAGGAGGCAACTTCTTCGTCGAGGGCTGGCTGGCGCGCATCATGTACGTGGGCCTGTACCGCATGCACCAGGCGGCGCTGTACGGCTGGCCGCGCACCCTGCTGCTGCTGGCCGCCGGCCGCTTCAGCAAACTGGTGCGCCCACGCCTGAAACTGCACTGACCGCCCCCGCGACGGACCGGCCAACGGAGAGCGGCGATGAAAGCAGCGGTGCGTGACTGGGTTGGTGTATTTCGCCAGGCGTTGCGCTTCTGGATGGACGCCAACGCCATCAGCCACGCCGGCGCGCTGGCGTTCTTCACTCTGTTTTCCATCGCCCCGGTGGTGATCCTGGCGGTACAGGTGATCAGCCTGGTGATGAGCACCGACGCCGCCATGGCCCAGATCATGACGCAACTGAACGACACCGTTGGCCCGGAAGCGGCCCAGACCGTACGCGAGGCGGTGGAACGCAGCCGCCTGGACAGCAGCGGCATCGTGCCAACCCTGGTCGGTCTTGGCGCCATGCTGGTGGGCGCCACCACGGTGTTCGGCCAGATGCAGCGCTCGCTCAACACCATCTGGGACCTGGCGCCGCGGCCATCGCGCAACACCATCCTGGCGCTGCTCAAGAGCCGCTTGATGTCACTCACGGTGGTGCTGTCCATCGGCTTCGTGTTGCTGGTATCGCTGTTTCTCAGCGTGCTGGTGCAAAGCGTGATGGTGTTCGCCCGGGACTGGCTGCCGATCCCCGCCGGCCTGGCGGTGGGCCTGGAAAGCCTGGTCTCCGTGGCGGTGATCACCCTGTTGTTCGCCACCATCTTCAAGGTACTGCCGGACGCGGTGCTGCGCTGGCGAGACGTGCGCCTGGGCGCCTTGATCACCGCCTTGCTGTTCATCCTGGGGCGCTTCCTGATCGCCTTTTATCTGTCACACACCGCCACCGCTTCCACCTACGGCGCCGCTGGTTCCCTGGTGCTGCTGTTGCTGTGGGTCTACTACTCGTCGCTGATCCTGTTGTTCGGCGCCGCCATCACCCGCGCCCACACCGAGGCCCGGGGCGTATCGGTACGCCCCAGCGCCAGCGCGGTACGCGTTTACCGCCACTTCACCGAGACCCCGTCCGACGACGGGCCGGCGAAACCGCCGGCCTGAGGCGCGAGGCGCCTGTCACTACTTTCTTGGCGCTTTTGACAATGCCGGACCGTGTCGCCAATCCGCTACAGTAGGTATTCGATAACAACGGAGAAAAGCGCCATGGGCGATCAAGGACTGGCCGGCAAGGCCATCGTGATTACCGGAGCGGGCTCGGGCATCGGCCGGGTCACCGCCGAACGGCTGGCCGCCGAGGGTGCCCGCCTGATGCTCGGCGACATCGACGCCGACGCCGCCGAAGCCACCGCCCGGGCGATCCGCGCCGGTGGCGGCGAAGCCCGCGCCCAGCGGGTGGACGTGACCCGGGACAATCAGGTGGCGGCTCTCGTGAACGCCACCGTGGACGCCTACGGCGGCCTGGACGGCGCCTTCAACAACGCCGGCATCGAGGAAGAAAACCACAAGGTGGCGGAGGTGGACGAGGCCCTGTTCGACCGGATCATGGCCATTAACGTCAAGGGCGTGTGGCTGTGCATGAAGCACCAGACCGCCGCCATGGCCGCCGACGGCGGCGGCAGTATCGTCAACACCGCCTCCGTGGCCGGGCTGGTGGGCGCACCACGCAAGGCCGCCTACGCCGGCAGCAAACACGCCGTGGTGGGCATGACCAAGAGCGTGGCCGCCGAGTACGCCCGCCAGGGTATCCGCGTGAACACCGTCTGCCCGGGCATCATTCGCACCGCCATGATGGAGCGCGCCATCGAGCAGGCGGCCCGGGCCGGCTACGCCAGCGAGGAAAAACAGCGCCAGTTCCACGCCGCCATGCATCCCCTCGGGCGGGTCGGCGAAGCCGGCGAAGTGGCCGAGGCGGTGCGCTGGCTGCTGTCCGGCGCTTCGTCCTTCGTCACCGGCCATCAACTGGCGGTGGACGGCGGCCTGACCGCGCTTTGATCCAACCTACCTTTATTTTTTCGGGAGAAACCGGATGCTGAAACTGCACGGCTTCGACGCCAGCAACTATGTGAACATGGTGAAATTCGTCCTGCTGGAAAAGGGCGTGCCCTTTGAGCAGGTCACCCTCTACCCCACCCAGGACGATGCCGTGCTGGCCGTCAGCCCCATGGGCAAGGTGCCAGTGCTGGAAACCGACCAGGGTCACCTGTGCGAAACCAGTGTGATCCTGGAATACCTGGACGATACCACCGACGGCCCGGCCTTCTATCCGGCGGACCCGGTCCAGCGCGCCCGGGTCAAGGAGCTGGCCAAGCTGGTGGAACTGTACATCGAGTTACCCGCCCGCCGCTGCTATCCGGAAGTGTTCTTCGGCGGCCAGGTCAGCGACGAAACCAAGGAACAGACCCGCGAGGCCCTGCTCAAGGGCATTCGCGCCCTGAACCGGGTGGCGGACTTCTCACCCTACCTGGCCGGTGACCTGCTCAGCGCCGCCGACGCTCTGTTCCTGTACAGCGCCGACCTGGCCCAGGCGGTGGCCGGCAAGCTGTTCGGCCTGGACCTGCTTGCCGAAGCGCCAGGCAGCGCCGACCTGCTCCAGCGCCTCAACCAGCGCGACAGCGCCAAGCAGGTGGCCGCCGAACGCGACGCCGCCATGGCGAAGTTCCTCAAATACGCTCGCGGCGGCAAATAAACCACCGCCTTCACGGCGCCTCGGCGACATGGCATGCTCAATGGCCGTCTCCCCCAGCACCGGAGCCCGCCATGCCGCCCCGTCTTTCTCACTCCGCCCTGGTCCTGTTCGCCGCCCTGATGGCCGGCTGCGCCGGAGCCGACGCCCCGTTGACGCCCCAGGAACGCACCGACCTCACCGCGACGCCGGTGGTGGAAGGGCTGGCCCATCCCTGGTCGCTGGCGTTTCTGTCCGACAGCGAATGGCTGATCAGCGAACGCGGCGGTACCCTGCGCCGGGTGGTCCAGGGTGAATTGCGGGACAAGCCCGTCACCGGTGTGCCGGCGGTGGTGGCCAAGGGCCAGGGCGGCCTGTTCGACGTGCTGCCCCATCCGGATTTCCAGAACAATCGGCTGGTTTACCTGAGCTACGCCAAGGCCTGCGGCGACGGCGGCGCCACCACCGCGGTGGGCCGGGGCGTGTACCACGACGGTGAACTGGTCGACTTCGAGAATCTGTTCGTGGCGGAAAGCGCCTGCACCGACACCGCCAAGCACTTTGGCGGGCGCATGGTCATCGACGACGACGGCTACCTGTTTCTCACCATCGGCGACCGGGGCCAGCGCGAGCGCGCCCAGGACAACAGCGAGCATGGCGGCAGCGTGCTGCGGTTGCACGACGACGGCCGGGTACCCGAGGACAATCCGCTGGTCGGCGACGCCAACGCCCGGCCGGAAATCTGGAGCTGGGGCCACCGCAACCCCCAGGGCCTGGCGCTGCACCCGGACACCGGCGAGCCCTGGCTCAATGAGCATGGCCCCCGTGGCGGCGACGAGATCAACCGGGTGGAAGCCGGCGTCAACTACGGCTGGCCGGTGATTACCTACGGCAAGGAATACTATGGCCCCACTATCGGTGAGGAAAAGAAGGAAGGCTACGCCCAGCCTCTGCACTACTGGGTGCCCTCCATCGCTCCCTCGGGCCTGGCCTTCGTCACCAGCGAGCGCTACCCGGACTGGCGCGGCGACGTGCTGTCCGGCGCGCTCAAACTCACCCACCTGAACCGGGTGCGCTTCAATGGCACCGAGGCGGTGGCGGAACTGCGCTACCTGAACAAACGGGGCGAACGCATCCGCGATGTCCGCCAGGGCCCGGACGGGCACCTCTACCTGCTAACCGACAGTCCGGACGGCGCCCTGCTGCGCCTGAATCCGCCGCTGGACGGCTAGCCCAAATAGTCCGGGCCATGTGACCGGTGTCATCAATATGAGCAACCGTTTCAGAGTGGTCTTCCGTCGCGAGTCACAATGATCGAAGCTGTGGGGATGAAGAATCCCCGTGCTTTTCTCGAATCCCTGTTCCATGCCGCCGTGACGGCGTCTCTTCCCGAACACTGCCTGCCGCCGCGCCTGCCCGGGCCCGCGCCAGGGCGTACCCTGGTGCTGGGCGCCGGCAAGGCGGCGGCGCACATGGCCGCGGTGCTGGAGCAACACTGGCCCGGCGACCCGGCGTGTCTCGAGGGCCTGGTGGTGACCCGCCACGGCCAGGCGGTGCCGACCCGCCACATCGAAGTGGTGGAAGCCGCCCACCCGGTGCCGGATGCCGCCGGCGAACAGGCCGCCCGGCGCATGCTGGCGCTGGCCGAAGGCCTCACCGCCGAGGACCGTGTGATCGCCCTGATCTCCGGCGGCGGCTCTTCCCTGCTGCCGTTGCCCGCCCCCGGCCTGACCCTGGCCGACAAACAGGCTCTCAGCCGGGCACTGTTGCGCAGCGGCGCCACCATCTCCGAGATGAACACCGTTCGGCGGCATCTGTCGGCGATCAAGGGCGGTCGCCTGGCCGCCGCCTGCCACCCGGCCCCGGTGCACAGCCTGCTGATCTCCGACGTGCCCGGCGATGCCCCCTGGGACATTGCCTCCGGGCCCACCGTGGCCGATCCCACCCGGCGCCAGGACGCGCTGGCCATTCTGCGTCGTTACCACATCGACACGCCGCCGTCGGTGCGCGCCCACCTGGAGCAGCCGGACAGCGAAACCGTGAAACCGGACGATGAACGCCTGGCCGGCAACACGGTAACCCTGGCGGCCAGCGCCCAGACCGCCCTGGAGGCCGCCGCCCAGGCCGCCCGGGCCGCCGGCGTCACGCCTTTGATTCTCGGCGACGGCCTGGAAGGCGAAGCCCGGGAACTGGGCCGGGTGCTGGCTGGCATCGCCGGCCAGGCACGCCGCCACGGCCAGCCGGTGGCGGCGCCCTGCGTATTGCTGAGTGGCGGCGAGACCACGGTGACGGTGCGCGGCCAGGGCGTGGGCGGGCGCAATGTGGAAGGGCTTCTGGGCTTTGGCCTGGCGCTCGGTCCCGCTCCCAACGTGCACGCCCTGTTCGCCGACACCGACGGCGTCGACGGCGGCGCCGAACTGGCCGGCGCCTGGTGGACGCCGGACACCCTGGACCGCGCCGCCGAACGCGGCCTGGATGCCCGCGCCGCCCTGGATGACAACGACGGCCACGGGTTTTTCCAGGCCCTCGGCGACAGCCTGGACAGCGGCCCCACCGGCACCAACGTGAACGACTTCCGCGCCATCCTGATCACCTGAGCAGGCGCCCGGGTCAGTGACCGGCCCGGCGCCGGTCGGCTATGCTCGCCGGAGACTCAGCCACCGATATAAGGAAGCCGGTCATGGCCATAATGATTCTGGGACTCGTCGTGTTCCTCGGCGTGCACTCGATTCGCATCGTCGCCGAGCCCTGGCGCCAGGCACGCATCCAGCGAATGGGTCCGATGGCCTGGAAAGGCCTGTACTCCGTGGTGGCCCTGATCGGGCTGGTGCTGGTGATCTGGGGCTACGGCCAGACCCGGCTGGACCCGGTGTGGGTATGGCAGCCACCCACCGCCCTTCGCCACCTCACCCTGTTGCTGATGATTCCGGCGATGATCCTGCTGGTGGCCGCCTATGTGCCCGGCAATGCCCTCAAGGCCCGTCTCGGCCACCCCATGCTGCTGGCGGTGAAGGTGTGGGCCCTGGCCCACCTGCTGGCCAATGGCCGGCTCGGCGACATCATCCTGTTCGTGGCCTTCCTGGTCTGGGCGATCCTGGCGTTCCGCGCCGCCCGGCGCCGGGAGCCGGCCGCCGGTGGCGGCGGCCGGGGCGCCGCCACCCTGATCACCGTGGTGCTGGGCCTGGTGTTGTACGGCCTGTTCGCCGGCGTGCTGCACGCCTGGCTGATCGGCGTGCCGGTGATGCCCGGCGCCTGACGCTCAGAAGGCGTGGCGCAGGCTCAGTGTCACGCTGCGCGGCGCGCCGAAATAGGTCTGCCGGGTGCCACCCAGGCGCGAGTAATAGTACTCGTCGAAGACGTTGTCCACGGTAAGAGTGACCTCGGAGCCCGGCGCGTAACGGTAGCCCGCCTGAAGGGTGGTCACGGTGAAGTGCTCCTGGGTAGCGCGGATGCCCTGGGTCTCATACCAGATCTGGCTCTGCGAGCGCACCCCGCCACCCACGGACAGGCCATCCAGGGACCCCGGCGCGAAACGATAACGGGTCCACAGGCTGAAAGCGTGGCGTGGCACCTGACTGTTGAACACGCCCTCGCCCCCTTCCTGGTACTCGGTGTCGGTGTAGGTGTAGCCGGCCTTCAGATTCCAGCGCGGCAGCAGCTCACCGCTGATCTCCAGTTCGCCGCCCTCGCTGACCACCTCGCCGGCGGCGATGGCGTAGCCGGTTCCCGGAGGCGCCGCCGGATCGGTCATTGAGCGGTTGCGGTCCTCGATACGGAACAGCGCCGCCTGGGCGGTAATGCGCCGCGTCAGCCCTTCGGCCTTGAGGCCGATCTCGTACTGGCGGCCCTCGCGAGGTTCCAGGATGTCGTCGTTGCTATCACGGGTGGTCTGCGGCGCGAAGATGGTGCTGTAGCTGGCGTAGGCCGAGAGCCGCCGGGTCAGATCCTGGACGATGCCGGCGTAAGGCACGAACTCCCGGGGCCGGCTTTGCTCCGCCTGGTCGTTGAGCCGGTCCTCGGTGTTCCACCAGGCCAGCTGCCCGCCCAACAGTACGGTGGTGTTGTCCAGGGGCCGCAGGCGCACCTGACCATAGAGCGCCGACTGCTCGGTGGTGGCTTCGGTGCTGTTTTCCACCGCCAGATCCGGCTCCGGGACATGCACGTCCGGGTTGAAGATGTCCTGGTAGATGATGCCCTGGCCGTAACTGGACAGGTTGTAGCCCACGTCCCGGCGGTTGCGACGCCAGTTGGCGCCCACCAGCAGTTCGTGCTGGCCACCGAAAGCGGCGAACGGCAGGTTCAGGTGGGCGTCCACGGCGGTGTCCACCTCTTCGGTTTCGATGGCGATCGGCAGCATGCCCACCAGGCCGGTGTTGGGGTCGATGGGCGTGGCACCCCAGCCCAGGTGTTTGCTGTCGGCGCGACGCCGCAGCCGGCGGGCGCTCACCGTGGCGCGGCCGCCGTTGTCCAGAGCGTGGGCCAGCTCGGCGAAGACGCTGGTGATGCTGTCGTCCTTGTAGCCCCAGTCCGCGCCCACGAAGGTGGAGCGGGACAGATGCGCGAGCTCCCCGTCCGGATAGATCGAGACCCCGTAAAAGGGCCGGAAATCACCGCTCTGGTGGGCGGCGCCGGCGGTCAGCGTGGTGCGGTCCGTGAGGTCGTAGGCCAGGGTGCCGTAGATCACCTTCTTTTTCGAATAAACGTAATCGGTGAACGATTGGCGGTCGTCGTACACCGCCACCGCCCGGCCGCGCAGACGACCGCCCTCGCTAAGCGGGCCGGTAACGTCCAGCTCGCCCCGGTAGGCATCCCAGGAACCGGCGGACAACGCGCCGCTGGCCTGGAACTGGCGGCGGGCGCGCTTGCGCACGAAGTTCAGGGTGCCGCCGGGGTCGCCGGCGCCGTCCAGCAAGCCGGTGGGGCCGCGCCAGATTTCCACGCGGTCGTAGAGCGCCATGTCGAAGAAACTGGTGCTCCAGGTGCCCTGCCCGGCGCCCACCGGCATGCCATCGATCTGGTAGCTGTTGAAGTCATAGCCCCGGGACGAGACGTTGTCGGTACCGGTGCCGTAGCCGGACACCGTGATGCCGGTGGCGTAGCGCATGGCTTCGGCCAGTGTATGGGCATTCTGCTCGTCGAGCTGCTGGCGGGTGACCACCGATACCGACTGCGGCGTTTCGCGCAGGGAGCGGGCGCTCTTGCCGATGGTCACCACCTCGGCGGCATAGGCCCCGCTGTCCTCGGTGCGGCCCGGGTCCGCGGCCAACCCGCTGCCGCGCACGGATACCGGCGCCAGCCGACGCGTCCGGGAGGCATGCACGGTGACCGTGCGCGGCCCCTGGAAGTCGGCGTACAAGCCGGTGCCGGCAAGCAGTTCAGCGAGCCCTTCCCGGGCGCTGTAGCGACCGCGCAAGCCGGGACTGGCCTTACCGGCGGTGAGCCCGGCGTCGATGGACAGTTCCAGGCCGGCGGCCACGGCGAAGCGGTTGAGCACCCGGTCCAGGTCGCCGGCGGCAATGTCGAAACGCTGGCGGGTGTCTTGCGCGGGTGCCGCCGCCGGCGCCTGGGCGCGAGCCGGGGCGGGCACCAGCAGGGCCGGCACGACGACCAGCGTGGCGGCGCCCAGCAGGCCAGCCACGGCGGAGCCGGCGGCGCGGCGCGAAAATACGGTCATGGGGTCCCCTCTCGATCACATCGGAATTTCAGTGTCTTCTACTGGTCTTCCGAACGAACGCGGCGATCCCTCAATCTTTTTTCTCGATGCGGATCCACAACGGCGTGTAGTGGCGCACCCGCACCGGCAGAGCCCGGGCCAGCGCGTCCAGCGCGCGGTCCGTGTCGGTGAGCGAAAACACACCGGTGACCCGCAGGCCGGCCACCTCGGGCTGGTACTGCACCAGCCCGTGGCGGTAACGGGCCAGCTCGTCGGCGAATTCCGCCACGGTCATGCGCTCCGCCACCAGTTGCCCGCGCCGCCAGGCCGGCGCCTCCTCGGTAAGCGGGCGCGGCGTGCCCACCCGGCCGGCGCGGAAGGCCGCGCCATGACCCGCGTCGAGACGCACCGGCCGGGCCTCGCCGCTGGCGCGCAGCGACACGGCCCCCTGGTACACCGCCACGCGGGTGTCCCGGTCGGTGCGGCGTACCGTGAAACGGGTGCCCAGGGGCCGCACCGCGCCGTCCCGGGTGCGCACCCGGAAAGGCCGGGCATCGCCATGGCCGGTGGTCACCAGCACTTCCCCCCGGTGCAGGCGAATTTCCCGCCCCCGGTCGTTGAAGTCCACGTCCAGGGCGGTATCGGTGTTGAGCACCAGAACGGTGCCATCGGCCAGGGTATGGGTGGCGGCCTCGCCAACGCCGGTGGCCAGATCCGCCCATTGTCGCTGCCACAGGCCCTGGCGGGCACCGCCATAGCCCAGGGCGCCAAGGGTGAGCGCCGCCGCGCCCAGGCCCAGCACCTGGCGCCGGGTCAGGGGCGCGCGCCGGGCCAGCAGATCGCTACGGGCAGCGTGGGCCGGTACCGAACGCAGGGCGCCGTCCAGCTCCAGCAGGTGCCGCCAGACCCGCTCGTGGCGGGGGTCCGCCCGGCGCCAGGCGTCGCAGGCGGCGTGATCGCCGTGGTCGGCGTCGTCCCGGCCCAGGCGCGCCAGCCAGCGGCTTGCCTCGCGCACCAGGGCCGGGTCCAGGAGGTCGTCGCTCACGGGCGGCGCTCCAGGGCGGCACGCAGGCACACTTCCAGGCCCCGGGCGATGTACTTCTCCACCGAGGACACGGACACCCCCAGGCGCTCGGCGATGACGGCATAGGACAAACCTTCCAGACGGGACATCAGGAAGGCGCGGCGGGGTTTGTCCGGCAAGCGGTGCAGCAGGGCGTCGATTTCCACCAGGGTTTCGATTACCTGGGCCCGGGTCTCTTCGGAAGGCACCTCCGGCTCGGGAAGCTCGCGCAGGGCCTCCAGGTAGGCAGCCTCGATGCGCCGGCGGCGGAACAGGTCGATCATCAACCCCTTGGCGATGCGGGTCAGATGCCGGCGCGACTGGTGCGGCTCCGGCAACCGGCCCCGCACCAACACCCGCAAGTAGGTGTCCTGGGCAAGATCGGCGGCGGTGTGGGAACAGCCCACCCGAGACCGCAACCAGCCGGACAGCCAGCCGTGGTGGTCGGCGTACAGCACGCCCAGTTCCCGCCGCAGGCTCGCTTGCGCTTGGTTGCGTTCCGCTCTGTCGGTCATAGGAATGCCGCGCGGCCCCTCGCCCTTTGCCATTGGAAAGAGCGGGCAATATAAATAATAACCATTCTCACGGCAAACCAGCGGACGGCTTCGTGCCGGGTTCCGACCTTTTTTCACGGCCGGGGCACTGATACGCCGCGCCAGAGCGGCTATACTGCCGGGTTCACGGACCCCGACCTTATCGCTCAACCCGGAGTTTTTCGATGCGCGCATTCGGTGTAGTGATGATCACCGCGCTGCTGGCCGGTTGTGGCCAGAAAGGCCCGCTGTACTTCGCGCCCCAGGAGCCGGCCCGGGCGGCGCCACCGGCCCAGGACACGCCCGCGGCCACGTCCGACGATGAGGACGCCGACGGCAAACAGGACGACGACTCGGAACAAAACTGATGGACCCTTTCTCCTATCGCGACGGCACGCTGTTCGCCGAGGAAATGCCAGTGGCACAACTGGCGGAACGCTTTGACACGCCCCTTTATCTGTATTCCCGGGCGGCGCTGGAGGAGCGTTACAACGCCTTCGATGAGGCCTTCGGCGACCATCCGCACCGCATCTGCTACGCGGTAAAGGCGAACAGCAACCTGGCGGTGCTCAACGTGCTGGCACGCTGCGGCGCCGGCTTCGACATCGTCTCCGGCGGCGAGCTGGAGCGGGTGCTGCGCGCCGGCGGCGACCCGGACAAGATCGTGTTTTCCGGGGTCGGCAAGACCGCCGAGGAAATGGCCGCTGCCCTGAAGGCCGGCATCCATTGCTTTAACGTGGAATCCGCCGCCGAGCTGGAACTGCTCAATCTGGTGGCCGGCGAGCTGGACACCCGCGCGCCGATCTCGATTCGCGTCAATCCGGACGTGGACGCCCAGACCCATCCGTACATCTCCACCGGGCTCAAGGAAAACAAATTCGGCGTCGACATCCAGAAGGCACCGGCGCTGTACCAGCGCGCCACCGAACTGCCGCACATCACGGTGCGCGGCATCGACTGCCACATCGGCAGCCAGTTGACCCGGCTGGACCCGTTCGAGGATGCCCTGGAGCGCGTGCTCAAGTTGCTCGGCGAACTGCAGGCCCTGGGCATCGAGATCCACCACCTGGATCTGGGCGGCGGCCTGGGCGTGACCTACCGGGACGAGACCCCGCCGGCGGCGGCGGACTATGTGGCGGCGCTGCTCAAGCACATCCCCGGCGAACTGCCGGTGCACATCGAGCCGGGCCGCTCGATCGCCGCCAACGCCGGGCTGTTCATCACCCAGGTGCTGTTCCTCAAGCCCACCGAGCACCGTAACTTCGCCATCGTCGACGGCGCCATGAACGATCTGATCCGGCCAAGCCTGTACTCCGCCTGGCAGGACATCGTGCCGGTAACGCCCCACGAGGCGGATTGCCGCGACTGGGACATCGTGGGCCCGGTGTGCGAAACCGGCGACTTCCTGGGCAAGGATCGGGCCCTGGCCCTGGAGCCCGGCGATTTGCTGGCGGTGCGTTCCGCCGGCGCCTACGGCTTCGCCATGGCCAGCAACTACAACAGCCGCAACCGTCCCGCCGAAGTCATGGTGGACGGCGATCAGGCCTTCCTGGTGCGCGCTCGGGAGACCCTCGAGGATCAGTTGCGCCTGGAAACCCTGCTCCCTTGAGGCCGGGGACGCCGCCATGATCCTCGACCGCCGGCTGCTGGTGTTCACGGATCTGGACGGCTCCCTGCTGGATCACCACGACTACGACTGGTCGCCGGCGGCGCCCTGGCTGGAACGGCTGGCCGCCGCCGGCGCGGCGGTAATCCCGGTGACCAGCAAGACCCGCGCCGAACTGACCGCCCTGCGCCGGGAGTTGGGTCTCGCCGGCACCCCCTTCGTGGCCGAGAACGGGGCCGTGATCGGCCTGCCCACCACCTGGCGACGCCCGGACGATCCGCCCGCCGACGTCGATGACCTTACCCTGCTTACCCCCGGCGACGATGCCGCCTCCCTGGCCGGGCGTCTGCACCGGCTGGCCGCCGAACAGGATGCGCCGGTGCGCCTGCTGTCGGAGCTGAATGACGCGGAGGTGGCCGAGCTGACCGGTCTGTCGCCCTCGGAAGCGGCCCTGGCGCGCCGCCGGGAAGGCAGCCAGCCGCTGATCTGGGATGGCGATGAGCCGGGTTGGCGGCGCTTTTGCATGGCCTTGCAACGGGACGGCCTGACCGTGACCCGGGGAGGGCGCTTCCATCACGTCATGGGCCATGTGGACAAGGGCCGGGCGGTGCGCTGGCTGGCCGAGCGTTTCCGGGCCCTGCACCGGGTGCGGCCCGCCACCCTGGGCCTGGGCGACGGCCCCAACGATGTGCCCCTGCTCACCGCCTCGGACCGGGCGGTGCTGATTCGAGGCGCCCACGGGCTGCCGGTAACCGTGCCCCACGAGCATCTGTACCGCACCCGGCACAGCGGCCCCCGGGGCTGGGCGGAGGGGCTGGACCACTGGTTGAGCAATTCCTTGGAGGACGGCGGATGAGCGATTTCTACCAGAACGGCGTGATCACCAATTTCCACAATCTGAACCAGCGTTCCCTGGAGGATCTGGAACAGGAGCTGGTGCGCTGCGCCCGGCGCCGGCCCATGGGGCTGATCCTGCCGTCGCTGTATTCGGAGCTGGAGGGGCCGGCACTGAACCATATCGTCGATGAGCTGGCGCGGGTGCCCTACCTCAACGAGATCATCATCGGCCTGGACCGGGCCGACCGGGACCAGTTCCTGCGCGCCCGCGAGTTCTTTTCCCGCCTGCCCCAGCACCACCGCATCCTGTGGAACGACGGCCCGCGCCTGCGCGCCCTGGACGCGGAGCTTCAGACCGAGGACCTGGCGCCCTCGGAGCCGGGCAAGGGCCGCAATGTCTGGTATTGCGGCGGCTACGCGCAGATTTCCCGGCGCACCGAGGCGGTGGCGCTGCACGACTGCGACATCGTCACCTACGACCGTGGCCTGCTGGCGCGGCTGATCTACCCGGTGGCCAACCCCCAGTTCAACTACGAGTTCTGCAAGGGCTATTACCCGCGCATCGCCGACGGCAAGCTCAATGGCCGGGTGGCGCGGCTGATGGTGACGCCGATGCTGCGCGCTCTGAAGAAGATCTACGGCAACCTGCCCTACCTGGAGTATCTGGACAGCTACCGCTATCCACTGTCCGGGGAGTTCTCCATGCGCACCGACCTGCTGGAGAGCATCCGTATTCCCAGCGACTGGGGGCTGGAGATCGGCGTGCTTTCCGAGGTACACCGCAATTACTCCACCAAGCGGCTGTGCCAGGTGGACATCGCCGACGCCTATGACCACAAGCACCAGCCGATGTCCGAGGACGACCAGGCCGGTGGCCTGAACCGCATGAGCCTGGACATCGCCAAGGCGCTGTACCGCAAACTGGCGACCCTGGGGGTGCAGATTAACGCGGAGGATTTCCGCACCATCAAGGCAACCTATTACCGCATCGCTCTGGACCTGATCGAGGCTTACTACAACGACGCCCTGATGAACGGCCTTAAACTCGACCGGCACAGCGAGGAGCAGGCGGTGGAGCTGTTCGCCGACAACCTGATGGTGGCCGGCCACGCCTTCCTCGAGCATCCCCGGGACAAGCCCTTCATTCCCAGCTGGAACCGGGTGCAGGCGGCCTTCCCGGATCTGTTGGATCGCCTTCACGAGGCGGTGGAGCTCGACAACGCCGGGGACGTTTGAAGGGTTGGTCTCTCCATCTGGGCCGCGTCTCGGGCCGCTCCTACTGAGACAGGACCAACTGCTGGCCGCCGCCGCCCTGGCTGAGGGTGCGGTGCAGGACCGGCAGAGCCGCCCGCAATTGCTCGCCCAGGGTCCAGGGCGGGTTGAGTACCACCATGCCGGAGCCGGTCATGCCCCGGGCGCCGCCGTCGCGGAGCACGCACAACTCCGCGCGCAGGTGCTGGGGCGCCAGGGCCATGAGCCGCGCCGCGAACCGGTCCGCCCGGCGCCGCTCCAGCAGCGGGTACCAGATCGCGAAACAACCGGTATTGAAGCGCCGCAGCCCCTCCTCCACGGCCGCCAGGGTGGCGGCCTCGTCGCCGCCCAGTTCATAGGACGGGTCGATCAGCACCAGCCCCCGTTTGTGGGCCGGCGGCAGCAATGCCTTGATGCCGGCCAGGGCGTCCTGTTTGACCACGCGGACGCGCCGGTCGTCCTGGAAACGGGCTTCCAGCAGTTCGAAATCGGTGCCGTGCAGTTCGGTGACCTGCAGGCGGTCCTGCTCGCGCAGCAGGGCGGCGCTGATCGCCGGCGAGCCGGGGTAATGGCTAAGCGCTCCCGGGCGGCTGAAACCGGCCACCACATTCAGGTAGCGGTTGATCAGCGGCGCCTCGAAGCGCTGCTCCCAAAGGCGACCGATACCTTCCCGGTATTCCCCGGTTTTCTGCATATGGGCGTCGTCCACGGCGTACAGCCCGGCGCCGCCGTGGGTATCGTGCACCACGAACGGCTTGTCCTTGAGGCGCAGGTGATCGAGCACCGCCACCTGGACCATATGCTTGAGCACGTCCGCGAAGTTGCCGGCGTGGTAGGAGTGGCGATAGGAGAGCATGGGTGCATCCGCGGCGTTGGGAGCCGCCCATTGTAGGTAGGAGCGGCTTCAGCCGCGATAGACTTTTGCTGTTGCCGCGGCCGGACCGGCCTCTCCGTTGCCCCGGTCCTCTCCCCGCCCTGTTCCCGCGCCCGAGCGGCCCGTACAATAGTGCGTCCAGACAAACAGCCCGACGGGTTCCCCCATGCGCCTTCGCTTTACCAAAATGCACGGCCTCGGCAACGACTTCATGGTCGTCGACGGCCTGTCGCAGCCCCTCCCCGAGGATGGCCCTCCGCTGTCGGAGACGGATTTGCGACGCCTGGGTGACCGTCACTTCGGCGTCGGTTTCGATCAGTTGCTGGTGGTACAGCCGCCCCGCCACGAGGGCGTGGACTTCCGCTACCGGATCTTCAACAGCGATGGCTCCGAGGTGAGCCAGTGCGGCAACGGGGCGCGCTGTTTCGCACGCTTCGTGCGCGACCAGGGCCTGACCCGCAAGCACGAAATCCGGGTGGAAACCGCCGAGGGCCTGATGACCCTGAAAGTCACCGACGACGGCCTGGTGACCGTGGACATGGGGGCGCCGCGCTGGGCGCCGGCGGCGATCCCGTTCCAGGCCGACGCCGAGGCGGACACCTATATCCTGGTGGCCGGCCAGAACGCCTATGAAGTGTCCGCCGTGGGCCTGGGCAACCCCCATGTGGTGCTGCTGGTGGAAAACGTGGATACCGCGCCGGTGGCCACCCTGGGCCCGGAGCTGGAGCGCCACGAGCGCTTCCCGGAGCGGGTTAACGCCGGCTTCATGCAGATTCTCAACCGCCACGAGATCCGCCTGCGGGTGTTCGAGCGCGGCGCCGGCGAAACCCTGGCCTGCGGCTCCGGTGCCTGCGCCGCGGTGGTGTGTGGCCAGCGCCGAGGCCTGCTGGACGACGACGTCACCGTGCATCTGGCCGGCGGCACCCTGCAGGTGCATTACGACGGCCAGGGTGGCATCCGGATGACAGGCCCGGCCAGCCGTGTCTATGATGGCGAAATCGACGTGGAGGCTCCCGCATGACCGACGATACCCTGCCCGGCGCCGATCAGGTGGCCGCCTTTCTGCGCCGCCATCCGGAATTCTTCCAGGATCGGCCCGACCTGCTCGAACTGATGCGTTTGCCGGACCCGCGCGGGCCGGCGGTTTCGCTGCTGGAACGCCAGGCCTCGATCCTGCGCGACCGCAATCAGGAACTGCGCGAACGGCTCAACGGGCTGATCGACGTGGCCCGGGAAAACGACCTGCTGTTCGAACACACCCGCCGCCTGACCCTGGCGCTGCTGGAAGCGCGCAGCACCGACAAGCTGCTGCGCCAGTTGCTGCGCGGCCTGGAGGATGAATTCCGCTGCGACACCGTGTCCCTGTTGCTCCACGACCGGGAAGCCAAGCTGCTTGGCGAGGTGCGCAAACAGGTGCGATTCATGGACCCGGACGACCTGCCCAGCGCCCTGGGCCCGCTGCTGCGCACCGGCAAGGCGGTGTGCGGCATCCTGCGCCAGGCGGAGCTGGAAGCGCTGTTCCAGGACCGGGCGGAGCAGGTCAAATCCGCCGCCGTGGTGCCCCTGGAGCATAATGGCCGCCTGGGCGTGCTGGCCATTGGCAGCGCCGATGCCATGCACTTCCGCAGTTCCCTGGGCACCCTGTTCATCACCCACATCGGCCAGGTGCTCAGCCGCCGGCTGGTGGAAGTGAGCGGCCCCGCCGCCGCCCGCCACGCGCAACGCGCCTGACCGCCGTGGACTCCCGGCAGGCGGCCATCGACGCCTTCGTCCGCCACCTGGCCAGTGAGCGGCGGCTGTCGCCGCACACCGTCAAACACTACCGCCGCGACCTGAACACCGCCGCCGAAGCCCTGGATCTGGACTGGGCGGCGGTCACCGCCCACGACGTGCGCGCCCTGGTGGCGCGCCTGCACCGGCGCGGCCTGGGCGGGCGCAGCCTGCAGCGGTTGCTGTCCTCGCTGCGCACCTTCTACACCTGGCTGATCCGCGAACGGCGCGCCACCGACAATCCCGCTTTGGACGTGCGCGCCCCGAAAAGCGGACGCCGCCTGCCCAAGGCCCTGGACGCCGACCAGACCCGCGCCCTGCTCGACCACCCGGACGGCGACGGCCCCCTGGCGCGCCGCGACCAGGCCATGCTGGAGCTGCTGTATGGCTGTGGCCTGCGGCTGGCGGAATTGCTCAGCCTGGACCTGGACAGCGTTTCCGCCGGGTCGGCGGAGCTGGTGGTCACCGGCAAGGGCAACAAGACCCGGGTACTGCCGGTGGGCAAGCCGGCCCTGGCGGCCCTGCGCGCCTGGCTCCAGGCGCGCCCCAGCCTGGCCCACGACCCGGAGGAGCGCGCTCTGTTCGTCAGCCAGCGCGGTCGCCGCCTGTCGCCCTCCGCCGTGCAGCAGCGACTGCGCCGCGCCGCCCGTGCCCGTGGTCTGGGCGATCATCTGCACCCACACAAGCTGCGTCATTCGTTCGCCACCCACGTGCTGGAGAATTCCGGTGACCTGCGCGCCGTCCAGGAATTGCTTGGCCACGCCAACCTGAGCACCACCCAGGTCTATACCCACCTGGACTTCCAGCACCTGGCCAAGGTGTACGACGGCGCCCACCCACGGGCACAACGCAAGAACGAAAAAGAGGATTCCTGACATGGCGCTGCGACTGATCACCTTCGACCTGGACAACACCCTGTGGCCGGTGGACGAGGTGATCCGGCAGGCGGAGCGCGCCACCAGCGAATGGATCGCCGAGCGCCACCCGGACGCCGCCGAGGCGCTCACCGCTGGCCGCATCCGCGCGGTACGCGACCGCCTGGTGCGTGAACACCCGGATTACCTGAACAACCTCACCCGGCTACGCCGCGACGCCATGGCCGAGGCCTTCATCGCCGCCGGCTTCGCCGACCGGGAAGCCCGCCATATCGCCGCCGATGCTTTCCAGGTTTTCCACCAGGCGCGCAACCAGGTGACCTTCTTCCCCGGCGCCCTTGAGGTACTCGAGACCCTGGCGGACAGCTACGCCCTGGGGGCACTCAGCAACGGCAATTCGGATCTGAAGCGAGTCGGCATCGACGACTTGTTCGCCTTCCATCATTCCGCGGAAAGCGTGGGCCGGCGCAAGCCGGAGCCGGACATGTTCCATGCCGCCCTGCGCAGCGCCGGAGTATCAGCGGACCAGGCCCTGCATGTGGGCGACCATCCGCTGGAGGATGTGGATGCGGCCCGCCGGCACGGTTTTCAGGCGGTGTGGGCCAACCTGATCGATCTGGACTGGCCGGCGGACCTGGACCGGCCGGCCCATCACATTCATCATCTGCGGGAACTCACCGACCTGCTGCCGCTACTGGACAACTGATCGCCATGACCGACACCCGCCTCGCCCTGAACGGCCTGCTCGACGACCTGCAGACGGAAATGGAAAGCCTGAACCTTTGGGAAGGCCTGCCGCCGGAGCCGGCGGCGTTCGAAAGCGCCACCCCCTTCTTCGCCGACACCATGGCCTTTACCCAATGGCTGCAATGGGTGTTCATCGCCCGCTTCCGGGCGATCCTGGCCGAGAACCACCCGCTGCCGGCGCAATGCGACGTGGCGCCACTGGCCGAGGAAACCCTGCGCGACCTGCCCGAGGAAACCGACCGGCTGGTGGACCTGCTCCGCGAGTTCGACGGCCACTTCTAACCGTGAGATCGCGACTGAAGTCGCTCCTACCGCGGTCTGGATCGTGTGGTAGGAGCGACTTCAGTCGCGATCACGCCCTACGCCATGCGGCGGCCAGGCGCCCCCTCCTGAATCAGGCTGTCGCCCAACAAAGCCAACCAGCCGTTCTCATCCTCACCACCGGACAGAGTCCACAGCCAGCGGCCCTGGGCATCCAGCCCTTCAAGAGCGGTGACCACCCGGCCGGCGCCGGGCCGGCGCAACCGCCAGACACTGGCCACCCGGCCCATGTCCAGGGACACCAACACGCCGTTATGGGCCAGATGGCAATGCCCCTTTTGCCAGCGTGGCGCCGACCAGGGCGCGGTCATGCACAACCGCACGCCGCTGTTGCCGGTGCACACCGTGAAGCCGTGCTCCCGGCGGCTGGCCAGCGCCAGCAGGGAGGGCACGGTCTCCGCCCGCACCGGGCAGGCGAACTTGTCGCGCACCGCCTGGTACAACACCTGGCGGCGGTCGCCGACCCGCGCCAACAACTCATTGAAGCCGTCGTCGTCGCCGTGGGACCACTGCCGCTCCAGCTCGGCCACCGAGGGCACCGCCGCCGGCGGCACCGGCAGACGTGGCGGCGGCGCGCCCAGTTGGCGCTGATCGGGGTGCAGCATGGCGCACACCAGCTCCTCGAAGGCCAGGCCGCCGGTTTCCGGCGCCACCGCCATTTGCTGCACCGGTTCGCCGAAGCGGTCGAAGAACAGCAGGCTGCGGGCGGGCAGATCCGCCACCGGCGCCAGCACCGCCATCACCGAACGCCACAGGGGCAGGTTCAGGTGCTGGTTGAGGCGGCACTGGCTGCCCCTGGATTCCAGCCCGTCCTCGCCGTTAAGCAGGGCCGGATAGCGCATCGATTGGGATACCCGGCCACCGTCGGCGAAGGTGGTGACCACCAGGGCCCCCAGCCGATAGAGCCCCTTGAGGATGGCCAGGGGCTCGTCCTGGAGCCGCAGTACCCGGTCACCGAGGGCGGCTCGGCAATGATGAAAAGTGGTGGATGCCTGGGTCTTGGGCATCAGGGTTGTCACCGTCACGGCGGGCCTCCTTGCGAAATCAGGGAGTGGGCAGCTGGCGACGGCTGGCTTTCCACAGTCAGGGAGAACTCGGTTTTATTTGGTCAGGATCAACCGGTCGTTAGCGGTGCGCCGCAGCAGGTAGCGCTCGCCACCGTGCTCGATCCACAGCTTGCCGTCCTGGTTAAGCAGTGCCCGGCTGGCCACGCTGCTGTCGTCGGCGATGGCGATGCGACGACCGGCGGGCCGGCGGCTGGCCAGGGCGGGATTGTGCGCGCGGGTCAGGGTGCCTTGGGACATGACATTTCTCCTTAAATGTATTTGAGAATCATTATCATTAGTTAAATCGATACCGTCAACGCCCTTGTGACCCTCGTGGCAAACAATTTTTAACAGCGTCACAGCCAAAAGGCGGCCTATTCCCGATGGCCGGGCCTGGAGGTCCTTCCTTAACCGCCCTAGACTGAAAGCCATGAATACAGCCATTGCTTCCAACGCCATTGAAACGCCGCAGGAAAAGCTGGCGGCCATTCTCGACAGCCACCAGCCGAAAAGCCTGCTGACCCTCAGCCTCAATCCGGTGCCGGTGGCCGAACACTGGGCCCGGGACCACGATTGCGAACTCATCCATATTCAGGAGTTGAATCCGTTCGACGAACTGGAACGCATCCAGCGGGTGGACATGGCCGTGGTCGCCGATCAGCTTGAGTACATGAGCCGCCGCGATGGCGAGGCCCTGCTGGGCCTGCTGCGCAACCTGCACACCGATTCCATCGTCGCGGTGTATCAGCCGCGTCTGGCGCCGGAGAAACTGCGCTGGGCACACAACGGCTTCCTCGCCCTGGGCTGCCGGGAGGAAGGCCATTTCGCCCAGGAAGGCCGCGAACTGGATATCTACAGCTACGACCTGGACAGCTACAACTTCCGGCGTTCCTGGAACAACCCTCGCTTCTGGGCGAACCCGGAAAACTGGGGCAAGTACTGGTGGTGACCGGGCGGGCCAGCGTCGCGCCGCGGCGCTGGTCAAGGCCCGGCGGCTGACGTATGGTGTCGGCGGTTCGCGCAAGGTACCCCGCCATGATCCTGCAACGTCTCAAGGAATCCCTCTATTTCTGGCGCCGCCATCTGGCCGCCCTGTTTCTGGTCAGTGCCCCGTTCACGCTGCTCGGTGAAGCCCTGCAATGGCTGCTGGGGCCAGTGATCGTCAACGGCGCCGACGGCAAGGTGGTGGGGTTCAACGCGCTGAGCATGGCGTTGCTGCTGCTGATCCGTCCGCTCGCCGAAGGCGCCCTGATCGTGCAACTGGCCAGCATTCAGCATGGCCGCCCGCGCGGGCTGCTCGCCTGTGTGCTACCGGCGCTGGCGCGATTCCCGTTCCTGCTGGCCACCTACTTCATGATGGCCCTGGCGGTATCGGTGGGGTGGATGCTGCTGTTCTTCCCGGCGTTGTGGATCTACGCCCGCCTCTGCTTCGCGCCTTTCCGGCTGTTGCTGCGTAACGAAGGGCCGCTACAATCCCTGCAGTCAGCCTTCGAGCGGTCATCGGCCTGCCAGTGGCCACTGCTGCTGAACCTGGTGCTGTCCGGCCTGCTGGTGTTCGCGCTGGCGGCGGTGGTCAACAGCCTGGTGATCGGGCTGCTCGGCGAAAACGCCGGCACCCTGCTGGTCACCGGCCTGATCACGGGCCTGCTGGCGACCCTGGTGAACGTGGTGGCCTTCCGCTTCTGGACCCTGGCGGACGAGCCGCCGGCGGCGCCGGCCCGGGACTGAGCCGGCACGCTATCCGCTCAGGCGGGCACGGTCTTGAGCTCCGGACGGCGGGTCTCGGGAAACGCCTCCAGGCGGCGACGGAAGTCCACCGCCGCCGTCAGCGCCCGCCGCGATAGCACCAGCACGTCCATGTCCCGCGCCAGCAGCGCGTCCTGCTCCGCTTCCTCCAGTGCCTCCGAGGCAACCAACAGCCAGCGCCGGCCCTCATGTTCCAGGGCGTGGGCGGTAATCGCGCCCAGCGGCACCGCGCGCAACCGCGTATCCAGGGGCAGACCCAGTTCCGGCAACCAGTGCCAGGGGTCCGGACGAGCCGGTCGCGTCGGGGCATGCCGCCAGACTCGAAAGCCCTCCTCGCTACCCAGCGCCACGGCGGCCCGGCGCAGCCGCTCCCGGGTCAGATCGGCGATGGTCGGCCAACGCGAATCACCGGTGGGCTCCGGTAGCTGCACCAGCAGGCAACGACGGCGGCCACCGTCCTCCAGGTTCTGCGCCAGCACCGCCTGCCCGGTGGCGCCACTGCCGGCGAAGAAATCCAGCACCAGATCATCCGGCCCGGTGGCCAGCCGCAACAGGAAACGCAACAACGCCGTGGGCTTGGGATAGGCGAACGGCACCTCGCCGTCGAACAGCGCCTGCAGTTCCCGGGTGCCTCCGGTGGCGGTGCCGAAGGTGACACCATCCAGCCAGGTGGCGGCCACCTCGCCGAAAGCGCGCTTTTCCTCCAGGAACACTTTCAGTTGCGGGCGGGCCCGGCCACTGCGCCCGAACACGATGCGCCCGTCCGCGCGTAATGCTTCAAAGCGCTCGGGCCCGGTGCGCCAGCAGCGGCCCGGAGGTGGCCAGAACTCCTCGCCGGTGTGCGGATTGCGGATCGGGTAGGTCAGCCGTGGCCGGCGATTGGGGGCATCGAAGGGGTCCGCTTTCCAGGGGCCACGCGGGTCGTTGTCCGGGTTGCGGTAGCGATCGCTTTTCACCGGCTCGGGGTAGGCGGCGAAACCCGGCTCACGATACCAGAGGGCCTGGTTATCCGGTTTCAGGCGACGCAGCCGGGCACGGCGCCGGCGGGCATAGGCGAGCACGTATTCGTGCTGCACGCACAGATCGGTATCGTTCTGTCGGGAAGTGCGCGACTGCCAGGGGAACATGGCCACGAAGTTACGCGAACCGAACAGCTCGTCGAGCACCAGACGCAGCACATGGACCTCGTGGTCGTCGATGCTGACGAACAGCACACCGTCCTCGCTCAGCAGCTCCCGGGCCAGGGCCAGGCGCGGGTACATCATGCTCAGCCAGCGCCCGTGGTAACGCCCGTCCGGGTGGGCGCCGGCGCCATCGCGGTAGTTATCCGGGTAGAGAAAATCACGGCCGGTGTTGTAGGGCGGATCGATGTAGATCATCTTCACCCGGCCCTGGTAGGCGGCGCGCAGGCTCCTCAGCACCACCAGGTTATCGCCCTCGATCACCGAGTGGGGCGCATCCTCGAAGCGCAGGGAATGCTCCGGCAGCGCGCGCAGCACGCCCCGTGCCGGCGCCCGGATCCCGGCCCGGGCCGCCGCCTTGCCCGGCCAGATGAAGGCGTAATCGCCCTCGTCGTGATCACCGCCCGGGTCCGCCAGCGCCAAAGGCTCCAACCCCTCCCCCGGGACCGGCCAGAATGTCCGTTCATCCATGGTTTTGTCATTTTCCATTTGCATTGCAAAAATCAAATCATACAATTTGGCACAATAGCAATGGAAAATTCTTGCTATTTTGCAGCCGGAAGACTACAAAAACCCAGAGCGCAGACCGGATTTCCGGTCTCGCCCCTCACCACTCAAGGAAAGGACATAACCATGACCAAGGATCTCGACATCGGCGGCCTTCTGCGCGAACGCCGTCTTCAACAAGGCAAGACCCTCAAACAGGTCGCCTCCCGGGCACACACCGATCCGGGCAATTTGTCACGCATCGAACGCAACGAGCAGCAGCTCAGCGTGCCCCGCATGCTCGCTCTGTGCGATGCCCTGAACTGGAAGCCGGAAGAGTTCGTGCGCCGCCTGGAGCGCCGCCGGGGCCACC
This sequence comes from Alloalcanivorax sp. C16-2, assembly GCF_046507615.1. Lineage (NCBI taxonomy): Bacteria > Pseudomonadati > Pseudomonadota > Gammaproteobacteria > Oceanospirillales > Alcanivoracaceae > Alloalcanivorax > Alloalcanivorax sp. C16-2. Next base: position 723,884 of record NZ_JBKFTL010000001.1, on the reverse strand, counting down.
ATGTCGGCGATGTCGCGGCGGACTACAACGGCGCCTCCGGCGGCGGGTTGGAACTGACCTCCGGCGACCGTCTGCAGGTGTCGTTCACCGCGCGCCTGGCGCCCGGCAAGGAGTAACGGGCGTCCGCCCTTGCACGATTTCAAGGGGCGGCCACGTCATATTGCCTATAAGCACAAACCGTGATTTGCACGGTTGCAATTAACACATTGAGGGCGCCAGAGCGGCTACCGACACTTATCAGCATGGATATAGGTGGCATTCTCAAGGAACGGCGCCAGCGCCGGGAAGAAACCCTCGAAGAGGTGGCGTACCGGGCCGGTACGGACGCGGGCAATCTGTCGCGCATCGAACGCAACCGTCAGGATGTGTCCGTGCAGCGTCTGGGGCGCCTGTGCGCGGCCCTGGAGATGTCGCTCACCGAGCTGTTCGAGGAACTGGAGGGGCGTTCCAGAACGCCCCATCTCCGCGACCCGGCCAGCGCCTTCGACAAGGAAACCCGCGAACTGATCAGCATCGTTTCCGCGCTGACGCCGTCGCGGCGACGATTGCTTATGCGCATTGCCGAGGACATTCGCGACAGCAAGGGATTGTCGTGAACGGGCGCGCCGTTCAGGCGCGCTGGTAAATCACGAAGGAATAATCGTAGGGGTTGGGCCCTTCGGCCTGGAAATCATCCCGACCGATTTCCCGCCATTGCGCCGCGTCCAGCACCGGAAAATAGGTGTCGCCGGGCACCTCGGCGTGCACTTCGGTGAGGTAGAGCCGATCCGCCCGGGGCAGCGCCAGGGCGTAAATCTGCGCACCACCGATCACCACTACTTCATCCTGGCCATCGATGTGGGCAACGTGCCCGGCCAGCTCCAACGCCTGGTCCAGAGTCTCCACCACCTTCGCGCCTTCCGCCTGGTAGTCCGGCTGGCGGCTGATCACGATATTGGTACGCCCCGGCAGAGGCCGTTTCAGAGATTCCCAGGTGTTGCGGCCCATGACGATGGGTTTTCCCAGGGTGACCTGCTTGAAGTACTTGAGGTCGTTGGGCAGGTACCAGGGCAGTTTGTTGTCGCGGCCGATGACGTTATTGCTGGCCTTGGCGGCCATCATCGCCAGACGAATGCTCATTGGGTCTCCTCGTGGCCGACAGCGGTCAGACCGCCACCGGCGCCTTGATGTGCGAGTGTGGATCGTAGCCTTCCAGGGTGAAATCCTCATAGCGGAACGCATACAGGTCCTTCACCGCCGGGTTGAGCTTCATGCGTGGCAACGGCCGGGGTTCGCGGGCCAGTTGCCGATCCGCCTGCTCCAGGTGATTGCTGTAGAGATGGGCGTCCCCCAGGGTATGCACGAAATCACCGGGCCGCAGATCGCAAACCTGGGCGATCATCAGCGTCAGCAGCGCGTAGGAGGCGATATTGAAGGGCACGCCGAGAAAGATGTCGCCACTGCGCTGGTAAAGCTGACAACTGAGCTTGCCGTCGGCCACATAGAATTGGAACAGACAGTGGCACGGTGGCAGCGCCTGCCGCCCCATGGCCGCGTTCTCCCTGGGCGACAGGCGCGGGTCCGGCAGCACCGCCGGGTTCCAGGCGCTCACCACCAGGCGGCGGGAATCCGGGTTGCGGCGAATCTCGGCGAGTACCTCATCGATCTGGTCGATGACGGCGCCATCGGCGGTGGGCCAGCAACGCCACTGCTCACCGTACACCGGCCCCAGATCACCGTCCTCGGTGGCCCATTCATCCCAGATACTGACGCCGTTTTCCTTCAGGTAGCCGATATTGGTGTCACCGGACAGGAACCACAGCAGCTCATGGATGATGGATTTCAGATGCACTTTCTTGGTGGTCACCAGCGGGAAACCGTGGGCCAGATTGAAACGCATCTGGTGGCCGAACAGGGCACGGGTGCCGGTGCCGGTGCGATCGCCCTTGATCACGCCCTCATAACGGGCGGTGCGGAGCAGGTCCAGGTATTGCTTCATGCCATTACTTCCTTGCCGGGGCCGCCCGGTCATCGTGCCGGTAGGCCCAGAACATCAGGGCGGCGCCGAGGATGATCATCGGGATGCTGAGCAGCATGCCCATGGTCAGCCAGCCGCCGGCCAGGTAGCCGATGTGCGCGTCGGGCTCGCGGAAAAACTCCACGAAGGTGCGGGCCAGCCCATAGCCCAGGCCAAACAGCCCGGTGACGGCGCCCGCCGCGCGCGGGCGGGCGGAATAGAACCACAGCACCAGGAACAGCACCACACCCTCGAGCAGGAATTCATAGAGCTGCGAAGGGTGGCGCGGCACGCCCATGGGATCGGCGGGAAAGACCATGGCCCAGGGTACATCCGCCGGGTGGCCCCACAACTCGCCGTTGATAAAGTTACCCAGGCGACCGGCGCCCAAACCGATCGGGACCACCGGCACGGCGTAGTCGGCGACGCTGAAATAACGCTTGCCGAATTTGCGCGCCAGCAGCCAGAACGCCACCAGCACGCCCAGGGCGCCGCCGTGGAAACTCATGCCGCCGGTCCAGATCTCGAACAGCCACAGCGGGTCGTCCAGGAACTTGCCGAAATTATAGAACAGCACATAGCCGACCCGACCGCCGAGGATCACCCCCAGCGCCACGTAGAACACCAGGTCGCTGACCTGCTCCCGGGTCCAGCCGCTGTCCGGGCGACCGGCGCGATGGCGCAGCAGCCACCAGCCCCCCACGAAACCCACCAGGTACATCAGGCCATACCAGTGAATCTGCAGGGGGCCGATGGCCAGCGCCACCGGGTCGATACGGGGAAACTCCATGCCTTTACTCCGTCAGGGCCGGCGGCCACTCACAATAGCAGCTCCAGACCGATGGCGATCAGGAACAGCGCGAAGATACGTCGCAACAGGGCCGAGGGCAGGCGGTGGCTGAGCCGCGCGCCCACCTTGGCCATCGGAAAACTGGTCACCACGATGGCCAGGGCGGCCGGCAAGTACACATATCCCAGGCTCCAGGGCGGCAATTCCGACCGCCCCCAGCCAGTGATCACGAATCCCAGACTGCCGGCCAGGGCGATGGGCAGCCCGCAGGCGGCGGAGATCGCCACCGCGTTCTGCATCGGCAGGCGGCACCAGGACAAAAACGGCACCGTCAGCGAACCGCCGCCAATGCCGAACAGGCTGGAAATACCACCGATCAGCCCACCGGCGGCGGCCAGCCCGCCGGTGCCGGGCAGCCGTTCCGGCAGGTCCTCGCCCACCGGGGTCGCCGCCGGACGGCGCAGCAGCATCTGCAGCGCGATGACGATGGCGAAAAAGCCGAACAGCCGGGTCAGGGCCACGCCGGACAGGCGGTCGGCGACCACCGCGCCGATCAGTGCCCCTACCACGATGCCCCCGGCCAGCCGCCCGGCCACCGGCCAGCGCACATAGCCGGCTTTATGGTGAGCGCGCACGGAGCTGAGCGCGGTAACGATGATGGTCGCCAGGGAGGTGCCCACCGCCATTTGCGCCACGATCGCCTCGTCGAAGCCACGACCATGGAACAGGTAAATCAGCGGCGGCACGATCACCACGCCGCCGCCCAGGCCCAGGGCGCCGCCCATCAGGCCGGCGGCGAGCCCGATCAGGGCGCAGATCAGCACTAGCGTCATGGATGTCCCCTGCCGGAAATGGCGGTTATGCTAGCAGGCCGTTTTGATCCTGTCCTATCCAGCGAAGTCTCCTTATGTGCATCGTGCTGTTCGAGTGGCGCCCCGGCGCCGACACGCCCCTTACCGTGGCCGCCAACCGGGATGAATTCCACGCCCGTCCCACGGAGCCGGCGCGCTGGCGCGGCCAGGTCTTCCATGGCCTGGACCGCCGGGCCGGCGGCACCTGGCTGGGCATCCACCGGGCCGGGCGTTTCGCGGTGATCACCAATTTCCGGGAGCCGGTGGCCGAGCGTGGCGACGGCGAGCTGTCCCGGGGGCTGCTGCCCAGCGCCTTCCTGGAAAGCGAGGACACCCCGGAAGCGTTCTGCCGGGCCCTGACTGAACACCAGCACCGTTACGCCGGCTTCAACCTGCTGGTGGGGGACCGCCAGGCGCTCTGGTATCTGAGCAACCGGGGCGCGCCGCCCCGGGCGGTGGCGCCGGGCGTGCACGGGCTGTCCAACGGTCTGTTGGACGACCCCTGGCCCAAGGTGGAGCGCGGCAAGGCACGGCTGACGGCGGCCATCGCCGGGGGCGCCGACCTGGGTGCGCTGCTCGAGGTGGTGAACGATCGCCACCAGCCGCCGGATTCAGCGTTGCCGGATACCGGCGTGAACCTGGCCCTGGAGCGCCTGGTGGCGCCGGTGTTCATTCAATCCCCGGAGTACGGCACCCGCGCCAGCTCGGCGGTGAAACTGCACGCCCACGGCGAGCCGGAAATGGCGGAACAAAGCTGGCGCCCGGACGGCAATCCCGACGGCCCGCCACGCTACAGCGCCGGTTCTCCGTAGGAGCGGCCGGGCGGCGGTTCTTTCAGGCGGCCTTGCGGTGGCGGATCAGGTCGCCCAGGCCCACCTTGGTGAGCTGCAGGTCCAGGTAGGAAGCGATCACCTCGCCGTTGTCCATGGCCAGCACCTCGTTGAGCAACTGGCGCAGGAAGCCCATGTTCACCTGACGCACCGCCGCCTTCACCCGCAGCAGGTTGGAGGCGTTCATGGACAGGGTGTCGTAGCCCATGGCCAGCAACAGCAGGGCGGTACTCGGGTCGCCGGCCATTTCGCCACACACCGACACCGGCTTGCCCTCCTCGTGGGCCTGCTCGACCACATGCAGCAGGGCGTGCAGCACCGCCGGATGGCAGGAGTTGTAGAGGTCGGACACCTGCCGGTTATTACGATCCACCGCCAGCAGATACTGGGTCAGGTCGTTGGTGCCCACGGACAGAAAATCGACCCGCTGGGCCAGGGCCCGGGCCTGGTACACCGAGGCGGGCACCTCGATCATCACGCCCACCGGGGGCATCGCCACGTCCACCCCTTCCTCGCGCACTTCCAGCCAGGCCCGGTGGATCAGGTGCTGGGCTTCCTCGGCCTCGATCACGCTGGTGATCATGGGCAGCATGATACGCAGGTTATCCAGCCCCTCGGCGGCCTTGAGCATGGCGCGCACCTGCACGATGAAGATTTCCGGGTGGTCCAGGGTCAGGCGGATGCCGCGCCAGCCGAGGAACGGGTTTTCCTCCTCGATGGGGAAGTAACTGAGCGCCTTGTCGCCGCCCACGTCCAGGGTGCGCATGGTCACCGGGTGCGGGGCGAAGGCGGACAGCTGCTCGCGGTAAATCAAACGCTGCTCTTCCTCCGAAGGAAAGCGGTCGCGCACCATGAAGGGAATCTCGGTGCGGTACAGGCCGACGCCTTCCGCGCCACGCTCGATGGAGCGGTTGATGTCCGTCATCAGACCGGTGTTCACCTGCAAACGAATGCGCTCGCCGTCCTCGGTTTGCGCCGGCAGGTCGCGGAGTTTTTCCAGGCCCGCCTGCAGGTGGCGTTCCTCGGCGATGATTTCCTGGAACTGCTCCTTGAGTTCCGCCGAGGCGTTGGCGATCACGCGGCCGCGAAAGCCATCGACGATCAGTTCCTTGCCATCCAGCTTCTTGAGCGGCAGATTCTGCGCGCCCACCACGGTGGGAATGCCCATGGCCCGCGCCACGATGGCCATGTGCGAGTTGCGCGAGCCGCGCGTGGTGGCGATGCCGACGATGTTCTCCTGGGGCAGCTCCATGAGCATCGGCGCGGACACGTCGTCACCCAGCAGGATGCAGTGCTCCGGGAAGGTGATACGGCGCCGGCTGCGGCTTTGCAGCTGCCCCAGGACCCGCCGCCCCAGGTCGCGCACATCGGCGGCCCGCTCCCGCAGGTAGGGATCGTCCATCATCTCGAAGTTGTGCACATGGGCGTCCACCACCGTGCGCAGGGCGCCCTGGGCCCACTGGCCCTCGCGAATCCTGGCCACCACCTCGGCGGGCAGGGCATGGCGGTCGAGCATGCGCAGGTACACATCGAACAGAGCCTGCTCCTCGGCGCCCAGGGTGGTTTTGGCCCGCTCCGCCAGGTCGCGGATTTCCTGGCGCACCCGCACCAGCGCTTCGTCGAGCAGGGCGATCTCGGCGCTGATGTCCTCCGGTTCCCGGTCCGGCACCGCGGACAGATCCGCCTCCGGAAACAACAGCACGCCGGTGCCGATGGCCGCGCCGGAAGCGCCGGGCTGGCCATCATGGAAACTGGGCAGGTCCTCGTGGGCATCGAGCTGTTCGAACAGTACGCCGGAGGCATGGGCATGGGCGATCACCGCCGACAACTGGGCGGAAATGGTGATCAGGAAAGCTTCCTCGCTCTGGTCGAAGCGGCGGGCGTCGCGCTGCTGCACCACCAGGATGCCCAGCACCTTGCCATGGTGCATCACCGGCACGCCCAGGAAGGCATGGAACGGGTCCTCGCCGGTCTCCGCCAGATAATGGAACTTGGGGTGGGCAAAGGCGTCTTCCAGGTTGATCGGCTCCTCACGCAGCCCTACCTGCCCCACCAGACCTTCGGAAAAACCCAGGCTGACCCGCCCCACCGCCTCGCGCTTGAGGCCCTCGGAGGCCATCAGCACGTAACGCTCCTCGGTGTTGTCACGCAAATAAATGGAACACACCTCGGTGCCCATGGCATCGCGCACCCGCTGGGCCATCAGGTCCAGGGCGGAGCGGATGTCCGGCGCGTTGTTCACTTCCTGCACGATGCGCCGTAGGGTGTCGAGCATGGGCGATATTCTCCTTTGTGATCGGGATGGCCGCTAGCGGCGGCCACGCAAGGCCGGTGCCAACTCGCGCAGCGCCCGGGCATAGACGCCACGCTTGAAGTGCACCACCTTGCGGATCGGGTACCAGTAGTTTACCCACCGCCAGTCCTGAAATTCCGGCGCCGGTGAACGAGCCAGATCAATGGCTTCATCGGCGGCGTCGAGCCGCAACAAAAACCACTTCTGGCGCTGTCCGATGCACACCGGGCGGTTACGCGGCGGGCGCAGGAAGCGGCGCGGCAAACGGTAGGTGAGCCAGCCCTCGGTGGTGGCGAGCACACTGACGTGCTCGCGCAACAGGCCGGTTTCCTCTTCCAGTTCCCTGAACAGGGTGTCCTCGGGGCTTTCGCCGGGCATCATGCCGCCCTGGGGAAACTGCCAGGCATCCCGGTTGCCGATGCGGCGGCCCCAGAACACCCGGCCATCCGGGCCGGCGATCACGATGCCAACGTTAAGCCGATATCCTTTCTCGTCGATGATGCCTGTCATTGCCTTCAATCCCATGGCGCGGCACGGGGCGGGCGAGAAATCGCCAAGCCCAGCCGTACAGGCGCGCAATGCTCCCATTAAACCTTGTCGGCCCGGCGCCGATCAATCGACTGCCAACCACGGGCCGCTCTGGTAAGCTACGGCGCGCACGCGAATACCGGGAGTTGCTGCGATGACACTGGCCATTTTTGACCTCGACAATACGCTGATCGCCGGCGATTCCGACCACCAGTGGGGGGATTTTCTGGTCCGCCGCGGCGAGGTGGACGCCGAGCGCTACCAGGCGGCCAACGACCGCTTCTACCAGGACTACCTGGACGGCAGTCTGGACATCCTGGCCTATCAGGAGTTCGTGCTCTCGGAACTCAAGAAGCGCCCGCTGGAAGAGCTGGATGCTCTGCGCCAGGCCTTCATGGAGGAGGTTATCGACGCCCTCTGGCTGCCTCGCGCCGAAGCGCTGGTGGCCGACCATCGCGAACGCGGTCACACCCTGATGATCATCACCGCCACCAATGATTTCATCACCGCGCCAATCGCCGAGCGCCTGGGCGTGCCACACCTGATCGCCACCCGGGCGGAGCGGGACGGCGACGGCCTCTACACCGGCCGGGTGGCCGGCGTGCCCAGCTACCGCGAAGGCAAGGTGGAGCGCCTCGGCCACTGGCTCGACGCCCACGGCGAAAGCCTGGCGGGCAGCTGGTTCTACAGTGACTCGCACAACGATCTGCCCCTGCTCGGCAAAGTGGACCACCCGGTGGCGGTGGACCCGGACCCGACCCTGGCGCGGGCCGCCCGGGAACGCGGCTGGCCGATTCTGTCGCTGCGCGACGAAACCGCCGGAGCCCTGTCGTGAAACGGTGGCTGGGCCTGACCCTGGCGCTGGCCCTGGCGGCCTGCGACGCCCCGCAGCAGGAACCGGCGGCACCGGACACCCCGGACCAGGGTAGCCGCCAGGACCTCGCCGCGCCGGCCACCGCCACCCTGAGTGACGCGACCGGCGCCCGGGCCCTGGACGAACAGCACCAGGCCTGGCGGGAGGCCCTGGCCGCCCTGCTGGAACAACCGGACGAGGACACCCTGGCCACCGCCCAGGGCGCCTGGGAGGGCCTGTACCGCGCCTTCAACCGCCACTGGCTGATGCTGGCCGCCGGTGCCTGCCAGCACGGCGAGCTGGACCGTCTGAACCGCCTCGATGCCTGGCCTTTCTACCCGGCCTACGTGGACGGCCTGCCCGCCTGGCCGGATTCCGGCATCGTCAACGACCCGGCCCTGGAACTGACCGCCGCCAGCCTGCGCCGGCAGCAGGGCGCCACCGCCGACGGCGAGGTGGCGCTGGGCTTTCAGCCGCTGCGCTTGCTGCTGGCCGGGGTGCCCGACGCGCCGCGTCAGGCGATGGACTTCCAGGCCGGCGCCGCCACCCCGACCCCCACCACGGACGGAGGCGAAAGCGTCCCGGCGGTGGACGCCCCGGCACGCCGGCGTGACTACCTGCGGCTGGCCGGCGCGCAGCTTTCAAGGGATCTGAACGCGCTGGCCAAGGACGCACCGGTGGGGGCGGTCGCGCTGCGCTGCGCCCTGGGCCGGCTGGACCAACGCCTGGCGGCGCTGCAAGAGCAGCATGGCGCCACCGACCCGGAAGCGGGCCTCTATCTGCCAGCGCGCAGCATCGAGATTATCGACGCCGCCCAACCCGACGCGGCGCTGGCACAACTGGCCGCCGAGGCCAACGGTCCGCTCCGCCAGGCCCTGGAGGCCAGCCGGCCCGGTTTCCAGGCCGCCCTCGGGAAGGCCGTGGAACAGGGGGACTGGGCCCCGATGCACGCCTGGCTCAGCCAGGACGGCGACCAGGGTGGGGACGGCGAGGAAGAAGCGGGCGGCGGCATCAGCCCCGCCGCCGCGGTTCGCGGCTAGCCCACGACGCGAGCGGTCACTCGCCCCGGATGCGCTGCACGATGTGGGTGGTGGAGATATTCTCGGCGAAATCGAGCACCTCGACGCGCCCGCCGTAGGCCTGCACGATGGGCGCGCCCACCACCTGGTCCACGGTGTAATCGCCGCCTTTGACCAGCACGTCCGGCTTGATCTTCTCCAGCAGCGGCTCCGGGGTGTCGGTATCGAACGCCACCACGTAGTCCACCGCTTCAAGCGCCGCCAGCACCGCCATGCGGCGGTCCAGGGGATTAATCGGCCGGCCCGGCCCTTTCAGCCGCTTCACCGACTCGTCGCTGTTGACCGCCAGCACCAGCCGGTCGCCCAGGCGGCGGGCGGAATCCAGGTAGCCCACATGGCCAGCGTGGATGATGTCGAAGCAGCCGTTGGTGAACACGATGGTCTCGCCCTGGGCGCGGGCGTCCTCGATGGCCAGCAGCAACTGCTCCTCGGTCATCGCGCCGCGACCCGGGCCACCGGCCTGGTGCACCGCCCGGCGCAGTTCCGGGGCGCTGACCACGGCGGTGCCCAGCTTGCCGACCACGATGCCGGCGGCGATGTTGGCCAGAGCCACGGCGTCCTCCAGGGGCGCGCCGGCGGCCAGGGCCACCGCCAGGGTGGAGATCACCGTGTCGCCGGCGCCGGTGACGTCGAACACCTCGCGGGCGTGGGTGGGCAGATGGCGCTCCGGCTGGCCAGCGCGCAGCAACGTCATGCCGCGCTCACTGCGGGTCACCAGCAGCGCCTCCAGGTCCAGCTCCGCCATCAGCGCCTGGCCTTTCTCCGCCAGGGTCTTCTCATCGGGAACCGGGCCCACCACCGCCTCGAACTCGGATAGATTCGGGGTCAGCAGGGTGGCGCCGCGATAGCGCTCGAAATCGCTGCCCTTGGGGTCCACCAGCACCGGCACGCCGGCCTCCCGGGCCAGCCGGATCAGCCCCGGGCAATCACGCAGGGCGCCCTTGGCGTAATCGGAAAGCACCAGGGCGCCGCAGCCGGCCAACCGGGCGTGCACCTTGTCCGCGAACGGCGCCGGGTCCTGGTCCAGGAAGGATTCCTCGAAGTCCAGACGCAGCAGTTGCTGCTGGCGGCTCACCACCCTTAATTTGGTGATGGTGGGCAGCCCGGGCACTTTCTGGAAATCGCAGGTGACGTCGGCGGCGGCCAGGCGCTCCCGCAGGATGCCGGCGGCCTCGTCGTCGCCGGTGATGCCCACCAACTCGGCGCGGGCGCCCAGGGCCGCCATGTTCAGGGCCACGTTGGCGGCGCCGCCGGGGCGATCCTCCAGCTCGGTGACACGTACCACCGGCACCGGTGCTTCCGGTGAGATGCGACCGGTGGGGCCGTGCCAGTAGCGGTCGAGCATGACGTCACCGGCCACCAGGACCCGGGCCTGGCCGAACGGAGGGATCTCCAGGTTGGGCATCGCCCTACTCCATCTAGGCTCATGATAGCCGCGAAGTGTAGCATAGCGGTGGATGCGGGCAGCCGGGCTGAGTACACTTTCCCGCTCGCCGCCGCGGGCACGCCGCGCCGGCCGGTTGTTGCATATCGAACGGGACGGAACTCTATGACGGCATTGCGCCACAACGCGCAGCAGGGCAGATGGTTAAGACTGTGGCTGACGGTCTCCTTCGCGGTGATGTTCACCGGCCCCTTTCTGTTCCACTCCCGGGTGGCTCTGCTCAACGTCGTCGATGTGCTGTTCTTCGTGCCTTCCCTGACGCTGCTCACCCGCGCCCTGGTGAGCGGCGACCGTAAGCTGCTGCTCGACCCCTGGCTGGTGCCTTTATACGCCTTCCTGGGCTGGACCATGCTGAGCATGCTGTGGGCCGAGGACGTGAATGCCTCGCGCACGGTGCGCGCGGTGGTCCAGGTGGTGATCCTGGTGGGCATGCTGCGCTGGCTGCATCTGTATTACCGCAACACCCTGAAGCTGTCCCTGGCCAACGGCGCCATGACCGCCATGGTGGTACTGGCGGTGATCATGGTCAGCTATTACACCATCCAGCCCCTGGACAGCCCCCTGTTCAGCGAGCCGGCCAGCCTGATCTTCAATCTGCCCCAGCCCGGCCCGCTGATCAGCACCATGGGCCTGGTGGCGCCCTCGTTCATCCTGCTCGCCCAGGCCCTGGATGAAGGCCTGACTCCCAAGGGCGCGCGCCGTGGCGCCGGCGCTCTGGTGGGCTTCACCTTCCTGGTGGCGGTGCAGGCCCACACCGGCATCATGCTGCTGGTGATGGCCCTGGGCTGGATACTGCTGCGTTACGGCCAGCGGGTACTGGCCGCCCTGGCCGGCGCCGTGGCGCTGTACCTGGCACTGGACTTCGAGGTGCTGCGCCAGGCGCAAATGTATTTCAGCCACCCGATTTTCGGCAACGGCTTCAGCCAGGAGGGCGGTGATTCGCTGCTCGAGGGCATCCCCGATGGCCTGCGCGTGCTGCCGCACCCCAACAACATTCTGCTGGCGGTGATCCACAGCACCGGCCTGATCGGTCTGGTGCTGTTCCTGGCGGCCTGGGCGGTGCCCGCCTGGAACCTGCCCGACAGCGACCAGAAGCACCGCGAAGGCGCCGTGTTTCTGGTCAGCCTGCTGCCCGGCCTGCTGACCATGCTCAGCGCCGGTGCCTACCTGCTGGTGCCCTTCCATCCCAGTTGGATGTGCCTGTGGCTGCCCCTGGGTCTGATGCTGGCCAGCCTCAGCCACCGCGACTCCCGGCTTCCGCCGCTCCGCTAACGCATGGGTAAGCGCCGCCAACGCCCCGCGCATCCCGCCGACCCGCGCCTGTGGCCCACACGCCTGGGGCTGGCTCTGTTCTGGCTGATCGGGCAGTTGCCCTGGGATCTGCTGCTGGCCACCGGACGCGGCGTGGGCCGGCTGGCCTGGTATCTGGCCCGGGACCGTCGCCGGGTCGCCCTGATCAACCTGAAGCTGTGCTTCCCGGAACTGTCCGAGGCGGAACGCGAGCGCCTGGCGCGCCAGGTGATGGTCAGCACCGGCGAGGCGATCCTGGAGATGGCGGGCAGCTTCCACAACCGGCGCATCGACCTGGGCGAGCGCCTGAACGTCACCGGCCTGGAGCACCTGGAAGCGGCCCGCGCGGAAGGTCGTGGCGTGCTGCTGCTGGGCATGCACTTCAACTCGATTGACGTGGGCAGCCGCCTGCTGGGGAAATTCTTTCGCTTCAGCGTGGTCTATCGTCCCAACGACAACCCCCTGCTGGATAAGCTGATCTCCGAGGGACGGGGCGCCTGGGTGAACCATTCCGTGGACCGCAACGACCTGCGCCAGACAGTGCGACTGCTGCGCCAGGGCGAAGTGGTCTGGTATGCGCCGGACCAGGACTACGGCACCCGGCACGCGGTGTTCGTGCCCTTTTTCGGCGTGCCGGCGGCCACCATCACCGCCACCAGCCGCATCGCCAGAATGGGCAAGGCGGTGGTCATCCCGTGCGCCCATTACCGGCTGCCCGGGGGACGCTACGAAATCGAGTTCGGCGCGCCCCTGGAGGATTTCCCGGGCGGCGACGACGAGGCGGATACCGCGCGCATCAACCGCACCATCGAACACTATGTGCGCAAGCACCCGGAGCAGTACCTGTGGGTGCACAAGCGCTTCAAGCACCAACCGGACGGGCGCTCACCGTATCGCCCCTGACAACAAGAGTGCGGCCGTGACGAGCGCTTTCCCGAACGAGCTCCCCATCCCATGGAGTGCCTGAATGACTAGAAAAGAAAAGCTGCTGCTGGTGTGGATGACGGTGTCATTCTGCCTGTTTTTCGGCGGTCTGCTGATGTTCGACCGCCGCCCGCGGCTGCTTAACGTGCTCGATGTGCTGTTTTTCGTGCCCGCCTTCGTGTACGCCGTCCGGGTGCATCTGAGCGATGTGCGCGGCTTCCTGAAGCAGAACCTGTGGTTGCTGGTGTTCCTGGTGTTCGCCACCGCCTCCACCTTCTTCGCCGAACAACCCAACGTGACCCGCTTCACCCGCGCCTTCTTCCAGATTTTCACCCTGTTCGCCTTTACCCAGGCGATTCTGCGCACCCATGCCACCCTGTTCTGGCGCGCCCTGCTGGGCGGCATTCTGTTCGGCGCCCTGGTGGCGATGGTGGATTTCTACTGCTACTACTTCGTCGTCGGGCGGCCGTTCTCGGATCAGTTGTACGGCAATTTCGAAGTGTTCCATATCAACCGCTTCATCACCCTCTCCACCAACCAGCTGCATGCCAGCATGTACTTCGTGACGCTGCCGTTCTTCGCATTCCTGGCCGCGTCCCGGTTACCCCAGAGCCTGATGGTGCGGCTCGCCCCTTACGCCGCCACCCTGATGATCGTGGTCTATCTGATCGCCAACCAGCGACGCTCGACCCTGGTGGCGCTGGTGGCGGGCTGCCTGATCCTGCCGCTGGTGACGCTGAAGAAGAAACTGATCGTGCCGTTACTTCTGGTCGGCGTGATCATCGGTTCGATCTTCGTGATCAAACCGGACATCATCGTCGAGCGCGGCGCCAGCAACCGCTTCGCGATCTGGACCGAAACCTGGAACGCCATCTCCGAGCGGCCCCTGTTTGGCCACGCCATGGCCGGCCAGATGCCGGACCTTCACATCATCCGGCCGGATAACGGCAGGCCGGATGTGTACAGCCACCCGCATAATTATTACCTGTCGGTGCTTTATTATCTGGGGTTCGTGGGGCTGGCGCTGTGGATCATGATCTGGCTGCCCTCGGCGTGGCGCTCTCTGTACCCCGGGTATAAAGCCCATCTCGCCCTGGCGGCCCTGGCCACCGGGCTGACCGCGGTACTGTTCGACGGCGTCCATCCGTACACACCCTTTATGTACAATTGGCCCAGCGTATGGATTCCCATGGCGCTGCTGGCGGCCTGCACGCAACGCCAGCGGCGGCCCGCCTGACCGACACTCCCGGGGGACCGGCTACGGATGCGCGACGACCCGCACTTCAAGGCACTGCAACGCCATCTGACCGCCCACCGCCCAGCGCCGGACCGGGCGATCTGGTGGCTACGCGAGAGCCTGCGCGGCCTGTGGGCACGCGGGCTTTCACGCAACCCGCCGGTGACGCCCCATGCTTGCGATGTGCTGTTGGTCCACCCCTCGGAAAAATCCCGCCGCCTGGGCCGCAAAGCAGCCCTGCTGGACGCACTGCGCCAAGCCGGTCTGAGCGTCGCGGAAACCGTGGCTGGCGACGATCGCCGGGCGCTGCGCCCACCTCCCCGGCCGGTCCCGGCGCCGCTATACGCCGCCGCCGCCCATGCCTGCGATTTGCTGGCGCGCCACCGGGCCCGGGTGATTCTTACCGAGCGCAACGGTTCGCCAGTAAGCACCTTCCTGCGTGCCTTCCGGCCACCGGAAACGCGGATTCTCCATCTCGCCCACGGCATCCTTAGCGATCAGTCCAGCAAGCTGCGCTTCCACGACTTCGATTACTACGCGGTGTTCGGCAACAGCTCACTGGAATACCTGCGCCAGGGCGAGCCCGGGTTTGGCGACACCCAAGTACTTTTCGCGGGGCCCTATTTTCCGCTGCCCGCGCCGCGCGACCCGGCCACCGCGCCTTCAAAGGCGCTGCTGTTTCTCGGCGCCGGCCCCGATGAGGAAGACGGTGACGCCTACCGGCAGAGCTGTGAGTTGGCCCGCCAGTGGCTGGCGGCGCATCCGGACTGGACCCTGTGGGTGCGCCCGCACCCGCGTGGCAGCGGCCGCCCCTGGCGCGACTGGGCCGGCAGCGACCTGGCGATCCGCATGCGACCGGAAGGGGAAACCCTGGAACAGGCGATGGCCGCGATCACGGCGGTGTGGAGCGGCTATACCAACGCCATCATCGACTGCGCCATCGCCGGCGTGCCGGTGATGGTGCTGGGCCAGCACCCGGATTATTTCCAATGCGAACGGTTCGGACTGCCCCGGGTAACGACCCCGCAAGGGCTGGAACAGGCCATGGCCAGCCTGAACGGGGACGGGCGGGACTGGGCAGCGCGCCTGGATGCCTTCGCCCGCCATCACATCGAGCACCGGGAGCGCCCCGTGGCCAGCCTGGCGGACACCATCGTGGCGCTGGCCCGGGGCAAGGCGCCAACCCCGGTCGCCAGCCTGCCCTGAGCAACCTTACTGCTCGGAGAACTGCGACCAGTTCGCCTCGAAGCGCCGGTTTTCCCGGGCGCCCTTACCCATGGCACGGTGCCGCCAGGGGCTGAAACCGGCGCCGTCCAGATCGATGAAAGACGGGTTGTCGGCATCATCCACCAGCATATTCTGAGCCTTGGTGTCGCCGTGCCAGAAGCCGGTGCGGTGCAACCGGTCCAGCCAGGACAAAACGGTGGGCGCCACCCGCAGCGCCCGTTCGCGCTGCTCTTCCATCAGCCGGCTGAGCGGCTCGCCGGGCAGGCGAGGGAAAGCGATCACCGCCTGGCCGTCCGGGCAGCGGCGCAGCATCACCGGGCGCGGCGTGGGCACGCCGAGCAGCGCCCAGGTCCAGCCCATCACCCAGGACACGTCACCACGCCCCCGGAACAAACGGCGCCGCAGGCGCGCCTTCCAGCCGGTTTCCCGGTAATGCTTGATGATCCAGCGGTCGTCGCCGTACACGCTGATACGGCTGCCCTGCTTGATGCTCGGCAACGACGCCGGCTCGCGGAGCGCGTCGGCCAGGGCATCGCGCTCGTCGTCGGCCAGTGCGCGGCGGTACAACCAGTCCTCGTCGTTTTCGCTCCACACACCGATGGCGGAGGATTCACGGCGCCACTTTCTCATCGCGCTGCTCAGCCGGCGGTTGCTGCGCCGCCGCACCATGGCGGCCAGCGGCGCCGGGCTGATGCCGGTGCGGCGCAGGCGCTCGACGACCTTCTCCATCAGGGCGTCGCGAAGATCCAGGGGCAGTTGGGCACAGAACAGCGCCAGGTTGTCGAGGATCGCCGGCTCGGCGCGCAGGCCGCCGGGCAGGGGCGCCATCTCGCCAGCGTCGATGACCAGGAAGCGTTCTCCATCGTACAGGAAGTTGTCCAGGTGCAGATCGAGCTGGCGCAGACCGGCCTGGTAAAGGCTGAACAAACTGTCCAGCAGGCCCTCGCCGAGCGCCACGCCCTGCTCGCCGCGCAGGGCCGCCTGACCGGACTGGCCGGCTACCCAGTCAGTGACCAGCACCGCCCCATGGCTGTCAAAGCCTTCATAGAGCAGTGCCGGCACCGCCAGACCGGCCTCGATCAGTTCCCGGTGACGGGCCACTTCCCGGCGCGCTTCGTCCTGGTGGCCAGCAAAGAAAAGTTTGGCGAACACGGTCTCGCCGCGCCATTGGGCGCGCACCGCCAGGCGCCGCCCGGGCAGGTGGCGCAGGATCGCCTCGGCGCGCAGCGGCCGGCTGCCCACGGAAACCGTGAACAGACCGGCGGTGCGCCAGTCGCGACGGGCCAGATCGTGCCAATCGTCGTAGGTGGGAGTGCTGTCGTCGCCGCTCAAGTCCGGTCCCCGGTCCCTCGGATCAAGCTGGCAAGATAGCGGCGCAGATAGCGTGGATGCAATGCCTGGCGCCAGTCGGCGCGCAACGCGATGCGGAAAAAGCGCCGCACCAGCTCCGGGCGCCGATGACGGTCCGCCAGCTTGAGCAGGGAGATCGCCCGGCGGGCACGGTAACGGCGCCGGTCCCCGGCGGCCCATTCCGGCAGGCCATTGTTGTCGAAGATTATCGCCTCCAGGTCCATGCCCACCGCCAGGGCGGCATCCAGATCATGGCGCATACTGTCCGAGTGCTTATGGATCACGGCCACCGGCTCCGGACAAACCGCCACCGGGTAATTCGCCAGCACATGGGCGAACACCGGCAGGTCCTCCGTGTGACGCAGGGCCGGATCGTAGGCAGTGCGCGTGAACAGCTCCCGGTGCATGGCGCAAGCGCCGTTGGACAGCGTCAGGGTCTTGTCCAGGTAGGCCTGGAAGTTACCGCGCGGATCGTCGCTCACCGACGGCGGCGTGATGCGGTCCCGGCGCCGGCCATCGTCGGCCAGGTGACCACCGATAATCATGCGCGCAGCCGGCCTGGCGATGATGGTGTCCGCCAGCCGGCGGAGGGCGCCGGCGCACAATTCATCGTCGGCGTCCAGAAACAGCAGCCAGTCGTGGCCGGCCTCGCGAACGCCCCGGTTACGCACCGCCGCCAGGCCGGCGTTGTCCTGGTCGATGACACGGAACGGCACGGGCAGCCGCCGGGCCAGCTCCGCCAGCACCTCGGCGGTGTCATCGGTGGAGCCGTCGTTGATCACCATCACCTCGAAGGGCGCGTACTCCTGCGCCACGGCGGAGGCCAGCGCCCGCTCGATGACGTGGGCGTAGTTGTAGGCCGGAATGACGATCGAGAAACCGGGAGCGCCGCTCATATATCCTTGCCCGGGTGTTCGCTGAATGGCAGCGGGAAACCCGGCTCCTTCTCGAAGTAGCGACGATAGATGCGTTCACCTTCGTGGCGGCTGGCCGCCAGCAAACGAGCCTTGTCCGGCAGGGCATCGCGCAGCGGCATGTCGGTGTAGGCGCGCACGAAGCGCAGCAGGTCACGGCGGGTCAGCCCGAGCCGGGCGGTGGAAAAATACAGGCCACCGATGTCCTTGACCCGCCAACGGCGCGGCACCCGGCCACGGACCTGGGAGCGGTGCAGGTCGATCAGATGGAGCGGCGCGCTGGCGTCGTGGCGTTCCACCGCCGAGCGCGCGATCAGAAAATGCCCCAGGTAGAAATCCCGGTGATTGACGCCGGCGTCGTGCATCGCCTTGGCGATCTCGCCGACCCGGTGTATCAGGGCCCACTTGAACGGCGCCGGGCCCGGGTCGGTACGCCAGCGTTCGCCGAGCTCTTCCAGGCTGATGGTGTGCATCAGTTCGTCGGTGACCAGGAACGACCGGCGCCGCGCCGGGTTGCCGCCACGCTGGCCGTAACCGGCGATGCTCAAGGTGGCCACGCCGGCGTTTTCCAGGGCGCGAATGGCGCGCACCTCGGACAGGGCCCCCAGAATCGGCAGCTTGGCCTGGCTCAGATTCTTGAAGATTTCCTTCCAGCCGATGCCGGCGTGGTACTTGAGGAAATAGTGCCGGCCGCCGGCCTCGAAGCGCAGTGTGCGCCGGCCCTCGCGGGCGCGGAACACATCGCCGCGCTGGCGCGCCGCCTGCTCGAAGGGGTCCAGGCCGTCCCAGGCCCGGGCCAGGTCGTCGCGCAGGTAAAGGGTCATCGCGGTTCCTTTTGTTCAGTGGCGTCCTGTTCGATGGCGTCCACGGCGCGCTCCACCAGGCCGTATATGTCGGCGTCGGCGGCGAAGCGCCGGCCCTGTTCCCGCCAGTGATCCCGGGGGCACGCCAGCAGGTCGGTGGCGGCCGCCGCCAGTTCCTCGCCGTCCGGGTCGTCCAGCACCCGGCCCAGGCCGCCGTCACGGATATAGCCGGCGTAGCCGCAGGCGCGGGCGGTCAGCACCGGCAGGCCGGCCACGGCGGCTTCCAGCAGCACCGTACCGGTATTCTCGGCGTAGGCCGGGTGGATCAGCAAATCCGCCGACCACAGCCACTCGGGCACGTTGTCCTGACCGCCCATGAAGCGTACCCGGCTGTCCACGTTCAGGCGCCGGGCCAGGCGCCGGTAGGGCCCGGCGTTGTCGTCACCCACCACGAACAGGCGGGTTTCCTCCGGCAGCCGGGCCAGGGCGCGGATCGCCCGGTCCAGCCCCTTGGTGCGGAACCCGGAGCCCACGAACAGCAGCATCGGCGTGGTTTCGCCGATGCCCAGCTCGGTGCGCAGGCGGGCGCGGCGCAGGGCGTAATCTTCCGGCAGGGCGCGATCGTGGCGGATGCCCGGCGGCAGGTCCACGAAACGGGCGTCCGGGGTGCCGTAGTGACGCTGGTAGAGGGCCCGTTGCAGCGGTGAGATGGACAGCACGCCGGTGGCCGCGGCCGGGTCGAACACCGCTGCCTCCATGGCCAGCTTGCTGCGATAACGTGGCAGCCAGCGACGCGGTCCCCGGTAACGGGCCGCCAGGCAACCGTCGGCGGCGTAGTACCAGTCCAGCCCGGGCATCTTGTTAAACCCCACCACCCGGTCGAAACCGGCCAGCCGGCCCCGCACCGCCGCCACGAAGGCGGCGTCACGGCCGTGATTGCTGCGCGCGGCCACCGCCACGGTTTCCACCCGGGGCGTCGCGGGCCGTTCGGCGTGCCAGGCGCGGGTGAATACCGTCACCTGGTGGCCACGCGCCTCGGCGGCCTCGGCGATGGCCAGCATGTCGCGCTGCAGCCCGCCGTAGGGGAAATACTCGAACAACAGGAACGCCAGCTTCATGGCCCGCTCACCTCGATCAGCCGTTGCCACACCCGGTGCGGTTTCAAACTGCTGAAACAGGGCGGCTCCACCCCCTGGCCCAGGCTGCCCCGGTAAGTGCATTTCTCCTGCACACAGGGGGCGCAGGGAAACTCCGCCGCCAGGGATCGGGCGCGCGGGCCCCACACGCCGGTGAGACGAGGATCAGTGGGCCCGTACAGGCCGACCCCGGGCAAGCCGGCGGCGGCGGCCAGATGGGCCAGGCCGGTGTCCACGGCGACGAAGGCGTCCCAGTGCAGCAACCTGTCGGTGAGCGCCGACAGCGACAGGCGCGGCAGCACGGCAACGCCGTCCAGGTCCCGGGCCAGCCGCTCCGCGCGCGCCCGTTCCACGTCATTGCCCCAGGGGAGATGCACCCGGTGGCCGGCGCCGGCGGCCTTTTCCGCCAGGGCCCGCCAATAGGCTTCCGGGTAATGCTTGGTGGGCCAGGTGGTGCCGTGGCAGAACACCAGCTCGGCGCCGGGCTCGGTGAGCGGACGCGGCGTGTGCTCGCGCACCAGCCCATAATCCGGATCGTCGTCGGGCAGCGGGTAACCCAGCGCCAGGGCGAACAGGGTGCGCACCCGGGTCACCGCGTGGCCGCCCCGGGGCACCGGCAACGGGTGATCAAGCACCCGGGCGGACAACCCTTCGCGGGCGGAAATACGGTCCAGGCCATACTTGGGGCCTTTGGCCAGGCGGGTCACGAAGGCGCTCTTGATCAGACCCTGTGCATCAATGACCGCGTCATAGTTGTGTTCGCGCAGGGCCTCCTTGAAGCCGCCCCATTCACCGCTACGGCGGGCCCGCAGCGGGTGCCGGCGCCATTCGCGCAGCCGGCTGGGCAACACCCGGTCCACGGCGGGGTGGCGCCCGGCCAGGTCGGCGAACGGCGCTTCCACCACCCAGTCCAGACGCAGCCCGGGCAATGCCCGGGCCGCGTCGGTGATGGCCGGAAGCGTATGGATGACGTCGCCCATCGACGACGTCTTGATCAGAAGGACGCGCATAACGGTGTAGCGTCCCCTATGCGGCGTCGTCGGACAAGCCGGCCAACGCCCGGATCACCCGGTCCGGCTCCAGCTGACGCAGGCAGTTGAGGTGGCCCAGGGGGCACTCGCGCTGAAAACAGGGGCTGCAATCCAGCCCCAGGCGTTCCATCGCCACCCGGTCGCCGAGCGGCGGCGTGAAGCCCGGCGAGGTGGAGCCGTACACCGCCACCAGGGGCCGGTTCAGGGCGGCGGCGATGTGCATCAGCCCGGAATCGTTACTGACCACGGCATCGGTGGCGGACAGCAGATCCACCGCCTGCTCCAGGCTGGTGGCGCCGGCCAGGATGCGGGTTTCACCGCGCTGGGCCTCGGGCAGATCGGCGATGATGGCGTCCGCCACCGGTCGGTCCTTGCCGGAGCCGAACAGCCACACCCGCCCGCCTTTCTCGATCCAGTCCCGGGCCACGGCGGCGTAGTGGTATTCCGGCCAGCGCTTGGCGGGGCCGAACTCGGCGCCGGGACACAGGCCCAGAACCGGACGGTCAGCGGCCAGATCGTGCTGCTCCCGGGCGGCGTCCACGGCCAGTGGGTCCACCTCCAGGTGCGGCGGGCGAATCTCGTCCAGGGTCGGCACCGGGGCATCCGGCGTCCGGGCCAGGGCCACGAAACGCTGCACCATCAGCGGGTAGCGTTCCTTGTCCAGGGTACGCACGTCGTTGAGCAGGCCGTAGCGCATTTCACCCCGCCAACCGGTGCGCCGGGGCACCCGGGCCCAGAACGGCAGCAGCGCTGATTTCAGGGAGTTGGGCAACACATAGGCGCGGTCATAGCGGCCACGCAGAGCGCGGCCCTCGGCGCGGCGCTGGCGCAGCTTGAGCTCACCATGGCCGAACGGCAGATCCAGAGGCCGGCGCACCTCGGGCATGCGCGACAGCAGCGGCCGGCACCAGGCCGGCGCCAACACGTCGATGTCGCAGTCACCCTGGCGCTTGAGATCGGCGAACAGGGTCTGCGCCATCACCATGTCGCCCACCCAGGATGGGCCGACCACCAGAATGCGCGGGCGCGCCGGTTCCGTCACTCGGTTCAGGACGCGAAGGTGAGCCAGTCCCGGTGCTGGTCGGACTTGCCGCGCACCAGATCGAAGTACACCGACTGCAGTTCCTCGGTGATCGGCCCGCGCTTGCCTTCACCGATGATACGACCATCCAGCTCGCGGATCGGGGTCACCTCGGCGGCGGTGCCGGTGAAGAACGCCTCGTCGGCGATGTACAGCTCATCGCGGGTGATGCGCCGCTCACGCACCTTGTAGCCGCGCTCCTCGGCCAACTCGATGATGGTCTTGCGGGTGATGCCGTCCAGGCAGGAGGTCAGCTCCGGGGTGTGCAGCACGCCATCGCGGATCACGAACACGTTCTCGCCGGAGCCTTCCGCCACGTAGCCTTCGTTGTCCAGCAGCAGGGCCTCGTCGGCACCGCCAGACAGGGCTTCGTTGAGCGCCAGCATGGAGTTCATGTAGCTGCCGGAGGACTTGGCCTTGCACATGGTGATGTTGACGTGGTGACGAGTGTAGCTGGAGGTGCGCACCTTGATGCCCAGTTCCAGCGCTTCCGGCGACATGTAGGACGGCCATTCCCAGCCGGCCACCGCGACGTGCACGGACAGGCCGTTGGCGCGCAGGCCCATGGCCTCGCTGCCGTAGAACACCAGCGGACGCAGGTAGGCGTGGGGCAGCTTGTTTTCACGGATCACGGTGGTCTGGGCGTCGTTGATCTGCTCCTTGGTGAAGGGCACCTTCATGGACAGGATCTTGGCGCTGTTGAACAACCGGTCGGTGTGTTCCTTGAGACGGAAGATCGCCGGACCACGGTCGGTTTCGTAGGCCCGCACCCCTTCGAACGCGCCCATGCCGTAATGCAGGGTGTGGGTCAGCACGTGGATCTTGGCATCGCGCCACGGAACCAGCTCGCCATCCAACCAGATAACACCGTCTCGATCAGCCATGGACATGGCGGTTTTTCTCCTCATTCAAATAGGGTTAGGCGTCCGCAAACCATTGTTCCCATGTCGCCCGCACCCCCTCCCGCAGATCGCGGAACTGGGAGTCGTCGACGATGGATTTTTCCTTGCGCAGTGAAGCGCGATGAGCCGCGGACCGGTAAGCCAGGTAGGCTTCCCGCAGCAGGCCAGCATCCTGAGCCGGCATCAATTCCAGGGCGGCGAGGGTTTCAAGAAGCCGCACGTTGTCGGTGAACCGGGTCAGTTCACCGTGGGAGGAGGCCCATCTAAGTACACCATATTGCACCATAAATTCGATATCGACGATACCTCCCGGATCCTGCTTGAGATGGAACCGGCCCGGCTGACGCGCGGCCAGGTGGTCGACCATCTTCTCGCGCATGGCCAGCACATCGCGGCGCAGGCTGCCGGCGTCCCGGCTCTGGCACAGAACGTCGTGGCGGATGGCATCGAACCGCTCCCGGGCGCGGCTGCAGCCGGCCACCACCCGGGCACGCACCAGGGCCTGGTGTTCCCAGGTCCAGGCATCGTTGAGCTGGTATTTGCGGAAAGCGTCCATGGACGACACCAACAGGCCGGCGCTGCCGCTGGGCCGCAATCGGGTATCCACCTCGTAGAGCTGGCCGCTCATGGTGCGGGTGGAAAGGATATGCACGATACGCTGGCCCAGGCGGGCATAGAACTGCTCGTTGGAGACCGGCTTGTCGCCGTCGGTGCCGCCGCCGGAAGCGGCGTCGTGCAGGAACACCAGATCCAGGTCGGAATTGTGACCCAGCTCGATGCCGCCCAGCTTGCCGTAGCCCACCACCACGAAATCCGGGTTGCAGGGTTGACCGTCGGTGCGCTCGGGGCGGCCATGGCGCTCCACCAGGGGCTCCCAGGCAAGCAGCACCACCTGGTTGAGAATCGCCTCGGCCAGCCAGGTAAGGTAGTCGCTGACCTTCATCAGCGGCAGCACCTCGGTGACCTCGGAGGCGGCCACGCGCAGCAGGTGGGCCTGCTTGAAGTTACGCAGCACCTCCATCTGCTGTTCCAGGTCGTCCTCGGCCACGCGCAGCAATTGCTGGCGCAGTTCGTCGTCGAGCTGGGCGCGGTTGGGTGGCGAGTAGAGGGTGCTGACGTCCAGCAGTTCGTCGAGCAACACCGGGTGACGGGCCAGGCGTTCGGCGATCCAGGGGCTCGCCCCGGACAGCTTGACCAGTTGCGTGAGCGCTCCCGGGTTCTCCACCAGCAGCGCGATGTAGGCGCTGCGCCGCGCCACCGCCTCGATAAAGGCCACCAGCCGCTCGGCGGTGACCTTGCCGTGGCCCTGGTAGCCCAGGGCTTCCAGCAGCAACGGCATGAGCCGGTCGAGACGTTCACGGCCGATGCGCTGCATGTTCATCACCGCCCGCGATTCGCGCAGGCCTTCCAGGGCCGCCAGCACCTCCTCGGGTTCCTGGACGCCCACCCCGGCCAGGCGCGCCACCGCGTCGTCGCGATCAAGCTGCCCCAGCCACAGGTCAAGCAGATCCTGGTCGCCCTCGGACACCTCGGTTTCTTCCTGGGGGTCGGCGATCACCTGGCTGAAGTGGAAGCGCACCTGCTCGCGATGACGGCGTAAAGCACGCTCGAAGGCCGGGCGGGCGGAAAAATCCATGGCGAAGGTGAGGCGCTGCCAGCCCAGTTCGTCGTCCGGCAGGCGCTGGGTCTGGCGGTCGGCCACCGCCTGCAAACGGTGCTCCACGTCGCGCAGGAATACATAGGCGTCACCCAGCTCGGCGACCACGTCCTCGGGCAGCATGCCCTCCTCGGCCAGGCGCGGCAGCATCCTGATCAGGTTGGGCTCGCGCAGGGCCGGGAGCTGACCACCCCGGATCAACTGGAACGCCTGCACGATGAACTCCACCTCGCGGATGCCACCGGCGCCCAGCTTGACGTCCGCCTGCATGCCCTTGCGGTTCACCTCCCGCTCGATCAGCGCTTTCATCTCGCGCAGGGATTCAAACGCGCCGTAATCGATGTAGCGACGGTACACGAACGGATTGAGCCGCTCGATCAGGCGGGCGCCAGCGCCCAGATCGCCGGCCACCGGGCGCATCTTGATCAGCGCGTAGCGCTCCCATTCGCGACCCTGGTTTTCGTAGTAGTGCTCCATGGCGTCGAAGCCGATCGCCAGGGCGCCGCTCTTGCCCCAGGGGCGGAGCCTCATGTCCACGCGGAACACGAAGCCGTCGGCGGTGTTCTGGTCGAGCACCTTGATCAACTGCTGACCCAGACGCAGGAAGAACTGATGGTGGGTGAGGTTGCGACGCTCGCCGGGGATCTCCCCCTCGTGCTCGTAGGCGAAAATCAGGTCGATGTCCGAGGACAGGTTGAGCTCCCGGGCGCCCAGCTTGCCCATGGCCAGCACCACCAGCCGGACCGGGTCGCCATGCTCGTCACGGGGCGTGCCGTTGCGCTCGCAGGCCCAACCGTGCAGCCGCTCCAGGGCGGTGTCGATCAGGGTGTCGGCCAGCAAGGACAGGTCGGCCACGGTGGCATGGTAGTCCGCCAGGCCGGCCAGATCGCGCCAGATCAACCGCACCATGTGGCGATGACGCAGGCGCCGCAGGGTCGCCTTGAGAGCGTCCTCGTCGTCACACGCCATCACCGCCTCGCGCACCTGCCCGCCCAGCTCGCTGCCGTCCAGCCGTCGTCGCAACGGGCTGGCGGCGAGCCATTCGCCCAGCTCCGGGTCGCGGATGAATTGCTCGGCCACGTAGTCGGAGCCGGCCCACACACGGGGCAGGTCGTTCAACAGGTCGTCGGGGAGAGCGTGGCCCACCTCCTGAAAACGCTGCCAGTGCCGGGTCACCAGCACGGAGAGTTCGTCGGGCAGGCTCGAATAGTCAGGATCCGTCATGGTGGGCTATTGTCCACGGCCTTGAGGGGAAAGCCAATCCAAGAAGCGACCGCTCCTGCATTCTCCAAGGATCACAGCAGCACGTCCTGGGACGGGGTCACCCGCATCACTTCCTCGATGGTGGTGAGGCCCTGGGCCACCTTGCGGGCGCCGCTGATGCGCAGCGGCCTCATGCCATTCTTGACCGCCTGGCGGGTCAGGGTCTCCAGGTCCTCGCCGCGCCCCACCATGCCCTTGAGGGCGCCGTTGAAGGGCATCGTCTCGTACACGCCCATGCGGCCCAAATAGCCGGTGCCCCGGCATTCCAGGCAACCCACCGGCTGATGGACGGTGTCCGGCATGGCCATCTTGAACGGGCGCACCAGCTCCTGCCAGGCCGCCGGGTCCGGCTTCGCCGGCGCCTTGCAGTGCGGGCACAGGGTCCGCACCAGACGCTGGGCCATGACGCCGATCACCGTGGCCGAAATCAGATAGGGCGGCACGCCCAGATCCGCCAGCCGGGTAATGGACGACGGCGCGTCGTTGGTGTGCAGGGTGGACAGCACCAGGTGGCCGGTGAGCGCCGCCTGGATCGCCATGTCGGCGGTGGCCAGGTCGCGGATCTCGCCGATCATTATGATGTCCGGGTCCTGGCGCAGCATGGCCTTCACGCCCTGGGCGAAATCCACTTCGATATTGGCCTGCACCTGCATCTGGTTGAAGCTGGGCTCCACCATCTCGATGGGGTCCTCGATGGTGCAGACATTGACCTCGCTGGTGGCCAGTTGCTTGAGGGTGGAGTACAGGGTGGTGGTCTTGCCGGAACCGGTGGGGCCGGTGACGAACACGATGCCATGGGTGTGGCCGGTCATGTCCCGCCAGTGCTCGTGGTCCTCGCGGCTGAAGCCGAGCTGGGCGAAGCTGCGCACCAGCACGTCCGGGTCGAAGATGCGCATCACCATCTTCTCGCCGAAGGCGGTGGGCAGAGTGGAAATACGCAACTCCACCTCGTCGCCATCCGGGGATTTGGTCTTCAGGCGACCGTCCTGGGGCTTGCGTTTCTCCGCCACGTTAAGCCGGGAGAGAATCTTCAGGCGGCTGGTCACCGCCGCCATGATCGCCGCCGGCAATTCGTAGACGTCATGAAGCACGCCGTCGATGCGAAAGCGCATGCGCCCCTGGTCCCGGCGGGGCTCCAGATGGATATCGCTGGCGCGCTGCGAGAAGGCGTACTGCAGAATCCAGTCGACGATGTTGACGATGTGCTGATCGTCGGCGTCGTGGTGCCCCTTGCCCACCTCCAGCAACTGCTCGAAGTTGGTGATATTGGAGAGTTCCTGGCCTCCGGCGCGGGCGGCGCCGGCGATGGAACGACTCAGGTTGTAGAACTCGATGCGGTAGCGGCGCAGTTGCTCCGGGTTGGCGAACACCGTTTCCAGCTCGCGATCACCGAGCACCTGGCGCAGGTGTTCCCGCCAATCCAGCTTGAACGGCTGGTCGCAGGCCACCACCACCCGGTCGCGAAGGCTCTCCAGGGCAACGATGCCGTGGCGCTCGGCGAAGGCGTAGCTCATCACCCGGGTCACCTGGTCCACATCCACCTTGAGAGGGTCGATGTGATACAGCGGCAGGCCGCTTTTTTCCGCCAGCCATCGCGACAGGAACTCCATGTCCAGCACCCGCTGACCATGGCTCAGGTCCACCAGCCGGTATTTGGCCACCACTTCCAGCGGATGCCAGTTGAGTTCCTTGTTCTCCCGCGGCGTGGTGGAAATGACATTGAAGTCCTCGCGGCTGACGCGCTGCTCCTCGAGCAGCTCGCGCATCACCCAGCGGACGTCCACTTCCTGGCCCTGGCGGTGCGCGGGCACGGCGGTGACGGACACGATGTTCCCCCTGCTTGGTTCGGTTTCAGGCCACTGTAGTCCGCGCCGGGGCTTGCCGCCATCCCCGATTCATCGGAATCTGAACCGGTCCCGGCCAGGCCCTGGCCGGGGTCCCGTGGACGGGTCGCGGCATCCCCTCTATACTCGCGCCCCATAAATATGACCTTTCCGTTACAGGGTGACCCCCATGTCCTTCGGAAGCTCGATCGCCGGCCTGTTCGGCCGCTCCCCCATCAAACCCCTGCAACAGCACTACGACACGGTGCATGAATGCGCAGTGGGGCTGGGTGATTTCTTCGCCGCCATCAGCGCCAGTGACTGGGAGCGCGCCAAGGCCGCGCGCCAGCGCGTCGCCGACCTGGAAAACCAGGCCGACGAAATGAAGAAGCAGTTTCGCCTCAACCTGCCCAAGAGCCTGTTCCTGCCGGTGCCACGCTCCGATTTGCTGGAGTTGGTCAGCGTACAGGACAAGGTGGCCAACAAGGCCAAGGACATCGCCGGGCTGATGTTGGGCCGGCAGATGACCATCCCCGCCTCCCTGGCCACCGCCATGAACGACTATCTGCAGGGCGCCATCGACACCTCCGCCCAGGCCCGCAAGGCGATCAACGAGCTGGATGAGCTGGTGGAAACCGGCTTCAGCGGTCGTGAGATCCGGCTGGTGGAGGACCTCATCGAAGAGCTCGACCGCCTGGAACGGGCCAATGATGAGCAACAGATCATCATCCGCTCGCAGCTGTTCAAGCTGGAAGCCGAGCTGCCGCCGGTGGACGTGATCTTTCTCTACAAAATCATCGACTGGATCGGCGACCTGGCCGACCGGGCCCAGAAGGTGGGCGGCCGTCTGCAACTGCTGCTCGCCCGGTAAAAACCACTCAGCACCAAGACCAGGGGTTCCTCAATGGAGTGGATGCTCGAACACAGCATGCTGATGCTGCTTATCGCCGGCGCGTTCGGCTTCCTGATGGCCTGGGGCGTGGGGGCCAATGATGTCGCCAACGCCATGGGAACCTCGGTGGGCGCCGGCGCGCTGACCGTGAAGCAGGCGGTTCTGATCGCCATCATCTTCGAATTCGCCGGCGCCTACCTGGCCGGTGGCGAGGTCACCGCCACGGTGCGCAAGGGCATCGTCGACGCCGGCGTGTTCAGCGAGACACCGCATTATCTGATCTACGGCATGCTGGCCGCGCTGCTGGCGGCGGGGATCTGGCTGGTGGTGGCATCCTGGGCCGGCTGGCCGGTGTCCACCACCCACTCCATCGTCGGCGCCATCGTCGGGTTCGCCGCCGTTGGCGTGGGCATGGACGCGGTGCACTGGGAGAAAGTGGGCTCCATCGTCGCCAGTTGGATCACTTCTCCACTGCTGGCCGGCTTTATTTCCTTCTTCCTGATCAAAAGCGTGCACCGCCTGGTGCTCAATCACGACGACCCCTTCCAGCGCGCCAAACGAGTGGTGCCCTTCTACATGTTCCTGGTCGGCTACGTGCTCACCGCCGTGACGCTGGTGAAAGGCCTCAAACACATCGGTCTGGACGTGAGCTTCGGCGCCAGCCTGGCCTGGGCACTGATCGGCGGTGTGGCGGTGGCGCTGCTGGGCGGCGCCATCCTGTCGCGCATCAAGCCGGACCCGGAAGCCGACAAGGACTTCCGCTACAGCTCCGTGGAACGCATCTTCGCGGTACTGATGATCTTCACCGCCTGCGCCATGGCCTTCGCCCATGGCTCCAACGACGTGGCGAACGCGGTGGGGCCGCTGGCCGCCATCAACAGCGTCATTGTCAACGAGGGCGCCATCGGCGAGGCCGCTGAAATGCCCAGCTGGATTCTGCTGGTGGGCGCCATGGGCATCGTCTTCGGCCTGGCCCTTCTCGGCGCCCGGGTGATGGCCACCGTGGGCACCAAGATCACCGCCCTGACCCCCAGCCGCGGCTTCGCCGCCGAGCTGGGCGCCGCCACCACCGTGGTGCTGGCCTCCGGCACCGGCCTGCCGATCTCCACCACCCACACCCTGGTGGGCGCGGTGCTGGGCGTTGGCATGGCGCGCGGCATCGGTTCGCTGAACCTGCGCGTGATCGGCACCATCTTCACCTCCTGGGTGGTGACGCTGCCGGCCGGAGCGCTGCTGTCGATTCTGTTTTTCTACTTCTTCAAGGGGCTGTTCGGGGCTTAAGGGGCAACACGAACACGCAGCACGCACGCGCTTCGCGCTACACGCAAGCACGCTTGCACGCGAAGTCAAAACCCTCGCCCAAAGGCTTGGCGTGTTTGCGTGTAGCGCGAAGCGCGTGCGTGTAGCGTGTTGCGTGTTGCGTGCAAACCTCTCTTTCTCGCTATACTCCCACCATGACCACCCACACCGAGAGCCCCGTGTCCGACACCGACAACCAGGTCGCCTGGTTCCGCAATTCATCGCCGTACATCAACGCTCACCGCGATCGCACCTTCGTGGTGCTGATCAGCGGCGAGGTGCTGGATTCACCGCGCCTGCCGGCGCTGGTTCATGACCTGGCCATGCTCAACGCCCTGGGCGCGCGGCTGGTGCTGGTGCACGGCGCCCGGCCGCAAATCGGCCGGCGGGTGGACGCCGCCGGGCTGGAGAGCCGCTTCGAGAACCACACCCGCATCACCGACGCCGCCGCCCTGGAAGAGGTGACCGCCGCGGTGGGCGCCCTGCGCCTCAAGCTGGAAGGGCTGTTCTCCATGGGGCTGTCCAACTCGCCCATGCATAACGCCGCCATCCAACTGATCAGCGGCAACTTCGTGATCGCCAAACCGGTGGGCGTGCGCAACGGCTTCGATTACCAGCACACCGGCGAGGTGCGGCGCATCCAGGTGGACGCCATCCGCCGCCAGCTGGACGCCGGCAACGTGGTCATGCTCTCGCCCCTGGGCGCCTCGCCCACCGGTGAACTGTTCAATCTGAACGCCGAGGAAGTGGTCTCCAACACCGCCATCGCCCTGGCCGCCGACAAGCTCATCGTGCTTGGCGAGGGCCTGCGCGTGGACGACGATGAAGGCCGCCTGCTGCGCGAACTCACCCCCCAGGAGGCCGGCCGCCTGCTCGCCCAGGAGCGCTTCAGCACCGACCCGGTGGACCGCCAGCTCACCGCCGCCTGCCACGCCGCCAGCAACGGCGTGGCCCGCGCCCACCTGCTTGATGCCCGCGAGGACGGCGCCCTGATCCGCGAGCTGTTCACCCGCGATGGCTGCGGCACCATGGTCACCCGGGAAACCTACGAGACCCTGCGCGGCGCGCGCATCGACGACGTCGGCGGCATCCTGGAACTGCTCGCCCCCCTGGAAGAGGACGGCACCCTGGTGCGCCGCTCCCGGGAACGGCTGGAAAACGAGATTCATCGCTTCGCCATCATCGAACGCGACGGCATGGTGATCGGCTGCGCCGCCCTCTACCCGTTCCCGGAAGAGAAAATCGGCGAGCTGGCCTGCGTGGCGGTGCACCCGCACTACCGCAACAGCGAGCGCGGCCTGCAACTGCTGCGCTACCTGGAACGACGCGCCCGCGAGCAGAGCCTGCAAAAGCTGTTCGTGCTCACCACCCGCACCGCCCACTGGTTCCGGGAACAGGGCTTCGAGCCGGCCAGCGTGGATGCCCTGCCCGCCCAGCGCCAGGCGCTGTACAACTGGCAGCGCAACTCCAAGGTGTTCGTTAAGAGCCTGTAGCCGCCCCGGGCGCTACACCCAGTCTTCCACGCGCAGGCCAGGCACCCGGTCGAACTCGCGGCTATTGTGGGTGACCAGGATCAGACCCAGGGCGCGGGCGTGGCCGGCGATCATCTGGTCATAGGGGCCGATGGGGGTGCCCGCCCGGGCCAATTCCGCGCGCAGTTCACCGGTGTGCACGGCCGCCTCGGTGCCGTAGTCAAGCACCGCCAGGCGCGCCGCGAACCCTTCCACCACGTCCAGGTTGTCCCGGGGGCGGGCCGAACGTTCGGTGCCGTAAATCAACTCCATCAGCGTAACGCTACTGATGCACATGCGGCCCTGACAACGCTGGAACGACTCGCGCACCGACGTGGGTTTGTTCTTGATGGTGAAGATGCAGATATTGGTATCCAGCATATATTTCAGCATCAGAACCCCTCGCGCTCCTGATCATCCGGCTGCTGGCGGTCGGCCATGAAATCCGTGCTTACGTCCGCTCCTTCGAACCAGGAGTCCCACGCCTCCCCGGCGGGCACGATGAGGCGCGCCCGGCCCAGGGCCACGATCTCCACCTGCTTGACGTCATCCGGGAAGGCGACCGCCTTGGGCAGGCGCACCGCCTGGGTGCGGTTGCTCTTGAATACAGTGGTCTTTTCCATGGCGCCTTCCTCCGGATTACGGATCAACGCCGTCATGCTCGCTCTTCGTGTTGTATATGTCAACGGGATATACGCCACTTCCTCAATTCGACTTTCCATGTCCTGCCTCCTTTTTGTTCCGTTCACGGCGAACGCTAACACTCCCGCACAGGCTGGTATGTAGGACATCCCGGATAGTGTGTGCGCCCTGGCCCACACCGGGACAAGCGATATTCCCCCTTGCCCGCCGCGCTGCGCTACAATGCCCGGTCCCGAACACCCGGCAGCAGCGAGGATCCCATGCCCCAGTACCGCTCCCGCACCACCACCCATGGCCGCAACATGGCCGGCGCCCGTGCCCTGTGGCGCGCCACCGGCATGAAGGACGACGATTTCGGCAAGCCGATCATCGCCATCGCCAACTCCTTCACCCAGTTCGTGCCGGGCCATGTGCATCTGAAGGACATGGGCCAACTGGTGGCCGGCGAGGTGGAACGCGCGGGCGGCATCGCCAAGGAATTCAACACCATCGCGGTCGACGACGGCATCGCCATGGGCCACGATGGCATGCTCTATTCGCTGCCCAGCCGCGACATCATCGCCGACTCCGTGGAATACATGGTCAACGCCCACTGCGCCGACGCCCTGGTGTGCATCTCCAACTGCGACAAGATCACCCCGGGGATGCTGATGGCCGCCATGCGCCTGAACATCCCGGTGATTTTTGTCTCCGGCGGCCCCATGGAAGCGGGCAAGACCAAACTGGGCGAGCAGAAACTGGACCTGGTGGACGCCATGGTGATGGCCGCCGACGACAAGGTGGACGACGCCACCGTGGCCGAGGTGGAACGCTCCGCCTGCCCCACCTGCGGCTCCTGCTCCGGCATGTTCACCGCCAACTCCATGAACTGCCTCACCGAGGCCCTGGGCCTGTCGCTGCCGGGCAATGGCTCGCTGCTGGCCACCCACGCCGACCGCCGCGAACTGTTCCTGGAAGCCGGCCGCCGCATCGTCGACCTGGCGCGGCTCTATTACGAACAGGACATGGAGAACGTGCTGCCGCGCAACATTGCCTCCTTCAAGGCGTTCGAGAACGCCATGAGCCTGGACATCGCCATGGGCGGCTCCACCAACACCGTGCTGCACCTGCTGGCCGCCGCCCAGGAAGGCGGGGTGGACTTCACCATGGAACACATCGACCGGCTCAGCCGCAAGGTGCCGTGCCTGTCCAAGGTGGCGCCGGCGACCCAGAAGTACCACATGGAAGACGTGCACCGCGCCGGCGGCGTGATGGGCATTCTCGGCGAGCTGGACCGGGCCGGCCTGCTGCACCGGGACCTGCCCATGGTGCATTCCGCCACCGTGGCCGAGGCGCTGGAGCACTATGACGTGGTGCGCACCAGCGACGAGGGGGTGAAGAAGATGTACACCGCCGGGCCGGCGGGCATCCCCACCCAGACCGCGTTCAGCCAGGACACCCGCTGGGACAGCCTGGACACCGACCGCGCCAACGGCTGCATCCGTGACTACGAGCATGCCTACAGCAAGGACGGCGGGCTCGCGGTGCTGTACGGCAACATCGCCGAACGGGGCTGCATCGTAAAGACCGCCGGCGTGGACGACTCCATCCTCACCTTCACCGGTCGGGCGCGGGTGTTCGAATCCCAGGACTCCGCGGTACGCGCCATCCTCGGCGATCAGATCGTGGCCGGCGACGTGGTGGTGATCCGCTACGAGGGTCCGAAAGGCGGCCCCGGCATGCAGGAAATGCTCTACCCCACCAGCTATCTGAAATCCAAGGGCCTGGGTAAAAGCTGCGCGCTGCTCACCGATGGCCGCTTCTCCGGCGGCACCTCCGGGCTGTCGATCGGCCACGCCTCACCGGAAGCGGCGGAGGGCGGCGCCATCGCCCTGGTGGAGGAAGGCGACACCATCGAGATCGACATCCCCAACCGCACCATCCGTCTGGCGGTAAGCGACGAGGAACTGGCCCACCGCCGGGAAAAAATGGAGAAACGCGGCAAGCTGGCCTGGCGGCCCAAGGAGATCCGGCAGCGCAACGTATCCACCGCCTTGCGCGCCTATGCCGCCCTGGCCACCAGCGCCGACCGCGGGGCGGTACGCGACCTCGGCCAGATCGGCGAGTAACGGCGGGAGGGTCACGGATGAGCCTGCAACGCCGACTGATGCCCCACCTGGCCCGGCTGCTCACCAGCCCGGGCCGGGAGCGCTGGCGCCGCCGGCTTCTGGAATGGCGCCGGCGGCTGGCCCGCCGCCCCCACGAAGCCACCTTCCATTTCCGCGTCGACGACCCCTATTCCCTGCTCATGGCCCAGGCTCTGCCGGCCTTCGGCGAGCACTTCGGACTGCGCATCATTCCCCGGGTGATGCTCTACCTGGACGCCAATCTGTACCCGGCGCCGGATATGCTGCGCGACCTGGCGCCCCAGGACGCCGCCGCCCTGGCCGAATTGCACGGCCTGGAATTCCCCACCGGGGCAACGCCACCGGACCCGGAACGCGCCCTGGCGGCAACCCGCTGCCTGCTCAAGCATGAAGGCGACGAACGCTTCTGGAGCCTGGCCCATGCTCTGGGCCAGGCGCTCTGGGCCGGCGACGACGAACGCCTGGAGCAACTGCTCGCCAGCCATGGCCAACAGCCCGAGGACCAGGCGCGGCTCGCCATGGAGGCCCGCCGCGACCAGTTCCTCGCCGACGGCCACTACCTGACGGCCACGCTGCATTACCAGGGTGAGTGGTACTGGAGCCTGGAACGGCTCGACCATCTGGCCCGGCGCCTGGAAGCACTGGGCCTGGGTGGGGGGCCCTGGCCGCTGGACTACGGGGCCGCCAAGCACGCCCGTCTGGACGGCCCTGCGGCACCGGAAGGCACACGTCTGGCGTTCTATTTCTCGTTTCGCAGCCCCTATTCCTACCTGGCCCTGGAGCGCGCCTACGCCCTGGCCGACCACTACGGCGTGGAGCTGGAGGTACGGCCGATACTGCCCATGGTGATGCGCGGCCTGACCGTGCCCCGGGCCAAGCGTCTCTACATCGTCACCGACGCGGCCCGGGAAGCGCGGCTGCACGGCGTGCCGTTCGGCAAGATCCAGGACCCGGTGGGCCCGGGCGTGGAACGCTGCATGGCGCTGTGGCCGTTCGCGGAAAAGGAGGGCCGCCTGCGCGAGTGGCTGCTCACCGCCGCCCGGGGCATCTGGAGCCAGGGCGTGGACGTGGCCGGCGACGCCGGCCTGTCGCGGCTGGCCCGGCAGGCCGGCCTGGACTGGAACCGGGCCCGCCGCTGGCTGGGCGACGACCAGTGGCAGGCCCGCGCCGAGGCCAACCGGGCGGCGATGATGGACGCCGGCGGCTGGGGCGTGCCGAGCTTCCAGAGCGGCGACACCCTGATCTGGGGCCAGGACCGGTTGGCCCTGGTGGAGCGGGTCCTGTTACGCAACGGTCATTGATCCCGGCGGCCCGCCGGGCCACCGTAGGAGCGGCCGGGCGGCTCGCCTGTTCAGCCGCTCCACAACACAACAAATACAGCGAGGACCTGATTCATGACGTTAGCCTTCTGGTGTGTACTGGTCGCTTTTCTGCTTCCCTTCGCCTTCACCGGGTTCGCCAAGTTCCAGGGCGGCTTCGGCCTGCGCGAGAACCATAACCCCCGGGAATTCCTGGAGACCCTCAGCGGCGCCCGCAAACGCGCCCACTGGGCCCAGCAGAACAGCTTCGAGATCAACCCGGCATTCGCCGCGGCGGTGATCATCGCCCAACTGGCGCACACCGCGCCCCAGGGCACCATCGACGGCATCGCCGTGGCCTTCGTGCTCAGCCGGGTGCTCTATGGCGTCTGTTACATCGCCGACTGGGCCAGCGCTCGCTCCCTGGTGTGGTTTTTCGGCATGGGCTGTATCATTGCTCTTTTCGTCGGCACCGCGGGTTAAAGATGGCAGCAACTGAATCGACCAACGCCTTTCTGGAAAAAGCCTGGACCGAGAAAGGCCCGAAACTGATCAGCGGCTTTTCGCGGCCGGTCTATCACAACGTGATGGGCCTGCTGCGTGGCCGCAAGTATGACAAACGCGCCTACGGCGGCATGATCCGCCACACAGAGGCGGCCATGCTCACCCAGTGGTCAAGCCAGGTGCCCAAGGGCGGCGTGGTGGTGGAGATCGGCTGCTACGGCGGTCTGTCCACCAGTTACCTGCTGCGCGGCCTGAAGAAGAAAGGCGGACACATCTACGCCATCGACCCGTTCAACTCCGACCTGGGCAAGCAGGAGGAGCTCACCGACAACCTGGTGCCGCTGGAAAACAAGCCCACCAAGGCGCTGGTGGCCGAGCGGCTGCGCCGCAACGGCTTCGAAGGCATGTTCGACCTGATCGAGGGCTATTCCCAGGAAGCCGCCGCCCAGTGGGACCCGTCGGTGAAGATCGACTTCCTGTGGATCGACGGCAACCATGAACAGGCCTACCGGGACTTCAAGGATTTCGAGCCACACCTCAACCCCGGCGCCCGGGTGGCGGTGCACGACGCCCATCCCCGTTATGGCTATCAGGCGGTGGTGGACGACGTGAAGAAAATCTTCGCCGAAGGGGCCTGGGCGGACCTGGAGCATGTGAAGAGCATCATCACCGGCCGCAAGGTGGGCTGAAGCCCGCCGTGGCCCACCGTGTCCTGATCAACGGGCGCCATACCTTGATCTGCCCGGACGGCGTCCCCATCCTGAGCGCCGGCCGGGAGGCCGGATTCGGCTTTCCCCATGCCTGCCGCAACGGCGTCTGCGAGCGCTGCCTGGGCCGGCTCGGCGCCGGCTCGGTACGCCACACTCGCGGTGGCGGCGCCCACGAAGACACGATCATCCACGCCGGCGAGCCCCGGGCGGACCGGGTGCTATACTGCGTGGCCATTCCGATCAGCGATTGCGAGATCGACGTGCCAGAGATCACCGCGCCGGGCGAATTGCCCGTGCACCGACTGCAGTGCCAGATTGTCCAGCGAGAACCGCTCAACCACGATGTCACCCGGGTGTGGCTGCGTCTGCCCGCCGGCAAGGCGGTACGCTGGCACGCCGGCCAGTACCTGATTCTGGAGCTGGAGCATGGCAGCTACCCGTTCTCGATCGCCAACGCCCCCGGCGGTCGCGATCTGGAGTTGCATGTGCGCCACGCCACCGACAATAGTGCCGCCCACGCCATCATGGCGGATCTGAGCGAACGCGCCACGGTGGCGGTGACCCTGCCGGACGGCCAGCGTTTCATCGATGGCGCCCCCGACCGGCCACTGTGGTTTATCTGCGGCTCCACCGGCTTCGCCCCGGTGAAGGCGATGATCGAACGTCTGATCGAGCTGGACTATCCGCTGCCGGTACGCCTGTTCTGGGGCGCGCGCACCGAGGATGACCTTTATCTGCCCGACCTGCCCGCCCGCTGGAGCGCGCAACTGCGCGACTTCCACGCCGTCACCGCCCTGTCGGACATGAGCAAGCCCGGCCACGCCGTGGGTCTGGTCCACGAAGCGGCCCTGGAAGCCCTGGCCGAACCCCGCGAACCGCTGTTCTACGTGGGCGGCTCCCCGGCCATGGCCTGGGCGGTGTTCGACGCTCTGGTGGAGGAAGGGGTGCCGGCGGAGAACATCCACTCCGACGTGTTCGATTACGCGCCTCGGGAATAACGCCAGACGCTGGACGCCGGACGCCGGACGCTAAAACCCTGAGCTGGAAGGAATGGTGTGTTTCCTGCCCGGCCTCACCTTCCTGGCCGTGGCGCGCCATGGATTTCAGGCCCGGGTTAAAGCGTCCAGCGTCCAGCGTCTGGCGTCCACACCCCCCGCCCGGCACAATAAGCCATCCCCAGTCTACGGTCGCCCCATGGACGATACCCGCCCCCCGAGCACCGATCCCCACGCCACCCTGTTGCCCTGCCCGCAGTGCGACCTGGTGCTGTCGGTGACCGATCCGGCGCCGGGGGAATGGGTGCGCTGCCCGCGCTGCCGGCACCCGCTGGCCCGCCATACGGTCCATGACCAGACCAGCCCGGCCCTGGCGGTGACCGCCCTGATCCTGCTCGCGGTGGCGCTGGCGTTTCCCTATATCCGCTTCGAGAAAAATGGCGTCGGCGACCAGATGGGGCTGCTGGATGCCGCCACCCAGCTGGCCGCCTTCCACCACCCCGCCCTGGCGGTGGTGGTGTTCGCCACCATCGTGGTGCTGCCAGCCTGTTTCCTGGGCGCTTTGCTGTGGGTGCACGCCAGCCTGCGCCGGCGCGCCGGGCCACTGCCCGGCACCGCCGCCCTGGTGCGCGCCCTGCCCCGCTGGCAACCCTGGATGATGGCCGACGTGTTTGCCATCGCCGCCCTGGTCAGCCTGATCAAGATCGTGGGCATGGCGGAGGTGTCCCTGGAACCGGGCTTCTGGGCCTTCACCGGCTTCGCCCTGGCACTGCTGATCACGGTTCAGCGCCTTCACCCGCTGGCGCTGTGGGCGCGCCTGGCCGGCCCGCCAAAGGTTCCCGCCGGGGCCCGGCCCGGTATGACCGCCGCCGCCCAGGGCCTGGTGGGCTGCGAGCAGTGTGGCCAGCTCCAGGCCCTGGATGGCCACCGGCATTGCGTGCGCTGCGGCGGTCGCCTGCATCGGCGCCATCCGGGCAGCCTGCAGCGCACCTGGGCGCTACTGGTGGCGGCCACCCTGTTCTGCTTTCCGGCGCACCTGTATCCGATCATGATCACCACCAGCCTGGGCCACACCCAGCCGGCCACCATCATTTCCGGCGTGCTGCAGTTTCTCCAGCACGGCGACTGGCCGATCGCCCTGATCATCTTTACCGCCAGTGTTCTGGTACCCTTCGGCAAGATCATGGCTCTCGCCTGGCTGTGCCTGGCGGCACGCCGGGACGCGCCCCTCGACATGGCCGCCCAGATGCGCCTGTATCGGATTACCGAATGGGTCGGTCGCTGGTCGATGATCGATGTGTTCGTGGTGGCCATCGTGGTGGCCCTGGTGCGACTGGGCAATCTGCTGTCCATCGACCCGGGTCCCGGTGGCCTGGCCTTCGCGGCGGTGGTGGTGCTGACCATGCTGGCCGCTTTCAGTTTCGATCCGCGTTTGATCTGGGACCGGCAGGGGCCGGCCCCGGAACCGGACGCCCAACCCCGGGATGACAATGAGCTCGACTCCCTCGCGCGCCGTTCATGAGCGCCTGCCCCGTCTCTCGCCGGTCTGGCTGATCCCGCTGGCGGCGTTGTTGATCGGCCTGTGGCTGGCGTTCGATCATCTCGCCGGCCAGGGCCCGATGATCACCCTGAAGCTGCAGGACGCGGAAGGCATCGAGGCCGGCAAGACGCCGATCAAGACTCGCAGCGTGCAGGTCGGCACGGTGGAGACCGTGACCCTGTCCGAGGACCTGCGCCATACCCTGGTCACCGCGCGCATGCAGGACGGCGCCGACCGCATGCTCAACGAGGACACCCGCTTCTGGGTGGTCAAACCCCGTATTGGCCGGGAAGGGATCAGCGGCCTGGGCACGGTGCTGTCCGGCGCCTACATCGAGCTGCTGCCCGGCGATGGTAACGAGAAGAAGCGCCGCTTCACCGTGGAGGAGCAACCACCGGTTACCGAGGCCGGTGCCCGGGGTCTGTACCTGACCCTGCACAGTGAACCGGGCAACAGCGTCACCACTGGCGATCCGGTAACGTTCCGCAACCTCACCGTGGGCCGGGTGGTGGACACCGAATTCATCGCCGAGGACCGCAGCATCGAGCACCGCATTTTCATCGAGAAGCCCTACGACGTGCTGGTCTCCGATACCACGCGCTTCTGGAGTGTGTCCGGGGTCGGCTTTCAGCTCGATTCCCAGGGCTTCCGGGTCAATCTGCAATCGTTGGAGACTCTGCTCGGCGGCGGCATCGCCTTCGGCGTGCCCGACGACACCATGCCCGCCGGCAGCCCCGCCAAGGAGGGCGATGAGTACACCCTCTACGCCGACCAGGAGGCGGCCCGCCGGGGGCTGTTCGATCAGTACCTGGAATATGTCCTGCTGGTGGAAGACACGGTGCGCGGCCTGAGCCGGGGGGCGCCGGTGGAATACCGGGGCGTGCGCATGGGC
Source organism: Alloalcanivorax sp. C16-2 (assembly GCF_046507615.1). Classification (NCBI taxonomy): domain Bacteria; kingdom Pseudomonadati; phylum Pseudomonadota; class Gammaproteobacteria; order Oceanospirillales; family Alcanivoracaceae; genus Alloalcanivorax; species Alloalcanivorax sp. C16-2. Next base: position 684,173 of record NZ_JBKFTL010000001.1, on the reverse strand, counting down.
ACCGTGGAGCAGGTGCCCTGGAAATTCACCGGTGAACAGCCGGATTCGCTGAGCCGCTTCTCGATACCGGTCTTGATCCGCGTCGAACCGCAACGCATCACCCAGGGCAGCGAGGTATTGCTGGACGACTGGCGCGAACGCCTGGAGCGCATGTTCGGCAACGGCCTGCGCGCCTCGCTGAAATCCGGCAACCTGCTTACCGGCGCCCTGTTCGTGGACCTCAACTTCCACCGTGACGTGCCCGCCTACGAGCCGACCCGGTTCGAGAGCGTGCCGGTGTTCCCGACCACCTCCAATGGCCTGGCGCAGATCGAGAATCAGATCAGCGGCCTGCTGGACACCCTCAATAGCCTGCCGCTGCGGGACATCGCCGAGGGGCTGGACCGCAACCTGGCCGCCTCCGAGGCCACCCTCAAGGAAATCAGCGCCACCGCGCAGCGCCTGGAAGCCCTGCTCGGCGACCCGCGCACCCGGCAGCTTCCGGGGCAGCTCAACGACACCCTGGCCTCCCTGGAGCGAACCCTGGACGGCCTGTCCGGCGCCGATGGCCAGCAGCTCTCCGATACCCTGGAGCGCCTGGAGCAGGTGCTGCGCGACGCCGAGCCGCTGCTGCGCACCCTGCGCGAAAAGCCCAACGCCCTGATCTTCTCCCGCGAACCGCCGGAGGACCCCCTGCCCAGAGCGCGAGATGAATAGCCCTGAGCGCATGACAATGACCAACCAAACAACCGCCCGGAGCCAAAGATGGCAATCAGACTTCCTCTCCTGCTACTGATGCTGCTGGCCCTGACCGCCTGCGCCCAGGCACCCGTTACCGGCGAACGGCATTACCTGCTGCCCTCGGCCCGCCTGGCGGCGCAACAGCAGCCCCTGGCGCTGCGCCTTCAGGTGGCCGGCTACCTGGATCAGGCCGGCCTGGTGCTGGAAACCGGCCCCGCCACCCTGACCAGTGCCCGCTCGCACCGCTGGGCCGAGCCCCTGGAGGAGCAGTTGAAACGATCACTCGCGGCGGCACTGCCGAAAACGGACGGCGAATTGCGGGTCACGGTGAGCCGCTTCCAGGGCACCACCGACGGCGATGCCCGGGTCAGCGGCGAATGGCGCTTCCAGGGCACGGGCGGGCCCCCGGTCGGCGGCACCTTCGACAAGCGCCAGGCGCTGGAGCGGGACGGTTACGAGGAACTGGTGCTGCGCCTGGACGCCGCCTGGATGGAAGCAGCCGGGGATATCGCCCGGCGGCTGGCGGCGTTGATGCACGACGCCAGAGTGGAGAATTCCGGTGATCGGGATGATCGCGACTGAAGCGGTGCGCCGAAGCCTCAAGAATGCTGAGTCGCATTCTCCGGCAATGGCAAAGCCGGCAGCGATCCGCCCAGCTCCGCCACCCGCCGTTCCAGCACCCGGGCCGCCTTGGTGCGATCCCCCAGGGCCAGGTACAGCCGTGACAGCTCCGCCAGGGCGGTGGCGCTCTGGCTGGAGTTAGCGGCGGCTTCGAAGAAATTCTGCGCCTTGCCCCACAGCCGCGCCTTCAGCGCCACCCGCCCGGCGGTAACCAGCACGGCGGCGTTGCCGGGGCGCTCCACCAGCCATTTTTCCAGGGTCTGCAGCAGATCATCCGGCGACAAATCGTCGATGGCTTCCAGCACCGGCGGCAGACGGTCATCCCAGTCCCGCTCCAACTGATCACGGACCAGTTGCAGAGCGCGGCGGCCTTCCCCCAATTGCGCCAGGAAACCGGCATAGCGAGCCACCATGGCCGGATCGTGCTTGAGGGCGGTAGGCACCGCCTTCCACAGCTCGCGCAGTTCCCTGGCGCGGCTTTCCGCGTCGTTGAAGCCGGGCTTCTGGCCCAGGTGCTGCAACCGCGCCAGCCAGGCGCGCCGTTCCCGACGCGCCGCCTGCTGCTCGCCGAGAGCGCGGCGCAGGCGCGGCAACAGGGCGCACAGCGCCTCCCAGTCCCGCTCGCGTTCCAGCACGTCGGCGTACAATACCTGCACGCGGCGGTTGCCCGGCGCCCGTTCCGCCAGCCCCTGCAACTCCCGCCGGGCCTGGTCCGGGCGGCCTTCGTCCAGGGCGAAACGGGCACGCATCAGACCGGCCACGGCGTCGCCACGGCGGCAGCGAGCGGCCGCATCCAGATATCGCTCCAGCGCCTCGGCGTCACCGCGCTGGCGGGCGCACTCGGCGGCCAGCAGCCAGGCCGCCAGGGGCCAGTCGCCATCACGACCGGCGGCGCTGAGCAACCGCTCCGCCTTTTCCGGTTCGCCATCCATAAGCAGGATGAAACCGCTGCGCAACCGCCGGCGCGCCACCCGCAGGCGGAAGCGACGGGTGGCGCGCAGCGGTTCGGCGGCATTCCACAGCAGGTTCAGGAACAGAGTCAGCACCACCAGGGCCACCGCGCCCAGAATCAGCGCCAGCACCGCGAAGCCGAGGGTGCTTTCCAGACGCCAGTGGTCACGGATCACCAGCAGGTAGCCGGAATCCGCCGCCATCCAGCGCCCCAGCAAAGTGGCGGCCACCAGGGCCGCCACGATCAGCAGCAGGGCTTTCTTCATTGGCCGCCCTCCTCGCGCTTGAGCAGGTCACGCTTGAGCTGGCGGATGGCATCCAGACCGGCGCCGATGTCCGGCAACGCCTGGCTCACCGCCTGACCGTCCAGCTCGTCCAGGGCGGCACGGATCTGACGCACCCGGCCCTGATCGTCGCGGAACCACTGGTCAAGCGTGGCGCGGGCGCTGTCCAGGGCCTGGCGATAGGCTTCTTCACGGCCCTGCATCAACGCCAGCCGGGCCTGTTGCAGGCTGGCATCCAGGGTCAGGCGCACGGTGGCGGCCTGGGTTTCGGTAAGCGGCAGGGGCACCTCACCTTCGTGGCGGCGCACCGTCACCGGAAGTTGCGAGAGCAACCGGGCCCACCAGCCCTGGTCCTGGTCCGGCACCGGCGCCTCCGGCGGCGCGTCCCGCTCCGGCATCGCCAGCTCCGGCACCAGCGCCTGCAGGGCACCCAGGCGCAGCACCATGGCCTGAATGTCCACCTGCAATGCGCCGTTGAGCTTCTCCATGTCCACCGCCAGGGCCTGGCGGGCCGGCAGCGCGTCGGGATCGTCGAGCCGTGCCAGGGTCTGGTCGGCGGCCTCCAGCAAGCGCCGGGCGGCGGCGGCGTCACCGGTGAGCAGCAGCCGCTGCCCGGCCAGGCTGGCCAGCGCCTCCGCCTCGTTGGCCAGCCACAGGGTCTGGCCGCCCTGGCGCACATCCGCCAACGCTTCACGATCCCGGGCCAGGCGCGCCTGCAGGCGTTCCTGCTGATCGCGCAGCGCCTGCTCCGCCTGGCGCCGCTCGCGGCTCTGTTGATCGAGCTCCGCGCGCAGTTCGGCGATGCGGCCGTCCAGGCTCTGGCGATCGTTTTCCAGCACCCGCCATTGCTGCCAGCCCCACCAGCCGGCGGCGCCCAGGGCGGCCAGAATCACGATCACGATGAGCAGCGGCCACAGGCTCAGGCCCTGTTGGCGGCGGAGGGGGCGGTGCGTCATGGGGTCTCCCTTTATTGGTGTGTTCCCTTTCCCGGCAATCAACTCAAGATAATGAGCGCGACCCGGCGCGTCTAGCCGGGCAAGGCCGCCAGCATGTCCGAGTCGTGGGCACTGGCGGCGGTGATCACCGGCCCGGCGTGGCTGGCGGCCACGGCGGCGGCCACTCGATCGCCGGCGGCGATCACCATGATGTCCGCCGCGATCCGGTCGGCCAGGGCCCGCCAGCCTTCGACGCTGGTGATCATCACCGTATCGATGCCGTCGGGACAGTGCCGGCGCGGGTCGGGAAGGCGCCGGTAGAACGGTATCACGTCCACGGTGGCACCCCGTTCGCGCAGGCGCGCGGCCAGCCAGTCGCGGCCGCCATCACCACGGCAAATCAGAATGCGCCGGTCCCTCACCTCCGCCAGGCACGGCAACGCCAGCACCGCCTCGGAGTTGAACCCGCTACGCGGGTATGCCGGTGTCAGGCCGGCCTGGCGGATAACCGCCGCGGTGGATTCACCCACCGCCAGCCAGTGCAGCCCCACCGGCCACTGCGGCCAGAGGTCCGCCATCGCCGCGAGGGCGTGATGGGCGGCGTTGGCGCTGACGAAGAAGACCGCGTGGTAAAGGTCGAGATCCAGCAGCCGGCGCCGGTGCTCGTCGGCCAGCGGCAGCGGCTCGATGCGCAGCGCCGGCACCAGCTCGACGTCATGGCCGGCGGCGCGCAGCCGCGCCGCGAGCGCCTCGCCCTGGCCGGCGGGACGGGTGATCAGAACCCGGCTCATGCCCGGTCGTAGAGATCCTGGAGAATGCGGTCGGCACCCTGCTCCAGCAGGGCCTCGGCGATGCTTCGGCCGAGCTCGACGGCCTGTTCCCGGGGGGCGCGATCCTCGGCGCGCAGCACCGTCTTGCCGTCCTCGCTGGCCACCAGGCCGCGCAGCCACAGGCGGCCGTCATCCTCGAGCAGGGCAAAACCGGCGATGGGCACCTGACAGCCGCCTTCCAGCCGCCGGTTCATGGCGCGCTCGGCGGTGACCCGGTCCCAGGTCCGCGGATCACTGAGCGGAGTCAGCAGCTCGATGGTACGCGCGTCACCATCACGGCACTCGATGCCCACGGCGCCTTGCCCCACCGCCGGCAGGGACTCCTCCGGCGGCATGTCGTAGCGAATGCGCTCATGCATTTCCAGCCGCTTGAGGCCGGCGGAAGCCAGGATGATGGCGTCGAACTGGCCGTCGTCGAGCTTGCCCAGGCGGGTCTGCACATTGCCGCGCAGACTGGACACACGCAGGTCCGGCCGGTTGGCCAGCACCTGGGCCTGACGGCGCAGGCTGGAGGTACCCAGACGAGCGCCTTCCGGCAACGCCATCAGCGATTCATGGTGGTTGGAAACGAAGGCGTCGCGGGGGTCCTCACGCTCACAGATCACCGGCAGCGCCATGCCCTCGGGCAGTTCCATGGGCACGTCCTTCATGGAATGCACGGCGATGTCGGCGCGGCCGTCCATCATCGCCTCTTCCAGCTCCTTCACGAACAGGCCCTTGCCACCGATCTTGGCCAAGGGGGTATCGAGAATCTTGTCGCCCTGGGTCTTGATGCGCACCAGTTCCACGCGCAAACCCGGGTGCAGGGCTTCCAGCCGTTTTTGCACGTATTCCGCCTGCCAGACGGCAAGGGGACTGGAACGGGTGGCGATGCGCAGGATCTCGGCGGACATGGAAGCTCCGGAACGACGAATGGAAGCCGGATTGTAATGGAAAAGGCGATGCTTCGCCGAACGCCGGCGCGGCTATTTTTTCTTGCCGGTAAGAGCCTTGCGCAAACCGGCCATGTGCCGCCGGCTCACCGGCAGCGGCTCCTCGACACCACGCAGGTGCACCTCGAAGTGCCCCTGGGGCGAGCACTCCAGGCTCTCGATGTAGTGCATCGAGGCCAGGGTGCTGCGGTGAATGCGCACGAACAGATCCTCGAATTCCTCTTCCAGCGCCTTGAGCGGCTCGTCGATGAGCACATAACCGCCACCGAAATGCACCGCCACGTATTTCTGGTCGGCCTGGAAATAGCGCACCTCCTCGATCGGCACCACCTCCAGACCGCGGTGGGTACGGGCGCTCAGATGACGGCGGCGGCGTGGCCGGTTGACCAGCAGCTTGTGGCTCATCTCCGCCACCTGCACCCGGTTCAGGGAGCGGGTCTTGCGCAGGGCCCGGTTGAGATCGTCGGCGTTGACCGGCTTGAGCAGGTAATCCACCGCGTGCACACGGAACGCCTGCAAGGCGTGCTCGTCGTAGGCGGTGCAGAAAATCACCGCCGGCGGGTGCTCCATCTTCTGCAGATGGGCGGCCGCTTCCAGGCCATCCATGTCCGGCATGCGGATATCCATGAGCACCACGTCCGGGCGCGTGCGACCGGCGCATTCCACCGCTTCACGGCCGCTGGCGGCTTCTCCGGTGACCTCCATGTGGGCCAGTTCCACCAGCCGTTTAAGTCGCAGGCGGGCGAGCGCTTCATCGTCGCACACCAGCACCTTCATCTTGGCTACGTCCTCCATCGCCTTCCCCTCTAGCCGGGCCGTTCGCCGGACGGATAACTGATCCGGACCTCGTAGTATTGTTGTTCGTCCATCGCCTCCACCCGCACGGCGGCGCCGTACAGCGCCTCGAGCCGGTGCCGGATGTTGTCCAGCGCCATGCGGTTGCCCCGGTGGTCGCTGCCGTGATCGGGGCGCGGATTACGCACCCCGATCATCACCCGGGCCCCCTCCTGGCGGGCGTGAACGGTAACCACGCCCCCCTCGGCCAGGGGTTGGATACCGTGATAGATCGCATTTTCCAGCAAGGGCTGCAACGTCAAAAGCGGCAGAAACACGTTTTCGGGGTCCAGGTCCACCCGCCATTCGACTCGCAGCCGCTCCCCCAGACGCAGGCTTTCGATGCGCGCGTAACGCTCGCACAGCGACAATTCCTCGGCCAGGGTCACCTGGTGGTCGGAGGAGTCCCTGAGGCTGGCGCGGAACAGCCGCGACAGGTCCTCCACGGCCTGTTCGGCGGCGTCCGGATCGACCCGCACCAGGCTGGCGATGATGTTCATGGAATTGAACAGAAAATGGGGACGAATGCGCGACTGCAGCGCCTGAATGCGCGAGCGCAGCTCGGCGCGCTCCTTGAGGCGCAACTGCTCCTGCACGTAGAAGTAACGCATGATCAGGCCGGCGACGATGGCCGCGATCAGCACGTTGGAGAGGATGTCCCAGTGCCACAGTGCCCCCACCGCCGCGCCGTCGGAGGCCCAGCCCAGCAACCCACGCGCCAGCAGGCTGAACACCAGGGTGTCGAGCACCACCAGGCCCACCACCGCCAGCGCCGACCAGGCCGAGGGCAAGCGATTGAGACGGTCGCGCAGGTGGCACACCAACCCCGCCGAGGTCAGCCCCACCCACTGGATAAACAGGGAAGTAAGCGCCAGCCGCTCGATCCCGAACGGCTCGAAGTAGCCCGCCACCAGGGTGATGACGATGGCCATCAGCTCGGAGACCACCACCACCACCAGCACGGCGCGGGTGGTGCACAGGTTGGGCAGGAAAACGTTGGCTCGCGGTTCGGTCATGGCGTCACTTATCGTTTTACCGCCTACGATACCACCGTCCGGCGGTGCTATACTGCGCGCCCCGTCAATTCAGCGCCGGACGCGAGCAACGAGATGAGTGATCAGCAGCAAAACCAACTCTGGGGCGGCCGCTTCAGTGAATCCACCGATGCCTTCGTGCAGGAATTCACCGCCAGCGTCGGTTTCGACCAGCGCATGTACCGGCAGGATATCCAGGGTTCCCAGGCCCACGCCACCATGCTCGCCGAGGCCGGCGTGCTCACCAACGACGAGCGCGACGCCATTATCCAGGGGCTGGACGAGATCCGCGCCGAGATCGAGGCCGGGGACTTCCAGTGGTCCGTGGCCCTGGAAGACGTGCACATGAACATCGAGGCACGGCTCACCGACAAGATCGGCATCACCGGCAAAAAGCTGCACACCGGCCGTTCCCGCAACGACCAGGTGGCCACCGACATCCGCCTGTGGCTGCGCGACGAGATCGACCTGATCGACGGCGAGATGACCCGCCTGATGACCGGCCTGCTGGATCTGGCGGAGCGCGAAGCGGCCACCATCATGCCCGGCTTCACCCATTTACAGACCGCCCAGCCGGTGACCTTCGGCCACCACCTGCTGGCCTGGTTCGAAATGCTCAAGCGCGACCGCGAGCGCCTGCGCGATTGCCGCAAACGGGTCAACCGCATGCCCCTGGGCGCCGCTGCCCTGGCCGGCACCACCTACCCGATCCTGCGCGAACGCACCTGTGAGCTGCTCGGTTTCGACGGCGTCTGCGAGAACTCCCTGGACGCGGTCAGCGACCGGGACTTCGCCATCGAATTCTGCGCCCTGACCGCGTTGTGCGTTACTCACCTGTCGCGGATCAGCGAGGAGCTGGTGCTGTGGACCAGCGCCCAGTTCAACTTTATCGACCTGCCCGACCGCTTCTGCACCGGCAGCTCGATCATGCCGCAGAAAAAGAACCCGGACGTGCCCGAGCTGGTGCGTGGCAAGACCGGCCGCGTCAACGGCCACCTGATCGCCCTGCTGACCCTGATGAAAAGCCAGCCGCTGGCTTACAACAAGGACAACCAGGAAGACAAGGAACCGCTTTACGACGCGGTGGACACCCTGGCCGGCTGCCTGCGCGCCTTCGCCGACATGATCCCGGCCCTGGAACCGAACCGCGAAGTGATGCGCGAAGCCGCCCGCCGCGGCTTCGCCACCGCCACCGACCTGGCCGACTATCTTGTGCGCAAGGGCATTGCCTTCCGCGACTCCCACGAGATTGTCGGCAAGGCGGTGGCCTACGGCGTGGACAAGAAAAAGGACCTCAGCGAGATGTCCCTGTCGGAGCTGCGCCAGTTCAGCGACCAGATCGACGACGATGTGTTCGAGGTACTGACCCTGGAAGGCTCGGTGAGCGCCCGCAACCACATCGGCGGCACCGCCCCGGATCAGGTGCGGGCCGCCGTGGCGCGGGGCCGGAAAGTAGTGAACGCCTGAACCGTAGGAGCGGCTTCAGTCGCGATTCAGCATGCGCGGATCGCGACTGAAGCGGAACGCTGCCCGGCACCCCGGGATCAGCCGTCGGTGATGGCGCCCAGGGAGGCGGAGCTGACGGTCCTGGCGTATTTGGACAAAACGCCCCGGGTGTAGCGCGGCGACGGCGCGGTCCAGGCCGCCCGGCGGCGCTCGAACTCGGCGTCGTCCACGTTCAGGGTGATGGTGTCCGCCTCGGCGTCGATGACGATCTCGTCGCCGGTTTCCACCAGGGCGATGGGCCCGCCTTCCTGAGCCTCCGGGGTCACGTGCCCGACCACGAAACCGTGGCTGCCGCCAGAGAAGCGGCCGTCGGTGATCAGCGCCACGTCGTTGCCCAGACCCCGGCCCATGATCGCCGAGGTGGGGGTCAGCATTTCCCGCATGCCCGGACCACCCCGGGGCCCTTCATAACGAATCACCAGCACGTCACCGGCGGTGACGGTGCCGTCCATGATGCGGTCGGTGGCCTCTTCCTCGGAGTGGAACACCCGGGCGGTGCCCTTGAAGAAGGTGCCTTCCTTGCCGGTGATCTTGGCCACCGCGCCGGTGGGCGCCAGGTTGCCGTACAGAATGCGCAGGTGGCTGTCCTTTTTGATCGGGTTGTCCAGGGCGTGAATGATGTCCTGCTGTTCCGGATAGGGCGCCACGGTGGCCAGGTTTTCCGCCAGAGTATTGCCGGTGACGGTGAGGCAACCGCCGTGCAGCAGGCCGGCGTCGAGCAGGGTCTTCATCAACGGCTGGATACCGCCGATGGCCACCAGTTCACTCATCATGTAGTGGCCGCTGGGGCGCAGGTCCGCCAGCACCGGCACGCGTTGGCCGATGCGCGTGAAATCCTCCAGGGACAGGGGTACGTCCACGGTGTGCGCCAGGGCCAGCAGGTGCAGCACGGCGTTGGTGGAGCCGCCCAGGGCGATGACCACGGTGATGGCGTTCTCGAACGCTTCCCGGGTGAGGATGTCGCGGGGCTTGATATCCCGCTCGAGCAATTCCAGCACGGCGGCGCCGGCGGCGCGGCAGTCCTCCAGCTTGTCGTTGTCCTCGGCGTTTTGGGCGGAACTGCCCGGCAGACTCATGCCCAGGGCCTCAATGGCACTGGCCATGGTGTTGGCGGTGTACATGCCACCGCACGAACCCGGCCCGGGGATCGCCTCTTCTTCCACCTGCTTCACTTCGATCAGTGACTTGTCGCCCTTGGCGTGGGCGCCCACCGCCTCGAACACGGACACCAGATCGGTGTGGTTCTTGCCCGGCTTGATGGTGCCACCGTAGACGAACACCGAGGGCCGGTTGAGCCGCGCCAGGCCCATCAGGCAGCCGGGCATGTTCTTGTCGCAGCCACCGATGGCCACCAGGCCGTCGAAGCCCTCGCAGCCGGCCACGGTCTCAATGGAATCGGCGATCACTTCCCGGGACACCAGCGAATACTTCATGCCCTCGGTGCCATTGGCGATGCCGTCGGACACGGTGATGGTGTTGAAGATCACGCTCTTGCCGCCGGCGCCGTCGGCGCCTCGGCCTGCCTCGTCCGCCAGGCCGTCGATGTGCATGTTACAGGGCGTCACCCGGCTCCAGGTGGAGGCGATACCGACCTGGGGTTTCTGGAAATCCTCGTCGGTGAAACCGGTGGCGCGCAGCATGGCACGGCTGGGCGCCTTGCCCAGGCCATCCACCACGGGGGCGGAATAACGGCGCCGTTTGTCCTCGCTCATGAACTTCTCCTGCTGGATGGACGCGCCCTGGCGCGTATCGAAACTCGGCCACCCAGCATACCAGCCCGGGGCCCGCGTTCAGACCCGCGCGATGCTTTACACGATGACAAGAAAAGGTCTTTTTTCTTCACCGTTGCGCACCACCGCGCAACAGAACCGGCCCGTTCTCCCGCTTACCCTGAGCGATCCTCTGGACCACTCCTCTACGTCCAACAATATCCGGAGATCCAACCATGCTACTGACCCCGCCGGTGCGTCGACGCCTGCCGTTTTTCTGTTTGCTCGCTTCCCTGATACTCGTTCTGACCGCCTGTGGCGGCGGCGGAGGGGGCTCCGCCTCCGGGGGCGGATCAACCGTGGAAACACCCAACGCCGGCGGCAATGACGGCGGCGGCGGCGGCACGGGCGGCCCCCTGGAACCGGAACCGGAGCCGGAACCAGAACCGGAGCCGGTAAACCTGGACTGGGACGCCCCCTACGACCGCCCCGAGGAATACCCCAACACCGTCACCCTGCCGCAACAGCTGATCACCCTGCGCGACGGCATCCGGCTGTCCGCCTCGGTGACCCTGCCCGCCGACGAGGACGGCAACCCGGCGCCGGGCCCCTTCCCGGTGGTGGCCACCTTCACCGGCTACAACCAGGCACTGGGACTGATCGGCGCCGCCGATCCCTATCTGGTCAAGCGCGGTTACGCCTACATCATCGCCGACCTGCGCGGCACCGGCGCCTCGGAAGGCACCTGGCAGGCGTTCGGGGAAACCGACCACGAGGACATCGGCGAACTGCTCGATTACATCGATGCCCAACCCTGGAGCAACGGCACCCTGGGCATGAACGGCGCCTCCTACATGGGCATCACCGGCCTGCTCGCCGGCGCCCAGCGCCCGGCGGGCGTGGACGCCATCTTCGCCATCGTGCCAATGGGCGACGCCTACCGGGACATCGTGTTCCAGGGCGGCCAGATCAACGCCGGTTTCATTCCCTTGTGGGTGGCCCTGGTCACCGGCCTGGGGCTGGTGCCCACGCCGGTGGGCCTGGATAACGACCAGCCGCTTTACTATCTGGAAACGCTGCTCGACCACCTTACCGGCACCCTCACCGAGTTTCCGGTTCCGGTGGTGGGCGGCGCCCTGCTCGGCGACGAGCACAAGTACAACACTGAGTTCTGGCGGGCCCGTTCACCGCTGGAACGGATCGACCGGATCAAGGCGCCGACCTTCGTGGTAGGTGGACTGCGCGACATCTTTCAACGGGGCGAGCCTCTGATTTACGAGGCGCTGAAGAACAACGGCACCGACAGCAAGCTGCTGATCGGCCCCTGGGAACATCTGGACGGCTCCAGCGGCGCCGGGCTGCCCGCCGACGGCGTGCCGGCGCTGGCCAACATCCGCCTGGCCTGGTTCGACCACTATCTGAAGGGCATGGACACCGGCGCCGAACGCTTCCCGCCGGTGACTCAGTACCACACCGGTGAGGAACATTACCGCACCGCCAAGGACTGGCCGCATCCGCAAGCCCGCGCCGAGGTGTTCTACTTGCACGGCCAGCCTGGCCTGCCCCTGTTCGGCGCTCTGGACCGCCAGGCGCCGGGGGCGGACGGCGCGCAAACCTCGCTGCTGCAAACGCCGCTCAACGGCCTGTGTTCGGCCAGCGCCAGCCAGTGGACCGCCGGCGTGCTCGGCCTGATCACACCGCCCTGCAGCGAGCAGAACAACCTGTCGGAGTTGCTGGAGGCGGTCTACACCAGCGAGCCGCTGGAAGAGGACATGGTCATCAACGGCCCCATTGGCGGTCAGATCTGGGCTTCCACCACCGGCCTGGACACCAATGTGGTGGTGCGCGTCAGCGTGGTGGACCCGAACGGCCTCTCCAGGGAACTCACCAACGGCATCCAGATGGCCTCCATGAGCGAGTTCGACCCGCTGCGCTCGCGCTTCATGAATGGCAAGCTGGTGCAGCCTTGGCATCCCTTCACCGCCCGCAGTGGCCAGGAAATCCGGCCGCTGCGACCGTTCCGCGCCGACGTGGAGGTGTTCCCCACCAGCGCCGTGATCCCCGCTGGCCACAGGCTGCGCGTGAGCGTCGGCGCCAGCGACCTGCCCCATGGTCTGAGCCCGGTTCCGGATCTGCTGCGCGGTCTGCTCGGCGCGCTCACCGTGTACAGCACGCCGGCAATGCCGTCGCGGGTGAACATCCCGCTGGTGCCGGCCGGCTAGAACTCCATTTCCACGCTCAAGGCGGTGACGCGCCGCGGCCCCAGGGTCGCGGCCACGTCGCCGCTGGTGTTGCGGTCGTTGTAGACGTAGTAATCACGCTCGAACACGTTCTCCGAGTACAGCGTCACGGTCCAGCCATCGGCGCGCAGACCGAGCCGCGCGTTGGTGACCGTGTAACCATCCACGTATTCCTGCGGGTCGGCGCCAAAGCGGGCCAGGTAGCGGGACACGTACTTGGCATCGGCGCCGGCGAAGAAACCGCGCGGATGCTGGTAGAAAGCGCCCAGGGCCGCGTTCCATTCCGGCGCTTCCGGGAACGGCAGGCCGCTCAGATCGCCCAGGCTGTTGTCGACGAACTCGTCGAATTCCGTGTCCACATAGCCGATGGACGCGAACCCGGACCAGCGCGGGTTGAATCGATAGCGGCCTTCCAGCTCGAAGCCTTTGAGGGACGATTCACCGGCGTTGGTGACGCGCCGGGAGGTGGAGTCCCCGGGGGTGGCCAGCACCCCGACCTGCTGGTCGCTCCAGTCGGTGTAGAACAGGTTGGCGGACAACTGCAAGCGCCGGTCCAGCGCCACGCCCTTGTAGGACAGCTCGTAGGTCCAGGTCTGCTCGTCGTCGTAGCGGTACTCGGTGTTGCTGCTGCGCTGAATGCCGGCACCACCGGAGCGATAGCCTTTCTGCACCGTGAAGCCCAGGGTGTGCATGGGCGCCAGGGTACGGATCAGCGCCATCTTGGGCAGGAACACCGTGTTGCTGTGGGAGGTGCGATCATCGGTGACCACGCCGCCATTGCGGGCGAAGAAGGCATTTTCGTCCACCGAGGTATAATCGACGCGCCCCCCCAGCACCGCCTCCCAGCCCGGCTTGAAGCGATACCCCGCCTCCCCGAACAGAGCCAGGTTATCCAGATCCCGCCCGGTGCGGCTGACGTCGGAATTACCGAAATAATCCGGCCGCGCGTAGCGCCCCCGATCCTCTTCACGGGCCGCGTACAGGCCGGACACCCAGCGCCAGCGATCCCGGTCGTAGTTGGCGCGCAGTTCCTGGCTGATGATGCTCTGCTGACTGTCGCCGCGCATCACGTTGGTCTCGCCGGCGGTGCCCTCGTTCACCGAGGGACGGTCCATGTCGGTATCCGACCAGGCGGTCAATGAGGTCAGGGTCAGATCGGCGCCCAGGGCATGGGTGATCTCCAGCGACAGATTGTGGGTCTCCGCCTCGCGCGCCTCGACGAACACCGGGGTGTTGAAGTCGCCGCGCCGGTCATCGTAATCGAAGCCCAGTTGCGGGCCACCGATGTCGTCCACATAGGGCGAATCATGGGAGAACGAATAGCTCAGCAGGGCATTGGTATCGGGCAGCGCCTCCGGCAGCCACAGCAGCTTGCCGCGCAGTTGATAGTACTCATCCTCGATGAAGTCATCGTAGCGCTTGAACGACTCGTAGGTGGGGTAATGGATGTCGTTCTCGCTGGTGTGATACTCGGCGGAGAAACGATACGCCAGCTCGTCATCGATCAGCGGGCCGCTGTTCATCACCGCCGCTTCCCGGGTCTTCATGGAACCACCGGCCAGGCGCACTCGTGATTCCGGCTCGAAGGTCGGGTCCTTGGTTTTCACATAGACGGCGCCGGCCAGAGCGGCGCGACCGGTGAGCGTGGACTGCGGGCCGCGATAGACTTCCACCTGTTCCACGTCCCACAGCCCCCGGGCACCGCGCCGGGCGCCGTTGACGGTCTGCCGGGCGCCGTCCACATAGAGGCTGGCGAGCGGATCGCCGCCCGGTGTCAGGCCTTCGGAATTGATGCCCCGGATCACGAAGCCGGCGTCCGGCCAGTCGCCATCCATGACGTTGCCCAGGGTACGGAAGGCATCCCGGAAGCTGCCGATCTCGCCCTGCTCGATCTCCTCGCTGGTGACCACGCCGACACTGGCGGTGGTGTCCTCAAGCTGGGTGGTGGTCTTGGCGCCGTACACCTTTACCGGGCCAAGCACCGCCGCCCGTGGCGCCGGAGCCGGCTCCAGAACGAAGCTGTTGTCGCCGGTGAAGCGGTAACGCAGGCCGGTGCCGGCGAGCATCCGGTCGAGGGCATCCTGAACGCCATATCGGCCTTGCACGGCGGAGGCCTGGCGCCCGTCCAGCAGCGCCGGCGACGCCGACATGGTCAGGCCGGCCTGGCGGGCCAGACTCGCCAGTGCATCGGCCAGGGGCCCGGCCGGGATCGCGAAGTCATGGGTGGCATGGCGGCTGTCCACGGCGCTCTGCGCCGCCACCGCGACCGGTAGCGCCAGCGGCGCGGCCAGGCAAACAGGAAGCAACAGCCGGCGGCAGGTGGCCCGCCAGCCGGAAGGAGTGGAGATAGGCATGAAGGTCGTCCCCTGATGGTGTCTTTACTTCCATGCCGAACCAGACACCCGGAACCCGTAAATTATTTTTTCTCCACGCGCACCCACCACCGGGTACGGTGCACCACGCGCACCGGCAGGCTCTGGGCGATGGCGTCCAGGGCGGCGTCGGTATCGTTGAGCTGGAACACACCGGTGACCTTAAGGCCGGCGACGGCCTGGTCGTAGCCAAGCCAGCCGGCGCGATAATGCCCCAGCGCCTTAAGCACCTCGGCCAGGGGCGCGTCCCGGGCCTCCACCACGCCGTCTTCCCAACTTCCGGCGCGCAGCCCCGTGGTGCCCGGCGCCAACGTGCCGTCCGCCAGGCGCCAGCCCCGACCGGGGCGCACCTCGCCCAGAGACTCGCCGCCGGCGGCATGCACCGCGACCCGGCCCTGCAATACCGTGAGCCCCGTGCCCGAGCCGCCCGCGGACACCTGGAAACGGGTGCCCAGGGCATCCAGCCGACCGTCATCGGTGACCACGCGGGGCTTGTCCGCCACGGCGGCGGCTTCGGAATCCACCAGAATCTCGCCGGCGTGCAGCCGCAGGGTGGGCCTCCCTTCCCCGGCCAGCACGTCCAGGGCGGTATCCGCGTTGAGCACCACCCGGGTGCCGCCGGGCAGACGCAGGCGCTGTTGCTCCCCGGTGCCGGTGACATAATCCCGGCTCAGGCGCGATACATCGCCACCCACCAGACCCACCGCCACCAGCACCAGGACCAGCAGGCCACCGCCCAGACCGCGCCGGCGCCGCCGGCGGCGTTGCAGATGATCCAGGGTATCGGTGACCGGGAGGCCGGCCCGCCGCGCGCCACGCACCTCGTCGTCGATGGCGCCCAAACGCTCGGCGGCGCGGCGATGGCGTTCGTCGGCGTCCAGCCAGTGCTGGTAGTCACGGCGCTGGGCCGCGTCGGCGGTGCCCGAGGCCATCGTCACCGACCAGTGGATGGCGGCTTCGATGATGGCCGGGGGAAGGTCGTCGTGGCGATTCATGGCGGTGATCGGGCGCTCAACCGCCCATCAGGACCCGGTAACAGTGCCGCAGCGCCAGCGCCATGTCCTTTTCCACGGTGCTCAGGGATACCGACAGCCGCTCGGCGATGGCCGGGTAGGTGAGGCCATCGAGCTTGGCCATCAGAAAGACGGTACGCGCGCGCGGGCGCAGGTGCTCCAACAGCGCATCCAGACGGGCCAGCGCATCCACGATTTCCCAATACTCTTCCGGCGATGGCTGGTTCTCCGCCGGCAGCACCGCCAGCGTTTCCCGCCAGGCCTGCTCCACCGCCCGGCGACGATGGTGATCGACCACCAGACCGTGAGCGATGCTCGCCAGAAACGCCCGGGGCTCCCGGGGCGAGGTGCCGGCCGGCTTCAGCAGCAGGCGCACGAACACATCCTGGGACAGATCCGCGGCGGTGTCCCGACAACCCAGGCGCCGGTACAACAGGGCCCGCAACCACCCGCAGTGATCGGTGTACAGGGATTGCACGTTGCTGTGGGAAGCCACGGTCATGGGTGCGTCAGCCAGGGAAACGATCCCGGAATGCTTGCACAAATGAGATTCATTCGCAAACGCTGAGTTCGCCTCCATGGATGGCGGCGATAGACAAAACCCACTTCGTTTGTTCACCCCTTTCTGGGAGAATCCGCCTTTTCGGGCTGATCGCCCCTTCTCTTTTCTCCCCGTTACCCACGGTCCGGAGCTTGCGCATGTCTTCTTCCACCGACGCGGATACCCCCGCCGTCGCTTCGCACCCCCGTCTCGCCGAACTGGCCCTGGCCCTGGGCGGCTTCGCCATCGGCACCACCGAATTCGTGATCATGGGGTTGATGAACCCGATCGCCGACAACCTGGCGGTGGACCCGCAGAGGGTCGGCTACGCGATCAGCAGCTACGCCCTGGGCGTGGTGGTAGGCGCGCCGCTGATCTCCTGCCTGGCGGCGCGGGTGCCCAAACGCACCCTGCTGATCGGTCTGATGCTGCTGTTCGCGCTGGGCAACGTGGCCAGCGCCCTGGCGCCGGGCTTCTGGTCGTTCGTGGGCCTGCGCTTTATCGCCGGCCTGCCCCACGGCGCCTATTTCGGCGTCGCCGCCCTGGTGGCCGCGGCGGCGGTGCCCGGCAATCAGCGCGCCCGGGCGGTGGCCCGGGTGATGCTGGGGCTGACCGTGGCGATTCTGCTCGGCGCGCCCCTGGGCACCTGGGCCGGCAATCAGTTCGGCTGGCCGGTGGCCTTCGCCTCGGTGGGGGTGATCGCCACCACCACCGCGCTGATGGTATGGCTGTTCGTGCCGTTCGTGCCCGCCGACCGTGACGCCTCGCCGCTGCGCGAACTGGGCGCGCTGGCCAACCAGCAGGTGTTGTTCACCCTGGGCATCGCCAGCGTCGGTTTCGGCGGCATGTTCGCGGTGTTCAGCTATGTGATGCCCACCCTCACCCAGCAGGCCGGCATGGCCGAGGCCCTGGGTCCGCTGGTGCTGGCGATCTTCGGTGTCGGCACCCTGCTGGGCACCCTGGTGGGCGCGCGAGTGGCGGACTGGAACCTGATCCGCGCCATCCCGCTGATTCTGGCCTGGTGTCTGGTGGTGCAGACACTGTTCTTCTTCGTCGCCGACTGGGTGGCGCCGGCGCTGCTGTTCGTGGGTCTGGTGGGCACCAGCATCGCCCTGGGGCCGGCGATCCAGACCCGTCTCATGGACGTGGCCGGCGACGCTCAGACCATGGCGGCATCGCTCAACCACGCCGCCTTCAACCTGGCCAACGCCCTGGGCGCCTGGCTGGCCGGGCTGGTGATCGATCAGGGCGCGGTGTGGTCCAGCACCGGGCTGGTGGGCGCGGCTCTTGCGATCGGCGGCATCCTGATTTTCCTGGCCGGGCGCCGGGCGGAGAAGAGGTCGGCGGATCGCGGCTGAAGCTGCTCCTACGACGGCGCCGTTGCAGGAGCGGCTTCAGCCGCGAAAGGTTTTAACGCACGCCGGCGGAGAGCGGCTCCGGTTGCACCAGCTGGCCGGTGAGCGGGAAACGGATGCGCACCCGCAGGCCACCGTCCGGGTGATTGTCCAGGCGCATGTCGCCGTGGTGCATATCGACGATGCGCTTGACGATGGCCAGCCCGAGGCCACTGCCGGACAGGGTGCGCGCCACTTCTCCCCGGGAAAACGGCTGCAGCAGCAGCGGGATGTCTTCCTCGCGCACGCCCTTGCCGTGGTCGCGCACGGTCAGCCGCAGGGCGTTGTCGTCCACCTCGGTGTCGATTTCCACCGGCGGCGCGCCATACTTCAGCGCATTGGTGATCAGGTTCGAGAGCATGCGCTTGACGGTGAGCCGCTTGAGCATCAGGCGCGGCAGATCCTGCTGGTGGATGCGCAGCTTCTCCGCCGGGTACTTGCCCACCACCTCGTCGATCAGGCTGTTGAGGTTCTCGTAGTCCGGCTGTTCATCGGCGCCATCGCGGATGAAGGCGATGAACTGGTCGAGAATGGCGTCCATGTCCTCGATGTCCTCGATGATGCCCTGGGACATTTCCTCATCGTCGAGGAATTCCGCCGACAGGCGCAGCCGGGTGAGCGGCGTGCGCAGGTCGTGGGACACCCCGGCCAGCAGCAGGGCCCGGTCGCGCTGGGCCTGCTGGAGCTGGCTGGTCATGCGGTTGAAAGCCCGGTTCACCGCCTGGATCTCGGTAGGGCCGGTGCGGTCGTCGAGCACCGGCACCGCTTCGCCGCGCCCCACCTTGAGCGCCACCCGGCCCAGCCGGCGCAACGGCCGGTTCAGGCTGCGGGCGATCAGCAGGCCGCCGATCACCGCCAGCAGCGGTACCGTCACCCCCCAGCCAAGCAGCAAATAGCGGTCGTAATCGCGGAAGAACGCCATCGGCACCCGCAGCCAGCCGCCCTCGAAGGAAGGCGCCGTGACCCACAGGACCGGCTGCCGGTCGTCTTCCAGGCGCACCGTGGCGTGCTCGCCCAGGCGTTCGGAGAGCTCCTGGCGGAAGCGATCCACCACCGGTTTGGAGAGCACCAGGGTCTGGGGCGTGCGCACGTCCGGCGGCGTGCCGGGCAGGATGCCGGTGGTCTCGCCCAGACGCTCGCCCAGGGAGGCATCCACTCCAGGCTGGAACACCAATTCCGCCTGCAGAGCGGTAAGGCGGGCGTATTCACGGATACCGGGCAGGTAGGCGTTACGGGCGAAAAACCAGAGCGTGACGCCCTGGCTGACGCCGATCACCAGACCGACGATCAGCGCCGCCCGGGTGAAGGCGGTTTTTGGCAGCAGGCTGGCCACGGCGGCTCAGCGCTCAGTCCGGCACGAACACATAGCCCACGCCCCACACGGTCTGGATATAGCGCGGCTTGGACGGATCGTCTTCAAGAAGACGGCGCAGGCGTGACACCTGGACATCGATGGAACGCTCCATGGCGGACCATTCACGACCCCGGGCCAGGCTCATCAGCTTGTCGCGGGTAAGCGGCTCGCGCTGGTTCTGCACCAGCGCCTTGAGCACCGCGAATTCGCCGGTGGTGAGCGGTTGTGGATCGCCATCGCGGGCCAGGGTGCGGTTGCCCAGATCCAGGGTCCAGGGGCCGAAGCCGACCACCGATTCCTCCTTGCTGGGCGCGCCGGGCACCTCGCGCACATGACGACGCAGCACGGCGCGGATGCGGGCGCTCAATTCCTTGGGGTTGAACGGCTTCGGCAGGTAATCGTCGGCGCCGGCGTCCAGGCCCTCGATGCGCTCGGCGTCGTCGCCCTTGGCGGTGAGCATGATGATCGGCAGGTTATTGTCGCCGTCCCGCAGACGGCGGCAGATGGACAGGCCATCCTCGCCGGGCAACATCAGGTCCAGCACCATCAGGGAATAGATTTCCCGCGACAGGGCCCGGTCCATCTGCTCGGCGTCGGCCACCGCCTTGACCGCGTAACCCTGCTCTTCCAGAAACCGCTGCAGCAGACCACGCAGGCGCGCGTCGTCGTCCACTACCAGTATCTTTTCCACTTGTTCGCTCATGACGTTCCTCGGATTTGCCGCCCGGCTGGTGTACCGCGCCCGGGGGGCGCCGGGCAAGCCTGGATTGTATAGAAAGATTACCGGCACCGCGCTCCAGGCCGTGACGCAAATTGGCAATCTGTGCCGATTTTCATCAAGTTACGGGACCCCGCGCCCTTGCTATCATTGCCCGGCGTGGAGGAACGAACTATGGCAAAAATACTCGTGGTCGATGATTCCCCGACCCAGCTGACCAACCTGGTGAAGATGGTGGAGAGCCAGGGCCATCAGGCGGTGACCGCCAGCAATGGCATGGAAGGCATCGAGCAAGCGCGGGCGGAACAACCGGATCTGATTCTCATGGACGTGGTGATGCCGGAGCTGAACGGCTTCCAGGCCACCCGCAAGATCGCCAAGGACGAGGATCTGAACCACATTCCCGTGGTCCTGGTAACCACCAAGGACCAGGAGACCGACAAAGTCTGGGGCGAGCGCCAGGGCGCCGTGGGCTACATCGTCAAACCGCCCCAGGAGGCGGAACTGGCGGCGATGATCGGTAAAGTGCTGGGATAACCACACCCCACCCCGTCAAGTCAATCTATGAACGACCGGAGTCATTCCCTATGATTCCGGTCGTTTCGTATCGAAGCGCCCGCATGCAACGTGCCCACGCGCAAGCCAGGAACCACCATGGAAAGCATCGAACAGATCATCGCCCAGGAACTCAATGCCCAGCCCCGCCAGGTGGCGGCCGCCGTGGCCCTGCTCGACGAAGGCGCCACCGTGCCCTTCATCGCCCGTTACCGTAAAGAGGTGACCGGCGGTCTCGACGACACCCAGCTGCGCACCCTGGAGGAGCGGCTGCGCTACCTCCGCGAGCTGGAGGAACGGCGCGACACCATCCTCAAAAGCATCGCCGAGCAGGATAAGCTGACCCCGGAGCTGGAGAAGGCGATCAAGCAGGCGGACACCAAGACCCGCCTGGAAGATCTTTACCTGCCGTACAAGCCGAAACGCCGTACCCGCGCGCAGATCGCCCGGGAGGCGGGCCTGGAACCGCTGGCGCGGGCGCTGATCGGGGACCCCACCCTGGACCCGGAGACCGAGGCCGCCGGCTACCTCAACGAGGAACACAAGATCGCCACCGCCAAGGACGCCCTGGACGGTGCCAAGCAGATCCTCATGGAGGAGTTCGCCGAAAACGCCGAGCTGCTCACCCGGCTGCGCACCTGGCTGTGGGACCAGGCCCACATTCAAGCCCGGGTGGCGGACGGTAAGGAAGAGGAAGGCGCCAAGTTCCGCGATTACTTCGAACACGGCGAAGCGCTTAAGGCAATTCCCAGCCACCGCGCCCTGGCCCTGTTCCGTGGCCGTAACGAGGGCGTGCTGCATGTGTCCATGGTGCTGCCCGAGGAACTGGAAAACGCCGATCCCCACCCCTGCGTGGCCATGGTCACCCAGGTGGCGGACTGGAAGGACCAGGGCCGCGCCGCCGATGCCTGGCTGGGCGAGGTAATGCGCTGGACCTGGAAGATCAAGCTCAACACCCACCTGGAAACCGAGCTGCTGGGCCGGGTGCGCGAGCTGGCCGAGGAAGAGGCGATCCAGGTGTTCGCGCGTAACCTGAAGAGCCTGCTGATGGCCTCCCCGGCGGGCCCCAAGGCCACCATGGGCCTGGACCCGGGCCTGCGCACCGGGGTCAAGGTGGTGGTGGTGGACGCCACCGGCAAGCTGCTGGAACACACCACCATCTTCCCGCACCAGCCCAGGAAACAGTGGGACCAGTCCCTGGCGACCCTGGCCAAGCTGTGCACCAAGCACGGCGTGGACCTGATCGCCATCGGCAATGGCACCGCCAGCCGCGAAACCGACAAGCTGGCCGGCGAGCTGGTCAAGGCCCTGCGCGACAAGCAGGCGATGCAGAAGATCATGGTCTCCGAAGCGGGCGCCTCGGTGTACTCCGCCTCGGAACTGGCGGCGCGGGAATTCCCGGATCTGGACGTGTCGTTCCGGGGCGCGGTGTCGATCGCCCGCCGCCTGCAGGACCCGCTCGCCGAGCTGGTGAAGATCGATCCCAAATCGATTGGCGTGGGCCAGTACCAGCACGACGTCAGCCAGGTGAAGATGTCGCGTTCCCTGGACGCGGTGGTGGAAGACTGCGTGAACGCCGTGGGCGTGGACGTGAACACCGCCAGCGCGCCGTTGCTGGCGCGCATCGCCGGCCTCAACGCCACCATCGCCGGCAACATCGTCAGCTTCCGCGAGAAGAACGGCGCCTTCAATAACCGCGACGCCCTCAAGCAGGTGCCGCGCCTGGGCGACAAGACCTTCGAGCAGGCCGCCGGCTTCCTGCGCATCATGAACGGCGAGAATCCGCTGGACGCCTCCTCCGTGCACCCGGAAGCCTACCCGGTGGTGGAGAAGATCGCCGAGAAGCACGGCCGTCCGCTCAAGGACCTGATCGGCGACGCACCGTTCCTGAAATCCGTGAAACCGGCGGAATTCACCGACGACACCTTCGGCCTGCCCACCGTCACCGACATTCTCAGCGAGCTGGAAAAGCCGGGCCGCGACCCGCGCCCGGAGTTCAAGGCCGCCGAGTTCAAGGAAGGGGTGGAAACCCTGAACGACCTGAAGCCGGGCATGATGCTGGAAGGCGCGGTGACCAACGTGACCAACTTCGGCGCCTTCGTGGACATCGGCGTGCACCAGGACGGCCTGGTGCATGTCTCCGCCCTGGCCGACAAGTTCGTGGAAGACCCCCACGACGTGGTCAAGCCCGGCGACATCGTCAAGGTGAAGGTGCTGGAGGTGGACATGCCGCGCAAGCGCATCAGCCTGACCATGCGCCTGGATGACCGCCACCAGGACAAGCCAGCCGCCGGCGCGCCGGCGGGCAACGCGCGCAACCGCAAGGGTGGCCAGCGCTCCGGCGGTGGCAAGCAGCGCGGCGGCCAGCAGCAGTCGCAATCCCAGGGGGCCCTGGGAGCGGCGTTCGCCAAGGCCTTCGAACAGCAAAAGAAACGAGGCTGACCGCCGGGCCCGCGCGCGGATCGCGATTCCCGCGCACAGGCCCTACCATACAGGCTGTTCACGCCCACAACCCCTGGCGGCGCCCCGGCGCCGCCGGTCAGATGGAAAGGCCCATGACCGACATGCTCAGCCAGCGAATCCAGGCCCTGCTGGACTCGGACGCCGCCGCCACCCTGGCGGACATTCATCGCGGCATCGAGAAGGAAAGTCTGCGTATCACCGAGCAGGGCACCCTGGCGCGCACGCCACACCCCCGGGAACTGGGCTCGGCGCTGACCCACCCGTACATCACCACGGACTATTCCGAGGCACTGCTGGAATTCATCACGCCGCCCACCACCTGCCTGCGCCGACCGATCGAATTCCTCGAACAGCTGCACCGTTACACCTACCGGCACATTGGCGACGAACTGCTGTGGGTGAACTCCATGCCCTGCATGATCGGCCAGGACGAGGACGTGCCGGTGGCCGAGTACGGCAGCTCCAACGTGGGCCGCATGAAACACATCTACCGTATCGGTCTGGGCCACCGCTACGGGCGCAAGATGCAGACCATCGCCGGCATCCACTACAACTTTTCCTTCCCGGAAGAGTTCTGGCGCATCAACCGGGAGCTGGAAGGCGACGACCGCCCCCTGCAGGCGCATATTTCCCAGCGTTACTTCGATCTGACCCGCAACTTCCAGCGTTATTCCTGGCTGCTGGTGTACCTGTTCGGCGCCTCGCCGGCCCTGTGCGCCTCGTTCCTGGCCGGTCGAGAGCATCACCTGCTGGAGCGTTTCGACCACAGCCTGTACACGCCCAACGCCACCAGCCTGCGCATGAGTGACCTGGGTTACCAGAACAACGCCCAGTCGTCCCTGGCGATCAGCTACAACAATCTCCAGGAGTACGTGGACACCCTGACCCACGCCATCAAGACGCCGGAACCGGCCTACGAACAGCTCGGCGTGCTCGACGCCAACGGCGATTACCAGCAGCTCAACGCCAACATCCTGCAGATCGAGAACGAGTACTACTCCTCGATCCGCCCCAAGCGCGCCATTAACAAAGGCGAACGGCCCACCCTGGCACTGCAGCGGCGTGGCGTGGAGTACATCGAGATCCGGGCGCTGGATCTGAACCCGTTCGAGCCGGTGGGCATCAATCAGCAGGACATTCGCTTCCTGGACCTGTTCGCCACCTACTGCCTGCTGCGCGAATCACAGCAACTGGAGCGCTGCGACCTGAACGCCAGCAAGGAAAACCTGCGTCGGGTGGTCTATCAGGGCCGTGACACCAGCGTGCGGCTGGACAACTGGGGCAAGGCGGTGACCCTGCGCCAGTGGGGCCTGGAGAAACTCGACCAGATGACCCCCATCGCCGAGCTGTTCGACCGCTGCCACGGCGGTAGCGACTACGCCCACGCCCTGGAGGTTCAGCGCGAGAAGATCCGCACCCCGGACGCCACCCCTTCCGGACGCATCCTGGACACCCTGGAAAGCCACGACCAGGGCTTCTTCCGCTTCGCCATGAACCAGGCACTGGCGCACCGGGATCACTTCCTGGGCGAGAATCTGGACCCGGCGGTGGACCAGCGGCTGCGCCAGGCGGCGCAAACCAGCCTCGCCGAACAGGCCGAATGCGAAGCGCGCCCGGAGATCCCCTTCGAACAATACCTGGAGGCCTACTTCCAGGGCTGACGGTCGGATAAAGGGTCGAAAAATGTTAACGAGTGGCCATGGCGGCCACGCCCTCCGGTGCTAGTCTCGATCATGGAGTTCCCAGCGCGCCCGGCGCTTTCCGGGCAAGGAGGGGGAAATGTTCGAGCCGACGTCGGATCCGTTCGAGAAGGCCTATAACCGCGGCTGCATGTGGGGCATGGCCGGCGGACGCGTGAATCAGTGCCCCTACCTCGACGAGGCCTTGATGGAATGGTGGGTGCAGGGCTGGGAAGCCGGCGCCGCCGCCTGGCGCGATCGCCGGGAACCCGCCACGTCCCGCGACGTCTGAGTCAGCAAAGGACTCAAAAAAAGGATCGGAACCACCATGAAAACCCTTCTCCCGGCGCCGCGCGCGCTTTACGGACTGACTTTGCTTGCCTGTCTGGCGGCCTTTCTGGGCGCCCTTTATATGCAGCACGTGGAGGGCCTGGAGCCCTGCCCGCTGTGCATCTTCCAGCGCGTGGCGCTGATCGTGGTAATGGTGATCCTGCTGATCGCCACCCTGCATGGCCCCAAGGGCGTGGGCGTGCGCGTCTACGCGATACTGACCGGCCTGGCCGCCCTGGGCGGCGGCGCCATCGCCATTCGCCACCTGTGGCTGCAAAGCCTGCCGCCGGATCAGGTTCCCTCCTGCGGCCCATCCCTGGACTACATGCTCGACGCCTTCCCGCTCCAGGAAGTACTGGCCACGGTGCTGTCGGGCTCCGGGGAATGCGCCGAGGTGAGCTGGCGCTTTCTCGGCCTGACCATCCCGGGCTGGTCCCTGGTGGTGTTCGGCGGCGTACTGATCGTGGCTCTGATACAATTGTTCCGCCCGCGCAGGGGCTGAACCCAATAGCATAATAATCGCGGCTGAAGCCGCTCCTACACGACCCCTTCGGTAGGAGCCGGCTTCAGCCGCGATTTGGTTTGGCCCCGCGCCACCGTGTGTATCCGGCCCGCGGAGACTGAACCGTGCTTGATGGTCTGCTGATTCTGCTGTTGTTCCAATTCCTTGGTGAGGTGGTGATCCACTTCACCGGCTTGCCATTACCGGCGCCGGTGGTGGGCATGGTGCTGTTGCTGCTGGCACTGATGTTCAATCTGCCCGGCGGTGACCGGGTCTCCGAGGCCGCCGGCGCCCTGATCCGCCATATCAGCCTGCTGATCTTCCCGCTGGGCGTGGGCATCGTGCTGCAATGGAGCCGCTATCAGGACTACGCCCTCGCCCTTACCGTGGCGGTGGTGTTCGGCACCATCGTGACCATGGTGCTGGTGACCCTGTTGCTCAAGGTGCTGATGCCCCGGGAGCACCACCATGACTGATCTGCTGCACACCCCCCTGTTCGGCCTGCTGCTCACCCTGGCCAGCTACCGGGTGGCCACCTGGATTTACGGCAAGGCCCACAGCCTGCCGGTGTTCCACCCGTTTCTGGTGGCCTCCATTCCGGTGGTGGTGGTGCTGCCCCTGGCGGGGCTGTCCTACGAGGAGTATCGCGAGCAGATCCAGGGCTTGTCCTTCCTGCTGGGGCCGGCCACGGTGGCGCTGGCCTGGCCACTCTACCGGCAACTGCGCACCGTGCGCAGCGTCTGGAAGCCGGTGCTGATCACCACTCTGGTGGGCGCCGTCCTGGCCGCCGGCATCGCCGTGCTGCTGGCCTGGTGGCTGGGCGCCCCGGAGCCGGTGGTGGGCTCCCTGGCGCCGAAATCGATCACCACGCCGATCGCCGTGGAGGTGGTGCGCAGCACCGACGGTTTCGTCGCCCTGGCCGCCGGGGCGGTGGCCATCACCGGCATCGTCGGCGCCCTGGTGGCCGGCCCGGTGTTCCGGCTGCTGCGGGTGCGCGATGATCGTATTCGCGGTTTCGCCCTGGGCCTGGTGGCCCATGCCATCGGCACCGCCCGGGCTTTCGAATACGGTGAGAAAGCCGGCGCTTTCGCCAGTCTGGCCCTGGGACTGACCGGCCTGGTCACCGCTCTGGCGCTGCCCTGGCTGTGGCCCTGGGTTGCCGGCCTGCTGTTCGGAATATAACCAGCGGTGTTTATGAAGAATCCGTCTTTACCGGCAACCCTATGAACCACCAGCGTTTTTCCCGCCACCATCGGTAATCGCCCGATTTACCCCGTTGCCGCCATGTCGGCGACGGGGCTAGCCTCGAAAGCCCATCTGGAATCTGGACAAGGAGCGACCGCCATGGCCATGTCCGCGTCATCCCCCCTGATGCAATGGCGCCGCATCGAAGCGTTGGTGCGTGCCTGGCTGGAACAGCGCCAGCAACTGATCGTGTTGCTGTGCGGCCTGCAGGGCCTGAACGAATTCGAGGAGCACCAGCCACCGCCCATCCAGGGTCGGGTACGGGATTTCTGCCAGTTGCTGATGGACTACATCAGCGCCGGCTACTTCGAGGTTTACCGGGAGCTGGTGCGCGAGGCGCGCCGCTACCGGGACGCGCCGGCACCGGCGCTGGCGGAACACATTCTGCGGCGCCTGGACCTGTCCACCGAGGAGGCCCTGGCCTTCAACGAGGACTTCGACACCGACGATCACTGCCTGGGGCTGCTGGAGCAGTTGCCGGAACGGCTGGACCGGCTGACCCTGGCGCTGGAGGAACGCTTCGCCCTGGAAGATCAGTTGATTCTCAGCGTTCACCAGGCGCCGCGCCGCCACGCCCTGCGGCACTGAAAGCCGGCCAGCGGCACGGAATCGCGGCTGAAGCCGCTCCTATCGGCGCCCGATGATGGCCGGGTACGAAAAAGGCCACCCGGAGGTGGCCTTTTTCAATACGATCGGGGCACGCCGAAATTACTCGGTGGCGGCCTCGTCGCCGGCGTCTTCGTTGCCCTGCTTCTTCACATCCAGCAGTTCCACTTCGAAGATCAGCACCTGGTTGGGACCGATGTCGCCACCGGCGCCCTGCTCGCCATAGCCAAGCTCCGGCGGCAGGAACAGCTTCCATTTGTCACCCACCTTCATCATCGGCAGAGCTTCCTGCCAACCGGGGATGATGTGCTTGAGGCCGAACACCGCCGGCTTGTCACGCTCGATGGAGCTGTCAAACACGGTGCCGTCGACCAGGGAGCCCTTGTAGTGCACTTCCACGGTGTCTTCCAGGGTCGGGGACTCGGCGCCTTCCTCACCGGACTTCAGTACTTCGTACTGCAGACCGCTGTCGGTGGTTTCGACACCATCCTTCTTGGCGTTCTCCTCAAGGAAAGCCTTGGATTCCTCCAGGTTTTTCTGTGCCTGCTCTTCCTGCTTCTTCTGACGCGCTTCCATCATGCGGGTCTGGTAGTCGCGGATCAGCTGGTCCAGGTCCTCGTCACCGAGGCGTGATTCCGGCTCCTCGCTGAAGCCGTCGCGCAGACCGGCGATCATCGCTTCCAGATCCAGGTTCTCCATGGCGCTCATTTGCTCGGCGCTGCGGTAACCCAGGGCATAGGACGCTTTCTGGTCCTCGGTCTTCAGCTCAACGTCACTGCTCTTATCGTCGTTTCCACCACAGGCCGCCAGCAGGATGCTGCCGGCGAGCACGATTGCAATCTTCTTCATTCTGCCTCCATTGGCTTACGTTTATTTTCCCTGCGCCGTTGCTCCCTCGCCGCGCATATCCTGAGCGCTAATGATGGTCGGCGCCTCCACTTCAACGGTCTGCACGTCCACGCCCGGCGGTGGAATCTGGCCATACTGCCAGTTTCCCGTGGCATCGCGCCAGCGATAGACCTCTCGCCCCGCGCCGCCACCATCAAGAAGGCGCGAGGATGTCAGCCACTGATCGGGCTGTGACCAGTGATCCCGCATCCGCTGCCAGTCCAGCAGCGGCTCGCCGTGCCCCAGGGGCACGGTGAAGGACGCGATCACGAAGACACCGCCCAACATGAATAATGTGACTGGATAACGCATGACCGCGTTCCCCCCCGGTTGGTTCCCCTGGCGGCGCCGGACGGCCCGCCAGGCGCGCCTCATTGTGCCTGTCCCACCGCTACTGTCAAAACACGGATTGCGGGTATAGTGTGGCCGGAGGGGAAATCATTATGCCGAACAACAGCACGGACCCGTCCGTGGCCCCGCCGGTGGCTCGTCGGGTCGCCCGCCAGGACGAGCGCCGGCTGGTGGTTCTGGTGGCCAACAGCAAGGGGGGCTGCGGCAAGACCACGCTGGCCACCAATCTGGCGGCCTACTTCGCCCATGCCGGGCAGGCGGTCACGCTGCTTGATCTGGACCCGCAGCAATCCGCCACCCAGTGGGTGCGCCTGCGCCAGGACCCGCGCGTGGAGGCGCTGGGCTGGCCAGCGGACGAGCCGGTCTCGCTGGGGCGCCTTCAGGACCAGTTGCAGCGTGCCCGCGATGTGGTGGTGGTGGATTCGCCGGCGGGCATGGACCGCCACACCCTGGATCATGTGCTGCGCGTGGCCCAGGTGGTGCTGATTCCGGTGCTGCCCAGCCCCATTGATATTCGCGCCACCACCCGCTTCGTGCAGAACGTGATGCTCTCGCCCAGCTACCGGCGCCGCCCGCGACGGCTGGCGGTGATCGCCAACCGGGCACGCACCCGCACGCGCATGTACGAAGCGCTGCGTCAGTTTCTCACCAGCCTGAAGATTCCCTATCTGGTCACGCTACGCGATACCCAGCAGTACGTGCAGACCATGGCGGACGGGCTGAGCATGCTCGATCAGGCCGCCGGCCCGCGCACCGACACCGACCAGCATCATTGGCGGCTGATCGGCGAGTGGCTGGAAGTACAGCGTCATCTCATCCGTTCACTGCCAGGTTTTCGCTGACCGACGCCAGCTCCTCCAGCAACACCTGCAAACCCTGGCACTGGCCCACTTCCGGCACCACCACCAGCAACCAGCCGAGGGCGGACACCGACTCGTCGCCGGGCTGGGTTTGCGCCAACTCGCCGAGCCGGGCCAGCAGCAGCCGCTCGCCCTCCAGTTCCGCCTCCTGAATCTGGCGCTTGAGCTCCACCAGGCCAGCGCCCTGGTCGGCGGCGCGCCGCCGCACCGCCCGCAGCGGTCGCAGGTAGTTCTCCTCGAACTGTTCAGCCCGGGCCACCAGCCGGCGGCCCAGAGCGGCATCCGGCCGCCGTCGGGCCTCCGCCAGCCACAGCGCTACCAGCAGCACCGCCACTGGCACGCCGTATTCATCCTGCAGGCGCAGGCACAGCTTCTCGACCCGCTTGTCGCGCCAAAGGCGCAGGGCGAATCGCCATAACGTGGCGTTGTTCTCCATAGGGTCCCCTTCTGTTACGCCGGCGCTTGCCATACACTGCGCCGGTCTCGACCGCCGACCTCCGAGGCCCCTTATACCATGCTGTCCCTGGAACACATTAATCTGCGCCGTGGTTCCGAGTTGCTGCTCGAGGACGCCGGCTTCGTGCTGCACAAGGGCGCCCGTGTCGGCCTGGTGGGCAAGAACGGCAGCGGCAAAAGCTCCCTGTTCAAGCTGATCATGGGCGAGCTGGAGCCGGACGGCGGCGAACTCAATCTCCCGGCGGACTGGCGCCTGGCGATGATGGCCCAGGAAGTACCGGCACTGGAGCAACCGGCGCTGGAGTACGTGCTCGACGGCCATCACGGACTGCGCCGCGCCGAGGCCGCCCTGGCCGACGCCCAGGCGCGCGGCGACAACGCCGGGCTGGCCGCCGCCCACGCCGACCTCGACACCCTGCGCGCCTGGGAGCAACCGGCCCGCGCCGCCGCTCTGCTGGCCGGCCTGGGCTTTTCCGAACCGCGGCAACGGCAGCCGGTGAGCGCCTTCTCCGGTGGCTGGCGCATGCGTCTGAACCTGGCCCAGGTGTTGATCAGCGACGCCGATTTGATGCTGCTCGACGAGCCCACCAACCACCTGGATCTGGATGCCATTCTCTGGCTCCAGCAGTGGCTCATCCAGCACCCCGGCGCGCTGATGCTGATTTCCCATGACCGCGCCTTCCTGGACGCCACCGTCAAAGAGATCCTGCACATCGAAAAGGGCCGGCTGAAACGTTACAGCGGCACCTATTCGGACTTCGAGCGCCAGCGCGCCGAGCAGCTTGCTCTGCAGCAGAAGATGCATGAGAAGCAGCAGGTCCAGATCGCCCACCTGCAGAAGTTCATCGACCGCTTCAAGGCCAAGGCCACCAAGGCAAAGCAGGCGCAGAGCCGGGTCAAGGCGCTGGAGAAACTGGAGCGTATCGGGCCGGCCCACGTGGACTCCGGCTTCAGTTTCGGTTTCCTCAAGCCGGACCGGCTGCCCAACCCCATGGTCACCCTGGACGACGCCACCTGCGGCTACCCGGGCACACCGATTCTGGCCGGCGTGACCCTCAGCCTGCGACCGGAGTCGCGCATCGGCCTGCTCGGCCCCAACGGCGCCGGCAAGTCCACGCTGATCCGCACCCTGGTGGGTGAGCTTACAGCCCTGGCCGGGCATCTGGAGCGGGACCCGGATCTCACCGTGGGCTACTTCCATCAGCAACAGGTGGACCGGCTGGCCGCCGACGACACGCCCTACCAGTTGATCAACCGGACCCACCCGAAATGGACGGAGCAACAGGTACGCAACGAACTGGGCGCCTTCGGCTTCCATGGCGATGACGTGTTCGAGCCGGTGGGCCGGTTCTCCGGCGGCGAGAAAGCACGCCTGGCGCTGGCGCTGATCGTGCACCAGAAGCCGGCCTTGCTGCTGCTCGACGAACCGGCCAACCATCTCGATCTGGAGATGCGCGAGGCCCTCACCCTGGCCCTGCAGGAATTCGAAGGGGCGGTGGTGCTGGTGTCCCACGACCGTCATCTGCTGGAAACCACCGTGGATGAATTCCAACTGGTGGCCGAGGGGACCGTGCGGCCCTTCGACGGTGACCTGGACGACTATGCACGCTGGTTACAGCAGTCCCGCCGCGATGCCCAGGCCGCCCGGCGCCCGGCGGAGCCCGCCGGCGGTCGCGACGATGCCCGCCAGCGGCGCCAGGACGCCGCCAAACGGCGCGAGCAGCTGCGGCCGCTGAAAAAGGACATGGAGAAACTGGAGAAGGCCCTGGACCGGGAAAGCCAGGCCCTGGCCGAGGTGGAAAGCCGGCTCGGCGACGAAACGCTCTATACCGATGCCGGCCGCAAGGACGAACTGAACCAGTTGCTGGCCCGCCAGGGCGAACTGAAAAACCGCCACGAAGAGCTGGAAATGGCGCTGCTGGAGGCCATGGAGAAGCTGGAAGAGGCGGAAGCGTCGCTCTGACCTGGATCGCGACTGAAGCGGAACGCCGCCCGGCCGCCCCTACCGTGTCGCGGCGCCGGCTTCGGGTATCGCGACTGAAGCGGAACGCCGCCCGGTCGCTCCTACTGTCCAGAAGAACGCCGTAGGAGCGACCGGGCGGCGTTCCGCTTCAGTCG
The DNA here is from genome assembly GCF_046507615.1 of Alloalcanivorax sp. C16-2. NCBI lineage: Bacteria > Pseudomonadati > Pseudomonadota > Gammaproteobacteria > Oceanospirillales > Alcanivoracaceae > Alloalcanivorax > Alloalcanivorax sp. C16-2. The sequence goes on along the minus strand of NZ_JBKFTL010000001.1, from coordinate 652,132 downwards.
CGATTATCCCGCTCCACGGCCTCGCCGCGCTTGAGCAGGGCGGCGCTGCCAGCGCCACAGGCCACCACGGTCTTCATCATCTGCTCCACGCCAATGTCCGGTCGGCGCTCCACCAGATTTTCATCCACGTGGTAGATGAACCCGGAGGTGGGGTTGGGCCCGGTGGGCACGAACACCGACAGGGTGCCGTCGTCATGCCGGGAAGTAATCAGCCCCAGCACCGTCACCGACACCTGACGCCCGTACAGCCACACCCGCGCCACCTCGCCACGCATCAGGCTGTCCTGACTGCCACCGAACAGCTGCACGATCACTTCCTTCACCGTCCGGTAGCCGGGGACATGAGCCATGCCCCTCTCTTCCAGCCGCTGCCAGATCCAGCCGCCCAGGCGGGTGGCCACCAGGGTGCCGACCAGGAAGCAGAACACCACCAGCACCGTCACCACCACCCAGTCGGCGGCGAACTTGGGCAGGCCGAAGCCGCGCACCACCAGGGCGGTGAACGGCGCGATCAGGCTGGTGACCGCTTCGTAGATCCACTTGAAGAAGAACGCGACGATCGAGATGGGCAGCAGGATCACCAGACCGCCCAACAGGGATTTACGAATGAAAAACCAGACTCGATTGTTACTCATGGGTGGTCATACCAGATGCGATTGATATACAGACAGCGTTCCCCGGTGGGCGTTCGAACCCGGGCCTCATCGTCCACCCGCTTGCCGAGCAAGGCACGGGCCAGGGGCGCGTCGATGCTGATCAGCCCCTCGCCGCCAACCGCCTCGTCCGGCCCCACCAGCCGGTAGGTCTCCGTCTCGCCGTCGTCGTTTTCAAGCTCCACCCAGGCACCGAAAAACACCTTCCCGGGGTCCTCCGGCGGACGATCCACCACCGTCATGCCGTCCAGGCGCTTGCTGAGAAAGCGGATGCGCCGGTCGATCTCGCGGAGCTGCTTCTTGCCATAAATATACTCGGCGTTTTCGGAACGGTCGCCCTGGGCGGCGGCTTCCTGCACCGATTTTGTGATCGGTGGACGCTCCTCCTTCCAGAGGCGTTGCAGTTCCTCGTTGAGCTTCCGGTACCCTGCCGGCGTGATGTACTTGGAGGCGGGTTTGCCTTTCGGGCGCCAACGACCCATGCGTTATCTCCTGGTTGCGGTGATCGCGACGATCGGCAGATTACCCGCCGCCGGCGCGCCTGGCCAACCCCCGGCCATGACCCTGCCCCACGGCAGCGCCCTTGACAGGCCGGCCCGGGCTCGCTAGCTTCAACCCCGTGCAAAGGTGCACCGGAAAATACAAGCGACGTAGCTGGACATCATGTCTTGGTTGCCCCGCTATGTATTTTTCGCATTCCTGATCTGGTGTCCGGCTCTCAGCAAAAAAAGAGAGGACACCCACAATGAAAACCCTTCCGTTCCTTCGTTACGGCATCGCGGCCATTGCCCTGATGGCGGCCCACGCCGCGCAGGCTGAAACCCGAATCGGCGCCATCTTCGATGTCACCGGTCCGTTGAACATTTACGGTATCGAGCAGCAGCGCGCTCTCGAACTGGCCGTGGACAACATCAATGAAAACGGCGGACTGCTCGGCGAGCCCGTGAAAGTGGTGAGCTATGATGCTCAGTCCGAGCTGAGCAAGTATACCCAGTTCACCCACACCGCCATCCTGCGCGACAAGGTGGACGCCCTGTTCGCCGGTTTGACCAGCTCTTCCCGGGAAGCCATACGCCCGATCATCCGCAAAGCCGACATCCCTTATTTTTACGCCTCGCTGTACGAAGGTGGCGCCTGCGACAAACAGACCTTCGTCACCGGCACATCCGCCTCCCAGCAGCTTTCGGTGCTGATCGAGTGGGCCGTGAAGGAGTACGGCAAGCGCATCTATATCATGGCGCCGGACTACAATTTCGGAACCATCTCCGCGCACTGGGTGCATGAGTATGCCCGTTCGCTTGGCGCCCAGGTGGTCGGCCAGGATTTCCTCGCCCTCACCGTCACCGACTTCACCCCGACGATCCAGAAGATACAGGCCTCCAAACCCGATTTCGTGGTCGCCCTGCCGGTCGGCTCCAACCAGACCGGCTTTCTTGAGCAGTTTTCCGCCGCCGGCCTGAAGGACTCCATCGGCATCGTTTCCAGCAACTACGGTTCCGGGAACCAGCAGGTCGTGGTCTCACCACGGGCCGGCGATGGCATCATCTCCAATCAGGGTTACTACATGGCCGTGGACAACCCCACCAACCGTGACTTCATTGAACTGTGGAAACAACGGCATCCCATCAAGGCACCGCTGACCTCCGGCGCGGTGGCGGTCTGGAATGCGGTGAACCTATGGGCGAAAGCGGTGGAAAAAGCCGGCAGCGCCGATTCCGACGCGGTTATCGAAGCCCTGGAGAGCGGCCTCACCTTCGAGGCCCCCAACGGCACGGTCAAGCTGGAGCCCGGCTCCCATCACCTGCGTCAGAACATCTACATCGCGCGGGGTAACGACAAGCACGACTTCACCATTCTCGAAACCTTCCCGAGCGTGGCGCCGTTCTATGAAAACGAGAAATGCGATCTGATCGCCGATCCCGATCTGGTCGAGCACTTCTCTCCTGAAGCGGACTGACCGCCAAGACAAGCGTCCATTTTTCAGGAGATTTTCATGGATATCGACTATCTGGCGACGGTTATCCTGTCGTCGCTTTCCAGCGCGTCCATTCTGCTTATCGCCACCATCGGTCTGGCCGTGGTGTTCGGGCTGATGGGCGTGATCAACCTCGCCCACGGGGAGTTCCTCATGATCGGCGCCTACTCGGCGCTGACCGCGACGCAGATGGGCGTGCCTTTCGTGCTCGCGATTCCCATCGCGGTCGCCGTAACCATGGCGATCGGCGCCCTGGTCGAGGTTCTCATCATCAAGCGCCTGTATGGGCGCATCTTCGACACCATGCTGGCCACCTGGGGCATCAGCATCGTCTTTTACCAACTGGCGGTGATGATCTTCGGCACCGTGACCCCCGGTATCGGCATGCCACAATCCAATATCCAGATCGGTGATTACAGCCTGGCGGGCTACCCGTTGCTGATGATCGGCGTGGCCGCCCTGATGGGCCTGTTCGTCTATTTCCTGATGACCCGCACGGTCTATGGGATGAAGGCGCGCGCATCGATTCAGCAGCCGGAAATGGCCCAGGCCATCGGCATCGAATCGACCCGGGTGAACACGCTCACCTTCTCGATTGGCTGTGGTCTTGCCGGTTTCGCCGGCGCCGTACTTCTGCCCATTGTCCCCGCCACGCCCTCCATGGGCTTTTCCTTTGTCATCAAGGCGTTCCTGACCGTGGTGGTCGCCGGCCCGGTGACTCTGACCGGCTCCGTGCTCACCGCCATCGGGCTCGGCGGCGGGGCCTCGATCACCGCCAGCTTCCTTACCTCCGTGGCCGGAGACATTTTCTTCTTCCTGATCACCGCCGCTCTCCTCTGGCTTTATCCGCTTGGGATCTCGGCCAAGTGGCGCCGCAAACTGTGAGGTGAGGTCATGTCATATTCGAACGCTATCCACCATCGGGCGGGAACCATTTTCCCGTTCATCGCCGCCATCCTCGCTCTGGGACTGGCGCGAATCATTGATCCCTACCTCGCCTACGTGGCCACCTCCTGGGTGATCTTCGGCCTGCTCGGGCTGAGCCTCGACGTGGTGTGGGGCCGGGGAGGTTTCCTCAGCCTGGCGCAGACCGCGTTTTATGGTCTTGGCGGCTACTTCGGCAGCGTGGTGGCCATCAACCTGTCGGCGGTCACCGGCCACTCCCTGCTTTGGAGTCTGCCCGCCGGCGCCCTGTTCGGCGCGTTGGTCGCCGGCGCTCTGGGTTGGATTATTTTCTATGCGCGCATGGGCGCCCTGCAGAGCACGATCCTGTCCTATACCTTCACGCTGCTGCTCTGGTCGGTGAGCCAGTCGTTCAAGCTTGACGCCGGCAGCGCCGTGATCGGCGGCGACAACGGCATGTCGAATATTCCCGGCTATATCCCGGGCTTCGGCGCCGGTGCCGAGGCACTGGAACCAGCTGGCGCGCTTATGTTCGTGGTGCTGGTGGCGGCGCTTGCGTACTTCGCCACCCAACGGCTGATGACCGGCACGTTCGGCAAGATCATCGACAGCATTCGTCTCGATATCGAAAAGACGGAGCTGCTCGGCTATGACGTGCGCCGTTATCAAGTGCTCAACTTCGCCTGGTCCGGCCTGCTTGCCGGCCTGGCCGGGGCCTTGTTCGGCGGCTGGTCCAACTATCTGAACCCGTCGATTTTCTCGGTGCAGGAAGCTCTGCTGGTCCCCATCTACGTACTGGTCGGTGGGCTCGGCACCCTGGCGGGCCCGTTCGTCGGCGCCACGCTCATCGGTGGCCTGTCCTTCTGGTTGGGTGGCGGCGCCGTGGGCGGCCAGACCACGCTGATCCTCGGCGTGGTGTTGATCGGCCTGGTTCTGTTCCTCAAGAAAGGCGTGCTCGGCGGGCTGGGCGACCTGTGGCGGTCGCGGCTGCCGGACCCTAACGAGGCCGCCCGTGGCGCCGGCGCGGTATCCATCGATCCGGATGAGCTGGCGGACATTCTGTCCGAGGCCGAAGCGCAGGCCGGCCCCGCCAAATCACTGCGTGCCGAGACGTTGTTCAAGCGCTTCGGCGGCGTCATTCCCGTCAACGAGGTATCACTGGCGTTCATTCCCGGGCAGCCGTTCTCCCTGATCGGCCCGAACGGGGCGGGCAAGAGCTCGTTCCTGAAGACCTGCGTCGGTGTTTACCGGCCGGAAGGAGGGCGGGTTCTTATCGGCGACCGGGATGTGACGCGCGCGCCTATCTTTCAACGGGTACGCGCGGGCATGGGCGTCAAGAACCAGAAGCCCCAGGTGTTCGGCGAACTGTCGGTGCGGGAGAACCTCTGGGTGGCCGCCTATTCGCGGGTCCGACACCGCCAGCGCGCCAACGGCATCGCCGCCCGGGTGCTCTCCATGCTGGGCCTGGAGGCGCAAGCGGAGGTACGGGCTTCGGTGCTGTCCCATGGCCAGCAGCAATGGCTCGATATCGGCATGGTGCTGTGCCTGGCGCCCCGGGTCGTTCTGTTGGACGAACCCGCGGCGGGCATGACCAAGGAGGAAACCCGGGAACTGTCCACCCTGGTGCGCATCCTGGCCAGGTTCACCACCGTCATCGTCGTTGAACACGACATGGAGTTCGTGCGCACCCTGGAGGGGCAGGTCACCGTGCTCCATCAAGGCAGGCTGTTCGCGCAAGGCGACATCGACACGCTGCGCGAAGACGAGCGGGTTCTCGATATTTATCTAGGGAGGCGGGAACATGTTTAGGATTTCGAACGCCACCGGCGGTTACGGCAAGACCATCATTATCCGGGATGTATCCCTGTACGTGGGCAGCGGTGACGTGGTCGCCCTGCTGGGCCGCAACGGGGTCGGTAAATCGACTCTGATGCGCTATGCCACCGGGCTTATTCCGGCCATCGCCGGGACGGTGGAAATCGATGGCCTGGCCGCGCCCGCGGCACCCGCCCGGCGGGCCCGGCACGGCCTCGGGTACGTACCCCAGGGGCGCTTTGTGTTTCCTCGCATGACGGCGCTGGAGAACATCGCCGTCGCCGCGGAAAGCAATGGTCACAACGGCAAGGAGGCCGTCGAGGAGGCGCTGACCTACTTCCCGATGCTCAAGCCCAAGGTCCACGATCTGGCCGGCGGCCTTTCCGGGGGCCAGCAGCAGGTGCTGGCTCTGGCCCGGGCACTGGCGATCCGGCCCACGGTACTGCTGCTGGACGAACCCACCGAAGGGGTGCAGCCCTCGATCGTCGATGAGATCGCCGGCGTTCTTAAACGCATCAACATTGAACGCGGCATCGCCATGCTGGTGGCGGAACAGGATCTCGACTTCTGCCTCTCCATCGCCAACCGCGCCTATGTAATGGAAAAGGGGGCGATCCGGATGGAGACCGACCGCGCCACCCTGGAGCGCGATAAAGCACTTCAACAAGAACTGCTGGGGGTATGAGATGAAACGCACCGTCCCCCTTTCCCAGGATCAGCAAGACCGGATCGACGCCACTCTGAAGCGTATTCGCGGCGGCCTCGCCCGGTTCCGCGCCACCCGGCCCCAGGAACCCGCCCACACCTTCAAGCCGGAGGCCTTCGATGACAAACGCGCTTGAAAGCCTTTCCGCGCAGGCCGCCGCTCTGGCCGCCGGCACGGTCACGCCCGCTACCCTGGCGCAAGACGCCTTGCAAAGAGCGGAGCAACAGGCGGCTCTGAATGCTTTCGTGGCTCTCGATCCGACAACGATCATGGCCCAGGCAACGGCGGCCACGGATCGCCGCCAGGCCGGCCGGCCACTGAGCCCCATCGACGGGGTCCCGATCGCGGTCAAGGACAACTACCTGACCCGGGACTTTCCCACCACCGCCTGCTCCCGGGCGCTGCCCGGCGCGCGCCCCCGGGACGCCACGGTGATCGCCCGGTTACGTGACGCCGGCGCCGTTATTTTCGGCAAGACCAACATGCATGAGTGGGCCTATGGCGCGACCAACAGCCTGTCCGCCATCGGCCAGACCCTGAACCCGCGCGACCGGCGCCGCATCACCGGCGGCAGCAGCGGCGGCTCGGCGGCAGCGGTGGCGGCGGGCATCGTGGGTGCCGCCCTCGGCAGTGATACCGGAGGCTCGATCCGCATTCCGGCGGCGGCCTGCGGGGTATACGGCTTCAAGCCGGGCTATGGCCGGGCGTCGCGCAACGGCGTACTGCCACTGAGCTGGTCCCTGGATGCACCCGGGCCGCTGGGCCGGACATTGCGCGATCTGGAATTGCTGTTGCCCTTCTTCCTGGGCGAGGATCGTCGCGACCCTTCCACTTTCGGGGCCGTCGCGATGCGCGACCCCGGCCCTCCCATTGCCGAAGCGCCGGCGCTGATCGCTCTGGACGGGGCCGGCCTGGAACGGTCCGATGAAGTGCGGGCGGCCCTTGTCGGGGCACTCAACGCCACCGGCCTGCCGGTACCCACCGTTGAGCTTGAGCAGATGGACAGTTACTTCTCCGCCTGGGAAGCAATCCTGCATTGTGAAGCCACCGCCTACCATACCCGGCGTCTGGCCGATCATCCGGAAGGCTTCGGCGCCGTCACCCGGGCCCATCTTGAGGCGGGGAAACAGCTCTCCGGACGGGAATACCTGAATGCCCAGTCGATCCGCGCCCACTTCACCAGCTTGCTGTTGAACCGGCTCGGCGAATGGGATGCCCTGGTCCTGCCAACGCTGCCGGTGACCGCGCCGATGGTCGGGGAAGAGTGGCAGAGCTTCGGCGGGCGGCGGGTGACCACCCAGGACAGCATGACCTGGTTCTGCTGGCTCGGTAATCTTTCCGGGCTGCCCTGCGTGACGTTGCCGGTGCCGAACCCGGCCTCCGCCCTGCCCGTGGGCATGATGCTCATGGGGCGCCCGGGCAAGGACGAGGAACTGCTGGCGATCGCCGGCCTGCTGAACGAACGGATCAATGGTAAGGAGGTATCGTGAGCGCGGATCGATTGGGAATTGGTGTTCTGTTTTCTCAATCAGGGCCGATGGCCGTGACGGAAAACGCCCATCTCAAGGGCATAATCCTTGCATGCGAGGAGATCAACGATGCCGGCGGCGTGGCGGGCCGGAAGCTGGAGCCGGTGATTCTTGATCCCGCCGGCTCCGACGAGAAATACGCGGCGCTCGCCACCGAATTGCTGGTGCAGCACCGGGTCAACGTGATCTTCGGCGCCTGCCTGTCGGCCAGCCGCAAGGCGGTGCTGCCGGTGATCGAGCGCTTCAACGGCATTTTGTTCTATCCTTCGGTTTACGAAGGATTCGAGTATTCACCCAATGTCGTATACGGAGGCGCGGTGCCCAACCAGGTGGTTTTGCCCATGCTTGAGTACCTTTTCCAGAATCAGGGACGGCGCATTGCCCTGATCGGCTCGGACACGCTCTACGCCCGGGAGGTGAACCGTATCGTCAACGAGTTTCTCGGCGAGAGCGGCGGCGAGGTGGTCCAGGAAAGCTACGTGCCCATCGGTGCCAGCGAGGACCATTTTGGCGTGGTGCTCTCGGCGCTGCATGATGGCGGCGCGGACGCCATCATCTCCACCGTGGTCGGCGAAGACAGCATCTCACTCTACGACGCGTTCTCCCGCCAAGGTTTCAGCGGCGAGCGCCTGCCGATCGCCTCGCTGACCACCACGGAATCGGAACTCCGGCGCATGCAGCCACAAGCCCGGCGCGGCCACATCTCGGTAACCGCCTATTTCTCGACCCTGACCAACCCGGCGAACAGCGCCTTTCGCGCCGCCTACCAACAGCGTTACGGCAAGGATGAAGCACCGAGTTCCTACTCCGAGGTGTGCTATTCCCAGGTCCATCTGTTCGCCGCCGCCGTGCGCCAGGCCGGCGGCGACGACACCGACGCGCTGTTGTCGTCCCTTTCCGGCGCGGTCTCGAAGGGACCCGCCGGAGATCTGTTCGTGGACGCCGACACCAACCACGTCTCGATCCGCCCGTTGATCGGCCGCGCCACCGCGGACGGGACCTTCGACATCCTGTGGCGCGGCGACGGCGCCATTCGACCGGACCCGTACCTGGTCGGTTATGATCGATCCGTCATGGAACCGGGTGCCACATGAGCGACGATTTCTCTTTTCGCAGCGAGACACTGCTGCGCCGCTTGCGGCGCATGCAGGTACTCGTGATCCATCCGGACGATAGTGAGCGGGAAAACTTTCTCGCGCACCTGCGTCGAATCGGCTGCCGGGTGGACAGCATGTGGCCGGCGCCCTCCTCGCTTCCCGAAAAGACGGACGTGGTGCTGTTCCTGGTGAACCGGATTCACGATGAGGGCGCGCTGTCCTGGATGGCGACCTCCAAGGACATCGCCCGCATTGGCATCATCGCCTTTGAAACCCCGGAAATTCTCGAGGAACTGGAACGCCTTCACGTCCATGGCGTGCTTTCCAAACCGATCCGGCTGTTCGGCGTGCTCGCCGCCCTGACCACCGCCATCAGCCTGGCCCGCCATGAAGCACGGCTGAACAAGCGGGTCGCTTCGCTGGACGAAACCCTGAAAGCCCGCCGCAAGATCGAGCAAGCGGTGCAGATCATTTCCGAAAGCCGCGATATATCGGAAGCCGACGCCTACAAGCGCATCCGCGAGAAATCCATGCGCAGCAAACAGAGCATCGCCAGCATCGCCGAGGCCATCATCGCGGCGAACGGGATTTAGGCGCCGCCCAAGCACCCTTTTCCCATCCCGGCGCCGACTTGGTAAACTTCGTTTCCCAATTCTTTCATCGCTTCCTACCGAGAGGTTCGGCCCATGTCTTACCACCGCGCCCCCTGGCCGGCCACGCGTATGCGCCGCATGCGCAAGGACGACTTCTCCCGCCGCCTGATGCGGGAAAACACCCTCACCGTGGACGACCTGATCTATCCCGTGTTCGTGCTCGACGGCGAGCAACGCACCGAAGCGGTGCCCTCCATGCCCGGCGTGGAGCGCATGAGCATCGACCTGCTGGTGGAGGAAGCACGACAACTGGCCGGTCTCGGCGTGCCCGCCATGGCCCTGTTTCCGGTGACGCCGCCGGAAGTCAAAAGCCTGGACGCCGCCGAAGCCTGGAACCCGGAAGGGCTGGCCCAGCGCGCCACCCGCGCGATCAAGGCGGCGGTGCCGGAAATGGGCGTGATCACCGACGTGGCCCTGGACCCGTTCACCACCCATGGCCAGGACGGCATCCTCGATGACCAGGGCTACGTGCTCAACGAAGCCACCGTCACCGCCCTGGTCAAACAGGCGCTGTCCCACGCCGACGCCGGCGCCGACATGGTCGCTCCCTCGGACATGATGGACGGTCGCATCGGCGCCATCCGTGAGGCGCTCGAGGAGCAGGGCCACATCCTGACCCGCATCATGGCCTACTCCGCCAAATACGCCTCGGCTTACTATGGCCCGTTCCGCGACGCGGTGGGCTCCGCCGGCAACCTGGGCAAGGCGGACAAGACCACCTACCAAATGGACCCGGGCAACTCCGATGAGGCCCTCCACGAGATCGGCCTGGATCTGGCCGAGGGCGCCGACGTGGTGATGGTGAAACCGGGCATGCCCTACCTGGACGTGGTGCGCCGGGTAAAGGATGAATTCCGCGTCCCGGTGTACGCCTACCAGGTGAGCGGCGAGTACGCCATGCACATGGCCGCGTTCCAGAATGGCTGGCTGGACCAGGACAAGGTGATGATGGAATCCCTGCTGGCCTTCAAGCGCGCCGGCGCCGACGGCATTCTTACCTACTTCGCGAAAGCCGCCGCGCTCAAGCTCAACCAGCGCGACTGACCCTCCTCCTTCCCTTCTTCCCTCCCTCCTTTCCTTGCTGTTCGCCCCGGGCCTGACCGGCCCGGGCATCGCCAATGGTTTCGTGATCCGCATCAAGACAACCAAGTTGACTGATTCATATAATTTTTCATAACCCCGTTACATCGGGGCGTTACTGATTACGGACCCCCGCCCGCAAGGAGCCCCCGATGCCGTCCGCTCTTGAACGCCAACCCCTTGGTATTCTGGTCCTGATCGCCAGCCAGGATTGCCACGCCGATAATTCCGCCAGCCACGCCATCTCGGCCCTGATCGAGGACCTGGAACGCCGCGACGTGACCGTGGTCACCGCCCTCAACAGCGAGGACGCCGTGGCCATGCTCACCGCGGAACCCGCCATTCAATGCGTGCTCACCAGTTGGAGCCTGCCCGGCGTCCATACCCATCATGGCGCTCTGGAGGTGCTGTCGGCCCTGCGCGAGCGTAGCGCCGACGTGCCCGCCTTCCTGCTCGCCAGCCGGGAAACCGCGAAGACCATTCCCATGCGTGCCATGGAGATGGCCAGCGACTACATCTGGCTGATGGAAGACACCCCATCCTTTATTGGCGGTCGCATCCTGGCGGCCATCGAACGCTATCGGCAGCATGTGCTGCCGCCCATGTTCGACGCCCTGGTGCGCTTCTCCCGGGTCCATGAATATTCCTGGCATACACCTGGCCACCACGGCGGCGCCGCCTTTCTGAAGGCACCGGTGGGGCGCGCCTTTTTCGAGTTCTACGGCGAAAACATGCTGCGCTCGGATCTCTCCATCTCGGTGGGCGAGATGGGTTCGTTGCTCGATCACAGCGGCCCCATCGGCGCCGGCGAGCGCTACGCGGCCAGGGTGTTCGGCGCCGATCGGACCTACTACGTGACCAACGGCTCCTCGACCTCCAACCGGGTAATCCTGATGGCCTCCGCGACCCGCGACCAGGTCGTTCTGTGCGATCGCAACTGCCACAAATCCGTGGAGCACGCGATTACTCTGTCCGGCGCGGTACCGTCCTATCTGGTTCCGATCCGCAATCACTACGGCCTGATCGGCCCGATCCCGCCGGAACGGCTGGCGCCCGAGGCGATTCGCGACGACATCGCCACCAGCCCGCTGTGCCAGGGGCTCCAGAACAGCGATCCGGTGCACGCGGTGATCACCAACTCCACCTATGACGGCCTCTGCTACAAGGTTTCCCGAGTGGAGGAGTTGCTCGGAAAGAGCGTCGACCGTCTGCATTTCGATGAAGCCTGGTACGGCTATGCCCGCTTCAATCCGATTTATCGCGAGCGTTATGCCATGCACGGCGAGCCTGGCGAGGACCGTGGCGACAAACCCACCCTGTTCGCCACCCAGTCCACGCACAAACTACTGGCGGCCCTGTCCCAGGCCTCGATGATCCATATCCGGGATGGTCGCCGCCCGATCGAACACAGCCGCTTCAACGAAGCCTTCATGATGCACGCGTCCACCTCGCCGCTGTACAGCATCATCGCCTCCAACGACGTCAGCGCCGGCATGATGGACGGCCCCGGCGGTGAACGGCTCACCGGCGACGCGATCCGCGAGGCGGTGGCATTCCGCCAGGTGATGGCGCGCCTGAACACGGAATACGATGAGAAAGGGGAATGGTTTTTCGGCGTCTGGCAGCCGGAAACCGCCACCGACCCGATGAGCAAGGAACGCTACCTCTTCCACGAGGCCCCCCTGGAGCTGCTCGCCGGCACGCCTGAATGCTGGACCCTGAACCCCGGCGAGCGCTGGCACGGCTTCAAGAATCTGGAGGCGGATTACTGCATGCTCGACCCGGTCAAGGTGTCCATCACCACGCCGGGCATGGGCTTCGACGGCAAGCTGAAGGCCTCCGGCATTCCCGCCGCGGTGGTCAGCGCCTATCTGGATGAACGGGGCATCGTGGTCGAGAAAACCACCGACTTCACCATCCTGTTCCTGTTTTCCATCGGCATCACCAAAGGCAAGTGGGGCACCCTGATCAACGCCCTGATGGCCTTTAAAAGGGATTTCGACGCCAACGCGCCTGTGCATCGCTGCATGCCCGGCTTCGCCGACCGCCATGGTCTGAACCCGGACCAGGGGTTGCGCACGCTGGCGGTGTCCATGTTCGATGCCATGGCGGCGCTGCGCACCACCGCGCTGATGAGCGAGAGTTTCTCGGTGCTGCCCAGCCCCGACCTGTCACCGGTGCGGGCCTACGAAAAACTGGTGCAGGGCCAGGTTGAGCAATTGCCGCTTTCCGCCTTGGCCGGCCGCACCCTGGCCACCGGCGTGGTGCCTTACCCGCCGGGCATTCCGCTGCTTATGCCCGGCGAAAACGCCGGCCCGGCGGAGGGCCCGGTGCTCGGCTACCTGAACGCACTGCAGGAATTCGACCGCCGCTTCCCGGGCTTTGAGCACGACAACCATGGCGTCGAGGTCATCGACGGCACCTATCACCTGTACTGCATCAAGAACGACTGAGCGGGGAGCGGCCATGAGCGTAGCCGAAGACAACAAGATCGGTTTGCTGCCGGTCACCCTGATGGTGGCGGGCAATATGATGGGCTCGGGCATCTTCATGCTGCCCGCCAACCTGGCCAGCGTGGGGAGCATCTCCGTGGTGGGCTGGCTGATCACCCTGAGCGGCGCCGTGGCCCTGGCGCTGGTGTTCGCGAAGCTGGCGATTCTCGACCCCGCCGCGGGCGGGCCCTATGCCTATGCCCGCAAGGCGTTCGGCAATTACATGGGTTATCAGACCAACCTGATCTACTGGCTGGCCAATGTGGTGGGCAACGTGGCCCTGGCCACCGCCGGCCTGGGGTATCTGTCCGGGTTCTTCCCATCACTACGGAACCCGCTGATCTTCGCCATCGCTCAGATCGCGGTGATCTGGCTGTTCACCTACTTCAATATTCTCGGCCCGAAAATGGTCGGCCGGGTGCAGTCCATGACCACCATGCTGGCGCTGTTTCCGATTCTGGCCACGGCGCTGCTGGGCTGGTTCTGGTTTGACGGACATACCTTCACGTCCGGCTGGAACGTCTCCGGCAAGAGCTCGGGCAGCGCCATCATGTCCACGCTCACCTTCACGCTGTGGGCGTTCATTGGCGTGGAAAGCGCCTCGGTGTCGGCGGCGGTGGTCAAGAATCCGCGCCGCAATATCCCCATCGCCACGGTGGGCGGCGTCATTCTGGCGTCGGTGGCCTATATCCTCAGTTCCTCGGTGATCATGGGCATGATCCCGAACCAGGAACTGGTCAGCTCCTCGGCGCCCTTCGCCGACGCGGCGCGCATCGCCTTCGGCGATACCGCCGCCAACATCGTGGCGGTGTGCGCCGCGCTGGGCTGCCTTGGCTCGCTGGCCGGCTGGACCCTGCTGGTCGGGCAATCCGCCAAGGCCGCCGCCGACGACGGCCTGTTCGGCAACCTGTTCGCGCGCACCAATGCCAAGGGCGTGCCCTCCGCCGGCCTGGTGCTGGTCGCCGTTCTGATGAGCCTGCAAGTATTGGCCACCATGTCCCCCACCGCCAGCGAGCAATTCGGCAAGATCGCCTCGGTGGCGGTGATCATGACCCTGCTGCCCTACATCTACTCCGCCATCGCCCTGAAGGTGCTCGGCTACAAGAAGATGCCGCACCGCCAGTACACGGTGTACACCATCATCATCCTGTTCGCGGCGGCCTACAGCCTGCTGGCGCTGATCGGTTCCGATGGCGAACAGACCCGCTGGTCGCTGATCTTCGTGATCGCCACCATCGTGTTCTACGCGCTGGCGCTCAACCGCCAGCACGATATCGAGGAAGCGCGCAAAACACCCGGCGGCGTTTCACCTCACTGGGTGCGTTATCTCACCCTCACCGTGACGCTGGTGGCGCTGGCCCTGATGTTCTGGCTGTCCGTGGGGCGCCATGACAATTTGCAAATCAGAGGTCGGGAAGCGGTGATGGAGTCCCCGGCGCACTCCACCGACAGCCGCCCTGCCACCGATAGCACCCAGGGAGAAACCGGCCTTGAATAAAACGATTCGTCTGGGCACGCTGATCGCCCTCGCCGGCCTGGCCACCACGCCGCTGGCGCACGCCGACGACGAGGATCTGAACCTTCGCCTGGAAAACCTGGAACGGCAGGTCCTGGAACTCAAGCAACAAATCGATGATCGGGAACTGGAAAACACCCGTAATCCGGCGGGCCGGGCCGACACCATCTCACGGCTGGGGTCCGGCTCCGCCGCCTGGCCGCCCACCGCCGTTGGCAACAGCGGCGTGGAAGTCAAAGCCCATGGCTATATCAAGCTCGACGGCATCTATGACTTCCATGCTGTCGGCAACCGCGACCAATTCGTCACCGCCAGCATTCCCACCCGAGGTGGCGGCGATGATGATCACTTCGGGTTCCACGCCAAGCAAAGCCGTATTGGCGTGGACGTCATTGATCATGACAGCGGCTCCCGGGGCGCCCTGGAGGTGGACTGGTTCGGCGACAGCGACGGCTATCAACTGCAGCTGCGCCACGCCTACTTTCAGGTAAGCCGACTCTACGCTGGCTATGGCTTCAGCAACTTCATGGACATCGACGCTTTCCCGGACACCCTGGACAACGAGGGCCCCGGTGCCAGCGCTTACCGGCTGCAGGCCGGCGTGCTATACCGTCACCCCCTGGACGAGCACAACGCCCTTCTGTTCTCCCTGGAAGATCCGGACACCGAACTTTATGGCGGCGGCGGCGACAGCAACGCCCCGGACGTGGTGGTGGCCTACAAGAATGAGAACGACCGGGGCCACCTGAAACTGTCCCTGGTGGGGCGCCGCCTGAGCGACGGCTCGGACAGCCGGCTGGCCGCCGCCGCCGGACTGACCGGCACCGTGGCGCTCGGCGGCCAGACGCTCTCCTTCGGTGGCTATACCGGCGAGGGCTTCGCCCATTACCTGAGCGACATCAGCGACAGCGGTTACGACGCGGTGGTGGATGGCGAAGGCGACGTGGAACCGCTGCGCGCCAGTGGCGGCTACCTGGGCGTTACCCATCCCTGGTCGGACCGGCTGCGCACCACCCTGGTGGCGGGCAACCTGCGCCTGGAACGCAACGACCTGCTCGCCGACGATGAATTCCGCTCCAGCCGCTATGGCTCCGCCAACCTGGTGTGGGACTACAACGACCGTCTGACCACCGGTATTGAAGTGCTGCGCGGCCGCAATCGGGATCAGCAAGGTGAAACCGGCTACGCCACGCGGGTGCAGGCCAGCCTCACCTATGTATTCCTGAAGTAGGAACCGATCAGAAACGATAGCTTGCGTTGCCGATCACCATGCGTCGTTCGCCGTAACCACAGTCGAAGCCCGGCCCGCGACACCAGGAGATGAACTCCTCGTCGGTAAGGTTCTTGACCGTCACGTTGAAATCCCAAGGGCCGGTGGCGTAACCGAGCATGGCGTCGTACAGGGTCTCTGACGGGATCTCCGGGCCTCCTCCACCGCCCACGGTATCCCCGATGTAACGCACGCCGGCACCAAGGCGGAATCCGTTTTCCAGTTCGTACTTGCCCCAGACATTGGCGACTTCCTCCGCCACATAGGGCAAGCGAACCCCGGATGTGTCGTCTTTGGCGTCCAGCTTGGTGTAGGTCGCCTGTACCGCCGCCGGCCCCCAGCTCTTACGCACCGCCATTTCCCAGCCCTCAACGGTGGCGCCGGTCTGGCTCAGGCTCACCGGGCTGGTAGGACTGGGCAGCACGCGGTTGGTTTCCTCGATATCGAACCAGGCCGCGGTGATGGAGAGATCCTTACGTGGTGACAGATACTTGAAACCGGCCTCGCGCTGCTCGCCGGTGGTAGCGTCCAGGCTCTCGCCATTGCCAGTGGTGCCCAGATTGGGCACGAAGGCCTCGGAATAGCTGATGTAGGGCGACAAACCGAAATCGAACCGATACATCAAACCAAGGCGACCGCTGGTCTCCTCATCATCACTTTCCGTGTTGTCGCCGCCGACCACATACACCTTGTTGGTGCTGTCATCCCGGCGCAACGCACCGGAGACCACCACGCGACCGATTTCCATATGGTCGATCAGATACACGCCGGTCTGCTTGATCTTGTTGTCATTGGCATCCTGGGGGTCGAGCACACCGTAAGCCACGTCGCCGTATTGAGGGTTATAAACGTTGATCGGCGTACCTGCTCCGGAAAAGACATTTTCTTCCTCCCACAGAGCGTCCTGGCGGTCCACGCCCAGAGCCAATTTATGGCGGGTAGGCCCCAGGGCGACATCACCCTTCAAGCGAACGTCGAAGTTAAGAATTTCCGTCTTCTTGTCCGCCATGTAGATCGTGCGTGGCATATTGCCGTCAGCATCGGGGCTCGCGCCCACGGTGGTCCAGTGCTCCCGGGTTTCCGAGCTGCTCTCCGTATAGCGAGCCGTGGCCGCCACGCCCCATTGATCGGTGAACCGATGATCAACGAACAACGTGACCTCATCCTTGCGCCGGTCATAGCGGTCCCAGTCCGGCTCACCGACGAAGGTGTCGGAACCGATTTCGCCCTTGGGGCCCGGCTCGATAGTGCCCTGGGCCGGCAGGAACTGGGCCGAAACCTGGCCAGTATCTTCCTGGCTGTTGAAAAGCACGCTGACCGTAGTGTCGTCCGTGGGCAACCAGGTGATCGACGGCGCGAACAAATAGCCGTCGTCATCCACATGATCCACCTGGGTCCCGCTATTCCGCTTCAGGGCCACCAGTCGGTACAGTAGCTTGCCGTCCTCGGACAGGGGGCCGGTCACGTCCGCCGCCAGTTGCTGACGGTCATAGTTGCCGACCTGGGCATGCAACTCGCCTTGCTGCTTCGCCTTTGGGAGCTTGGAGACCCCGTTAAGGATGCCGCCCAGTTCCGCCTGGCCGTAAAGCACCGACGAAGGTCCCTTCAGAACTTCGATGCGCTCCAGCCCGAAGGTGTTGGGACGCACCGTGTTGTAGGAACCGTAATTGGCGCGCAGGCCATCGATGTACAGGGAAGGATTGAGACCACGGATCTTGGCGGAATCGCCCCGCGTGTCGAAGCCGAAGTTACCGGAATACACACCGGAAGTGTACAGAAGCGCATCCTGAATATTCTTGGCGCCGGTATCCTCCATGGTCGAGCGGTCGATGACCTCGATACCGAAGGGTTGCTCTTCCACCGGCACGTCCAGCTTGCCGGCCTGGGGGCGCTGGTCCGCCGTGATGTAGTCGTCGTCGGGGGCCTCATCGGCCACTTCCACCGGCGCCAGGTTGCCGCTTTCCTGGGCCAGCAAACCCGCCGACCAGAAGGCCGCCGACAGGGCGAGGACAGCCCCGGTGGCGCGGCGCACGCCGCGCCGGGTGGAGGGTAAGGAATCCAGCATGATCAGGTCGCTCCCAAAACAATCCGCGTTAGGCAACAGATAATAATAATGGTTCGCATTATACTTACCAGTTACCAATTGTTAAGCCCCGCTCACCTCTCCCCGCTCAGCGATCGAAGGGAGTAAGCTGGGACGGGCGGGCACCCTGTCACACCCCTGTCACACCAATGTCATGGAATGGGAGGCCCCGCGCCCGCTTCAGGAAGAGACCATGAACGACATCGCCATCGACCCCAACGCCATCGACCTGAACAATCCGGATTACTACATCAATCGGGAATTGAGCCTGCTTCAGTTCAATCTGCGGGTGCTGGAGCAGGCGATGGACGAGAACCACCCGCTGATGGAGCGGCTCAACTTCCTGCTGATTTTCTCTTCCAACATGGATGAATTCTTCGAGATCCGCGTGGCGGGCCTGAAGAACCGGCTGGAGACGGGTACCGGACAGCCCGGCCCGGACGGCATGCTGGCCCAGGAGATCCTCGACGAAATCGCCCGCGTCACCCATGAGGCGGTGCAGCGCCAGTACCACATTCTTCAGGACATTCTGCTGCCGGCGCTGGCCGAGGAAGGCGTGCACTTCCTGCGCCGCGAACATTGGACACCCCAGCAGGCGGAGTGGGTGAAGAAGTACTTCCGCGAGCAGGTGTACCCGGTGCTGACACCGATCGCGCTGGACCCGGCTCACCCCTTCCCGAGGCTGGTGAACAAGAGCCTCAACTTCATCGTGCCCCTGGACGGCAAGGACGCCTTCGGCCGCTCCACGGGCCTGGCCATCGTGCCGGCGCCACGTTCACTGCCTCGGCTGATCCGTCTGCCGGAGCACATCTGCGAAAACGGCAACGACAACTTCATCTTTCTGTCGTCGATGATCCACGCCCATGTCAGCGATCTGTTCCCCGGCATGTCGTCCACCGGCTGCTACCAGTTCCGGGTGACCCGCAACGCGGACCTGGAGGTGGACGAGGACGTCGAGGATCTGGCCAGCGCGCTCAAGGGGGAACTGCTGTCGCGCCGCTATGGCGATGAGGTGCGGCTTGAAGTAGCGGACAACTGCCCGCGTCATCTGATCGACTACCTGCTGGAGCAATTCGAGCTGACCGAGCAGGACGCCTATGAAGTGAACGGCCCGGTGAACCTGGCGCGCATGTTCACCAGCGTGAACCGGCCACGCCTGCATTACCCGCCCTTCACACCTCGCATACCGGCGGCGGTGCGCAAGACCGAGAGCATCTTCGACGCCATTGATCAGGGCGACATTTTGATGCACCACCCGTTCGAGAGTTTTTCACCGGTGGTCAACCTGCTGGCCGAGGCGGCCCGGGACCCCAGGGTATTGGCGATCAAGCAGACCCTGTACCGCACCGGCACCAATTCCGAGATTCTCGACCACCTGGAAACCGCCGCCCGCAACGGCAAGGAAGTGACCGCCGTGGTGGAGCTGCGCGCGCGCTTCGACGAGGAATCCAACATCGAGGGCGCGCGGCGCCTGCAGGAAGCCGGCGCCATGGTGGTGTACGGGGTGGTGGGCTACAAAACTCACGCCAAGATGCTGCTGGTGGTGCGCCGCGACGGCGATGGCATCAAGCGCTATGCCCATGTGGGCACCGGCAACTACCACACCAAGACCACCAAGATTTACACGGACTATGGTTTGATGACCGCCGAAAAGGGACTCTGCCAGGACGTCCACAAGATCTTTCAGGAGCTCACCGGCATGGGCAAGGCGGCGCGGCTCAAGCAGCTCAAGCACTCGCCGTTCACCCTGCATCCAAGCCTGATCCAGTGGATCAATTTCGAGACCGAGCAGGCCCGGGCCGGCAAGCCGGCGCGCATCATCGCCAAGTTCAATTCCCTTACCGAGGAGCACATCATGCAGGCCCTGTACCGGGCCAGCCAGGCGGGGGTGGAAATCGATCTGATCGTGCGCGGCATCTGCTGCCTGCGGCCGGGCATCCCGGGCCTGTCGGAAAACATCCGCGTGCGCTCCATCATCGGCCGTTTCCTGGAGCACACCCGCATCTACCATTTCCACCACGCCGGCGACGACCTGGTCTACTGCTCCAGCGCCGACTGGATGGATCGCAACCTGTTCAACCGGGTGGAAACCTGCTTTCCAGTGAACGACCCGGCACTCAAGGCGCAGGTGCTGGAGCAAGGGCTTGGCTTCTATCTGCGCGACAATGGCCAGGCCTGGCGGCTCAATGCCGACGGCAGCTACAGCCGCGTGCAACCGGCGGAAGGGGAAGCGCCCTTCCTGGCCCAGCAGGCCCTGCTCAGCGCCCTGGCGGGCGCCTGACGGCCAAACCAGCCTGTAGGAGCGGCTCTACAGCACGGTAAGAGTGTAATCCGCCGCCTGGAAATACTCCTGTTCCTGCTCCAGATCCGCCTGGGTAAGCGGGTGGTTCTCCAGCCAGCCGGCCGGGAACTCCAGCGTCAGCGCGCGCGGGTCCGCGCTCAGGGTGATCGGCGGCACCGGGTCGTCGTTGCGGGCATGGTGCAGGCGGCAGGCGAGCCGCAGGATCAGGCAGAGCCGCAACCAGCGGGCCTGCTCATCTTCCGGCGCCTCGGCCAGGGACGACAACGGCAGCTTGCGACGGTGGCCACGCACCAGCAACGCCACCGCCTGCTGCTCTTCCCGGGAGAAACCGGGCAGGTCCGAGTGGGTCACCAGATAGGCCCCGTGCTTGTGAAACTGGCTGTGTGACACCGCCAACCCCAGTTCATGGAGCAGCGCCCCCCAGCGCAGGGTATCGGCGGCGCCTTCATCGTCCAGCTCCCAGGCGGCGGCCACCTGGTCGTAGAGCCGGCGGGCGGTAGCGGAGACCCGTTCCGCCTGGGCGCGCTCCACATGGTAGCGGTTGAGAATCGCCTGGATGCTGCGCTCACGGACGTCCTCATGGCTGAAACGCCCGAGCAGATCGTAAAGCAGCCCCTCGCGCAGGGCACCACCGGACACCTGCATATGGGCGAGACCCAATTGCTCGAAAATGCCAAGCAGGATCGCCAGGCCGGGGGCGAAGATCGGCTTGCGATCCTCGCGCAACCCTTTCAGCGAAAGAGCCTCCGCGCTACCCGCCTTGATCACCTTGCGGCGTGCTTTCTCCAGCCCTTCCAGGGAGACCCCTTCCTGGCTCCAGCCGTTCTCCTCGCACACCTGGGCAATCGCCTTGACGGTGCCGGAAGCCCCCACCGCCTGGGCCCAGCCGAGCCGGCGATAGTTGGTCTCGATGGATAACACTTCCTGGCGGGCGGCGGTCACCGCCTTGCGGAAAGCCGCCTCGGTGATGCGCCCGTCGGCGAAGAAACGCTGCCCGTAGCTGACGCATCCCATGTGCAGGGATTCGGTTTCGGCGGCCTCGAAACGCTCGCCGATGATCAGCTCCGTGGAACCACCGCCAATGTCCACCACCAGCCGGGTGCCGGCGTCATCGGCCAGGCTGTGGGCCACCCCCAGATAGATCAGGCGCGCCTCTTCGCGGCCCGCCACCACCTCGATATCGTGGCCCAGCTGAGCCTCCGCGCGAGCGATAAAACGGCTTGAATTACGGGCCATGCGAAGTGTGTTAGTGCCCACTACGCGCACATTGCCCCGGGGCACGCCGGCGATCCGCTGAGCGAAGCGGCCCAGGCATTCCAGCGCCCTTTCCTGGGCGGCGGCGTCCAACTGATTATCCGGCGTCAGGCCGGCGCCGAGCTGCACTTTTTCGGAGAGGCTTTCCAGAATCCGCACCTCGCCCTGGGCCTGGCGGGCCACCACCATGTGGAAGCTGTTCGACCCCAGATCGATGGCGGCCATGTGTTCGGGTTGTCGCAAAACCGTCCTCCTCGGCGGATTCGGCCGGCGCCTCCATAGGCGGCCGCTGTCGGCACCATTGCCCGGCGCGCTTGAAATCCGCGCCCCAGACCCTGATATTAATGACCCTCTGCATTGCCATGATCGCATGGCGTGCCCCACATCCCGCGAGCCTAGCAGGAGATTTCAATGAGCGGCGAGATTATCAACGTGACCGACGCGGATTTCGAGGAGAAAGTCCTGAAAGCCGACGGCCCGGTTCTGGTGGACTACTGGGCGCCCTGGTGCGGCCCGTGCAAGATGGTGGCGCCGATCCTGGAGGATCTCTCCGGCGAATACGCGGACAAGCTGACCATCGCCAAGCTGAACATCGACGACAACCCGGAAACGCCCAAGAAATACGGCGTACGTGGCATCCCCACCCTGACCGTGTTCAAGAACGGCGACGTGGAAGCCACCAAGGTGGGCGCGCTTTCCAAGTCCCAGCTCACCGCCTTCCTGGACAGCACGCTCTGAACCGGGACCGGTAACCGGCCCAGCCCCGTGGGGACCAGCGCAAATGGTTGGCTTCACGGGCTGGACAGCCCCCGAACCCGATGGTACATTCCCGAATCAGCGTATTCGCACCCTCTGGCAGGGATCACCGTTTTGTCCGTTTTGCGCCTTTCCGGCAAACGTCCTTAACGGGGTAATCACCGCCGCCGGCCCCTGGGAATCAGGCCCCGCCGCACGGTGATTCGCAAGGGTCACATCTTTACTCGTTCCCGTTTGATGCGTCAGGCCATGTCCGGCCCCCCTTTATTGCTTTGGTAAGGGCCGCCGAAACAGGGCCCAGCGAATGCACGCCATTTTTGGATCCGAAAAACGAATCAATTAGAGCATCCCGAGGCCCGTCGGCCCGGATGCGCCGGACCATCGAGACACCACCCCATGGTGCATCCCGTCAATTCATTTCTGGACACCCTGTAAAACTCCAATGAATCTAACCGAACTGAAACAGAAGCCGATCGGCGAACTGCTGGATATTGCCAAGGAACTCGGCCTGGAGAACCTGGCGAGAACCCGCAAACAGGACGTAATCTTCTCCATCCTCAAGAAAGCCGCCAAGAACGGCTCCGACATCTACGGCGACGGGGTTCTGGAGATCCTGCAGGACGGGTTCGGTTTCCTCCGCTCCGCGGAAGGCTCCTACCTGGCCGGCCCGGACGACATCTACGTCTCCCCCAGCCAGATCCGGCGCTTCAACCTGCGCACCGGCGACACCATTTCCGGCAAGATCCGGCCCCCCAAGGATGGCGAACGCTACTTCGCCATGCTCAAGGTCAACGAGATCAACACCGACCGCCCGGAAAACGCCAAGAACAAGATCCTGTTCGAGAACCTGACGCCGCTGTTCCCCACGGAACGCTTCGTCATGGAAATCGGCAACGGCTCCACCGAGGACATCACCGCCCGGGTGATCGACCTTGTGGCGCCGATCGGCAAAGGGCAGCGCGGCCTGATCGTCGCCCCGCCCAAAGCCGGTAAGACCATGCTCCTGCAGAACATCGCCCACTCCATCGCCCGCAACAATCCCGAAGCCCACATGATCGTGCTGCTGATCGACGAGCGGCCCGAGGAAGTGACCGAGATGTCACGCACGGTGCGCGGCGAAGTGGTGGCCTCCACCTTCGATGAACCGCCGGCCCGCCACGTGCAAGTCGCCGAGATGGTGATCGAGAAAGCCAAGCGGCTGGTGGAGCACAAACAGGACGTGGTGATCCTGCTCGACTCCATCACCCGTCTGGCGCGCGCCTACAACACCGTGCAGCCCAGCTCCGGCAAGGTGCTCACCGGTGGTGTCGACGCCCACGCCCTGGAAAAACCCAAGCGCTTCTTCGGCGCCGCCCGGAACATCGAGGAAGGTGGCAGCCTGACCATCCTCGCCACCGCCCTGGTGGAAACCGGCTCCAAGATGGACGAAGTGATCTACGAGGAGTTCAAGGGCACCGGCAACATGGAACTGCACCTGGACCGCAAGGTCGCCGAGAAGCGCGTGTTCCCGGCCATGAACATCAAACGCTCCGGCACCCGCCGCGAAGAGCGCCTGGTCAGCGAGGACGAACTGCAGAAGATGTGGATTCTGCGCAAGGTCCTGCACCCCATGGACGAAATCGGCGCCATGGAATTCCTCATCGACCGCATGAAGCAGACCAAAACGAACGCGGAGTTCTTCGACTCCATGAAGCGCAAGTAACACCGGCGGTCTTTCCACAAGACCCCGTAACGCAAAACGCCCCGGTCATCGCCGGGGCGTTTTGCGTTTCAGGCCGCCCCCTCCAGCTTATATTGATACGCTCTACTGTACCGTGGGAACTACACGTCCGCCTGCCTTTTCTTATTAGCAGACCGAAGTGCTGAATACTCTTTAAACTTCGGCCGTATTTTATATATTATTTCAAGTAGAGACTGGAGAAAGTCCATTGAGCTATTAACTTCATCTAAAGTTACATTGATATCTGTAACATGTGCGCTCTCATTTCTAAGAACTCTCAGCTCGTTAGCCCAGGAATAGAGCTCCTCGCTTAATGCGCCTTCGTCGCGCATCAGCTTGAGGCCTTGGTAAATTGTCTTACAACTTGAATCAAAATCTTTGCAAACAGCCTCCAATGTTCTACCTATCATTGCAGCTGCAGACATAGGGAGCTTTGCTTTAATCGCCTCGACTGCTTCGGAATACGAATCCCCTACGGTATCCGGAACTTCGAAATCCAAGAACCTTGGTTCAGAAGGCCACAGATAATGAAATGTGGCAATCTCTCCACATTTATCAAAAGTTAGCTCGACATCCTCTCTGTAAAAAAGAGAGACCTGATTGCAAGCTCTGCACAAGGCCAACGAGTATTCTTCCGGACACTCGTCATTGGATGGATGGTCATAACAGTAAATGTAGTCAAATGCATCCTCGGCCTGGCAGTACCGGCAGCGCTGCTCGATGATATCCCTCATATCTTCCATGCCATACCTGCTAACGCCGACAGCACGCGCGGTGATCTGCGACCAGTTTCATGGACACTTTCAGGCACACGCACCGATGTATTCCTCCGGGCTTTTGTACTCGATCCCTGAGCGGAGCCTATCGCGATTGTAGAAGTCGGTGTACTCCACGATTCTTGCCACTGCTTCGATTTCATTAGCGAACCGACGCTGATGCACCAGTTCTGCTTTCAGTGTATGGAAGAAGGATTCCACGGTCGCATTGTCCAGTGGATTCCCCTTCCGGCGCATGCCGGCCTGCTCGACCAGATCCCGATACTCATGGGCGGCATACTCGATGCCCTGGTCGGAGTGGAACACACAGCCCGGCTGCGGGCATTGTCGTGACAGCGCCATGCGAAGCGCACTCTTGGTCAGCTCCGCATTTCTCGAGCGACTGAACGACCACCCCACCACGCGACGGCTGAACAGATCCAAGACCACGGCATGGTAGAGCCAGCCACTCGGCGTCCTTATGTAGGTAAAATCCCCGGCCCGGTGCTGCCCTTCGCCCGAGGGCGGCGCGTCCTTGGCCAGTACGTTGCTCGCCGAAGTATAGAAAGCATGCCGACCCGGGTTCCACACATAAAGCCCCTTGGTGGAGGCATGAACGCCGGCTTCTTTCATCAGCCTGGACACCCGCCGGATGCTGCAGGACAGGCCACTCTGGCGGAGTTGCTGATGCACCCGCCGGGCGCCACAGGCCCGGCGGAAGCCCTGGTGAAGCTCGACAATCGCGCCCATCAGTAACTTGTCGTGGCGTCGGTGATCGCTCTCGGCACGACTGCACCAGGCATAGTAGCTGCTGCGGGAGACGCCGAGCAGACTGCATAGGCAGCGCACGTCACGGTGGCCACGGTTCTTCTCAACCAGCTCATAGAGCCTTACTTTTCCCGCTGGAAGAACCGCTCGGCCTTTTTTAGCAAGTCAATCTCGTCATCGCGCTGGGCCAGTTGCTGCTCCAGCTTTTTGATCCGTCTCTCCGCAGCCGCCAATTTCTCTTCGGTCGCCCTGGTCGGATCTGCTCGGGTCGGCCGCCGTTCCGGGGAAGGCTTTTCCGTTTTCATGTTTTTATTCTCCCTGAGCTCGCACCGCCCGGCCTCCATCTGCCAGCGATAGAGCATCACCGGATGGATACCCAATGACTCTGCCACATCCTTGGACTTAACGTCAGGGTGATTAGCCAATGCAACGGCTTGGATCTTGTAAGCCAGGGTGTAACGATCGTATTTTCTCTTCTTGGTCTGTCCCACTCTGCACCTCTCTCATAAACAGAAAACTCTGTCCACAAAAGTGGTTACAGATCACGGCTACGAAATGGAGGCGAAGCCGCAATGTAGTATGCGTCGTTAGGCTTTAGGGCCATTCTGTTGCAGCCATTTTTGCGATTCCTCAACAACTTCCATAAAGCGAAACCCCAGATCTCTTTTATACAATCGGAGAGGGTTTTCGTCTGACTCACTGTCAGCCAGATGTATCTTATACTCCGGCACCTCTGGCTGTTCCCCGTACCTCTCGGAAAAGAGCCTTATCTTATCGATGATGACCAACCACTGAAGCGCACGCTCTGGGGATAGGTTGACAGCCAAAACCAATGCATTTCTAAAGTCATCCAAGCGTGTGTGTGCAGTCTGCATGGCCAACTTCAGCGGAAGAAATTTTGCGTTTCGATCCTTTATTTCGATAATCGTCTGCTCCAGCCAATCACCCTCTAGAACATGCCTCTGAACATGAGGCAGCGCTGTTTCGTGCCCGAAAACACGACATCGATCATAAGAATCAAGCACTGCTGCAAGCAACGAATTCAGAACAAAAATCGACTTGGCTTCCTTGGCTGACCGAGGAAAATAGTCAATCAGAAGATAGAATATATACGCCGCCACAAGGCTGACCAGAACCCCGGCACTTATACTTCGAGCAGCCTCGCTTACGAGAATTGGTTCAAGAATCGTTCCCGATAAATACTCTGTCAGAGGAAGTCTTGCCTCAATTAAACACAACAGAAGAAAAGCCCCTGCGGCAACCACTAGCAGCCTGCGCTCTCTTCTGTCGACCAACAACCTCGCGGTACTCAATGTTTCTCCATTCTTATTAAGCCTAACACCCCAAGCAGGGGCATATTTTTGCGTTTTGAGTGCAGCGAAGCAAAAATATGCCCCACTGCCTTGGATGGTTATACGTTTATCAGCGCTTTAACCGCCTCTTTGAGCTCCGTTTCACTGAAGCCCAGATAGATTAAAAAGCTAATTATTGCAACAAGCTCGATTAGCCTTACAACGCTACCTGCTAAACTTTTTTCAAAAGACTCTGACTTGAAGCCGGCGGTCCCAAGAACCCAAAAAGGAAAACGCAATACTTTACTTATTGCCTCGCCAAGCCAGAAAAAAGGATTGATAAGTTTCAATAGCTGCGTTCTTTCCGATTCACCACACGCCCCAATAGTTTCATTTAGTAGATCAAGTTTTTGGTCATCCGAAATAAGTCCATCTGCATCATTATTCAAAATTGTAGAGAATGCATGGTGTTTTACCTTGTGCGCAGGATCAAAGGCTAAAACAGGTATTTCAAAAATATCGGCTAGTCTTTTAGCTTTTGGCAATCCTCTAGCTAAACTCTCTCTCGTGGAGCCAACCTCAGAAAGATAGTAGTTTATCTCGTCTACAGAGCCACCCGAAAACGTCTTTTCTTTATTGGATAGAAACCACTTGGCAAGCTGATAGTAGCTCTCCAGAAATTTCCTATCTGATTTGATACTAAAATAGATCATATGTACCTATGTATAACGTTCCGGTAACGCGCTTGTCGCGTGCACCGGCTTGTTAAGATTGCCTATAGCGTTCTTTAACAAGACGAACAATTATGCGGTTAACAATGGCTTGCTCATGGCTTATGAGAGACGCTTCCATCTCTTCCTCAGAGAGAATTCCTTCATCTTTAACCAAATCATTTAATTCCTGACTGAACTCAACCAGATCACCTGTCATTTGCAAAGAGAACTTATAGCCATTCGCTATACCTGAGATCTCTGCAGCACCGATGCAAAACTCCTGCATCACATCATTTAATGATCGCCTAGCTGGCAGATCTGGTCGAACATAGCGGTCCGCCTGAGGAAGCCTTTCATTGCCTTCCACTTCTTCAATGTCAGAGAAATCATCGCCACCCCCGTTTACCTCCCTTACAAACCAATCAATTATCTCGTATTCACTTTTCCCGCTTTCCTTCATTTCAAAAGCAATTTTCAGAATCCCATCAGATAAAATCTGTCTGTAAGAAATTTCTTCTACCATCTTTAACTCTGGAACGGAATTGACCAATTTTCTTGCTAACGCCCTACGCGCTTTTTCTTTTTCAATTTTCTTTTTGTATTCAATATATTTATCGTACGCACCGCTACTATTGGCCCTTTCTTTGAACCTATTTCCGGCGCTCACATAATGAGAAACCCATCTCATGGTTTTTCCGTATTCTTGATCAAGATATTGGTCAGAAATCTCCTCTAAATTTTCATGAACAATGGCTTTCTCAGCAGGATTAATCAAAAAAAAGAAAACAACAATAAATCCTAAGATTATAATCAGTATCCACCCCATGACCTATTCCTCTTAACGCCCGGCTCACGCGCCGGTTTGTAGCTGCGCAGCGGCGAAAAATCGGTCGCTGTGCAGCCGATTGTTAGCCCAACTCTAGAACAGAGTCTTGGTAAATTTATCTACCCCGCTTATTAATTCTTGAGCTTCTTCTTTGGTCGGTTCCCTATCTTTGTTGTGGTCACACAAATTACGGATATCGCCGAGCCTCTGAATTTGGCGCCACTCCGGTGTATCCACAACGTCAGATTGTTTCAAAAGATCATTAAAGTCACTGATAGTGGGATTCTTTTTACGAGTTGTAATATTGTGATTCTCTGCCACTTGGGACAAATGTTTCTCTAATACAACTCCGCACACGGCGCCAGATGCTCGAACGAAGCCCCGCTTCAACAGTTCTTGTGCAGCCGCGAGTTCGGAGTCAAAAAGGTCAGCTTGCACCAATTGCTTTATGTCATATAGGGAACTCTCGAACCTTGTGGACACAGCCTTTAAAATTGCCCGCTGCTGCTCAAAGTGCGGAATCGCAGCTTGCGGCCCCACTACCTCCTCTTTTTCCCATCCGCGAGTAACCCTCAACCCCTGCAAGTAATCCTCTATCCGGTAGTTTTCGAAAGTGATGTCTTTGCGCGGCTTGGGTTTTTCATAATGCCGAGTAAAGTCTGAAAGTCTATCGGGCAATAACTGCTTTATCAGGGCTTTTGAGGCTGAGTACCATTCTTGGTACTCAACTTTAAAATTTGGCAGAGACCTCTTTAGTTTCTTGAAATCTTCACCGTACGCTTCCTCTACGGCCTCGGGATGACAGTCATACTGCATCGCGACGAGAAGGAACTGACCCTGATTTATGAGTGAATCGAGGTCTTTCCTGAATTTCTCTATATTAGCTTGCATCCTAGTTTTCCTTGCCAATGGCTAACAGGTATTAGGACGCCGGCTCGAATATCCAATGAACGCGCCAGCGTCATATCCCAGCTTTCGTATTTTTATATAAACCCGAATAAATCAGATATTTCATAAAGTTACAAACCTTTCACGTGGGGTCCGTCCCCGTTCGCGTGGCCGTTGTGTTTACCGGTATCGAGTGTGGCGTCCGTGTGGGCAGCGGTCGGGGTGGCCGGGTGATGCTCTGATGCTGTCACGATCTCCGGCCGGGCTGATCGCGGCTGAAGCGGAGTGCCGCCCAGTCGCTCCTACACAGGCCTTGGGAGGGCGGCGGTGGCGTCATGGCATCGTGGACGGCGGGTGGGCTGTTATACTGCCGCCACCTTGTAGCCGGCGAGACCGTTTTTCATGAAATACCGCGATCTTCGTGACTTCATCCAGCAACTGGAACAGCAGGGCGAGCTGAAACGCATTACCGCCGAGGTGGACCCGCGTCTGGAGATGACGGAGATCTGCGACCGCACGCTGAAGGCGGGCGGGCCGGCGTTGTTGTTCGAGAATCCGAAGGGCTCTTCGATTCCGGTGTTGGGCAATCTGTTCGGCACCGAGCGGCGGGTGGCGCTGGGTATGGGCCGGGATTCCGTGCAGGAACTGCGCGAGCTGGGCGAGCTGCTGGCGTTTCTTAAGGAGCCGGAGCCGCCCAAGGGGTTCCGCGATGCCTGGGAGAAGCTGCCGATTTTCCGCAAGGTGCTGAGCATGAGCCCCAAGGTGAGCGGGTCCGGGCCCTGCCAGCAGCAGGTGATCGAGGGCGAGGACGTGGATTTGGGCCAACTGCCGATCCAGACCTGCTGGCCGGGCGACGCCGGGCCGCTGGTGACCTGGCCGCTGGTGATCACCCGGGGCCCGCACAAGGAGCGCCAGAACCTGGGCATCTACCGCCAGCAGTTGATCGGTCGCAACAAGCTGATCATGCGCTGGCTCGGGCATCGGGGCGGGGCGCTGGACTTCCAGGAGTGGCAAGAGGCGCACCCGGGCGAGCCGTTCCCGGTGGCGGTGGCCTTGGGGGCCGACCCGGCCACCATTCTGGGCGCGGTGACGCCGGTGCCGGACAGCCTCAGCGAGTACGCCTTCGCCGGCCTGCTGCGTGGCAGCAAAACCGAGCTGGTGAAGTGCCTGGGCTCGGATCTGCAGGTTCCGGCCAGCGCCGAGTTCGTGCTGGAGGGGCATATTTATCCCGGCGAGATGGCGGACGAGGGGCCGTTCGGCGACCACACCGGTTACTACAACGAGGTGGAGCGTTTCCCGGTGTTCACCGTGGAGCGCATCACCCACCGCCGCGATCCGATCTATCACAGCACCTACACCGGCCGGCCGCCGGATGAGCCGGCGGTGCTGGGCCTGGCCATGAACGAACTGTTCGTGCCGATCCTGCGCAAGCAGTTCCCGGAGATCGTGGATTTCTATCTGCCGCCGGAGGGCTGCTCCTACCGCATGGCGGTGGTGACCATGAAGAAGCAGTACGCCGGCCATGCCAAGCGGGTGATGATGGGGGTGTGGTCGTTCCTGCGCCAGTTCATGTACACCAAGTTCGTGATCGTCTGCGACGACGATGTGAACGCCCGCGACTGGAAGGACGTGATGTGGGCGATCACCACCCGCATGGACCCGGCCCGGGACACGGTGCTGGTGGAGAACACCCCCATCGACTACCTGGACTTCGCTTCTCCGGTGGCCGGCCTGGGCTCCAAGATGGGCCTGGACGCCACTACCAAATGGCCCGGTGAAACCAGCCGCGAGTGGGGCACGCCGATCACCATGGACGCGGACGTGAAGCAGCGCGTGGACGAACTCTGGGACCAGCTCGGCATTGATCTCTGACAGCGCTTGAAGCGGGTCACGGCGCCATCATATAAACAAGATGCGTAACCGGAGACCCGCGTCATGTCCGACACCCTGACCCTGGGCTGCGCCCACTGCGGCGCGGTCAACCGCATCCCGGCGGCCCGCCGCGCCGACGGCCCGCGCTGCGGCAAATGCAAACGCCCCCTGTTCGAGGGCGCCCCGATCACCCTTACCAGCGCCAATTTCAGCGCCGTGGTGGAACGCTCGGAGCTGCCCGTGGTGGTGGATTTCTGGGCCAGTTGGTGCGGCCCCTGCAAGGTGATGGCGCCGGTGTTCGCCCAGGCCGCCGGCCGGCTGGAGCCGGACCTGCGCTTCGCCAAGCTCGACACCGAAGCGGAGCCGGCCCTGGCCGGGCGCTTTGGCATTCGCAGCATCCCCACCCTGATCGTGTTCCGCGAGGGCCGTGAGCTGGCCCGCCAGGCCGGCGCCATGCAGCCGGCGCAACTGGAGCAGTGGCTGGCCGCTTACCGGCTGTGACTCCCGACCCCGGGGCGGACGGCCCCTGAGTCAATTGCGCCTCGCTGCGTGATTGGTACGATGGTTCCATAAAAACAAACGGGAACCATCATGGCTTTCAATCTTTCCCTGGACCGCCGCGGCTTTCTCAAGGCGCTGGCGGCCACCGCCGGGGCCGGCGCCCTGCCCACCCTGGCCCGCGCCTCGGAGCAACCGGGCGGCGGCCAGTGGCAAAACTGGTCCGGTAACCAGAGCGCCCGCCCCCGGGATCTGGCCTATCCGGCCACCGAGGACGCCCTGAAGCAATTGCTGGCCGCCACCACCGGCACGGTGCGCGCCTTCGGCGGCAGCCACTCGTTCAGCGGCGTGGTGCCCACCGACGACACCCTGGTCTCCCTGGAAGCGATGGCCGGCCTGCGCGGCCGCGATGGCGACGTGCTGCACTTCGGCGCCGGCACCCGCATCGCCCAGGCCGGCGCCCAGGCCTGGGGCGAGGGGCAAAGCCTGATCAACGAACCGGACATCAACCTGCAATCCCTGGCCGGGGCCATCGCCACCAGCACCCACGGCACCGGCCTGGGGCTGCCCAGCCTGTCCGCCCAGGTGGACGGGCTCACCCTGCTGGACATGACCGGCCGGCGCCACCGGCTGACGGCGAAGGACGGCGAGCTGTTCGACGCCGCGCGCTGCTCGGTGGGCGCCCTGGGCCTGGTCACCGAGGTGTCCCTGCGCACCACGCCCGGCTACCGCCTGGAGGAGCACACCTGGACCCTGCCCCTGGACGAAGCCATGGACTTCGTGGCGCGGGAAAAGGACAACTTCCGCAACATCGAATTCTTCGCCTTCCCCCTGGGCGGTACCGCCATCGTGAAAACCATGACGACCACCGACCGGGAAGACGACAACCTGGCCCAGGACGACAGCAACGATCTGCTGGAAATGGTCTCCGAGCTGGCCATGCGCGCCGGCTGGCTGACTTCGACGCTGCAGAAACTGGTGACTTTCTTCGTCGAGGAGAACCGCCGCTGGGGGCCGGCCCACAAGATTTACGCCAACCGCCGCACGGTGCGCTTCAACGAGATGGAATACACGGTGCCCGCGGAGCGGGGCGTGGACTGCCTGCGCCAGGTGTGCGAAGCGATCCGCGAGCGCGACATCAATGTGTTCTTCCCGATCGAGTTCCGCTATGTGGCCGCCGACGACACCCTGCTCTCCATGTTCAGCCAGCGCCCCGGAGCCAGTATCTCCGTGCACCAGTATTACAAGCAGGACTACCGGCCACTGTTCGAGGCCACCGAACCGGTGCTGAGGCGCTGCCAGGGCCGGCCCCACTGGGGCAAACTCCATGGCCTGGGCGCCACGGAGTTGCGCGAGCTGTACCCGCGCTTCGACGACTTCCTGGCAATCCGCCAGGAACTGGACCCAAACGGCCGTCTGCTCAATGATCACCTCAGGCGTTTGTTCCTCGAAAACGGATAACAACCATGAAACGACGCACCTTCCTGCTCGCCCTCGGCGGCGGCCTGGCGGTGGCCTGGTGGCTCAAACCCGGCGACCGGGGCGCGCCCCATCCGCCCTATTTCCAGGGCCTCAACGAACTGCTGCGCAACCGGGGCCCGGGCCGGCCGGTGCTGCTTATCGACCGCCAGCGGCTGGCCGACAACTGCCGGCGCCTGATGGAACGCCTGCCACCGGGCCGGGATTACCGCATCGTCGCCAAGTCCTTGCCCAGCGTGCCGCTGATCCAGGCGGTGATGGCGGAAACCGGCAGCCGCCGGGCGATGGTGTTCCACCAGCCGTTCATCAATGCCCTGGCCGCCGCCGAGCCGGGCTGCGACCTGCTGCTGGGCAAGCCCATGCCGGTGAACGCGGCGGCGCGCTTCTATGAGGAGCTGCCGGCGGACGCCGGCTTCGACCCGGACCGCCAGCTGCAATGGCTGATCGACAGCGAACCCCGGCTGCGACAATACCTGGGCCTGGCCCGGCGCCTGAACCGGCGCCTGCGCGTCAACCTGGAACTGGACGTGGGCCTGCACCGGGGAGGCCTCGCCGACCCCCATGAGCTGGACGCCCTGATGACCCTGATCGACGCCCACCCCGAACATCTGTCGTTCAGCGGTTTCATGGGCTACGACGCCCATGTCGGCAAGGTACCGGCGATTCTGGAAAGCCGCGAGGACTCCCTGCGCAAAAGCCAGGCGGTGTACCAGGGCTTCATCGACCGGCTGTACCACACCCATCCGCGCTACCGGGACCAGCCGCTCACCTTCAACGGCGCCGGCAGCCCCACTTTCGCCCTGCACGGCGACGAAACACCACTCAACGAACTGGCCGCCGGCTCCGCCCTGGTCAAACCCAGCGACTTCGACCTGGACACCCTGGCCGCCTTCGAGCCGGCGGCGTTCATCGCCACCCCGGTGCTCAAGGCCCGGGACGGCCTCGACCTGCCCGGCCCGGTGCCCCTCGGCGACGCCTGGACCCTGTGGGACCCGAACCGGCGGCGCACCTACTTCATTTATGGCGGCTACTGGAAAGCGCAACCGGTGTCGCCGCCGGGCATCGAGAGCAATAGTCTGTACGGCGTGAGCACCAACCAGATGATGTACAACGGCTCCCCGGCCACCGACCTGGAGGTGGGCGACCTGATTTTCTTCCGGCCCACCCAGAGCGAATTCGTGCTACTGCAGTTCGGCGATCTGGCGGCGGTGGCCGACGGCGCCATTCAGGGGTGGTGGCCGCCGCTGCCGCAGGGCGAGGGGCCTTAGCGCGCCGCCCCCATGACGGGCCGGGATGATCGCAACCTACCGCCTCCATCCAAGCTACGGAGCCGCGTGACGCTACCCCGAAGCGTCTCGGTGTGGGCCCGGATGGAGGGAAACAACGCCCACGGAATCCACCAAACCCCGATCCGGCTTTTAATGCTCCTTTACAACCACACCGCAACAAAGGGCCCTTTCGGCTGCCATACTCCTTACTCGTATCCGAGCGAACAAGGAGGATTGCCA
This sequence comes from Alloalcanivorax sp. C16-2, assembly GCF_046507615.1. Classification (NCBI taxonomy): domain Bacteria; kingdom Pseudomonadati; phylum Pseudomonadota; class Gammaproteobacteria; order Oceanospirillales; family Alcanivoracaceae; genus Alloalcanivorax; species Alloalcanivorax sp. C16-2. Next base: position 617,729 of record NZ_JBKFTL010000001.1, on the reverse strand, counting down.
TGAAAAAGCTGATCATTGCCGCCGCCCTGGCGGGTACCTTCTCCGTGGCCCACGCCGGCGACGCCATCCAGGCGGACAGCGCCGCCATCAAGCAGGGCATTGAGGAAGGCAAGATGGTGCACCTCAGCGGTGAAGTGGTGCAGGTCATGGAAGATGAACATTACCTGCTGCGCGACACCGCCGGCACCATCGAGATCGAACTGGACACCGGCCTCACCGGCGACCGCCAGCTGCAGACCGGCACGCGCCTGGATCTGGTCGGCGAAGTGGACCACGACGACGGCCGCACCCTGGTGGACGTGGAAGAAGTGAACGCCATGCAGGGTTCCGACGCCGCCACCATCGACGGCTGATCACACCGCCACGGCCGGGGCATCGCCCCGGCCCGTTCTTTCCTTCACGACGTGCCTTGCTGACCACGAGCGTGGGCGCCCCAATCCACATGACGGGTCAGTAACATCACCGCCGCCAGCGTGGCGAACAGCAACAGCGATCCCATCAGCAGGGCGTAGTCCTCGGCATTGAGGATGGCGTAGATCAACGCCAGCACCAGCCCCTGGGCGCCAGCGAACCCCCACCCCGCTTTCCGGGAACGCAACACCGCGCTGAGATACACGCCGATCAGGCCGACACAGGCCAGCCCGCCGATGCCATAGGCCCAGGCGAAATCCAGATGTTCGCCCAACGCCACCAACAGCAGATAGAACATGGCCAACGCCAGCCCCACCAGCAGATACTGCATGGGATGCACGGACACGCGCCGCATCACCTCGAACAGGAAGAAAGCGGCGAAGGTCAGGCCGACGATCAGGTAGCTGTATTTGAGTGCCCGCTCGCTGGAAAGCAGGCCGGTGACCGGCTGCACCAGCTCCACCCGCAACGCCTTGTCGCGCTCCTGGCACCGCGCCGTGTCCCTGGCACAGGCGAGGGTGCTCGCCGCCGCCAGACTGTTGGTGTACCAGCGCCCCATGAACCCCTGGTCGGAGATCTCCCGGTCCGCCGGCAGCAACAGGCCGGTGAACCCGGGGTGCGGCCAGTCGCCGCGCAGGGTCATGCGCGTTTCCTTGGCCAGGGGCAGGGCCGCCAGCGACCGGCTGCCATTGAGGTTGAGGTCCACGGAAACGGTGAAGGGCCCCTCCAGTTCCCGGGGCAGCGGCGCCACCAGCACATTGCCGCCCAGGGCTTCCGGTATCTCGCCGGGCTCCAGCAGCGGCAGGGTTCGTTCACCGATACGCAGCCGGGGCCGTTCCGCCAAACCACGCAAATCGCCGACCCGCAATACCAACAGCGCCGGGCCGCGATCGCGCACAGCGCGGTCGGACACCTGCTGCCAGTTTTCCGGAAAACGCGCTTCCAGGTTCAGGCCACTCTGGTAGACCGGTGTCCCGTAGATGCCCCGGTACAGGGTGCGGGTCTTGAGCTGCCCTTCGATGGTGAGGGTGTCCGGCACCTGGCTGGCCAGCTCGTGCCGGAACTCGGCGCGGGTACGGCGTTCGCCGCTTTCCTGGTCCTGGTAGGCAACCTCGTGGCGGCGCACCTGGGGCACCATGATGACCGGGCCGGACACGGTCTGCTCGCCGGCGTATTGGCGGCTTACCTCCTGGCTTACCATCGCCGCGCGCTGCTGGCGTTCGTTGATCTTCGCCTGGATCATCAGCAGCGGCGCCACCAACACCAGCATCAGGCCGATGATGATCAGGATTTTTTTCAATGGGCTCTGGGCCATGGTCGTCTCCCTTGGTTCGGAGCGGCCAGCTTGCCCGGCGGGTGTGGGGGGAATGTGGGCGTTTCGTGTGTGCCCTCAGCCCAGGCAAAGCGTGACGCGCACGCCGTGGTCAAGGTTTTCGACGCGCAGCCAGCCGCCGTGCAGTTCAGCCACTTCGCGGACCATGGCCAGGCCCAGCCCGGAGCTTTTCTCCTCGCCCGGCGCCGGTAGGGAATAGAAGCGTTCGCTGACGCGCTCCAGGGCATAGTCCGGAATGCGCGGGCCGTGGTTGGTGACCGTGACGCCTCCGCTGTCCCCGTCGCGCCAGCCGGCCACCACCAGGGTGGAGCCGGCGTCGGCGAAGCGCAGCCCATTGTCGAGCAGGTTGAACAGCGCCAGCCGGGCGGTGTCCGGGTCCAGGCGCAGCACCGCTTCGCCCTCCAGTGCCACAGCAAGCTGCTTGCCATCAAGCAGCACCTGGCGGCTGCGGCGCCACTCTTCCAGCAACGGTGCCAGAGCTTGATCGCGTCGGGGCGGCAGGCTTTCCAGTTTCTCCAGACGGGCCAGCGCCAGCATGCGATCCAGCAGGTCACTGAGCCGCTGGCTCTCGTGCACCACATTGTCGGTGAGCCGGTGCAGGGCCGGGTCGCTGACTTCCTCGGCGAGAATTTCCCCGGCACCACGAATCGCCGCCAGCGGGCTTTTCATTTCATGGGTGAGCATGGCGGTGTGATTTTCCAGACGGGAGCGTTCTTCCAGGCGCCGGCGCATGGCGGTCACCGCCCGCGCCAGATCGTGAATTTCGTCGCGTACCCGAAAGCGCGGCGGCGCCGGCCGCCCGCCTTCCGCCACCGCCAGCGCATAGGCGCGCAACCTCCCCACCCGGCGGCTGATCCACCAGGCCAGGCCAACCCCCATCAGCAGGCACACGGTCAGCGCCATCCAGCCGTAGCGGATCAGCCGCCTCTCCGCCTGCGCCACGAACGGCTGGATCGAGGCGCCGGGCTTGCCCAGGGTGACCACGCCGATCAGGGTGCCGTCGTGACGTATCGGCGCCGCCACGTACAGCACCGAGGAAGTGGGATCATCCGGGTCGGAGCGGGTGGTACGGGCGCCGTACTTGCCCTGCAGGGTCAGCAACACATCGTTCCATTGCGAGAAATCCTCGCCTTCGTTCATACCCTGGGAATCGAACCGCACCACGCCCCGGGCATCGGTGACATAGATATGGGTGTCGGTGCGGTTCTTGTTCAGGCCCCAGATGGAGGCGGCGGGGGAACGGTCCGCGTAACGCTGCAGAGCGGCCCGCAAATCCGGGGTAATCGTCAGCCGCTGTTCGCCCGCGTCCGAGGCGATGATTTCCGCCAGCAGGTTGGCGGCGTCCACCAGGGTCTCCTCCGCCGACTGGCGTACCAGCGGCTTGGCCTCGCCGAGCACCAGGTCCATGGTGAACCAGCTCACCAGCCCCATCACCAGGAAGAAAATCAGCAGCAGTTGGCGGCTCAGCTTCATGGCCGTTCCAGCACATAGCCCAGGCCACGGCGGGTCACGATCCAGGCATCGCCGCCCAGGGGCCGGAGCTTGGCGCGCAGGGTCTTGATATGGGTGTCCACGGCGCGCTCGAAGCTGTCTTCCTCGCTGCCGCAAATGTCCAGCAGCCGGGCGCGGCTGAACACCTGGCCCGGGTGCCGCACCAGGGCTTCCAGAATCCGGTATTCCGAAAGAGTCAGGGTGAGGGGCCGGTCGCGGAACCAGGCCCGGGCGGCGTGCTCGTCCACGCGCCAGTCCGGCACCGGCGTGGCCGCCGGCGCGGCGCCCTGGCGCTTGAGGATGGCGCGCACCCGGGCCACCACCTCGCGGGGGCTGAACGGCTTGGTGACATAGTCATCGCCGCCCAGCTCCAGGCCCAGGATGCGGTCCAGTTCGTCCTCGCGGGCGGTCAGAAACAGCACCGGCACCTCGCTGTCCCGACGCACCCGCTTGAGCACGTCGAAGCCGTTGATGTCCGGCAGGCCCACGTCCAGCACCACCAGCGCCGGCGGGTCCTTATCCAGCACCGCCAGCGCCTGCTCGCCCCGCTCCACGTGGGTGACCCGGAAATGCTCCCGCTTGAGGGCGAAGCTCAGCGGCTCCGCCACCCTCGGCTCGTCGTCAACGATCAGAATGTGTGCCGTCACGTTTGCCGTCACGATAGCGCCCCTGTTCAAACCGCGCTCATCATAGCATCGGCGACACCGCTTTCGACCAACGTCGAGCCTCCCTTGCCGCCACCCTGGCCCCGTTGCACACTGACGACCGGCCTCCGAGATTCCAATAACATCAGTCCGGCGGAACCATGCATTACGATGAACGGCTCGACGGCCCCCTGCCCGAGGTGGACAAGGCGGCCCTGCTCAACCGCCTGCGGCGAGACCTGCCCGACCTGCATGTACTGCATCGTCGCGAGGATCTGACGCCCTACGAATGCGACGGCCTGTCCGCCTACCGCACCGTGCCCATGCTGGTGGCGCTGCCGGACACCCTGGCGCAGGTCCAGGCGCTGATGGCCATCGCCAGCGAGGAAGGGGTGCCGGTGGTGGCCCGGGGCGCCGGCACCGGCCTTTCCGGCGGCGCCCTGCCGCTGGAAAAGGGCATCCTGCTGGTGATGGCGCGCTTCAACCGCATTCTCGAAATCGACACCGAGGCCGGCACCGCCCGGGTGCAGCCCGGCGTGCGCAACCTGGCCATTTCCCAGGCCGCCGCGCCCTATGGTCTGTACTACGCGCCGGACCCGTCGTCACAGATCGCCTGTTCCATCGGCGGCAACGTGGCGGAGAACGCCGGCGGCGTGCACTGCCTGAAATACGGCCTCACCGTGCACAACCTGCTGAAGCTGGAAATCGTCACCGTGGACGGCGAGTGCCTGACGCTCGGCAGCGACGCGCTGGATACCCCCGGCTTCGACCTGATGGCCCTGTTCACCGGCTCCGAGGGCATGCTCGGCATCGTCACCGAGATCACCGTGAAGCTGCTGCCGACGCCGCCCCGCGCCAAGGTGCTGCTGGCCAGCTTCGACAGCGTGGAGAACGCCGGCCAGGCGGTGGCCGACATCATCGCCGCCGGCGTCATTCCGGGCGGCCTGGAGATGATGGACAACCTGGCGCTGTGCGCCGCCGAGGATTTCGCCCACGCCGGCTACCCCCGCGACGCCGCCGCCATTCTGCTGTGCGAGCTGGACGGCGTGGAAAGCGACGTGGACGAGGACTGCCAGCGGGTGCGCGCGGTGATGGAAAACGCCGGCGCCACCGACATCCGCCAGGCCCGCGACGACGCCGAACGCCAGCGCTTCTGGGCCGGCCGCAAGGCGGCCTTCCCGGCGGTGGGCCGCATCTCGCCGGACTACTACTGCATGGACGGCACCATCCCCAAACGGGAGCTGCCCAAGGTGCTGGCCGGCATCGAGGCGTTGTCCCGGGAATACGACCTGCGCGTGGCCAACGTCTTCCATGCCGGCGACGGCAACATGCACCCGCTGATTCTGTTCGACGCCAACGACAGCGACCAACTGCAACGGGCCGAGGCCCTGGGCGGACGCATCCTGGAGCTGTGCGTGGCAGTCGGCGGCAGCATCACCGGCGAGCACGGCGTGGGCCGCGAGAAGATCAACCAGATGTGCAGCCAGTTCGACGCCGACGAGATCACCTGCTTCCACGCGGTGAAGGCCGCCTTCGATCCGCAGCGGCTGCTCAATCCGGGCAAGAACATCCCCACCCTGAACCGTTGCGCGGAGTTCGGCGCCATGCACATTCACCGTGGCGAACTGCCGTTCCCCGAACTGGAGCGGTTCTGATGGGCGATCAGTCCGAAGCCCTTCTGGAGCGGGTACGCGCCGCCCGCGCCGAGCGCCGCCCGCTGTGCCCGCGCGGTACCGGCGGCAAATCCCACCTGGGCCGGCCGGTGGACGGCGAGGTGCTGGATACGCTGGGCCACAGCGGCGTGGTCCATTACGACCCCAGCGAGCTGGTGGTCACCGCCCGCGCCGGCACCCGGGTCAGCGAACTGATCGCCACCCTGGCGGAGCAGGGCCAGATGCTGCCGTTCGAGCCGCCCCTGTTTGGCGGCGACGCCAGCGTCGGCGGCATGGTGGCCAGCGGCCTGGCCGGTCCGCGCCGGCCCTGGGCCGGTTCGGTGCGGGACTTCGTGCTCGGCACCCGGGTGATCACCGGCGAGGGCCGGCACCTGCGTTTCGGTGGCGAAGTGATGAAGAACGTGGCCGGCTACGACCTGTCCCGGCTGATGGCCGGCAGCTTCGGCTGCCTGGGGCTGATCACGGAAGTGTCGTTCAAGGTGCTGCCGCGCCCACGCGCCAGCCGCTCCCTGCAACTGCGCCTCACCGGCGAACAGGCCCGGGAACGGATACTGAACTGGCGCCGACGCGGCCTGCCGCTGTCCGCCGCCTGCCACGGCGGCGGCCTGCTGCGGTTGCGCCTGGAAGGCAACCAGGGCTCGGTGGACGCGGCGGTGGCGGAGATCGGCGGCGAGCCGCTGGAGGACGCGCACTACTGGCGCAAGCTGCGCGACCACCGGCTGCCGTTCTTCGACGGCGCCAAGCCGTTGTGGCGGCTGTCGCTGCCGCCGGCGACCCCGGAGCTGGACCTGCCCGGCACCCGGCTCAGCGATTGGGGCGGCGCCCAGCGCTGGCTGAAAAGCGACGCGGACGCCGACACCCTGCGGCAACTGGCGGCCAGCGCCGGCGGTTCCGCCACCCGTTTCAGCGGTGACGAGCCGGGGGACGCGCCGTTCCACCCGCTGCCGGCGGCCCTGCTGCGCTACCACCAGACGCTGAAAGCCCGCCTGGACCCGGAGCGGATTTTCAACCCGGGCCGGCTCTACGCGGACCTGTAACCGGAGGCCGGCCATGCAAACCCGACTCAGCGACACCGCCCGCCAACTGCCACGCGCCGAGGAGGCGGAATCGATTCTGCGCAGCTGCGTGCACTGCGGCTTCTGCAACGCCACCTGCCCCACCTACCAACTCACCGGCGACGAGCTGGATGGCCCGCGCGGACGCATTTATCTGATCAAGGAAATGCTGGAGGGCCACGAACCCGGCGAAGGCACCCAGCAACATCTGGACGCCTGCCTGAGCTGTCGCGCCTGCGAAACCACCTGCCCCTCCGGCGTGGACTACCACTCCCTGCTGGACATCGCCCGGCCGGAGTTGGAACGCCGGGTGCCCCGCTCCCCTCGGGAACGCCTGCTGCGCCGGGGCCTGCGCGCCCTGATGCCGCGCCCCCGGCTGTTCGCCACGCTGATGGCGCTGGGCCGTCTGGCCCGACCGCTGGCCCCGGCGGCGCTGAAGGAAAAAATCCCCGCCCGGATACCGTCGGCGGGCACCTGGCCCGGCGGCGGCCATCCGCGCCGGGTGGCGCTGCTGGCCGGCTGCGTGCAACCGGCCCTGTCGCCCAACACCAACGCCGCCACCGCCCGGGTGCTGGACCGCCTGGGCATCGGCGCGGAAGTCTGGTCCGGGGCCGGCTGCTGCGGCGCCGTGGACTATCATTTGGACGGCCAGGCCACCGGCCTGGACCGGGCCAAACGCAATATCGACACCTGGATCGCCGCCCTGGACGACGGCGTGGAAGCCATCATCCCCACCGCCAGCGGCTGCGGCGCCTTTATCAAGGAATACGGCAAGGTGCTGCGCGACGACCCGGCCTACGCCGACAAGGCCCGCCGCGTCAGCGAGCACACCCGTGACCCGGCGGAATTTCTCGCTGGAGAAGCTTTGGAAGCGCTGACGGTGCACGCCGAAGGCCGGCTGGCCTTCCAATGCCCATGCACCCTGCAACACGGCCAGCGCCTGGCCGGCGTCACCGAAAGCGTGCTCACCCGGCTGGGCTTCGAGCTCACCCCGGTACCGGACGGCCACCTGTGCTGCGGCTCCGCCGGCACCTACTCGATCACCCAACCGGCCATGGCCCGGCAACTGCGCGACCAAAAACTCGACGCCCTGGAAAGCGGCCAGCCCGATGCCATTGCCACCGCCAACATCGGCTGCCAGATGCACCTCACCGCCGCCGGCCGCACCCCGGTGCGGCACTGGATCGAGATCCTCGACGAGGCGTTGTCCCGGGACGCCTGATCGCGACTAAAGTCGCTCCTACGACATGATAACGGCGCTGTAGGAGCGACTTTAGTCTCGATCGACGACCTCTCGGGCCGCACCTACGCAAGATTCGCGTTCAGGCGGACGCCGCCAGCGGCCGCTCCCCGTACACCTGGGTGCGCAACATCAGCCGTCGCTCACCACTGTCGAACGGATTGCGGTGGTGCATGGTCCAGCGGTTGTCCCACAGCAGCACGTCACCCACTTGCCATTGCTGCGTCCAGATATGCTCAGGTCTGGTCACGTAGGACCAAAGCTCGTCGAGCAGGGCTTCGCTGTCCTTCTCGGAAAGACCCACCAGATAGGCGTTGCGGCGCCGACCGAGATACAGGGCACGGCGACCGTTGACCGGATGTACCCGCACCAGCGGATGGATGGCGCCCGGCGCCTCACGGGCCGAGGTCACCGCGTCCGCGCCTTTGCGCAGATCACCGGCACTGGTGTAAGACGAGTCATGCTTGCATCGCAACGTGGCCACGCGGCGTTTCAACGCTTCAGGCAGCGCCTCGTAGGCCAGGAACATGTTGCACAGAGACGTTTCACCGCCACTGCGCGTGACCTCCTTGGCGTACAGAATCGTCGGCCCCGGCGGTACGTCCACATAGGACATGTCCGTATGCCATTCGGCTTCGGCGTTGCCCAGGGTGCCGATCACGCGACCGTTTTCGCGAATATTGGACACCACGAAGATCTCCGGATACCGCTCGATGGCGCCGGCGCTGTAATGCTCCGAGGCCGGCGCCGGCTGCAGTTCTCCAAAGTGTCGGCTGAACGCGATCAGCGACGCCTCGTCCAGTTTCTGACCGCGCAAACGCACCACCAGGTGCTTATCGAGTGCCGCCTTGGTCCGGGCCACGTCCCGCCGGATATCGTCACCGCTCAGATCGGCACCCACCACCTCGGCGCCCAGGGGCGCGTCAAAGGCATCAATACGTGGCAACTGTTCGGATAAACTCATTGTTGTTTCCTCACCTTGCACTACTTAAATCAGGAAGCCGGCAACGCCGTCGCGTCGCAGTTGCCCGACCAGTTTCAGTTCCCAGTCGATGTAGCCCTGCATGGCTTCGCGACCATGGGCGGTCCCTTCGTAGGGCCGCCGGTAACAATCGTCAGGAACATCAAAAAAATCCCCTTCACCGCTGACCAGCGGCAGTCCGGCCCGAGCCCAAGCCCGGTTTCCGCCGGCCAGCACCGGCACGGCGATGCCGTGCGCCTTCAGATCGGCGGCCGCGAAGTTCGCCAGCGCGCCGTCCTGGCTGGTCACGACCAACCGTTGGCCGGGCACTTTCAGCACGTCGATGGCGTCGGCCAGCCGGTTACGGTTTACCTGCAGCGCGCCCTCCACATGCGCTGCCCGGTATTCGTCGCTGCGACTCACGTCCAGGACGACGGCCCCCTCCCGGCGCCACCTGTCCACCTGTTCCGGAGTCACGCCATGGACGTCCGGAGGGGGCGGCGGAGCCGTTCTCGGCGGCGCCGCTTCGGCGCGAACCATCGGTACGCTCACCACCATGACGTCACGCCATCCCATCCGGCGCAGCCAGGACGCCGTCATTGGCGCACGCACCCCGTCGTCATCGGCAAGCACGATGCGCGCATGCCGCACCGCCAGATAATCGTCGGTGGCCTGCACCAATTGCCCGCCCGGTGCGTGCCGGAAGCCCGCCAGCGGCCCGGCCTCCACTTCCTCGCTTTCGCGAACGTCAAAGAAATAGGTGGTTCGGTGATGCACCTCGGCCAACCAGGCGCGATATTCATCGCCGTCGGCATAACGCACGCCGGTGTCGAGTGCGTGGCGCCGCACCCGCTCTCGAATCACAGGCAGAGAAGCCGGGTCGGGATCGGAGGCTCGACGCCGCGCGCCGTATTCAAGCTCCAGGCCCGCCAGCAACCAGCCGATGGTGCCATTGCGCAGCGCGTAGACCGGGTTGGGCAAGCCGCTGTCGATCAGCGATTGGGCACCGATCAGGCTGCGGGTGCGCCCGGCGCAATTGACCACCACCGGCGTCTCCGGGTCCGTCAACAAGGTCGGCACCCGCGCGGCAAGATTGGCGCCCGGGCAGCTCACGCTGCCGGGGATGGTCATGGTCTGGTATTCATGGAAGGGGCGAGCATCGACCAGCAGGAAAGCCTCGCCCGCCCGCCTCCGTTGTTCGAACTCCGACGCCGCCAGGCCGGGTAACTGATAACGCGCCTCGACCCATTCCCCGAACGCCTTGCTGGCGGAGTTCACATCCCGATAGAGCTCCCCCCGTGCGCTCCAGGCAGGCAGGCCGCCATCCAGCACACTCAGGTTCGTGTACCCCAGGGCCTCCAACCGGGACAGCGCCGGTCCGGCCAGACCGTCGCCGTCGTCGTACACCACCAGCGGCACGTTCGAACGCGGCACCCGCTGGCGGATCGTCAACTCCAGCCGCGACAGAGGCACGGAGGCGGCGAACAGGGGATGGGCTCGGGAGAACGGCCCTTCTTCGCGCACGTCGAGCACGGCCACTTCGCGCCCCTGTACCCAACGCTCCCGTACCTGGTCGGCGGTGGATAACGTCCACGTCACGGGGCATCGTCCTGAGCGAGCAGCGCCTTGATGGCGCGGGTTTTACGCTCGAACAGCTCACGGGTTTCCCGCGGACCCAGGACCAGCGACCCGGAGCCGGTATTCTTAAGCTTGGTCTGCACCTGTTCCAGGCGGAACACTTCCGGCAGTTTCTCCGCCAGACGTTCGACGTGCGGTTCCGGCACGCCCTTGACCACGGCCACCCCGCGCAGGTTGGTGCTCAGATCGTCCACCTCCACGCCGGCCTCCTGAAAGGTGGGCACGTCCGGCAGAAACTCGCTGCGCTCGGTGTCGGCCACCGCCAGGATTTTCAGCGAATCCCGGTTACGCCAAGAGTCGGACAAATTGTTGAAACCGGCCTGAACCTGGCCGCCAATCACGAACTGCAGCGCCTGCACACCGCCCTGTTCCGCGGGAAGAAAGTTGATGTCCACGCCCGCGGCGCGCTGGAACTGCAAGGCCGCCACATGATGGCCGGTGTACAACCCGGCGCCGGACACCGACAGCTCACCGGGATGAGCGCGCGCGTAATCGACCACGTCCGCCACGGTTTGGAAGGGGCTGTCCTTGCCCACCACCAGTACCGCCGGATCCGCGCCCCAATTGGCCACCGGCACCACGTTGTCGGCGTTGTAGCTGAGCGATGGCTCGTGGGTCCATTGGGCGATCATGTGCGGCAGGTTATAGGCGATCAGCTCATAGCCATCGCGCCCGCCGCTGTCCACCGCCCAGTTCCAGCCGACCCGGCCACCGGCACCGGGGCGGTTCACCACCTTGACCGGCTGGCCGAGCACCTCGGCGGCCGGCTCGACGGCAATGCGCGCCTGCAGGTCCGTGGCGCCGCCGGGCCCGTAGGCCACGGTCAGGGACAAGGGCTTGTCCGGATAATCGTCCCCCTCGCCGACCAGGGCGCCGTCGCTGCCCGTTTGCCGCAGCCCCCAGGCGGCAACCACGATCAGCACGACCAGAGCGGCGAGGCCGGCCAGTTTCCCCGTCTTGGCTTTTGAATGATTGGCCATCATCAGTCTCCAACAGTATTTGTAAGATTAAAAAAGCCATCCGCCGGGCACCTGAACACCCAGCAAAACCCCGAAGATCAGATACAGAATCAGCGTAAAGACGAGCGACACCGCGCCATGCAACAAGGGCCGGGCAGCGACGCCGAGGGAGTCGTAAAACATCGACACCAGGGCGAAAGCCAACAACGCGCTGGCATAAAAGCCGAGCACCGGAAACAGCATGAAGTACCCAAAGCCAATCACCACCAGCGGGGCGAGCTGCGTCAAGGAATCGGTCACCGCGGCGACATCCCGGGCATCGGCGCCGCGTACCGCGCGGCGGGCCAGGGCCTGGACCAGCAAGCCCAGCGATAGCGACAACAACACCCAGGCCCAGAAATTCGGAAAGGCGAACACCGTGGGTTTGTCCGGCGCCAGACCGGCCCACAGCAATCCCACCGAGATCGTCAGCGCCACCAGGGCAATCGCGATGTCCTTCACAGCCCGGCCCCCACCGAGGTGGCCGGTCGACGACGGGCCCGCCAGATCGGCGCGAGCATGCCGTAGGCCAGGGAGATGACCGCCAGCGCCATCAGCACCTGCACGATGTCGCCGGAGGTGAAATAGTCCAGCACGCTGCCCGACGGGCCGGCGAGCGTGCGTCCCATCTGAAAGTTCTCTTCCGCGATCGGACCGAGAATCACGCCCAACACCACCGGAGCCGGTTGGAAGCCGCCCTTGATACCGAGGTACATCAGCACACCCAGGCCCGCCATGACGTAGACGTCTCCCAGGTTGTTCTGAATGCTGTAGGTACCGATCACCGAAAGAACCAGAATGCCGGCGGCCAGATGAGCCGGCGAAACCCGGGTGACCAGATGCCCCAACCGGGACAGCTGCAGCCCCACGAAGAAAATCAGAACCTGCGCCAGAAGCAGGGCTCCCAGGAACGGCCAGATCACGCCGCCACTGGTCTCGAACAGTTTGGGACCGGGAAAGATGCCGTGAATCAGCAGGCCGCCCAGCAGCACCGCGCAGGTCGGGCTGCCGGGCACGCCAAGCCCGAGCAGGGGAATCAGGGACGGCCCCACCATGGCACTGTTGGCGCTTTCCGAGGCCACCACGCCACGGGGGTCACCGTGCCCGAAGGTGGCGTTGTCACGACTGAGCTTGCGCACCTGGTCGTAGCCGATAATGCTCGCCACCTGACCACCCGCGCCGGGAATAATGCCGACGATGGCGCCCACCAGCGTGCCCAGGCCCATCGCCAGACGATGGCCCAGGGCGTTCCGCACGACCGTGGTCAGCCGGCTGGCCTGGCTGACCACCGCCTGGCTGGCCACGGCGGCCCTGGACTCCAACAACCGGAATACCTGCGGGATGGCGAAAAACGCGATCAGCGCCACCACGATGTGGATGCCACCGTCCAGATGGTGAGTAAAAACAAACCGGGATTGCCCGGTGGCCGGGCTGATACCGATGGTGGAAATCCAGATACCCAGGGCCCCACCGAACAACCCTTTGAGCAGCGAACCGGTGCCCAGGGAAGCCATGATGGTGATGCCGACGATCGCCACCCAGAACATCTCGGCCGGACCGAAGCGCAGAACGTAATCCACGAACAGGGGCGCCAGGAAAATCAGGATCAGCATGCCCGCCACGCCGCCGACCAGGGTGCTGGTAAACGCATACTGCATGGCTTCACTGGCACGCCCCTGGCGAGCCATTTCGTGACCGTCGAAGGTGGTGGCGATGTTCGCCGGCGCCCCCGGCACATTAATCAGAATGGCGCTGACCGCCCCGCCGGCAATGCTGCTGGCGTAGACCGCGCCGATCAGAATCAGGCCGGTGGTGGGCGCCATATGAAAGGTGAACGGCACCAGCAGGGCCACCGACAGGGTGGGGCTGACACCGGGAATCGCGCCCAGCACCAGACCGCCGGTGACGCCCAGGAAAAGAATGAGCAGATTCAGGGGTTCAAACACCGCCGCCAAATGGGCAAACCACTCCATCAACGGGCCTCCCGGGAAGGGAAGCCCGGCCATGGAGACGGGGCATCAGCGACAATGTCGACGGCAGGAATCATGGCGCAGCGGCTCATCAAACAAACAGAATATTGAGCGCCGCCGCGGGTACGGTAGGGGCAAAGGAACCGCCACTATAAAGAGCGGCTCCTCGCTTTTAAAATTATAAATTCATATCTTTTAATTCAAAAAAAGAATAAGTCGCCGGCCTAAACAGCCGGCCAGCGATCAAACCACGGTTTCGCTTTTTCCAGTTGCCCGGCCAGAGCCAGCAGCCGGCCTTCGTCGCCATGAGTGCCGACGAACTGCACGCCCATGGGCAGGCCGCTTTCGCACCAGTGCAGGGGCACCGACATGGCCGGCACGCCGGTGAAGTTGGCGAGCTGGGTGAAGGGCACGTACTTCATGTTTTCCCGGGCCATCTGTTCCACCAGCCCGGATTTCATCACCAGCTTGCTGGCGCGCAGCTTGAGGATCACCTTGAGGGCGTTTTGTTGCCAGGCCGGCGTGGCGGAGGCACCGATGGCCGCCGGCTGCATGGCCAGGGTGGGAGTGAGCCAGAAATCATAGCGGTCATGGAAGTCCGCCAGTTGCTGGGAGTAGAGCTGGCCGCGCTGGTAGAAGCCCAGGTAGTCGTCGGCACTGGTGGCGTGGCCGAAGGCGGCCATGGCCAGCGTATCCAGCTCGAAGCCCTCGTCACCACAGCCGGTGAGCTGCTTGACCCGGGCCACCTCGGAGGCGCACTTGGTGAACCAGATGCCCAGCCAGTCCATGCTCATGGCCATCATGTCGAGGGATGGCGCCGCCTCCTCCACGTGGTGGCCCAGGCTTTCCAGCAGACGGGCGGTGTCCTCCACCGCCTTGACCGCCTCCGGGTCCACCGGGGTGCCGATGGGCGAAGTCAGGGAGAAACCGATTTTCAGCGGCGCCGGGTCGCGCTCCAGTTCGCTGAGATAGGACCGTTCCGGCGGCGCGATGTGGAACAGACTGCCGTGCTCATCGCCGTGGGTGGCGTCCAGCAGCGCGGCGGAATCACGCACCGAGCGGCTCACCACATGGTTCACGGAAATGCCGTGCAGGGCTTCCACGAATTCCGGGCCCCAGGGGGTGCGCCCACGGCCGGGCTTGAGCCCGAACAGGCCGCAGCAGGCGGCGGGAATGCGGATGCTGCCGCCGCCATCGTTGGCCCCGGCGAAGGGCACCACGCCGGCGGCGGTGAGCGCCGCCGAGCCGCCGGAGGAACCACCCGGCGTATGGTCCGTGTTCCAGGGGTTGCGGCTGGCGCCGAAGGACTCCGGCTCGGTGACGCCCTTGGAGCCGAACTCCGGGGTATTGGTGCGGCCAAACGGCACCGCCCCGGCGGCTTTCCAGCGGCGCACCAGTTCCGAATCCCGGGGGGCGCGGAAGTCCTGCTCCTTGAGCGCCTTGTTGCCGCTGTAAGCCGGCGCGCCGCCAATCTCCTGGAACAGATCCTTGACCAGCATGGGCACGCCGGCGAAGGGGCCTTCCAAAGGCTCGCCGGCACGCCGCCGGGCCTCTTCGTAAAGCGGGATGATCAGTCCGTTGAGCTTGGGATTCACCGCTTCCGCGCGCTGGATCGCCACCTCCAGCACTTCCTCGGCGGTGACCTCCCCCTTGGCCACCAACTCCGCCAACCCCAGACCGTCGTGGCGCCGGTATTCTTCAAAATTCATGATGGTATCCTTGTTGTTTGTAGGAGCGCGCTCCTACGGTGCCACAATCTCCCCACGAAGCACATTAGCCCGGAGGCCCCATGAAAGCAGTCGGCTTCAACCAACCCCGCGCCATCGAGGACGTGCACGCCCTGGAAGACATCGAGCTGGACCAGCCGCGACCCGGCCCCCGGGACCTGCTGGTGGCGGTGGAGGCGGTGTCGGTGAACCCGGTGGACACCAAGGTACGCCAACGCCCCCTGGCGGAAAAAGGCTACAAGGTGCTCGGCTACGACGCCGCCGGGCGCGTCGAGGCGGTGGGCTCGGAAGTACGCGGCTTTCTGCCCGGCGACCGGGTCTGGTACGCCGGCGCCATGCAGCGCCAGGGCTCCAACGCCCAGTACCAGTGCGTGGACGAGCGCATCGTCGCCAAGGCGCCGGAAGGCATCGGCCTGCAAGAGGCCGCCGCTCTGCCGCTGACCACCCTGACCGCCTGGGAAGCCCTGGAAGACCAGCTCGGCCTCACCCCGCAAAACGCCAAGGGCAAAACCCTGCTGATCGTTGGCGGCGCCGGCGGTGTCGGTTCCATCGCCACGCAACTGGCGGCGCGCCATTTCGGCATGACGGTGATCGCCACCGCCGGCCGCGAACGCTCCGCCGAATGGTGTCGGGCCATGGGCGCCCACCACACCATCGACTACCGCCAGGGCCTGGTGGCGCCACTCAAGGAACTGGGCATCGAGCAGGTGGACGCCATTCTGCTGGCCCAGGAACCGGACGGTTACTGGAACGACGTCTGTCAGCTGGTGGCGCCGCTGGGCGGCATCGTTTCCATCGTCGACGCCCGAGGGCCGCTGGACACCAACCCGCTGAAGCCCAAGAGCGCCCGCTTCGCCTGGGAGTTCATGTTCACCCGCGCCCTGTTCGGCGTGGACATGGAGCGCCAGGGCCGCATCCTCGCCGAGGCCGCCCGGCTGATGGAAACAGGCGTGCTGGAAACCACCCTTTCCGAAAGCCTGGGCACCATCAACGCGGACAACCTCAAGGAAGCCCACCGCCGCCTGGAAGGCGGCGCCACCATCGGCAAGCTGGTGCTGGCCGGCTGGGGCTGACCGCTAGCGGCAGGCGGCGACGCTGTCGCCAGCGGTCTGCGAGCGCAGGCACAGCACCGGCGCCAGAGCGAAGGTGCGCCGCCATAGCGCCGGCCAGGCCTCCTCGTTGACCATCGGCCGGGGCAACCGGCTGCTGGTGAGGGGTTGCCAACCGTCCAGCCCCTGGTCCGCGATCACGAACTGAAACGGATGGGCGCCCGGCACGCCCAGGCGCACGTCGGTGACCACCAGGCGGTCGCCATCGCGACGGTAATCCAGAAACCCACCGGTGAACCAGGCCAGGCGACGCCCGTCCGTCAATTGCTCGGCCTGGGCCTGCAAACCCGGATCGCGGGGAAAGACCTCCACATAAAGAGGCTGGTCGCCGTCGAACACCCCGGTGACCATTTCCAGGCGACGATCCGGTGCGACAGCGGTGGCACGCCACAGCAGGGTGGAAAACGGCATCGGCTGCACCATCAGCGGGGCGCCCTCAAGCCCCCGCTCCGCCAGGACGTTTTCCACCCGCCCGGTCATCCACTGCTGGGCCACCAGACTCCAGGCCAGATAGGCGCTGGACAACCCCAGCCCCACGGACAGCGCGGTGAGCGCTGGGGGCTTGATCAGCGCGATCAGCACCGCGATCAGTAACGGCAGGGTGTAAAGCGGATCGATGATGAACACGCTGTTGAGCGCCACCGGCGCCCCCAGCGGCCACCAGAGCTGGGTGCCATAGGAGGTGAAGGCATCCAGCAACGGGTGGGTCAGCAGCACCAGAGTGGTGAACGCCCACCAGCGGCCGAAGCCCGGCGCCGGTTTCCAGCGGCTCAGCGCCCACGCCAGCAGCGTGGCCAGGGGCGCCAGCACCAGCAGTGAATGGCTGAAGCCACGGTGCTCGGAGAAGTTGGCCACCGCGTCGCCGTAATCGATCAGCACATCCAGGTCCGGCAGGGTGGCCAGCAGCGCGCCGCCGACAATGGCGCCACGGCCAAGCCGGCTGCCCAGCACCGCGCCACCCAGGGCGCCGCCGAGCGCCGCCTGCGTCAAAGAATCCATGTACTGCTCCAGAAAAAGCGCGAGAAAGAAGAATAGCGGACCCAAATCACACCCATAGAAGGTGTTCATACCATCGGAGCCGGCGCGCCAACTGTTTGAATATTATTGTAAAAACAAAGTTCCGCGGGGAACTTCGGCGATTTTTCATGATGCCGGGCGCTTGCTTCCGTGAAACGAGCGTCAAAGAATGGTCCCAGGGCAGCCATGCTGACGCCCGTGACACCCATGCAGTCTTCAATCAACCCTGAAGGAGATGCTGTATGCTCGGTTCACGCAGCCGCGACGACGCCCCCCGCACCGGGTCGCGCGCCATCGACGACTTGATCGCCTCCGTTCTCGCCAACGCCGACATTCAAATCAATGGCCGGCGCCCCTGGGACATGCAGATTCACCACCCGGATACCCTGTCACGCATCGCCGCCCGGCGCTCGCTGGGACTGGGCGAATCCTACATGGACGGGTGGTGGGACTGCGATGCCCTGGACGAGTTCATCCACCGCATCCTGCGCGCCGGCGCCGAGGACCTGGGCAAGAACAAATGGACCCTGGCCCTGCAGTTGCTCGGCCACAACCTGCGCAACCGCCAGAGCCTGCGACGTTCACGCCAGGTGGCGGAACAGCATTACGATCTGGGTAACGATCTGTTCGAGAAAATGCTCGACCCGACCATGGCCTACAGCTGCGGCTACTGGAAGGATGCCACCACCCTGCACGAAGCCCAGGAAGCCAAACTGGATCTGA
This sequence comes from Alloalcanivorax sp. C16-2, assembly GCF_046507615.1. NCBI lineage: Bacteria > Pseudomonadati > Pseudomonadota > Gammaproteobacteria > Oceanospirillales > Alcanivoracaceae > Alloalcanivorax > Alloalcanivorax sp. C16-2. The sequence continues at coordinate 599,739 of NZ_JBKFTL010000001.1, read as the reverse complement.
TCTGCCGCAAGCTGGAGCTGGAACCGGGCATGACCCTGCTCGACATCGGCTGTGGCTGGGGCAGCCTGCTCGACCACGCCGCCCGCCACTATGGGGTGCGTGCCCTCGGCGTCACCGTCTCCACCGAGCAGGCGGAACTGGCCCGGCGGCGCTGCGCGGACCTGCCGGTGGAGGTGCTGCTCAAGGACTACCGCACAATCAGCGGCCAATACGACCGGGTGGTGTCGGTGGGTATGTTCGAGCATGTCGGCCGCCGCAACTACCGGACCTTCATGGAAACCACCCGGCATCTGCTCAAGGACCGGGGCCTGATGCTGCTGCACACCATCGGCAACAACGAAAGCACCAACAGCCACGACGCCTGGATCGACAAATACATCTTCCCCAACGGCGAGCTGCCCTCCATCAAACAGATCGCCCGCCACGCGGAATACCGTTACGTGGTGGAGGACGTGCACAGTTTCGGCCCGGACTACGCGCGTACCCTGAAAGCCTGGGACGCCAACTTCCTGGCCCATTGGCCGGAACTCAAGGGCCGCTATGACGAACGTTTCCAACGCATGTGGCACTACTATCTGAACCTGTGCGCCGGCGCCTTCCGGGCCCGTACCATCCAGCTCTGGCAATGGGTGTTCTCCAAGCCCGGGCACCGTGCCCATGCTTACCGGTCACCGCGTTGATCCAGGCCCCTGGCGCGGGGCCGCGCGGCGGTGGCATAATGCCGCAAACGGATCACGAATCATTCTCAATCACGATGGCCGGCCCCTTGGGGCGGGCGCCACCCCATGCAGGCCGACGACCTCTTTCAACAGCACGCCCGGGAACTCAATGGCTACCTGTGCCGACGCCTGGAATCGCCGGAACAGGCCGCCGATCTGTGCCATGAGGTGTATTTGCGTCTGCGCCGGCTGGAGGGCCAGCAGGAGACGCCACGCAATCCCCGTGCCTTCGTGTTCCGCATCGCCCGCAACCTGCTGATCGACCATCTCCGCCAGCAACGCCGCCGCCCCACCACCGTGGCCCTCACCGACCCTGGTCTGAGCCTGGAAAGCGACACCCCGACACCGGAATCCGCCGCCCGCAGCGCCCAGGCGGTGGACGGCCTCAACAACGCCCTGGCGGATCTTCCCGAGCACCAGCGCCAGGCACTGCTGTGGAATCGGCTGGATGGCGTCAGCCAGCGCGAAATCGGCCAGCGACTGGGGGTATCCGAACGCATGGCGGGCAAGTACATCGCCCGCGCCCTGGCCCATTGCCGCGCCCTGCTGGCGGCGGTGGCAGTGCTGCTCGTGGTGGCCGCCGGCCTGCCCTGGTCGGTGTGGACCGCGGACGCGCGCACCGGCACCGGCGAGCAGCGCACCCTGACCCTGGCGGATGGCAGCCGGGTGACCCTGAACGGTCGCAGCGCCATCAACATCGACGTCACCGGCGACCATCGCCGGGTGGAAGTGGTGCGTGGCGAAGCCCTGTTCCAGGTGGCCAGGGACAAGGCCCACCCGTTCCTGGTGCGCGCCGGCGACGCCCGGGTACGGGTCACCGGCACCCGCTTCGAGGTGCGCCACCGGGATGGCACGGTGCGCCTTACCGTGGCCGAGGGCAGCGTGGTGGCCGGCGATGGGCGCCGCCAGCGGCATCTCACCGCCGACCAGCAAGTACACTGGCGCGACGGCCACATCGGCCAGGTGACGGCGGTGGATGCCGACGCCGTGCTGGCCTGGGCGCGGGGGCGACTGGTATTCCGCGACCGCCCCCTGGGCGAGTTGCTCGGCGATCTACGGCCCTACCATCCGGACCGGCTGGTCCTGCTCAACGAAGATCTCTCCGGACGGCGGGTAAGCGGTACCTTCTCCACCGACCAGCCCGAGGCGGTGCTGAGCGCCCTTACCCAGACCCTGCCGGTACGGGCGCTGAAGCTGCCCGGCGTGGTGGTGCTGTATTAAACGAAAAAAAATTCTTCTTGGGGTTCAGAAATGGAAGCCGCCATCGTCTTCCTGGGTGCCTTTGTCGCGAATGGTTTCTATTTGCATCGTTTTGAAAAAGGGTACCGACTCCATGAAATCAATGAATTACCCCCGCCTGGCGCTGCTCGCCGCCGGGTTGATGCTGCTCGGCCCCGTCCGGGCGGCGCAGCTCGACATCCAGGCCCAGCCCCTGGATGCCGCCCTGGCGGAACTGGCCGAAGCCACCGGCGTGCAGCTGCTCTACAAAGCCGACATCACCCGGGACAAGCGGAGCCCGGCGCTGCGCGGTGACTACAGCGCGCCCCAGGCCCTGAGTCATCTACTGGCCGGTAGCGGCCTGCGCTACCAGGTCAACGACGACGGCAGCATCACCCTGGAACCGGCGCCGGTAACCGAAAGCACCCTGGCCCCGGTGGCGGTGAACGCCCAGGTAGCCACCAAGGTGGACACGCCCACCCTGGAAACACCGCAATCGATCTCCGTGGTACGTCGCGGGCAGATCGAGGAACAGGGTTCGGACACCGTTCAGCAGGCCCTGCGCTATACCCCGGGCGTGTTCACCGACCAGATCGGCGCGTCCAAGCGCTATGACTATGTGTCGCTGCGTGGTTTCTCCGACGACAGCATCGACAACATCTATCTGGATGGCCTCAAGACCATGGGCGATGGGGGCACCTTCAGCTCCATGCAGATCGACCCCTATTTCCTGGAACGGGTGGAAATCGTCAAGGGCCCGACCTCGGTGCTGTACGGTCGCGCCTCCCCCGGCGGCCTGGTCAACCTGACCAGCAAGAAACCGCTGTTCGAAACCCGCCAGGAACTGCGCTTTGGCGTCGGCACCAACAACTATCGGGGCGCGGGCTTCGATTTCTCCGGTCCGGTCAATGACCGGGTCGCCTATCGGCTGGTGGGCCTGACCGACAAGGGCGACACCCAGTTCGATCATCTGGAACAGGAACGCCGGGCGATCATGCCCAGCCTGACCCTGGAACTGGGCGACAACACCCTGCTCGACCTGATGGCCTACTACCAGGACGATCCGCAAGGTGGCAGCCACAGCGGCGTGCCCGCCGAGGGCAGCCTGTACCGCCGCAACGGCCGCTATATCGACAACACCTTCTTCGAAGGCGAGCCGGACTACGAGCAGTTCGAGCGCACTCAGAAAATGCTCGGCTACCAGCTCCAGCACTTCATCGACGACACCTGGAGCCTGCGGCAGAATTTCCGCTACATCACCAGCGACGTGAAGCTGCAGCAGGTGTATTCCTACCAGTGGGTGGGCAACAGTGATCAGCTCAGCCGTTACTATTCCGGCGCCGATGAACAGCTCGATGCCTACACCGTGGACAACCAGGCCCGCGCCGACTTCGCCACCGGCGATCTTCAACACACCCTGCTGATTGGCGCCGACTACCAGCACCGCGATGTGGACGCGGCCTGGAGCAGCGGAGCCTTCCCCGCCATCGACGCCTTCGATCCAGTGTACGGCGCGGCCCCCACCGCCATTGGCGACCCGGTGCCCCATGAGCGCAAACTGATCCAGACCGGCGTCTATCTTAGTGACCAGATCGCGCTGGACCGCTGGCGTTTCTCCCTGGGGGGCCGCTACGACTGGGTGCGTACCGCCAACGTCAATCAGGACACCGGTGCCCGCTCCAGCCAGGACGAGGAGCAGTTCAGCGGCCGGGCCGGCGTGCTCTACCGCCTGGACAACGGTCTCGCGCCCTATTTGAGCTACTCGGAGTCGTTCAACCCAAGCGTCTACACCGACCAGAACGGCGACCCGCTGAAGCCTACCGAAGGCACCCAGTACGAAACCGGCGTCAAGTATCAGCCCCGCGACGGCCGTGGCCTTTACACCCTGTCGCTGTTCCACATCGACCAGGAGAACCTGGCGATCCGTGAACCGCAGAACCCGTTCTATGTGCCGGTCGGTGAAATCCGCTCCCGGGGTGTGGAACTGGAAGCACAGACCCTGCTCACCGACCGCTTCCGGGTACAGGGCAGCTACACCTACACCGACATCGAATACAGCAAGGCGGAGCCCGGGATCGAAGGCAACCGGGTCAACCAGGCTCCCCGCAACCAGGCCACCGCCTGGGGCCATTACCGCTTCGACCAGGGCCCCATGGCGGGCTTCGACCTGGGCGCCGGGGTACGCTACACCGAGGGCATTCAGGCGGACCGGGAGAATACTCGGGAAGTGCCGTCCTACACCCTGGTGGACGCGGCACTCGGTTATGACTTCAGCCATCTCGGTATCGACGGTCTGAGCGCCCGGGTCAACGCCAACAACCTGCTCGACAAGGAATACGTGGCGTCCTGCTATTCACTCAACTACTGCTACTTCGGCGCCGAGCGCAGTGTCATGGCCACCGTGACCTACCAGCTTCGCTGAACCGTCGAACCCGTCGACAACCGGGTGTGGACGTGATCACGTCCACACCCGGCTTGCACAAGCTTTTACATCCCCCCTCTCGCGCATCGTTCCGCGATCACCAATGCTATCGATCGACGGCGGCGCCTGCGGGCACCGTCATGGGAAGGATCCCGGCCACGGCCAGGACGGCTACTAACAACATCGCCACGCAGACCCTACCGCGACGCAGAAACAGGCAAGAAAAGCCCAGCTTTGACCTACCGCCTCCGGCGGCGCGCCTTGCAGGATAGCGCTCCCGGATACCGGCACTCTCCTGGCGGCGGGATCCGGCAAACCTATTTCCGTGGAACGGAGAACGATGGACGATGCATTCGAACACGCCTCCCGAACGCGAGGCGTTCACCTTAAAAGCGGCCTGCTGGGCGCCGCGTTTCTGATCGGTGTTATCACCGCGCCCGCGTCCCTGGCGCAATCGGCGCCGGCCACCACAGCGGCCTTCATTGACCGCGACAACCCGCGGCTGGCCATGCTCGACGGCGAGGAGCGAACGCCCCGCCGGCCACGGTCGGACCCGACCCGGGAGCCGGAGCGGGAAAGCTGGTCGTTCGCGTTCGACAACGACGCCCTGGTGCCCACCGGTCGCGACCAGGATTACACCTACGGCCTGAGTTTTTCCCACACTGGCCGGAGCGCCCGCGACGTCTGGTATTCCCTGAACCCGGTGCTGACCGGCCTGGACCGGTTGTTCGCCGTGGGCGACCACGCCCGCGAACGCATCGACGGTCATAGCGTTGAGTTCGGCCTGTTCGGCTTCACCCCGGAAGACAAGGAAGCCTCGGCGCCGTTGTACGACGACCGACCCTACGCCAGCCTGCTCTACATGTCGCAGTCCCGGGTACGGATCGACCGGGACGAGAACGTGGCCTGGCACAGCAGCCTGACCCTTGGCGCTCTGGGCCTGGCGATCGTCGGCAACGGCCAGAACGCGGTGCACAAGGTGATCGGCAGCGAACACGCGGAAGGCTGGGAGCATCAGGTCAGCGAAGGCGGCGAACCCACCGCCCGCTACACCCTGGCAAGGCAGAAATATCTGAATCCGTCGTCGGATAACCTGGAAGTAAAAAGCACCCTGCAGGCTTCCGCCGGCTACCTCACCGAGGCGCGCTGGAGCCTGAGTTTCCGGGGCGGACGCATCGCCGACCGGTGGTGGAAATTCAACCCGGAGCTGGCCAGCTACGCGGACGGTTCCTCCCGGGGCGTGGGCGGCCCGGCACCCACCGAGAGCTACGTGTGGGGCGGCGCCGCCGTGGTGGCGCGGGGCTACAACGCCTTTCTTCAGGGTCAGTTCCGCGACAGCGAGGTGACCTACGACAGCGACGAGTTGAACCACCTGATCCTGGAAGCCTGGCTGGGCTACACCCGCTCGTTCACCAACGGCTGGCGGCTCAGTTATGTACTGCGCGGCCACACCTCGGAAGTGCGCGAAGGCACCGCCGACCGCAATGTGCTGTGGGGCGGGTTGATCGTGGCAAAAACGTTCTAGGGCCTGTTCACACCAGGCTATTGCCCGGCGATGTGCTCGCGCACCAGTGACGCCAGCCCCGGCGCGGTGCCGAAGTACTCCAGCAATTCGATGGTCAGGTGCGGGTGGCGCTCGCGGGCCTCTTCCACCTGGGCGGGGATGTCGGTGGCCACGTGCTTGCCGTTGTTGAAGAACAGCGGATAAACATAGACGGTATCCACCGGCTGGTGCTCCAGTTGCTGCAAGGCTTCCAGCAGCGACGGCCGGGCCAGTTCCAGAAAGCACGGCAACACGGCGGCGTAATCTTCCCGGGTGGTCTCCGCCACCGCGTCCACCAACGCCTTGAACTCCTCGTTGGCGGCCTCCGCGCGGCTGCCGTGGGCCATGATCAACAGGGCTTTTCTCACCACTACCTCCACAATGAATGGGCCGCCTCGACCACCAGGGCATGGCGGCGGGCCAGGGCGGCGCGGTCATCGTCGTAGCCGCCACCGATCACCGTGGCCACCGGCACGTCATGATCGCGGCAAAGCGCCAGCACCCGACGTTCGCGTTCCGCCAGGCCGGCCAGGCTCAGGGACAGGCGCCCGAGCGGATCGCCTTGATAGACATCCACCCCGGCATCGTACAACACCAGATCCGGACGCAGCGCGCCCAACAGGCCATCCAGGGTGTCGGTGACAATGGCCAGGTAGTCGTCATCGCCCAGCCCCACCGGCAGGCCCACGTCCAGGTCACTGTGCATCTTGCGGGTGGGAAAGTTTTTTTCGCAATGCACCGAGCAGGTAAAGGCGCGGGGCTCGCTGGCGAGGATAGCGGCGGTACCGTCGCCCTGGTGAACATCGCAATCGAAGATCAGCACCCGCCGCACCCGTTGCTCGGCCAGCAACGCCCGGGCGGTGATCGCCAGATCATTGAGAATGCAAAAGCCGGAGCCAAAGTCGTAATGCGCATGGTGAGTGCCGCCCGCCAGATGACAGGCAATGCCATGCTTGAGGGCGAGTTGGGCGGTAACCAGGGTACCCATGGGCGCGATGCAGGTACGCCGCGCCAGCTCCTCGCTCCAGGGCAGCCCCATGCGTTTGGCTTCCTTGTCGTCGAGGCGGTTGTTCAGGAAACGATCCAGATAGTCCGGGCAGTGGGCCAGCGACAGCAGGGGCGCGCGCGCCCGGCCCGGGCGGTGCAGGTTGCCCGCCCCGGCGATGCCGGCGTCGCGCAGCCGCTCATGGAGGAGCCGGAACTTCTCCATGGGAAAGCGGTGGCGTGCCGGGAACGGGAAGCTGTAGCTCGGGTGATAAACCAGGGGAATCGACATGCCGCGATTATAACGGGCTCGCCAGCCCCTGCCCCAGCACCCGGTACAGGGTGACGCGGGCCACCAGCTCGTTGTAGCGCAGTTCCAGCAGGTTCTGGCGCGCGCTGATCAGGCTGGTCTGGGCATCGAGCACCGAAGTCAGCTCGATTTCGCCCTCCCGGTAGCGCGCCTCGGCGATCTCGAAACCACGCCGGGCCTGGGCCAGGGCCTCGCGACGATGAGCACCCTGCTCGTCCAGGGCGTTGACCGCGCCCAGGCTCTGATCCACCTCGGACAGCGCGGAGAGCAACACGCCCCGGTAAGTGGCTACCTGCTCCAGCCAGGCGGCCCGGGCCACGGTGTTCTCGCCACGGGTCTGGCCGCCGTCGAAGATCAACTGGCCGAGGGAGGCGGCCAGGTTGTAGACCGCGTCGCCGTCGAACAGGTCACCCAGGGAGCTGCTGGCGTAACCGGCGCTGCCGGTCAGGGTCAGCGACGGCCAGTAGGCGGTACGGGCCACGGCCACGCCGTAATCGGCGGCCATCAGGCCAGCCAGGGCGCTGCCCACGTCCGGCCGCTGGGCGAGCACGTCGGCGGGCAGCCCGGGCTGAATGTCCGGTACTTCCAGCGCCGCCAGGCCGCCTCCGCGAGGCACGAACCCCTGGGGCGTTTCGCCCACCAGCACCGCCAGCGCATAGCGGGTTTCCCGGGTTTGCTGGCGCAGGTCCGGCAGGGCGGCCCGCTGATTGGCCACCAGGGTGCGCTGCTGGGCCAGATCCTGGGGCGAGACAGCGCCGTAACGTACCTTGGCCTCGACCACCTCGAGCACGCGCTCGGCCAGGGCCAGGCTATCTTCCGCCAGGGTCAGGCGATCCTGGAGGTAGCGCCATTGCAGGTAGGTGCTGGCGACGCTGGAAAGCACCGTGAGCCGCACCGCGTCACGGTCGAAACGGCTGCCGTCCAGGTTGGCCTCGGCGATTGCCTTGTTGTTGCGCAACCGCCCCCACAGATCCAGCTCGTAGCTGGCATTGGCGTTGACCTGGAACTGGTCGCCGCCATCGCCGCCTCCGAAGGTGCCGGAGGTAGAGGCGCCGCCTCCCAGCGACAAACTCGGAAACAGGGACGAGCCGGCCTGCTGCAAACGCCCTTCCGCCTGCAGCACCCGGGCGGCGGCGGCCTGCAGGTCGGTGTTGTCGGTCAGCGCGCGGGCCACCAGCTGGTTCAGTTCATCACTGCCAAAGCCCTGCCACCAGGCCGGGTTCGTTACCGCCGCGCGGCTGTCGGCGAGCTGGTTCTCCCATTGTTCCGGCGCCTCCGGCCGCGGCGTCTCCAGCCCGGAGCGTACCGCGCAGCCGGATACCACCAGGGACAGCGCCAGCATGGCCAGCACCCGCTTGTGGCGCGCGGCCTGTACTTTGAAACCTTTGTTCATTGGGCCTTTATTCATTGGATAGGGCCTCCACCGGATTCAGACGCGCCGCCTTGAGCGCCGGCGCGAACCCGAACACCAGGCCAATCACCGCCGCGCACAGGAAAGCGGCCACCGCCACCGGCGCGGAAAATAGGATCGGCAGGCCGAACAGCCGCAGCAGCAGCCCCACCGCCACGCCCAGCGCCACGCCGATCAAACCGCCCAGCGCCGACACCACCACCGCCTCGGTGAGAAACTGCTGCAGGATATTGCGCTGGCGAGCACCGGTGGCCATGCGGATACCGATCTCATGAATGCGCTCGGTGACGCTCACCAGCATGATGTTCATCACCCCGATGCCACCCACCAGCAGGGAAATGGCGGCGATGGAACCGAGCAGCATGGTCAGGGTGTTCTGGGTGTCGGAGACCATGTCCAGCAGCGACGCCATGTTGAACACGCGCACGTCCTCGGTGCCGTGGCGCTGAGTCAGCAATTCCACCGCCGCCTGCTCGGTGACGTCAATCTGGTCCACGTCGTCCACCGCCAGGGTGATGGAACGCAGGTAATTCTGGCCGAACAGACGCAGGGTGCCGGTGGACAGCGGCACGAACACCACATCGTCCTGGTCGTCGCCCCAATTGGTGGCGCCCTGCTCGCCCATCACGCCGATCACCTGGAAGGGGATGCTGTCGAGCAACACGAACTGGCCCAGAGGATCGGCGTCGCCGAACAGGTTCTCACGGACGGTCTGGCCGATCACCGCCACCGGCGCGTAGCGATCCTGGTCCCGTTGCGAGAAAAAGATACCGTTCACCGGCTGCCAGTCGCGCAGGGAAGGATAGTCGCTGGAGACCGCCTTGACGCTGGTGGTGATGTCGCGGCCCTGGGCCCGGGCCGTGACGCTGCCGGAAATTTCCGGCACCGCCATGCGCACATTGGGCACCTCCCGCAGCGCTTCCGCGTCCGCCGGCACCAGGGTGGCGATAACGCCGTCGGAAACCCGCCGCTGGCCGCGGTCCGGGCGGATCACCAGCAGGTCGGTGCCCATGTCGCCGATGCGCGCCACCACGTCCTGCTTGGCGCCCTGGCCAATGGCCAGCATCACCACCACGGCGCCCACGCCGATCACGATCCCCAGCAGGGTAAGCAGGGTGCGCAGCCAGTTGGCGCGCAGTGAGCGCAACGCCATGATCACCGCCTCGGCCACCTCGCCGAACTCCGGCAACGCGGATTCACGGGGCGGGCTCAGGGTATCCGGCGCCGTTTCCGGCGCGGCCCGGGACGGCCGTCGGCGGGTATCGGACAGAATGTCGCCGTCGTGCAGCTCCACCACCCGGTCGGCGTGGGCGGCCACCTCCGGGTCATGGGTGATCACGATCACCGTGTGGCCCTGGTCCGCCAGGCTCTGCAGTTGCGCCATGACGGCGTCGCCGCTGGCGCTATCCAGGGCACCGGTGGGCTCGTCGGCGAGGATCACCCGGCCACCGTTCATCAATGCCCGGGCGATGGAAACGCGCTGCTGCTGGCCGCCGGACAACTGATTGGGCCGGTGATCCAGGCGCTCGCCCAGGCCCAGCCCGGCGAGCAGATGACAGGCCCGCTCGCGGCGCTCGTCCCGGGACAGGCCGGCGTAGATGGCGGGCAGCGCCACGTTTTCCCAAGCGCTGGCGGTACCGATCAGATGGTAGCTCTGGAACACGAACCCGAACATCTCGCGGCGCAGCCAGGCCAGTTCCTGGTGATCCAGCTCGCTGACGTCACGGCCGGCGAACCGGTACTGCCCATCGCTGGGCCGGTCCAGGCAACCGAGGATGTGCATCAGGGTGGACTTGCCGGACCCGGAGCTGCCCATGATCGCCACGAACTCGCCCGCGTCGATGCGCAGATCAATGCCGTGCAGCACCTCCACGTCCTGTTCGCCGCCGGGATAACGCTTGCGAATCCCGGTCAGCTCGATCAGCGGGGTCATCAGAACAGACCCCGGCGCCGGGGTTCATCACTTTGCTTGGCCTGAACCTGCCCCACCACCACGGTTTGTCCTTCTTCCAATCCCTCGGTGATTTCCGTGCGCACCCGATCGGTGACCCCGGTTTTCACCGCCTGGCGGCGCGGCGCGCCCTTGGCCGACAGCACCCGCACATAGGTGCCTTCGGCGTCCCGTTTGACCGCGCCGGCGGGCACACTGAGGGCGTTGTCGGCGGCGTTGACCACGAAGAACACCTGGGCGGTCATGCCGGACATCAGGCGCCCCTCCGGGTTGTCGATATCGAACTCGGCGGTATAAAGCACCACGTTGTTCACTTCCTCCGGGGTCGGCAGCACCTGCCGCAGGGTGCTGTCGTAACGCGCCTCGCCATTGCCCAGGGTATTGAAATACACCGGCATGCCCGGCGAGAGCCGGTCCACGTCCGCCTCGGACACCTGGGTGGATACCGTCATGGTGGAAAGGTCGGCGATGCGCATCAGGGTGGGCGTGGTCTGATTGGCGTTCAGGGTCTGGCCCTGGCGCGCCTCCAGGGTCACCACGGTACCGTCCCGGGGCGCGTAGATGGTGGCGTACCCCAGGGTCGCCTGATCGCCTTCCAGGGAAGACTGGGTTTGCTTGATTTGTGCCTGCAGCACCTTGATCTGGGCGCGGGTGGTGGCCAGGGTGGCGCGGGCGCTCTGCCAGGCATCGTCGCTGGTGGCGTCCGCTTCGCGCAGCCGCTCCTGGCGTTCGAACTGCAGGCGCGCCAGTTCCAGCTCGGCGTGCTGCTGCTCCAGTTGCGCGCGCAGGGCGTCCAGTTGCGCCTTGCCCTCTTCCACCCGGGCCTGTTGCACGGAGGCATCGATCTCCGCCAGCAACTGGCCTTCCTTGACGGTGTCGCCCACGTCCACGTGGAGCTTCTCCAACTGCCCGGACACCTGGGCGCCCACGTCCACGTAATCCAGCGGCTCCAGGGTGCCCAGGGCGGTGACCAGATCCTCGATGTCGGTGCGCTCCACCTCGGCGGTGCGCCACTGGCCGGCGCCGCCGTCGCCGGCGGGCCACAACCAGGCGCCCAGCGCGACCACCAGAACCAGCACGGAGAGAGACACCCAAGGATGACGCTTGATCCAACCCATCACGAAATCGCCTGCATTAGGAATAGGCCCACCCTAGCGCGAAAAGATGCAAACAATATGAGCACCACACGCAACCAGCGTGCACGCTCAGCCGTCACCGCCTTCCCGAAACGGCGCCACCAGATGGGTAAGATTCTCCACGCTCAGAATCATCGCCAGGGCCATCAGACGGCCCAGCTCGCCACGCGGAAAACCACGATCGGCGAACCACAGGAGATAAGCCTCGGGCAGGTCCACCAGCGGCCGCCCCTGGTACTTGCCGAAGGGCATGGTGCGCTGGCAGACGGCGATCAGATCTTCGTTCTTGAAACTCATGGCATGCCGGATTCGAGCGGGAAACGCCGGCAGCCTAACGCGCCCGGCGGCGCCTGCCAACGCGCGCGGCTCATTCTCCGCCGCAACAACCGACCGACGGCGACCGCCCCGCGCGCGCCTCGTCGTTGGCCTGGCGCAGAATCGCCACGGCGCTGTGGGTGAACAGCGCGGCGATGCCCAGCGCCACCAGCGGGTCCGGCCAGCGGCTGCCGGTGGCGAGCACCAGCAGACCGGCGCCGATCACCGCCAGATTGGCGATCACGTCATTGCGGGTACACAGCCACACGGAACGGATGTTGGCGTCGCCATCGCGATAGCGCAGCAGCAACAACAGGCTGGTGACATTGGCGGTGAGCGCCAGGGCGCCGATGGCGGAAATCATGCCGCCGGGCGGGGTCACGCCATGAAACAGACTCACCAGGCTGTCGCCGAGCACCAACAGGCCCAGCACCAACAGGGAGTACCCCTTGATGCGCGCGGCGCGGGTCCGCCAGACCAGGGACTGCCCCAGGGCCCAGAGCGTGAGCCCGTAGGTGGCGGCGTCGCCGAGAAAATCCAGGGCATCGGCACGCAGGGCCCGGGAGCCGGTGAATATCCCCACCAGTACCTCCACGCCGAACATTGTCAGATTGATGACCAGCACCGCGATGAGCACCCGCCGGTAGGCCGGCGGTGCCTGACGGTCCAGTTCCGGTTCACAACAGGCCATGAGAAATCTCCTTCAAACAGACAGGCGTACGGATCAGTGAGCGTGGCCGTGGAGCACGCAGACGTGCTCGCTGTCGCCGCGCTCCACCTGCAGGGTGCTGTGATCGATGCCGAAGCGGCTTTGCAGATCCTCAGCGAGACGGTCCAGCCAGGCGTCGCCGGGGTGGCCGTCGGGCATCACCAGGTGCACGGTGAGGGCGGTTTCCGTGGTGCTCATGCCCCAGATGTGCAGGTCGTGAGTGTCGAGCACGCCCTCGCGGTCACGCAGCCAGGCGTCCACCTCGGGCAGGTCGACGTTGTCGGGCACGCCGTTCAGGGCCAGCTTGAGGGAATCCCTCAACAGGCCCCAGGTGCCGGCCACGATCACCACGGTGATCACCAGGCTGACCACCGGGTCCAGCCAGTTCCAGCCGGTGTAGAGGATCGCCAGGCCGGCCAGCACCACGCCCACGGACACCGCGGCGTCGGCGGCCAGGTGCAGGAAGGCGCCGCGGATGTTCAGGTCCTCCTTGCTGCCCTTCACGAACAACCAGGCGGAGACGGTGTTGATGAGCACGCCGATGGCGGCCACCACCATCACCGTCACCGAGGCCACCTCCGGCGGGTCCATGAGACGGCGGACGGCGTCCCAGCCGATGGCGCCGCAGGCGATCATCAGGAACATGCCGTTGCCCAGGGCGGCGAGGATGGAACTGCCGCGCAGGCCGTAGGTGAAGCGGTTGTCCGGCACGCGGCGGGCGAGCAACGCACCCACCCAGGCCAGCACCAGGCCGAGCACATCGGACAGGTTGTGGCCGGCATCGGCCATCAGCGCCGAAGAGTGCGCCAGGAAACCGTAGACGAATTCCACGGCGGTGAAGCCCAGGTTCAGGGCGATGGCCAGCGCGAAGGCGCCGTTCAGATTCGGCGCCGCGCCATGGGCGTGGCCGTGAGCGTGGCCATGATGGTGGCCGTGGTCATGGGGCATGAAATAGCCTCCTTGGGTGCGATGGCGCCAGTAAAACACCTGTAGTGGCTACAGGTTCAAGCCCGGTCGTGAATCATCGGCCCGGGCGTGCCATCCACGCCAAGCCGCCGGGCCGCCTCGGCCAGCTGATGGTCGCGGGTCCACAGGCTGGTGGCCTGACTCAGCCGCGTGGCGGCCAACAGATGGGCGTCGACGAACCCGATGCCCCGCCCCATCAAACCGTGCCGCTCGATCAGAAACAGCACCTCGTCCTGGTCCGCCACCGGCACGCCGGGCAGGCCACGCAGCAGCTCCAGGACTTCATCGCGGCGGGCCAGGTTGCCACAGGCCAGCTCCCCCACCACGAACGGATGCATGCGCACCCGATCCGCCTCGAGCAGGCGCACCAGACCCGCGTCGCCCGCGCGCAGATGGTCGACCCACACCGAGGTATCCACCAGCACCATGGAGGCGGCGGCGCTCACCGGTAATCCGGGCGCCGACGGGCCGCCACCTCCAGGTCCGGCTCGGAGCCACCCAGCCGCGCCAGCCGGCGCGCGCTCTCGCGCTCGATCAGCGCCACCAGGGCCTGGCGGATAAGCTGGGTGCGCTCCTTGACGCCGGACAGCCGCTGGGCTTCGGCCAGCAGTTCATCGTCGATGTTGATGGTGGTACGCATGCTAACCTCCTGACCCCGGCGGTTCGGCACGGGAATGGACAACGCCCGGGAAGCATCAAATATGTCACCGAATGATGACCATATCCAGCGCGTATTGACCAAACCACGTCCGCTTCACTGAACACCCGGCGCGATACCTGTAATCATTACAGGTTCCAATGACGGACAACGAGAAGGAAAAACATGTACTCCATCGGTGCCCTGTCCCGCGCCACCGACTGCAAGGTGGAAACCATCCGCTACTACGAGAAGATCGGCCTGATGCCGGAACCGGCGCGCAGCGACGGCAACCAGCGCCGCTATGCCGACCGCCACCGGGAGCGGCTGCATTTCATCCGTCATGGCCGTGAACTGGGCTTCAGCATCGGCGCCATCCGCGAGCTGCTTGATCTGTGCGACCGGAAACATCGGGACTGTGCCGCCGTGGACGCCATGGCCCGGCGCCACCGGGACGCGGTGGCCGATCGTATCCGCGCGCTCACCGCCCTGCGCGACGAGCTGGACCGCATGATCCGGCGCTGCGCCGGCGGCGACGTGGCCCACTGCGGAGTCATCGAGGTGCTTGGAGACCACCGGCTGTGCCGCCACGACCATGGTTGAAGCCGATTGCTCCTTTCGGTTAGGTCGCTTTCTTGACCCTCCGGGGTTAGAATCGCCCCCGCCTCATTCCCGCAGTCCTGCCTGGAAGTACCCCAATGTCCGTTGTGCTGCTTGTTCTCGTGGCTCTCGGGTTCGTGTCCATCGTGGCGGAGGACCTGGTCCACATCGATAAAGCCAAGACCACCCTGTTCTTCGGGTCCCTGGTCTGGGTGCTGCATTTCATCTTTCCCCCGGCCGGCGAAACCCTTGAAGGGTTGATGGCGTCCCTGGATGACAACCTGCTCGACATCGCCTCCCTGTGGCTGTTCCTGATGGCCGCCATGACCCTGGTGGCGTATCTGTCGCACAAAGGGGTGATCGACGGCATCGTCAACGCCCTGCTGCCGGAGCGCATGAGCGAACGCAAGCTGATGCTGCTCACCGGCTTGTTCGCGTTCTGCTTCTCGTCCATGGCCGACAACATCACCGCCACCCTGGTGTGCATCGCGGTGCTGATGAACCTGCGTCTGCCCCGGGAGAAAATGCTGCGTTACGTGGTGCTGGTGGTGTTCTCGGTGAACGCCGGCGGCACAGCGCTGATCACCGGCGATGTCACTACATTGATGATTTTCCTGGCCGACAAGGTGGAAATCCCGGATCTGATTCTGCTCAGCCTGCCGGCCTTCATGGCGGTGGCGGTGCTGTCGCTGTTGCTGTCCCGGGGCCTGACCGGGGAGTTGGTGATGGAGAAGCGCCACACCGAGGTCGCCAACGGCGACAAGGCGGTGGCGGTGCTGTTTTTCTGCACCATCCTGAGCACCATTTTCGGCAATGTGTTTTTCGGCATTCCGCCGGTGCTGACGTTCCTGTTCGGGCTGTCGCTGATGTTCATGGTGGTGCAGTTCCTGAACCGCGACGAGCCGACCCTGGATTACATCCGCAAGATCGAGTTCGACACCCTGCTGTTCTTCCTGGGCGTACTGCTGCTGGTGGGCATGCTCAAGGAACAGGGGGTGCTGGCCTACTTCCCGAAACTCTACGACTTCCTGCCACCGCTGGCCGCCAACTATGTGATGGGCCTGGTGTCGTCGCTGTTCGATAACGTGCCGCTGACCGCCGCCCTGCTCAACTCCGGCATCAGCATGACCCTGGATCAGTGGCTGACCCTGACCTACGCGGTGGGCGTGGGCGGCTCCCTGCTGGTGATCGGCTCCGCCGCCGGCGTGGTGGCGATGAGCAAGGTGGACGGTCTCACCTTCGGCAGCTACCTGAAGTACTCCGGCTACCTGCTGGTGGCCTACACGGTGGGTTTCCTCGGCGTGCTGGCCCTGGGCTCACTGCTCCAGGCCGCCGGCTAGCCCCCCACGCCGACGCCGGCTAGCGCCCTAAACCCACAGCACCGAGCTGACGTTCGCCGCGCCCATGCGGCCGGCGAACACCCGCCCGGGCCGGTCACCGGCGGCGCCGGCGCACACCAGCGCCGGCATCAGGTGTTCCTCGCGGGGATGGGCGAACGCGCCGCCCGACGCGGCCCGCCATTGATCCAGCCGCCGCCCCCGTTCGAGCGTCGACAGCCCAGGCTCGGCCAGGGTGTCGCGCAGCCAGTCCTCGAACGCCCGGTTTGCTTCCAGGGCGGCCGGCGAACGGTCCCGGCCCATCAGCACCGCCATGTTGTGGAATGAGGAGCCGGAGCCGATCAGCGCCACGCCATCATTCAGCAACGGCGCCAGCGCCGCGCCCAGCCGCCGGTGCAGAGCCGGCTCCAGGGAGGAATGCACCGACATCTCCACCACCGGCACGTCCGCCGCCGGGTACATCAGCGACAGAGGCACGAACACGCCGTGGTCCAGACCGCGTTCCTGGTCCACCGATGCCGGCACCCCGGCGTCCTCCAACAGCGCCCGGGCCCTTTCCGCCAGCGCCGGCTGCCCCGGCACCGGATAGCGCAGCGAGTAGGCCGCTTCCGGGAAGCCGTAGTAGTCGTGGATCAACGACGGCGACGGATGGCCGGTCAGCGACACCGGCGACGCTTCCCAATGGGCGCTCACCAACAGGATCGCCTTCGGCGTCGGCGCGACCGCCGCCAGCTCCCGCAGAGACGCCACCAGCTCCCGGTGGCCGGGGTCGTTCAGCAGCGGCAGCGGGCCACCACCGTGGGTGAGGTAAGCGATGTAGGACATGACGTTCTCCCGATATGGACCTTCAGGATACGCCGCCCGACACCGGCGATGGATTGAACCATTGACGCGGTGCCATCGATTTTTCCGGGCCAACGCTCAGCGGCACCCCTCCGCCCCCACCGGCACATTGGTAAGCAGAAGGTAGCGACGATCCTTCGCCAGCGCGAACAACGGCACCGACAGGCCGCGCTCAAAAGCGGCCCGCTCCCGGGGCCGCACCGCCAGATAAAGCGGTCGCCCGGGCGCCGACCGGAGCGCCTGCCGGGCCTGCTCCGGTGTCCAGACGCGAGGCGCCTCGCGGCCGTAATAACGGGCCGAGAACGGCACTTCGTCCAGATACACCAGGGGCGCCCGGAGGGCGGCGGGCTGCCGTTGATAGCAGGCCAGCAACGCCTTTTCGGTACGCAGGGTGCCCGGGTTCGCGAGCACATAGGCGCCCGCCACCAGGGACAACACCGGCACCGTCAGCGCCAGCCCCGGCACCCAGCGCGATGCCCGCCCGCGCCCGCCCAGGGCCCGGGTCAACAACAACGCCATGAACGGCAACCCGGGCAGCACATAGGTGGCCAGAATATTTCCGGAAAAGGTGAAAAACAGAGTAGGCACGAAGGCGGCCGGAATCAGCAACCGGTTGTCGTTATCGCGGAGCGCCGCGCGCAGCCGGGCGCGCCCCTCGGCATCACGGAGCCGGGCCGGCAGTAGCACCAGCGCCCACAGGGACCAGGGGAAGGCGGCGTACAGCGTCAGTAACCAGATGGTGCCCCGAGGCTGGTCGTGGGCGGTGCCATAACGGTCACCGGACCAGCCGGCGTCGAGGAAACGCTGAAAGTGCTCGCCAACGATGAAGTAATGCAGGAACCCCGGCGTCTTGTGTTCGGCGGCCAGGTACCAGGGCAACGTCAGCAGCAGCGTGACCAGCCCGCCGCGCCACCAGGGTAGCCGATGCCACAGTTGCCACCAGCCACCGCTCCATAGCGCCCACACGAACAACGGCGTGCCCACCAACACCAGGGCCAGTGGCCCCTTGGCCAGCAACGCCACCACCAGACCGAGAAAGAACAACGCGCCCCAGGGCCGCCCCTCACCACGCAGTACCAGCCCGGCGGCAACCAGGGAGGTAGTGGTTCCCAGAGCCAGGAACGGATCGGTAAGCACCGCGCCGGCGCACACGAACAGCAAACCGGATGACGCCGCGATCAGTGCCGCCACCGGGGCGCTATCGCGGCCGCTCAGGCTGCGCGCGTAACGGGCCACCAACGCCAGGATCAGCAGACAGGCCAGCCAGGACGGCAGGCGCAGCGCCAGCTCGTTGCCGCCCAGAGTCAGAAAAGACAGTGCCTGTACCCAGAACGCCAGCGGCGGCTTGCCCCAGAACGGTACGCCGGGGGCAAACCAGGGCGTGATCCAGTCGCCGGTCACCGCCATCAGCCGGGCAATGGCGCCGTAGCGCGCCTCGGTGGTATCGGTGAGAGGCAGCAGCGCCATGGTCGGCAACCGGCTTAACACGACCACCGCCAGCAACACCCACGGCGCGATCCGGCGGCTAGCCGGCATCCGCATGGGGCACTCCCAGGGAGCGGCGCCGGGGCGGCGCCGGCTCGCGGCGGAGGCTGGCGCGATCCACCACGTCACGCACCAGATAGATCGGCCTTTGCTTGGTTTCCAGATACACCTTGCCGACGTACTCGCCCACGATGCCGATGGTCAGCAACTGCAGCCCGCCAAGAAAAGTAATCAGCGCCGTCAGGGAGGGATAACCGCGTACCGCCACCCCGAACATCAGCGCCTTGGCGATGATCCACAATCCGTAGCCCCCTCCCAGCATGGCGGCCAGGGCACCAATCACCGCCGCCCAACGCAACGGCGCCACGGAAAACGAGGTGATGCCTTCCAGCGCCAGGCCCACCAGTCGCCAATACCCCCACTTGCTATCGCCGGCGACCCGCGCCTCACGGTCATAGCGCAATACCACGGTGGGCAGACCGACCCAGGCGAACAGCCCCTTCATATACCGGTTGCGCTCGTCCAGCCGTCTTATCGCCTCCACCGCGCGCCGGCTCATCAACCGGAAGTCCCCGGTATCGGCGGGAATGTCCGAGCGGCTCAAACCACGCAGCAAACGATAAAAGAGATGAGCGCTGATCCGTTTAAGGCGGGTTTCGCCGGGCCGCGAGCGGCGCTGCATGAGCACCACGTCGGCGCCGGCGCGCCAACGCTGGATCATCGCTGGTATGCACTCGGGCGGGTCCTGAAGGTCCGCGTCCAGCACCACCACCGCCTCGCCGCGGGCATGATCCAGGCCGGCGGTAAGCGCCGCCTCCTTGCCGAAGTTCCGGGACAAACGCACCACGCGAATCCAGGGGCGCTCGGTGCATCGCGCCATCAGCCATTCAGCGCCGCCATCGGTACCGCCGTCGTCAACGAAAACCGCCTCGAACGGCAGACCGGTGCCCGCCATCACCCGCGCCAGTCTTGCCACGCATTCCGGCAACACTTCGCGCTCGTTGTAGAACGGCACCACCAGGCTGATCACCGGTTCCGCCATGGTTCTAACCCGTGGGATGAGAGCCGTCATGGAAGACCCACCTTTTGTAGAGCGTGTAGTTACTCAACGCCACCAGAGCGGTGGTCAATACCTGGGCCGGCGCCACCGCCAGCGCCAGCGTCTGGTGAAGGAATACAAAGAACACGCCGTTCAATACCCAGCCCAGTACACAGGTCACCGCGTAACCGGGGAGCGCGCCGGCGGGACGGTCGCCTGCGAAGGTCCACTTTTGCTGCAGGGGGTAATTAGTGGTCGCCCCGGCCAGGGCACCACCGGCGGTGGCGACCGCCGGCGCCAGACCCACCGCGATCAATCCGGCCATCGACAGCCAGTGGACCAGGGTCGCCATGCCTCCGGAGCATAAGAACCGTAGCGGTCGGGTGGCGCGGGCGAATTCCATTAGCGGCTCTTGCGCACGAAGCGGGCCAGGTGCAGCGAATGGAGAAAACGCCGCTGAGCAAGGTCGCGATCCAGTTGAAAACCTTCCGCCTTCAGGTCCGCCACCAGCTCGCTCAGGGACGTATGGTTCTGGCGGTGGCGGCGACCGCCCAGGGCGGCGCGCAGGCGCCGCTTGAGGCCGGTGAATGACCACGGCGACAAGTAAGACACCAGCAGGTAACCGTCACAGACCCGCGCCATCTCGCGCACCAGAGCAAGGCGCCGGGCGCGCTCCTGGAAGTGATGCAGCAGGCGGAAGCACACCACCGCCTGGAAGGCCCGGTCCTCCCAGGGCAGCGCGAACACATCGCCCTCGCGCACCTCGGCGTCCGCGCCATCGGTGGCCAGCAAAGTCCGGGTGTGAACCACCGCCGCGGAACCAAGATCCAGGGCCGCCACGCGCAGGTCCCGTTCCGCCAGCCACAGGCTCAGGCGGCCGGCGCCGCATGGCGCGTCAAGCACCCGCGACCCGGGCGGCAAGGCCGGAAACGCCCGCGCCACCAGCGCCATTTCCGCGTGGTGCTTGGCGGGCTTGCGCCGCGTGTAATGCTGTACCGCGCTCGGCTCCGCTTTTACGCGGCGCCGGTCCGGCAGGGTTTGTTCAGACATAATCAGGGATTCCATCGGGCGCGCGAGGCGCGGGCAGCTTCAAGCCGGGAGCGTAAAGGCCGGCGGTACGCAGCAGGCTGTCGCGACCGGCCTGGTCCAGAAAGGGCGCCCGGCGCAACAGTTGATCCAGATCGGAGCGGGCGGCGGCGGCCACGGTCAGCCGGCGACGCCAACGTTCCAGATCCAAAAGCCTTACCCGCAGAGTGATCGGGTCCACCAGAATATGGTCCGGGTAGCAGGCGCCATGCTGAAGACGGCGCCGGTGCAGCACCGCCAGGGCGGCGCCCACCGATACCAGCGCGCAGGCCAGATGCGCTCCGGGCATTCGCCCGGCCAGCACGGACAGCGGCACGAACCCCCGTGGCGCCCGGGTCACCAGGATCGCCTGGTCGCCTCGCTCCGCGTAGCAGACCCAGTCCACCACCGGCAGCGTCGGCGACCAGGACAGTGCCTGGAATTCGTGGAAATAGGTCGGCCGGAGACGGCCTCCGGTGGCCGGCGTGCGCCGGAACTGAGCCACCTGGCGCTTTACATAAAGGGTTTCCGCTTCACCGGTGGGCCCCGGCAGCGTCAAGCGGCTCACCGCGCTCCAGCCACCACGCCGGAAGTTGGGTGGTTCCACCCAATCAGCGGGCAGCCGCCACCAGTCATCGAACGTGAGCAAATCCCGGGCGCCAGGATCGGCGCGCCAGCCCGGAGCGACATGCGTAATCGTCATGTCCCGGTCCTCTCTTCAGCCAAATCACCAAAGCAGGGTGGAACCGGGGACTTAAGCGAGACTTAACGAAAAACAATCAGTCCCGGTGACGCTCGAGACCTTCATTACGGCCGATGCGCAGCCCCGCCAGATGAGTGATACCGCGCAGACGCAGCAGGGCCCAGACGCTGCCCGCCAGACCGATCACCGGTGCCAGATAGAGGGTATGGTCGGTGAGAAAATTAATCGCGAGGCTGCCAACCAGCATCAGAACGAACACCACCAGAAAGCCCCAGAACGGTCCCTTGCGCATATCCTCACCGACAATGACATTGGAATCGCCGGGCAGTGTAGCACCGGGAACCGCCCCGGGGCCCGGGGCGGCATGGGTCAGCGCTGCAGTTCGCGGATTTTATGTCGCGAGAACAGCGGGTAAAGGGCCGGCAGCACCAGCAGGGTGAGAGCGGTGGCGCTGAGCAGGCCGCCGACGATCACCGCCGCCAGCGGGCGCTGCACCTCGCTGCCGACGCCGGTGGCGAGCAGCATCGGGATCAACCCCAGCATGGAGGTAAGCGCGGTCATCAGCACGGGTCGTAGCCGCGAGACAGCGCCTTCGAACACCGCCTGCTCCACGCTTTCGCCGTCGCGCAGGCGGGCGTTGATGGCTTCCACCAGCACCACGCCGTTGAGCACGGCAACGCCGAACAAGGTAATGAACCCCACCGAGCTGGGCACCGACAGGTACTGGCCGCTGAGCGCCAGGGACAGGATGCCGCCGATCAGCGCCAGGGGCACGTTGACCAGAATCAGCAGCGCCTGGGCCAGGGAACCGAACGCGAAGTACAGCAGCAGCGCGATCAACGCCACCGCCACCGGCACCACCAGCAGCAACCGTTGTTGGGCCCGTTGCTGGTTCTCGTACTGGCCGCCGATGTCGACGCTGTAGCCGGCGGGCAGCTCCACGTCCCGGTCGATGGCGGCGCGGATATCGCTCACCACCGAGCCCAGATCGCGGCCGCTGACGTTGGCCTGTACCACCACCCGGCGCTGCACGTCGTCGCGGCTGATCTGCGGCGGCCCGCTGATCTGCTCCACCCGGGCCACATCGGCCAGACGCACCCAGGCACCGTCCGGGGTCTCCAGACGCAGCTCGCGGATACGCTCGGCGTTGGCGCGGGCGTCCTCCGCCAACCGCACCTGGATGTCATAGCGCTCATTGCCGTTGATCACCTGGCCGGCGCTGGCGCCACCCAGCCCCAGGCTGACCAGCTCCATGACCCGGTCCACGCTGAGGCCGTAACGGCTCAACGCGCGACGGTCCGGCTCCACTACCAGCTGCGCCTCGCCGGCGATCTGCTCGAGCTGCACGTCGGTGGCGCCGTCGACGCCGCCCACCACCCGGTTGATGGCCTCGCCTTTTTCCCGCAGCACCGCCAGGTCCGGGCCGAACAGCTTGATGGCAAGCTGCGCCTTGACCCCGGAAAGCAGCTCATCCACGCGCATGGCGATGGGCTGGGAAAAGTTGAACAGCAGCCCGGGGTGGCGGTTGAGCCGCGCCAGCATCTGGCGCTGCAAATCTTCACGGCTATTGGCGCTGGTCCACTGGTCCTGGGGCTTGAGGCCGATGTAGATTTCCACGTTGCTGACCGGCTCCGGGTCGCCGCCGATTTCCGCGCGGCCCACGCGGCTGAGCGCATAGGTCACCTCCGGAAAGGTCATCAATTCCCGTTCCAGTTTGCGGCCCACCTCCTGGGAGGTGGCCAGGCTGGACGACGGCGCCAGCGTGACCCGCAAGGCCAGGGTGCCCTCTTGCAGGGTGGGCACGAATTCTGTGCCCACGAAGGGCAACGTGGCCAGAGCCAGCGCCAGCAGCCCCAGGGCACCGCCGATCACGGCCTTGCGCGCGCCCCGAGCACGCGCCAGCAGCCGCCGGTAGCCACGTTCCAAGGCCGCCACCGGACGGTTTTCCCGTTCCCGGGGCGGGCGGCGGAACATCAATGACGCCAACGCCGGTACCACCACCAGGGCCACCACCACGGCGGCGGCCATGGCCAGCATGATGCTCACCGCCAGAGGCTCGAACATCTTCGCCTCCACGCCCTCGAAGGCGAACAACGGCGCGAACACCACCAGAATGATGGTGGCGGCGAAAAATACCGGTCGCGCCACTTCCTGGGCGGCGTCCTTGATGCGCAGGGCTATGCCCTCCGGCGCGCTGGCGCCGGGCGGCGGCGCGCCCGTGCCAGGGTGGCGCGGGTCCGGTCGGTTCAAGTGCTTGAAAATGTTCTCCACCATCACCACGGAGCCGTCCACCAGCATGCCGATGGCCACCGCCAGCCCCCCCAGGGACATCAGGTTGGCGGACATGCCCAACGACGCCATCACCAGCAACGCCACGCCGATGGACAACGGGATCGACAGCAACACCAGCAGGGTGGCGCGCAGGTTCATCAAGAACAGCGCCAGCACCAGCACGATGAACAGAAACGCCAACAGCAGGGCGTTGACCACCGTGGATACCGCCTTCTCGACCAGACCGGCCTGATTATAGAAAGGCTCGAAACGCACGCCCTCGGGCAATGCCTGCTCGATGCGCGCCACCCGCGCCTCGATGCCATCGATGGTGGCCTTGGTATTGGCGCCCATGCGTTTGAGCACAATGCCCGCCACCACTTCACCCAGCGCCTCCGGGTCGCCGTCGGCGTCGCGCCGGGTCATGGTCAGGGCGCCCTGGCGAATTTCCGGGCCAAAGCCCACCTCCGCCAGGTCGCCAACGCGCACCAGGGTGCCGTTCACCTCCTTGACCGGCATGGCGGCGATGTCCTCCAGGCCCTGCCGGCCATGGCCCACCCAGCCCATGCCACGGATCACCATCTGCTCGGCGCCGCGATCCAGATACCAGCCACCGGCATTGCGGTTGTTGGCCCGGATGGTGTCCATGACGTCGCTGAGGGTCAGGTCATAGGCGAGCAGGCGGGTGGGATTCACGTTGACCTGGTACTGGCGCACCTCGCCCCCGTAACTGAGCACGTCGGTGACGCCGCCCACCGGCATGAGCAGCAGTTTCACCACCCAGTCGTTGAGGCTGCGGAGGGTCATGGCATCAATGCCGGAGCCCGGTTCAGCGGTGAGCAGGTACTGGTAAACCTGCCCCAGGCCGGAGGTATTGGGCCCCATCTCCGGGGTACCCACGCCGTCGGGGATATCCTCCCGCGCCGCCTGCAGCCGCTCGAACACCAGCTGCCGGGCGAAATAGATGTCGGTGCCTTCATCGAACACCACGGTGACGATGGACAGGCCGGTCTTGGAGATGGAACGCACCTCATCGACCTGGGGCAAGGCGTACATCACCGCCTCGATCGGGTAAGTAATCAACTGCTCTACTTCCTCGGCGGCCAGGCCTCGGGCCTCGGTGTTAACCTGCACCTGAACATTGGTCACATCCGGGAAAGCATCCAGCTTGAGGCTCGGCAACCGCCAGGCGGTAACGCCGACCAGCACCAGCAGGGCGAGCAGGACCAGAAGACGGTTGGCCACCGCCCAGTCCACGATTCGATTGAACATGGTCGCTCCTCAGTGCTGGTGAACCTGGAAACCGGATTTGGCCTGTTCGCCGGCCAGGAAGAAGGCGCCCCGGGTGACTACCCGGCTGCCCGGCTCAAGGCCGGTAATGCGCCGCCGGCCTTCGAGCTGATCGAGCACGGTGACTTCCATGGCCCGGTAACGGCCCGGCTCCTGCTCCACGAACACCTGCCAGTCACCGTCCGGACCACGGGTCAGGGCCTCCTCGGGCAAAGACAGGGTGTCGTCGGGCAACGGCAGTTGCAGGGCCACATCGGCGAACATGCCGGGATGCAGCAGATGATCCTGGTTGGGCACCGCCACGCGCACGCTCAGGGTACGCGTCACCGGGTCCAGCCGGTGGCCGGACTGAATCACCTCGCCGACCACCTCGGTGCCGTCCACGGACACCCGCGCCGGGGTGCCGGCCGGCACGCTCAGGCCCGGCCGGGGCGGCAGCGCCGCTTCCGCCCACAGAGTCGACTCGTCCACCAGGGTCACCAGGGGCCGACCGGCGGTGAGCCACTCGCCCTGCTGAAAGGCATCGGTAAGCACCAGCCCGTCATCCGGGGCACGCAGGGTATAAACGCCCTCTTCCGCCTCGCCTTTTTCCAGGGCCTCCAGATCGGCCTCGCCAAGGCCGTAACCCAGAGCCCGGGCGCGCAGGGTCTGGTAACGACCACGGGCGTCCAGATAACGCTGATTGCCCACGGTACGCCGGCCAAGCTGGCCCACGCGGCGCCATTCATCGGCGGCGGTGGCCAGATCGCTTTGCAACTCGGCCATCACCGGGCTGAACAGCGTGGCGATGGCGTCGCCTTTGTCCAGGTGGCGGCCCAAGGAAACGCGCCGCGCCAGCACCTGGGAGTCGATGCGCACCGGCACCACCCAGGTGCGGTACTGATTGCTGGTGATTTCCGCCGGCACGGTCAGCGCGCGTACCTGATCCGGACGCGCCCGCAGGGCTTCGACGCGCACATCGAGCATGGCGCGCTGGTTCTCGTCGAGGGTGATTTCCGCGGGATCGTGATCCTGTTCCCCGCCTGGCCCTGAGGCCGTGGCATGGTCGCGCTCATGGTCGTGGCCGTCGTCCTCGGCGGCGGCCAGGGGCGCCAGCCACAGGGCCAGCGCCAGAATAGCGATAAGGTGTTTCATGGCGTGGTTCCTTGTTTGGTGACGGAAGCTTCGGTGACGGCAGGTTCACCGGCGGGAGCCGGGGCATCGGCGAGCCCCCGGAGCCAGCCGGAAAGGCCCGCGCTCTCATACAGCCAGTGCACCCAGGCCCGCTGCATGGCCTGGCGCAGCTCCACGCCGGCCTGACGTGTTTGCAGCCGTTCATCCAGGGCGCGCAGATAGTCCTGGGTAGTGAGCTCGCCCTGGCGCCAGACCCGTTCCAACAGGTCGCCGCTGTCGGCCAGGGGCGCGTCGGCCAGATGCCGCCACTGCCGCCAGCGCTGGCGGCGTTGCCGGTAGTCGGTGAGCGCGCCTTCCAGACGCGCCAGCAGGTCGTTGCGGGTCTTCTCCAGTAGCGCCCGGCGGCGCTCGGTACCGGCCAGGGCGGCCTGGTATTCCGGCGCGCCGGTGTTGAACAGCGGCAATGGCAGGGAGAAATCCAGGCCCCACAGGCTCTCGCCGCCTTCGCGGCCGGCCCGCAGGCCCAGGGTGGGATCGGTGTTTTTCTCCTTGCGGGCCAGGTCCGAGGCCCGTTCGGCCAGGCTCAGTTGCCGCTCCGCAAGGCGCAGGTCATAGCTGTAGGGCAAGCGCGCGCCGGCGTCCGGCTCGCCGTCCAGGGGCCGCCAGCGCTCGGCGTCCGGCAGGGGCCGGCCCGGGGCGGTCACCGCCAGGCGTTCACGTAGCACCACGGTGGCGGCGGTGGCGGCGCTTTCCGCCTCCGCCAGGGCCCGCTGCACCCGCGCCAGCGACAGGTAAGCCAGGCTGGCGTCCACCCGGCCCAGGTCGCCACTGTGCTCGCGGCGGCGCACCAGTTCGGTGAGCCTCCGCAGGCGCTGCTCCTGCTCCCGCGCCGCCGCCAGGCGAGCGCGGGCGGCGTCGAAATCGATCAGCGCCCGCAGGGCGTCGGCGGTCAGCCCGGCGGCGGCTTTCTCGCCACGGACCCGCGCCAGGTCCGCGGCCACCTCACCGACCCGGCCACCGACCCGGCCCTTGCCGGACCAATCCAGGGTCTGGCTGAGCCCCACGGTTCTGGTGGTCTCGGCACTGTTCTCGTAACCAATGTTCAGTTCAGGGTTGTAGAGCGGCTCGGCCAGGGCCCGGCTGTCCGCCAGGTCCGCGTCGAGACGCGCTTGGATCGCGCCACTGGCCGGCAGCTCGGCGAGCCGCCCCTGCAACCAGCGCGCCCAGTCCTGCTCGTTGGCGCTCGCCAGGGGCGCGCACAGCAGCAGAACCAGCCCCAGGGTATACACCCGGAGTATGTTCATGGGATTGCCTCCTCGTTAACGGGATAACACGGGCGACGGGCCCGTGGTGAAACCGGGGAGCCGGAGCTCCGGAGGCTAGGCGATGGGAGGGCGGTAAGGCTGGAAGGTGGGCGCCGGGGGCAGGGCCGGCACGCCGCTGTTGCGCGGTGCGGGCGCCAGCGGCACCGGTGCCGGAGCGACCGCCAGCGGCGACACGAAACCGTGGCACTGGCAGCAATGCGGCGACAGCTCGGTGGCGCCGCCGGCGGCGTGGGTATGTTCGTTCTGGCTCAGCACCGGGTCGCCGTCGTGGCTGATCATGTGCTCATGGACACCCACGTCCGCCACCAGCACATGGATGCTGGTAAGCGAGAGCAGCAGATAGACGAGCACGCGAAAACGGGGCATCCGGATCCAGGGCCAAACCGATTGAGGACCGGAGCAGTATAGGCAACCCCCGCGCGGCGGGCAAAACCCGCCGCCGGGGGGTACGACCGGTAGCAGTGGGGCGATGATTTGCATTGGCAGGACGCCAGGGTAGTAGTAACTTCGTAGTAATCGGTGATCTATCAGTGAGAATACGGTGATTTTCTGAGTTGCAGCGCTCATAATGGCACCGCTCCGGTTACAAAACAGCCAACACCACCGGATAAGAAGAAGGGGAAACCGCCATGCACCGGATCATGGTCGTCGACGACGAAGACTACATTCTGAAGGCTCTGCGCCGGGTGCTCGCCGACCGCGAGGACTGGGAGGTGGAGACCTATACCGATCCGAACCAGGCCCTTCGCCGGGCCCGCACCACGGTATTCGACGCGGTGATCACCGACTACCGCATGCCGGATCTGGACGGCATCGAACTGCTCCAGGCCCTGCGCGAGATGCAGCCGGACACCATCCGTATCCTGCTCACCGGCGTCATCGACATCGACACCCTGATGTCAGCGATCAACCAGGCCAGCGCGTTTCGCTTTATTCCCAAACCCTGGGAGGACGAGCACCTGATTCAGTGCATCGAGGAGGGCCTGAAATTCCGCGATGTCCTGCTGGAAAACAAGATTCTCGCCCAGACCGTGCGCGACCAGCGCGAAGCCCTGAAGAGCATGGGCTACGACGGCTGATGACAACCACGCCGAGGGGGTAACGGCGCATGGATCTGCTACAGGGGCTCGACGGGCCGTTCGCCAACATGGGCAGCCAGGGATTGTTCCTGGTGTCGTCCACCCTGATCCTTCTGATCATCATCTTCTTTCTGTACAAAACCTACCGGGCATCCATGAACGTGGAGGCCAAGCTGGCGGAATTCTCCTCACTCAGCCAGAGCAGCTTCGGCCGTAAACTGCGGCTGATCGAGGTAAACGCCAACGAATACAAACTCAACAAGAAGGTACTCGGCCCGCTGGCGCGCATCATCGACGAATACTGCGTGCTCACCACCGATACCCGGGGCCAGGTGACCTTCGCCAATGACAGCTTCCTGACCCTGAGCGGCTTTCACTTCCGCGATCTGATCGGCCACCACGAAAGCATTCATCACCCGCTCGACCACCCGGAGCTGAAAAACCATTTCATGCGCTGCGAGCAGGCCCGGCGCGGGGTCTGGAACGGCGAGGTGTGCTGTCGCAAGAAGAACGGCGATCTGTACTGGGTGAATATGTTCCTGTTCCCGCTCTCCTACATCACCGACGAGGACGACGGTTACATCTACTTCGGCACCGACATCACCCAGATCAAGGCGCAGAACAGCGAGTTGATCCAGGCCGTGCGCGACAAGGATCAGAAGATCAACCAGGTCGAGTCCATGCTGCTGCACTCGGAGAAAATGGCCTCCCTGGGCACCATCTCCGCGGGCATCGCCCATGAAATCAACAGCCCGATCGCCTTCGTATCGGCGAACCTGCGCCGCTGCGAGGAATACCTGGCGGGGCTGGCATCGGTGATTCAGGGTCTGCGCCGGCGCATCGACCCGGAGCGCTTCGAGCAGTTCATGCAGGCGGAGAAGAGCCTGAAGCTGAATGTGCGCTCCCTGGAGGTGGTGCTGCGCGACCACCCCGCCCTGATGCGCGAGACCGCCGAGGGCATCGAGCGCATCAAGAAAATCATCAACGACCTCAAGCACTTCTCCTACAACAAACAGGAGGACTACGCACCGGTGGACGTGGCCGGCTGCGTGAACGTGGCGCTCAACCTGGCCGGCCATGAACTGCGGCACCGGGTGCGCGTGAAACAGGCCATCGACCCGGAGCTGCCACGGGTGGTGGGTTCCGAGAGCCAGCTCTCCCAGGTGTTCATGAACCTGCTGGTGAACGCCGCCCAGGCAATTCCGGAAGAAGGCGAGATCACCATCGAGGCCCACGCCGACGCCCACTGGTACCACCTGACGGTAACCGACAACGGCGTCGGCATCGCCGAGGACCAACTGGCGCAGATCTTCGAGCCATTCTTCACCACCAAACCGATCGGCAAGGGCACCGGCCTGGGGCTGTCCATTTCCCAGGACATCATCCAACGCCATGGCGGCAACCTGAGCGCGCAAAGCACGCCCGGCGAGGGCACCCGCTTCCACATCCGCCTGCCACTGGCGGAACAGGGCAAGGCCCATGCCGCCTGAGATTCGCTATTTCCTGCACGACGGCGACACGGACGCCATCCAGGTACGCCTGACGCTGTCACCGGAGCACCACGGCCTGGTGGTACCCGACGACTATGAAGCACCTCCCTGGGCGCGCCTGGAACACTGCCAGTGCAGTCACTGCCCACTGGACCCGGCCCGCCACCGTGACTGCCCGATCGCCC
The DNA here is from genome assembly GCF_046507615.1 of Alloalcanivorax sp. C16-2. Classification (NCBI taxonomy): domain Bacteria; kingdom Pseudomonadati; phylum Pseudomonadota; class Gammaproteobacteria; order Oceanospirillales; family Alcanivoracaceae; genus Alloalcanivorax; species Alloalcanivorax sp. C16-2. The sequence goes on along the minus strand of NZ_JBKFTL010000001.1, from coordinate 569,593 downwards.
GTAACCTGGCCTACACCCTGCCCCACCAGGACCTGGGGGAATCGTTCCGCGAGATCGACCTGCGGGTGGAGGATAGCCAACGCGAATATCGCACTCACACCACGGTGCAACGGGCCCTCAGTTCACTGTTCGGGCTGGTGTGCGCGCTCAGCGACTGCCCGCATACCCGCTTCCTGCGTCCGATGGCCCTGTTTCACCTGCCGGTCAGCACGGAAACCGAAACCCTGGCGCGTACCGTGGGGTTCTATCTGCTGGGCCGCTATCTGGCCACCCGTTCCGGCGAGGAACGAACCCTTGATCTGGACGACCTGAACCGGGCCTACCGCGATCTCGGTGAACTGAATCGCTGCTTCGTGCAGCGTTTCCGCCAGGGCGGTTCCGACGGCCCGATCAACGCCATGATCCTGCTGCATGTTCTCTCCCAGGACGTGAACTGGGAACTCAAGGACCAGCTCGACGCCCTGGCCAACCTGTTCACCGCCGCCACCGGCGACAGCGGCGGGCGAATGCAGTAACGTCCCGAGTCATCGTTTGACTCATACGGGACCATAACAATGAAACTGAACAACGCCGTCGCCCTGATCACCGGCTCCTCTTCCGGCATCGGTGCCGCCACCGCGCGCCTGTTCGCGGAACAGGGCTGCCACGTGGTAATCAACTACAGCCGCAACGAGGACGGCGCCCGCGCCGTGGCCCGGGACTGCGAAGCTCAAGGCGTGCGCGCCCTGATCCACCAGGCCGACGTGGCCGACGATGCCCAGTGCCGTGCCCTGGTGGACGCCACCGTGGCCGAATTCGGCCGTCTCGACGTGCTGGTCAACAACGCCGGCACCACTAAATTCTGCCCGCATCACGACCTGGACGGCCTCGACAAGGACGACTTCCTGCGCCTCTATGAAGTAAACACGGTGGGCGCTTACCAGATGACCCGCGCCGCCACCCCGGCGCTGCGTGCCGCCGGCCTGGCCCACGTGGTCAACATGGCCTCCATCGCCGGGCTGGCCGGGGTCGGCAGTTCCATCGCCTATGCCGCGTCCAAGGGCGCCCTGCTGACCATGACCAAGTCGCTGGCGCGGGTGTTGGGTCCGGAGGTTCGGGTCAATGCCATCTGCCCGGGCTTCGTGCAGGGCGAATGGCTGGAGAAGGGGCTGGGCTCGGAGGCCTACGGCAAGATGCTGGCGAAGACCAAGGCCGGCGCCGCGCTGCACGACGCCGCCTCCCCGGAGACCGTGGCGCAAGCGGTGCTGGGCCTGGTGATCGGCGGCGACCTGAGCACCGGCGAGGCATTGCGCGTGGACGGCGGTGCCCATCTGAAATAGGCGCCGGCCCGGGCGTCAGCGGTGGGGCGCCCGGGCCAGCAGAACCGCCAGCCAGCGAGGACGCCAGGCCAGCATCAGGGCCACCGCCAGCGCGGCGGCGGCCAGCACCATCACCCACACCAGCGACGCCATGGTGGCGTGATCCACTTTCAGGCACAGCAGCAACGCGCTGAGAAGCGCCAGTGCCGCCATGGCGCGTAGCCGCCGGGCGGTGAAAACACCGCGCGACGCGGCCCCCCGTACCTGTTTCCAATGCACGTTCAGAGCCAGCGCCAGCCAGCCCATACCGATCAAACACAGCAACGCCGCCAGCGACAAAAGCAGGGCCTCAGGCATGGGCTGCCTCCTCGTCGGTCAGCGCCACCGGCAGCGGTCGCCGCCGAAGCCCCAGTCGTCGCGCCGCCAGCAACGCGATCACCGCGCCCGTCAGCATGAACAGATCCACACCCGCCACCGGCCAATAGCCGTCACGCAAGGTACGTAGCAAATGGTCGCCGGTGGTGACCCAGTTAAGCAGCACCGCCGTCACCGCCATCACCGCCACGGCCAGGCATTGTTCCCGCCAGGCCGGCGCCAGTCGCGCCCGCGCCACCGGCGCGGTGCGCAGAAAGGCATGCGCCATGGCCAGCAACCAGGCGCCCCAGAAACTGTATTGTTCCCAATCGCCCCGTCCCGGCAGATGGTCGGGCAGCAAACGGTTGGCGACCAACATGGCCAGCGTCGCCACCAGCATGCCGGTGACCGTGGTCACCGCCAGGGCATCCACCACACGGGCACCGGATTCACCGCGTTTGGCGTGTTGACGCTTGCGCTTTTCGACGAAGAACAGAAAACCGGTGGCCAGGCAGACGCACCCCATCAGGCCACCGAACACATACAACCAGCGCAGCATCCAATGGCGGAAATGCTGCAAATGCAGGCCGGTAAGAAATTCGTCCACCCGCTCCACCACCGAGGGTGGCGGGTCCTCGCGCAGCACCTCGCCGGTGGATGCCTTGAAGTGAATACCTTCACCGGTCAACGCAATACGGTCGGTGCCGGCGCGGTAGACGCTCACGTACCCATTGGCGTCATCGACGTATTGCACCGCCAGGAAACCCACCTCGCCGGCCATGTCACGCTCGGCCCAGCGCCGCTGCGCCTCACGCACCATCGCGTCCACGGAGGCCATGGCCGCCGGCTTGCCGGCGCGTTCGTGGGGCAGACCGGTTTCCTCGGCGTCGAGCACCTCGTGCAATTCGTGGAGCGGTTCCAGTTGGGTGTGCGTCACCGGGAAATAGATGCCGGCGAAGATCACCAGCCCGGTGAAGGCAAACATGAAATGAAACGGCAGCGCCACCACGCCGGTCAGGTTATGCAGGTCCAGCAGGCTGCGCTGTTTGCTCTTGCCGGGCCGGAAGGTAAACAGCTCACGAAACAGTTTTCGGTGCATGATCACGCCGGTGACCAGGGCCACCAGCATGACCAGCGCCGCCAGCCCCACGATCCAGTAGCCCAGGTCCATCCAGTGCAGGTTCAGGCTGTAGTGCAGTGGGTAGAAGAAACGGCTGCCGATTTTCAACCGGTCGTCGGGCAAGGCATCACCGCTGCGCGGATCGATGGTGCGGTTGCCCCAGACCAATTCGTCCGGGTTTTTGGCGTTGGGCACCTGATAGCCGGCGAACAGTCCCAGCACCGGGTCCCGGTGGGTGGTGTAGGCGCCCCAGCGAATCGGCGTGTCGAAATGGGCCGGCATCGGGCCGTCGACCCGGCCGCGCATGGCCGCCACGCTCTCCTCGGTGGGCTGCATGCTTTCGAACGCCGGCCTCAGGATTTCATCGAAGGACGGCATGGGCTGTGGCTCGAAACGGGTCTCGGGAATCGCCCAGCGATCAATCTCCCGGTCGAATACGGACAGCGAGCCAAAGAAGAACACCACGATCAACACGAAGCCCAGCAACAACCCGAACCAGGTGTGCACCCAGGCCATGGCGAGGCGGAAGTTCTGCATCATAATCGGACTCCGCTCAGATCAAGGCATGCTGGATCAGGGAAGCCAGCACGCTCATCAACGCCCCGCCGCCGGCCAGTATCAGCCACACCCGCCGCAAATCCGGCGCCGCGAAACTCCACAGAAACACCACCAGATACACCAGAAAAGCCAGCATGGCACACAGGTGCTCGGCATCATGAAACGACATGCCAAGGGCGAACAGACCGGCCACGCCCAATGCCATGGCGCCCCACACAAACAGGTAACCGCCCAACACGGCGGCGGCCACGCGTGAGACAAGATGAAACCGGGAAACGGTGAGACTGGCCATGAGCATCGGACTCGGATTGACAAGGATGTAAATAAAAGCGGCTCGCGAATGGTACCCGATCGCAACCGCGATCCAAAACCAATCAGAAACGCCAGGTAGCGCTCAGATTGACGCTGCGCGGCTCACCCCAGGTATAGGTGCTGTACCAGCTGAAGATGGTGTAGTACTCCTCATCCAGCAGGTTGTTCACATTCAGGGTGGCGGACAGCCTGTCGTTGAAGCGGTAGCGCGCCATGGCGTCCACCACCCAGTAATCGTCCACGGTGTGGCGGGTGGTGCCGGAGGGCGGATAGGTGACATCACCCCAGGTCTTGTCCAGCCAGCGCGCGCCGCCGCCCAGGGTGAGGCCAGCCAGCCGGCCGCTCAGATCATAGGTGGTGAACAGAGTGAACTGATTCTCCGGCGCCAGGGTATCGACTTTCTCGCCGTCGAGCCGCGCCACCTTGTGGGTATAGCCGGCGTGCAGTTCCCAACGATCCGTGAGGCGCCCGCTCAGCTCCAGCTCATAGCCCTTGGTCTCCACCCCGTCCAGCGCCCGGTAGGCGGTGTCGCCACCGGGTGTCAGGCCACCGGTGGCTTCCGCGTAATTATCCTGCTCCAGACGGAAATAGGCGGCGCTGGCGTTCAGCCGGTCGTCAAAGAGCCCCACTTTGACGCCGGCTTCGTAATTGATGCCCTCCACCGGGTCCAGGGTGGTACCACTTTCATCACGCTCGGACTGCGGCTTGAATATACCGGTATAACTGCCGTACACGGCGACCTGGTGGTTAAGGTCGTAGACCAGGCCCAGATAGGGCACCGGCACATCGGATTCTTCCACGTCCTCGCTTTGGTAATTGGCCAGCCGGCCGCCGGTGATCAACGTCAGGTCGTCACGCAGGCTGAAACGCGCCGTGGCGTAGACACCGTTTTCTTCGATGACCTCCCGGTCCTTGCCGTTCAGCTCCCAGTCCGGTTCGGGGATATCACCGCGCCACTCGTAGTAATCCGGCACGGAGCCGGTGTACCCGGCGGGCGCGCCATAGCCCTTGTTGGTCCAAATGCGTTTGCTGACGCTACCGCCGACCACCAGCTCGTGGCGCCGGCCGAACAAATCGAACGGGCCGCTGGCGTATAAATCCGCGGCGTTGCTGCGGGTTTTGCCCACGTACTGGCCAAGCCAGAGCCCCACACCGGAGCCATCGGCCGGGTCCGGGTTACCGGACGCCGCCGCCCCCAGCGCCGCGTCGTAACCGTTGATCTGATGATTCAGCTGCAGCTTGGTCACCCAGTTATTTTCAAAGTAGTGCTCCAGGGTGGCGAAGACCGTCCGGGTGTACTGGTCCCAGTGACTCCAGTCCGCGCCGTTATTGAACGAGCGCGACCGGTCATTAAAGTGCCCCTGGGTATCGTAGATGGGGATGCCGCCCCAGGTTGAGCCCTCCGGCTCGTTGTCCTGGTAGTCGGCGCCCAGGGTGAGCAGCGTATCGGGGAACAGGTCGATTTCCACGATACCGTAGAACACCGAGGTCTGGCGCTGATAGCGGTCCAAATGGGAGTGACGGTCCTGGTACGCGGCCACGGCTCGGCCGCGCACGCTGCCGCTGTCATTGAGCGGGCCGGACACATCCAGCTCACCGCGATAATTGTCCCAGGAGCCGGCGCCACCGGTCAGGTGGCCCTGAAAATCATAGGTGGGTTTCTTGCGGATCAGATTGAGGGTGGCGCCCGGATCGCCGCTGCCGGTGAGCAGGCCGGTGGCCCCTTTGAGGACCTCCACCCGGTCATAGATGGCCATGTCGCTGAGCGTGTTACCCGCCGAATAGGCGGAATTGCGCGTCATCGGGATACCATCGTATTGGAAATTCTGGATCGCGAAGCCGCGCGCGTAGTACTCGGTCCGTTCGCTGTCGTAGGTCACGATGTTCACACCGGGCGTGTGCGCCATCACTTCGTCGATATTGGTGAGATTGAAATCGTTCATTTCCTGGCGTGTTACCACGCTGAACGATTGCGGGGTTTCCCGGGGAGTGAGCACAAGCCGGGTGGCGGTGGCCATGGCGCCGGTGGTGTAGGAATCGGTGCCCTCCGTGATCTGCCCGAGCTGGTTGGCGGTCACCGCCACCGGCGCCAGCGTGCGGGTCACCGAGTCGGCGTTATCACGCAACACATAACCGCCATTCTCAAGCCACTCCGCATAAAGGCCGGTGCCGACGAGCAAGGCATTCAATGCTTCCCGATCGGAAAAATCGCCGCTCAGTCCCGGCGTGGTTTTGCCCGTGGTCTGCTCGCTGCTGTAGGTGAGCAGAATGCCGGCCCGGCTAGCCAGCGCACGCAACGCCGGGGCCAATGGCCCGGCGGCGATTTCATAGTGCTCGCGGGCCTCCCGGGCGCCACCCGGATCGGTCTGCGCGCCGACGACCGCCGGGCTCGCCGCGAACAGGGCGAGCAGAACCAGGGCCACGGCGACCCGGGTGCGATGCGGAGGTTGTGTCGTGATCATGCGGTTCCCTCGAATCAGGCAAAAAACAAAGGCTTCATCGAGTAGGTGCCGCGAGAACGAAAATCGGGCAGAAAAATTTCAGGGCGCGCGCGTCACCGTCACCCAGTAGCGGGTGCGCCAATGCACGCTCACGGGGATCACCCTCGGCAGCGTTTCCAGAATCCGGTCCGTATCATCCAGCGGGAACACCCCGGAGACGCGCAGTCCGGCTAACGAGTCATCGTGGCGCAGCAGCCCTGGCCGGTATCGTTTCAGTTCATCAAGAAATTCATCCAGCGGCATATCGTCGGCCACGATCTGGCCACGCACCCAGCCGGGTTCCGCGGGGGCCACCGTCTCAAGGGTCTCAAGCCCCGCGTCGCTGAACACCGCCGTCTGCCCGGCGCGTACCACCCGGGGAGCCTCGGCTGGCGACCATGAGCGAGCCGCCACCGCGCTCTCGCTCACCACCAACCGGGTGCGGCCCTGCTCCTGACGAACGCTGAAGCGGGTACCCAGGGAGCGGAACCGCCCTTGCACGGTATCCACCGTCAGCGGGCGCGGGTCCTCGCCACCCACGGCGTGCGTGGTTACCACCCACACCTCACCGGCCAATAAGCGCAAACGTCGTTGGCCGGCACTGAAATCCACATCCAGGGCGCTGCCGGTGTTGAGCGTTACCCGGGTCCCGTCGGCCAGCGTCCAGGCCTGGCGCTCTCCGATCCGGGTCGCGTAGGTGGCGCTCCATCGGCGCCAGCTTCCGGAATACGCCCCCAACGCTCCGCCGGCACCGACCATCAGCAATGCGCCGAGTACCTTGCGACGCCCCGGTGACGAGGGCCCTTTATCCTCGGACGACAGGGCACGGTACGCGGCGCCGGGAACCATCTCCTGGAACCGGCCGGTAACGGCCTCGATATGCCTCCAGGCCCGGTCGTGATCCGGATGGGCGCGGCGCCAGTGCCGCCAACGTCGCCGGTCCGCTTCATCCACCTGGTCGGACATCAGCAGGGTGAGCCATTCCGCCGCCTGGGATGCCACGGCCTCATCCAACGGTTGGCCCTCGGCCATGGGGCCGGCGTGCACGGAATCGGAATCGCTCATGGCTCAGAACGCCAACGCGAACAGGCACTGCCGGTTAGCGCGAGTCAGGTATTGTTTGACCGAGCTGGCCGACACCCCCAACCGCTCGGCGATCTGCGCGTAGCGCAGTCCTTCCAGGTGCGCGAGCAGAAAGGCCTCCCGTACCCTGGCCGGCAGACCATCGAGGGCCTGGTCCACTTGCTGCAACGCCTGCAGTGCCTGCAGCCGCCGCTCCGGCGGCGGCGCCACCTCTTCCGGCAACGTGGCCAGATAATCCAGATAGCTGTTCTCCAGCAACTGGCGGCGGTGTCGGTGGGCGATCAAGCGACGGGCGATGGTGGCCAGAAAAGGACGGGGTTGGCGAATGTCCGACGCGTTGCCGGAATTCATCAGGCTGACAAAGGTGTCCTGAGCCAGATCATCGGCAACGCCGGCATCGCCGAGACGCCGCCGCAGCCAGTGCAGCAGCCAGCCATGGTGCTCGGTATACAGCACCGTGATGCCCTCGTGCCGGGCCAGTTCGGTGGTCGACACATGCCCTCCCAACCCCCCGGCGATGATCATCGACCCGGGGCCCTTACAATAATAAGAATCGTTCTCATTCTATGCACAAGAGCGATCCGGAGCAAGCACACGCCCGGCACGACAGCCGGGTTGTCACCGAATCGTCCAGCATCGGTAAAACAATCATAAACCTTCGCCCTTAGCCTTCCCGGGCGAGGGCGCGACCCCATGCTATGGCGCGTTCCTCACGCGCGCCCGCTTATGGTTCGCGCCGTTTCCGGCCCGCGCCGGTTCCTGAATCGCCAAGGAGAGCTTCATGTCAGCGGTAATCTCACCGTCCGTCGGCCCGGCCCGGCGCGCGCCGGTGTCCGCCCGGGTTCGCCCCGCCGAGAGCGACGGCCCCTTCCAGGGCATCCTGGTGCCGGGGCTGAACGGCAGCGACGAACACCATTGGCAGAGCCGCTGGCGCCAGCACATGCCCTGGCTCCGGCACATCGAACTGGAGGACTGGAGCCAACCGGATCTGGCCCTTTGGCAGGTAGCCCTGGAGCGGGCCCTGGCCCCCTTGTCGGAGCCCGCGGTGCTGATCGGCCACAGTTTCGGCAGCCTGGCCTGCGCCACCTACGCGATGGCGCGGCCGGAACGGGTGGCCGGCCTGCTGCTGGTGGCGCCGGCGTGCCCGGCGCCGCTGTGCATCGACGATCTGGCCGGCCCGCTGCCGGTGCCCGCACGGGTGATCGCCAGCACCACGGACCCCTGGATGGACCTGGAGGACAGCCGGCGGCTGGCCCGCCACTGGGGCGCCGCCTTCCGCAACGGCGGCGACCTGGGGCATATCAACGCCGCCTCCGGTGTCGGCGAATGGCGCCAGGGGCTGCAGGATCTGCGCTGGCTACTGACCCAACGCGACGAGCCAAACCGACAGCACGCTTGACCCCCGGGCCACCCCGGGGTTTTATGCTCCCACTATGAATCGATTCGTGCTGCTGTGCCTGTTGGGATGGGTGGCCGGTCTTGGCCTGCTTGCCCAGACCGGCGCCGCCGCCGTGACTGGCAGCCTCGCGCACCAGGCCCACCACGCCCCCGCCGCGACGGGCGCGATGATGGCGCCCCGTGCCGACACCCCCTCCCGGGCACCCTCCCACGCCTCGGGCTGCGAGCAACACACCGGTGCCTGCCCCTGCCCACCGGCCTGCCAGTCCGCCAGCCTGCCCTGGAGTGCCTCCCCGCATGGCACGGAACGCACCGGCCCCGGCACCGCCAGCCCTCTGCCGGACAACCCGCTCGCCGGTTTTTCCTCGCCGCCCTGGCGACCACCGTCCCTGCCTTCCTGATCGCCCGTGATACCGGTCGCGCCATGCGCGGCCTTTAAAAACGCATCAGGAGTTTCGACATGACTTCGAACACCCCGTCCCTGGGGCGACGTCGCTTCGTGCAGGGCCTTGCCCTGGGCGGCGCCGTCCTCGGCCTGGGCTTTTCGCCCCGGCAATTGCTGGCCAGGCAGGGCCAGACCGGCGCCGCCGAACTGAGCGGCACGGATTTCCATCTCACCCTGGACACCGCCTCGGTGAACCTCACCGGCCGCCACCGCCCAGCCACCCTGGTCAACGGCAGCCTGCCGGCGCCCACCCTGCGCTGGCGCGAAGGCGACACCGTCACCCTGGCGGTGACCAACCGCCTGCCGGAGACCAGCTCGATCCACTGGCACGGTCTGTTGCTGCCATTCCAGATGGACGGCGTGCCGGGCCTGTCCTTCGACGGCATTCCCCCCGGCGAGACCTTCACCTACCGCTTCCCGGTGAAACAGAACGGCACCTACTGGTATCACAGCCATTCCGGCTTCCAGGAGCAGACCGGCCTGTACGGCGCCATCGTCATTGATCCGGCGGAAACACAGCCGCACCCGGTGGACCGGGACTACGTGATGGTGCTCTCGGACTGGAGCGACGAATCCCCGGACCAGCTTTACGCCACCCTCAAAAAGCTCAGCCACTACTACAATTTCAACGAACGCACGGTATTCGACACATTGCGCGATTTCCGCGAAAAAGGCGTGGCCCGAACGCTCAAGGACCGGCACATGTGGAACACCATGCGCATGAGCCAGAGCGACCTGGCCGATGTCACCGGCTACACCTATACCTACCTGCTCAATGGCCATAGCCCCAACGGCAACTGGACCGGCCTGTTCAAACCTGGCGAGCGGGTTCGCCTGCGCTTTATCAACGCCAGCGCCATGACCTTCTTCGACATCCGTATCCCCGGCCTGGACATGACCGTGGTGGCCATGGACGGCCAGCCGGTGAAGCCGGTGCGCTTTCACGAGTGCCGGCTGGGCGTGGCGGAAACCCTGGACGTGATCGTCACCCCGGAGGAGAAGCAGGCGTTCACCGTATTCGCGCAGAGCATCGACCGCTCCGGCTTCGCCCGCGGCACCCTGACCCCGGACCCGGCCCTGCGCGCCGAGGTGCCGGCCATGGACCCGCCGCCGCTGCTCGGTCACACGGAGATGGGCATGGGCGCCATGGCGGGCATGGGCCACGGCGCCGCGAACCATGGTGGCATGAGCCACGCCGACATGGGGCATGGCGACATGAATGGCGGCGACATGAACGGCATGGCGCACGGGAGCACGGATCACGGCGCCGCGCCGGGCGGGCACGTGCCCCTGGCCAACGTGCCCGGCAATCCGGATCTGGCGCCCCGCGCCAACGCCACCGAGCACCTGGACTCCGAGTACGGTCCCGGCGTGGACATGCGCGCCACGGCGCCGGCGGCGTTGCTGGACGATCCGGGCATCGGCCTGCGTGAAAGGCCCTGGAAGGTGCTCACCTACGCGGACCTGGAAACCGCCGGCGGCGCCCCGGACAGCTCCCACCCGGACCGCGAGATCGTGCTGCACCTGACCGGCAACATGGACCGCTACATGTGGAGCTTCAACGGCATCAAGTTCGCCGACGCCGTGCCCCTGGAACTGCGGCACGGCGAGCGCGCCCGCATCACCCTGGTCAACGACACCATGATGACCCATCCGATCCATCTGCATGGCCTGTGGAGCGACCTGGAACTGGGCGACGGACGCCTGCTGCGCAAGCACACCATCACCGTGAAGCCCGGCGAGAAACTCAGCTACCTGGTGCGCGCCGACACTCCCGGTCGCTGGGCCTACCACTGCCATCTGCTGTACCACATGCAGGCGGGCATGTTCCGGGAAGTGCGCGTGGTGGAAGCGGCCGCGCCCGACCACGGCGACCCGCACCACGGCCATCAACACGGGGGGCATCACTGATGAAGACAAAAGCACTGACCCCGGCCCTGGCCGTGGCGGGGCTCGCTCTGTGGAGCGGCGCCCATGGCATGGACATGCGTGAGCCGGCCTTCAGCCGCGTGATCATCGACGAGCTGGAGGCCCGCGACGTGGACGAAGGCACCCTGGCGGTGTGGGAGGCCTCGGCCTGGTACGGCGGCGACATCGACAAACTGTACCTGAGCACCGAAGGCGAGCGGCTCATGGACCAGGGCGGTGAAACCGAGTCGTTCGAGACCCGTTTGGCCTGGAGCCATGCCTTCGCGCCATTCTGGGACTGGCAACTGGGCGCGCGCCGGGACTGGCAGCCGGACGACCCCAACCGGGACTGGGCCAGCATCGGCGTGCAGGGCGTGGCGCCCTACCGGTTCGAAACCGACGTCAACCTGTTCATCGGCGAGGACGGCCTCACCCAGCTGCGCCTGGAGACCGAGTACGAGCTGCTGTTCACCCAGAAGCTGATCCTGGCGCCGGCCCTGGAAATGAACCTGGCCGGCAAGGCGGACGACGAGCTGAACACCGGCGACGGCCTGATGAACCTGGAGGCCGGCCTGCGGCTGCGCTACGAAATCCGCCGGGAGTTCGCGCCCTACATCGGCGTGAACTGGGAGCGGCAATTCGGTGACACCGCGTCGCGCACCCGCGTCGCCGGCGGCGAGGTGGAGGAGACCACCCTGGTGGCCGGCGTGCGACTCTGGTTCTGAGCGGCCATTCAGCCCGCGAACACACGCCCGGCCCGAGGCCGAGCGTGCACCGCCTGCCCCACCGCGAACGGCCAGTGGCCGCCATGGTGGGGCAATTCCACCTGCAGCGACGGCGCGCTTTCTCCCACGCGCACGCTGATGCGTAGCGCCGCGCCCACCTGCGCGACGCTTTCCACGCGACCCGCCACACCGGTCCCGCCCTCGCTTTTCAGCTCGATATCATGGGGACGTATGTAACCAGTCACCGGCCGGGGCTCGCTTTGCCCGAACTCCGGCGCCGCCACCCGCAGCCCATGAAAATCGGCCCAACCAGCGGCGGCCTGACCGCTCAACCGATTGGCGTCGCCAATAAAACCGTACACGAACGGCGTGGCGGGCGAGTTGTAAATCTCCTGGGGCGTGCCCACCTGCTCCACCCTGCCCTGGTTGATCACCACCACCCGGTCCGCTACTTCCAGCGCCTCCTCCTGATCGTGGGTGACGAACACCGAGGTCACGTGCAGTTCGTCATGCAGGCGCCGCAGCCAGGCGCGCAGGTCCTTGCGTACCCGGGCGTCGAGCGCGCCGAAGGGCTCGTCCAGCAGCAGCACCCGGGGCTCCACCGCCAGGGCCCGGGCCAGGGCGATGCGCTGGCGCTGGCCGCCGGAGAGCTGATCCGGGTAGCGGTCCGCCAGCCAGTCCAGTTGCACCAGTTCCAGCAGGCGATGAACGCGGCGGGTGATGTCCCCTTTATCCGGGCGCAGGCGGCGCGGCCGTACCGACAGGCCGAAGGCCACGTTGTCGAACACCGTCATGTGACGGAACAGGGCGTAATGCTGAAACACGAACCCCACGCCCCGCTCTCGCACATGGGTGGCGGTAGCATCCTCGCCGGCCAGCAATACGGCGCCGGTATCGGCGTATTCCAGGCCGGCGATGATGCGCAACAGGGTGGTCTTGCCGCAGCCGGAGGGCCCCAGCAAGGCCACCAGTTCGCCGCTGTTGAAGGTCAGGGATACATCGCCCAGCGCCTGGAAGGCGCCGAACCGTTTGCTCAGGTCGCGGACTTCAATGCTCATGGTTCCTCCTGGCGGGCGGCGGCGCGCAGCGACCGCTCACGATCCCGCTGGTGCTTGTATTCCAGGGCCGATTTGGCGATTAGCGTGGCCACCGCGAGCAGCGCCAGCAGCGAGGCACAGGCGAAGGCGGCGGCGAACTCGTATTCGTTGTAGAGAATCTCCACATGCAGCGGCAGGGTGTTGGTCTTGCCGCGTATGTGGCCGGACACCACGCTCACGGCGCCGAATTCACCCATGGCACGGGCGTTGCACAGAATCACCCCGTACAGCAGCCCCCACTTCACCGACGGCAGGGTCACGCGCCAGAACGTCTGCCAGCCGCCGGCGCCCAGGGTCAGCGCCGCTTCCTCGTGGGTGACGCCCTGCTCCTGCATCACCGGGATCAGCTCCCGGGCCACGAACGGAAAGGTCACGAAAACGGTGGCCAGCACGATGCCGGGCACCGCGTAGATGATGTGCAGGCCGTTGTTCTCCAGCCACGGACCCAGCCAGCCCCGGCTGCCGAACAACAGCACATAGATCAGACCGGCGATCACCGGCGACACGGCGAACGGAAGGTCGATCAGGGTGATCATCACTTGCTTGCCACGGAAGCGGAATTTGCTGATCGCCCAGGCGGCGGCCAGACCGAAGATCACATTCAAGGGCACCGCCACGGCGGCCGCGGTGAGCGTGAGCTTGATGGCGTGTCGGGCATCCGGGTTGGACAGAGCCGCCAGATAAACCCGCGCACCCTGGGAGAACGCCTCCCGAAACACCAGGAACAGCGGTACCAGCAGGAACGCCAGCAGAAATACCAGGGCAATGCCGACCAGTAGCCGGCGCAGCCATGGCGCCTCGCTCACCGCGCGCTCGGTAACACGGGAAACATTGATCTCGAGGGTCGCCATATCAGCCTCCTGCCCGTTTCACGGTCCAGAACTGCAGACCGTTGATAAGCAGCAGCAGGACAAAGGAGAACAGCAGCATGACCATGCCCAGGGCGGAGGCGGCGGCGTAGTCGTACTGTTCCAGTTTGCTGTAGATCAGCAGCGGCGTGATTTCGGTGCGGAACGGCATGTTGCCGCTGATGAACACCACCGAGCCGTACTCTCCCACCGCCCGGGCGAACGCCAGTGCGAAACCGGTAAGCGCCGCCGGCAGCAATGCCGGGAACAGCACCCGCCGGAAGGTTTGCCAACGGTCGGCGCCAAGGCTTGCCGCCGCCTCCTCCAGTTCACGATCCAGGCCGGCCAGTACCGGCTGCACCGTGCGCACCACGAATGGCAGGCCGATGAAAGTGAGCGCCACGGTGACGCCGATCGGCGTGTAGGCGACCTTCAGGCCCAGCTCGCCAAGTGGCGCGCCGAACCAGCCGTTGCGGCCATATAGCTCGGTGAGCGCGATACCGGCCACCGCCGTGGGCAGCGCGAACGGCAGGTCCACCAGGGCGTCGACGATACGTTTGCCGGGGAAGGCATAGCGCACCAGCACCCAGGCCACCAGCCCCCCGAACAACAGGTTGATCAGCGCTCCGGCGAGGGCGGCGCCGAAGCTGAGCTTGTAGCTGGCCAGCGCCTGTGGATCACTGACCACCCGCCACAGATCGGCGCCACCCAGGGACAGCCCCTTGGCGAACAACGCCGCCAGGGGGATGAACACGATCAGACTGGTGTAGAAGGTCGCGAAGCCCAGGGACAACCCGAAGCCGGGTATGACTCGTTTGGCCATGATTGCGCTTCACTCAGGCTTGTAGATCTGATCGAACACACCGCCATCATTGAAGTGCGTGCGCTGCGCGTTTTGCCAGCCGCCAAAGGCTTCGTTGACGGTGACCAGATTCACCTCCGGGAAGGTACCGGCGTACTTACTGGCGTACTCCGGATCCACCGGACGGTAGTAGTTCTTGCCCGCCAGCTCCTGGCCCACCGGGCTGTACAGATAGTCCAGATAGGCCTTGGCGATGTCCGTGGTGCCGTGTTTCTCCGCGTTCTTGTCGAGCACCGTCACCGGCGGCTCGGCGAGAATGGAAATCGACGGCACCACGATCTCGAAATCACCGCGCCCCAGCTTGTTGATGGACAGCAACGCCTCGTTTTCCCAGGCCAGAAGCACATCACCGATGCCACGTTTCACGAAGGTGGTGGTGGCGCCCCGCGCCCCGGAGTCCAGCACTGGAACCTGCTTGTAAAGCTTGCCGACGAACTGCCGGGCTTTCTCCTCGGAACCGTACTTTTTCTCCGCGTAGGCCCAGGCCGCCAGATAGTTCCAGCGCGCGCCGCCGGAGGTCTTGGGGTTCGGCGTGATCACCTCGACGCCGGGCTTGAGCAGGTCGTCCCAGTCCTTCAGGTTCTTGGGATTGCCCTCGCGCACCAGGAATACGATGGTCGAGGTGTACGGCGCGCTGTTGTGTGGCAGGCGGGTCTGCCAGTCCCCGGGGATGATGCCGGTCTTCTCGGAGATGGCATCGATGTCGTAGGCCAGCGCCAGGGTGGCCACGTCGGCCTCCAGGCCGTCGATGATGGCCCGCGTTTGTTTGCCGGCACCACCGTGGGACTGGCGCACGGTGATGGTTTCACCGGTTTCCTGTTTCCAGTGTTCGGTGAACTTCTTGTTGAATGCCTCGTACAGCTCCCGGGTGGGATCGTAGGACACGTTCAGTATCTCGCGGTCCGCCAGGGCGGTTTGGCCCAGGGCCAGGCCCAGGGTGGCGGCGGCAAGCCAGGTTTTCCAATTCATGTTCAGCCTCCAAGGGTGCTTTCAATAACGGTATGGAGGCCTCCGGTGGTCCGGTCAGCCGATGTCGCGTCGAGCCTCAGCGTTTGTCGAAACGGTACTTTTCCTTGCGCTCGACCTGGACCACGCGCCCTTCGTGGACGGTGATCTCCACCGCGCCGAAGCGCAGATCCTTGATCAGTGAAGCGATCAGCGCCGCGAGGTCACCGTCGTCCGGCGCCGGCGTGCGCTGTGCGTTCGGATCACTCATGTCGATCCCTCCTTATGGTTCAGACCCTGGGGTTCAGAATTTAAACGCCAGGCCGGTACCGGCGGCCCGGTCCTCGGTGCCGGCGTCGTCCCGCTCCAGTTGCGAGAAGTACACGTAAGCCAGGGTGCCGGCGCCGAGGCGGTAATCCGCGCCCAGCGCCCACAGCTTCAGTTGTTCCCCGGTTTCCTCGCCCTTGGTTTGCCCGCCCTGGGCTTTCAGGGTGAGACGCTCGAAATGCCAGGCGGCGCTGGCCAGCACGCTGCGATCCTCCAGGTCACCGCCGGGGCTGGCGTCCTCGGCGCGCTGTGCCAGGGCGCCCAGCTCCAGGGCGCCGAGCCGGTAGGACAGGCTGGCGCGCAGCAGGTCGGCGCGGTCGATGCCGTCCACCGAGCGCCGCGCCGCCTGGTCGGTCTCGTAGGCCAGCGCCGCGTAGAGACCATCGCGCTGCCATTCCAAAGAGGCGGAAACGGTATCGGCCAGGCCGTCCTCCTCGTCGCCATCACCGTCCACGTCGTCCTGCTCCGCCGGCGAGAAGGCCGCCTTCACGGTGAGCCCGTTCCACAGTACCGGCGTCTGATACTGAATGATGTTGTTGCTACGGTTCTGGCCACCGATGAAGGTGTCCAGGTCGCCGTAAAGGTCGTTGAACTGATCCACCGGCCCCTCGATACGCTTCAGCGGGGTATCGAATTTGCCGGCGATAACGGTGCCGTAGGCGCCTTGAAGGCCGGCGTAGACATTGCGCTGGCTGAAGGTCTCGCCACCGCTGTCGCCTTCGTCCACGTCGATGCCGAATTCGGCCAGGTAAACGGCTTTCAGATTGCCCACGTCCAGATCGAAATCGCCTTTGATCCCGATCCGCGAATTATTGGAATTCAGTTCCCATCCCTCGGCGACGCGCGGACCGGCCAGGCTGGCGCCCTCGAAATCGATGTTCTCCAGGGACAGGTTTACCTTGCCGTACAGGGTGGGGCCGGCGGCGCCGACGACGGCGGGCAGGCTCCCCAGCAGCGCGGCGGAGGCCAGCACGATCCCGTTCTTCATAGCGGTGTTCTCCAGACAGCGTGAAACTCAACAAGCGAATCGCGCCTCCCGCTGTCGGGTGGGCCGTGCCGAACCATTCGGCGATGAGAGCTATCCTAAGAGCCGGCCCAAAAGATCATAAAGTAATATATTTCTATTGAATTATTCTTTTTAAATATAAGCGGGTCGCCGTTACCCTGCCTGGAAATGTCACTGGCGGGCGGAGGTCCCCATGCCGATCAGCGAACTTCTGGATTACTTCAACCGCGAACAGGTGCGCCAGTATGGCGAGCGGCTGGCACTGCGCGACGCCCTGCGGATGCGCAACGGTCGGGTGGTGGCCGAGTACGCCGGCCTGCGTTTGGGCACCCTGTTCCAGCCCATGCTGCCGGTGGAGCCGGAGCAGCCTTGTGGCCACGAGGCACTGCTCAGCGTCACCGGTCGGGGCGGCCGGCTGACGCCCTCATCGCTGTTCATGCTGGCAAGCACCGCCGAGGAGATCGTCTATCTGGACCGCCTGTGCCGGACCCTGCACGCACTGAATTTTTTACTGCAACCGAGCGTGGGCGGGCTGTTGTCGCTGAACGTGCATCCTCGCCATCTGGCCGGCGTGCGCCGCGAGCACGGCCTGGCGTTCGAGCGGATTCTGCGTCAGTGCGGGCTGGAGCCGTCGCGGGTGATGCTGGAGATTCAGCCGGACCCGTACCGGGACAGTCGGGCCCTGGCCACGGCGGTGGACAGCTATCGGGATTATGGCTATCGCATCGCTCTGGACCGGATCACGACACCACCGGATGACAAGGTATGGGCGGCGCGCCCGCCGGACCTGATCAAACTGCATCCGGATCTGGCGGAACGAAGCGGCGCCAGGGAGGCGGTACTGGCGGCTCGCCCGCGCCTGGGAGGAGCGGCGGCACTACTGCTGGGCGCGGACGCCGCCATGGCGCGGAGCCACGGGCTCAGCCATGTGCAGAGCCGGGCCGTGGCGGCACCGGCGCAAGCACTGGTCGGGCCCACCTGGCGGCGGGCCCTGTTCCCGTAAAGCGAAGAGCGGGTCAGTCCTGATAGCTTTCCGCTTCCAGGTCGCGCAGTTCCTGATTGGTCTGCACGCCCAGGTCCAGGTCGCTGAGCTTGCCGTTGGCGATGGAGTAGATCCAGCCGTGAATGCTGAGCGGCTGTCCACGGCGCCAGGCTTCCTGGACCACGGTGGTGTTGGCCACGTTGATCACCTGGCGGGCCACGTTCAGTTCGCACAGGCGATCCAGGCGGGCGCTGTCGTTCGGCAGTTCCGCGAGAGCCCTGCGGTTACGCAGGTAGAGTTCACGGACCTGGCGCAGCCAGTTGTCGATCAGCCCGTGGGGCTGATCGTCCATGGCGGCATTCACGCCGCCGCAGCCGTAATGGCCGACGACCATGATGTGCTCCACCTTTAGCACGTCCACGGCGAACTGCAGCACGGACAGCAGATTGAGGTCGGTGTGGTTGACCAGGTTGGCCACGTTACGGTGCACGAACAGCTCGCCGGGCAGCAGCCCGACGATCTGGTTGGCGGGCACCCGGGAATCGGCGCAACCGATCCACAGGAAGCGCGGGCTCTGCTGGTTTTCCAGGGTTTTGAAGAAGCCGGGGTTATCCAGCTCGATGTCGCGGCGCCACTCTTCGTTCTTTTGAAACAGTTCAGGCAGGGTTTTCACGAATCAGCTCCCATTCGGAATCGACCCATGATGCCGAAATGGCAGCGGGCTGCAACGTGAAAAGTCTTTCAAAGTTTGGCGGCGGCGCCCCAGCCGGCCGGCGGTTCAGCCGCCGGTCATGTTCATGAAGCGCACCAGCTGCTCGCCCTCGGCCAGATTGAACTCGTGGCGCTCGGGCTTGATCTCCATGCCCCGGTGCAGGGCATCGATCAACGGCTGGTCGTCGTCCGGGTGGGCACGCAGGATGCCGCGCAGGTCCAGGCTGTGTTCATGGCCCAGGCACAACAGCAGGCGCCCCTCGGCGGTGACCCGCACCCGGTTGCAGGCGTGGCAGAAGTTATTGGAGTGCGGCGAGATGAAACCGACCCGGCTACCCGGGTGGCCCTCGGCGCGCCAATAGCGCGACGGACCGGCGGTACCGGCGGCCAGGGGCACCAGCGGGTAGCGCTCACCGATCAGTTCGCGCAGTTCCGCGGAGGACACGAAGGCTTCCTGGCGGCTGTGCTCGCCGATCTGGCCAAGCGGCATTTCCTCGATGAAGGCGATGTCCAGGCCCCGCTCCAGGGCGAAGCCCACCAGGTCGCTCACTTCATCCTCGTTGCGGCCCCGCATCACCACGCTGTTCAACCGGATGCGCTGGAAGCCCGCCTCGCGGGCCGCTTCGATGCCCTCCAGTACGTCCTCGAGGCGGCCGGTGCGGGTCAGCTCCCGGAAGCGGTCCGGGCGCAGGGAGTCGAGGCTGATGTTGACCCGGGTGACGCCGGCGTCGCGCAGTTCTCCGGCATAGCGGCCCAGCCGCGCGCCGTTGGTGGTCAGGTTGAGCTCCTCCAGCCCGGGCAGGGCGCCCAGCTCCCGGGCCAGCCAGGTCAGGTTGCGGCGCACCAGAGGTTCGCCGCCGGTGAGACGGATGCGGCGCACGCCCTGGGCCACCAGCACGCGGCCCAGCCGCGCCATCTCCTCCAGGGTGAGCACCCGGGCACGGGGCACGAAGGTCATGTCCTCCGCCATGCAGTACACACAGCGGAAATCACAGCGGTCGGTCACCGACAGCCGTACGTAATCAATGATGCGTCCAAAACGGTCTTCGAGCATGGCTGCCATGATGCCAGAAAGCGCGGCGGAGCACGCCCCCCGAATGATGGTCATTTCGAGCCAGCCACCGGCGGCGGTTGGTCAGCCCCTTGGCGGGACTGTTACCATAGATGATCACGGCGTTTCGCGCCGGCATTCATCCGCCATACATTCAACCCCAAAGGGGCATCCATGCAAATCGCAGACAACAAGGTAGTGGCCTTCCACTACACTCTGACCAACGAAGCCGGCCAGACCATCGATTCCTCCCGTCAGCGGGAAGAACCGCTGAACTACCTGCACGGCCACGGCAACATCATTCCGGGCCTGGAGAAAGCGCTGGTGGGCAAGGAAGCCGGCGATAAGCTGGAAGTGAAGGTGGCCCCGGAAGAAGGCTATGGCGAGCGCCATGAAGGCCTGATCCAGCAGGTTCCCGCCTCCGCCTTCGAAGGCGCCGGCGGCGAGCTGCAGCCGGGCATGCAGTTCCAGGCCCAGACCGAGGCCGGCCCGCGTATCTTCACCATCACCGCCGTGGAGGGTGATGAAGTGACCGTGGACGGCAACCACCCGCTGGCCGGTGAGACCCTGAACTTCGACGTGGAAGTCACCGAGGTTCGCGAGGCCACCGACGAAGAGAAGGAACACGGTCACGTGCACGGCCCGGACGGCCACGAGCACTGATCGCCCGGCGCCACCGGGAACATCGCTGGCCCGCGCCGGCGTCGTTCCTGGCGAGCCGGAAACGAAAGAAGGCCCCAAACGGGGCCTTTTTTCGTTTCAGCCGTGGCTCGCGCCGGCCAGCTCAGCCGCCGTATCGCCGGCCAGGGCCCCCATCACCACGGCGCTGAGCAGGCCGTTGCCCGACATATAGCCGTCGTCGCCGGCACCGGATACGCCCCGCGCGGCGCCACCGGCGGCGAGCAGATTGGGAAACGGACGCCCGCCGGTATCCAGCACCCGCCCGCGGGTGTCGATCTCCAGCCCGCCCTGGGTGTGGAACAGCGCCCCGGTAACGCGGATCGCGTAATAAGGTGGCGTCAGCCGGTGCACCGGCTCGAAGCGCCGGCCGAAACGATCCGGCTCACCGTCCCCGGCGCGGGCGCTCATCTCCGCGAAGGTCCCGCACAGCGCCGCCAGCGGCAGCCCCAGCCCTTCGGACAACGCCTCCAGGCTGTCGAAGGTGCGCACCGCGCCGGTGTCCCGGGCGTTGCGGTAGTCCTCGAAAGCCAATGCCTGCTCGTGAATACGGCCATCGTACAGGTTGAAAGCCACGCCTTCGGGCTGGGCGATCACGCGGGCGGCCTGCTCCGAGTAACCGCCGTGCTCGTTGGAGAACCGTTCACCGAGCCGGTTCACCTGCACGCCGCCCTGCATCATCAGCGCCCAGGAAATCAGCGTCTGATGGGGCCAGGCCAGGGAACCATGCCCTTGATAGGCGCCCATGTCCTTGAGGCTGGCGCCCAGGACCTCGCCCCAGCGCACCGCTTCGCCCTGGTTGCTCTCGTGGCCAAAATAGAGCGCGTCCTTCATGGAAGGGATATAGCGCTCGATCAGATCCGGGTTGCCGCCGAAACCATTGCAGGCCAGCACCAGGGTGTCGCATCCGAGACGCTCCTCGGCGCCGTCCGGACGGAGGTAGGTGAGGCCGCGCACGCGGTTACCGTCGTCCACGTGCAGAGTGGTGACGCGGGCCTGGGTGAGCACGTCCAGCTCCGCCGCCCGGGCCGCGTTGAGCAGGCAGGCCATCAGTTCTTCCCCGGTACGGCGCGGTGTGCAGTGCATGCGCAGGCGGCTGTGTCCCGGGTACAGAAAGCCCTGGACCAGCTCGAAGGGCACGCCGTGCTGGTCCGCCAGCCACTCGATCACGGCACCGGATCGCGATGCCAGGGTGGCGACGATGTCCGGGTCCGCCTGGCCGTGGTTCTTGCCCTGGATGTCGGCGGCCATGATGTCGGCGCTGTCCTCCACCCCGGCCTGGCGCTGAAAGCGGGTATCGGCGGCGGGCACGAAGCCGGAGGACATGAAGGTGCTGCCCCGGGGCTCCGCGTCCCGTTCCAACACCACCACGTCCAGGCCCCGGGCCTTGGCGGCAAGGCCCGCCACCAGGCCGCAGGCGCCGGCACCGATCACCACCACCGGCAGGCTGAGATCAAAGCCGATGTGGCCGCCGTCCGTTTTCAGGGTAACCACGGCTCAGGCCTTCGATTGCGCATTGAAGACGTCCAGAATCTCGCCGGCGGTGGCCTGCCAGACCTCCGGGCGCCCCATCAGGTCCGCCAGTACCGCCTCCAGGCAGGCGATGCGGTGCGGCTGGCCGATCATCCAGGGGTGCAGACTCAGGCCCAGCATGCGCCCGCCCTGCTGGCGCGCTTCCTCGATCAGGAAATCCGCCGCGTCCTTGACCTGTTCCACCCAGGCATCCTCGGAGTGCAGGTTCTGGCCGATCACGAACTGGTCCTCGATTTCGGTGGACAGCGGCATCATGGTGAGCGGGCCATGCCCGGTCCTGAACCGGTACGGCATGTCGTCGTTGACCCAGTCGGCGCAGTAATCCACGCCGTGCTCGGCGAGCAGGTCCGGCGTGTGCCAGCTCTGGTTGCGCGCCGGGCTGAGCCAGCCGCGCACCGGGCGCCCGGCCAGTTGGTTGAGGGTGTCCAGGGAGCGCTTCACCAGCTCACGTTCTTGCTCCGGGTCCTGACCACCGTAATGGAGATGATCCATGTTCCAGCCGTGACACAGCAGCTCGGTGTCGCGTTCCACCAGGCGTTGAATCAGGTAGGGCGTATCCCGGGCCAACTGGCTGTTGATCGCCACCGTGGGGCGCACGTCATGGCGGTCGAAGGCTTTCAGGCAACGGTACACGCCCACCCGGTTGCCGTAGTCGCGCAAGGTGAAATGACGCAGATCCGGGTATGGCATCTTCATGCCGTTGGGGACCGGGAAGGGTTCGCCGCGCTGGTTGAGCGGGTAGAACTCCAGCGACAGGTTGACCCACACCGCCAGTCGTTTGCCTTCCGGCCAGTTGATCGCCGGGCGGTCGGCGAGCATGGACCAGTCATAGCGTTCGTGGTCGTAGCCATGGCGGCGCCATGGGTAGTCGAAATAGGCGTCGTCCAGGCTCATCGCGCGCCTCCTTTGCGTTTCTCGATGTCCGCCACGGCGGTGTCGTAATGGTGGGCCAGGTAGTGCTCGGCGACCTCCCGGCCGGTGGTGACCCAGACGTCATCGTGACCGGTGATGTATTCCAGGGCTTCTTCCAGCGCCTTGATGCGGTGCGGACAGCTCACCTGGTAGTTGTGGGTGGGAATGCACATCACCGTGCCGGACTCGGCGCCTTCTTCGTAGAGCCGGTC
The DNA here is from genome assembly GCF_046507615.1 of Alloalcanivorax sp. C16-2. NCBI lineage: Bacteria > Pseudomonadati > Pseudomonadota > Gammaproteobacteria > Oceanospirillales > Alcanivoracaceae > Alloalcanivorax > Alloalcanivorax sp. C16-2. The sequence goes on along the minus strand of NZ_JBKFTL010000001.1, from coordinate 546,748 downwards.
GAAGTGACGCTTGAGCATGGTGGCGTAATGGCGCGGCTCCACCTTGTTGACGGCGTAGACGATGGTGTCGTTCATCTCCAGGGAGTACGGCACCGAAATAAAGCGCTTGCCGTTGCGCACCGACACCGGCGTGGGCTGGTCGTCGTGGAACAGATCGCAGGTGTAGAAGCCGCCCTCGTCACCGAACAACTCGCTGCCCACCTCGGCGAACAGGTCCAGGGTGCGCTCGGAATGGGACAACGCCGGCGCCAGATAGCCGGCGCACTTCTGGCCGGTGTGGCGATGGATGGATTCCATGGCATCACGGATCATGGCCCGTTCCTGGGCCTCGCTCATGCCATAGGTGTAGCGGGTGTTGTAGATGCCGTGGCTGAACAGCTCCCAATCCCGCTCCCGGCACATATCAATGATCTCCGGGTGATGCTCGCACAGCGCCACGGACAGGGACACCGAGCCGCGAATGCCGTACTTGTCGAGCAACGCCATCTGCCGGCGGTGGCCCACCCGGTTGCCGTAATCGCGGATGCTGTATCCGGGCACCGCCGGGCTCGGCTGCGGCCAGGCCTTGCGGTGCGGGTTGGCCGGCGGGTCCAGTTCGTAGAACTCAATATTGGGGGCCACCCAGAACGCCACCCGGGCGCCGTTGGGCCACTCCAGCCTGGGGCGGTCCTCGTAGGGCCAGTAATCGTAAACGCCGAGACTTTCCTTCATGCGATTTCACCGTCCAGCCAGGCCAGCACGTCGGCCACGTTCATCACGTCGGCGTACTTGAGATGCAGGTCGGTGAGGTTGGCGTAGTGGTAGCTCTCGTGCTTATCCGCCACGCACTCCTGGGGCACGATGGTGCGATAGCCCCGCGACAGGCTTTCCACCGCCGTGGCGCGGATGCAGCCGGAAGTGGAGCCGCCGGTGATGATCACGGTGTCCACCTGGTGCCATACCAGCAGCGACTGCAGCGGCGTCTCGAAAAACGCCGACGGCATGCGCTTGGTATAGATCACGTCGCGGTCATGATCGATGTGGACGCGCTCATCGAAGACGGCGCGGTCGGAGCCGTACTTGATGTTCTGCAGCGAGTCCGGAGTGTCGGTGCGGGTGCCCCAGACGCCGGCGTCCTCGGCGGACTCCAGGAAGGCCACATGGGTCCAGACCACCGGCCAGCCCAGCGCGCGGAAGCGTTCGGCCAGCGCGTTGACGTACTCGAGCTGGCGCGGGTCGGTTTCGTAGGCCGTCTTGTAGAGGTCGGTGCGGGTGTACGCTTTTTGCGGGTCCACGTTCACCAGCACGGCCTTTTTGCCAAACCCGAAGGGTACCCGCTGCGGGTTGGCGATGACGTCCTGGAAAATCTGCTTGGCTGTTTTGTCGGTGGTGATCATGATCTCTCCGCCTAGTTTTCGTATTGCTTGCCCTGGGCCAGAAGCCGTTCCGTGCCGAGGAATTCGTTGAGTTGTTTGAAGTCGAGCATGTGGTCGCGGAAGTTGTCGGTGGTACCGTCACTCTTCAGCGTGCCGAAGAACCGATTGGCCATGAAGGTGAAGGCGCGTACCAGAGCGCCCGGGAAAATCACCATGGAAAAACCCAGGGCCTGCAGCGAGGCGGCATCCTGGATCGGCGTGTCGCCGCCTTCGACCATGTTCGCCATTACCGGCACCCGTCCCTTGAAACGGCCCAGGATGGCGTCGATGTCGTCGGCCCCGCGCAAGCCTTCCACGAACAGCAGGTCGATGCCCGCCTCCCGGTAGGCCTCGGCCCGTTCCAGGGCCGCCTCCAGGCCGTCCACGGCCAGCGCGTCGGTGCGGCCCACGATCAGGGTGCGCTCGTCGCGACGGACGTCCACCGCCGCCTTGATCTTGCCCACCATCTCGCCCTTGGGCACCAGGCTCTTGCCACGCAGGTGCCCGCAGCGCTTGGGATAGGTCTGGTCTTCAAGCTGAATCGCATTGGCGCCCGCCGCCTCCATCAGGCGCACGGTGCGGCCCACGTTCATGGCATTGCCGAAGCCGGTATCGGCGTCCACCACGATGGACACCTCGGAGCGCTCGCGAATGTGCGCCAGGGTGTCGACCACCTCGGTGAAGCTGGTCAGGCCGATATCCGGGCGGCCCAGCTTGGTATAGGCGATGCTGGCGCCGGACAGATACACGGTACCGAAGCCGGTCTGCTCGGCGATCGACGCGCTCAGCGCATCGTATACGCCAGGCGCCACCACGATATCATCCTGAAGAAGCTGCTCCTTGAAATTACTACCTGCTTGGCTCATCGGTCCTCTCATTACTGACATTACTGGTCCTCGGGGTGGTGCCAAAGCGGGCGACGGACTAAACAGCCATCCGTAACTGGCCTACAATGCGCGCAGCACCAAACATCAAAATGACTTATATATAATACATTTATATGTTTAAAGACGAACGGCGTCAAGCCATGGCCCGCCCCTACCCGACGCCCGTGGGAAGCTCACATGAATGACAACAACCCTCTCCACACCGCCGTCAGCGGCACCAAATCGCACAATCTGTTCCTGCTGTTGCGCGACGCCATTCTGAGCCGGCGGCTGAGCCCCGGTGACAAGCTGCCCGGCGAACTCAAGCTGGCCGAGCAGTACAAGGTGTCCCGGGTCACCGTGCGGCGCGCCATGGACGCGCTGCGCCAGGCCGGGCTGATCGCGCGGCGCCCCGGGGTCGGTACGGTGGTGCTGGAGCAGCCGCTGGAGGCCACGGTGATGACCGCCAGCGTGTCCAACCTGCTGCCCAACATGTTGAAGATGAGCCAGTCGTCCAAGGTGCGGCTGCTGGAGTTCAGCTATGTGACGCCGGAAGCGCCGATCCGCCAGCGCCTGAAGCTGGAGGATGGCGAGAAAACCCAACGTTCGGTGCGGGTGCGGCAAGTGGAGGACCGGCCGTTTTCCTATCTGACCACCCATGTGCCGGCCAGCATCGCCCACCATTACAGCGAATCCGACCTGGCCCATACGCCGCTGTTCGTGCTGCTCGAACAAAGCGGCGTGACCATCGATCACGCCACCCAGACGATTTCCGCCACCCTGGCCACCCAGCCCGAAGCGGAGGCCCTGGAAGTGGCGGTGGGCTCGCCCCTGCTGGCCCTGACCCGGGTGGTCTACGACCAGAACGGCAAGGGCGTGGAGCATCTGGACGCTCTCTACCGGCCGGACCGCTACCGCTTCCAGATCGACCTGAACCGTACCGGCGACGAAGACTCCCGTTATTGGGAACCGTTGGCCGGCGGCAACCCGGAAGGGGGGCTGTGATTCCGGTTTGACATGCCCGTGGGGGGCGTCTATCTTTGCTTTATCTGTAGTACATTTAATACATATATCAGATACAGATAAATACATCCTCGGGGCGGGCCCGCGGTTCCGGCCCCCTAGGCGCATACCCCATAGGCACGGCCGTGACACAACTACCGAGAACCCTGTTCGATAAGATCTGGGACGCCCACGAAATCCTGCGTAACGAGAGCGGGCAGAGCCTGCTCTGGATCGACCGGCATTTCGTCCACGAGGGCTCCTTCCACGCCTTCAACAAGCTCAATGATCGCGGCCTCAAGGTCGCCCATCCGGAACGCACCACCGGCATCGCCGACCATTACGTACCTACCCGGGGCCGCTCCATCAAGGTGGTTACCGACAAGGTACGTTCGGTGATCGAGCAGCTTGAGCACAACACCCGCGCGCACGGCGTATCGCTGTTTGGCCTGGACGATCCGCGCCAGGGCATCGTCCATGTGGTGGGCCCGGAGCAGGGCATCACCCAACCCGGCCTGGTGATGGTCTGCGGCGACAGCCACACCTCCACTCACGGTGCCCTGGGCGCCCTGGCGTTCGGCATTGGCGCCTCGGAAGTGGCCCACGTGCTGGCTACCCAGACACTCTGGCAGACCAAACCCAAGCGCCTGCGCATCAAGGTGGAAGGCCGGCTGCGGCCCGGTGTCGGCGCCAAGGACATCGCTCTGGCCTGGATTTCCCGGCTCGGCGCCGATGGCGCCCGGGGCTACGCCATCGAGTACGCTGGCGAGGTGATCCGCGACCTGAGCGTGGAAGCCCGCCTGACCCTGTGCAACCTTTCCATCGAAGGCGGCGGTCGCTGCGGCATGATCGCGCCGGACGAAAAAACCCTGGCCTACCTGAAGAGTCGCCCCCTGGCACCCGGCGGCAAGGACTGGGAGCGGGCGGTGGAATACTGGCGCACCCTCAACACCGACGAGGGCGCCCGTTTCGACCGGGAAATCACCCTGCGTGGCGAGGAGATCGCGCCACAGGTCACCTGGGGCGTATCGCCCGAGGAAGCCCTGCCCATCGACGCCCGCGTGCCGGACCCGGCCTTGGCGTCTTCCCAGGCGGAGGCGGCGCGCATCCGCGACAGCCTCGACTACATGGGCCTGATCCCCGGCCAGCCTCTCACCGAGGTGACCGTGGACTCGGTATTTATCGGTTCCTGCACCAACGCCCGTATCGAGGATCTGCGCGCCGCCGCCGAAGTACTCAAGGGCCAGCGCTGCAAGGTGCCGGGCATCGTTTCACCGGGCTCGACCCTGGTGAAACGGCAGGCGGAGGAAGAAGGCCTCGACCGGATTTTCACCGAAGCCGGCCTGGAATGGCGCGAATCCGGTTGTTCCATGTGCGTGGGTATGAACGGTGATCAGGTCGCCAGCGGCGAACGCTGCGCCTCCACCACCAACCGTAATTTCAAAGGCCGCCAGGGCCCCGGCGCGCGTACCCATCTGATGTCGCCGGCGATGGTGGCGGCGGCGGCGCTGACCGGCCATCTCACCGACCTCCGCGAGTTGACGAGGTAATCCCATGACGCCTTTCACCGAACTCTCCGCGCTCGCTTGCCCGCTGCCCCTGGAAAACGTGGACACCGACCGCCTGATCCCGGCGCGCTTCATGAAGGAATCCCGGGACAAGGGCTATGGCCGTTTCCTGTTGCACGACATGCGCTTCGACGAGGACGGCACGGCCACCGATTTCGTTCTCAATCACCCCCGCGCCAAGGGCAGCGAGATCCTCGTTGCCCGCCGCAATTTCGGCGCTGGCTCATCCCGGGAGGCGGCGGTCTACGCGCTGGTGGACTACGGTTTCCGTTGCGTGATCGCCCCCAGCTTCGGCGACATCTTTTCATCCAATTCGGTGAACAACGGCCTGCTACCGGCGGTGGTGTCCGAACAGGACGCGGAAAGACTGCTTGCCTTGCTCGATGAAGGGCCCGATGAAATCCACGTAGATCTGGAGCGACAACGTATTACCGCTTTCGGCGAGTCGTTTCCGTTCGAGATCGACGCCACCTGGAAGATCAAGCTGCTCAATGGCTGGGACGACATCGACCTGACCCGGGCCCGCCACGATGAAATCGAGGCGTTCCGGAACGCCTACACCGCCGCCCATCCCTGGACGCGGCCTGAATAGCAAGAACACCAAGAAACGAGGTTTCCATGAACAGATATTCGCGCATGGCCGTCGCCGGCCTTGCTCTGCTCTGGGCGTACGCCGCCCATGCCCAGGAGCAGGTGATCACCGCGCTGCACGCCTTTCCGCCATCGCTGATTTACACGCAGAGCTTCCTGGAGTTCGTCGACGACGTGAACCGGGAAGGGGAAGGGGTGATCCGCATCAACGTGCTCGGCGGCCCCGAGGTGATCGGCTTGTCCCAACAACCCTACGCGGTACGCAACGGCGTGGTGGACATGGCCTACACCGCCGCCAGTTTCTACGCCGGGACCCTCCCCGAGCGGGACGCCCTGATCTCCTCCAACAGCAACGCCATCCATGCCCGTCAAAGCGGCGGCATCGAGCTGCTCAATCGCATCCACCAGCGCAAGATGGGGGTCTACTACCTGGGCTGGTTCGACAGCGGCATCAAGTACAACCTCTACACCATCAATAAGCCGGCGGTGGACGACAACGGCGATCTGGCGCTACCCGGTCTGCGTCTGCGCAGCAATCCGGTGTACGACGCCTTCTTTACCGACTACCTCAAAGCCCAGCCGATCAGCCTGCCCACCACCGACGTTTACTCCGCCCTGGAACGCTCCGTGGTCAACGCCACCGGCTGGACCCAGATCGGCATGAGTGATCTGGGCTGGGACAAGTTCCTTCGTTACCGCATCGACCCGGCGTTCTACTCCACGGACATGGGCGTGATCGTCAACCTGGAAAGCTGGAACAAGCTCAGCACGGAAGCCCGGACCATCCTGCAGCGAGTGGCCATCGAGCATGAGCGCGACAGCGCCCTGCGGTTCGCCAAGGCGGCGCGCCAACAACAGAAGGAACTGGAACAGAACGGCATGACGCCGTTCGTGCTCCAGGGCGAAGCCGCCCGGAACTATCTGGACGCCGCCCGTGAAGCCTCCTGGCGGCGCATGAAGCGCTATATGAAGCATCAGCCCGGGGGGCTGAGCCATTACCAGGAGTTGATCGACAAGTTCAACGAGCCGTCCGTTGAACCATCCGACCAATAACCCGAACCAATAACCCGAATAAGTGCCGCTATGTCTTCCCTGACCCGTATCTATAACCGGCTGATCGACGCCATGGCGTTCATCGCCGCCACCCTGCTGGTGTGGCTGATGGTGGCCATCGTGCTGTCCGTGGTGATCCGCAACCTGGGCGTGCAATCACCGGCCTGGCTGTTTTCGTCCACCGAATATTCCATGTTCTACCTGACCCTGCTTGGCGCGCCCTGGCTGGTGCGTGAAAAAGGGCACGTCTACATCGAGATCGTCATCAATCAACTGCCAGAGACCGTCCAGCGACTGCTCAGCCGGCTGGTGATGGTGATCTGCGCGGTGATCTGCTTCGTGCTGGCGGTCAAGGGCACCGAGCTGGTGGCCACCAACATCGACCGCGTGGACTACGACGTGCGCACCTACTACTTCCCGATGTGGATGCTGACCATCACCTACCCGATCAGCTTCTCTCTGATGGGCCTGGAGTTCCTGCGCTTCGTGTTCTCCCGCGATACCTATCACGGCAACCAGACGGAGGCGCTCTGACATGGACTGGCATCTCGCTCTGCTGTTTCTGCTTTCCTCCGTTCTGATTCTGATGTTCATCGGCGTGCCGGTGGCGATCGCCTTCATCGGCGCCAACCTGATCGGCGCCTGGGTATTCATGCGCGGCGATGCCGGCCTGATCCAGTTGCTGAACAACGGCTTCGGTGCCCTGTCCAGCTTCAGCCTGGTGCCGATTCCGCTGTTCCTGCTGATGGGGGAGCTGTTCTTCCGCACCGGGCTGGGCATGCGCATGTTCAACGCCATCGACCACCTGATGGGCCGGGTGCCCGGGCGCCTGTCCTACGTAACCGTGGTGGGCGGCACCGCCTTCTCCACCCTGAGCGGTTCCTCCATGGGGTCCACCGCCCTGCTCGGCTCCCTGCTGGTGCCGGAAATGGAGCGTCGTGGCTACAAGAAATACATGTCCATCGGGCCGATCCTCGGCACTGGCGGCCTGGCCATCATCATTCCGCCGTCGGCGATCGCGGTGCTGCTCGCCACCCTGGCCAAGATCGACATCGGCGACGTGCTGATCGGCGGCGTCCTGCCCGGCGTACTGCTGGCTTCGCTGTACATGGCGACCATCTGGCTGAAGACCCGCCTCAAGCCGGATTCGGCGCCGGCCTACGACGTGCCCGCCCTTCCTCTGGGAGAAAAACTGAAAACCCTGGGTCGGGACATCCTGCCCATGCTCAGCATCATCGTCATGATCATCGTGATGATGCTCACCGGCTTCGCCACGCCGTCGGAATCAGCCGCCTTCGGCGCCCTGGGCGTGATCGTGCTGGCGCTGGTGTTCCGCAGCATGTCCTGGGAGGCGTTCAAACTGTCGGTGACCGGCGCCCTCAAGGTCACGCTGATGGCCTATCTGATCGTGTTCGGTTCGGCCACCTTCAGCCAGTTACTGGCGTTCTCAGGCGCTTCCCATGGCCTGATCCAGTGGGCCACCCACTTCGATTTGCACCCGTTGCTGATGCTCGGCGCCATGTTGCTGGTACTGCTGGTACTGGGCACCTTCATGGAGGCGATCTCAATCATGATGATCACGGTGCCGTTCTTCTTCCCCCTGGCGCAAACCCTGGGCTTCGACCCGGTATGGTTCTCCGTGGTCACCCTGATCGCCCTGGAAATCGGCTTCTCCACGCCCCCCCTGGGGCTGAACCTGTTCGTGATGAAGGGCGTGGCACCGGCCGGCACCAGCATGCGCGAAATCTATCTGTCGGCGATCCCCTACATTCTGTGCTCGCTGTTGCTGCTCGCCCTGCTGACCACCTTCCCCGCCATCGTCACCTGGCTCCCATCCCTGTCGGGCTAAACGCCCGACGCTGGTCAACGGCGGCCGCTCCCGCGGAGATCGTTCCCTTCAGGGAACTTCGTAGGGGCGGCTTCAGCCGCGATCATCCACGCCCGCTATCGCGGCTGAAGCCGCTCCTACGGAAGAACACCCCGGCCCCCGCGCAGGCGGTTTGCAATCTCCGCAAAGACCTGTTTAGAATACATTTAAATGTCTTATAAAGATTACATATAAAACACCCATCCCTTCCAACAAACTGACAGCGGGTAGCCCGGCGTTACCCGAGGGGAACCCATGAAAATCATAACTTCGAAACAACTCTCGACTCTGTCACTGGGCGCCGTTTTCACCGCCCTCGCCGGCACCGCCCAGGCGGTGGAATTCAAGGCCGGCAACACCGATGTGGATCTGTATGGCTACGCCAAGCTGGATGTGATCTACGATCTCGACGCGGATCTCGGCAATGCGGTTCTGCGCAACCGCATTCCGCTCGACCATGAACCCGGCGCCGACGGGCACCTGACCATGCACGCCTTCGAAAGCCGGCTGGGGTTCACCACGTCCACCCTGATCGACGGCGATGTGTTGCGCACCGTGATCGAAACCGACTTCTACGGCGGCGGCGGCTTCGCCGACGGCGGTGGTGAATTGCGTTTGCGCCACGCCTACGGTGAATGGAAGGGTCTACTGGCCGGCCAGACCTGGACCAACTTCGGCAATGTGCTGAGCCTCTACGAGACCATCGACTTCAACCGCGACCTGGGCCAGGGCGGCGGCCGCCAGGCGCAGCTTCGCTACACCACCGGCCCGTTCTCGTTCTCCGTGGAAGACCCGAAAGGCACCGGCACCGGCCACGCCGGCGGCGAGGTGATCGCCGAGGACACCAACCAGTTCCGCTTCCCGGACCTGACCGCCCGTTACCAGAACACCGCCGGGCCGGTGCAATTCGCCACCGCGGCGCTGGTGCGCTTCCTGGAATATGACGCGGAAGGCGAGACCGTCAGCAACAGCGCCTGGAGCGACGACTCCGCCACGGGCTGGGGTGTGATGGCGGAAGCCCGCGCCCAGCTCACCGATACCCTCACCCTGCGTGGCTCGGTGACCCATGGTGACGGTATCGGCGGCTATCTGTATCTGAGCCCGGCGGCCCCGGGTTACGTCAGCAGCAGCGGCAAGCTGGAGACCATCGAGGGCACCGGCGGCGGCGTCAGCCTCAGCGCCAAGACCGGCCCGGGCCTGCTGACCCTGGCCTATGGCGTGGCCCAGGCCGACGTGGACGATGCCTACCGGGACGGCGCCATCGCCGGTACCGCCGACGAGCGCTACACCAGCGGCACCATCAACTATCTGTGGTCCACCAACCCCTACCTCACCTACGGCGTGGAAGCCGGCTACCACACGCGCGAGCAAGTGGATGGCCGGGAAGGCGACGCCGTGCGCCTGCAGGGCATGGTGCGTTTCAACTTCTGAGACGCCCTCAGCCCGCGTCCCGGATCGGCGTTTCGGCCCGATCCGGGGATGGCACCCCTTCCATGAATACCTCCAGGGCCCGGCTCCAGCTGGGCCGCTGCAGGGTGGCGATCACCGTGGTCACCTTGCCCCGGTCACCGGGCAACGCCAGAGTGTGCAGGTCGAAGCGGCGCCGATACTGACGCACCGTGGAAGCCGGCAGCAGCGCCAGCCCCATGCCCGCCCCCACGCAGCCGACGATGGCATCCAGGCTACCGAATTCATGAATGCGCGGCGCCGCCACCTTCATGTCCGCCAGCAGCACCTCGATGGTGGTGCGGTAGCCGCATCCTGGCCGGAACGCCAGAAACGGCGTACGCGCCAGCTCCGCCCGTCCGGGAAAGCTCTTCAGCGGGCGCCCGCTGACCAGCACCAGGCGCTCATGGAACACCGGGCGCAGGGCCAGATCGTCGCCGGCGTTCTCCGCCACCACGAAGGCGGCGTCCAGTTGCCCGGTCCGTACCTCCTCGATCAGTTCACCGGTGGTACCGGTGTGCAGGTGCACGCTGAGTTGCGGCCAGCGCTGGCTGAAGTCGGTGAGCAGGGGCGGCAAATGCACGGCGGCACTGGTTTCCATGCTGCCCAAACGCAACTCACCAAGGGGCTCGCCCCCGGGTTGGAAACGCGACAGGGCATCGTCGTGCAGTTCCACGATGCGCCGCGCATAGTGCAGTAACTGGCGCCCGGCCGGCGTGGCCACCACCGGATTGCGGCGTTCCAGCAGGCGTGCTCCCAGCTCCGTCTCCAGTTTCTTGATGTGGGCGGTGACGTTGGACTGAACCGTGTGCAGACGATCAGCGGCGGCGCTGAAGCTGCCGGAGTCCACCACGGCGCGGAAGATTTCCAGGGAACGTATCAGCATCGCCGGCCTCGGCTTCATTGGAAGTGATGAGTCCAATCTTAAAAAATCATTTCTAGTGATACCAGTGCTCTGCTTTACTGTCGCTTTGCATCGTCCCGGCTGGAGCTGCGTATGACCCGCGACCCTTCGCTTCCCTCCCCGATTCGCCTGGTGGTGATGGCCGGTTCGGCCACGCTGGTGGGCATCGGCCTGGGCCGCTTCGCCTATGCCGCCTTGCTGCCCGGAGTCATCAAGGCCGGCTGGCTGAGCGAGGCGGACGCCGGCTATGTGGGCGCCGCCAACCTGCTCGGCTACCTGGTGGGCGCGGTGGTCGCCGGTCGCGCCGGCCAGTGGCTGGGCCCGGGCCGCGTGATCCGCCTATCCGCCCTGCTGGTGGCGGTGGGCTTCGCCGCCAGCGCCTGGCCGGCGCCGGTGTGGTGGTTCAGCCTGTGGCGTTTCGTGGCCGGGGTCACCGGCGCCTTCCTGATGGTGCTGGCGCCATCGCTGATCGCCCAGCAACTGCCACTGTCCATGCGCAAGCGCGGCAGTACCTGGATCTTCGCCGGTGTCGGCCTGGGCGTGCTGTTCTCCGCCACCCTGGTGCCGCTGCTCATCGACAGCGGCCTGGAACGGGCCTGGCTGGGCCTGGCGCTGGTGTGCCTGCCACCGCTGTGGCTTCTGTGGCGGCAGTGGCCGCCCATGCCCACCGGCGAGGGCGCCGAGGCCGGCCCCGGCCAGGGCGCCGGGCTGCTGCTGGTGGCGGTCTATCTGGCCTACCTGCTGGACGCCGTGGGCTTCGTACCGCACACCGTGTTCTGGGTGGATTATCTGGAACGGCAACGGGATTTCAGTACCTGGGCCAGCGCCCTGCAATGGGGCGTGTTCGCCGTGGGCGCGATCAGCGGGCCTTTCCTGGCCGGTGCCGCCGCCCGCCACCTGGGCTGGCACCGCACCCTGATCGGCGCGCTCACCGTCAAGGGCGGCGCCGTGTTGCTGCCGGTGACGGTGGGCGGGCTCGCCGCGGTGACCCTGTCGTCCTATCTGGTGGGGGCGATGATCCCGGCCATGGTGTCCTCGGTGATGGGCCGCACCGCGGAGCTGGTGCCGCCGCGCCTGGCCACCCAGACCTGGGGCCGCGCCACCGCCCTGTTCGCCGTGGGGCAGGCCGGCGCCGCCTACGCCATGGCGGCGGCGTACGCCCACCACCCCGGGCCGCTGATCTTCCGCATCGGTGGCGCCACCCTGCTGGCCGCCGCCCTGTTGTTGCTGATTTCCGGTCTCCTCGCCCGTCGCTAGCCGTGTACCATCAGGAACCGGGGCCGGCGTCACCGGCTCCAACCTGCATGGACATCATGGAACGACAGCGGAGAACGGCATGGATCGACGCGACGTCTTGAAAGCCCTGGGGCTGTTCGGCACCGCCCTGCTACCGGCGGCGCCGGCCCTGGCCCGGGCCCTGGAGGCCCCCGGCGTGGGCCGCGAAGGCCGGGGCGAACCGTTCAGTTACGCCGGCCTCAAGGGTATGGCCCGGCACTTCGCCGGGCGCCCCTGGCGGGACCCGGCGAAAACCCTGCCCAAGGCGATCCGTGACCTGACCTGGGACCAGTACCAGGCACTGCGCTACCGGCCCGACCACGCTCTCTGGGCGGACCGCCCGGACGCCGACTTCCGCTTTCAGTTCTTCCACCTGGGCCTGCACTTCAAGACGCCGGTGAAGATTCACGAGATCGTCGACGGCGAGGCCCGGCCGATCCCCTACCGCACCGATCTGTTCGACTTCAGCGACAGTGACGTGGACCCGGCGGACCTGCCCGAGGGGCTCGGTTTCGCCGGCTTCCGCCTGCTCCATCACAGTGACTGGGAACGTGACGTGGCGGCTTTCCTGGGCGCCAGCTACTTCCGCGCCACCAGCGCCTCGCGCCAGTTCGGCCTGTCCGCCCGGGGCCTGGCGGTGAACACCGCCCTGCCGGAACCGGAGGAGTTTCCGGAATTCACCCATTTCTGGTTCGAGCATCTGCCCGACCCGGACCAGGTGCGGGTGTATGCCTTCCTGGATTCTCCCAGCGTCACCGGCGCCTACCGGTTCACCATCGCCCGGGAAAAAGGCGACCTGATCATGGACGTGGACGCGGCACTGTACCCGCGCCGGGCCATCGAACGCCTCGGCGTGGCGCCGCTGACCAGCATGTACCAGGTGGGTGAGAACAGCCGCCGGGTAGCCTGGGATTGGCGCCCGGAGATCCACGATTCCGACGGCCTTGGCATGCACACCGGCGGCGGCGAATGGCTCTGGCGCCCCCTGGTGAACCCGCCCCAACTGCGTTTTAACAGTTACAGCGATGACAACCCGCGCGGCTTCGGCTTGCTGCAACGCGACCAGGACTTCGATCATTATCAGGACGACGGCGTGTTCTACGAACGGCGCCCGAGTCTGTGGGTGGAACCCCGGGGCGATTGGGGCAAGGGCGCGGTGCAGTTGGTGGAGATCCCCACCCTGGACGAGACCTTCGACAATATCGTGGCGTTCTGGCGCCCGGAAGAGCCGGTGCAAGCGGGACGGGAATATCTGTTCGGCTACCGGCTGTCCTGGACCGGCCGGCCACCCCGCCCGCCCCTGGCCCGCTGCGTGGCCACCCGCACCGGCCTGGGCGGCGTAGTGGGACAACCCCGGGAGCACTTCAGCTGGCGCTTCGTGGTGGACTTCCGCGGCGGGCCGATCTCCGCCGGCGAACTGCCCGGCATGGGCGAGGTGGAGCCGGTGATCGACAGTAGCGCGGGCCGGGTGGAAATCACCTCGGCGCGGCCGCTGCACGAGATCGACGGCTACCGGGCCATGTTCGACCTGGTGCCGCCGGACGACGATCTCACGCCGATCAACCTGCGCCTGTTTCTCAAGCGCAAGAGCGACGGCGCGCCGCTCACCGAGACCTGGATTTACCAGTGGTCACCGCCGCCCATGGAGGAGCGCGATTTGCGCAACCCGGGGCACCTGTAACCGAAACGAAAGTACGTCGCGCCCTGAGCCGCTTAGCAGTGATCCTCGACGCCACCGGCTCTACGAAGCCGCCCCTCAACCCACCCTGGTTCATCGTTGTTCGCACCCGGAACGGTTCCGCCACCTCGAAGCGGAGCTGTGTGGGTGCCTTCCGGGACCCTTTTTGGCAGGGATGCCAAAAACGGGAGCGCCCAGGGACGGCTTGAGCGATCCCGGAAGGCACCCACACAGATCCGCGTCCCGGATAGAGACCTCCAGCACCGATGTAAAGCGCGATGAACCTTACATCTTGGCGCGAAGGGCTTCCTTGGCCGCTTCGTATTCGCGGGTCAGGCGCGCCACGTGCTCGGCGGCGGGCAGGATGTCGTCGACCACGCCGATGCCCTGGCCGCAGCCCCAGATGTCCTTCCAGGCCTTGGTCTTGCTGCCGCCGCCGGAGCCGAAGTTCATCTTCGAAGGATCGCTCTCCGGCAGATTCGCCGGGTCCATGCCGGCGTTGACGATGGACGGCGCCAGGTAGTTGCCGTGCACCCCGGTGAACAGGTTGCTGTAAACAATATCCGAAGCGCTGCTGTCCACGATCATCCGCTTGTAACCCTCCACCGCGTTGGCTTCCTTGGAGGCGATGAACATGGAGCCGATGTAGGCCAGATCCGCGCCCATCGCCTGGGCAGCGAGAATGGAAGCGCCATTGGCGATGGAACCGGACAGAGCGATGGGCCCCTCGAACCACTGGCGCAGTTCCTGGATCAAGGCGAACGGCGACAGCTGGCCGGCGTGACCGCCCGCCCCGGCGGCCACGGCGATCAAGCCGTCGGCGCCCTTCTCGATGGCCTTGCGGCCAAAGCGGTCGTTGATCACATCGTGCATGACCATGCCACCCCAACCGTGCACCGCCTTGTTGAGGTCTTCCCGGGCGCCCAGGGAAGTGATCACCATGGGCACCTTGTACTTCTCGCACAGGGCCAGGTCTTCTTCCAGGCGGTCATTGGTCTTGTGCACGATCTGGTTGACGGCGAACGGCGCGGACGGGGTATCCGGGTTGTCCCGGTCCCAGGCGGCCAGTTCCTCGGTGATGCGGTGCAGCCATTCGTCCAGCTGCGACACCGGCCGCGCGTTCAGCGACGGGAAGGAACCGACGATGCCGGCCTTGCACTGGGCGATCACCAGGTCCGGATTGGAAATAATGAACAGTGGGGAGGCGATCACCGGCAAACGCAGCCGGTCCGCCAAATGCGCGGGTAAAGCCATGTCGGACTCTCTCCAAGGGCAAATGGGTCCAATAATTTACGGCGTATACTTTATGCCGTAAAAGCGCGTCCCGGCAACCCCGGAAACGCTCCGAAGGTGACCTTTACGGTCAACGGGCTGGTGATTCTGGCCAGCACCCGATCGCGACTGAAGTCGCTCCTACAGTCATGAGCCGTAGGAGCGACTTCAGTCGCGATCACCATCGTCCCAGTAGGGCGGCAACACCCCCATGCCGGCGAACAGGGTGCGCATGGTGGTCTGGCGCAAAAAATCCACATCCATGTCAGGCCCCAGGGCTCCGCTTTGCTCCAGCACCACGGTGCCATGCATGGTGGCCCAGAACATATAACCGATCAGCTTGGCGTCACCGCGCACCAGGCCGGCGTCGATCATCTCCTGCACGTAACCGGCCATGCCCTCATTGGCCCGGGCATGGGCCTTGACCAGCTCGGGATAACGGTCCTCGTCGTCCTGGGTGTGCTCGAACAGCAATTGGTAGGTGTCCGGGAAGCGGCGCGCGAAATCCAGGTAGGCGGCGCCCGCCGCCCGGGCCTTGGCGCGGGCATCGCCGGCGGCGCGCACCGCCTGTTCCAGGTTCTCGGCGAACTGATTGAAGGCGGCGGCGCGCACCAGCGCCAGGATTTCGTCCTTATCGCGAAAATAACGGTATGGGGTCATCGGGCTGACACCCATTTCCGCGGCGATCTGGCGCATCGTCACGTTATCCGGCCCGCGCTCCAGAAACAGCCGGGTGGCGGCGTCACGAACCCGCTCGCGAAAAGCCGCCACCTCCTGTTCCGATTTCGGCTTCTTGGCCAAGGCGTGCTCCGTGAAGGGGTCAGCCGCGCCCGATAAAGGGCATGCGGGTGGCCATGATCGTCATGAACTGCACATTGGCGTCCAACGGCAGGGCCGCCATATGCACCACCGCCTCGGCCACATGGCTCACGTCCATGCGGTCCTCGACCAGAATCTCGCCATTGGCCTGGGGAATACCGCGCTTCATGGGCTCGGTCATCTCGGTGGCGGCGTTGCCAATATCGATCTGCCCGCAGGCGATCCGGTAGCGGCGACCGTCCAGGGAAGTGGCTTTGGTGAGGCCGGTCATGGCGTGCTTGGTGGCGGTGTAGGGCGCCGAATTGGGACGCGGTGATTGCGCGGAGATCGAGCCATTGTTGATGATGCGCCCGCCCATGGGGTCCTGGGCCTTCATGATGCGGAAGGCCTCCTGGGTGCAGTAGAAAGCACCGGACAGGTTGGTGTTCACCACCCGCTGCCACTGCGCCGGGGTCAACTCTTCCAGGGGCACCGGCGGTGCGCCGGTGCCGGCATTATTAAACAGCAGATCGAGCCTGCCCCAGGCGTCGACGGTGCGCTGGAACAGTGCTTTCACCTGCTCCGGATCACCCACGTCGGTGGCCACCGCCAGGGCCTGGTCGGCGTCCAGCCCGGCGTCCGCCAGGGTGCGCGCCAGGCGCTCGGCGTCACGGCCAGCGAAGGCCACCCGATAGCCGGCCCCCACCAGTGCCAGAGCGCAGGCCTTGCCAATGCCGGTGCCGGCACCGGTGACGATGGCCACCTTGCGCGCGGCGGGGTTCGATTCACTCATGACGAAATCCTTGTTGTTGTCACGTCAGGCCAGCAGGTCGGCGAAGCTGTAGTAGTCCAGCGGTTCACCGGCGGCCTGGCCGTGCCCCACCGGCGCCACCGCCAGACCGTCCGCCCATACCGCCGAGCTGAGCATGCCGGAGCTCTGGTTGGGATGCTTCTCCAGCACCGCGCCACCGTCGCGCGCCACGCGGCGCACGCGCAGGTATTCCTGGCGCGGGCCCGGTTTGACGGCGAAGTCCGCCGGCAGCCGGTAAGGTGCCGGCAGCACCGGCCCGGCGCCCAGACAGCGCCGCAGATAGGGCAACACCAGCATCAGGTAACAGACCAGCACCGCCGAGGGGTTACCCGGCAGGCCGAAGAAGGGCACGCCGGCGTCGCCCAGGCGACCGAAGGTAAACGGCTTGCCGGGCTTGATCGCGAGGCGCCAGAAATCCAGATCGCCACGTTCCTCGAGCACCGCCCGCAGGTGGTCCTCCTCGCCCACGGAAACGCCACCGCTGGCCATCACCAGATCCGGCGGATCGGCCAGCAACTGGTCCAGGGCCTCCCGGGTGCGCCCGCGATCATCCGGCAGCCACAGGGCGGTAACGTCCGGAAAGCCGCTGTCCGCCAGCAGGCTTTCCATCAGCGGGCCATTGCTGTTGTAGATCTTGCCCGGCGCCGGTGGCGCGCCGGCGGGCAGCAGCTCATCGCCGCTGCTCAGCACCACCACCCGGGGCCGGCGCACCGCCAGCTCCGACGCACCCACGGACGCGGCCAGGCCGATGACCCGGGCGGAAACCCGGGTGCCGGCGACCAGCACGGTGTCCCCTTCGCGGGCATCCTGGCCGGCGGGGCGGATGTTCTGGCCAGGTTGGGCCCGCGCCGCCGGTGGCGGCGTCACCGTGCCCTCGCCGAACTCGCAGTCTTCCTGCATCAGCACGGTATCGGCGCCGGCGGGTACCGGAGCGCCGGTGAAGATACGCGCCGCGCCGCCGGGGGCCAACTCACCGGGGGGATCACCGGCGGGCACCCGCAGGGTCACCGGCAGCGTCACCGAGCCGTCTCCCAGGTCGACGTGGCGCACGGCGATGCCATCCACCGCCGAATTGTCGTGGGGCGGCACCGTGACCCGGGCGGCCACCGGCTCCGCCAGCCAGCCGCCGCGAGCCTCGGCCAACGGCAGGCGTGCCACCCGACCCAGAGGACGGGCGCTGTCCAGCAGCCTGGCACGGGCTTCATCCACCGGCATCAAAGACATGATCAGACCTCGCGACGTACCAGGCCCGCGAAATTGCAGGGCCGGGTGCGACTGTCCAGTTGGTTGGCGATGATCTTGTCCCAACCGGTGGCGCAAGCGTTGTTGGAGCCGGGCAGGCAAAAGATCAGGGTGCGATTGGCGACCCCCGCCAGGCAGCGGGACTGGATGGTGGACGGGCCGATCTCGTCCAGGCTGACCTGGCGGAACAGTTCACCAAAGCCCAGCACTTCCTTGTCGAACAGCACGCCGAGCGCCTCCGGGGTGCTGTCCCGACCGGAAAACCCGGTGCCACCGGTGACCAGCACCACCTGCACCGCCGGGTCGGCGATCCAGGCGGAGACGACCCGGCGCAGTTGGTAAATATCGTCACGCACCAGGTCCCGGGCCACCATCTCGTGGCCGGCCTGACGGGCGCGGTCGGCGAGCAGATCGCCGGAGGTGTCGTTGTCCGGGGTGCGGGTGTCACTGACGGTGAGCACCGCCAGCGCCAGGGGCTGGAAGTCGGTGTCGTGATGAGCCATGGCGGTTTCCTCCTTTGCGGACCCGCGATGTTACCAGCGCCGTGGTCCGGCGGCATCCACGGCCCATCGTACCCGCCGGAACAGCACCGCTTGACCGCTGCCGACATCCCCTGGTCGAGGGGCACCGGCCCGATTACCTTGCCGGTATATACAGCCTGTTTATCGGAGTACGCCATGACATCCATGGAAGAAGCCCGGGCCCGCGCGGCCCTGCTGCCGCGCATGCCCCAGCGCGAACTGAGCCATATTCCCGGCGACTATGGCTGGCCGCTCCTGGGCCAGACCCTGGCCTTTCTGCGTGACTACCAGGGCCTGGTGCGCGAGCAGGCGGACCGTTACGGGCCGGTGCACAAGGGCAGCGTCATGTTCCAGCGTGGCGTCACCCTGCTGGGGCCCGAGGCCAACGAGTTCGTGCTGCGCGACAAGGAGCATGTGTTTTCCAGCCGCGCCGCCTGGAACCCGTTGCTGGAGCGGCTGTTCACCGACGGCCTGATGCTGCGCGATTTCGCTGACCACAAGTTCCACCGCCGCATCATGCAGCAGGCGTTCAAGAAGCCGGCCCTGGCCAGCTACCTGGAGCGCATGAATCCGCGCATCCGCGAGGGCGTGGCCGACTGGCCGGTGGGCGAGACCTTCACCTTCTTCGACCACATCAAGAGCCTGCTGCTGGACGTGGGCGCGCAAATCTTCCTGGGCCTGGACATGGGGCCCCGGGCGGAACGGGTGAACCAATCCTTCATCGACGCGGCGGACGCCTCCCTGGCGGTGCTGCGGGTGCCGATCCCGGGCACGCTGTGGTACCGGGGCCTGCGTGGCCGGCGTTTCCTGGAGGAGTTTATCGCCGGGTCGATCGCCGAGAAGCGCCGTTCTCGGTCCCCGGACTTCTTCAGCGAGCTGTGCAAGGCGGCGGAGGAGGAAGGCGGCCTCACCGATCAGGACGTGGCCAACCATATGATCTTTCTGTTGTTCGCCGCCCATGACACCACCACCAGCACGCTGTGTTCGCTGATCTATCTGCTCTGCCAGAACCCGGAATGGCAGCAGCGGCTGGCGGCGGAGATGGACCGGGTGGCGAAGGACATGGCCGGCGACCAGCCGGGCTACGAGGATCTGGAGAAGATGGTGGAGACCGGCTGGGTGTTCCGCGAGACCTTGCGGCTGCGACCGGCACTCACCACCTTCCCGCGCCGCACCGCCGAGGACGTGGAATTCCAGGGCTACCGGATTCCGCGTAATACGCTGGTGAACCTGTCGCCGCTGTTTACTCATTACATGCCCGAGTACTGGAGTGATCCGGAGCGCTTTGATCCGGAGCGCTTCAGCGACGCCCGGGCGGAGCACAAGCGCCACCATTTCCAGTGGATTCCGTTTGGCGGTGGCCACCATAAGTGCCTGGGGCTGAACTTCGCGGAGATCCAGACCAAGACCTTTCTGTTCCATTTCCTGCGCCGTTATCGGGTGGCGGTACGGGAGGGGTATGAGATGCCGGTGCAGTTGGTGCCGTTGGCGATGCCCAAGGATGGCTTGCCGGTGGAGATCGCCCGGCGTTGATTCTCCAGCGGGGGCGAGAAGGGCCGTGCCGGGGCCGGCCGGGACACGCGGCAAGTACATCCCTGTAGCTCGTTTCCGGCGTCCCTGCCTCCAACGGTCCCGGCCGGCCCCGGCACGGCCCTTCTCTCTCATGGAAAACATCACCGCCGGGTTGTTTGAGGTGGGGGGTGGCGGGGGTAGACTGTGGCCTTTTCCGGTGACGGTGTCGGGTTGGTTATGTCCGCCTTTTTCGTGAAGATTCTGCTGTCCCTGGCGGTGGTGCTGGGGGCGTTCGGGTTGTCGTCGTTGTTGCGCGGCGACGACTTGCCGTCGGACCGGAAACACTGCCGCTGACGCGGAGGCCCGCCATGAAGCCTGTTCTGACCACCCTGTGCCTGCTCACCCTGAGCAATGTGTTCATGACCTTCGCCTGGTACGGCCACCTGAAGAACATGGCCCACAAGCCCTGGATCGTGGCCGCGCTGGTGAGCTGGGGCATCGCCCTGTTCGAGTACCTGCTGCAGGTGCCCGCCAACCGTATCGGCCACCAGGTGCTCACGGTGGGTCAGCTCAAGATCACCCAGGAGGTGGTTACCCTGGCGGTGTTCGTGCCTTTTTCCCTGTTTTACCTGAAGGAGAAACTGAGCTGGGACTACCTGTGGGCGGGGCTCTGCCTGATGGGGGCGGTGTTCTTTCTGTTTCGCGGGCGCCTGATGGGTTAGGCCGGGCCTGCTATGATGGCCGGCGACATCCAAGGAGGAATGACCATGCGCATGTTGTTGATCGTGCTGGGCGGCGCTCTGGCGCTGGCCGGCTGCCAGAGTGGGCGCACCGCTCACCCGCTGCCGGAGGCCTGCTTCCAGGAACCGGACGCCGGCCAGTGCCGCGCGGCGGTGCCACGCTACTATTACAACGCGGAAACCGACCGCTGCGAGGAATTCACCTGGGGCGGCTGCGAGGGCAGCGTACCGTTCGAGACAATGGATAGCTGCATGGCAAGCTGTTACGCCCCGGCACCAAACCTGCAAGGGAAAGAAATGCCGTGAACGAGCAGAGCCGGCAATTGCTCAGGGTGGTCTATGCCCTGCTGCTGATCGGCTTGCTCACCGGTGGGGTAACCGCCCTGGTGGGGGCGGTGATCGCCCACCTGAACGCGCCGGAGGCGGGGGAGCCGGAACGCTCCCACTACCGCTTCCAGTACCGCACCTTCTGGATCGGCCTGCTTTATTACCTGATCGCCGGCATCACCACCCTGGCGCTGATCGGCTGGCTGCTGCTGGTGGTGATCGGCGTGTGGTGGCTGGTGCGCTGCATCCGCGGGCTACGCAGTCTGGGCCGGGGGCAGCCGCCGGCGAACCTGACCAGCTGGGGCTTCTGATCCGCCCCGTTATCGGATCAGTGTCATAAAATCGTTACCGGCCCCGCTCACACTGGCGGGTCCGCCAATCGGGAGACCAACATGGCTTTATTGCGTTCGTTCGTTTTGCTTCTGGGTTCGGCTCTGCTGCTGGCCGCCTGCGCCCGCAGTCCCGTGGTGCAGCTCTATGATGGCGCCCAGAAACCGGACGCCCAGGTTCTGACGGTGCGCGTGCCGTCCGACCTGGAGGTGTTCACCATCAATGGCCGTGAAATCGACGGCGTGAACACCTTCTTCAGCAGCGGCTACAAAGACCTCAAACTGACCCCCGGTCGCTACGAGATCGTTGCCTTCTACAAGCGCCTCTGGGATCTCGATCCGGACAATCACGAGGTGATGAAATCCGACCCCGCGAAGTTCGTGGTGGACGGTCAGGGCGGTGAGTTCTACCGGCTCGGCTTCAAGCGGCCGGAAGGCCCGGAGCAGGCCCGTGAGCTGGCCGACGACTTCTCCGGCTGGGTGGAGAACATGCAGACCGGCGAGAAGACTCCCTCCGAGGACAGCGGCCTGGTACTCAACCGTGGCCTGCTGGCGCCCATCACCGGCACCAATGTGGAAAGCGCCGCGTCCGCCAGCGTCGCGCCCCAGGGCGGTGGCGGCACCGATCAGCCGGTGCGCGCGCGGCCCCGCAAAGCCACCACCGTGGCACCGGAAAGCGAGCAGCCACAAGCCGCCGCCCCGGCTCCCGCCGCCGCGCAAGGCGCCCAGGGCGGCGGTTACCTGGACACCCTGAAAGCCCAGTGGAATCAGGCCACCCCGGAGGAACGCCGCCAGTTCCTGCAGTGGCTGTCCCGGTAAGAAGACGGCTGCAAGAACGGCTGCAGGAGCGACTTCAGTCGCGATCATCGACGCTTGGTATCGCGACTGGAGCGGAACGCCGCACAGTCGTTCCTACCGTTCGCCCTGCAGGGTGGCGACCACCCGCCGGCCACCGGCGTGGTCGCGGTGCTCGCACAGATAGATGCCCTGCCAGGTGCCCAACGCCGGGGCACCATCGCGAATCGGCACCGTCAGGCTCTCGCCGATCAGCACCGTCTTGATGTGCGCCGGCATGTCATCGGGCCCTTCCAGGGTGTGCTCATAATGGGGCGCGCGCTCCGGCACCATGACGTTGAAGTGCCGCTCCAGATCCCCGCGCACGTCCGGGTCCGCGTTCTCGTTGATGGCCAGGGACGCGGAGGTGTGCTGGATGAACAGATGCAGCAGGCCGACGCGCAGCTCGGCGATCTCCGGCATCTCCTCCAGCACCTCCCCGGTGACCAGATGGAAGCCCCGGGACCGGGGCGCCAGCCGTAGAATCCGTTGTTGCCACATACCTCGAACCTCCCCGCTCAGCCGTTCACCACGTTGATCGGCCGGCCCGCCTTCCAGGCGCGCAGGTTGGCGACCACGCCATCCAGCAACCGCTGGCGGGACTCGGTGCTGACCCAGGCACTGTGCGGCGTGATGATCAGGTTGGGCAGGTCATCGGCCAGCAGCGGGTGATCCGCCGGCGGCGGCTCCTGGCTGAGCACGTCCAGGGCGGCGCCGCCCAGGTGGCCGGAGCGCAACGCCTCGGCCAGGGCCGGCTCGTCCACCAAGCCGCCCCGGGCGGTGTTGATCAGCCCGGCACCCGCCTTCATGGCGGCCAGGAAATCCCGGTTCACCAGCTTGTCGGTGTGCTCGGTCAGCGGGCAATGCAGGCTGATCAGATCGGCTTCCGCCAGCAGTTGTTCCAGGGGCACCCGGGCCGGGTCCGGCACCGCGTCCGGGCGCATCGAACGGGCCACCAGCACGCGCATGCCAAACGCCTTGGCCAGTTCTTCCACGCGACCACCCAGGGCGCCATGGCCGATCAGCCCCAGGGTCTTGCCGCTGAGATCGAACACCGGGTAATCCATGCGGCAGAACATGGTGGAACGCGGCCACGCCTGGCGGGCGTCACGGTCGTACTGGTGCCAGCGGGTGGCCAGCCCCAGTGCCAGCGCCAGGGTGTGCTGGGCCACGGTTTCGGTGCCATAACCGCTGACGTTGCAGACCACCACGCCGCGCCGGCGGGCAGCGTCCAGGTCCACGTTGTTGGTGCCGGTGGCGGAGATGCCAATCAGCTTGAGATCCGGCGCCGCCGCCAGGGCCTCCTCGTCGATCACCACCTTGTTGGTGATCGCCACGGTGGCGCCATGCAAACGGTTTTTTACATCGTCAGGGCCGGTTTGCTCGTAGTATGTCCAGTGCGGCAGCTCGTTCTCCAGGGCGGAGAAATCCAGCTCCGTGGGCTTGAGGGTCTGACTGTCGAGAATGACACCTTTCATGAAACACTATCGCCGTTGGTTGGGACCGGGAGGTCTTCCATGCTACCGGATTTGCTGCGGCAAATGGGCTTCGAAACGCCCCGCCGCGACATCGACAAACCCGTGATCGGCGTGAGCGCCTGCCTGATGGGCGAGCCGGTGCGCCATGATGGCGATCACCGCCGGCATGCGCTGGTCCATGACCAGCTGGTGGCGCTGGTGCGGGTAACGCCGGTATGTCCGGAAGTGAGCATTGGCCTGCCGGTGCCGCGACCACCGATCCAGGTGGTGGAGTTAAACAACCAACGCCGGGTGCGCGGCGTGGCCGACCCCGACCAGGATTTTACCGAGGCCCTGAGCGAGCAGGCCGGGCGGCTGCCCGGGTCGCTCAGCGGTTTCGTACTGAAAAGCCGCTCGCCGAGTTGCGGACTGGGGACCACGCCGGTGCACGATACCCGGGGCTCCGCCCGGGGGCTGGGTGATGGCGCCTTCGCCAACGCCCTGGCGGCCCGCCACCCGCGCCTGCCGATGGCCAACGACTGTGATCTCGATGATCCCCTGTTCGCCCGAGCCTTCGTGTTGCGGGTGTTCTGCCATCATCACTGGCGCGCTGGCGGTAACGCCGCCCTGAGGATGCTGCGCCACCGCAGTGCCACCCTGGGCGAGCCGCTGCTGTCCGGTACCCGTCGTTTTCTGGACCGGCTGGCCCGGGCCACGCCCTGAGTTCCGTTCAGAGCAGCGCCGCGACCACGGCGGTGATGGCACCGAACAGAATCGACAGGCCCACCAGGGTAGCCCAGGGAAACGGCTTTTTCTCCTCGCGCCCCAGGTCACGCATCAGTTCCTTGCGCAGCAGCCGGGTATTACGGGTGTTGGCCTTGTAGATAGCGTCGAACGCATCGCCCACCACCGGCACCAGACCGCCCAGGAAATCAATCAGCATGTTGCGCACCATGCGCCTTTGAGTGGCGCCGCTGGCGCCGGCGCGCCGCGCTTCCACCAGCACGTACCCGGCCAGTACCAGCCCGGCAAGATCGCCGATGCCGGGAATCAGACCGATGATCGCTTCCGCGCCCAGCTCGAAGCGAGTGAATGGAATCCGGAGGCTGGAATCGGTGAAGCGGCTGAACCGGTCGAGCCGTTTCAGCACCGCTTCCTGGCGGGCTTTGCGTTGTTCATCCATGGTGTGTTTCCCCGGTGGGTTATTCCAGATAGGTGTAGCCGGCCAGGCCGTCACGGATCTCGCCCAGGAATCGCTGGCGCTCGTCGTCGCGAAGCTGGGACTGATGGCAGCGCTCTTCCAGGGTGCCGAGCAACCGTTCCGGATCGAAGTTCACGTAACGCAGAACCGAACTGACGGTGTCGCCTTGAATGGCATGGGTCAGCTCGATGCCCCCCTGGTCGTTGAGGTTCACGTCCACGGAATCCGTGTCGCCGAACAGGTTATGCATGTCGCCGAGAATTTCCTGGTAGGCACCGACCATGAAGATCGCCAGGTGGCCGTTGAGGGTTTCCGGCAGCGGCAGGCTGGCCTCCACGCCCTCGCCGTCCACGTACTGATCAATACGGCCGTCGGAATCACAGGTGATGTCCTGCAGCACGCCGCGACGGGTGGCGGGCTGGTCCAGGCCGGACAGCGGCAGCACCGGGAACACCTGATCGATGCCCCACACATCCGGCACCGACTGGAACACGGAGAAATTGACGAACAGTTTGTCGGCGAGCAGCTCGTTGAGGCGATCGAGCAGTTCGCGCTGCTGACGGCGACGCGGATCGAGTCGCCCGCGCAGCGCCAGCAGGCCATTCATGTAAAGCTGCTCACCGACGGCGCGACCACGGATATCCAGCTCGCCATTGAGATAGCGCCGGTGCAGGTCCTGCCAGGCGCCCAGCAACTCCGGATGAATCTCCAGCAAATTGACGCCGCCACCTTCCAGCAGACGGTTCAACCGCCACAGCTCGTGCAGCTCCACGCAATCGTCATCGCCGGGCGCCGCCACCGACACCGGCGCCTGGCGTTCCTCGTCGGTGATATTGAGCAGCAGCACCGCGTGGTGAGCGGTGAGCGCGCGCCCGGATTCGGAGATCAGATGCGGCTCGGGCAGACCGTGGCGCGCGCATTGTTCGGACAGCGTCTGAACGATGTGCCAGGCATAGTCCGCCAGGTTGTAGTTCATGGAGCAGTAGGAACGCGAGTGGGTACCTTCGTAATCCACCCCCAGACCGCCGCCCACGTCCACCGTGTCCAAAGCCGCGCCCAGGCCGCGCAGCTCGGTGTAATAGCGGGCAGCCTCACGCATGCCCGCCTTGATGTCCTGGATGTTGGCGATCTGCGAGCCGAGGTGGAAGTGCAGCATGCGCAGGCAATCCAGCTTGCCGGCCCGGCGACAGTGCTCGACCGCCTCGATCAGTTGTGGCGCGCTCAGGCCAAACTTGGATTTCTCGCCGCCGGTGTTCTGCCAGTTGCCCTTGCCGATGCTCATCAGCCGCACGCGCAGGCCGATGCGCGGCGCCACTTCCAGGGCCGCCGCCTCGCTCAGCAGCATGGGCAGCTCGGACAGTTTCTCCACCACGATCTGCACCTGCAGCCCAAGCTTCTCGCCCATCAACGCCAGGCGCAGGTACTCGCGGTCCTTGTAACCATTGCAAACCACGGTGTCGCCCGGGTTGGACAGTGCCAGTACCGCCAGCAACTCGGGCTTGGAGCCGGCCTCAAGGCCAATGCGCTCGCCTTCATCCCGGGCGCGCAGGATCTCGTGCACCACCCGGCGCTGCTGGTTTACCTTGATCGGGTAGACCGGGGTGTAATGCCCCCCGTAACCCTGGGCCTGGATGGCGTCGCGGAAGGCTCCGGAGAGGCGCCGTACCCGGTCGCGCAGAATGCCTGAGAAACGGGCCAGCACCGGAGTACGCAGGCCGGCGGCGCGGCACGCCGCCAGTACCGCTTCCAGGGTGGCCTCACCGCCGACCTCGCCTTTCGGCCGCACCCGCAGGTGGCCATCCGCGCCGATCCGGAAATAGCCATCGCCCCAGCGATCCACGTTATAGATGGCATCGAACGGGGTGGGCGTGTCGGTCATGGTCGCTTCCTTCAAGGGCGGCGGTGGTATTGGCGGTGTCGTTGCGGGCATTATGCCTGCACGCACGGTGGCAAATCATCCATGCCACCGTACAATGCCGACCCTGTTTCCCTTCACGCTGTGGATTCCCGTTATGGCTACCCAAGACGACAACTGGTTCATCGAGCATTTCGACTCCGCCGGCACCGCCTTCGGCCTGCGTCTCAAGCGCAAGCTCGAAGAGGCGAAGACGCCCTACCAGCACATCGAGATGTGGGACACCGAGACCTTCGGCTACCTGATGACCATCGACGGGGCCACCATGCTCACCACCCGGGACAACTTTCTCTACCACGAGATGATGGCTCACCCGGCCCTGTTCAGCCACGCCGGCGCCACCAGCGTGCTGATCATCGGTGGCGGTGATTGCGGCACCCTGCGCGAGGTATTGCGCCACGACGGCGTGGCCAAGGCGATCCAGATCGACATCGACGAACAGGTGACCCGCTTCTCCGAGAAATATTTCCCGGAGCTGTGCGAGTCCAATGACGACCCGCGCGCCGAGCTGCGCTTCGAGGACGGCGTCAAGTTCATGCAGGAGTGCGAGGAAGGCCGCTTCGACGTGATCATCGTCGATTCCACCGACCCGGTGGGCCCGGCGGAAGGGCTGTTCAAGGCGGAGTTCTTCCAGCACTGCCATCGTGCCCTGGCCGAGGGCGGCGTGCTGGTGCAGCAGTCCGAATCACCGCTGCTGCACAGCGACACCATCATCCGCGACCTGCACGCCAACATGCGCGAGGCCGGCTTCAGCCACACCCGCACCCTGCCGTTCCCGCAACCGGTCTACCCCAGCGGCTGGTGGAGCTGCACCCTGGCGGGCAAGAACCATGACGTGGGCGGGTTCCGCCAGAGCGACGCCACCGGCAAGGGCTTCGCCACCAAGTATTACAGCGCCGACATCCACAAGGCGGCGCTGGTTCTACCACCGTTCATGCAGGATGCCCTGTCGGATCTCGACTGAGGTGGAAAGATATCGCGGCTGAAGCCGCTCCCGCCGCGTTCCGGTGGCGTTCGTGCCAAAACCCACGGTAGGAGCGGCTCACACCGGCTCGCCGTTCAGATGCGCTTCGACGAAATCCAGCCGGTCCTGGCCGAAATACATTTCCTCCTCCACGAAGAAGGTGGGCGCGCCGAACACGCCGCGCGTCACCGCCTCCTCGGTGGTGGCCTTAAGCGCCTCCTTCACCTCGACGTCCTGGGCCCGGGCCGCCCAGTACTCCGCGTCCAGGCCGGCCTCGGCCAGGGTCGCCGCCAGTGCCGCCGGGTCGGCCAGATCCCGCTCGCGGCGCCACATCCCCTCGAACAGGGCGCTCAGCATGCCGTCCCGGTGTTCCGTGTCGAGCGCCGCCGTGGCCAGCCGCATGCTCATCAGCGTATTGACCGGAAAGTGCGGATTCATGGTCAGGGTGACGCCGTAGCGGCGCGCGAAGCGCTGCATGTCATGGTGTGTATAACGGCCCTTGGCCGGTACCGCTGCCGGCGACGCGTTGCCCGTGGCCTTGAAAACACCGCCCAGCAGCATCGGCCGGTAGCGGATCACGGCGCCGGTGCGCTCGGCGAGCGCCGGCAGTTGCGTCCAGGCCAGGTAGGAGGCGGGGCTGCCCACGTCGAAGAAGAATTCCAGGGTCTCGGTCATGATCGGGCCTCGTATCGGCGGGGTCAGAAGGTTTCCATCCAGGGCCGCAGATCCAGCTCATGGGTCCAGGCGTCCCGGGGCTGGCAATGCAGCATCCAGTACTGGTCGGCGATGTGTTCCGGATCAAGGATGCCGTCGCGGTCCTTGAGGGCGTAGCGGTCGGGAAAGTTGTCGCGGATAAAAGCGGTGTCGATGGCGCCGTCGATCACCGGATGGGCCACATGAATGCCTTCCGGCCCCAGCTCCCGGGCCAGGCTCTGGGCCAGCGCCCGCAACGCGAACTTGGCGCCGGCGAAGGCGCTGAAACCGGCGCCGCCGCGCAGGGAAGCGGTGGCCCCGGTGAAAATCAGCGTTCCCTTTTGCCGGGGCACCATCACCCGGGCCGCCTCCCGACCGGCCAGGAAGCCGGCGAAGGCGGCCATCTCCCAAACCTTGCGGTAGACCCGGGCGGTGGTATCGCGGATGGGAAAATTCACGTTGGCGCCAATATTGAACACCACCGCCTCCAGGGGCCCCACCTCCTCTTCCACGGTATCGAACAGGGTTACCATCGCCTGCTCGTCCCGGGCATCGCACCCGAAGGCCCGGGCGCGCCCGCCGTCGCTCTCGATCCGCTCCACCAACGGCCTCAGCGCCGCCTCGCGGCGACGGGTGACACAGGCGGTGTAGCCCTCCCGGGCAAAGCGGCGGGCAATGGCGCCACCGGTGGCATCACCGGCACCGATCACCAGCATGGCGGCCTGGCTCATGGTGTTGTCCTCACGGTTGTTTTGGCACCGGATAGTGGGTTCTTTTTCAGAACCTGTCAATTCGCTAAACTGGGCACCCCTATTCGAGGCTGGAGGCCACGTGCGCTGGCAAGACCTGAACCAAGAACCCTGCTCCCTGGCCCGCGCCCTGGCCGTGATCGGCGACCGCTGGACACTGATGGTGCTACGCGATTGCTTTCTGGGGGTGCGCCGTTTCGACCATTTTCAGGAACGCCTGGGCGTGACCCGCCATGTGCTCAGCGATCGGCTGCGCAAGCTGGTCCACCAGGGCGTGCTGGAAAAGGCCGCCTATCAGGAGCGTCCCCGTCGCGAGGAATACCGGCTTACCGACATGGGGCGGGCGCTGCACCCGGTCATCGTGCACCTGGTACAGTGGGGTGATCGCTATCTGGCGGACGAACGCGGCGCACCGCTGCTCCATGAGCACCGGACGTGCGGACACCGCCTGGAAGCCAGGCTGACCTGCGGCGCATGCGGCGAACCGGTCGCCCCCCGCGACGTTCGCGTGCGTCAGAACCCGGCGTTCACGGACACCCTATTGCCCGCGCCGGAAACCGGCGGAGGCGCTAACCGCCCACCATCACCGCCAGAGCGCATGCCACCACGCCAAGAATCAGAATAAGCGCGACGCGACGTCCCACCGTATTCCAATCCACCAACGCCAATTCCTTGAAAAGGCTCATTTTGGGTCCCCCCCGGGATCTCTTACTCATTTTTTGCACAACCAAAATGTGACACATATCACACTTTGATCCTGCGCCGGAGGGGCGGGCCACGCAATACGGCGAAGGCGTGACGGGGACGTGAAGAGCGGTACGTATATTTACGGTCAGGCTTGCAGAGCCTGCTGCTCGGCGAGCATCGCCATGACCCGCTGGCGCAACCAGGAATGCCCGGGATCGGCACTCTGGTCGCGGTGCCAGTACAAGTGCAATTCAAGGCCCGGAACGTCGGCGGGCAATGGCTCCAGGTGACTGCCCGGCGGCGCCAGCAGCCGCGCCAGCAGGCCGGGAAGCGTCAGTAAAAGGTCTGACCCCATTACCGTGGCCAGCGCGGCCATGTGATGCTGGCAACGTAACCGTATGTTGCGGCGATAACCGAGCCGGGAAAGGCCGAAATCCTCCATCCCCGGACCTTCCCGCCGCGATGAAACCAGCACGTGCTGGGCGGCCAGATAAGCCGGCAAATCAAGTCGCCCGGCCAGCGGATGACCAGGGCGCATGAGTACCACCAGCGGGCCGCTGACCACCGGCCGATGCTCAACGGATTCCGGCAGCGGCAGCAGAACATCGGCGGCCAGGTCCAGACGGCCACTGGCCAGTTCGGTGGCCAGTTGCCGGCGAGGCACCGTCATCGACTGCAGCTTGACCCCCGGAGCCTCATCCACCAGCCCGGCGATCAGCGGCGGCAACAGGCACCCCTCCAGACCGTCGCGCAACCCCAGCACGAAGGTGCGTTCCGCCTCCGCCACGTCGAAACCACCTTCGTCGCTGAGGCAGCGCTGCAGGCCGCCCAACGCGTGGCGCACCGGCGTGACCATGGCGCGGGCCCGGCTGGTGGGCACCATGCGCGCGCCCTGGCGCACGAAAAGCGGGTCCTGGAGCCGCTCTCGCAGCCGGCCAAGCGCATGGCTCACCGCCGGCTGGGTAAGGTTGAGCACCCGCGCCGCCCGGGTCAGGGAGCCTTCCGTATAGATGGCGTCGAAGACCACGAACAGGTTCAGGTCAAAGCGCGATACATGCATCCGATTTATCCGCGATTATTTTCAAGATTCATTCGATTTATTCAAAACCGCTCCCTAGCATGAGGTCAAGCAGTGTGCAGGAGCTCTCATGCCCGTCATTTACCTGATACGTCACGGCCAGGCCAGCTTCGGCGCCGCGAATTACGATGCCCTGTCCGACCATGGCTGGGAACAGAGCCGGGTGCTGGGCCGGCATCTGCGTGAACAGAACCTGGGCGCCCCCCGGGTGCTGTGCGGCGCCATGCAGCGCCACCGGGAAACCGCCGAGGCGGCCTTGCAGGCCCTTGGCCTGCCGACGGAATGGCACACCGACGCCGGCTTCAACGAGTATGATCACCAGAGCCTGATGCGGGTGCACTGGCCGGAATCCCAGGACCGCGCCGTCCTGGCCCGCTGGATGAGCGAACAGCCGCAACCCCGCCGCGCCTTCCAGGCCCGCTTCGAGGAAGCCCTGAGACGCTGGCAGCGCGGCGAGGACGACTACCCGGAAAGCTGGCCGGCGTTCCGCGAACGGGTGCTGGCCTCGCTATACAGCCTGGCCAACGGCCTGGAAAGTGGCGACAGCGCCCTGGTATTCACTTCCGGCGGCGCCATCAGCGTGGCCATCCAGCACCTGCTGGAACTGGACGAAGAGGCGCTGATCACCTTCAATCGGGGTTTGGTGAACACCAGTGTCACCCGGCTGCTGGTGAACACCGGGCGCCTGCGCCTGGCGACCCTCAATGAGCATTTACACCTGAGCGGTGATTTGCTCACCTATCGGTAATCGCCGCGCCAAGGAATCGCCCATGACCACCCGCAACAACATCCTGATTACCGGTGCCAGCTCCGGCCTGGGCGCCGGCATGGCCCGGCTGTTCGCCGCCCAGGGCCGTAACCTGGCGCTGTGCGCCCGGCGGCTGGACCGCCTGGAAGCCTTGAAAGCCGAATTGGAAAGCATCAATCCGTCGATCTCCGTGCGTATCAAGCCCCTGGACGTGAACGACTACGACCAGGTATTCCAGGTGTTTCATGACTTCAAGGAAGAAATGGGTCAACTGGACCGCATCATCGTCAACGCGGGCCTGGGCAAGGGGCAGCCACTGGGCACCGGCGCCTTCCACGCCAACCGCCAGACCGCCGAGACCAATTTCGTGGCCGCCCTGGCGCAGTGCGAGGCGGCCATGGAGATTTTCCGCGCCCAGAACGCCGGCCATCTGGTGGTGATGTCCTCGATGAGCGCCATGCGCGGCATGCGCAAGAACATCAACACCTACGCGGCCACCAAGGCCGGGGTCGCCAGCCTGGCGGAAGGGTTGCGCATGGAGATGCTGGGCAAACCGATCAGAATCAGCACCATCTATCCCGGCTATATCCGCTCGGAGATCAACGAGAAAGTGGAGAAAGCGCCGTTCATGGTCGATACGGAAACCGGCTGCAAGGCCCTGGTGGCGGCCATCGACAGGGAGCCCGCCAAGGCCTGCGTGCCGTCCTGGCCCTGGGCGCCCCTGGGGTTGGCGATGCGCATTCTGCCTCTGTCCATGGTGCGCCGGCTGACCTGACCGGCTACTGCCAGCCCAGCACCGGCGCCCATTCCCGCCACTCGTCCTCGGCTTCCCTGTATAACTCGAAACGACGCCCGGCGCCGGCCAGGGGGCCGGCCTCGTCGGGGGTGGCGAAGCTGACACCGCCGCGCAGCAGATTCTCCAGCGAACTGGCGCGGATGTCGGCGCCACTGAACAAGCCGAAATCCACATCCAACCCGGAACTGTTCCAGAACCGGGAGTTGGTGCGCACCAGCTTGGCGTAACGCGGTTTGATCACCACTTCGATTTCCACGTGGCGGGCATCCCGGGCCAGCTTGCTTTCGCCGATGGTGCCCACCGGCAGATCCCGGTAGAACACCTTCCGGCCCTGCTTCAACGAGCCCAGGGTGTCCGCCACCAGGGTCAGCTTGAGGCCGGATTCCGGCTGCTGCTCCGGCGGCGCCGACAACCCCTTGAAGCGGGTGGCCGGCTCACCGTCGCCGGGTTTCACGGCGATGTACTTGCCTTCCACCAGGGTATCCAGGTTGCGCGCGCCGGCCACGCCGATTTCCGGCTCCACGATCCAGAAGCGGCTGTTCTCCCGGGCCAGTTCCCTGGCGTCCTGGTTGAGGCTGGCGTGCACCTCCACCTGCTTGAGATCGTCACTGAGGCGAATCTCGTCCACCTTACCCACCGGCACGCCCCGATACTTCACCGGCACCCCGGTTTTCAGGCCGCCACCATTGGCGAAGGTGATCACCACCTGGCGATCGCTGCTGAGGAATTCCTGATACAGCAGCCAGCCGGCCAGCACGATACTGATCAAGGGCACCAGCCAGATTGGCGAGGGCCAGCGGCTGCTACGGGTTTGCACCGTTTCCATGGTCGGGGTCCCAGAGTTGCGAAGTGGAAAAAACATGCGCGGACAGCATGGTCAGCACCACCGCCAGCGCGAAGGCGGTAATACCCGGCTCCGCGCTGGCGGTGGCCAGCTTGCCGAAGCGCATCAACCCGGCGAGCAACGCCACCACGAACACGTCCAGCATCGACCAGCGGCCAATCCAGTAAACCAGACGATAAGCACGGATCGCCGCCCGTGGGGACGGGTGCGCCGGCGTGCGCCAGTACACCACCGCCAGCACCAGAATCTTGAGAATCGGGATCAGCAGGCTGGCGGTGAACACCACCAACGCCAGCACCGGCATGCCCGACTGCACCAGCCGCACCACGCCATCGGCGATGGTGCCGGACTGCTCACGGCCAATGCTCTCGAAGGTCATGATCGGCAACAGATTGGCGGGCACCAGCCAAACCGCGGCGGCGCCAAGCAGGGCCCAGGCGGCCAGCCGTCTAGAGGCGGGCGGCATCACCGGCCTCCGCGTCCCGTTGTTCAAGAATACGATCCAGCACCGCCGGGTCCGCCAGCCCTTCCGCCACCCAGCGCGCCACCACCAGGCCCAGCAGGAAGAACAGGCCGGTACCGAGCCGCAGGCTGGTGTTTTCACCCAGTTCCGTGGTGGCGATCAACGCGCCAAGCAGGAAGATCTCCGGCATCGCCCACTCCCGCCCCTGGCGGTACCACCACAACCAGCGGCGCGGCCGGCCTCCGGCGTGAAGCCGGGCCATGGCCACCAGCAGCGCGGTCATCTGCGCCGCCGGCATCACCACCAGAGTGCCCAGTACCACCGCGGCCACCAGGCCGTACCGATCACCGAACAACGCCGCCGCGCTGGACAGCACGGTCACCGAGCCGGCGGCGCCAAACTGGTCCACGTAAACCAGCGGCAAGCTGATCGCCGGCAGCCACAGCACCAGGGCGGTGGCCGCCAACGCGATCACCGCCTGGGCTCGCAAGCGGTGCTGCGAGCCCAGGCGGGCGCCGCAGCGCGGGCAATACCAATGGCCCCGGTCGGCGCCGGGCCGCGCCAGACGCAGGTGGCAATCATGGCATACCACCGCCGGGCCGGAGGGCCGGGAGAGTGAGTCGGACATGAACTCACTCTAGCAGCCCGCTCCGGCCACTCCAGGCACGGAACGTAACCAGGGGGTAAAAGAGCGCAAAAAGATCACCTGGGTGCGGCGCCGGATATTCGCGAAGAACGCGGAAGCGTGGTGCAGGAGCGACTTTAGTCGCGATCAGCGGCGGTGCCCTTTTCATCGCGACTGAAGTCGCTCCTACGGCAATACCAGCGCAACCGCCCGTGGAGAATCCGCGATGAACAAAAAAGGGCGCCCGAAGGCGCCCAAGGTTGTTCCAAGGAAGGAAACAGAATCAGCTTTTCACGAATTCCGGGTAAGCCTCCATGCCGCAGTCCACCAGGTCCATGCCTTCGTACTCGTCCTCTTCGGAGACACGGATACCGACGACCGCCTTGAGGATGCCCCACACGATCAGGCTGGCCACGAACACCCAGACGAAGATGGTGATGGCGCCAACGATCTGGCCGGTGAAGGTGGAACCGTCGTTGGTGAGCGGCACCAGCAGCAGGCCCAGCAGACCCACGACACCGTGCACGGAAATGGCGCCCACCGGATCGTCGATCTTCATCTTGTCCAGGGCCACGATGCTGAACACCACCAGCACGCCGCCCAGGGCACCGAACAGAGTGGCGGTGAGCGCGGTCGGGGTGGAAGGCTCGGCGGTGATGGTCACCAGACCGGCCAGGGCGCCGTTGAGCAGCATGGTCAGGTCGGCTTTGCCGAACAGGAAGCGGCCCACGATCAGGGCGGCCACGGCGCCACCGGCGGCGGCGGTATTGGTGTTCAGGAACACCATGGCCACGGAGTGCGCGTTGGCGGCGTCGCCCAGCTTCAGAACGGAACCACCGTTGAAGCCGAACCAGCCCATCCACAGGATGAAGGTACCCAGGGTCGCCAGCGGCAGGTTGGCACCGGGGATCGCGTGGATCTCACCGTTGGGGCCGTATTTGCCTTTACGCGGACCGAGCAGCAGCACACCGGCCAGGGCGGCGGAGGCGCCGGCCATGTGCACGATGCCGGAACCGGCGAAGTCGGAGAAGCCCAGGTCACCCAGGTTGTACATGCCAAACACGTCGGCACCGTTCCAGGTCCAGGAACCTTCCATCGGATAGATGAAACCGGTCATGACCACGGCAAAGGCCAGGAACGCCCACAGCTTCATGCGTTCAGCCACGGCGCCGGAAACGATGGACATGGCGGTGGCCACGAACACCACCTGGAAGAAGAAGTCGGACGCGGCGGAATACACGGAATCGCCGTCGAAGCCGTTGGAGGCGGAATCCGCCAGCACGCCGGCCAGATCGAAGGACTCAATGCCATTCAGGAAGATGCCACCGTCGTACATGATGGCGTAGCCGCACACCAGGTACATGATGCAGGCGATGGCGAACAGCGCCACGTTCTTGGCAAGAATCTCTGTGGTGTTCTTGGCGCGAACCAGACCCGCCTCGAGCATGGCGAAGCCGGCGGCCATCCACATTACCAGCGCGCCACACACCAGAAAATAAAAGGTGTCGATGGCGTACTGAAGTTCGAAAATTTGATTTTCCACGTTGCAACCCTCCGAGAATTTGGAAGCGTGTTCAGGACCTTGGCATGGGTCGTATTACACGTTGCTTTGAAACTTAGATCGCGTCCTCGCCGGTCTCGCCGGTGCGGATGCGAATGGCCTGTTCCAGGGTGGTGACGAAAATCTTGCCGTCGCCAATCTTCCCGGTATTGGCCGCCTTGGTGATCGCCTCGATCACCTGATCCAGGCTGGCTTCCGCGATCGCCACTTCGATTTTCACCTTGGGCAGGAAATCCACTACATATTCCGCGCCGCGGTACAGTTCGGTGTGGCCTTTTTGACGCCCGAAGCCCTTCACCTCGGTAACGGTGATGCCCTGGACGCCGATCTCGGACAGTGCTTCACGCACGTCGTCCAATTTGAACGGCTTAATAATGGCTGTAACCAGTTTCATTTCTATCTCCTTCAAACGCTTATACCGCGTCCGTTGACGTTCGTTGGGTTTCAGGCCCCGCTTTGGTTCCCGATCCATCCACTCGCGCGAACGCTCTAGCCCATTTTGTGCACGACCCATGCCAGTTTTAAAAAGTCACGCAAACTCAGGGGGTTAGAACTTAGTTCCTGGCGTCCTGCCGGGTCATTTGCGGCATTATAGTGCACCAGTTTGGACCACAACCCAAAACGGTGCACGCCGTTACGGTGCTCCACGGCGGAGCGCCCGTGCTACCATCGGACGCCGATTCGCCCGACCCCGAAATAGTGGAGCCTCCGGCCATGCAAAGCCAAGCCTTTATCGATCGTTTGATGGCCGACATCAGCCGTCATTTGCCCGGCGACCTGGGTCGCCTGCGCCAGGACGTGGAGCACAGCGTGCGCGCGGTACTCAACGAAACCCTGACACGCCTGGATCTGGTCAGCCGGGAAGAATTCGAAGTGCAGCGCCAGGTGCTGGAACGCACCCGCGCCAAGCTGGACGCTCTGGAGAAGGAAGTGGCGGCGCTGGAAAGCGCCGCCGATCAGCCCTGAGCCAGGAAGGCATCGGGTAAGCGATCAGAACGACCAGCCGAAGCGGGCCTGGCCGCCATGGTCGGCCCGGCCGTCGCCGGTCTCGCCCAGGTAGCCGAGAGTCAGGGTGGCACGCGGGGCCAGCAGCCAGCTGAAGCCGGCTTCCATCACCAGGGTATCGCGGGCCAGTGGCGCCCCTTCAACGGTAAAGGCTCCACCGCCGGCAAAACGCAGTGACGCCTCCGGCGTGGTGTCCCCCAACGCATGTTGCCAGCCCAGGCTGCCGTACAGGCGAGTGGTGGGCTCACCGGCCAGGGTGGTGGAGAGCCGCGCCCCCAGGGTGCTGAAGGTGGTGTCCAGGGTTTCCCGGGCGCCGTGCAGGGCAGCGTCGCCGCCGTGCTCGTCGCCACCGTGCAATACCGTGCGCACCTGCGCCAGCCGCACGAACGGTTCCACGCTGCGAGTGGTCCCGAAACGGTGCGCCGCCTCCACGAACGCCTGCCAGGTATCCGCGTCCCGGTCGCTGGCCAGGGATTCATTGAGCCCGCCCATGACCGCCCGACGACGGGTGTCGATGCGGTGATGGCTGTAGAACAGGCCGCCACGCAGGGCACCCGGGCCGTGGCGGTACTCGCCGAACAGGCCGGCGTGGACGCTGTCGATGTCGGCGCTGCCGCGCTGGTCCGCCAGGTTCAGATCGGTACGGCCGGCGCCGAGCAGAACGCCGGCACGGCCGCCGCCAGTGAACACCCGATCCACGCCCAGCAGAGCACCCTGGGTGTCGCGGTCACGATCCGCGGTGCCGGGCTCGCCATCGGTCTGCCCCACGTTGCCGTAGGCTCGCAGCCAGGCAGTGACGCCCTGGCCCCGCGCCAAAGTGGTGCCGGCGGCCAGCCGGTCGTCGTCGCCGAAGCGCTCCAGGGCCGCGTCCCGCAGCAGCCGGCTGTCTTCCAGCAGCGCCCCGGCGGCACTGGCGTGCACCTCACCGCTGAGGCTGTCGTAGGCGGCGGCCAACGCCGCCGGCGAGCCGGTCTGCAGCGCCACCGTATCGTGCAGCACGTTGCCGGCGCCCAGGCTCTGCACCCCGGCGGCCACCGCCCGCTGGTTGTCGGTTTCGGCGACGGCGGCGAAGTTCAGGTCGTTACGGCGCAGTTCCAGGTCCACGTTATTGGCGTCATAGAGCAGCGCCGCGTCCAGGAACAGGAAGTCCGAGGCCACCTGGTCGAAGCCGTCCACCAGCCCACCGTCGGCGGTAAGAATGCGGTAGCGGCTGATCGGCCGATATTCACCGGCTTCGCCGATGTGCACTACGGAGCCGGCCAGGGTCGCCTGGCCGGTAACGTGCAGGTGATCGGCGGCGCTACCGGCCGGGTCCACCTCCACCTCGAAGGCGGCGCCGTCCGTCAGGGTCAGATCCCCGTCCACCGTCAGGGCGCCGATGGAATTGCCCGGTGCCAGGATACCGCCGGCGCGCACTTCGGTGCTGCCCACCTGGCCATTGCCCTGCAGGCGCCCACCGCTGAACACGGTCAATTCGCCACCGAGCGCGCCGTCCACCGCCAGCACGCCAGCGCGCACTTCATGCAGACCGGCGTAGGCGCTGGCATCGCCGAGCAGGGACAGGCGGCCGCCGCCCACTTTCTCCAGGGCACCGGCGCCGGCGCTGATATCGCCCGAGAAGACGGTATCACCGTCACCGTCCACGGTGAGCAGGTGGTCACCCAGGTCCAGGGCGCCGGTAAAGGTAGCGGTGCCCGCACCGGCCCACAGCGTGGTGTCGGCGAGTTGGCGCAGGGCATTGCCCAGGGTCACGGTGCCTCGGGTGGCGAGGGTGCCGCCGTCCAATTCCAGGGTGCCGCTGCCCAAGGCCTGGTCGGCGGCCAGCGTCAGGGTGCCGCCGGTGAGCCTGGCGGTGCCGCTGAAGCCGGTGGACTGGCCATTGAGGACGGTGTCGCCAGCCCGGTGTTCGATCAGGCCATTGCCGTTGAACACCGGGAGGAACTCATAGCCCTGGTCGGTGTGGTTGAACACCAGGGCGCCGTCACCGCCGGAGAAACGCACTTCCTGCACGTCCAGAAAGCCGGCGCCGGTGGCTGTGGTCTCGCCGCCCAGGTAGACACGCCCGCGGGCATCCTGATGGCCGCCGATAATCACCAGGGACGGTGTCTCCCCCGCCGGGGCAATACGCACGGTGGCGCCGTCGGCCACGGTGGCCAGACCCTCGCCCTGGTAGCCCACGAACAGATAGCCTTGGCCGGACCAGAGGGTGTCGGCGCCGGTCATGTGGAGCTCGCCACGAGCGGTGCTTTCCCAACCGAGCAGGCCCTGGGCGGTGTGCACGCGAGCACCGTTGCTCATGGTGACCACGCCCTCACCGGCCTGGCCCACGGCGGCATAGAAGGCATTGCTCAGTTGGCCGCCGTCCAGGTGCACCGTGCCTTTGCCGGTGGTGTAGCGGCCCAGCACCAGATAGCTGTCGGAGTGCACATCCGCATTCTGGATAGTCAGGTCAGCCTGGCCGCGCTGACCCACGGTCAGGGTCGCGGCCACGTTCCAATCGGTGTCCGCGCCTTCCACCCTCATCACCGCCTCGCCGCTCTCTTCCTGGGCCAGGGTGGAGCCGTTGGAGGAGATGGTGGCGCCGTTGGCGAACCGCACATCGGCGCTGCCGAGCGCGCCGAACACCATGCCGTTGGCGCTGTTGAACCGGGTTTGCGCGCCGGTCACCGTAAGGGTGCCCGCCGAGTCATCGAGGTTGCCGAGAATGGTGAAGCCGGCGTTGACCTCGGCCCCATCGGCCACGGTCAGTTCGCCGACGCCGTCGAAGCCAACGAACAAATGGCCTCCGGTATCCCAAGGATCGGGGCGGTCGCCGGGCAGTTCGACCACCTCGCCGTCGTCGATCAGATAGTCCACCGGCGCCGCCAGCGCCGGGCCGGCCGCGGCCAGCCCCCAACACAGAACAAGAGCGCCACCGGCTCCCGTTAGACGGTAGCAAGCCTGGAAAGATGTCATTGTTATCCCCTATAACCCACAACAAAAATGCGCCAACCGGCATATTGGTTTTGCAATCTGGTTCACACCATTTTTGTGCATTATTACCGGGGAGGCGTGTCGACGGTATCAGTCCATACTCGTAGCGGAAGGCGTGACGATGTCGAAACCCGGGGCGAATTCGTCGAGCAGGGCGAACAGGCGCCCCATGGCCACCCGGTCCAGGTCGGTTTTGTTCATGGTTGCCGACACCCGGGGGTGCGGGTGGTGGCGGCCGGCAAGATGGGTGAGCACGCCGTTGCGCAGGGTCAGGGCGAAGCGGTGCTGCTCCGGCGCGTCCAGGTCCGGGAAGGTCCAGTTCAGCACCAGTTCCTCGCCCGCCGCGCGCTCGCCATTCAGACGCACCGCCAGGAACGAGAAAAACAAATCCGGCGTCATCGAGCGCACCAGATCCGGGGCCTGGCCGCCGCCCACCCGGCGCACGCCCAGGCGCAGCTCCTGGGCGCCGGTCAGGTAGGCATTGCGCCAAGTGGTGTTTTCACACTGATAACCCAGCTGCTCCAGAGCGTCGGCCTGCAGTTCGCGGGCGTCCCGGTTGTCCGGTTCGGCGAACACCACCTTGTTGACCACCTCGGCCACCCAGCGGTACTCACCGCGCTCGAACTCCACCCGCGCTTTTTCCAGCACCGCGGCGGCGCCACCCATCCAGGCCACCGTGCGGCGGGCGCTGTCCACCGGCGGCAACGGGTTCAGGTGAGCCGGGTTGGCATCGTAAAAGCCCATGAAGCGCTGGTAGGCCGCGCGCACGTTGTGGCTCACCGAGCCGTAGTAATCGCGGGCGTACCAGCGGCTGGCCAGGGGCTCCGGCAGGCGTTTCAGACGATCGGCGATGTCCAGCGGCGTCAGCCCGTGGTTGAGCAGGCGCAGGGTTTCGTCGTTGAGGAAGGCGTACATATCGCGCTGGTCGGCGAGAAATTCGCGGATGTTGTCGCCGCCCCAGGTAGGCCAGTGGTGCTGGGCGAACAGCACATCGCTGCGGTCGCCGTATCCGCCAGCAGGACCTGGGCGAGGTGCGTTTCGGCGCCGGCGCCTTTCCCTCGGCGGTGCTGTTGCCCGGGGTGCTGGCCGACCTGCTGAACGCCCACCCGCGCCTGAAAGTGCGGGTGGAGGTGGGCGAATGGGCCGGCCTGCTGCGCAAGGTGGAGGCGGAACAGCTGGACTTCGCGGTGGTGGAACGGCGCACCGTGCCCCCGGACTCGGCCCTGGAAACCCGCCTGCTGGCGGTGGAGTCCGCCGGCTGGTACGTGCGCGGCGGCCACCCGCTGGCGGCGCGCCTTGGCTTGGCGGTGACCGATCTGCGCGCCTACCCGCTGGTGTCGGTGCCGCTGCCGGCGGCGGCCCGGGAGCGGCTCGGCCGGGAGCTGGGCCTGGCCCATGGCGAGGCCTTGCCGCTGGCCCTGGAGTGCAACGACCTGATCGCCCTGCGCGAGGTGGTGACGCGCACCGACGCGGTACTCAGCGCCACCCCCTCGGTGTGCCGAGAGGAGGTGGCGCGCGGTCGCCTGGTGCGGCTGGACCTGGATCGGGTGCGGCCCAAGGTGGAATTCGCCGTGGCCCGGCTGGCCCAGCGCACCCTGGCGCCGGCGGCGGAGAAGGCGCTGGCCCTGATCGAACGCAGCGTGGGCCGCCTTTAACCGCCAACGGGCAAAACACCTACACCACGACGGGCGCATCTCGCACAGGCCACACCGGCCCGCCGCGTTAAGCTGGGCCCATGAACATCACCAGCCTCAACAGCCGCGCCGCCCGAGGCGTCGACGCCGTGCCGGTGCGCGTGGAAACCCATCTGGCCCCGGGCCTGCCCGGCTTCACCATCGTCGGCCTGCCGGACACGGCGGTGCGGGAGAGCCGCGACCGGGTGCGCTCGGCCCTGGTCAACGCCGGCTTTGATTTCCCCCAGCGGCGCATCACCGTGAACCTGGCCCCGGCGGATCTGCCCAAGGACGGCGGACGCTTCGACCTGCCCATCGCCCTCGGCATCCTGCTGGCCAGCGGCCAGCTGGGGCGGGTGGACACCGGCGGGCTGGAATTCGTCGGCGAGCTGGCCCTCAGCGGCCGGCTCAACCCGGTGCCGGCCCTGCTGCCGGCGGCCCTGGCCTGTGCCCGCGCCGGCCACACCCTGGTGGTGCCGCCGGACAACGCCGACGAAGCCGCCCTGGCCGGTGCCCACACCCTGGCGCCGGCCAGCCTGGCGGCGTTGTGCGCCCATCTGCGCGGCGCTGAACGCCTGGACCCGCACCCGGCACCGGCGGTGCCGGCCTCGCCACCCACCGCCCTGCCCTGCCTGAGTGATGTACGCGGTCAGCCCGCCGGCAAGCGGGTGCTGGAGATCGCCGCCGGCGGGGGCCACTCACTGTTGCTGTGCGGCCCGCCCGGGGCCGGCAAGAGCCTGCTGGCCGCACGCCTGCCGGGGCTGCTGCCGCCGCTGGCTCGGGAAGAGGCACTGGAAGTGGCGGCGGTGCATTCCCTGCGCACCGCGAGGCCGGCGTCGGCGTTCCTGACCCGGCCCTACCGCAGCCCGCACCACACCATCTCCGCCACCGCGCTGGTAGGCGGCGGCGGCCGGCCCCGGCCCGGGGAAATTTCCCTGGCCCACCACGGCGTACTGTTCCTGGATGAGCTGCCGGAGTTTGGCCGCCAGGTTCTGGAGGTACTGCGCGAGCCCCTGGAAACCGGCGAGGTGCACATCGCGCGCACCGCCGAGCAACTGCGCTTCCCGGCCCGCTTCCAACTGGTGGCGGCCATGAACCCGTGCCCCTGCGGCTATCTGGACGACCCGAACAAAGGCTGCGGCTACCGCTGCGACAAGGCGCGCCGTTATCGGCAGCGGCTGTCCGGCCCGCTGCTGGATCGCATCGACCTGCACCTGACGGTGCCGCCGGTGGACGCGGCCACCCTGCTCGCCGACGGTGACGGCGAACCCAGCGCCACGGTAAGAGCCAGGGTGACGATCGCCCGGGAGCGACAATGGACCCGCCAGGGTTGCCTTAACCGGGACCTGCCGTCGGACGCCCTGAACCAGGGGCTGCGCGTCCACCGCGCCTGGCTGCGCGGCGTCATGGAGCGCCTTGATCTCTCCGCGCGGGCCCTGCACCGAAGCCTGCGGGTGGCGCGCACCATCGCCGACCTGGCCGCCAGCGACGAGGTGGAGCGCGCCCACCTGCGCGAGGCACTCAGCTATCGGGAGAGCGAGCCGGACTGAAGCGCCGCCACAGTTCCGCCAGCATCACCCCGGCCAGGGTCAGCAGACCACCGAACAGATGCGCCCAGGTAAGCTGCTCGCGCAGCACCACGGCGGCGATGGCGGCGGTGAATAACGGCACCAGATTGAAGAACAGGCTGACACGACTGGGATCGAGCCGGGTGATGCCATTCATCCACAACCAGGGCGCGGCGATGGAGGCGGCCACGCCAGCGTAGGCGATCAGCGGCAGCGCCTCGGTGCTCAGCCCCTGACGCGGCGACAGCAACATCAGTGGCAGCAGCACCACGATGCCCACCAGCACCTGTAGGTAAAGCAGGGTGAGCGCCGGCAGGTCCGGCCGCCAGCGCTTCAGCAACACGCCGTAGACCGCGTAGGACAGTGTCGCCAACAACATCAACAGATCGCCCATGTTGACGCCCTGGTGAATCAGGGCGGCCGGGTCGCCGGAGGACACCACCACGATCACCCCGGCCAGGGAGATCAGCGCCCCGGTGACCGCGCCCAGGGTGAGCGGCTGGCCGAGCAGTAGCGCTGACAACAGCAGCGCCAGCAGCGGCATCAACGAGAGAATGATGCCCATGTTCGTGGCACTGGTGGAAATGCCGGCGTAGTAGGCCAGGGTCTGGTAGGCGACCATGCCGAGAATACCAAGCACCACGTTGTGCCACAGCCACGGCCGGATGGCGTGGCGCTGGCGCCATAGCGGTCGCAGCATCACCGGGGTGAGCAGGGCGCCGGCCAGCAGCCAGCGATAGAAACCGATCTCCGCCGGGTACAGCACCCCGGCGACCAGCTTGTTGACCACGTTGTTGCCCGACCAAAGCATCACCGCGGCCAGCGGAAACAGGTAGGCCAAAACGAACTCCTCGAGACGGGCGCCAACCGGCCCCGCCAGTGATTACGGAACGCTCAGAGGCTGTTGCAGAGATGGGCGCCATCCACCGGGATGGCGGCGCCGCTCATGTAGGAGGAGGCGTCGGACGCCAGCAGCAACAGCGGCCCCATGAGTTCGTCGATGCGTCCCAGACGCCGGTAGGGAATGCGCTTGATCAGCTTCTCACCGTGGGGCCCTTGGAAAAAGTCCCGGTTGATGTCGGTTTCCACGTAGCCAGGGCAGATCGCGTTGCAACGGATATCGTGGCGCGCGTAGTCCAGCGCGATGGATTTGGTGAGCTGCACCACGGCGGCCTTGGAGGCGGTGTACGGCGACAGCAGGGCTCCCACCCGCAGGCCGAGAATGGAGGCAATATTGATGATATTGCCGGGACGGCCGTCGCGGCGCCATTGCTGGATGGCGAATTTGCTCACCGCCCAGACGCCGTTGAGGTTGGTGTCGACAACCGCGTTCCA
The DNA here is from genome assembly GCF_046507615.1 of Alloalcanivorax sp. C16-2. Taxonomy (NCBI): domain Bacteria; kingdom Pseudomonadati; phylum Pseudomonadota; class Gammaproteobacteria; order Oceanospirillales; family Alcanivoracaceae; genus Alloalcanivorax; species Alloalcanivorax sp. C16-2. The sequence goes on along the minus strand of NZ_JBKFTL010000001.1, from coordinate 502,383 downwards.
GTCCTCTTCTTCCAGGGTATCCAGACCACCTTCGCGGGTAATGCCGGCGTTGTTGATCACCACGTCCAGGGCCGGCATTTCCGTGAAGGCCTTCTCCACGCTGGCATGATCGGAAACATCCATGGGCACCACCACCGCGTCACGGCCCTGGGCGCGGACCGCCTCGGCGGTTTCCTGGAGCTTCTCCACGCGCCGGGCGGCGAGCACCAGATCGGCGCCGCGCTCCGCCAGTTCCCGGGCGAAATGGGCGCCAAAACCACTGGAGGCACCGGTGATCAGGATGCGCTTGCCGGAAATGTCGAAACAGCGGTCACTCATGATTCTCTCCTCAGCCGTCGCCGGAGCGTCGGCACAACGATTCGGTCAAAAGACTTTACTGTAACGGAAAACGACGGGGATCGCTGCGCCGGACGGCGGCTCAGTCGCGGTAGTAGCTGGGCGGGTGGCCGGTCCAGCGGCGGAAGGCGCGGGTGAAATTGCTGGGGTCGGCGTAGCCGAGCAGGTCGGCCACCTTCTGCACCGGCTGGTTGGCGCGCAGGTAACGCACCGCCCGGGCCATGCGTACCTCCTCGAGCAGGTTTCGGTAACTTACGCCCAGGGCGGCGAGGTGCCGGCGCAGGGTGCGCGAGGTGAGATGGAAGCTGGCGGCGAGCTGTTCCAGGCTGGGCAACATGCCCTCGGCCTGCATCAGCCGGGAGCGTACCCGCGAGGCCCAGTCCTGGTCCGCTTCCAGGCGCTGCAACTCCTCCTCGCATTTCTGCGCCGCCATGCGCCGGGAGGTGGGGTCGGCCAGGGTGAAGCGCTCGCTCATCAGGCGGGCCGGAAAACGCAGCGCCGCCACCGGCTTGCCGAAGGTCACGGGCATGCCGAGCACCTCGGTGTAGCGCTCCGCGTGGGGCGGCGCCGGATAGGGCAGCTCCAGGGTGGCGTCACGGAAGCGCTCACCAAGCAGGTAGCGCAGGCCGCCCACGAGAGCGGCGGTGACCACTTCCAGGTAGGGTTCGCGGATGTCTCCCAAGTCGTAGGGTTCCGCCAGGCAGAAACGCACCCAGCGCGGATGCGCCCGCAGGCGCGGCAAGCACAACCGGGTGCGGGTGCGGAAATAGCGCTCCAGCAATTCCAGGGCCTCGCCCAGATCGGCACTGCTGATCGCCGCGTAGCCGAGCAGGCCGTGGGCGGTGACGGTGAGTTGCTGGCCCAGGGCCAGACCGATGGCCGGATCGCCGCTGAGTGCCCGGGCGCCCTCCATGACGCGGCGGAACTGGTCGAAGCGCAGCGCCGGTTCGGCGCCGTAAACGGCGTCCTCGCTGAGCCCCACCTCGGCCAGCAGCCGTTCGGTGTCCAGCCCGAACTCCTGGATCAGCTCCAGCAGGTTGCGCACATAGTTGACCGGGATCGGCGTGCGATCACCGGCCAGGTCATTGAGGTCCGTGCCATCGGTATTCATGACGCTAAGAATACAACCGTTCTCGGCTTTGTCCGAAAATGACAGGACAGTGTCCGCCCCGGCTCTTCGTTCCGGCGCCGCCGGCCAACGAAAATGGCGGCGCCCTGTCATGATCACGGAGATCCCCCGATGACTTCTTCCTCCGGCTACCAGCGCCAGTTCGGCGCCGACGATGCCCGTGCCATCCGCGACGCGGTGAAGCGCGATCTGGGCCCGGAGGCGTTCCGTCCGCGCCCCTGGCGCGCGTTGTGGTTCCTGCCCATGAGCGCCCTGGTGGTGGTCGGTCTGGCCGCCATTCTGACCCTGGATCTGCCCTGGTGGGGCAACCTGCTGACCGCCTTGCTGGTGGGCCACACCCTGGGTTGCCAGGCGTTGCTCGCCCACGAGGTGCTGCACGGTGCCCTGGGACTGAGCCGGCGTACCCAGAACCTGCTCGGCTGGGTCGGTTTCGGCCCGCTGCTGGTACCACCGGAATTCTGGCGACGCTGGCACAACGTGGCCCACCATGCCCACACCAACCTGGGTGACCAGGACCCGGATTCGTTCGGCACCGAGCACCGCTACCGCAAGCACCCCAAGCTGGCCAACTTCACCCGTCTGGCGCCGGGCTCGGGCACCTGGTACAGCTACTTTTTCCTGTTCTATTCGTTCGTCTTCCACGCCCAGTTGGTGCTGTGGATGCAAACCCGGCGGCGCCAGGAGTTCCGGGGCTTCGATCGTGCCCGCGCGATCCGTCAATCGCTGACCTGCGCGGCCGCCTGGTTGCTGCTGGCGGTGGTGTCCGGCCCGCTGGCGCCGTTCACCGTGCTGATTCCACTGATGGTGGCCAATGCCCTGGGACAGGGTTACATCCTCACCAACCACATGCTGCGCCCGCAGCTGGACAACAATCACCCGGTGGACAATTCCATGAGCGTGCGCCAGTGGCGCTGGCTGGACCCGCTGCACTTCCACTTCAGCCACCATGTGGAACACCACCTGTTCCCGAAACTGGGCTCCGACCAGGCCCCCCGGGTGCGTACCTGGCTGCAACGGGAAATGCCCGACCGTTACGTGTGCCCCAGCCACTGGCGGGCGCTGGTGATGCTCTACCGCACGCCCCGGGTGTACCGCGATGCCCACACCCTGATCGATCCGCTGCGGCGCGAACGCACCGTGGACGTGATGGCGCTGCAAAGCGAGCTGCGCTGACGTACCATTGGCCGTCTTCGTCGCACAGCTAGGGGAAGCCGGCATGGCCACCGTTCAAGCCCTCTACATCGCCGCCGAGAAGCGCGGCCCGGTCAGCCGTCAGCCGGCGGTGAAAGTGGACGCCGGCCGTGGCATCGTCGGCGACCGGCGCTACCGCCGCGACACCCCGCCGGCGGAACAGATCACCCTGATCGAAAGTGAACGGGTGACGGCATTCAACCAGGAGTACGGTCTGGAGGTTGAGCCGGGCAGCCTGCGCCGCAATCTGATCACCGAGGGCATTGATCTGAACGCCCTGGAAGGCCGGGAATTCAGCGTCGGCGGCGTGCGCATGCGCGGCATCGAGCTGTGCGAGCCCTGCGCCGTGGTGGGCCGGCTGCTGGCCCGCCCGGGCCTGAGCCCCAGCGAGGTGATTCGCGCCCTGATGGGCCGGGGCGGCCTGCGCGCGGAAATCCTCGACTCCGGCGTGCTGCGCGAGGGCGACACCATCGAGGCCACCGTCACGCCGGAGCACAACGTTTGAACACCGTGGAACGGCGCACCCGCGCCTGGCTGGAAGGCGCGGTGCTGGGCCTGAAACTGTGCCCCTTCGCACGGCGCCCCTATGACCAGGGCCGGGTGCGGCTGGTGGTCAGCACGGCCCGGGATGGGGAAACGGTGCTCGCCGACCTGCACCGGGAACTTCTTCATCTCGACGACCATCCGGCGGTGGAAACCACGCTATTGGTGACGCCGCTGGCCCTGGCGGACTTCCTCGACTACAACGACCTGCTTGACCCGGTGGATGCACTGATGGCGGAGCATGGCGGCGGCGGGGTCTATCAGGTGGCCAGCTTTCACCCGCACTATCAGTTCGCCGGCACCGCCCCGGAAGACGCGGAGAATTTCAGCAACCGCGCGCCCTACCCGATTCTGCACCTGCTCCGCGAGGACAGCCTGGAACGGGCCCTGGCCGCCTACCCGGACGCCGACGCGATCCCCGAGCGCAACATCGATACCCTCAACCGGATCGGCGCCCGCCATCTGCGCGCCCTGTTCGCTCACTGGTAGGGCGCGCCGCTAGCCGGCGATCTCCGCTTCGGTCAACGGCCGGTAGTGTCCCGGCGCCAGGGCCGGGTCAAGCACGATGGCGCCGATACGTTCACGGTGCAGCGCCACCACCCGATTATCGAAATGCCCGAACAGCCGCTTGATGTGATGATAACGGCCTTCGCGCAGGGTCACCCGGGCCTCGCGCTCGCCAAGGATCTCCAGCCCGGCGGGCAGGGTGACGCGATTCTCGTAGCGAAAATACAGGCCGCGCCGGAACACCGCCGCGTAATCGGCGCCGATGGGGTCCTCGGTACGCACATGGTAGACCTTGTCATGACCCGCGCCGGGCTCGGTAAGGCGCCGTGACCAAAGGCCGTCATTGGTGAGCAGCAGCAACCCGGTGGAATTGAAATCCAGGCGCCCGGCGAGATGCAGCTCCGCCTTGTCGGCCTCCGGTTCGTCGATCAGATCCAGTACCGTGGGATGCACCGGGTCGCGGGTGGCGCTGACGCAGCCGGCGGGCTTGTGGAGCATCAGATAGCGCGGTCGGCGCCGGCGCAGGCTGCCGCCGTCCAGCGCCACCGGGCTGAAATCGTCCACCGGGCAGTGACCGTCGGTGACGGTGCGCCCGTCCAGGGTCACCCGGCCCTGGGCCAGGGCATGGCGGGCGCCGCGCCGGCCCAGGTCGGTGTGCAGCGCCAGAAAGCGATCCAGCCGCATCGGCTCCTCGTCGAATGATCCCTGCTACGGGGTGGCTATTCGCTGGTATGATACGCGTTTTCCCGACCCTGATCGCCGGAGCTCTATGTCGACGCTGAACCCCCGTCAACAGGAAGCCGTGTTGTACACCGATGGCCCCCTGCTGGTGCTCGCCGGGGCGGGCTCGGGCAAGACCAGCGTGATCACCCGCAAGATCGCCTGGCTGATCCAGGAGAAGGGCCTGCCGGCGCGGCGCATCGCCGCCGTCACCTTCACCAACAAGGCGGCCCGGGAAATGAAGGAGCGGGTGCAGAGCCTGGTGGACCGGGGCCAGACCCGGGGCCTGATCGTCTCCACCTTTCACAACCTGGGGCTGCGTATCCTCAAGCAGGAACTGGCCGCCAGCGGCCTGCGCCGGGGCTTCTCGATCCTCGACCAGACCGACAGCAAGGAAATCCTCAAGGAGATCCTGCGCCAGGGCGAATCCGAGCAGGACCTGAACGCCGTGGACGCGGTGCAAAAGCGCATCTCCGACTGGAAGAACGAGCTGATCCTGCCCCAGGAAGCGATCAGCCGCGCCGAGGACGCCGCCGAGCTGCGCGCCGCCATGGCCTACGAGGGTTACAGCCGCATGCTGCGGGCCTGCAACGCGGTGGACTTCGACGACCTGATCCTGCTGCCGGCGCACCTGTTCCGGGAGCAGCCGCGCATCCTCGACAAATGGCGTCACCGTATCCAGTACCTGCTGGTGGACGAATACCAGGACACCAACGGCGCCCAGTACGAGTTGGTGCGCATGCTTACCCAGCCGGAGGGCCGCTTCACCGTGGTCGGTGACGACGACCAGTCGATCTATGCCTGGCGTGGCGCCCGCCCGGAAAACCTGGCCCGCCTGCAGGATGACTGGCCTGCGCTGCGGGTGGTCAAGCTGGAGCAGAACTACCGGTCCACCGGTCGCATTCTCAAAGCCGCCAACACGGTGATCGCCAACAACCCCCATGTGTTCGAGAAGAGCCTTTGGTCCGACCACGGCTACGGCGAGGCGATCCGCGTGGCGGCGCTGCGCGACGAGGACGCCGAGACCGACTGGATCGCCGGCGACATCTTCCACCGGCGCCTGCAGGGCAACCTGCGCTGGAAGGATTTCGCGGTGCTCTACCGGGGCAATTTCCAATCGCGAATTCTGGAGATGAAGCTGCAATCCCTGCAGATTCCCTACAAGGTGTCCGGCGGCACCAGCTTCTTCGCCCGGGGCGAGATCAAGGACCTGATGTGTTACTTGCGGCTGCTGGTCAACCCGGACGATGACAACGCCTTCCTGCGCGTGATCAACACCCCGCGCCGGGAGATCGGCCCCGCCACCCTGGAAAAGCTGGCCGGCTGGGCGGCGAAACGGGACCAGGGCCTGTACCACGTCTGCGATGACTTCGCCCTGGGCGAAGTGATGCCCGGCAAGGCGGCGGAGAAGCTGCGCGGCATCAAACAGTGGCTGGATGAGAAGCGCCGCGCCTGTTTCGGCCACAACAGCCTGCAGGCAATCCACGAACTGATCACCGAGATGGACTACGAGGGCTGGGTGATGCAGAACGCCTCCAGCCCGCGCATCGGCGAGAAGCGCATGGAGAACGTCTGGCAGCTGGTGCGCAATATCCAGCGCATGCTGGAAAAACAGGAAGAAGAGGACGACGGCGCCTCCGACCTGGAAGCGGTGATCGGCAAGCTGGTACTGATGGATATGCTTGAGCAGCAGGAAGAGGAAGACGACTCCGACCGGGTGCAGCTGATGACGCTGCACGCCTCCAAGGGGCTGGAGTTCCCCCATGTTTACATGATGGGCGTGGAGGAAGAACTGCTGCCGCACCGGGCCAGCATCGAGGACGACAATATCGTCGAGGAGCGCCGCCTGATGTACGTGGGCATCACCCGGGCCCGGGAAAGCCTGGCGCTGACCCAGGCGCTGACCCGCAAGCAGTACGGCGAGAAGGTGGACACCATCGCCAGCCGTTTTCTGGACGAACTGCCCCTGGACGACCTGATGCGTATCGGGGAAGGGGTGGAAAAGGACGAGGAAGTGGAGGACCGGGTGGCGGAAAACAGCATCGCCAACCTGAAGGCTCTGCTTGACTGAGCACCGCGCCGTATTGCCGTGGGAGCGGCTTTAGCCGCTACCGGGCGCCGCTCCTCTTGAGCATATGGATGACGGTGGCTTCCAGTTCCTGGTCGCTGCAGTCGAAGCAGGTCCCCCTGGGCGGCATGCCCATCCGGCCCTCGATGGCCACCCGGAACAGATATTCCAGACCCTTTTGCTCGACTTTGTCCGACCAGAGCGGCCGGAACGCCGGCCCCACCCGGGGCGCTCCGGCCACGCCGCGGCCATGACAATTAACGCAGTAGCGGCCATAAATGGCTGAAGGTGGGCGGGGTTCGGCGGTCTTCGTGCCGACGTCACGCGCCGACTCCGGATCGCCGCAGCCGGCCAGCGCCAAGGCCAGCGCCAGGGCGCCGGCGGCGCGCATGGTTACTTGCTCTGACCGACGATGTATTCCACCGCCGCGTGAATCTCTTCCTCGGAGCAATCGGCGCACATGCCCTTGGCCGGCATGGCGTTGAAGCCTTCGTAGGCGTGCTTGACCAGGGTATCGATGCCCTTGTCGATACGCGGCGCCCAGGCGGCGCTGTCGCCCAGCTTGGGCGCGCCGGCGGCACCGCTGGCGTGGCAGGCGGCACAGCCGCTGTTATAGACCTGCTCACCGGAACGCGGCTCCCCGGAGCCAGCCTCGGCGGCGGCTACCTGGGCGCCACACTCCTCGCCTTCGACGCAGACGCTGCCCACCGGGGCCAGACGCTCGGCGGTGGCGCGGTCACTGAAAATCGAACGCTGACCCAGCGGGTAGGAGGAATTCTCGGCCGCCACGGCGGTTCCGGCAAAAAGGGTGGCCAGGAGAACCAGGCTGGCTGACAGCAGTTTTTTCACAATGACACCTCTGATAGCTGCGACTTGCCCCGGGGGCCGCCGGATTATACCCGTAGAAAACACGGGGAAAAAGGTTACAGATGATCCACCCTGATACGCGGCAGCGACAGGGTGAAACAGCTGCCTTCGCCGGGCTCGCTCTGTACCGTGATATCGCCGCCATGGCGCTCGGTGACCACCTTGACGAAGCGCAGGCCCAGGCCGGCGCCGCGGGTACGCGCGCCGCCACTGGTGCTGGCCCGGCTGAAGCGCTCGAACAGGCGCTCCTGGAACGCCTCCGGAATCCCCACGCCGTGGTCGCGGACCTGACACAGCACCCGGTCGTCACCAGCATACAGACGCACGTCCACCACGCCGCCTTCATGGCTGTACTTGACCGCGTTGGTGAGCAGGTTGACCACCAGCCGCTCAAGCAGCTCATTGTTGCCGCGCACCCAGACGTCCTCGTCCTCGTTGTAATCGAAACGCAGGCGGATATCCCGGGCCTGGGCCTGAATCTGGACCTGGTCCACGGCGGATTCCACCACGTCGAGCATGTCCTGCTCGATCATTTCCACCGCTTCCTCGGACTCCACCCGGGCCAGCTGCAGGAACTGCTCGGCGATATTCAGGTTACGCTGGGCGTAATGCTCCACGTTGTCCAGGAAGTCACGCAGGCGCTCACCCTCCTCGCCATGGCGCATCTTGCCGATCAATGCCAGCACCGACACCATCGGCGAGCGCAGATCGTGGGACAGGAAGTCGAGCATCTCGGTACGGGTACGCATCGCCTGCTTGACGTCGGAGATATCCTTGAGACTGATGATCAGCATGCGTCCGGGCTGATCCCCGGCGTGCACCAGAATCATGTCCAGATACAGGTCCATGCCGCGCCGGTTGCGGCACTCTTTCTGCACCCGGCCATCGGCCAGCACCGTCTGCACCAGATCCACCCACTGGCGTTCGCCACTGAATTCAAGCTCGCGACCGATGTCCGCCAGCCCCAGGGTGTCCTGGCCGACGCCCTCCAGGCTGAGCAGGTAAGCGGCCTGGGGGTTGATGAACACCACCCCGCCACAGGCGTCGCAGATCAGCACGCCCTCGCTCATCTGCGCCAGCCCCACCTGGAAGAAGCGGGTCAGCGCCTGCTGACGCTGTTCCTCATTGCGCAGCTTTTCCACGTGCTTCTCGATCACCTCGTAACGCGGGCCGCCGCTGCGGCCACGCGCCTCGGTGCGCGCCAGCATGGCGCGAATCCAGTAATCGTAGGTGTCGGCATCCAGGCCCTGGCGCCAGGCCACCGACAGTTCGTAGCGCTTGCCCTCGTGGCGGAACGGATAGCGACGGGCCAGCGGGCCGCGCCAGTCCACCGGCGCCAGCTGTTCACCGCCGGACACCGGGGCGCCGCCCTGGGTCTGCATGCGCCAGGCCCGTACCGGCAACACCTGATCAAGCATCCTGAGCATACGCGACATGGGCGCCGGCTCGGTGAGGCGGCGGTTGAGATCACTGTATTCCGACAGACGCGCCAGGGCGTTGCGCATATAAGCCATGGAGTATTCGAGGCGGCGCCAGGTCCACAGTGGATAGGCCACGATCGCCGACAGCAACGCCGCCGCCGGGGAGAACCACAGGCCGAACAGCGCCAGCAGGCCATAGCACACCGCCAGGGTCAGCCCCAGGGACGCCAGCACCAGCGGAATGCTCCAGCGCGGCAACACCAGCGGTAACGCCAGCGGCGCCAGCAGTGCCAGGAACACCCCCAGCAACATGGTGGGTACCGGCGACAGGCCCTGAATCAGCTCGCCCCTGCGCAGGGCATCGAAAATATTGGCGTTGATTTCCACCCCGGCCATCAATTCACCCTGGCCGGCCAGCGGCGTGGGCAACACGTCGCCGAGGCCGGCGGCGGTGGCGCCGATCAGCACGAACTGGTCCTTGATCAACTGATCCGGCACCCGGCCTTCGAGCACGTCCACCGCGGATACCTGGGGATAGGTGCCGGCGGGGCCCACGAAGGGAATGTAACGCGGATATTTGCGCACGTTGGCAAGCCCGGAGAAGCCTTCGCCGTCCCCGGCCGGATAGATATCCGGGGACAGCAGCCCCTCGCCTTCCAACACCGCCTGGGTGATGTGCGGCCACCAGGGCTGGCCGATTCCCGAGCGCATGTACACCGACCGGGCCACACCGTCGCCGTCCAGCTCCAGGTCCACATGGCCCAGCCCCTTGGCGGCCCGGGCGAAGGGGGCATGGGGCAGCACCTCGGTGAGTTGCCCACCGGAGCGCAACTGCTCCACGTGCACGGGCAGATAGACATTGCCGGCGTTGCCGATGGCGTCCACCAGGGCGCGGTCAGACTCCGGTCGGGCGCGGTCCGGCTCGGACAGGATCAGATCCATGAGAATGGCCCGCGCGCCCTGCTTGTGAAGCTGGTCCAGCAGTTGCGCATGCACCCGCCGGTCCCAGGGCCAGCGCCCGATCTCGCGCAGACTGTACTCGTCGATGCCGACGATCAGCACGTCGCCGGAGGGCTCCATGGGCAGCCATCCGATCATGCTGTCGTAGACATAACGGTTAAAAAAGGAAAGCGCGCCGCTGATCGACAGGAGCACGCACAGCCCCGCCACGACCAGCAGCACCGAGAGGTGCTCGATGAAATAGCGTTTTTGCTCGGAACCCGGGTTCGCCATGGTGCCCCTGAAAGTCGTTACTGCGCCGCCGCCAGCCCTATCGTTATGCGCCTCCGGCCCGCTCCGGGCCGTGCCACCCCGCACCCCCGGCGCAAGCCGGTGGCGGGACGACGGAGAGTCAATAATACGCTGACAGCCCGGCCGGGGCAGCGTTTCGGAACGATCGGCGGGACACCGTAGCGTGGCGCCCGGGCCAAAAAGGAGCCGGGACGATTACTCGTCAACCGGCTCCAGGCGGTAACCGTGCTGGTATACCGTCTTGATCCGATAGCCACGCTCGGGCCGGATTTGCAGACTACGACGAATGCGGCTGATATGCACGTCCACGGTGCGGGATTCGATCGGGGTCATAATGCCCCAGACCTTCTCCAGCAGGTGCGCCCGCGACATCAGCTTGCCCACGTTCTGGAACAGATAGCAGGCCAGCTCGTAATCCTTGTCGGTGAGCTTGATGGGTTCCTCGTCGAGAAAAATCTGGCGCCGACCACGGTCGATCGTCCAGGGTCCCACGGTCATCATTCCTTGATCATCCATGTCGGCCACGCCCGCCCTCCGCCCCAATGCGGTGAGGCGGGCAAGCAGTTCCGCTTGTTTCACAGGCTTAACCATATAGTCGTCGGCCCCCTGGCTGAGCGCCCCAACGATGGAGGACTCGTCGTCACGCTGGGTGGCGAACAGCACCGGCGTCTTGTTGCCGCTGGCGCGCACCTCCTCCAGGACGGCGTAGCCACTCATATCGGGGACTTCCCAATCGAGCACCAGCAAATCGAATGTATCCCTGCGCAGCAGGCTCATGAATTCCCGCCCACTGGAGAGATGCGTGCACGTGTGCCCGGATTCCCTGAGCCAGTGCGTGACCAGCTCGGCCTGGGCGTGATCGTCTTCTAGGTAAGCAATACGCACCGTTTTTTACTCCATCCCAATGCTGCAAGAGGGTAACCAAACGGACTCCGGTTGGCGGGAAAAGATTGTAAAATGCCGCCGCGCCGAGCGCACCACCGTTCGGCGGGCGCCATCATACCGGCCCGGGACGCCGGCCCCAAACCCCGCTCTTCCCATGGACTCCCCCGCCGCAACCCGCTATCATGCGCGCCACTTATCGGCAGCCCGCCGGCCCAGGCCCGTGGCACGCCGATATCCGCCCGTAGCTCAGCTGGATAGAGCGTCGCCCTCCGGAGGCGAAGGTCTCAGGTTCGAATCCTGACGGGCGGGCCATTTTCCTTTCCCTCTCCTCCTATCGCTGTCCGTCGCCCCCAAACCGTCACCCTTTTTTGCCACAATAGCGTCATCACTCTCCATCGTTCCGGGAAAGCTCGCGATGTTCCGACGCACCAAGATCGTTGCCACACTTGGCCCCGCCTCCTCCGGCAGCGACACCCTCGCCGCCCTGATCGACGCCGGCGTCAATGTGTTCCGCCTCAACTTCTCCCACGGCAGCGCCGACGACCACCGAAGCGTGGCGGCTCGGGTACGCGAACAGGCGGAACGCCTGGGCCGCACCGTTGCCCTGCTTGGCGATCTGCAGGGCCCCAAGATCCGCGTGGCCCGATTCCGTGACGGCCCGGTGATGCTGCGCGCCGGCGCCCCCTTCACCATCGATACCGCCCTGGACAAGGACGCCGGCGACGGCGACGCGGTGGGCACCGATTACGCCGGCCTGGCCGAGGACTGCCGGCCCGGCGACGTGTTGCTGCTCAACGATGGCCTGATTCAGCTTGAAGTGGACGCCGTGGAGGGCTCCCGCGTGCGCTGCCACGTCACCGTGGGCGGCGAGCTGTCCGACAATAAAGGCATCAACCGCCTGGGGGGTGGCCTCAATGCCGACACTCTCACCGACAAGGACCGTCGTGACCTGCTGTTGGCGGCGGAGCTGGACCTGGATTTCCTGGCGTTGTCCTTCCCGCGCCACGCCGACGACATTCACCAGGCCCGTGGGCTGTACCGGGACGCCGGCGGCCACGGCGACATGGTGGCCAAGATCGAGCGCGCCGAGGCGGTGGCCGACCCGGACACCCTGGACGCCCTGATCAAGGCGTCCGACGGCGTCATGGTGGCGCGCGGCGATCTGGCGGTGGAAATCGGCGACGCCGAGCTGGTGGGCGTGCAAAAGCACATCATCCGCCGGGCCCGGGACCTGGATCGCTTCGTGATCACCGCCACGCAGATGATGGAATCCATGATCCACAGCCCACAGCCCACCCGCGCCGAGGTCTCGGACGTGGCCAACGCGGTGCTGGACGGCACCGACGCGGTGATGCTGTCGGCGGAAACCGCGGTGGGCGATTATCCGGTGGCCACGGTACAAGCCATGGACCGCATCATTCTCGGCGCCGAGCGCACCTACCAGAACCGGCCACCCAACCACCGCCCGGAACTGGCCATGCAGCGCACCGACGAGGCCATTGCCCGCGCCGCCATGCATGTGGCCAACCATCTGGACGGCGTCAAGGCGATCATCGCCATGACCGAAACCGGCACCACCGCGCGACTTATGTCCCGGGTGCGCTCCGGCATGCCGATCTTCGCCTTCACGCCGGACCCGCGCACCCAGCGCCGGGTGGCCCTCTATCGGGGCGTGGAGCCACGCCGCTTCGATCTCGGCTCGCACCCCGAAAACCGGGCCAACGAAGAAGCGGTCCGCCAATTACTCAAGGCCGGCCAGGTGGCCGACGGAGACCGGGTCATTCTCACCCGGGGAGACGCCGTGCGCGTGGGTGGCGGCACCAACACACTGAAAATCGTCACCGTGGGCGAACCCTGAGCACCCGCGCGGACACATCTCGCAACATTTTCAGGGTATTTCTCGGCCGGCCCCGGACCCGGTTCCCCACCAACCTGAACGAGTGAACAACTGTTTCCATTTCGAAAAATGGAACACCCGGAGGCAGGACGTTTCATTTTTCAGGATCGGTGGCGGCGTCACTATAGTGGATTCCAGAGAGGCGGCGGGGCCCCGCCCCCGTCAGCCGATTCCCGGTGACCTTTAAAACCCGCCGGCCACTCACCAAAAATCAACCAGTGTTCACTTTCTCACCCGGTGGGCGTGACGGATTCCACTCGGCGCCAACATACCAACCGGTATTTTGCCGCTTTACAGTATTGCTTCGGCGACAAAAGGGGCTCTAAGATAGCCCGTGACGGTGGGGTGAAACCGTGTAATCACGGCGCTTCGCCAAAAGTCTAGTGGACTTGTTCACCACGAACGTGTCCGCTCGGGAGACGATGCCCTGGGAAGGGCATACGAGAGGGTTTCATCGTTCATCGCCTGAAACGGGTTTGTCACCCCGGGGGTGGTGGCCGGTGATGGATGACCGGAGTACGACCCTCTGACATACCAATAAACTTCGAAGAAACAGGACAAAAACAATGGCACTTAAGTGGACCAAAGACGCTCAGGGAGCGCTGAACAGTCATTCTGACCAGCCCCGCCTTTCCAAACTGACCAAAGCCATCGGCATGGCGGCCGTGTTCGGCGCCACCGCCGCGCTGTCCCCGATGGCCCAGGCCATCAAAACCGATTTCGGCCTGGAGTACCGTGCCACCGCATTCGCCAACCAGCTCGATGAAGATGGCCTGCCCGCCGGTGCCAGCAAGGATAGCGACAATGGTTTCGGCCACCTGATCCGCGTGAAGAGCAACTTCCTCGACGAGGATACCGGCATCTCCGTGTACACCAGCGTGGAAGTGGCCGGCGACCGCTGGGGCGGCGACGATCATGGAACCAGCTACGGCCCCTCCTACAACAGCACCAGCCGCGGTGACTCCGTTCGCCTGGACCTGGGTTATGTACAGATTCCGGTGGGCCACACCGTATTCCGGGTCGGCCGCCAGGCAACCAGCTACAACAACTGCTTCCTGGTGTGCGACGACCGTCGTGACCGGATTCTGGTGGTTCAGCCGTTCAGCAAGACCACCAGCGTGGTGGCCGGCTATGACCGCCGCCGCGACAGCAACAGCTATTCCGACGTGGACAACGGCGACATGTCCCTTCTTGGCCTGACCACCAAGGTCAGTGACTGGGACGCCAGCGTGCTGTGGGTACAGTGGTACAACAACTCCGAGGGCCCGCTCACCACGACCCCGACCGCTTACCCGCTGTCCAACACCACCCTGTTCTCCGGTTACCTGGACGGCTCCATCGGCGAGGCCCTGGATCTGGCCGTGGGCTTCAACCTGTTCACCAACGGCAACGTTGAAACCGGCGTGCCCGGCGACGACCGCTTCTTCCAGGAAGACGCACCGTCCGCCTACCTGCGTCTGGGCACCAACGTGGGCATCGTCGACCTGGGTGTTCAGTACGCCGCCACCCGTGACGGTGGTCTGATCTCCCCCGGCTTCGATACCTGGTCCAGCCTGATCAACTCCAACCCGGAAGCCACCCAGAGCGCCAGCAGCCTGTACCGCATGGGCGGCACCCTGGGCATGAAGGACTTCGATGAGGACCTGCTGATCGCGCGCGCCAAGTTCAACCTGACGCCGAAATTCTCCATCACCGGCGCCGTGGGCCAGCTTTCCGTGGACAACGGCACCGCCGACGACGACAGCATGGTCTACGACCTGCAGTTCGCCTACCAGGCCAACAAGAGCCTGCGTACCTGGCTGTCCGTGGGCATGATCGAGGAGAACGACGTGGCCACCCTGAGCGGCAACGACCTGATCGGCAGCACCTCCGGCGCCACCTTCGCCGAGGACGATGTGAAAGCCGCCAGCCTGAACATGAGCGTGAGCTTCTAAACGCCCACGGGCTGCATTGTCAGGCACGAAATCGGGGCGACCTTGGTCGCCCCGATTTCATTTGCGGGACGCACGCCCCGCTCCTCCACTCCACCACTGGACAAAGTCTTTGCCGGTTGCCCAAACTCCGTGGTCCCCGCTCCCGCTTTTCTGATACGGAACTACTTTCATGATCAAGCTCACTACCAGAACCCTGCTGTTCTCCAGCGCTCTCGCCGCCTTCAGCCTGAGTGGCTGCGCCCTCACCGACGCCGAAGCGGAGCAAGCCCTGGAGATCGCCAACGGCCCTTCCAACCTGAATACGCCCCAACCGGACTGGGACACGCCTTTCTGGGAACGGTGGAGCCAGGCTCAACCCGCCGATAATAACGGCGGCGAGCCCCGTGCCGTCAGCTTCAACCGGCGCGATCAACCTCTCGCCAACGTGGCATTGGTGATGGAAGGGCCGGTGGAAGCCGCTCTGCCTGAAACACTGACCGCCGAGGCGGCGGACCGTGGCCTGCTGATCCTGCCCAAGGGTCTGGTCCAGGACGCCATCGCCCACACCGCCGAATGCAACGATCTCGCCAGCCAGGCCTGCCGCTCGGCACTGGCGCTCTACCCCGGCGCCCGCCTGCTGGTCCAGGCCCGCGCCGAGGACGGCGGCCGGGTCGCCGTCCGGGTATGGGACACGGCGCTGGACAAGGAACTCACCGAGCGCGTCGCCAACAACGATCAGGGCGCCGCCCGCCTGCTCGATAGCCTGGCCAGCCAGGCCGCCACGGCGGATTGGTCAGCGCGCCCGTTCCAGGGCGAGGGCAATGCCCTGTACATCGCCGCCGGCCGCGTCAACGGCCTGGCGGAAGGCACCGTACTGGAGGTACGCGAACCGGGCCGGCCGGTGCGCACCCCCACCGGTCAGGTGGTGGCGTGGCGCGCCGGCGAGGTGGTGGGCAAGGCGAAGGTGGCCGAGTGGGTCGGCGCCACGCTGTCCAGAATCGAACCGGTCAGCGGCGCCGCGCCCGGGCCGGATCACCGCCTCTCCCTGGCGCCCTGATCCTGATCCGCCCGCGACGTCAGCGCAGTTGATCAAGCCGGGCCAACCAGCGCTGGCCCCGGTTGGACGCCAGGCCGTCCGCCCAGCGGGTGGTCTCCGGAAGCCGGTAGCGGGTGGTGCAGTGCATCACCAGTTCCAGAGCGGCGGGCAGATCCAGCCGGTGGCCCGGTGAGATGAACAACGGCTTGACCCCGGGCCGGGTGCGCAGCACCGCGCCCAGGGTCTCGTCGCCGTCCTTCAGCGGAGTCCATTCACCCCGCCCTTCGGGCACCGCGCCATGGCGCCCGCACAGCCTCTTCTTGGCGACCCCCACGGTGGGCAGGCCGGTGAGCACACCCAGGTGGGCGGCGATGCCCAGGCGGCGAGGGTGCGCCACCCCGTGGCCGTCGCACAGCAGCAGGTCCGGCGCCACGCGCAGTTGCTCCAGGGCACGCAGAATCACCGGGCATTCACGAAACGACAGCAGGCCGGGCACGTAGGGGAAAGTCACCGGCAGCCGGGCCAGCGCGTAGTCCACCGGCTCCAGGTCCGCGTAACGCAGCACCACCACCGCGGCCCGGGCGGTGTCGCCGTTTTCGAAGCCCACGTCCACGCCGGCCACGGTGTCCGGCGGCAACACCACTTCCGTTCGCAACCGGACCCGGGCGGCGCTTTCGCGTTGCAGGGCGCGGGCACGGGCCGGCGTCATGTCCGCCCAGTCCCTTTGCAGCTGGTGCGCGTCAATGATGGCCATCAGGCCGGATCCGGGTCCACCGGATTGGCCGCCGTCACCGGATGGGCGGCGCCCACCCAGAGCGGGTGCGGCGCGGCCCGGCGCATACGGCGCCGGCGCAGGCGATCCACCAGGATCAGGCTGGCGGCCACCGCCAGCAGAGCGCCGTTAACCAGCAGGAAGTCCGGCTCCAGCCAGGTGTGGAAGCCTTCGATGCCCCCCTGAACCAGCGGCGCCAGGATATAGAGACCGGCGCACAGCTTCGGCCACAGCCCAGCGGTGGTCAGCGGCGCGGCCCGGAAGGCAGCGACCAGGGCGACCAGTAGCGTGGCCAGAAAGGCAATTTTTTCCGCCGGGGCGGTCCACGCCTGCCAGGGTGAATACAGCATCGGTTTGCTGACGATGAACGCCATGGCCAGACCGGCCATGACGCCAAAGGTAACGCCCAGGGTCAGCCTGAGCATGAAGGCCGCGGAGCGGCTCGGACCCTGACGATCGGTGCGCCGCTCGCACCACATGATATTGCCAGAGAAAAACAGCAGGCAGCCCAACAGGGCGAGAGCGAAATACATCAGCCGCACGAACAGGCCGCCATAGTCACCGAAGTGCAGGGAATACACCGGTGCCATCAGGAAATGGTTGAAGGAGCGCTGGCCGGGGCCACTGACGGTGAGCAGCTCGGCGTTGTCGCCGCGCATCACCACATGGGAATAGTGCGCCACCTTGCCGTGCACCGAACCGCCCACGTCCACCACCGCGTTCTCATCGCCGTACTGCTGCAGCTCGATCCAGCCCACATCCAGTTCCGGCATCGCTTCCCGGGCGCCGGCCAGGTAGTCGTCGATGCTGGCCATGGCGACGCGGGTGCCACTGGCTTCAGGGGTGGGCCAGGCTTCCGTGGCCTCGGTGAAGACGGACTGGAACCGGGGGCCGAATACCAGGGCCCCCATCACCAGGGTGACGATGGCCAGGCAGCCCATGGCGGCGCCGGTCCAGGCGAAAATCACATGGAAGGGATAGCTGATCACGCCCACCAGGTTGTGCAGGTTCTTCCAGTAGCGGCGCAGGTTGCCCTGGTGCTTGAGGGCGAAGAATTCCTTTTTGAGCCGCGACCAGTGGATCACCAGCCCACCGATCAGGGCGGCGCCATAGAGCACCGAAACAATGCCCATGACGTAGAGGCCAAACTTCGGAATAGCCAGTTCGTAATGCAGCTCGTTGACGAAATCGGACAGCCCGGAGCCGCCGGGGGGCGCCACCTTTTCGCCGGCATCGTTGAAGTCCGAGGCGTGCTCGGTACGCCAGACACCTTCGCCGTCCACGGTGTCCCGCCAGATGGCGGAGGGGTCGTCGCCGGGCACCAGGAACATCCATTGACCGGCGTCCGGATTGTTGGCCACCACGGTGTCCAGCAACGCCTGCATGTTGGCGTCCGGGGCGGCGGCTTCCCGCGCCGCCGGCTCCTGCCAGTGATGCAGCTCGTGATGGAACATGTTCAGGGCACCGGCGAAGAAGGCCACGAACAGCGCCAACCCGGTGAGAATGCCCGCCCAGGCGTGCAGATCAATATGGCGTTTCAGGGTCTCCGCGCGCATCAGGTTCCCCCGTACAGGCTGGTGGTTTGCAGTAACAGCCAGGCCAGGCCGTTGGCCGCCAGCAGGCCAATGCCGGCGCGCCAGGGCGTGCGCGCCATGCCGGAGAGCACGATCAAAAGCGCCCAGACCAGCAGCGACAGCAGCATCATCAGCACCAGCCAGTCGCGCCAGTCAATCGGCAATATGGCGGCCAGCAGACCGCACAGCATCATCGCCAGGGGCAAGCCCAGCACGGAGCCCAGCAAGCCCCTCATGCCCGCCCCCCGGAGGTCTTGCGGCGACCGGCCCGGTAACTGTCCACCCAATGGCCGACCAGCATTGGCAGCCCCATCGCCCCCAGGGCGAATACCCACAGCGCGGTGAACAGCCCCACGCCGGGCCCCAGGTGCCAACCCCAACCGGCGAAAGCGCCGGCCACCATCACCAGCCCGGCGAGCCGGGCAGCCGGTGGTAACGGGCGGTCCAGCGCCCGTTGCTGGCGATCGGAGAGATATAGCAGGAAGGTGCCGGCGAGCAGCACGGCGGAGAGAAGAAGCAGCATAAGGCGCGCACGGGGATCTTGATAACGATTCGCATTTATACGCGCCCGGGCCTGCCCGGTCAATGGAAGGCCGGTTACAGCGACGCCAGTGCTTGTTCCGCGGCGGCCACCCGCGCCGCGTCCAGCCCGGCGCCGTCCAACTGGTCCCGGTCAGGCACCCAGACATCGGCGAAGCGGGCGGCATCCGCCACCGCCATCTCAGCGGTCAGCAACGGCAATTCATGGAGCTGGCCTTGCAGGCCATCGGCGCGGGACACCGCCTGCAACCAACCGGCGGGGCGCTGATGCAGGCGCACGCCGGGAAGCATCAGTTGTTCCACCGATTCACTCACCGCGCAATGCAACAGGGCATCGCGCTGCCGGCTGGCGCCTTGTCGCCACAGCGCCGAGCCGCCCACCACCACCACGGACGGAAAGGTGCGGGCCAAGGCCAGGCAGAGATGGGGCTCCTCCGGTACTTCAGCGCCGTTGAGGCGGATGAACACCGGTCGCGGCGGCGCCACCTGACGCACCTGGCCGCTTTCCAACCAGCGACGCGCCAATTCCATGGCGGCGTTCTCGTCACCATCGAGTTGCTGTTTCAGATCCGCCAGGGTGAACACCATGGGCAGGCGGCCACCCTCCAGCAGGCCGCTCATGGATCCATCGCCCGGCTGGCGCTGTTATTGAGACCAAGCCAGCCGCGTACCCTCAACAAGCGACCCAGCAGCCAGCACACCACCGCGATGCGACCGGCCTCGGCGGTCAACCGGTCCCGCTCGTCGCTGAGATGCCGTACATTCTCTTCGAGAACCCGGCTGCAACGCCGCAGTTCCTCGCTGAGCGGCGGATGGCTGAGCCCCAGGGTCAACAAACGCCCCTGGAAATCCTCGATCTGCGCCACATAGGCGCGGTCGACCACGCTGAACGCGCTGAGACGCTGAATGCCCGCGCGGCGCTGATGGCGGCGCCCGGGCCGTTCCTTGCGCCCCGCGCCAAACCAGCCGCCCAGCATGTGCAGGAACCGCCACCACAGCGGGCGCCGCTCGCCGGCGCGCAGATACCAACCCCAGGCTTGCAGGCGGGCGATGTCGTAACGTAATTCACGCAGCCGCTGCTGGCGGCCACGACGCGGGCCCACGCCCGCCCGGTACACCACCAGATACTCACGCAACGCCAGGGCCCGGTTCTCCACCGCGTCCACGGCCAGCCGGGGCGACGACTCCGGCCCTGCCCACTTCACCTGGGTTCCCATCGGGCAACTCCCTTTATTGATAAGGTCGACGCGGAAGCGAAAATCACCGCCGCCCGAGCAACCTGAATACTCTATCCAGTGGACGCGGGGGCACCAAAGACACAAACGGTCAGGATTGCGTGAAGGGATGTAGTGGAATGTATCCCAACGCAAAAAATTGCCGCCAAATTATTCGCACCCCGGTCGCCCGGCCCGGACCAAACGGACAAAAAAAACCGCCGGGGGACAGCATCCCCCAGCGGCTCTTTTTTTCATGGCGAAAAAGCGACGGTTACTTACCGTCCCCATCCATGGCTTCGCCCATTTCCTCGCCTGCTTCCTTGGTTTCATCCCAGGCATCACCCATCTCTTCACCGGCCTCCTCCATGGGGCCTTGTTCGGTGACTTCATCGACGGCATTGTCGGCTTTCTCGCCGGCTTTCTCCATCGGGCCTTGCTGGTCGCAACCGGCCAGGCCGAGCATGGCGCCAAACATGATGGCTACAAGTCCTTTGCTGAACGTACGCATGGTCACTCCTCGACGTGTCGTGAACGTTGATGAGCAATCTAGCGTCACGATCGACGCCTGAACAGAGAGAGCCCCCCGGATTTTCCTGTATTTTACGAATCCTCCGCGACGCCGACCCGGTAGCGGGTCAATGGCGAAAGGTTAAGAACCTTGTGCACCAGGTAGATCACGGTGAGCGCCACCAGCACCGCCACGGCAATGGAACTGAACCGGTACAGAGTGGCGTAGATGGCGTCGCCCGACGGCGTCAGATACTGCCCGAAAATCACCGCGATGGTGGTACAAGCGGCGAAGCCGGCACCGGAGCGCCCCTCCAGCAAATGCTGCCGGGCGCACACCATCATCGCCACCCAGTACAGCGGCGCCGAGAGCATCCAGTAACCGTACCAATTGTACAGCACAAGCTGGATCACCAGCGCCAGGTTACAGCCGATCAGCACCCCCACCGCCCGCCGGCCACCGTATTCGGCGGCGCCGGCGAAGCTCATCGGGAACAGCATCAGCAAGGTGGTGACCTGGGCCGAGAGAGAATCGCTCAGCGAGAAGGTCTGGAATACCACGAAACTGACCGTGGCCACGGTGGCGCCCAGCAACACCTGATGACGCCGTTGAGCATCGCTTTTGGCTTCCTCCGGTGGTGGCGGCGTCGCCTGGCGCGGCGGCAACAACGTGCCCAGCAGCCAGGCCAGAGCCACGGTGAACAGGGCCGCCGCCAGGTTGGCCTTGGCCATCCCGGTGACATCCAGGTCCGGGTAACTGGCGAAGTGGAACAGCACGCTGGCGGCCACCAGCCCCTGGGCACCAAACAGGAAGTACGGGCCGCTGGCCATGCACCGGAAGCGAATCGCGAACAGCATCCATACCAGCGGCGTGATCAACAGCGGGCGGTCGCCGAACAGTCCGCTGATCAGATAGACCTCCACGATGTTGATCACCGCCGCCGCGATGAACTGGAAGCTGGCGTGCAGGTTGATGCGCGGCACCATGGCCAGCAGCAGCACCGGATACACGCAAAAGAACAACCCGGTGGTCCAGGTGGTCAGATGCATGAACACATAACCCGCCAGCGAACCCAGACTGATGCGCAGGCAATGGCGCAGTTGATCGTCGTTCATGGTTCAGTACAGGTAATGCAACAGGGCCAGGGCACGGATCTGCACCCAGCCGCAGGCACGGGCCACGGCGGCGGCCACGCCGCCGTCGGGATAGAGCTGCACGGTGGCCCGCGCGCCCACCATCAGCGCCCGCTGCGAGGGCGGATCGATCAGCACCAGCCGTACCCGGGCGCGCTGGGCGTCGCGCACCCAGCGATCGCTGTCTTCAACCAGGGCCAGAGTACCGTCCGGCGTACCCTGGCCCTGACGAACGCCCCAGCCCCGGGTGCCCACCCGGGCCTGAAACACTCGCCCCGGGAGCGCGTCGAACACCACCTCGGCCCGGTCACCTTCACGGGTATGGCGCAGACTCTTTTCGCGGAAATCCGCCGCCACCCAGGCGGGCTCGTCGGACACCAGGCTGAGCACCGGCTCCCGCGCCCGGGCGTAATGGCCCACCTGCAGTTGCCGATCGGTGACCACGCCGGCGAGCGGCGCTTTCACCTCGGTACGCCCCAGTTGCAGCTTGGCGGTTTCCAACTGGTTCATGGCCCGCGCCAGAGTCAGATTGTCCCGGTCACCATCACCGAGCCGGGTGCTCAGCCTGGTGGCTTCCGCCCGTGCCGCTTCCAGCTCCGCCCGCGCCTGCTCCACGGCCACGCGCACTTCCTCCCATTGCTGCCGGGATACCGCGCCGCTGCGATGCAGATTGTCCAGGCGCCGCTGTTTACGCCGCGCTTCTTCCAGGGTGGCGCGGGCACCGGCCACCCCGGCCCGGGCGCCGGCCAACTCCGCCAGCATCACCGTGTTGTCCTGAGCGGCACTGGCCACCGCCAGCTCAGCGGCATCCCGGGCCAGCCGGTAGTCCCGTTCATCGACCCGGAACAGCACCTCGCCCCGCCGTACCCGGTCGCCGTCGGCCACCGGCACGTCCATCACTTGGCCGTCCACCTGGGCCGCCACCTGAACCACATAACGCTGCGCCCGCGCCAGAGTGGTCATGGGCGCGTGGAGGTCCATCCAGACCACATAGATAAAAATCAAGAAAAATGCCGCCAGGGCCAGGCGCACCCAGCGGCCGAAACGCTGTTCAGGGGTCATTCCACTCTCCAAGGCTGGAATGAATATTGTATCAAATGAAACCAATTTGGTGTGACCAATTGGTCAGCGCCCCGGGGCATCGCATTTACGCCGGGCAGGCCCTAACATCGGAGCGCGAAAAAGGAGTGTCCATGAAAGGTTTTGGCGAGCAGGTGGGCGGCCTGGCCCAGTTGGCCACCGCCCTGGGCGGCGAGGTAACCCGGGTGGTGCAGGACATGCACGGTGCCATTGCCCGTCCGTTCATGCCCGTCCGGCGCGACCGCCCCGCCGCGCCTCTGGTGTACGGCTCGATCCGCTACGGCCTGCACCAAGCGGGCCGGCTGGCCACCCTGGCCCGCGTGGCCGCCGATCCACGGCACGAGGCGGACGGCGGCCTGGATCTGCGCAGCGCGGTCAACGGCGTGTTCGGCCAGGTACTGGACCTCCAGGGCAGCGATTATGCGCTGCCCTTGGCTCTGCTACCGGCGCCACCGTCCCTGGAGCGCCGTACTCTGGTGCTGTTCGTGCACGGCCTGTGTCTCAACGAGCGTTGCTGGGACAATCCCGCCGCGACCGATTTCCAGCGCTGGGCGGGGCCGGCTCTGGACGCCCACACCCGTTTTCTGCGCTACAACACCGGCCTGCACATTTCCGAGAACGGCCTGGCCCTGGCCGACCTGCTGCGCGGTACCGCCCTGCCCGAGCGGCTGATTCTGGTAGGCCATAGCATGGGCGGCCTGGTTTCCCGTAGCGCCCTGCATCAGGGGCGCGCCCGCGGCGATACCTGGGTGAACAAGGTCAGCCATCTGGCCTGCCTGGGCTCGCCCCACCAGGGCGCGGTGCTGGAACGGCTGGGCAACCAGGCCAACCGCCTGCTGGGACTGACGCCCTACTCCCGCCCGCTAATGCGGCTCGGCAATCTGCGTTCCGACGGTATCCGTGACCTGCGCTTTGGCTATGTGCTGGAGGAGCAATGGCGCGATCGCCCCCTGGACGAGCCCCGCCCCAGCCTCAAGGTGCCCCTGGACCCCGATGTGGAACAGCTGTTTCTGGCCGGCAGCCTCAGCGACGAAAGCAGCGCCGCGCCGCTGGGCGACTGGCTGGTGCGGGTGGACAGCGCCCTGGCCGAACGCCTCTACCCGGGCGCCACCAATCTGACCCGCCGGCTGCTCCACCGCATGGGCCACATGGCCATGCTCGAAGACCCGCGCACCTACGACTGCCTGAAGGAGTGGCTACCGCGCCCATGACCGCTTGCTGCCTGTGCGGGCACCCTCACACCACCTTGTTCGCCACCGTGGAAGGCCGGCGTTACCTGCGCTGCGGTGCCTGCCGGCTGACCTTCCTGAGCCGTGCCCAGTTGCCCGACCGGGCCGAGGAAAAACGCCAATACGATCTGCACCGCAACGATCCGGATGATGCCGGGTACCGACGCTTTCTTGGTCAATTGGCGGAGCCACTGATGGAACGCCTGCCGGCGCGGGCGCGGGGGCTGGATTTCGGCTGCGGGCCAGGGCCGGCCCTGGCCAGGATGCTGGAGGAGGCGGGCTTCGCGATGCGGGTCTGGGACCCGATTTACGCGGACCAGCCGGATGCCCTGGCCGGCCCCTATGATTTCGTCACCTGCACGGAGGTGCTGGAACACCTGCATCAGCCGGCCCGCGAGTGGGCCCGGTTCCAGACGCTGGTGGCGCCCGGCGGCTGGCTGGGCGTCATGACCCGGTTTCTCACCGATGACGGCCATTTCCCGCGCTGGCACTATCGGCGCGACCCCACCCATGTGTGTTTCTGGCAGCCACACACCTTCCGCTGGCTGGCGAACCGGGACGGCTGGGACGTGGTGCACCTGGCCAATCCGGTGGTGTTGCTGCGGCGCCGGGAAGGCACCTGAAGGCGACGGCCTTCAGCCAGCGACCAGCAGTGCCGCCAGCACGGCGATCAACGCCAGCGGGATGATGATGATGAGACCGCGGGTGACGCGGCCAAGCCAATAGGACCAGTGCATAATCGAGCCTCCGAAGGACTCGACTGTAGACCGGTCTTCACGTCCTCTTCATGGCCCAAAGGTATGAGAGCTACGATTTTTTACAAAGACGGTGCCGGCTATTCGCCGTCCGCCGCCTCGCGCAGCCAGAATTGCAGGGTCTTCTCGGTGTCTTCGTCCTCGCCCAGATCCCGCCACGGGAAGCGGGCGATCAAGGCCGGCGCCGGTCGATAGCCCCGTTTTTCCCAGAATGGCTCCAGGGAACGGTAGTCGCCCGGTCGCGCCGGGTGTTCCGGATCACGGATCACCGCGCAGAAGGCGGTCAGCTCGAAACCAAAGTCCCGGGCGTAGAGTTCCCGTAAATCGAAGAAGCGGTGACCAATGCCCTCGCCACGATAATCCGGCAGCAGCACCGACTCGCCGAAATAGAACACCCGCTCCGGGGCCGGACCGTGCCGCTCGAAGGGGGCCTGGAACTCCGGATCGGCGTCCGTCAGTGGCAACGCGGTGGCGGCGCCGATCAGCCGGTTGTATTCCAGCGCCAGCACGAAAAGGCTCTGTTCGGAACGCGCGTAACGGTCCAGATAATCGCGCTCATAGGCCGGAGAGCCATCGTACAGATAGGGGTAATCCCGAAACACGCGGATGCGCAGATCCGCCAGTTCATCCAGCCAGGGTTCCACCGCGATACCGCTGACCGGTCGAATTTCCACCGCCGACATAATGCTCTCCCTTTGTCCTGTCCCAAATGCTAGGGGCTGCGCCGGGGAAAGACCAGCTAACGAACCAGCAGGGCGACACCGGCGAGCAGCAGAACGCTGAACAACACCTGCCGGAAGCGCCGCTCGTCGACCCGGTGATGCAACGCCTCGCCGAGCACGATACCCACCAGCACCACGGGCACCAGCGCCAGCAGGTGACCGCCCTGGGCACCCAGTTCTCCGCTGACCAGAAACCCCAGGGTGAGCAGGCTGTTGAGGCTGAACCAGACCAGCACCAATGTGGCCCGGAAGCGACCCTTGTCCAGTTGGATACCGCTGAGCGCGTAGACCAGGAGCGGGCCACCGGAGGCGAACAGGCCGTGGGTGAGGCCGGCCATCAGCATCCAGAAACGGCTTTGCAACCGGCCATGGGCGGCCACCGTCACCGCGTGGCGCAGGCGCCACAGTTCGCGCACGCTGAACGCCACCACCAGGGCACCGAACAGCGGCCGCGCGATACCCTGGTCCAACCAGGGACGGGCCAGAAAACCGGCCAGGGTACCCGCCGCCATCATCGGCAGAATGCCGGTGAGCAACAGCCGCCAGTCCACCAGCCGGTGATAGCGCAGGGTCAGGTAACCACTGAGTACCAGGTTGAGTGGCACCAGCACCGGCATCAGCACGTCCAATGGCAGCACCAGGGCGCTCAACGACAGGGCGATGACGATGGAGCCGAAACCGGTCATCGCCTCGGTGGTGTAGGCGAACAGCACGAACAGGGCCACCAGGGCCCAGGGCGAGGCAAGCAGCTCAAGCATTCAGGATTCCAGTTCGACGGCGAAACGGCGACGCATCAAACGATGGTACAGGTCCGGAGCGATTCGCCACAGCAGGCTGGCGAACAGGGTGAAGCGATCCGGAAACAGGCGCCGCCGGCCGGCGTCCAGGGCATCCAGGGTGCGTGCCGCCATCCAGTCGGCGTCGCGCACCCGGCCCACCGAGGAACGGGCGTGGGCGGCGGGCCGGCCATCGAAGCCCAGGGCGTTACGCTCGATGGGCGTGGCCAGAAAGCTGGGATAGACCATCAACACGCCGATCCCGTCATCGGCCACCTCGGCGCGCAGCACCTCGAAGAACTGCGCCAGGGCGGCCTTGGCGCTGCAATAACCGGCGCGGCCCAGCACCGGCATCCAACCAGCCATGGAGCCAATGTTGATCACCGTGCCACCGGCCTTCCGTAACGCCGGCAACAGGCCCAGCGTGAGCGCCACCGGCGCCTCCCAGTCCACCGCCATGACCCGCTGGAAAACCGTCAGATCGGTGGCCGCCGCCGGCGACCGGTGGGTGATACCGGCATTGTTGACCAGGGCATGGAGGGGCTCATCGCGCAGTTCCGCGATCAGCGCCGCGCGCGCCTCGGCGTCGGTGAGGTCCAGGGCGCGCTGGCGCACGATGTCGGTATCGGTGCCCGCCAGCCGGGCGCTTTTGTCCGCCAAGGCATGGGCGTCCCGGTCCACCAGAATCAGCCGCCAGCCCCGTTCCCGGGCGGCGAGCGCCAGGGCCCAGCCCAGCCCGGAGGCGGCGCCGGTGATCAGCATGGTTTTCACAATTGCCCCCTTTGTCGGGCGTGATCGATGAACAAGCGGAAGGTTTCCTCGGAGGTCTTCGCCGGTCGGTAACCGAACACCTCCTTGAGGCGGCGGTTGTCGAGCACCGGGCGATAACGCAGGAACTTCAGCTTGTCCGGGGTGTGCGGCGTCAGCCCCAGCCGGTGCCCCACCGCCAGGCCCGCGGCCAGCAGCCAGGCGGGCACCACCAGGCGCGGCTTGCCAAGCAGCATGGCCACCCGCTGGATCGGCAAGGCTCCATCACCGGCCAGGTTGTAGACGCCGGTAGCACCGGTTTGCACGCCGTGGACAATGGCCCCCACCACATCCTGGTCCCAGATGAACACGAACGGCGAAGCCGAGCCGGCGATGCTCAGAATACGGCGCCGCTCGAACAAGGCGGTGATCTGGTTGCGGGTGTCGGCACCGAGCACCGTACCGGGGCGCAGAATCAATTGTCCCAGTTCCGGATGAAGGCACCGGTAGTCGGCGAGAAGTTCCTCCACCAGGCGCTTGTGGTCCGAGTAGGCGAATTCCGGATTGCCGCGCAGCGGCTGGTCCTCGTCGATCCAGTCCGGGTTGTCCGCATGGTAGCCATAGGCGGCGCCGGAACTGGTCACGATCAGTTGCCGCACGCCGGCGGCCAGGCAGGCCTCCAGTACATTGCGGGTGCCGTTTACGTCGATGTCATGGTCCCGGACCCGGTCGCCGGAATCCTCCAGCACCGCCGCCAGATGAATCACCACCTGGGCGCGATGCGCGCGCAGCAGTTCCGCCAGCGCCGGGTCACGGATATCGCCGCGCCGGCATTCAAACGCCAGCCCCTCCGGCACGCGCACGTCCAGGCCCAGCACCGCGTGGTCGGCGGCCAGCCGCTCGCCGAGCTGGCGACCGATGTAACCGCCGGCGCCGGTGATCAGGATACGGCTCATGGCGCCCCCTCCCGTCGGGGACGGTTGGCGCCACGCCCCCACCAAAGCGACAGGGCAAGCCCGCTGACCAGGTGCCAGACGCCCCAGAAGCCGGCGATCAGAATCATGCCCGACGCCTGGGGGAAGAAGGTGAACAGGATCGACAGCCCCAGGCCGGAGTTCTGGATGCCCACCTCCAGGGTCACCGCCCGACGGTCCGCCCGACTAAGGCCCACCAGTAACCCGGCCACGGCGCCCAACCCCAGGGCCAGAGCGTTCTGGCCGACCACCAGGCCAACGATGCGATCCGCGTTGGCCAGAAAGACGTCCATGTTGTTGCCGAACGCCAGACCCACGAAGGTGAACAGCACCAGCAGGGTGAACACCCGCATGGGCTTCTGCGCGGCCCGGGCGAAACCGGGAAAGTAATGCCCGCAGATCATGCCCAGCAGCAGCGGCGCCGCCAGCACCGCCACCACCAGCAGCAGAATGTTGCCGGCATCCAGATCGATGTCGGTGACCAGGCTCCGGGTATGCGGGTTGAGCCAGCCGTAGAGCGCGAAGTTGAGTGGCGTGAGCACGGTGGCGGCCAGGCTGGACACCGCGGTCATGCTCACCGACACCGCCACGTTGGCGCGCGCCAGCCAGGTCATGATGTTGGAAAAGGTACCGCCCGGACAGGACGCCACCAGGATCATGCCCAGGGCCAGTTGCGGGTCCACCTCCAGCCACCAGGTGGTGGCGCAGGTGAGCGCCGGCAACAGCAGGAACTGCGCCAGCAAACCGGCCACCGGCGCGGCCGGCCTGGCAAGCACGCGCTTGAAGTCATCGGCGCGCAACGTCAACGACACCCCGAACATCATGCACGCCAGGATGGCGTTCAGCACGATCAGGCTGCCGGTGTTGAATTCGATGGTGGTCTGCACCCGTCCTCCTCGCCGGCGTATCGCCGGACGGTATTGTTATTATTCCGCGCGGAGCGCGCGCACGTGCCGGGCCACCTCGGCCCGGTAACTGTCCTTGTGGACGTAGTAGGCCATGCGCGCCAGTTTCAGGTAGTGATAGCCGCCGTCCAGGTTGTGGCCGGCGCGTTCCCGTTTAAGTCGGCGCAGATTCCGCGCCGCCGGATGCCCCTCGGCGAGCCGGCGCAGATACAGCGCCGCCAGCTCGGCCTGTTCGTTGCGCCCTTCCCAACCCAGGCCGGTGGCCTCGATCATGCCCATCATGAACAGGTCGTCGCGCTCCGGATGGAACAGGTTCAGGTACAGCCGGGGCGCGTCGCCGTGCCAGTTCAGGTGGGCGGCGTCGATGTAGGGATAATCCAGCTTGTAGCCGGTGGCCATGAGAATCAGGTCGTAGTCGGCGCGCTCCCCATCACTGAAAGTGACGGTGTGACCATCCACCGCGCGAATATCCCGGCGCGGGGTGATGTCGCCGTGGCCCAGGTGGTGCAGCACCAGGGAATTGACCACCGGGTGGGATTCGTACATGCGATAGTCCGGGTCCGGCAGGCCATAATCGCTGGGCCGCCCCACGATCAGACGAATCAGGCGTGCGTCCAGCCACTGCTTGAGCCGGCGCGGCAACTTGAGCTTGCCGCCAATGGCGTCGGCGGGCCGGCCGCCGATGAACTTGGGCAGGAAGTAATAGCCCCGCCGCACCGACAAATCCACGCGGGCGGCACGGTGCACCGCGTCCACCGCCATGTCGCAGGCGGAGTTGCCACAACCGACGATCAGCACCCGTTTGTCGCGGAAACAATCCGCGTGGCGGTAGTCGCTGGCGTGCATCAACTCACCGGCGAAGTCACCGGGCAGCGTCGGCCGGTTTGGCGTGTGCAGGGTACCGCTGGCGATCAGCACGGCGTCGAAATGCCGGGTATCGGTGGCGCCATTCTGCTCGGCGGTGAGTTCCCAGCCACCGTCCGGCGCCGGCGTCAGTGCCGTTACCCGGGCGCCGAAACGATAGTGACGGCGCAGGTCGAAGTGGTCCGCGTAATCATGGAAATAACGCTTCATCTCCCGATGATGGGGGTAGGTGGCCACCCGGTCGTCCATCGGGAATTCCCGGAATTCGGTCATCCGCTTGGAGGAAATCAGATGAGCGCTTTCGTACATGGTGCTGTGGGGGTTGTCGATGTCCCACAGACCACCCACGTCATCGTGCAGCTCATAGCCGACGAAGGGCAGATTCTGTTTTTGCAAATTACGGGCGGTGGCCAGACCCATGGGCCCGGCGCCGATCACTGCGTACATGGTTGCTCCGGTTTATTGTTATGCTTGCAAGACTAGCCCTGGCCCGAAGCCGGGGCACGGCGGATTCGCGACCCGCGACCGGTTAATTCAGGACATGCCCGCCGGTCGCGGCCAACCACAAAGCCCGTAGGAGCGGCTTCAGCCGCGATGCCCATGTCCCATACCCCCACGGTTACCGTCCATTTTTCCCAGGCCATCGTGCAGGCGGCCCGGCGGCTGGACCTGCCGTTGCCGGCGGCGCTGGCGGCGGAATTGTCGGATCGGGAACGGGTGGACCTGGATCGCCAGGACCGCCTCTGGGATCACTTCTGCCAGGCCGCCGGCGACCCCCTGGTGGGCCTGGAACTGGGCCTGGCCCTGCAGGTGGGGCATCTCGACACCGCCGGCATGATCCTGATGAGCTGCGAAACCGTGGACGAGGCCCTGGACTCCCTGCTCGACTATCACCCCATCGTCGGCGAGGGCGGCGATTTTCAGGTGGCCCGCCATGGCGATGTCGTGGCGGTGTGCTACCGGCCACGTTACGCCACCCGACGGCCGGCGCGGGTGGAGGCGGTGCTGGCCAGCCTCCTCAATCTGACCCGCTGGAGCACCGGCGAGGCGTTCCAGGCCCGGGCCCTTACCCTGAGTCACGCGGCCCAGGCGGCGCCGGGGCGCTACCAGGAGAAGCTGGGCGTACCGGTCACCTTCGAGGCGGATCACAATGCCCTGGTGTTCGGCGCCGACCAGTTGACGCTGCCCCTGGTGCACGCCAATCCGGCCCTGTGCCGGCACCTGCGCGGGCTGGCCGACGAACTGCTGGCACGGCTGGACGACCGTTCCCTGGGGGCGCGGGTGAGCGAGCTGATCCGTGACAATCCGGGCTGGGGGAAGGAGCGGATCGCCGACCGGCTCGGCATGAGCGGTCGGCATCTGATCCGCAAGCTGGCCGATGAGGGCACCAGCTTCAAGTTATTGCGCGACACCCTGCTGCGCGAACAAGCCGAGCGGGGCCTGCGCGAAGGGCGCCGCGGCGCCGAACTGGCCGAGGCGCTGGGCTTCTCCGATGAGAGCGCCTTCGCCAAGGCGTTCAAGCGCTGGACCGGCGAAACGCCGGCCCGGTTTCGTCGTTAGGGAACCTTTTGTCCCCTTTTAAACCGCCGCCAGGGCCTGATCGATATCCGCCAGGATGTCGTCGATATGCTCGATACCGATGGACAGCCGCACCAGATCGGCGCTGACGCCGGCGGTGCGCAGTTCCTCATCATTGAGCTGGCGGTGGGTGGTGGTGGCCGGGTGGCAGGCCAGCGACTTGGCGTCGCCGATGTTCACCAGGCGCTTGATCATGCCCAGCGCATCGATGAAACGGGCGCCGGCGTCACGGCCGCCCTGGATGCCGAAGCTGAGGATCGAGGCCGGCACGCCGCCGTCCATGTAGCGCTGGGCCAGAGCGTGGTCGCGGTCGCTGTCCAGGCCGGCGAAGTTCACCCACTCCACCTTATCGTGGTCGCGCAGGTAGCGGGCCACTTTCATGGCGTTCTCGCAGTGGCGCTCCATACGCAGGCTCAGGGTCTCGATGCCCTGCAGCAGCAGGAAGGCGTTCATCGGCGACAGGGCACCGCCGGTGCTGCGCAGCGGCACCACCCGGGCCCGGCCGATAAAGGCCGCCTCGCCCATGGCCTCGGTGTAGACCACGCCATGGTAGCTGGGGTCCGGCTCGTTGAAACTCTTGAAGCGCGGGTTGTCCTTCCACGGGAAACGGCCGGAATCGACGATGGCGCCACCCACGGTGGTGCCGTGTCCGCCCATGTACTTGGTCAACGAATGCACCACGATATCGGCGCCGTGCTCGAACGGCCGGCACAGGGCCGGGGTGGCCACGGTGTTGTCGACGATCAGCGGCACGCCGGCGTCGTGGGCCACCTTGGCCAGGCCGGCCAGGTCGACGATGTTGCCCGCCGGGTTGCCCACGGATTCGCAGAACACCGCCTTGGTGTCGTCGTCGATGGCGGCGGCGATGGCGTCCAGATCACGGCCATCGGCCATGTGCACGCGAATGCCCATGTTGGGCAGGGTATGGGCGAACAGATTGTAGGTGCCGCCGTAGAGCTGGCTCACCGAGACAATGTTGTCGCCGGCCCGGGCCAGGGTCTGGATGGCGGCGGTGATGGCGGCCATGCCGGACGCCATGGCCAGGGCGCCGATACCGCCTTCCAACTGCGCCACCCGTTCCTCCAGCACCGCGTTGGTGGGGTTCATGATGCGGGTGTAGATATTGCCCGGCACCTTCAGATCGAACAGATCGGCGCCGTGCTGGGTGTCGTCGAAGTAATAACTGGTGGTCTGATAGACCGGCACCGCCACGGAATGGGTTTCCGGGTCACCGGCGAAACCACCATGGATGGCGATCGTTTCTCGTTTCATCGGGGTCCTCACTGCTTTTCTGTTATTTGAGCGGCTCTGTTATTTAAGCGCGGCCCCGGCCAGAAACCGAAGTCGCGGGGAACGTCATTCAGGTCCGTATCGAACACCGGGTTGCGGGCCGCGTCCAGCACCGTGCATGCACAAGGTGAAGGTGTTTATGCCGGGTCCAGATGCTCGACCCGAACGGGAAAGGCCCTAGCATAGCGGGAAGGGAGGGTGTCGAACATGGCACGCAGGGTGCGGTTGAGATGGGGCTGATCATAGAAGCCGGCGGCCAGGGCCAGATCGGTGAGGCTCATGCCGTCACGCCACAGGGTCAGCGCCCGCTGACATTTGAGGTGAAGCTGAAAGCGCTTCAGGTTGACCCCCAGCTCCTCGCGGAACAGGTGCCGGAAGCGGGATTCGGAAAGGCCCACGGACGCCGCCAGGGCGGCGCCACCCACCTCGCCGTCGCCCTGGCGCAGGGTATCGCAGGCGGCACGGACGCGCGCATCCAGCGGGCGGGGCTCACCGGCTTCCAGAGCGGCACGCAATGCCAGCGCCCCCGGCACCGAGGGGGACGCCGCCAGAGCGGTCAGGGCGGTCGCGAAACGCGGATGGCGGGCCAGGTCGAATTCACCGCCGGGGCCCTGCAAGCATAAGGCCCGCCAGGCGCGGTGATCCGGATCCAGGTGCAGCACCGCCACCGGCCCGTCACTGTCCAGCGCCTGCTCCAGATCCGGCGCCGCCCACACCGCCTTGGCGGTGACCCGGTGACCGGCCAGGTGCACGCGGATTGGCGCCGCCAGCCCCACCAGCAGGGACGCGGCCACATGCCGGTGGGGCCGGTTATGCAGGTGCGGCGCCAGCATGCACCAGCCGCCCTCCCACAAATACAGGGGCGATCGCGGCGGGGTCACGTGTCAGGAAGGCTTGCCGTGGCCGGGGGTGCGGGTCAGGCCCAGCTTGTACGGCAGCTCCAGGCTGACGAACACCGGTCCCACCAGCAGGAACACCAGATCATCCACGAACGAGGGCTTCTTGCCCTCCACCTTGTGGCCCCAGACCTGCACCGCCCAGGCACCCAGCCACAGCGCAAGAGCACTCCACCCCAGCGACAAGGGGCTGCGATCCACGGTGGTGATCAGCCACAGCGAGGCCAGCAGCCAGCCCAGCATCAACAGGGAGATGCCCATGGACAGCCGCAGGTAGAACGGCATGCAGACCAGGGCCAGCAGGGTGCCGCCGTTGATCCAGTAGGCGGCGGCGCCTTCCAGGCCCAGCCATTGCCCCACCGGAATCAGCCAGAACAGGCCCAGGGTGGCGACGAAGATGATCGGTACGCAGACGATGTGCACCCACTGATTCACGGGGTGGCGGTGACTTTCACCGTAATCGGCGAGAAAAGTAGCGAGATCGCGCATGGCACGCACTCCTTTTTGTTATTGGGTCATTGCGCCTTAACACTAGCGTACCAACACCGCGCAAACTTGTACGAAGCGGTCAGGCCCGGCGGCTGTCGTTGAGCGCGCGCAGCACGATGCGCCGGGTAAGCAGGCCGGTGAGCCGGCCACCCTCGTCGAGCACCGGATAGATCTTGGGTTTCTGCTTGATCATCATCTCGGCGATATCCACCACGGACTGGTTTTCGAGCACGGTGAGAGGGTCGTCGTGCATCAGTTCCTCCACCCGCACACTGCCTTCCTGGTGATAGCTGGTGACCAGCAGGCGACGCAGGCAGTCCTGCTCGGACACGAACCCGATGACATGGCGTTCCCGATCCACCACCGGCAGACCGCTGTAGCGGCTCTGCAACAGGGTCGCCACCACGGAGGTGAGTTCGGTGCCCTGCTGAATCGCCAGCGGGTGGCGCACCATCAAATCCTTAACCAGCAATGAAGCCATGCCCTCTCTCCTTCGCCTTTCATGCCGCTGTTACCACGACTATAGCACCCTCGCCGAACGGCTGGCGCCCCTCGGATGACGCCCGCGACGCAGCCCCATACAATGGCCAAAACCAGAGGCAAGGGACGCACCATGGGGTTCTCCTGGACGCGGGCGCCGCGGGAAGTGATCGAGGCGCTGCGGTCGTTCTACGGCATCACCGACACCACCACGCTCAACCTGGCCGGTAACGCCCTGGCGCTGCTGATCGGCGTGGCGTTGTTCGTGCTGCTGGCAAAAGGCAGCCAGCGGGCGCGGGGCGCCTTGCTGGCACTGCACGGACGGATACTCCAGTTAGGCAGCGAGCGCCGCTGGCTGTGGAATCTGAGCCGGCTGGTGGCCGGGCTGGCGCCGCTGCTGCCCTGGTTGATCCTGGCACTGGCGTTGACGCTGGCGGCACCGTTACTGGAGCGGTCGCCGTCGACCCGGTGGTTGCACTGGGCCCTGCCCCTGGCCTGGTTGTACGTGTTGTATGGCGTCCAGCGACTGATCGGCGAATGGCTGATCCTGCGTGTGGCCCAGGGGGCCGGCCACTATATGCAAGGCGACCAGGCCGACCAGGCCGGGCTGCGCGCCCGCCGCCTTTCACTGGCGCTGTTGCTGCCCTGGGGCCTGTTCCTGGTGGTTTCCCAGGTGCGCCCGGAGGGCGCGGTGCACGCCGCCCTGGCGGCGCTGGTGGCGCTATCGCTGTACGCCGCGCTGGGCAGGTTGCTGGCGCCCCGGGCGGAGGAATACGTGCTGTGCCTGCAGAGCATCCTGCCCTCGCGGCTGGACCCGCTCGCCGGGATCCTGCTGCGCCGGGGCCTGTTCCACTGGACCGCGCCGCTGCTGCTGCCGGTGGCGCTGGTCTATTTCACCACCCGTTATCTGGACCGGCTGTTCGCCGGCTTCGACGCCTATCTGCGCCTCAAGGCGCGCTGGTTCCGGCTGCGCAACCGGAGCGAGGAGGACGAGGATGCCGAGGTGGACGAGAGCCAGGCGGCCCAGGACTACCAGCGCTGGTTCGCCGCCGAACTGCCCGATGATGAACCGGCGCCCTTCATCGATACCGGCCTGCTCGATGCCATGGGCAAGTCGATCCGCCGCTGGCGGGAGGACCGCACCGACGAGAACACCCTGCTGGTGGCCGGCGAAAAAGGCAGCGGCAAAAGTCTGGCCGCCGGCCGCCTGGTGGCCAACCTGGCCAAGGACGACCCGGACCTGCGCGTGGTCTCGCTGCAAGTCCCGCCCAAGACCCTGTCGCCGGAGGCACTCACCGACCTGATCGCCGAGGCCCTGAACGAAGACCTTGCTGAAGGACCCGCCAGCCTGGTCAAGAACGACGCCGACCGCACGCCCACCCTGCTGGTACTGGACGAGTGCCAGAACGTGTTTCTCTCCCGAATTGGTGGCCTGGACGGCTGGCGCACCCTGCTGCGGCTCACCAACGCGCGCCTGGACAACCTGTTCTGGCTGATTCTGCTCAACAACCAGAGCTGGGCCTACCTGTGCAATGTATTCGGCCGCGAATACCAGTTCCGCAACGCCCTGAAAGTGAAGCGCTGGAGCCCGGCGGAGATCCGTTCGCTGATCCTCTCGCGCCACCACCGTACCGAGCTTCGGCTGCGCTACGATGAGGTCTTGCTGTCTTCCCGGGGCCCGGACGCCGGCAACGTGCGCAACGCCGAGCAACGTTATTTCAGCCTGTTGTGGGACGCCTGTCGGGGCAACCCGATGACCGCCCTGCGGCTATGGCAGACCTCGGTGAAGGTGGGCCGGCGCGAGGTGGTGGTGGGGCTACCGTCACTGCCGCCCAGCTCCGCCATGGACAAGGCCGGCGAAAACCTGCTGTTCGTGTACGCCGCCATCGCCACCCACGAGAACCTGTCCGGCGACGAAATCGTGGCGGTCACCCACCTGTCGGAAAACGTGGTGCGCTACGCGCTCAAGGCCGGCTTCGACGCCGGCTTCATCCGTTCCAGCGAGGACGACGGACGCTACCGCCTGGTGCCACTGTGGTACCACGCCATGATCACTCACCTGAACAGGAAGAACCTGCTCCATGAATGAAAGCGGCGATCTGGTCGGCGATCTGGCCATGGTGCTGGACCTGTTCGACCTTTCCGTACTCGCCCTGCTGGCGCTGGGGGGCCTGTGCCTGTGGGCGCTGAACTGGGGCATCCAGCACCTGGGCCATTCGCTGATGGAGAGGGTGCCGGCGCGCCGCTTTCTGATCCTGCAGTTGACCACCCTGATCGGCTTCGCCATCTATACCCTGGGCACCGGCGCCTTGATCCTGGGGGTGCTCAATCCGCCTCGGGAGTTCATCCTCGCCGCCGCCGGCTCCGTCGCCGTGGCCCTGGGCTTCGCCCTCAAGGACGTGGCCGCCTCCCTGGTGGCCGGCCTGTTGCTGCTGTTCGACCGCCCGTTCCAGGTCGGCGACCGCATCACTTTCGACGATACCTACGGCGAAATCGTCTCCATGGGGCTGCGGGCGGTGCGCGTGCAGACCCTGGACGACAACCTGGTGACCATCCCCAACGCCCGCTTCATCACCGACGTGGTGGCGTCCGGTAACGCCGGCGAGCTGGACATGATGGTGGTCACCGATTTCCACGTCGGCCTGGACGCGGATCTGGAGGCGGCACGGGATATCATCGAGGAAGTCATCGTCACCAGCCGCTACGCCTTTCTGAAGAAGCCGGTGACATTCGCCATCGAGGAAGTGGCGGTGGCCGAGTATCTGGCGATTCGTCTACGCGCCAAGGCCTACGTGCTCGACGTGCACTATGAGAAAGCGTTCCAGAGCGACCTGGTTCTGAGGGTGACCGCGCTGTTCCGGGAACGGGGCATCGCCCGCCCCCGGGAACTGCGCGGGGAAGTCGTCCCGGACTAGGCGGCGTCCGCCGCCAGCTCCGGCCGGTCGAGCATCTCGGCGAGTTTCTTCAGGGCACGCTCGCGCGCCGCGCGGCTGTCCTTTTTCTCAGGGTGGAAGCCGGGCTTGTAGTAGGCCAGGTAAGAGCGGCCCAGACGACGCAACCAACCGGGCTTGCCGAGCAACCAGTTGACGCCGTTGAGCACCGAGCGCGGATCGCGCTTGTCGTCCATGTCCTCACGCAGCTGGATGTAGTGGAAGATGGTGAAGCCAATGAATTCCACCGTGGTCAGCGCCATTTCCGAAGTACGGACCCAGTAGTTGTCCACCTGATCACGGTAAACATCGAACGCCACCGCCTTGTGTTCGCTTTCCTCCACCGCATGCCACAACCACAGCGGCAGCATGCGTTCGTCCATGCCTTCCAGGAATTCCGGTTCCTCGAGCATCAGCTCGGCGAGCATGGCGGTGAAATGTTCCAGGGCACAGGTCTTGGCCAACTGCCGCTCCGGGGAAAATTTCTTGGCGATCCACTTCATGCCCTCGTGCACGTAATCATGCACTTTCCGGGTCGGCACGCCTTTGCTTTCCATGAAGGCGTTGAAGTGCTCATGCTCGTTGCCGTGATGCGCTTCCTGGCCGATGAAGCCCTTCACCCGTTCGCGCAGATCCGGATCGGTGATGTTCTTCTGGTAATAGCGCACGGAACGCACGAAGAAACGCTCACCCTCCGGGAAGGTGCATGACAGGGCGGTCAGCAGCAATGTCTTGAACTGGTCGTTACCGAACCAGTAGCGCGGCAGGTCCGGATCGAAGGTGAAATCCATCCGCCGTGGTTGTATGTCACTGCGGTTGGTACGGCGCAGTGTGGCCTTGGCATTCATAGCAAGCACTCCCCTTGCCTGGAGTCGCTGGAGACAGCCGTCAATATGGGCCACCGGCGAGTCGGTACGCTAGTGCAGGCCGTGCCATTTTCAGACCTTCGCCTGGCCCCAACGGGCCGGCGCGCAAAAAAATGCCGGCGGGGTGCCGGCTTAGGGGGGAATCAGGAATGCGGGGACCGGGAGCGCGTCCTTGCGCGCGGTCCGGGTGAGCGCTTGGGGGATCGGGCCAGGTTCAGTCGCCCAGGTGGGCGGACAGCATCCAGGCCGCTTTCTCATGAATCTCGATGCGGTCGCTGGCGATCGCCGCGCTGCCCTCATCCTCGTGTTCGCCGGCCAGCTTGAGCACCTTGTTGGCGCGTTCCGCCACGGTGCGGTGGTCGGCGGTCAGGGTACGTATCATCTCGGCGGCGTCCGGATCGCCTTCAGCGTCTTTCACGGACGACAGTTTGGCGAACGCGGCATAGCTGCCCGGCGCTTTCTCGCCCAGGGCACGAATGCGCTCGGCGATGGTGTCCACGGCGGTGGCCAGCTCCGTGTACTGCTCCTCGAACAACAGGTGCAGGCTGTGGAACATGGGGCCGGTGACGTTCCAGTGGTAATTATGGGTTTTCAGATAAAGGGTGTAGGTCTCGGCGAGCAGTTTGCTCAGTTCCTGAGCGACCTCTTTGCTGTGTTCAATCATCGATTTACCTCCTTGAGGGCCCTGAAGGCCGTGAAACGGACCTTCATAGAATGCGCCCTTTTTCCGTTTTCACAAGCTGAGCGACATCAACCTTCCGTTCAGTACGCCGCTTGTGCCGGCTCTTGTTTACCTTGATGATGCTTGTTTGCTTTGTTAGTAAAAGCATAAGCACGCTGACCGGTGACGGCGAACAGATTCCACGAATCATGGTCATAGGCCCGGGCAATCCGTTCCCCCACTGGCAATCATCCGAGGAGACACCATGGCCTCACGGCATGACGCCGCGACGGCGGACTATTCCCTGCTGGAAGAACTGCTCAACAGTCTGACCCATGGCCTGGGCCTGGTGCTCAGCCTGATCGGCACGGCGGTGCTGGTGGCCGCGGCGAGCCTGCTCGGCGACCCGTGGAAGATCGTCGGCTTCAGTGTCTTCGGCGCCACCCTGGCGCTGCTCTATGCCGCCAGCATGCTTTACCACGGCAGCCGGAGGCCGCGCCTTCGGGCCGCCTACAAAATGCTGGATCACTGCGCCATTTTCGCGCTGATCGCCGGCACCTATACCCCCTTCCTGCTGGTCAACATGCGCGGCCCGGTGGGTTGGACCCTGTTTGGCGTGATCTGGGGGCTGGCGGCCATCGGCATCGTTCTGAAACTGGTGTTCGGCAATCGCTACAAGCTGGCCCGGGTGGCCATCTATCTGGCCATGGGCTGGCTGGTGCTGTTCGCCTCCGGAGAACTGGTGGACAGCATCGACGCCCTGGGTTTCTGGCTGATCGTCGCTGGCGGCGTCACCTATACCGCCGGCGTGGTGTTTTATCTGGCCGACCGGCTGCCCTACAACCACGCCATCTGGCACCTGTTCGTGGTGGGCGGCAGCGCCTGCCATTTCGCCGCCGTCTACTACGGCGTCCTGCCCGCCTGAATCGACCCGATTTATCCCCCGGCGGGCAGCGCCAGCCTCGGGGGCTTGCGCATTTATTATATAAATAAATATAATATTTTTACCTTAACCATTAGCCCTGACGGCCCGCGCCAACCATGACCGACTCCCAACCATGACCGACTCCCCCGCTCTTACCGACGCCGCCCTCGCCGCCCTGCGCGAGGGCGCCGGTGACGCCTGCGGCTTTCTCCGCGCCCTTGCCCACGAGGACCGCCTGCTGCTGCTGTGTCAGCTCAGCCAGGGCGAGTGCTCGGTGCGGGAGCTGGAAGCACGGGTAGGCCTGGGCCAGCCCAGTCTGTCCCAGCAGTTGGGCCTGCTGCGCCGCCAGGGCCTGGTGGTGAGCCGTGCCGATGGACGCCGCCGCCTGTACCGGGTGGCCGACCCGCGCGTGCTGACCCTGCTGCAAACCCTGCACAGTCTGTTTTGCCCTGATCAGG
Source organism: Alloalcanivorax sp. C16-2 (assembly GCF_046507615.1). Lineage (NCBI taxonomy): Bacteria > Pseudomonadati > Pseudomonadota > Gammaproteobacteria > Oceanospirillales > Alcanivoracaceae > Alloalcanivorax > Alloalcanivorax sp. C16-2. Next base: position 462,250 of record NZ_JBKFTL010000001.1, on the reverse strand, counting down.
AGACCCGGTGATGACCGTGGACTGGACCGCTTTCACCCCCTGGACCGCTCTGGCGGGCGGGCTGATGATCGGCGTTGCCGCCTCCGCCCTGTGGTTGCTGGTGGGCCGTATCGCCGGCATCAGCGGCATTCTCGGCGGGCTGCTGAAGCCGGAGTCCGGTGATCTCGGCTGGCGTCTGGCGTTTCTCGCCGGCCTGCTGGTCTCGCCCTGGCTGTACACCCTGGTGGCCGGGCCGGCGCCGCTAACGGTGACCGCTTCCACGCCGGTGTTGATCATCGCCGGCCTGCTGGTCGGCTATGGCACCCGCCTGGGGTCGGGTTGCACCAGCGGCCACGGCGTGTGCGGCCTGTCGCGGCTGTCACCGCGTTCGCTGGTGGCGACCCTGCTGTTCATGGGTGCCGGGTTCACCACCGTCTATGTGACACGGCATTTGCTGGGAGGATGGTCATGAACCGGTTGGTGGCGTTTCTGGTCGGCCTGGTATTCGGCCTTGGCTTATTGGTGTCGCAACTGGCCAACCCGGCCAAGGTGCTGGCGTTTCTGGATCTGGCCGGCGCCTGGGACCCGTCCCTGGCCTTGGTGATGGGCGGCGCCGTGGCGGTGGGCCTGGTGGCTTTCAGCCTGTCACGGAGGTGGCGGCGGTCGCTGCTGGGCGAGCCCATGCGGCGCCCGGCGGCCAACCGCGCCGACCGGCCGCTGGTAATCGGGGCGCTGCTGTTCGGCGCCGGCTGGGGGCTGGCCGGCTTCTGTCCGGGCCCGGCGCTGGTGGCGGCCGGCGCCGGCCAGGGCCAGGCATTGCTGTTCGTGGCCGCCATGCTGGCGGGGATGGGGCTGTTCCGCCTGACCCGGGGCTGACGCCCCGGGTTGCTACAGCAGCGCCTCGATGTCGTCGGCGATCTTTTCCGGTTTGTCCTTGGGCGCGTAACGCCGCACCACGCGACCGTCCCGGTCCACAAGGAATTTGGTGAAGTTCCATTTGATGGCCTCGGTGCCCAGCACGCCGGGGGCCTCGGCCTTGAGGAAGCGGAACAGGGGGTGGGCGTCGTCGCCGTTGACGTCGATCTTGTCGAACATGGGGAAGCCGACGCCGTAGTTCTTTTCACAGAAGGCGCCGATTTCGCCGGCGTCGCCGGGTTCCTGATGGCCGAACTGATTGCAGGGGAAGCCCAGAATTTCCAAGCCACGATCGGCGAAGTTGTCATAGAGCTTCTGCAGGCCCTGGTACTGGGGCGTGAAGCCGCATTTGCTGGCGGTGTTGACGATCAACATCACCTTGCCCCGGAAATCGGCGAGGTGTTTCTCCTCGCCGTCCAGGGTACGTGCCTGATAGTCGTAGATGCTCATGGGCGCCTCCCTCCTGGGTGAAGGTCGAACGGCGCCCCGGATCAGCGGCGCGCCGAAAAGCAGCGCGCCAGCAGGGCGTCGTTCAATTCCTGGTAAGTGAATGACTCGGCCGTCTCGTTGTTCAGCGTCACCGTCACGATACCGGCATTCCCATCATATTCCACCTGGGCGGTATTGCCCGCCTGGTCTTCCATGGTCAGCCCGCCGGAAACGATGGACTGGGTGTCACCGGGCACGAACAGAGCCTCGTCCTTGTCGCGCTCCTGGTCCACGGTCAGGCCATCGGTGCTGACCTGATAGCGACCGACCGGACACTCACCCCCGATGGGCTGGCCGTCACTGTCCAGGAAACGGCGGCCGAACACACCACTGTAACGCTCTTCCCGGTACTCGGAGGCGGACCGGTCATTCTTCGCATCATAGCTCATCACGAAGCGGTCGTTGGCGCCGGTGCCGGTCTGCAGATCGTAGCCGATACCGTCACTGCCGCCGCTGCGGATGCGGCTCACCTGGTACAGCTCGGTGGCGCCACCGCCATCACCCAGTTGGCTGTCCTGGGCGGTGCCCCGCCGTATCTCCACATGGCCGTCCCAGTACCGGGACCAGTCCAGGACGGGTCCGTCTTCGGTGTTCAGAACCGCGGTATAGGGATCGTCCAGGCTGACGCCAGAGAGTTCATAGGCCACGAACACATCGGCATTGGCGGGATCGGCGTTCACCGGGTAGCCGATGCGTCGCTCGCCCTCGGTGTGTGTCTCCAGGAACTCGGACGGATCGGACAAGTCGCCTTCCTGGCAACCCTGTTCATCGGTGGTGACCACATCGAAAAGACTGCCGGTATAAGGTGACCCCAGGTCCTCATCGGCACGGCCGAGAAAAACCACCTGGCCACCGTCGGAGCAGTCCTGGGTCCGCACTACCCGGCTCTCCTCAACATCACCGCCCAGCATGCCGAACAGGGAGAGCCCGGCGGCGGTCATGCCCACGGTGCTGCCGTAGACGGAACCCGGCGCCAACAGGGCCACGGTTTCCGCGCTATCGAAGGTGGCGGCGGGCACTTCGGAGAGCGAGCGCGGCAGGGTGTCGCCGCCGTCTCCGCCGCCGCCGGGGGTGGAACCGCCACCGCCGCCACCGCCGCTGCCGCCACAGGCGGCGAGCACGCCGGCCAGGGCCAGGGTGAGACCGGCCCGGGCCGGTGCGCGGTCAAACCGAATCCGTTTCATCGTCTTAATCTCCTTGGGGCTGGGTTGCGCCGTCGCCGGTGGGGGCCGGATCCGACGGAGGCGGCGCCGTTTCGGCGTCCGCCTGGGGGGTGGGGGCCGGCTCGGGCCGTTGTTCCAGGATCAGATCCACCCGGCGCCAGTGGTGGCCGTCCTCGCCCGGCGGCGGCACCTGGACCTGGCCACCGTGGTTGGCGACCCGGTCGCCGGCGTCGGCGTGGTCGGCGAGCCAAGTAGCGACCCGGTCGGCGCGCTCCCGGGCCAGCCGGCGATTGCTGTCACGGCCGTTTTCAGTGGCGCCGTCACCGGCGCCATCGGCGTAGCCGGTGACGGCGGCCTGGAGGTCGTCCTGTTCGCGCAGGGCGGTGGCCACGCGGTCCACACGCAGCAGATCGGCCAGGCTCAGGCGGCTGTCGTTGAGCGCGAAGAACAGTTGCTGTTTACCGGGTTCCGCGGCCAGGGTTCGGACCCGGGTGAGCCGGGCGTTTTCCATGCTGACCACCACACTGCGCGGCAGGTCGTCCACTTCATTGACGTACACCGCCACATAGTCGCCGCGCTCGGCCTGGGCGCCCTTGTGGGCCAGCAGGTAATGCTGGCTGGTGCTGTCGCCGATCACGCCCTTGCCCAGCATCAGCCGCCAACCGGCGGCGTCACCGCAATCGTCCTGGTGGCACTCGAACGCGACCCGGTAACCGGCGCCCGTGAGCCGGCCGCGGTAATGGTCGATGATGCTCAGATCACTGTCGGCGGGGGGATGATCGAGCACCAGGCGGCGCATCCGCCCGACCACATGAATCTCGCCGCCGGAGGCGTACCCCTGACGATTCTCATTGTCCAGGTAGCGTATCGGTGAGCTGGGCAGCACCAGGTTGGCGCGCGACTGGTAGGTGCGCGCCATTACCGTTTCATGCTCGAACAGCGCCTGCGGCTGCAAGGCCTCCACGGAGCCGGCCAGGGCCATCAACGCCATCGCCGGCAGCATTCGCTTGATCATTCTTTACCTCAGATTCTTGCAGTTGGTGTTGCCCCGCGGATTGCCTTCGCAACGCACCGGCGTTTGCATGCGCACCACGGCATGGCTGGACAATGGAAAGTAGTAGCCGCCCTGAGCGGCACGCAGCAGGCTGCAACGGCGCCAGTCCGCGGAGTTGAACAGGCCGCTCAGATTGACCGCCTCCCAGACCAGACGGTTGATGCCCGGCACCTTCATCTCCTGGCACCAGAGGGTTCGAATCTTGAGCAGATTGGCGTCCTGAACATTGATCTTGCGGCCGTCCACATCCACCAGGGTGGTGGGGCGCTGCTCCAGATTGTCATTGGGTATTTCATAAAGTCGCTGGTCGGCATCCACCTCGCGATAGTCGCCACCGTTGGGGCAGCCACCACGCCCACAATCGCTGGTCAGCCCCCAGGCGGGCTTCGAGAACTCGCGGAACCCCTTGGCGGTGGGCGAGACCACGTCCACCTTGGCGATCGGGTGCGCCTCGATGCCATAAAGCGCATCCAGGGCTTCGCGCCGCACGGTATAGGTGGCCAGACTCGGCGTCTCGCCGGGGGGCACCGCGTACAGGGTCGGCACCATGCTGCGCACCAACTCGTGCTTCATGTCGCTGGTGTAGGCGTGATGCAGGCTACCGGCGCGGGCGGCACGGAAGGTGGCGTCGTTAAGCGTTGCCTTGGCGCGGTACATCAGCCCGAGCTGAATGATGGCGAGCAGCAGCGGCACCCCCCAGGCGAAGGTGATCAGCATCTCCGCCAGAGCCTGCCCGCCTTGCGCGCGCCGACGGGCCCTCACTGCGCTTCTCCATCCTTGCTGGTCAGCGCTTCCACAAGCCGCTGGCGCAGCGCGCCGAGACGGCGTTGATCCGCCGGCCGGTCGGCGAACCGCTGCTCCGCGTCCGCCAGGGTTCGCAAGGACTGACGGGTGCGCACGAGGGCCAGGTTGTACCAGGCCCGCGCCTGATCCGGGTCCAGATCCAGGCAACGCTCATACATGGTGATGGCGGCATCGAGCTGGCCGGTACGGGCATAGATATTGCCGAGCCGGAACCAGCCTTCATACAGCTCCGGGTTATCGGAAACCAGCTCCCGATAGTAGGATTCCGCTTCCACGAACAAGCCTTGTTGATAGGCTTTCTCGGCGAGCCTGAGTTTATCCGCGCTGGCCTCGCCATCGCGGGACGGAGCCGTGGCGGCGCAGGCGCTAAGCGCCGCCGCCAACAGCAGCGTCAGCAACAATCTGTACATGGCTGTTCTCCTTGATTCCGAGAGTGGCGGCGGCGCCGGCGGCCAGTTCCAGCACCGACCGGGCGCGCCATACGGTAGCGGTACGCCAGGGCCGGATGCCGGCTCGCACGGTCAGCACCCGGCCCTCGCCATCGAGAAAAACCGCGTCGATGGCGAAACGCATGAAAAACATATGGATCGAGCGGCAGGCCGGTATCCAAAGCGCCTGGTCCGTGGCCAGATGGCGCCGACCGATCAGCCCCACCAGCCGCTGCCGGTAGCGGCGTGCCGCCTGCACCCGCACCGGCGCCTCGCGCCCGTCGATCCGCAGCTTCACCGGAACACCTCCCACAACTTCATGGCGATCGGGAAGCCGATGATCAAAAAGGTGGTCGGGAAGATGAACGCCACCAGCGGCAGGATCAGCTTCACCGGCGCCTGCATGGCCAGCTTCTCGGCCAGTTGGAAGCGCTCGGTACGGCGCTGGTCCGCCTGCCCCTTGAGTACGTCACCAACGCTGGCGCCGGTACGCTCCGCCTGCACCACGGCGTTGACGAAGGTTTGCACGGCGTCCACGTCGACCCGGTCGGCCATCAGACGCAGCGCGTCGAAGCGCCCCATGCCGGCACGGATGTCGCGCATCACCTTGTTCAGCTCCACCTTCATGGGGCCTTCCGGCCCTTTCTCCACGGAATGACGGATGGCACCGGTGAAGTTGGCCCCGGCCTGGATGCTCATGGCCAGATAATCGAGAAAAACCGGCAGTTGACGAAGAATCTCCACGCGCCGTTTCTTGCGTTTTTCCCGGGCATTGAGATAGGGCAACGCGAAACCGATCAGGCCGGCGATCAGGACCCACAGGCCGTCGCTGTAATCGAGCATCAGCAGGCACAGCCAGGTGCCCAGCATGAACAACAGTGAAGACACCACCTGCAGCCCGAAGAACTGTTGGGCGTTCATCATGAAACCCTGCCCGGATTGCGCCAGCAGGCGGTTGCCGCGAGCGATCTGCTCCACCCGCATAAGGCTGCCAAGGTAGTGGGCGAAGAATTCCACCAGTGGCCAAATCAGGCGCAGCATGAACGGCAGCGGGTCCATGAATTCCCGCTCGTCACGCTCCACTTCCTTGCGCGCCCGACTGATCGCCAGAAACATCAGGATGAAGGCCACCGGCAGCAGCCCCACGGCGACGATGGCGTAAAACGCTCCGGAATCAAACATCGATGGACACTATCTTCTTGATGAACCAGAACCCGAGCAGCTCGAGCACCACGACCACGGCACACACCGCCCAACCCGCCATGGTGGTGAACAGCTTGCCCATGGCCTCCGGTTCGATCTGGGCGATGGCGAAACCCACCGCCAGGGGCAGCAGCGCCATCACATAGCCCTGGGCCTTGCCCATGGCGGTGAGCGCCTTGATCTTGCCTTCGATCTCCAGCTTGCGGCGCAGCGTCTCGGCCAGCCGCGCCAACACGTCCGCCAGGCTGCCGCCCACTTCACGGGCGATCTTCATGCCGGCGGTGAGCATGCGCAGGTCCTCGCCGGGCATGCGCTCCTGCATGTTGTCGAGCGCCTCATTGAAATCCACGCCCATCTTCAGCTCTCGCAGCAGCAGCCCGAACTCCTGGCGGATCGGCCCGGAGGATTCCTTGACCATCAGCTCCAGCGCCGACTGCAGGTTGGAACCGGCACGCAGCATTGAAGCCACCGACGCCATGCTGTCCGGCAGCGCATAGCTAAAACTGCGCTCGCGGCGGGCACGCAGCACCGAATACACCATGCGCGGACAGGCGGCCAGTAGCGCCGCCGACAGCAGGCTGACCAGCAGATTGCCGGACATCGCCCAAATCAGGAACGCCGACACCACCAGAATTCCCAGGTTGAATAAAAACAGCTTCTGGGGATCGATAAAGATGAACAGATCCTTGAGGTTCGCCTCCGCGCTCTCACGAAAGCGCTCCTCGTACCGCACCGCCGCCTGGGTAAACAGGCGGTAGCCCATCAGCGCGAACAGGAATACGCTGACGGCCAGCAGCAACGCGAACAGCAGGATGCTAAAAGTCATGCGCCTCTTCCCGGTTACGGAACAGGTTCATGTCCACCTCGATGTGCCGCTCGCGCATCTCCTCGACGAAATCCGGGACCGCGCCGGTGGCGACGAAATCACCGCGCACCCGGCCTTCCTGGTCATAGCCTTTCTGCTGGAAGCGGTAAATCTCGGACAACTGGATCACCCCGCCTTCCAGGCCGGTGACCTCGGCGATGCTGGTCACCTTGCGGCTGCCGCAGGCAAAGCGGGTCTGCTGAACGATGATGTCCACCGCCGAGGCGATCTGTTCGCGGATCGCGTGCACCGGAAGATCCATGCCGGACATCAGTACCAGCACCTCAAGACGCGAGATGCAATCCCGCGGCGAGTTGGAGTGGATGGTGGTCAGCGAGCCATCGTGGCCGGTGTTCATCGCTTGCAGCATGTCCAGCGCTTCACCGCCACGGCATTCGCCCACCACGATGCGGTCCGGACGCATACGCAGACAGTTCTTCACCAGATCGCGGATAGTGATCGCGCCACGGCCTTCCTGGTTGGCGGGTCGCGCTTCCAGGGACACGAGATTAGGCTGGTAAAGCTTCAGCTCGGCGGCATCCTCCACGGTGATGATCCGCTCGCTATCGGGAATGAAATTGGACAGCACGTTGAGCAGAGTGGTCTTGCCCGAGCCGGTACCACCGGAAATCACCACGTTCTTGCGGTTGCGCACCGCCAATTCCAGGAACGCCACCATCTCGTCGCTGAGCGAACCGAACCGGCGCATGTGCTGCGCGGTAAGGCGCTCCTTCATGAACTTACGGATGGTGAGGTTGGGCCCCTTGAGAGCCAGCGGCGGGATCACCGCGTTGACCCGCGAGCCATCCTTGAGCCGGGCATCCACCATTGGTGAGCTTTCGTCGATACGCCGGCCCAGCGGCGAGACAATGCGCTCGATGGCGGAGATCACCGAGGTATCATCGGTGAAAGTCACCCGGGACTGATTGAGACGGCCATTGCGCTCGTAATAGATCTCATCGCGGGCATTGACCATGATCTCGGAAATGCTGTCATCGGCCAGCAATGGCTCCAGCGGGCCCAGACCCACCGCCTCGGCGAGCACCTGGCGCGCCAGTTCGTCCTTGTCTATATCGGCGTCGATACCGCCCTGATCACGGATGATCTTGTCGATGGCCCCGGCGGTGAATTGCCGCAGCTCCTGATCGCTCATGTCCGCCACGTTGACCCGGCGCAGGTCCATGTAGTCCACCAGGGAGCGACGGATACGTTCGCGCCAATGGGTAACACGGGCCTCATGCTCATGGGACCGGGGCGTTTCATCCGGCTCGTAGCGGTTCGTGGTCTGTTCGGGTTCCGCCGCCCCCGGCGCCGCCTCGGAGGCGGGCCGGCGCAGCTCGGACGGCGTGTTGAGCAGACGGCAACTGAGCCGGTAATCACTGATCTCGACCACGTCCTCTTCGTCCAGCGGCCCGTACTCCTCCACCTTGCGGCCGTTAACGCTGGTGCCGGTACGATGGCCCTGATCGATCACGTAAAGGCCGTCCTCGCGGCATTGCAGGCGCGCGTGCAGCCCCGCCACCTTCCAGCCGGCCATGGGCACCAGGCTTTCCTTTTCCTTGCCGAGCACGCATTCAATCCGCTCGCAGGTGTAGCTGCCCACCAGGGTGCCTTTTTTGGTTTTGACCAGAACGCTGAACATTTTCCGTTACTCCATCAACAAAGCGTCGATTTCCATATCCTTGCGGATCGACTCCACTTCCCCTCGCACCCGCTCAACCAGTTGCCGGTTGGTTTCCTCGTTGGCGTCGACGATGCGCGGAGTAACCATGATCAGCACTTCGCTTTCGTCGATGCGGTCCTCGGTGGTGCTGAACAGCTTGCCAAGAATCGGTATGTCGCCGAGGAAGGGCACTTTCTGGGTTTGCTTGGAGAGGTTACCGGCCACCAGACCGGAGATAACGATGGTGTCCTGATCCTTGACGTTGATGGTGGTCAGCGCGCGCCGAACCAATACCCCGGGCACGCCGTTCACCTGGGTGGAAAGGTCGATGTTGCTGACCTCCGCTTCCACGGTGGCCTTGATGTCATCACCGGACACCACCGGCAGGATATTGAGGATGATCCCGTATTCGCGGAAGTTAACGTCAATGAAGCCGTCCTGGTTGATCACCGGGATCGGGTAGTCGCCGCCGGACCGGAACTCCGCTTCGTCGCCGCTGCGCGCCACCAGGCGCGGCGCCGACAGGATGCGCGCGTCGCCGACCTCGGCAAGGGCATCAATGGTGGAGCTGATCCCCGAGGTGATACCGAAATACTGGAAGGTATCGTAGCTGTCGAAATTGAAGTTGGCGTTTTCCAGAGCCTCGGCGATCTCCCCCGGCAGGCCATTCTCGGCGGCACTGTAGACACCAAAAATGGGGTTGGTGGTCGCCGCGGAATGGATGCCGTAAGCGGGGCCGCCAATCTGATCGTCCCAACGAATACCAAGACGCTGCAGATCCTGACGCCCGATCTCGACGATCTTCACATCCATGCGAACCATCTCGGAGACCTCGAAACCATCGCCACGCACCATATTGATGGCGTTGGGCATCTGCTCACTGAGATCCTTGATGATCTCCAGGAAACGCTCCTCGACGCGGCCCTTGAACACCACGTACTTGCCGACCTGTTCAACCTGTAGGCCGTTGAACAGCCCCGCCAGTTTCTTGGAAACACTGAGCTGACGATCCACCGGCAATTGAGAGACGGTTACTTCAAGGGTCTCCTTGCGACCACCGCGCTTCCAAACGGACACGTTGGATACCCCTTCGTCGACGCCAATCAACAACAGGGAGCCGTCGTCGAGCACTTTATAATTGAGCACACTGGGGCTGCCCACCGCGACCCGGGTAATGGTGCCCAGAGCGAAGGAGCGCGCCTCGCCGGCGTACAGATCCAGATAGCGGGTGCCGGCGGACGCCAGCGACGACCACAGACTGGCGGCCAGCAGCGCCACGACAATGCTACTTCTCATTACTTTCACTCACTGCCTCCGTATCCCATGCGTCGGCCGCCATTTGATAAACGCGGCCGTCCCCGGCGGTTTGCCTGCTCCAATAGTTACGTTCACTGTCGCCCGCGCGATAGACGCCCGAATTGAGCTGCCCCTGATCGGCTTCCCCACCGGCCAGCACCTCGATGCCATTGCGGCTTTGCGCCTGCCCGTAGTTGGCGGCACGTTCATCGTCCGGATGGCGCAACAGGAAGCCCAGTTCCCCAGCGGCACGCGCACGCAGCATTTTGGCCACGTCCTGAACCGGCACGCCCACCGTGATCGAGGAGTACGCCTGACCGTCGGCACCGAAGCCCATGTCGGCCATGGTGCGTGGCCCGGTGGCCAGTACCGTCACGTTGTCGAGCAGCTTTTCCATGTAGAAGGAATCGTTTTGATCGCTGACGCTGATCAAATCGATGTGATCGCCGGCCTGCAGCAGACCTTCCGCGGAATCGAGCGGGCTGGCATCGACGGTGATGGCCCGCTCGCCGGGGCGCAGCAATTCGGAGAACGAACCGACGCCCTGCATGCCAGCGATGAATGCCGAGATCAGCGCGGTTCCTTCCTTCATGGGCATTTTCAGGCGCAGCCCGGACACGCCGTCATACTGGCCAACATTAATGGCACCGGAGGGCACGAATTCCCTGGGGATTTCACGGATCGCCATGGTGCTGCCATCGATCGGATCACCGGGATAGAGGTCGCGGGCGGCGACCACCACCTGGACCGGCTCTTTCTGTCGCGCCAGTTCGCTGCGAATCGAGGCTTCGCGGTTCTCCAGATAGGTCAGACCGAGCCAGCCGGCGAGAACGGCCAGACCGACGGCGATCACCAGCATGATGATTGCGGTGTATTTCTTCATTGCTTTATGAAACCCGTTAGCCAGGGACCGACATGGCCCAGATGTACGATTCTTGATTGGCCTGGAACGCCTTCATCAACAGACCGATGGCGCTATCACCGCCGAACACCGGCGCGAACAGGGCCCCGATGACCAGGACCGCGCCCACCAGGTATTCCACATAGGCCTGGCCTCGCTGCTGTTTCTTCATGGGCGAACCTCCACCGACAGGATGTTGACGCTGCCTTCTTCCCTCTTTATGACAATGCTCATTTCCCGGTCATCCTTGGCCAGATGGATACTGGCGCCACGGCGCGCCTGATCCAGGTTCTTGCGCACCACGGTCCAGTTCTTGCTGCGATAACGGTTCAGGTAGTAGTTGTAATTACTGCCCACCGAGTGCTGATTGCTGACAATCACGGTGCGCGAGGGCCGGCCGGCGTCCTCCGCGGTGATGTCGCTGATGATCTGGCTGCGCGGCAGCACCGGGAAACCTTCGCCCGGGGGCGCCGAGGTTTGCAGGTCGCTGATGCGGCTTACTCCCACCTGGGCGTAGGCGTGCCCGCCCAGGTCGGTGATCTGTACCGTGGTGTAGTAGTCGCCCCGCAGGCTGCTGAGCACCCACCACTTGCCCTGACGACTCTGTTTGTGGTCCTGGCCGTCACGGTCCCAGGCGTTGATGTAGAAATCGCGCAGCGCGTCCACGCCGGCGTCGTAGTTGTAGGTGAAGATACGCATCGCGACGCCGTTGAAGACCATGCGGTCGGCGACCCATTCCTTTTTCACACCGCCGGGAACCGGCACATCCGGCCAGTCATCGGCGGCGCACACGCCGCTCAGTAACAGAGCGAGGGCGATCAGAATCCGTGTCATGGTTACTCCAGACAGGCTTTCGGCGCGTCGGTCTTGCCTTTCTCGTAGCGCGCCAGACGCTGACAGGGCGCCACTTCCACATCCACCTTGCCGAGCTGGAAGTTTTCCGGGCTCAGGTCATCGAACACGAAGCCGACAATGCTCTGGATGGTTCGAATCACATCACTGTCGAGCAGCGTGGTCGGCACCAGGCGGCGTATCGACTCCCGCGCGCGCTGCGGCGAACCGGCGTTCCAGGCGTCATCAAGCAGCACATAACGGGTATCCATGGTGAGTGGCTCGATGGGCAGGTAATCCTGATTGGGCCGTATCAGGGATATCTGCACCGATGCCTGGCGATAACCCTTGCTTTCCAGCTTGAGAATGTCGGCGGCTTTTTCGTTGAGTGTCGCCAGGGTGCCACCCGGCGCCAGCGCCGTGGTATTGACCTGCACGCCAGAGTTGCCGTCGGAGAGATTGGCGAGCATCGGTCGACGACCGCGCTCATCGCCATAGGTCGTATACGCCATGGTGTCCAGGCTCTGGTTGTCCTCGCTGAGCTTGTCCTTTTCCGAATCGAGGGCCGCTTCGGCCCGGGCAAACACGCGGTTGCGCACTTCCCAGCCGATCTCGGTATCGCCCTTGGCGTGCCCCTCGGACTTCCAGACCGTTTTTTCCCAGGCCGCGTAGCGCGACGCCTCCTGGGCCCGGAATTTCATATCACCGGTCTTGGCGAGCAGGGTCAGGGCGATAAAGGCCGGCAGCAGAATGAAGGTCGCGGCGACCAGAAAACCGGCCACGGACTGCCCTCGCTGTGCGTGTCTCACAGGCCCAGCTCTCCCATTGCCACCAGTTTTTCGGCGCGGGTCAGCGCCGCCAGGGAGGGCTGCCAGAACGGGTTATAAAGGCTGCCGTATTCACGCCGGCCATCCAGCCGGGGGAACAGATCGTTGGGGTAATGGAACTCAACCCGAGCCTTGGAAATCGACGCCATCCGACCATTGAGAAAATGCTCCTGACCGCCGAACTTCATTCGCTCCTCGGAACCGGTGATGTCCGAGGCGGTTTCCACGCCCTTGGAACCGGAGGGTTTGGTCAGGGTGATGATGATGCCCGGGCCTTCATTGAGCAGGCCGTCCTTCTTGAGCGCGCTGAAGCGGCGCATGCCCCGGTAGTTGTACTGTACGTTGGAGCGCCGGTATTCCCAATTTGCCAGACGCGAGGCGCGGCTGTTGTCGCGCCAGTATCCCTGTCCGCCGTGAATACCACTGAGATTGTACTGGCGCCCGGTATTGCTCTGCGCGCTTTGTGACGAAGCCCAGCCCACCGGAATTTCCTCGTGTTCCTTGCCCCAGGGGGTCAGCGCCCAGGTGTGGATGGACAAGGTGTCCACCGCCGACCAGGTGTAGTAGTCACCCTTGCGGTCGCTGGTTCGCGCCAGCTCGGTGCCGCCACGTTTGCGAATCTCGACACCGAACAGGCCGAAGAAGTTGACCACATCCAGGTCCTGGTTGCGCTCGGTGGTGAAGTTGTCACGGCTCTTCAAAAGCACGTTGCGGAATTCGTCGCTGCGCGCGCGGTCATCTTCATTGCCGCGCCGCCCGCGATAGTCGTGGGCGCGATCCGGGTTAAAACGGCCCACCATGGCGTTGTGCGCGTTCGCGAAGGACGCCAGCGAGGTCAGTGTGTAGGCGGTATCGACCTGAGGATCATTCTCCTCGACCACCTCTTCGAACACCTGCTGTGCCAACGCCAGCGTCTGAATGTGGGAGAAATCCTGAATGCCTGATATCAGACCGATTACTTTATCCAGACCGTTCACCGCCACGCGCATGATCCGTTCGATCACCTCGGCACTGCGGTCCAGAATTTTTTCCAGGGCGGCCATCGCCTGCCCCAGGTAGGGAATCCATTTGGTGACCAGGGAAATGTTGCGTGTGGTGTTGTGCAACCAGCGCGTCCAGCTCACCAGCGTCACCGCCTGAGCCACCGCCACATGGTTGGCGATCATGGCGCGGTTGGCGTAAGCCTGGACATTGAGATTGCGCGCTTCCACCGCCGCCACGCTGTAGGCCGCGGCGTCCGCCGTGGATTGCAGACGGGTCTTTTCATTGCTGATGTTGTAGGCGTCATAGACGAAGTAGACCGCGGCGGCCACGGCAAACAACATCACCAGGACATAGACGGTCATCTGCCCGGTCTGATAGCGGCGCTTCATGATTTCCCCCGGAGAAAAGAAACGGTGTGCCCGCTAGCGCGGGCACACCCGTTGTTCTCTTACTTCTGGTTCCCTTCGCCGTAGTTGCTCAGATCCTTGGCGGAAGCAGCCTGCGTGGAGGCATCGTTCGCCGAAGTCTGGGCTTTGCTGATTTCCTGATCGCTTTCCTGACCGGACATTTCCTTGGCAAGACCGGCGGTCTGGTTCCGCAGGGTGTCACCAAAGAGGCGGTACACGCCGATTGCCGCGACGGCGATCAGTGCCACGATGATGATGTACTCGGTCATGCCTTGTCCTAGCTGACGATTGCGAAGTTTCATACTCCCCTCTCTTGATTGGGTCATTTAAAAGTCACCGGCAAGCGGCGGTGAATACAGTGATCAAAGCGCGCCCGCGCCTACTGCTCTGCCAATTGAAGGTAGGCGTTTTCCAATTCCGCCATCCCTTCCTTGATCGCGGCTTCGCCGTCCGGATAGGTTCCATGGAACCAGTCCAGGCGAATCTCCGCCGCGTCGATGTACCAGCGTGCGTGGGCTCGGGCCGCGGCACGCAGATACGCCGGCAGTTCTTCGTGGTAGCGTCGCGCCGCCGCGGCATCCGCCGGCTGATGCTCCGCCACCAGCCGGGCAAGCCCCGGCACTTCTTGTTCCGCGTCCGCCTTCATCAAAGCGGCCACGTTGAGCAGATGCTGATTGCGATCCTCGTGCCCGGTGGTCACGCCCCCGGCACCGGAGCCACCCTGGTAATCACGGCGTTTTTCGATATAGCGCTGGCCCGCGTCGCGATACATCCGGTCACGCTCGCCGGCCAGAGCCACGTTCAGCTCATGCAGAACCAGCCGCTGGTCCTGGTGCTGGAAAATATGGTCGGCGGAATCGGCGCCTCCCTCGCAGGTCGGCGGCACGAAGAAAAACCGGTCGTTATCCGCGTCATAGGCAAGGCGCGCGTCGTCGGGCAGCTGGGCACGCCCCTCGCCGTCCTTCAGCCATCCCGCTTCCTTGGTGAGGCGGGCGTGCCATTCGTGCAGCGGCAGACCCTCGGCGCTGGTTTCAACGTCAGTTTGATCACTGTTCCAGGAAGGCGGTACCTCAAGACGATCCACGGCGGCATAAACAGGCTGTTCCCCTTCACCGCGAACCAGCAGGTAATAATTGCTGCCCTGCGCGCGGGCGGTGAAATCCACCCCGGCGGGGCCCAGGCCGTTGCAACGCTGCGCCGCGCGATAGGTACCGGACAGGCGATCGCTCCGCTCGCCACCGTCATCGGACGGCGAGGTGTTGCCGCCGTCGCAGGCGGACACCGCCAAGGTGGTTAGAAACAGTACCAGTACCCGATTCATCGCAAGCCCCTCGTCATGAGCCCGCGAACATAGAGAACCGGCGTCGCGGTTTCCATTAACCGAAGATGACCGTCCCTTTTTTTATTAACCAGGTCACAGAGATTGGCCCCAAAACCGGAACCAGTTGGCGTTGACGGTGAGGAATTGAACGAACGGAAAAGATGGTAAACAGCTTGTTTTTATAGGGTTTTTTGAAGTGTCGAACACCAGGGAACGCGGCGCTCGATGCCGCGCTCCTGGCAATTAATACTTAAAGTTCGCCGCACTCTTCTCGGTATTTTTTCTGGTATTCGGCGTCGGCCTTATCGTATTCACCGGTGTTGATCGGATGGGACGGTTCGCCGGGCTTGCTGTTCTCCGCCTTCTCCGCCACCCGCACCATGGCGTCCAGCTCATCACGCATGGACGGTGTCGCATCGCGCAGCGAGACCAGCTCCTGGCGCGCGCTACCCAGCTCGCCCATGCCGACCATGGCCAGCTCCACATCGGACACCGCCTTGGCGATACGAACACAGGTATCGTCATCCACGGCGGCCACCGGGCCGGCCAGGGTGAGCAGGGCGGCGGCCACAACGGCTTTTCTTCTCACGGGTTTCTCCTTGACGTCGGTAACGGGAAGAAGGCGCAAACCTTACCACCGTGTTTCGGAGACGTCCGGCCTGCTCGCTCCTACCGGCGGGAAACGTGACCGGTTGCGCACAACGCCGCTTTGTAAAGGAGATGGCATGGTTCCACCGCGCACCGCCCGGTTACACTGGGCGCCGTTTTTTCATTGATTAAGGATGGACCATGAAAAAAACCAGCATCACCCTCGCCTTCGCCCTGGCCGTGCTGAGCGGGCCGGCCCTGGCCGCCGATCTCAAGCCGGGCAAGTGGGAAGTCAAGCAACGGGCGGTCGGCGACCAGGTCCCCCCGGGCATGGACCAGGAAAAGACGCGCACACGCTGCGTAACCGCCAAGGAAGCGGAGGACATCGAGAAGACCCTGCGCCAGAACTGGTTGCGTAACGGCTGCAAAAGCCCGGAGACCGAGTGGGACGGCGATACCCTGGAATGGAGCACCCAGTGCCAGGCCGGGGAACGCACGCTGGATTCCAGCGGCACCATGACCGTGAAGGATGACGAGCATTACACCACGGAAATCACCACCGGCACGCCGCAGGGCGGGATGACGATCAAGGCAGAGGCCCGCTGGACCGGCCCCTGCGATTCCTGAGCATCGCGCTCATTCGGAGTACAGCACCTCGACCACCGCCTCGGCGGTGACCTGACTGGAAGGCGGGTTCTGGCCGGTGACCAGGCGACCATCGGTAACCGCCTGGGGCTCGAACTTGCCCTTGTTGCGCAACTCCGCGCCCAACTCGGCCAGCCGCGTCTCCAGCAGGAAGGGCATCACTTCGTCGAGCCCCACCTCACGTTCTTCCTCGTTGGTGAAGCAGGCCACCTCGCGGCCCTTCACCAGCGGCACGCCGTTTTCGTCCCGGGCACCCACCAGCGCCGCGGGGCCGTGGCAGACGGCACTGACCACGCCACCCTGGGCCCAGGTGCGCTCCAACACGCCGGCCACCAACGGGTTGTCGGGCATGTCGAACATCGCGCCATGGCCACCGGGCACGAACACGGCCACGAAGCCGTCTTCCCAGATCTCCTCCAGGGGGCGGGTGTTTTCCAGCTCGGCGATGGCTTCCCGCCATGCTTCCTTCTGGTCGTCGTCGGGCACCGAACGCGGGTCGATGGGCACCTTGCCGCCGGACGGGCTCGCCACCCGCACCGGAATGTTGTTGTCCTTGAATACCTTGTAGGGCACCGCGAACTCTTCCAGCCACAGGCCGGTTTGCTGGCCCTGGCCCATCTGGGACGCACTGGTCACCAGCATCAAAAGAGGTTTGTCCAAGTTCATAGTGACTCCTTCACTCTCCCGGGTTGGATTCCCCCTTGGGGGTTTGAGATTTCGCTTGACGCCGACGGGTTCGGCATCAAGATGGGATCAATACACGCAGCCCTGGGGGCTTAAGCCCTCTTTTCAACACACGGTGACCATGAACTGGGAACAACTGCTGAACAAGGCGCGGCTGGGCCAGCGCGATGCCAAGGACGAGACCGGTCGCACCGCCTTTCTGCGCGACCATGACAAGATCATCTTCTCCGGCGCGTTCCGGCGCCTGGCGCGCAAAACCCAGGTCCATCCCCTGGCCACCAACGACCATGTCCACAATCGGCTGACCCATTCCCTGGAGGTTTCGTGCGTGGGCCGCACCCTGGGTATTCGCGTGGGCGAGCGGCTGGCGCGCCTGGGCCACCTGCCGGAGAGTGTCAACGCCACCGACCTGGGCGACATCGTGCAGTCCGCCTGCCTGGCCCATGACATCGGTAACCCGCCGTTCGGTCACACCGGAGAGCGCGC
Organism: Alloalcanivorax sp. C16-2; assembly: GCF_046507615.1. NCBI lineage: Bacteria > Pseudomonadati > Pseudomonadota > Gammaproteobacteria > Oceanospirillales > Alcanivoracaceae > Alloalcanivorax > Alloalcanivorax sp. C16-2. The sequence goes on along the minus strand of NZ_JBKFTL010000001.1, from coordinate 444,717 downwards.
CATCCGCGCCTGGTTCCAGGAACGCGGCCAGCGCTATCTGGAGTTGCTGACGCCGGCCCAGCAGTGCGATCTGATCTATTTCGAGGGCAATGCCCAGGGCTTTCGCATCCTCACCAAAAGTGAGTACCACCAATACGACGACGGCATGCGGCTCACCTACGCCACCCTGGCCACCTTCCTGAAATACCCCTGGCTGTCATCCCGGGCCGGCGAGGACGGTGCCAAGCCCGGCAAATACAGCGCTTTCCTGGCGGAAGCGGCGCCCTTCGCGGAAGTATGCCAGGCCACCGGGCTACGCGAGCTGGCGCCGGGCCGCCACTGCCGGCACCCGCTGGCCTACCTGATGGAAGCGGCGGATGACTTCTGCTACGCCATCATCGATCTGGAAGACGGTCTGGAGATGGACCTGCTGCACTGGGACGAAGTGTACGCCCTGCTCTCGCCGGCATTGCCGGACAACGCCGAGGTACGCCATCTGGTGCGCTCGGAAATGCGCGACGGCCGCAAGGCGGCGCTGCTGCGCGGCAAGATCATCGAGCGGTTCATCGAGGCTGGCGTGGAAGCCTTCGTCGCCAACCACCAGGCGCTTCTGGACGGCACCATGGACGGGGACCTGCTGCATCATTGCGAACCGGCGGTCCACGACGTGGTGGAAAACGCCAAGCAACTGGCCCGCGGCAAGGTGTTCGAACACCCACGCAAAATCGAACTGGAGATCGGCGCCTTCGAGGTGATGGGCGCGCTGCTCGACGGCCTGATCGAGGCGGCCCTGTCCCATGCCCGGGGCACCGCCCGCAATTACCGACACGAGCGCATCATCGACCTGATCGGTCGTCACAGCTTCCCCGACGGCCTGACGGCGCTGGGCGAGCAGGAACGAATCTACCAGTGCATCATGCGGGCGCTGGATTTCCTGTCCGGCATGACCGACAACTATGCCACCTATCTCGCCAAGCAATTCTCGGGCATGGCCGAGACGCGTTACTGAACCCGCCGCAGAATATCCTCCAGGGCCCGGTTGAAGACCTCCGGCATTTCCAGTTGCGGAAAGTGACCGGCGCCGGGCAGCCGCTGCTCGTCCACGCGCCCGGCGCAACGCCGCCGGGAGGCGTCCGGGATCAGGTCGCCGTTGATCGCCAGCAGCGGCGCCCGTAGCGCCTGGAAGGCGGGCTCCGGGTCCCAGCGCAGCAAGTCCGACCACAACGGCAACATGCGGGCCGGGTTCGTTTCCTTCATACCGTTGGCGAGCTCGTCCTTGGCGCCCCGACGCATACCGCTGGCGGCATTGGTGTCGACCAACCGATCCAGCGCCGATTCGAAATCCTCCCGAAAGCCCCGTTCGATGGCGGAAGCATCCGCTTCGGCCAGGTCGCCGTAGGGAATGACGAAGGTATCCACCAACACCACGGCGGCAACATCGGGCAGGCGGGTGGCCGCCTCCATGGCCACCGCGCCGCCCATGGAATGCCCCACCAGCACCACCCGCGCCGGTCGCCTGGAAGCCACCAGATCGGCCACGTCGGCGGCCAGCCCGGCAACGCTGAACACGCCGTCCGTGGTCGCCGAATCACCATGGCCGGGCAGATCCGGCGCCAGGCAGTGGTAATCACGCCCCGGCCCCTCCAGGAAGGCGTCCCAATGGCCCCGTCGGCAGGTCCAGCCGTGCAGCAGCACCACCAGGTCGGCGCCGGCGCCGGTTTCCGACGCTCGAAGCGCCCGGCCATCGGAAAGGGTGACAGTGGTTTCAATCATTCCGTGTTCCCCAAAACGGTTCAGGCAAAGGCCTGGCAAGCCATGGTTGAGCTCCCCGTTCAACATGGTGCCGCGCACGACTGCCCTGATGAACGCCCCCGGGAGCGTAGCGTTTTGTTACCTGGTTCTCGTGGCAACGATTAATTTGTGACATAGTCGACATCGGGGAACAAGGATACATCGGGGATTTACATGGAAGCGTCAAGACTCCTTCCATATCGCGGAGCGGCCTACGAACAGCTTCTGGACACGCTCTACGCCACGCCGGTGGACCAGCAATGCTGGCCCGCCTTCCTGGAGCAATTGGTGCGGATCAGCCGCTCCCGCTCAGCGCGCATGCTGGTGCTTGATCGGGCCGCCGAGCAGGTCACCTCCAGCGCCAAGGTGAACATCGACGACGGTGCCCACCGCGACTACGTGGACTATTTCGTCAATGCCTGCCCCTGGCGGCCGGAACTTCGCGACAAACCCGACGGACGTTTGTACTCCACCTACCTGGATTTCTCCTGCCGCCAAAAACGCTTCTACCATACCGAGTTCTACAACGACTGGGCCCGGCAACTGGACATCCATCACGGCGTCTGCGGCACCGTCCACCAGGCCGGGGAGCACACCATCCAACTCCTGGTCCAGCGCACCGGCGGCCAGGGCCCCTATGATCAGTCCGACACGGACTGGTTCAACCACCTGGTTCCCCATGTTCGCCGCGCCATCGAGCTGACCCGCCATGGCGAACGTCTGCGCTGGCGTGGCGAGGCGGGCTCGTTGGCCGGCCACCGGCCCTACGCCATCGTGGGCGCCGCCGGACGGGTGGAGTATCTGTGTGAGCGGGCGGAGGCGCTGATCGCCAACGAACCGGAGCTGGTGCATCACCATGGCCGCCTGACTCCGCGCCAGCCGGCCCTGCGAGGCCGCTTTCAGCAGCTCCTCGACGGCGTACTGGCCGGTGCCGGCCGTGGCTGGAACCACGCCGGTGGCGCGCTGGCCGTGCCCCGCCCCGGCCAGCGGCCGCTGGTGTGCGTGGTCAGCCCGCTGGCGCCGGAAGTGAGCCGCGCCCTGCTGCCCGGCAGCGGGCGGGCGCTGGTCTATTTCCATCTTCCGGAGCAGGAAGCACGGGTGGATGAACAGCAGGTCGCCATTCTGTTCGACCTTACCCCGGCGGAAGCCCGGGTCGCCCGGGGCGTGGCGGAGGGCCGCGACCTCGCCTCCCTGGCCGGCGACCAGGGCGTCGCCATCGAGACGGTGCGCGGCCAGCTCAAGTCGGTGTTCCGTAAAACCGGCACCTCGCGCCAGAATGAACTGGCCGCCCGCATTCTGAAATCTCCCGCCCTGAGACCGGCGGAGCCCCCACCGATCAGCCTGGCCTGACTCCGTCAGCCGCCGTGCTCCTCCATCAGATGGCGGCGGTTACGCTCCCGGGTGTGCGCCACGACTTTGGGATAGTCACGCAACAGCCATGACGCCGGGCGCGCCGGCTGCACGCATTCCAGGCAGGCCAGATGGTCCCGTTTCTCGACCACGAACCGGTCCTCCAACCGGAAGGGCGCGGTGACGATCTGGCGCTTGTCGTCCTCCAGCCCTTCCGGCGCCGCGCCCCAGAACTCCCCGGTGATACGGCCCGGCTCCACCTGGTAACGCACCAGGCCGATGCCCACGAACTGTTTCGCCGACCATCCCTGGGGAGCCTCGTCGAACAGACGCACCGAGGCACCGCCGGTACCGCACAGCACCTGCACATATCCCAGCGACGACTCGACGCCGTAGGCCATGCGCCTGGAACGCTGATAGACGTGGTCGTGGCCGACCAGCAGCAGGTCCACGCCATAACGCAGCAGGATATTCTCCTGCAGGGTGACCAGGGCGAAGTTGGCCGGGCTGCGGCCATCCTGATCGGTCCAGATCGGATAATGCTGAACCAGCACGATAAAATCGATTTCGCCCCGGGCGCGGCGCGCGGCGGCCTTGGCCAGATCGATTTCCAGATTGACCAGTTCCTCGGCCAGGGAAAAATCCTCGATCAGAGCGCCGGCGCTGCTGACGAAGAAATGGACGCGATTAATGTCGAAGGCGTAGTAGGTGCTTCCTGGATTGGGGTTGAGATTGTCCAGCAGCGGGTCCGGATGGGTGAGCCGGCTCTTGAACGCCTTGCCGGCGGTCAGCCCTTGGCCGTCCTTGCCCTCGTGGTTGCCCGCCGCCGCCATGGTCAGGGTGCTGGCGAGCAATGGTTCCGCCATGTCGAACCACTGGTCCCACACCGGCTGATCGCCATTGGCGTAGGACAGGTCACCGGCCAGCACCAGCAGATCCCGTTGATGGCGCTGGCTCTCGTCGATCACGCGGCGGGCACGCTCGTTGACCCCCACATCGCCATAGTGGATGAAGGCCCAGTTGTCCCTGGGGATGGCATCGAGCCAGTAAACCCGGGACCAGCCGCCCTCCGGCGAGCCGACCCGATAGCGGAACGGTTTGTCCGGGTCCAGGGCCGGCGCCATGGCCCGATGGGTACGAGCGTCCACGCCGAAGGTCTGCTCGGAAAAAGCGTATACCCACTTCAGCAACGGTCGGCTCTGAATACGCGCCTCATCCCAGGACCCATCGGGCTGATCGTATTCGAGCCGCTGGCGGGGCGCCTCGGCGCCATCGGTGAACCAGGTCAGGGTGCGGGTGCGGTTGCTGTTGTCCTGCACACTGACATGCAGCCCCCGGGGCGGATGGGTAGCCGGTTCCGGCGTCGGGCCCGGCGTGCCCGGGGTGGTCGGGTCCGGCGCATCCGGCTGGTTCGGCGCGGGCGCCCCGGGAGACGACGCGCTTTGGTCGCCATCGCCACCACCGCCGCCGCAACCCGCCAACACCACCGCGGAACCGGCCATGCCCTTCAGCAACCACCGGCGCCGGTGGTCGAGACCGGTCGGGAAACGTTCGTCATCACGCTGCATCGTTGTGCTCCTTGGCGAAATGCCGGGAGCATGGCCGCTGCATATGTCGGTTGGCTGACAATACCCCGCCGCGACGGTGGGCTTTTGGTAGCGTTCAGTGAGGCCTTGTAAACGGGCTCAGTCGATCAGGGGCAGGCGGTGTTCCAGGGTGGCCGCGCGCACCGCGTCGGGGATGCGGATTTCCGTGGCCAGGGGCAGATGATCGGAGAGCCGGCAGTCGGTGAGCACGCGGGTGTGGCGCACCTCCAGCTCCGGCGAACGCAGGATATGGTCGATGTGCCGGTCCGGCGCCCAGCTCGGGAAGGTGAACAGTTCGCCTTCAACCGGCACCAGGTCCAGTTCCGCCAGGGGCGAATGGGCGAGGTGCTCAAGCCGGCAATTGAAATCCCCCATCACCACCGTGTAGCGGTAGGGGCGCAGCAACCGGCCCACATAACCAAGCTGGGTGTTGCGCATCTTCTCGCCCAGGGCCAGATGCACCACCGCCACCACCAGTGGCTGTATCGGATGGCCGAACTTGATCAGGATGGCGCCGCGACCGGGCAGGCCGGGCAAGGTGTGGTCCTCCACCGCGAACGGCGTGAGGCGGCTCAGGAAACCATTGCTGAATTGCCCGAGCCGGCCCAGGTTACGGTTAAGCTGCTGGTGCCAGAACGGAAAGTCCGCCATCGAGGCCAGGTGCACCAGCTGGTTGACGTTGCGCGAGCGCAGGCTGCCGCCATCCACCTCCTGCAGGCCCACCACGTCGAAGTGGCGCACCACCTCGGCGATCTGCTCGATGGTCTCGACGCTGCGCGGGTGCGCCACCAGGTGCTTCCAGCTACCGGTGAGGTACTCCCGGAAGCGGCTCGTGCCGATGCCCGCCTGGATGTTGAAACTGAGCAGCTTGAGGCTGTCCTCGGGCAGGGTCACCTCGCGCACCCGCCGGGTGCGCCGGTGCCCTTCCCGGGCCAGGGAGAAGCCCGCCGGGCGGGCTTTCCAGGATTGATAGGCGATACGGGCGCGGTCCAGCAGCATGGACGCTCGGACTCCGGTTACTTGCTCTCTTGCTCGACCAGGTAGTCGATCACGTCGAACATTTCCGCGTTGCTCTTGAGCCCGTCGCGCAGGATCAGGTACTTGCCGTTGACCACGAAGGAGGGCACGCCACGAATCTGATAGTCCCGGGCCAGGGCATCCGCCTGACGCAATTTGGTGGACACCCCGAAGGAGCCGTAAAGCTGGTTGAACTCATCCTTGTCGACCCCGTACTTGGCGAAGAAATCAGCCAGCGCGGTGGGCGTGAACAACGGTTCCCGGTGCTTGTGGATAGCGTCGAAAACGGGCTGATGCACCTTGTCGACGATATCCAGGATATCGGCCACGTAGTAGGCCCGCGCCAACGGCTCGGCATTGCGCAGGAAGGTCACCGGGGTGCGCACATAGTCCACGTTATCCGGCTTGTTTTCGAGCCACTCGTGAACCAGCGGTTCCAGGCTGTAGCAATGCGGGCAGATGTAGGAGAAGAACTCGCGCACTTCCACCTTGTCCGGGTTTTCCACGCTACCCGGCGCTTCGAGCACCTTGTAATGCGTCCCTTCCGCATAGCGGGCATGGCCGCCGGATTCCGCCGCCCCGACCCCGCCGGCCAGGCCCAGACCCACCAGCAAAGCCGCTGCCGTCATGAGCTTACGCAACATGAAATTCTCCTTGTTGTAGGCTAGTCCACTCTGTGACCGTCCCGGGGCGAAAATGCTCCCGACGATCGGAAAGATCTTCATTATGACCACAACTTCGCCCTCTTGCATAAAGACAGGCAACAAAAAAGGCAGCCCCTGGCTGCCTTTTTTGTTGTTGCCGGCGGGTCGGGGCTTATTCCCCGGCGCCACCTTCGTCCGCGGAGAGCCCGGAAACGAAGCTCGCCACCGCCTTGATCTGAGCATCGCTCATCTTGGCGGCGACGGTGCGCATCATCGCCTGCGGATCGTTGGCGCGCTTGGCCATGTCACCGATGGCCTCGCTGCCGGCGGCGCGGAACGCCTTGAGCTGCGATTCCACGTAGTCGGCGTGCTGGCCCGCCAACGCCGGGAAACCGGCGGCGTCGATGCCCTGACCCGCCGGGCCGTGGCAACCGGAGCAGGCGGGAATACCGGCCTGCACGTCACCGCCACGATAGAGCCGCTCGCCCTGCTCGACCCAGTCCGGGCTGGCCTGACCGGTGGTGATCGCCTGTTCGGCGAAGTACGCCGCCAGATCCTGCATGTCCTGCTCGCTCAGGTTGGCCACCTGGCCCGCCATGATGGCGTTTTCCCGGGCGCCGGATTTGAACGCCTTGAGCTGTTCCAGCAGGTACTTCTGCCCCTGGCCCGCCAGGCTCGGGTACATGCCGGACGGTGAATTGCCGTCCGGGCCGTGGCAGGCGGCGCACGGCTGGGATTTTTCCTTGCCGGCTTCCGGGTTCCCCTCAGCCAGTGCGAAAGGGGCGGCAACCACGGCCGCCAGCAGCACGATCAGCTTGATACACTTCATGGCCTTTCCTTCAAAAACAGCGACTTACTTCGACATGTGTTCGATCAGGGCGCGGTATTCCTCGTCGGAGCAGTCTCCGCACATGCCCCCCGGCGGCATCGCGTTGTAACCCTCTTTGACGTGCTTGAGCAGCGTGTCCATGCCTTTCTCGAGGCGCGGTTTCCAGGCGGCCTGGTCACCGGTCTTGGGTGCGCCCGCGGCGCCGCTGGAATGGCAGTAGGTGCAACTTTGATCGTAGCGTTCCTTAACGGCATCGGCCTGGGCACCGGTGGTCAGGCCCAAGGCCAGAGTCAGGGCGAGCCCTGCGATCAAACCTTTCATGCGGTATCTCCCCGTGGAGCTGGCGACATGCTGCTGGCTTTATTGTGGTCTTTATCCGGTATTTGCCTTTAAAGACAAAGACCTGTAGAACGTCGGCCACGCGGCGAACGCGCGACGGCGCGCATTATATACCAGAGGTCCGCTCCCGTCATATGCCTTATTAACGGTGCGGTTTTTCCAATCCGCCCAGTGTGAGACCCGGCCCATGCCCCAACACCCGACCCAGCGCCTGCTGCACCAGGCCCGTTTCCTCAAGAGCGCCCAGACCGTGGAGCAATGCCCACCGGACGAGGGCTACGAGGTGGCGTTCGCGGGCCGCTCCAACGCCGGCAAATCCAGCGCCATCAACCGTCTCACCGGTCAACGCAGCCTGGCGCGCACCTCCAAGACACCCGGTCGCACCCAGCTTCTGAACTTCTTCGAGCTGGATGAAGAGCGCCGGCTGGTGGATCTGCCCGGCTACGGCTATGCCAAGGTGGACAAACAGACCCGCCAGCAATGGCAGCATCACCTGGATGACTATCTGGCCCGTCGGGCCTGCCTGGCGGGCCTGGTGCTGCTGATGGACATCCGCCACCCGCTCAAGGACTTCGACCGGCTCATTCTGGACTGGTCCGCCAAGGCCGGCATGCCGCTGCACCTTCTCATCACCAAGGCCGACAAGCTCAAATTCGGCGCCGCCAAATCCACCCTCCTGCAGGTGCGCAAGACCCTCAAGGACCACCCGGCGCCGCTCAGCGCCCAGTTGTTCTCCGCCACCGCGGGCACCGGTTGCGACGAAGCCTGGGACCGTCTCGGCGACTGGCTGCGGGTGCCGCCACCGGCCGAGGGCAACTGACCCTCTCTGTCACACTTTCGACGCTTTTCGGCACTATATTGATTCCCGTCAACACGGGTCCATTCCGGTTCCGATACCGTAACCTCATGATTTGTATCCGGTTTTTCTGTATCGGCCGGTACGGCACGGGGTTTGCTATAGATAGGATGGATAGGGGAAAAGTCCGGCCCGGAGCCGGCACCTGCTTTTCAGCAGGCAAAAAAAATCCCTGGCAGCAAGTGGGGGGAAGGGAACGACTGCGCTGCCAGGGAGGCTTGCCGCCCCGGCCTCCTGGGGGAGAGACCGGGGTGTCCAGAAGCTACGAACCGGCGAGGGTACTGGGGGATCGGGGGTACCGGTCCGTAGCCATTAGTTAGGACCGGCCGCCTTTCGAAAAAGTTTCCCGGTGCTTTCACCTTTTACAAATTTCACTTTTCGTCTCCGAAACCTTCTCTGTTCAGGCGCCCTGGCCACCCCGGGGTTACTGTTTCCAGGGGCGCCCGCGGGTGTCCTCGCGGCGTTTCAGCTCGCGGTGCATGGCGGCCTTGGCCAGCATGTGCGCCGACACCGGAGCGGTGATGAACAGGAACAGGGCAATCAACACTTCCTGCAACTGCAACGCCTGCTCCCGCCAGGAGAAAAACAACAGCGAGGCCAGAATGGTCCCGCCCACGCCCAGGGTGGTGGCCTTGGTCGGCCCATGCAGCCGCAAATAGAAGTCCGGCAGGCGAGCCAGGCCAATCGACCCCACCAGGGCGAATACGCCTCCCACGAGGATGGCGGCACTGACCAGAAACTCAACCACTTGGTTCATGATTTTTCCTCCCGACCGCTATTCGATGATATCGCCGCGGGTCATGTATTTGGCCACCGCCACGGTGGACACGAAGCCGATCAGGGCGATCAACATGCCCGCCTCGAAGTACAGCTTGCCGTCGGTGGCGATGCCGTACAGCACGATCAACGCGATGGCGTTGATGTACATGGTGTCCAGGGCCAGGGCCCGGTCCGGCAGGGTGGGGCCGCGCAAAAGCCGGTAAAGGTTGAGCAGCAGGGCCAGTACGATCAGGCCGAACCCCACCGGTAACGCGATGGCTAGCATTCGAAGATCTCCTTCAGGGGCCGCTCGTAGCGCTGCTTGATCTGCGCCACCAATGCCGCCTCGTCGTCCATATCCAGGGCATGGATAAGCAGGGTGCGGCGGTCCTCGCTGACATCCGCGCTGACGGTGCCCGGGGTCAGGGAAATGGTGCTGGTGAGCAGGGTGATGGCGAAGTCATCGGTTAGCTCCAGCGGCATCTCCACGAACGCGGGTCGCAGCTTGCGCGGCGACCCCAGAATCAGGCGCGCCACCACCAGATTGGCGGTGATGATGTCCCAGTGCACCACCAGCACGAAGCGCACCAGCTTGGGGAAATCCCGCAGCCGCGGCACGTTGGGCCAGAATGGCCGGGTGCCCAGGGGCAGCACCACCGCCAGCACCAGCCCCAGCAGGCCATGCCCCCAGGAAAAACCATTGAGCAGCAGCCAGGATAACCACAGCAGCAGGCTCAGCATTGGAAACGGCAGTAAACGACTCATCACGCGCCTCCTCCCAGCACCGCCTCGATATACAGTTCCGGCCGGGCCCACTGGGCGGCCGCCGCCACCGTGGCCTCCAGCACCGGCTCACCCCAGATCGCCAGCACCGGCGCGGCGCCCAGCAGCAACACGGTGGCCACCAGGCGCGGCCGGTCCAGGCGCCGCGCCCGACCATCGCCGGTGGCGCGCCAGAACAGGGTGGAACCGGCGCGGCTCATGCCCACCACGCCAAGCAGGCCGCCGCCCAGCAAAAACAGCCAGTACAACGGCGACGGCACGGTCTGCAGCAACGCCACCTTGCCCATGAACCCGGACAACGGCGGCAACCCGATCACCGCTATAGCGCCCAGGAAGAACAGCGCCGCCAGCCCGGCCCGGCCCGCCGGCGCCGGCCCGGCCACCAACTGATCGCCCAGCTTGCCGCGCCCCCGCGCCACCAGATCGGCGAGCAGAAACAAACCGCCGCACACCAGGGTGGAATGGATCAGGTAATACAGCAGGGCCCCCATGGCCTCCGGCGAGCCCCAACTGAGACCGGCCATCAACGTGCCCACGGACATCACCACCAGGTACGCCACCATCTCCCCCAGGCGGCGGGCGCCGAGCACGCCAATGGCCGCCAGCAGCAGGGTCAGCAACGCCAACACCCAGAGCGCATCGCGGCCCAGACCGGCCAGGGGCCCGTCCATGAACGCCAGTCCCTGGACCCGGGCGATCGCATAAACCCCCACCTTGGTCATGATCGCGAACAGGGCCGCCACCCCGGCGGTGGCATTGGCGTAGGCGGCCGGCAACCAGAAATAGAGCGGGAACAGCGCCGCCTTGAGTCCGAACACCACCCACATAAGCAGGCCCGCGATGCGCGCCAGCTCCAGGGCGCCACCGTCGAGCTGGCCCAGCTTGACGGCGAAATCCGCCATGTTGAGCGTGCCGGTGGTGCCATACACCAGCCCAAGCGCCACCAGAAACAACGCCGAACCGATCAGGTTAAGCACCACGTAATGGATGCCCGCCTTGACCCGGGCCGGGCCGCGCCCGTGCAGAGCCAGCCCGTAGGAGGCAATCAACAACACCTCGAAGAACACGAACAGATTGAACAGGTCGCCGGTCAGGAAAGCACCGTTAATGCCCATCAGCTGGAGCTGGAACAGGGCATGGAAGTTAGCGCCACGCTTATCGTCCGCTCGGCTCGCGTACAGCAGCGCCGGCAACGCCAGCAACGAAGTAAGCAGCACCATCAGGGCGCTGAGCCGGTCGAGCACCAGTACGATGCCGAACGGCGCCGCCCAGTCACCCAGCTGATAGACCTGGATATCGCCGCCGGCGGCCCGCAAGTACAGCGACACCGCCACCGGGATTAGTGCCAGGGCGGAGACCAGTCCGGTGAGACGGCGCAGCGGCTGGCGCTCACGCACCTCCAGCAGCAGCAACATGCCGGCGAAGGCGGGAATCAGGATCGGCGCGATGATCAAGTGTTCCATCAGCGCTCCCCTCCCTCATCGGCGTCGCCATCCACATGGTCGGTGCCGGTCTCCCCCTGGCCACGCAGGGCCAGCACCACCAGAAAGGCGGTCATGGCGAAACCGATGACGATGGCGGTGAGTACCAGCGCCTGGGGCAGCGGGTCGGTGGAGGGCCCACCGCCGACGATGGGCGCCTGATCCAGCGCCAGCCGACCGGAAGCGAACACGAACAGATTGACCCCGTAGCTGAGCAGGGTAATACCCAGAATCACCGGGAAGGTGCGCGCGCGCAGCACCAGATAGACTCCGGTGCCCACCAGCACCGCGATCATGATGGCGACCATGGCTTCCATCACGCCCCTCCCTTCTTATCGTCCAGCAAGGACAACTTGCCCAGGTTGGCCAGCATCAACAGTGTCGCCCCCACCACGGTGAGGAACACCCCGGTATCGAACAACATGGCGCTGGCCAGCTCGAATTCACCGACCAGGGGCCAGTGCACATGGTCGAAGGTGCTGGTCAGGAACGGATGGCCGAAGAACCAGGAGCCCAGCCCGGTGATGCCGGCCAGCAGCAGCCCCACCGCCACCACCGGGTGATAATCGCCAGGCATGCGCCGGTGCACCCATTCCACCCCGGAAGCCACGTACTGCAACAGCAGCGCCACCGAAGTGATCAGGCCGGCGATGAAACCACCGCCGGGCAGGTTGTGTCCGCGCAGGAAGATGTACACCGAGATCAGCAGCGCCAGCGGCAACAGCGGCCGGGAGATGGTCACCAGTACCAGGGGATGGGCATCCCGGGCCCAGGGGCGGCCCATCGAATCGCTGGGCGCGGACAGCAGGTCCAGGTCGCGCAGCAGGGCGTAGATGCCCATGGCGGCGATGCCCAGCACGGTGATCTCGCCAAAGGTATCGAAACCACGGAAATCCACCAGAATCACATTGACCACGTTGGTACCACCGCCACCAGGCTTGGCGTTATCCAGGAAATAGCCACTGATGCTCTGCAGATCACTGGTCATCATGGCGAATGCCATCAGGCCCACGCCGCCACCGATCACCACCGCCAGCACCAGGTCCCGGGTTACCCGCAAGGCGCCGGACTCCATATGCGTGCGCACCGGCAGGAAGTACATGGCCAGCATCAACAGCAACACCGTGACCACTTCCACGGACAGCTGCGTCAACGCCAGATCCGGCGCCGACAGACGCACGAAGGTGAGCGACACCACCAGGCCCACCACGCTCACCGACATGATCGCGGTCATGCGGTGACGGTGCAGCACCGCCGTGATCACGGCCGCCACCACCAGCATGGTCCCGGCTAGCAGCGCCACCCCGTCCAGTGGCAGCATTGACCGCGTGCCATCGATGACCGCCGGCGACAGATGCACCAACAACACCAGGGCCACCAGCGCCAGCAGCCAGGCGGCGTAGCTTTGCAGCGAGCCGTTGCGCAGGGCGCCACCAAGCGCGGTCGCGGCCCGGACCAGGGCCTGCACCCGCCCCTCGAAGATCAGATTGGCGTTGATCGCCGGCAATCGGTCGTACTGGGCGAACAGCCAGCGGCGCAGGCTGTACACGGCGACACCACCCACCAGCGCCACCACGCTCATCAGCAGCGGGATATTGAAGCCATGCCAGATCGATAGATGATAGTCCGGCAGCTCGCCACCGAGGGTGGCGCGGCCGGCCACCGCCAGCAGCCCGGCCACGGTGATCGAGGGCAACACGCCCACCGCCACGCACAACGCCACCAGGATCTCCACCGGCACCTTCATGTAGCGCGGCGGCTCGTGGGGCGGAAACTTGGGCAGATTGACCGGCTCGCCATTGAAGAAAACGTCGTGGATAAAGCGCGCCGAATAAGCCACCGAGAACACCCCGCCCAGGGTGGCGCCCAAGGGCAGCACCCAGCTCATGGCGCCCAGCCGACCGGACTGCAGGGTCTCGGCGAAGAACATCTCCTTGGACAGGAAGCCGTTCAGCAAGGGCACCCCGGCCATGGCCGCCGAGGCCACCATGGCCAGCACCGCGGTGTAGGGCATGTACTTCCACAGGCCGTTGATACGCCGCATGTCCCGGGTGCCGGTCTCGTGATCGATGATGCCGGCGGCCATGAACAGGGATGCCTTGAAGGTGGCGTGGTTGATGATGTGAAACACCGCCGCCACCGCCGCCAGCTCGGTGTTGAGGCCGAACAGCAGGGTGATCAGCCCCAGATGACTGATGGTGGAGTACGCCAGCAGCCCCTTCAGATCGTGCTGGAACAGCGCCGCCGCCGCCCCCCACAGCAAGGTGGCCATGCCCGCCAGCGTGACCAGATCGAACCAAAGATCCGTGCCCGCCAGCATCGGGTAGAAGCGGGCCAGCAGGAAGACCCCGGCTTTGACCATGGTGGCGGAATGTAAGTAAGCACTCACAGGCGTTGGTGCCGCCATGGCGTGGGGCAGCCAGAAATGAAATGGGAACTGAGCGCTCTTGGTGAAGATGCCCAGCAACACCAGCACCAGAATCAATGGATAGAGCCCGCTGGCGCGAATCAGATCGCCGCTGGCCAGGGCCTGATCCAGGGAATAGCTGCCCACCACCTGGCCGATCAGCAACACCCCGGCAAGCAACGCCAGGCCGCCCATGCCGGTAACGGTGAGCGCCATGCGCGCGCCCTTGCGGGCGGCGCTCTGGTGCGACCAGAAGCCGATCAGCAGGAAGGAACTGAGGCTGGTCAACTCCCAGAACAACACCAGCAGCAGCAGGTTGTCGCTGGTCACCACGCCCAGCATGGCGCCCATGAACAACAGCAGGAAGGCGTAAAAGCGACCCGCCTTTTCCTTGGCGGAAAGGTAATAGCGGGCGTAGAGGATCACCAGCAGGCCGATGCCCAGCACCAGCAACGCGAACAGCAGCGCCAAACCGTCCAGGCGAAACGCCAGCGCCAGCCCCAGGCTGGGCATCCAGCTCAGGCTGTTGCGCACGGTCTGGCCATCGAACACCTGGCCGGCGGGCGTGATCAGCAGCACCAGGGCCAGCGCCGGCATCAGGGCCGCGCTCAGAGCCAGCAGGGTACGCGGCGCCCTCAGCCGCTCGGCCAGAGGCGGCAACACCGCGCCCAGGAAGGGCAACAGCACCAGAATGGCAAGATTCATAGAGTATCCGTTATCCGTCGCGGCAAAGCCGCTTTGAGCTTAACAGGTCAAGACTCGGCAACAACGGGCGGATCGGGAAAATAGGGGCGACGCCCGCGGCGAGGACAATGCGCGGGCGTGATCATCATTCTGTTGTACAGCGAATGACGCGCCATGGACGGGACTCTTCGAATGTGGATCGACAGTATGCCACGAGCCCCGGGGGTCTGTCAGAACTCGCCGACGAACTGATTGTAGAACTGGCGCGCGGTGCGCCCGGAACGCACCCCTCTCTCCATGGAGAAGCGGCGCGCGCGAATGTGCAGTTGCTCCGGATCGGCCACCGGACCGAACAGGTGGTCGACCATCTCGAAATAACGCTCCTCGTTGATCGGGTAGAAGCTCAGCGACAGGCCGAAACGGTCCGCCAGGGAGATCTTCTCTTCCACCACGTCGCCGTGGTGAATTTCACGACCCACCACCCGGCTCTGCTCATTGTCGCTCAGATACTCACTGACCAGATGGCGCCGATTGCTGGTGGCGTAGAGCTTCACGTTCGAGGGCGGCAGCTCCAGGGAGCCTTCCAGCACGCTCTTGAGGTGCTTGTAATGGCTGTCGCCGTCCTCGAACGCCATGTCATCACAGTAGATCACGAAACGCTGGGAGCGTTCCCGAATGTCGTCGACGATCTCCGGCAGATCCACCAGGTCGTGCTTTTCCACCTCGATGACGCGCAGCCCCTTGGGTGCGTAGGCATTGAGCAAGGCTTTCACCAGCGAAGACTTGCCGGTGCCGCGACTGCCCCACAGCAGCGCATGATTGGCGGGCTTGCCGGCCAGGAAACGTTCGGTGTTCTGGATCAGCTTGGCCTTCTGCGTCTCGATGCCAAGCAGGTCATCCAGGGATACCGGGTCCAGATGCCGCACCGGACGCAGCCGTTGTTGTCGGGGCCGCCAGATCGCCGCCACCTCGTCGCGCCAGTCCACCTCGTTCATGATGCCTGTTTCCTTTTCACCGTTTACACAGACGGACAATGATAGGGTCAATAGGCTTGTCATGGCACCCGTCTTGATCCGTTCTCCGCAATGACCGCGCCACGACGCCGGTTCACGCGGTACCATGGCGGCCAGATTTCATTGTCCAAGGGAGTATTCCGATGCTGCGTTCCATTGCCCTGCTCGGCGGCCTGGCCGCCCTCGCCACCGGCTGCGCCCAACAGGCCGTGGCGCCGCCGGCCGACGCCAACCTCTGTCCGGAGCCCCGCCCCCAGGCCTGTACCATGGAGTACCGCCCGGCCATCGGCTACGACAAAACCGGCAAGCAGGTCGGCAAGTTCGGCAACGCCTGCCACGCCTGCGGCCAGGACGGCGTCTACTACACCCTGCCCGAGGACGGGGAGACACGTTAATTGTCCCGCTCGCCCCTGTCGCTTCTGCTGGATTTCGACGCCCAGTACCAACGAGACCGGAACCAGACGCCGGCGTTCCTGCATCGCCGTGACCGGCGCCTGGCCCTGGCCCGGCAGGAACGCGGCGCCGGGGCACTGTCGGTGACGGACTGGCTGCATGCGGTGGACGCCGGCGACCGCCACGACCAGCGGCCACTGCGCCGCTGGCGCCGGGCCACCCTGGCATTCACCGCCGCCGGCGCGGTGCTCGGCGTGCTGACCATGCTCGGCCTGCTCTATGTCACCGGCCCGGCGCGCATCAACGTGACCCTGTTCGTGGCCCTGGCCCTGCTGCAACTGATGCTGGCCCTGGCCACCGCCGGCCAGGCCCTGGCTGGCTGGCGCCCCTGGGGCGCCCTGTTCGACCGAGGCGAAGACGGCGAAGCACCCGTACTGCGGCAACTGCAACCGCAACTGGCGGCCCGGGCGGCCCAGGCCGGCGGCCTGGCGTTCGCGCTCACCGCCCTGGCCACCCTGCTGATCCAGGTGCTGATACGCGACCTGGCCTTCGGCTGGAGCACCACCCTGCAAACCTCGGCACCGGCCTACCAGCAATTGATGGAAACCCTGGCCTGGCCTTGGCGGGCCTGGTTGCCCGCCGCCGTGCCCGGCCCCGAGCTGGTGGCCCAGTCCCGCTATTTCCGCCTGGAGGGCGGGGCGACGACGGACCCGGCGCTGCTGGGTGGCTGGTGGCCGTTCCTGACCATGCTGTGGCTGTGCTATGTGGTACTGCCACGGCTGGCGCTGCTGGTGCTCAGCCGCTGGCACCTGAACCGGCGGGCCCGCCGCCTGCTGCGCGACCACCCCGGCCATGCCGCCCTGCGCGAGCGTCTCACCACTCCCTGGGTGGACAGCGGCGACGATGGGCCGGCGAGCGCGCCACCACCACGGCTCGGCGACAACCCGGCACCGGCACCGCCGGACGACGCCGGCACCCTGATCCGCTGGGCCGGCGCCGACCATCCCCTGCCCGGGCGCCCGCCCCGAGTCCTGGACGCCGGCGGCAGCGCCAGCCTGGAGCAGGACCGGGACACCCTCAACCAGGCCGACCCGACGCGACCGGTGTGGTTGCTGGTGCGCGCCTGGGAACCGCCCACCGGCGATCTGGCGGATTTTCTTGATGACGCCCGCGCCCACTGGGGGCCGGACACCCCCATCGCGGTGCTGCCCCTGGCGGACAACGACACCGCCCTGGCCCCCTGGCGCCGCTTTATCGCCCGCCGGGGCGATGCGGCCCTGCTGCTGTGCCCGCCGCCGGCGCCGGTCAGCGAGGAGGCGCGCCCATGACCACCCTGCCCCGCTTCGCCGTGGTCGGCCATCCCAACAAGGGCAAATCGAGCATCGTCGCCACCCTGGCCCAGAACGACGGCATCGCCATCGCCCTGGAACCGGGCACCACCCGCAACAGCCAACGCTACCCGCTGAGCGTGGACGATCGCCCGCTCTACGAGCTGATCGACACCCCCGGTTTCCAGCGCCCGCGCAGGGTGCTGGCCTGGCTGCAGGCCCACAGCGCCAGCGCCTCGGACCGGGCGGACACGGTGCGCGCCTTCGTCACCCAGCACCGCGACGACCCGCGTTTCCATGACGAATGCGAACTGCTGACACCGATTCTGGAAGGCGCCGGCATTCTCTACGTGGTGGACGGCGCCGTGCCCTATAGCCCGGAACAGGAAGCGGAGATGGAGATCCTGCGCTGGACCGGCCGGCCCAGCCTGGCGCTGATCAACCGCATCGGCGAAGGCGACCACCTGGACGACTGGCGCGCCGCTCTCGGTCAGTACTTCCAGATCGTGCGCGACTTCGACGCCGTGCACGCCCCCTTCGAAACCCACCTGAGCCTGCTGCGCGGCTTCGGCCAGCTGGCCCCGGAATGGGAAGCGCCCCTGGAAGAAGCGGTGGGTTATCTGCGCGACCAGCGCGGCCATCGCCAACACCGGGCCATGGCTCTGATCGCCGAAGCGCTCACCGACATGCTGCTGCACGTGGAAAGCGCCCGCCTCGCCGACGACGCCAACCGCGACGCCCTGAAACACGACCTGGCGCGGCGCTGGCGGGACCGACAGCGCCAGCGCGAGCAGCACCTGCGGCGGGACGTGGAAGCCCTCTACCAACACCGCCACCTGCACCGCCGCGAGCAAGCCCTGGACTGGCAAGGCGGCGACCTGTTCAGCGAACAGACCCGCCGCGCCTGGGGCGTGAGCCGCGCCTACCTGGCCACCGCCGGCTTCGGCGCCGGCGCCCTGGGCGGCGCCGGCGTGGACGCCCTGGCCGCCGGCCACTCCCTGGGCACCGGCGCGCTGATCGGCGGCGTGCTCGGCGCCGCCGGCAGCCTCTACTACGGGGAAAAATACGCCGGCAAACTGGCCGCCCTGAAACTGCTGGCACCGCTCACCGGCGGCGGCCGCCGGGCGGAATTCGGCCCGGTGCGCGACCCGCAATTCGGCTATGTGGTGCTCGGCCGCGCCCTGGAGCACTGGTTCCAGGTCAGCCACCGCAACCACGCCGGCCGCGACCCGCTCACCCTCGACCAGGGCGACCGCCACTGGCTCGAACAACTGCCGCGCGGCGACCGCCAGCGCCTGCAAAAAGCGCTGCAAAACCCGCCCCGCCACCCCGGCGACGGCAAGCGCCGCCAAGCCCTGGAGCAGGCCGTGGAAAACGCCGGCGCCGCGTTTCTGGAATGGCGGGAAAAGTAGCCGATACCGCCCAGGCCTCCTTACTATTCTGTCAAATCAGTGCCCCAAAAAGCGGGGGGAATAACTGACGAGCCAGCTCATATCATGCCGAGCCAAGCTTTTAAATATAACAAGAGGAAAGCCCCTACATAAACCCATAAATTAGACTTCGCATACTCTCTCTTTCTTTGTTATTTCTTATTTTTTCAGCGTAATCGACGACGGACAGTCCCTTAGAATCTTGAGCCCGAGGATCGGCACCATAGTTCAACAACATTCGCGCTTTAGATAAATTTCCACGAGAAACAGCGTACATCAATGGAGTGATACCCACACCCTTTATTCGGCTATTTACGGGGGCTCCGGCCTCGATCATCTCCCTGTAAAATTCATCAGAGACCTCCGCATTTCTCATAACACCCGCGTGCAAAGCGCTAAAGCCTAAAATGGTGTTATGCAAGTCATAGCCGGCCGACATCATAGCCCTTAAGCTTTCTTCATCGGCTCCACCGCGTATTGCTTTTGTAAAATTATCCTCACCCTTAGGCCCCTTTTCGTTAGGATTAATTTCAGCCACCAAAAAGGCTTTTATTTTTTCATCTTTTATCAATGGCAGCAGTTCAGCAGCTCGGCCCGCACCAATAACCGGAAAGCCCCGGCCCAATAAAAATTCGATTTTTTTTGCCCTCAAATCCGAGTCGCACTGACAATATTGGGCGAACCACATCATATCGTGGCCATCCGCAGTCACAGCTAAATTCGCCCCGGCTCCCACTAGTTTGTCTATCGCCTCCATGCTTCCGTACTTAAACGCCAACACCAAAGGTGTCATTCCTCGACCGTTCTTTTCATCGACAATCATCCGAGCATTCAATGACTCATTAATTAGTTCTTCGTTGCTTACCTTAGCAGCTATATGTAAAAGGGTGTCACCTTGAAACGTCTTAGAAAACCAAGCCCCCTTAACATCACCGACGAAGCCATCACCACGAGGCGGCGGTATTTTTTTATTCTCATCGATGGAATAGCTAGAAGAAAGATAACCATCTTGGCTAGATCTTCCTTCGTTGCGACCACCTTCAAAGTCTTGCCCCCAGAAAAAGCCACCCCAAAAAGCTGCACACACAATGACAATGATAAAGGAAAAAAAACCTAAACTGGGCATACCACATCCCCCGCAATAACACTCATAATTATTCCATATAAAAAGAATCTACCGGGCAAACAGTTGCAGGAGTTGCAGGCAGATCATTACAGCAATCATCCGGATCTGGTTCAACGAATTCGAGCACGCATGCTTGGCAGTGTATACACTCCGTCTTATTAATATAAACATTAACCTCAATATTATTTTCTATATGAATTCCCGTTCCAACTTTTACATATGGCCCCGGAGAACTCCCGTTCTCATCCTCTCCTTCATGACTCTCTCCATCTTCTATAAAGCTCTCTACCACATCCCAAAGGACACTAAGCATTCTCACAGCGCCACTTGTATAATTCTTTTTGCCCGCATGCGCCTCATTCCTAAGCGATAACAGCGCCGACAATACCGGAACAGAAGCACCCAGAACCACGAAGTCTCTCCTGGTCACCCCCTTATCAGCATCATCCTCTGTAATATTATTAACAGGTATAACGATTCCGTTCATTCAAAAATCCTCTTTATTTTTTATGGTGGTAAATTTTATTTCTATATTAGAACATCAACTAAAGTACATCCATCGGCAAGAACCTCGAAATATTGACAAAACAAAATCATTTTCGTTATCGACCCACCCTCATGCAAGGTTTATCATTTATCGTAGCCCAGCAAAATTCTTTGAAAACCAAACATTAGCGGAATCGGCACACTTATTGGTCGATTACCTTCATTTCAAAACCCGTTCACATTATAATTATATAAACTCCGGGATGCCGTTGATTAAAACCACAACCAAAATTCGACCAGCAGGACGGTCAGCAATAAAAAATACATCAGAGAATCCACAAGTGCAAATGCAAAGAAAAATCATTCTTAATATTATGTAGGAAGTTGGCCGCCGGCCAGGTGCTCCCGCCGGTAGTCCCGGGGCGCCATGCCCATCACTTTCTTGAACATCCTTGAAAAATAGTACGGATCGTCAAAGCCCATTTGCTGAGCGATGTCCGCCACGCTCAGGTCGGTGATATCGAGCAAGTAGCAGGCACGGCTGATCTTGAGGTGCTGGAACGCCTGCATCGGGGTCTGCCCGGTCTGGCGCTTGTAAGCGCGGATAAAGTGGTAGCGCGACAGGTCACTGGTGGCCGCCACCAGGGTATCCAGGTCCACCCGTTGATGGAGCCGGGCGCGCAGCCAGGCTTGCACCCGGGCCACGTCCAGGGCGTCGTTGCGGTCCTCGCGCTGGCGGCGCATCAGGGCCATGTAGCTGAGCAGGCTTTTCAGCAAGTTGGCGGCGTAGATCAGGTGGTGGCCGCGAAAGCGGGTAACTGTTGCCAGTAGGGCGTCCAGGTCCTCGGTAAGGCGGGGGTGCAAGCCCACCGGGGCAACGAAGGTATCCGGGCCCTCCAGCACCGCGTCGAAGTAATCATCCACCCGGTCCCCGCCCAGGTGCGCCCAATAGATGGTCCAGGGATCGTCCGGGTTGGCCCGGTAGCGGTGCGGCCGCCCTTCCCGGAACAGCAGCGCATCACCGGCCTCCACCGGTTGGCGGCGACCTTCTAGCTCCGCTTCGCCGGAGCCGGCCAGGCAGTAGATCAGCAAGTGGTCGCGGGGCGCGTCACGGTCCATGTGATGTCCGGCGGCACTGGGATAGAACCCGGCGCCGTGGGGCAGGCAATCACGGCACAAGGGGTGCCCCGCCAGCTCCGCCACCAGATTCTGCGGGATCACCACGCGCCGGCCGCTTTCCGGTAATGGCCAACGGGACGTTTCCACCTGTGGACTGGTTCCGCGCATCGCAATTTTATCCATCATCAATCAATTAAAGCCATCTTATCCAGCATTACGCTGTGGTACACCATAGCAATAATTGAAAAACGTGGTGTTGCCGGGTCCGGCATGCCACCAGAACAACAACACGAGAAACAGGGAGAGCTCATGCTTGTAGCCAGCTTCCTCGGACTGTTCGCCGGCCTGGCCTTACTGGTGGTGCTGACCATGCGCGGCGTCAACATCATCATCTCAGCGGTACTCTGCGCCATGCTGGTGGCGGTGTGCAGCGGCCTGCCCCTCAACGACGCCATGCTGGACAGTTACATGGCCGGCTTCACCGGCTTCTTCACCACCTGGTTCCCGGCGATTCTGCTGGGCGCCATCTTCGGTCAGTTGATGGACGACAGCGGCGCCGCCAAGGCCATCGCCCGCCAGTCCAGCCGCTGGTTCGGCGAGAAGCGGGCCATCATGGCGGTGGTGGGCGCCTCCGCGATCCTTACCTACGGCGGGGTGAGCGTGTTCGTGGTCGGCTTCAGCGTCTACCCGATCGCCTTCGAACTGTTCAAGCACGCCAACCTGCCGCACCGCTTCATCCCCGGCGCCATGGTGTTCGGGTCGATTTCGTTCACCATGACCTCGCCCGGGTCGCCGGAGGTACAGAACCTGATCCCCACCGAGCATTTCGGCACCACCGCGGTGGCCGGCGGCGTGATCGGGGTGATCTGCGCGCTCACCATTCTGGTGCTGGGCGCCTGGGCGATCCGTCGCTGCGTGCGGCGGGCGGTGCACGCTGGCGAGACTTTCGATCCGCCGGCGGCGGCGCGCCAGTTGCACGAGCAGAGCGACGGCGCGCAGGTGCCCACCTGGGCGGCGTTATTGCCGCTGCTGGTGCTGGTGGGCGGCTTTAATCTGCTGTCGCTGGCGCTGGGCATGCGCCCGGTGGAAGCGTTGCTGGTGGCCATGGGCGCCAGCCTGCTGCTCGGCTTCGTGCTGTTTCATCGCCATTTGCATGAGCGTGCCCGCACCCTGGGCACCGGCGCCGACAACGCGCTGGTGGCCACCGCCAATACCTGCGCGGTGGTCGGGTTTGGCGCGGTGGCGGCGCTGACGCCGGCGTTCAAGGAAATCGTGGCGGTGCTCACCGACCTGCCCGGCCTGGAGTACGCCGGCCTGGCCATGGCGGTAACGGTAATCGCCGGCATTACCGGGTCCGCTTCCGGCGGCCTGGGTATCGCGCTACCGATCCTGGCACCGATCTACCAGGGCATGGGGCTGGACAACGGTGCCATGCACCGTATTTCAGCGCTGGCCTCCGGCGGGCTGGATTCCCTGCCGCACAACGGCTACGTGGTGACCACCATTCGCGCGATCTGCAAGGAAACCCACCAGCGGGCCTACCCGACGGTGTTCATCGCCAGTGTGCTGGTGCCCTCGGTGGTACTGGTAATGGCGGTGGTTCTATATACGCTGGTGTAGAGACACCGGCTTCCCTATACGGCCAATAATGATGGAGAGCCCCATGACCACCCGACTGCCCCAATTGATCGACGGTGAATTCCGCCCCAGTGACACCGACACCTGGATCCCGGTGACCAACCCGGCTACCCAGGAAGTATTGTGCGAAGCGCCGGCGGCCACCGCCGCCGAAATGGAACGCGCCATCGCCGCCGCCAAGGCGGCCTTTCTGGAGTGGCGCGAGGTGCCGGTGTCCGAGCGGGCACGGCTGATGCTGCGTTACCAGCACTTGCTCAAGGAGCGCCACGACGAGATCGCCGAGGTGCTGGCGAAAGAAACCGGCAAGGTGTTCGCCGATGCCAAGGGCGACGTGTGGCGCGGCATCGAAGTAGTGGAGCACGCCGCCAACATCACCTCGCTGATGATGGGCGAGACCGTGGAGAACGTGGCGCGGGGCATCGACAGCCATTCCTGGACCCAGCCGCTGGGGGTGTGCGCCGGCATCACGCCGTTCAACTTCCCGGCGATGATTCCGCTGTGGATGTTCCCCATGGCGATCGCCTGCGGCAACAGCTTCGTGCTCAAGCCCTCCGAGCAGGACCCGATGACACCCAACATTCTCGCCGAGCTGTTCCTGGATGCCGGCGCCCCCAAAAACCTGTTACAAGTGATCCACGGCGGCAAGCAGCAGGTGGATACCCTGCTCACTCATCCGGACATCAAGGCAGTGTCCTTCGTCGGCTCGGTGCCGGTGGGCCAGCACGTTTATCGCACCGCCACCGATCACCTCAAGCGCGCCCAGTGCTTCGCCGGCGCGAAGAACCACATGGTGGTGATGCCCGATGCCCGTAAGGACCAGGTGATCAGCAACCTGGTGGGTTCCGCCTGCGGCGCCGCCGGGCAGCGCTGCATGGCCATCAGCGTGGCGGTGTTCGTGGGCGATTCCCAACAGTGGATCGAGGAACTGAAAGACGAGTTCGCCGCCATCCGGCCCGGCGCCTGGGACGATGACAAGGCCGCCTATGGCCCGCAGATCAGCCCCAAGGCCCGGGACCGGGTGCTGGACCTGATCAAGCAGGGCAAGGAGGAAGGCGCCACCTGTCTGCTGGACGGCTCCGACTGCAGCGTGGACGGCCTGCCGGATGGCAACTGGGTGGGCCCCACCCTGTTCACCGACGTGAAGCCGGAGATGGCCCTCTACCGGGAGGAGATCTTCGGCCCGGTGCTGTGCTGCGTGTGCGTGGACACCCTGGAGGAGGCCATCGAGCTGGTGAACAACAGCCCCTATGGCAACGGCACCTCCATCTTCACCGCCAGCGGCGCCGCCGCGCGCCGCTACCAGCATGGCATCGAAGTGGGACAGGTGGGCATCAACGTGCCGATTCCGGTGCCGCTGCCGTTCTTCAGCTTCACCGGCTGGAAGGGGTCCTTCTACGGCGACCAGCACGCCTACGGCAAACAGGCGGTGCGCTTCTATACCGAAACCAAGACCGTCACCAGCCGCTGGTTCGATGACGACATTCCGGACGCCGCCCACGGCGGACCGAACATGACCATTAACCTGAAATAAGAATCGCAGCGCAAGCCGCTCCTACGGGGGCTCCCCCATTGCAGGAGCGGCTTCAGCCGCGAATCCCGAGGATCAATAACGTGGATTTCGCCTTCACCGAAGAGCAACTGGCGTTCCGGGACACCGCGCGCCAGTTCGCCGATAAGGAACTGGCGCCATTCGCCGCCGATTGGGACGCCGGCAGTGTGTTTCCCAAGGACACCATCCGCCGCGCCGGCGAGCTGGGCTTCTGCGCCCTGTACTGCGACGAGGAACATGGCGGTCTGGGACTGAGCCGGCTGGACGCGGCGCTGGTGTTCGAGCAGCTGGCCGCCGGCTGCACCTCCACCACCGCCTTTATCACCATCCATAACATGGCCACCTGGATGCTGACCCGCTTCGGCGGCGACGCGGTGCGGGCACGCTGGGCGGCGCCACTGATCAGCGGCGAGGCGCTGGCCTCCTACTGCCTCACCGAACCCAACGCCGGCTCCGACGCCGCCTCCCTGGCCACCACGGCGAAGCGCGACGGTGATGACTATGTCATCAACGGTGCCAAGGTGTTCATCTCCGGCGCCGGCGACACCGATGTGCTGGTGCTGATGGCGCGCACCGGCGGCACCGGCGCCGGCGGCATTTCCTGCTTCGCGATCCCGGCGGACGCGCCCGGCGTCAGCTATGGCCGCAACGAGGAAAAAATGGGCTGGAAGAGCCAGCCCACCCGGGCCATTACTCTGGAGAACGTGCGGGTGCCGACGGACCAGCGCATCGGCGACGAGGGCCAGGGCTTCCGCATCGCCATGGCCGGCCTGGACGGCGGCCGCATCAACATCGCCAGCTGCTCCCTGGGCGCCGCCACCGCCGCGCTCACCCAGGCCCAGGGCTACGTAGGCGAGCGCAAGCAGTTTGGCCAGCCCATCGCCGAGTTCCAGAACACCCAGTTCGCCCTGGCGGATATGGCCACCCATCTGGTGGCGGCGCAACAGATGGTGCGCCTGGCGGCCTGGAAGCTTGATCAGGGCGACGCGGACAAAAGCACCTACTGCGCCATGGCCAAGCGGCTCGCCACCGATCTGTGTTTCGACGTCTGCAATCAGGCGCTGCAGCTGCACGGTGGCTACGGCTACATCAAGGAGTACCCGCTGGAACGTTATGTGCGTGACAGCCGGGTGCATCAGATTCTGGAGGGCACCAACGAAATCATGCGGGTGATCATCGCCCGCCGGGTGCTCAAGGACTTGTCATTTTTATAAGGAGAAAAACATGAAGATCGGATTTTTCGGTGTCGGCAACATGGGCGGCCCGATGGCCGCCAATCTGGCCGCCGCCGGCCACGACGTCACCGCCTTCGATCTGGTACCGGCCCTGCTGGTGGCCGCCGAGGAAGGCGGCGTGCACACCACCGATTCACCGGCGCGGGCGGTGGAAGGCGCCGAGGTGGTGATCAGCATGCTGCCCTCGGCGGCGGCGGTCACCGGCCTCTATCTGGGCGGCGACGAGCCCGGGCTACTGGAACGCATCGCCGCGGATACCCTGATCATCGACTGCTCCACCATCGACGCGGACACCAGCCGCCGGGTGGCGGACGCGGCGGCCCAACGGAGTCTCGCCATGATCGACGCGCCGGTGTCCGGCGGCGTGGGCGGCGCCAGGGCCGGGACCCTGACCTTTATCTGCGGCGGTCCGGAGGCGGCGGTGGAACAGGCCCGCCCGATACTCGAATGCATGGGCAAGAATGTGTTCCGCGCCGGCGACAGCGGCGCCGGCCAGGTGGCGAAAATCTGCAACAACATGCTGCTGGCGGTACACATGATCGGCACCGCCGAGGCGCTGCAACTGGGCGCCGACCATGGTCTTGATCCGGCGGTGCTGTCGGAGATCATGAAGGCCAGTTCCGGCAACAACTGGTCACTGCAGGTGTACAACCCCTGGCCCGGGGTGATGCCCAATGTGCCCTCGTCCAATAACTACGAGGGCGGCTTCGGCGTCAATCTGATGAACAAGGATCTGGGCCTGGCCCTCACCGCCGCCCTGGCCAGCCGCTCGGCCACGCCCATGGGCGCCCTGGCGCGCAGCCTGTACGCCGGCCACGCCAACCAGGGCCATGGCGACAAGGACTTCTCCAGCATCCTGGCCCAGTTCAAGCGCAAGGACGACTAGCGCCGGGCTCGTGGGCCAGGAACCAGGGCCGCCGACGACGGGCCCCGTAGGGCGTCACGCAGACATTGTCACGGCGGTTGTAGACGAAAAACACATTACTGCGTGGATCCGGCGACATATTGGCGTTGGACCCGTGCAGGGTGTTGCAATCGAACAGGAGCAAACCGCCGGCTTTGCCGGTAGGCGCCTCGATGCCGCCCCGGTCGATCAGCTCGCGGAGCACCTGGTTATCGGGCACGCCGAACTCCTGGGTTTTCAAGGACTGCTTGTGATGGTCGTCCGGGGTTTCTCCCAGGCAAGGTACGAACACCTTATGTGAGCCGGGGATCAGCATCAGCGGCCCATTGAAGGCGTGATTGTCGGTGAGCACGATGGAGGCACTCACCGCGTGCATGGCGGGCATCCCGTCCTCGGCATGCCAGGTCTCGAAATCCGAATGCCAGTTGAAGCCCTTGCCATGGAAACCGGGCTTGTAATTGATGCGGGACTGGTGCACGTAAACGTCGCCGCCAAGAATCTGGCGTACCCGACCGAGCAGGCGCGGATCCTCGGCGAGTTCGCGAAATCGTTCAGACAAGACATGCACGGCGAACAGGGAGCGAATTTCCTTACTGCCCGGTTCCGTAACACTGAAATCGCGGCCTCGGAAGTCATCACGACCAAGCAGATCATGCAGGGCACCGGTAAGGTCCGCGACTTCCCGTTCGTCCAGGAAACCGGGCTCGAACAGAAAGCCCCGACGTTCAAACTCATCCAGTTGCGACCGGCTCAGTGGTCCGTCCTCGGGCCGGCCCTTGACCACCGGCTCGCGACGGCTCAGCCAAGGCAGGTCCGGGCGACGAGACAGGCGAGTGGGGTATGGATCATCCCGCCGAGCGTCGACCTGGGCGGGGCGGGCTTGCGTCTGCGCTGACATCAAATCACCTCCTGAGATTTGGAATCAGATTGGCAACGATGTTAAAGCCGGCTCAGGGATCCCGGAACCGACCTCGCGGAGTGAATATAAAGACGCTGAAAGCGGTTTCAAGGGGCGCGATCAGGCGTCCTGAATGCGTCGCCAGGGGCGGGCCGCCTCCACCTCGTAGGCCAGCTCCAGCAGGGTACGCTCGCCGCCCTGCACCGCCGCCAGTTGCACGCCGATGGGCAGCCCTTGCGCCGTGGCCCCCAGGGGCAGGGAGATCGCCGGGCTGCCGGAGGCGTTGTTGGCCGGGGTAAAGCTGGCGTAGTGGATCAGCCGTTCGATCAGGGTTTCGAACGGCTGGGTGGGGCTCAGGTAGCCGAGTTCGGGCGTGGTGTGGGCCAGTACCGGCGTGAGCACCACATCGTAATCGTCAAAGGCGCGGGCGTACTCCCGCCAGCTGCGCCGCAGCCGGTAAAGCACCGCCGGTGTTTTGAGCATGCGCTTGCGGTAATGGGCGGCCAGCCCCAGGGTCAGATCGTCCAGCCGGGCACGGTCGAAGCCGGGCCCGAACAGCCGCTTGCCGAAGGTGCGCACCATGAACGCCATCATGCCGTAGTAGGTGACGAAGTCGTCGATGAACGACGGCTTCAGGGGAATCGGCGCCTCCTCCACATGATGCCCCAGATCCGCCAGCAGGCGGGCGGCGTCTTCCACCGCCGCCCGGGTCTCGGCATCGGTGGCGCGACCGGTGATGGAATCCACCACCAGCCCGACCTTGAGACGCCGTTTGCCCGGGACGGTGACGTCGCCGATGGCCGGCAACGCGGGGTTGCGGTAGTAGCGCTCGGCGGCGGCGAAGAAACGGGCCGTGTCCCGCACGCTGCGGGTCAACACGCCCTCGCCGATCAGATCCACCGGCAGGGCCTGGGAGGCTTCCGATTTCACCAGCCGGCCACGGGTGGGTTTAAGGCCCACCAGGCCACAGCAGGCGGCGGGAATACGGATCGAGCCGCCGCCGTCGTTGCCATGAGCGATGGGCAAGGCCCCGGCGGCCACCAGAGCGGCGGCGCCACCGGAAGAAGCGCCGGAGGAATAGTCGGTGTGCCAGGGGTTGCGGGTCGGGGGCTGATCCATGAACTCGGTGCTGGCGCTGAAACCGAAGTCCGGCAGCCGGCTTTTGCCCAACAGGGTAAAGCCCTGGTCGAGAAACTGGCGGGCGAAGTCACTGTCCTTTTCCATCACCCGCGGCCGCACGGCTCGCGACCCATGGCCGCTGGGCATGCCCGCCACATCGATGTTGTCCTTGATCAGGGTGGGCACGCCGGCGAACGCGCCCCGACCCGGTCCGGCGGCTTCTTCAACGGTGCGGTCCCAGGCCTGGCAGGCCACCGCCTGAAGCACCGGGTTCACCCGCCCGATGCGTTCCAGGGCCGCTTCCGCCACTTCCTTTGCACTCCGCTCACCACGGCGGATTCGCTCCGCCAGCGCGGTGGCGTCGTCCTCGCCCAGAGCGTCGTCGGTGAAGGCATGCAGGCGCCAGCTCGGGTCGTTCATTGGGGTTCCCATGGTCGAGGCTCCTTGGTGTTATTCGATGTCGCCAGGAGCCGGGACTGTACCATGGTGCCAAATTCAGAACGGGCCAATTCGCGGTCAGGCCCGCGCCCTCTCCACCCGCTTGCCGTTGGCCAGCATCCGGCGCGCCAACCGGGAGAGCTCGCCGATGCTGTCAACCACCGCGTCCGGACGGTGCGGATGGCTCACCGTGCCGGGAAAGATCTTGTCCAGCCAGCTCTGGGACCAGTGCGCGCCGTTGTAAAAGATCGCCGTGACACCGGCGTCCTTGGCGGCGATCACATCGGTGGTGCTGTCGCCGGCGTACCAGCAACGCTCGGAAGGTTCCAGGCCGAGTTCCGTCAGCGCCTTGAAGAGCATGTCCGGGGCCGGTTTGCGGTGCGCCACGTCATCGCCACACACGGTGACGTCAAACAGATCCCGCCAGCCGGTGCCGTCGACAATGGCCAGTTCGTGTTCAAAAAAGTCCCTCTTGCGATTGGAGATCACGCCCACCGGCACGCCGGCGGCGCGCAATCGCTCCAGGTGCACGCGAATGTCCGGCTCCAGGGGATGCACTTCATCCACGTAGTTCTTGTAGCACTCGTCGAAAGCCCGGTGAATGCGGCGTTTGGCGTCGCCGTCGGCGCCGAACAGCACCTCGAAGATATCGGTGCGGGAAATCTTGCGCTGGGCGGTGATCTTGGGGTGCAGGCGATGATGCTCACGCACGTACTTGACCAGCTTGGCGTCCTCGATGGTCTTGGACTGCTCCGGCGTCAGCAGCCGCTCCCACAGGCCCAGCTCCTCCAGGCGCGGCAGAACATCGTCCACCGCGTGGTACATGGCGTCGTGGGTATCCACCAGGGTGGCGTGCCAGTCGATCAGAACGGCCGCCGGCGGCGCGTGTGGCAATTGCAGGATACTCATGGTCGCGGGTCTCCTTGTGCCCACCGGCACGGGTGCCATGCCGGAAGCCCAACGGTACCACAGCGGCGTGAAGACGGACCGCGAAGTGGTTTTCTTGACGCGCGTCGCTGGCGATCTCCCGCGCCCCCGTTCTATGCTCCTTCCATGAGCAAGGACCGGCTTCAAGACTACCGCCGCAAACGCAACCTGGAGGCCAGCCGCGAACCCGCCGGCGGCGAGGACCGGGCGCCGCGATTCGTGATCCAGAAACACGACGCCAGCCACCTCCACTATGACTTCCGCCTGGCCTTCGACGGCACCCTGAAATCCTGGGCGGTGCCCAAAGGGCCGTCCACGGATCCCCGCGACAAGCGCCTGGCGGTGCAGGTGGAGGATCACCCCCTGGACTACGCCGACTTCGAGGGCGTGATCCCCGAGGGCCACTATGGCGCCGGCACCGTGATGGTCTGGGACCGGGGCGACTACCGGAATCTGCTGGCCGACAAGGACCCGCCGAAAACCATGGCCGAGGGCTGGCGCGACGGCCTGCTGGAGGTGTGGCTGGAGGGCGACAAGCTGCGCGGCGGCTATGCCCTGAAGCGCTTCCGCGACGGCGACAAACCCCAATGGCTGCTGATCAAGATGGACGACGAGCAGGCGGACGCCCGGCGCAACCCGGTGTCCACCGAGAACCGCTCGGTGAAAAGCGGCCGTACCCTGGCGGGCATCGCCCGGGAGGCCCGGCGGGAACAGGACGAGGGAGACCACCATGACTGACGCCACCCTGGATGTGGACGGCCGCGCCGTACCCTTCTCCCACCCGGACAAGGTGCTGTTCCCGGACGACGGCCTGACCAAGGCGGACCTGGCGGACTACTATCGCCGGGTGGCGCCGGTGATGCTGCCGCATCTGGCCGAGCGGCCGCTCACCCTGCACCGCTTCCCGGACGGCATCGGCGCGGACGGCTTCTACCAGCAAAACCGTGGCGACCACTTCCCGGACTGGCTGCCAGGCCGGCGCCTGGACCATGGCGGCGCCACCGGCGTGGTCCACCATATCCTGTGCCAACGGCCCGCCGACCTGGTCTACCTGGCCGGCCAGGGCACCCTCACCCTGCACGCCTGGCTCAGCCACGCCGACCGCCCGCGCCGGCCGGACCAGTTAGTGCTCGACCTGGACCCGCCCGGCGACGATTTCGAGCCGGTACGCCAGGCCGCTCGCCAGGTGCGCGACGCCTTGCGCCAGGCCGGCCTGACCCCGTTTCTGAAAACCACCGGCTCCCGGGGCCTGCACGTGGTGGCGCCGCTCAAACCGGTGGCCGATTTCGACCGGATACGGCGCGCCTGCCGACGGCTGTCGGACCATCTGGCGGCGCGCCACCCGGACCAGCTCACCACCGAGCAACGCAAGAACAAACGGCGCGGCCGGCTCTACCTGGACATCCAGCGCAACGCCTTCGGGCAGACCGCCGTGGCCCCCTACGCGGTGCGCGCCCGCCCCGGCGCGCCGGTGGCCACGCCCCTGGACTGGCACGAACTGGACGACCCGGCCCTGGGCCCGCGCCGCTACACCCTCGGCAACCTGTTCCGCCGGCTCGGCCAGAAGGACGACCCCTGGGCCGGCATGGCCCGCCACGCGGCGGACCCGGCGGTGCTGGAACACGCCCTGGAGGAATGGGACCAGGGCTAGCGCTTTCGTCCCCGGCGGCGGCCCTGGCAGCGTTCACTGAAACCGTTGAAGGTGATCGACAACATGGATTCCAGGGTCAGGTAGGAGCGGTACATCCGGAACAGCAGATACTGTGGCAGGCTCAGCAGCGCCCGGAATCGCAGCATCACCAGCGCGGAGAAAATGACCATGACCATCGGCGCGCCCATCAAAAACGCGAGGATGGCCTGGGTGCTGATGGTGCTACGCGGGTCCGGCGACATCAGCAGGAACAGCAGCGCGAACAACAAAAACGGCAGGGCGATGGCCCGCCGCGCGGTGTTGATCAGCATGTAGGGCATGAGCAGCTTGCTGCGAATGGAAAAATTACGCATCTGGAAATGCTGACGGTTGCGGGCCATGACATGAAACAACGAGCGGAACCAGCGGTGGCGCTGCTCGCGCATGTGCTCGAAGGTGCGCGGCACCTCCGACACGAAGGTAGCGGTGGGATCGACCACCAACCGGCAGCCGGATTCGCCGATTCGCGTCGCCGCGTCGGTGTCCTCGCCGTTCATGTTGCTGGCGAACCCGCCCACCGCGCGCAGCGCTTTTATGCGGTAGGCCACGAACATTCCGGGGATGCCGATGATGGCATCCGCCGCGCCGTAGGCAACCTGGTCCAGGCCCACCTTGAGAATCACCTCAAGCATGCGCACGCCGTCGAAGAGACCGCCGCCGGGAGACAGTGCCAGCCCACCGACCACCGCCACCAAAGGATTGGAGAAGTGCCGCATGACCCGGGCCAGCGCCTCCGGCGACACCTGGGAATCGGCATCGATGCGCACCACGAACTCGGTGTCCGTTTCCGCCACGCCCCGGTTCAGGGCATGGGCCTTACCCGGCTCCCGCTCGATCACCACGCGCCCCTGGATCTTGCGCGCGCTGGCCAGCGCGGCGCGCGCCACCTCTCCGGTGCCATCGTGGGAGTTATTGTCCACCACCAGCAACAGCACGCTGTTGTCATACCGGAGGGCGGCGGCATCCAGGCAAGCGATGGTCTCGGCAATGATGTGCGCTTCGTTATGGGCCGGCACGATCACCGTCAACGGCGGCGCGAACCGGCCCGGCGGGAACAGCAGCGCATGAAACGCCGCCACCCAGTTCAGCAACACGAACAGCAACGGCAGGAACAGGAACACACCGGTACCGATGCCGCCCAGCAATGCCAGATGACGCAATTGCTCCACGCCGCTCAGCTCCTGCCGCGCCACCGCCATGGACCAACCCGCCGCCAGCGACACGGTGGCCGACGCCACCAGGAACTGGGTGGGATGAATCCGCTTGCGCAACGGACTGTCATCGCGGCGGGGCATGTCACCGTGACGAAGAATACGCGCGGAAAAAATCAACAGCCCGGCCAGCCCCGAAATCGGCAGAGCCATGTAGAGATGCATCGGAACACCCAGGTGCAGCCGCGCCAGCAACGCCAGGCAGTCAAAAATCACGCACACCAGGGCGAAGGTCAGACACAGGTCCACGGCATACAGCACGCGCCCCTTTATCGAGGCCGCCATGGCACTGGCGTAGGCGATGTAAAAGCTGAACAGGAACAGCCGTATCGGGATGGTGTACGCACCCTCATAGCGGGACAGATACAGGTCGCCTTCCGGAAAGAGGCGGATCAGAGCAGGCACCTGGTGCAGCAGACAGGTGCCGATCATCGCCAGGATCAGGGTAACGCTCAGTACCTGGACGCCGGCATGCACGGGCACGCGCCGGGTTAACCGGCGCGGCGCGCTGTCCACCGAGGCAAACTGCTCCCGCGACAGCGCCTTGTGATGACTCGATGGTGGCGCGCCGCGATTCACCATTCGATCAACAGCGCGGCTTCACCCGGAGCGGGGGCGGGCAACGACTGCCCCGATTCAAGCCGCTCCACCCTGGCCCCGGGCTGGCCGGCCAGGCCACCGCGGACCAGGAAACGGGTGACGAGGTCCCGTTCCGGGTGCTGATCAAGGGTCTCGGCGTCCAGCACCGTGATGCGCGGGCCGGCGCCACCGCTTTCCGGTCGCGTGTGCAATGGCAGGATCTGGCCGAGCAGCGCCGACGCGGACCGGGTGATCGCCGGCTTCAGCGCGGCGGGAACCACCAGGCTGACGGTATCGGCGGTTGCCAGCGAGCGCACCAACGCCTCGCGGGGATTGACCGGATCGGCGCCCACCCAGTGCATTTCACTGGCGGCCAGAAGCTGGGCCGCGGCATCCGCGCCGGGGCGGCAAATACCCTGATTCGGCGTCGGGTCCACCAGGGTGATTTCGATGGTGTTGGTCAGCGCCTGGCGCCAGGCCGGCAGCGGCACGGCGCGCTCGATACGATCCCCGCGCCCATCGGCGCTGGAGGAGTGCACCAGCGCCCCGTTCAGGGTGACACGCAAATTCCAGTCGTTGGGCTCCGGAAGGCGGCTCACCGCCAACGCCAGATCGAGCCGATCCGGCGCGATGCCCCCCGGCAGATCGGCGAGGCGATAGTTCAGTGTCCAGCGGCGGCTGCCACGAAAGCTGAGGGTATCCGTGTCCGCCCCCAGCACGGTGGCGGAGACCGGCCACCGCGCCTGGTACAGCGGCGGGAGGGCGCCACCGCGCAATCGGGCCACCCGGTCAATGCCGTCCGGCGACGCCTGGACGCGCACTCCGCCGTCCCGGTCCAGAGTAAGCAGAGAGGTCGCCCCCGCCTCCAGCCGCACCGACCCGGGCCGGTCATCGAGCCCCGCCGGCACGCCCAGGCGGGGCAGGTATTGCGCCGCCCAGAGCGCCATGGCGCCGGCCTCGTCATCCCCGGCGCCCGCCAGCCACAGGGGCGCCACCCGGGTGGCCAGCACGCCATCGGCCCCCAGCCGGCGCTCGCCGAGATCGAGCATCAAAGCGCTGGCCGGATCAATCTCCACCGCCACGCCCAGGTCGGTAGTGTGCGCGGGACAGATTCGTCCCCGGTTGGTACTGCCGGCGCCGCTAAGCCGTACCCTTACCGCGGCGCCGCTCAGGTCCAGGTCGGAGAGCCGGTACACCAGGGTGCGCCGTTCCTCGCCAGGCCGGATCACCACCACGTCCCGTTCCACGCCGTTGATCCAGACGGAAAGCTGCCCGTCCCCGCCCTCCACCATCTGGCTATTGAGCACCAGTTGCAGCTGCCCCTCCACCACGCCGGTATCCGGCGGCAGCGGGAAACGCACTTCCGCGCTGTCGGGAAAACCGGCCACGCCCACCCAATGATCCGGGCGCGGACGGCGCACCGGCAGCACCTGCTCGCCAGCGATCAAAGGTACGGGCATGCGCGCGCCGAATTCATCGTCAACGCCATACTCGAACCCGACCCGGGCCGCCACCGCGCGGGCCAGATCCGGGTTGGAAATGATGGTTACCACCATGGCGACCAGAAAGGTGACAATGGCCAGCGCGATCAGCCGCACGAACTCATTCATGATTCCGGTTACTCCCCTTCGAGAACACCGGATTGGTTGTCCGGGGTCCACAGCGAGCGGGCCGGGATCGCTTCTTCCACGCAACGTGCCTGGTAATGCCGGGCGATCTCGACGGTTTCCTCCAACAACTGCTCACGCAACAGGATCGGCTCAAAGCCGAGACTGCGAAAACCAGCGTTGGAAACACAAAGATGATTCTTCGCGGCTTCCTTGCGCGGGTTGGGGACGTGAGCGATGTCGGCGCCGGTCAGTTCGGCCACCAGCTCGGCGAGGCCCTGCACCTGCAGGGTCTCCGCCACCTGATTGAAAATCTGCACGCGCTCGCCCCGGCAAGGCGGATTGTCCAGAGCGATGCCGATGCAGCGAGTAGTGTCCTGAATATTGATGAAAGCGCGGGTCTGCCCGCCACAACCGTGCACGGTCAGCGGGTGGCCGATCGCCGCCTGCATCAAAAAGCGGTTAAGCACGGTTCCGTAATCGCCGTCGTAGTCAAAGCGATTAACCAATCGCGGGTCCTTCCGGGTCTCTTCGGTCTGAGTGCCCCAGACAATGCCCTGATGCAGGTCGGTGATGCGCAGCCCATCGTTGCGAGCGTAGAACTGCAGCATCAGGTGATCCATGGATTTGGTCAGGTGATAGACGCTGCCCGGAGTGGTGGGGAACAGGATCTGGCGATCCTGCCATTCGCCCCCGGGGCCAGGCATCTTGACGTCCAGATAACCGTCCGGAATTTCCGTGTCCGCCTGGTCGTAACCGTAAACGCCCATGGTGCCGAGGTGCACCAGGTGACTGTCGAGTTGCAGATCGACCAGCGCCACCAGCAGGTTGTGCGTCGCGCTGATGTTGTTATCCATGGTGTAGCGTTTGGTTCGCGGCGACTTCATGGAATAGGGCGCGGCGCGCTGCTCGGCAAAGTGGACGATGGCCTCCGGCCGGCGGCGGTCAAGAACCTCCCGCAGCCCCTCGTAGTCCCGAGCGATATCCAGATTGTGGAACGCTATGCGTTTACCCGACACCTCTTCCCAGGCGATCAGACGTTCTTCCATCGAAGTGATCGGTGTCAGGCTCGACACCTGCAATTCAGCATCGATCCCCCGACGGGAAAGATTATCAATGATGGTTACATCGCACCCCCGGCTGGACAGCGACAACGCGGTGGGCCAACCACAAAAACCATCGCCACCCAACACCATTACGGAACGCGACACATCAACCTCTTAATAACAATTTATTTTCATAAAACAAAAAAACAGCGAGCTTTCAGCGGACGGGGATCATATATATATTGCCTTCGCGTGCGAAGAGCAGCCGCTTTACCGATATTGGTCCAGCCGCTTGCCGTAAAACCCCGGCGAAATAATTTGCGACTTTTTTCATGGAGGTTTTATAAGGAATGAAGGGAGGGAAACGTGAAGGCGTTACCAACAGACCCGCTTTCCGGCGAACCTGGTTCGCGACTCTGCTGCTGGTTGCCCTTGGTCCGTCCTCCGTGGCAAGGGCCGACCAGGACTGGCACCTCGACGCGCTGCTGCAGGCCGGCCGCGCCCCGCTTTACGACCTGGGCCCGGAAGACCTGCGTATCGAGACACGTTTCGGTTACGGCCTGAACGCATGGCGGCGTTTCGACGGCCAGGCCGGACGCTGGACCCGGGTCGATCTTGGTGTCATGCGCGAACGATTTCCGGATGCCGACAACAATGATCGTCTGTTCTACGATGCCGCTCTGTTGCATGCCGCGCCATGGCGACACGGGCCCTGGGATCAGTTCCGTTTCGCCGCCGAGGCGCGCCACGCCCGCGACCCCGCCCGGGAAGTCTATTCACGGATACGGCTGGCCCCAGCGCTCAGACTGACCCCGGCGCCTCGCCAGATCCTGCAATTTCGCACCCGCTTCGGCTACCGCGAACAAAATGATGCGAACACTTTTCCCGGCTACGACCAGAGCGAATACCTGCTGGACATGATGCACCTGTGGCGCGGCGCGGAGCG
Source organism: Alloalcanivorax sp. C16-2 (assembly GCF_046507615.1). NCBI lineage: Bacteria > Pseudomonadati > Pseudomonadota > Gammaproteobacteria > Oceanospirillales > Alcanivoracaceae > Alloalcanivorax > Alloalcanivorax sp. C16-2. The sequence goes on along the minus strand of NZ_JBKFTL010000001.1, from coordinate 407,530 downwards.
GGTCTGGCGCAGCGCCGCCTTCCTGTACGTGGAGCGGCGCTCCGCGGACGCGGACCGCTTCAGCTACGATGAGGCGGGCACGCGGCTGGCACTACGGCGCCGCCTCGACGAGCGGACCGAGCTGGTGCCCCGCGTTGGCCTGTTCAGCCGCCATTATGATGACGGCGAGCGGCGCGACCGCCGCCTGCGGCTGACACTGGGCCTGGAAAGAACCTGGAGTGAACGCCTCTTCCTGAACGCCTATCTCGGCTATCAAACCAACCTGTCCACGGTGTCGATCAAGGATTACCGTGGCACCCTGGCCGGTCTTGAACTGCGTATCGGGCTGCTTTGATACCGCTAGCCGGCATCACCGGGTTGCTCTCGCGGCCCCTCCCAACGGCGTGCGCCCGGCCCCTGCTCGGACAACTCATCACCCGGGTTGCGTAACCGGCAGGCGGTCATCGACAGGCAACCACAACCAATGCAGTCGCTAAGCTGATCACGCAGCTGGGTCAGGCGCTGGATGCGTTCGTCCAGTTCCTGGCGCCAGCGTTCCGACAGCCGTGACCAGTCCCGGGCATTGGGGCTGCGTGCTTCCGGCAAACCGGCCAGCGCCCGCGCCACCTCCGCCAGCGGAATGCCGATGCGCTGCGCCACCTTGATCACCGCCACCCGACGCAACACGTCACGATGGTAGCGGCGTTGATTGCCGGCGCTGCGCTGGCTGTGAATCAGCCCTTTGCGTTCATAGAAATGCAGCGCCGAGACGGCCACGCCGCTGCGTTCCGCCACTTCACCCACGGTGAGGGCCTTGTCGATGTTGGCGGCGGTGACTCTGCTCATGGAAAGGCTCCGAAGATTGACCTGAACAATGGTTTAGGTTGCATGCTGCACACTCCTCGCCCGATTCACAAGACCTCTCTAGAATGTCGGGTCCAGCCCATTGGCAAGGAGCTTTCGTGTCCAACGTCATCGAGATCGAGCGGCTCAACAAAACCTATGAATCCGGTTTTACCGCGCTGCGTGACATCAACCTGAGTATTCGCAAAGGAGAGATCTTCGCCTTGCTGGGCCCCAACGGCGCCGGCAAGACCACGCTGATCAGCATTATCTGCGGGATCGTCAACGCCAGCTCGGGCACCGTGCTCGCCGACGGCCATGACATCCGCCGCGACTACCGGGCGGCCCGGGCGCGCATCGGCCTGGTGCCCCAGGAGTTGTCCACCGATGCCTTCGAAACCGTGCGCGACACGGTGACGTTCAGCCGCGGGCTGTTCGGCAAACCCGCCAATCCGGCCTATGTGGAGCAGGTTCTGCGCGATCTGTCCCTGTGGGACAAGCGCAAGGACAAGATCATGGCGCTGTCCGGCGGCATGAAGCGGCGCGTTATGATCGCCAAGGCCCTGGCCCACGAACCGGACATCCTGTTCCTTGATGAACCCACCGCCGGCGTCGACGTGGAGCTGCGCCGGGATATGTGGAACCTGGTACGCGGCCTGCGCGAGCGGGGCGTGACCATCATCCTAACCACCCACTATATCGAGGAGGCGGAGGAAATGGCGGACCGGGTGGGAGTGATCAACCACGGCCGGATCATACTGGTGGAACGGACCCGGGATCTTATGGAAAAGCTGGGCCGCAAGGAGCTGCGCCTGCAGCTTACCTCTCCCCTGGAGACACTGCCCGAAGCCCTGGACGGGCTGTCGCTGAGCCTGGAGGAGGATGGCCACGAACTGGTTTACCGTTTCGACGCACGGCGCGATCAGGGCGATGTGGCCGGCCTGCTTCGCCGGCTTGCTGACCTTGGCATCGAGTTCCGCGACCTGCGCACCCGCGAGAGTTCGCTGGAGGAAATTTTCGTGGACCTGGTCCACAACGGCGGCAAGGGAGACTGACATGAATCTGCACGGCGTAAAGGCCATCTACCGGTTCGAGATGGCGCGCACCTGGCGCACCCTGCTGCAAAGTATCGCTTCGCCGGTGATTTCCACCTCCCTGTATTTCGTGGTGTTCGGTTCCGCCATTGGCTCGCGCATGGTGGAAATCGACGGCATCAGTTACGGCGCCTTCATCATCCCGGGCCTGGTGATGCTGATGCTGCTCAACGAGAGCATTTCCAATGCCTCGTTCGGCATCTACATGCCCAAGTTCACCGGCACCATCTACGAAGTACTGTCGGCGCCGATCTCACCGCTGGAAATCGTGCTCGGTTACGTGGGTGCCGCCGCCAGCAAGTCGATCATTCTGGGCCTGCTGATTCTCGCCACGTCGCGGCTGTTCGTGGATTATCAGATTGCCCACCCGTTCGCCATGGTCGGTTTCCTGGCGCTCACCGCAGTGACCTTCAGCCTGTTCGGTTTCATCATCGGGGTGTGGGCGGACGGCTTCGAGAAGCTGCAGATCATTCCCATGATGATCGTCACGCCGCTGACCTTCCTGGGCGGGACCTTCTATTCGGTGACCATGCTGCCACCATTCTGGCAGACGGTGACGTTGTTCAATCCGGTGGTGTATCTGGTAAGTGGCTTTCGCTGGAGTTTCTATGGTGTGGCGGACGTACACCTTGGCGTCAGCCTGTCCATGACGCTGGTGTTCATGCTGGTGTGCGCCGGATTGATCACCTGGATTTTCAAAACCGGTTACCGGCTGCGCGATTGATCGCCTGATATTTGTAGGAGCGGCTTCAGCCGCGATTGCCGGATCGCGGGATCGCGGCTGAAGCCACTCCTACGGATTGGGCCTTTATTGCTTTTTGGCGCGCACCGCCTTTTCGATGCGCTCGCCGATGTCCTGGTCGATGTTGCGCCAGTACTCAAACACCCGCGACAGCACCGGCTCTTCCACGCCGTCAAGCACATGGCCGGTGACGTTGTTCACCAGCCGCTCCCGGGCGGCGTCATCCATGACCTTGGTGACCAGGTCGTGGGCCTGGTTGAAGTCGCCATCGTCCGGGCGAAGGGTGTAAGCCGCGCGCACCAGCTCGCCGTCCGCGGACCACACCGCCTGCTCCGGATAACGATGCGGGTCCGCCGCCGGGCCACCCTTGGTGTTGGGCGCGTACACCGGATCGGCGACCTTGCGGATGCGCATGGCACCGCCCTTGCTGTAGCTGTGCACCGGGCACCTGGGTTCGTTCACCGGAATCTGTTTGTAATTGACGCCCAGTCTTGCCCGGTGGGCATCGGCGTAGGACACCGAACGGGCCAGCAACATCTTGTCCGGTGACAGACCGGTGCCGGGCACCATGTTGTTGGGCTCGAACGCGGCCTGTTCGATCTCGCTGTGGAAGTCCGTGGGGTTGCGGTCCAGGGTCAACTTGCCCACTTCGTGCAGCGGATAGTCCTCGTGGGGCCACACCTTGGTGAGGTCGAAGGGGTTGATGCGATAGGTCTTGGCGTCCTCGAAGGGCATGATCTGAACGTGCAGGGTCCAGCTCGGGTGATCGCCACGCTCGATGGCCTTGAACAGATCCCGCCGGTGGTAATCGGCGTCGGCGCCGGCCATCTGATCGGCTTGCTCCTGGGTCATGCACTTGATGCCCTGGTCGGTCTTGAAGTGGTACTTCACCCAGAACCGCTCACCGGCCTCGTTGACCCACATGTAGGTGTGGCTGGAATAGCCGTTCATATGCCGCCAGGTGGCGGGCACGCCCCGATCACCCATCAGCCAGGCCACCTGGTGGGCGGACTCCGGCGACTGGGTCCAGAAATCCCACTGCATGTCGTTGTCGCGCAGACCGTTGTCGGCGCGACGCTTCTGCGAGTGAATGAAGTGCTGAAACTTCATCGGGTCGCGCACGAAGAACACCGGGGTGTTGTTGCCGACCATGTCGAAGTTGCCGTCCTCGGTGTAGAACTTCACCGCGAACCCGCGCGGGTCGCGCCAGGTGTCCGGGCTGCCCGCCTCGCCGGCCACGGTGGAGAAACGGATCACCACGTCGGTCCTGGTGCCCTTTTGCAGAAATTTCGCTTTGGTATAACGGCTCACGTCCTGGGTGACCTGAAAATACCCGAAGGCGCCGCCGCCCTTGGCATGGGGCTGACGGTCGGGAATCATTTCCCGGTTGAAGGCGGCCATCTGCTCCATGAGGTAGTGGTCATGGAGGACAATGGGACCGTCGGCGCCCACGGAGAGGGCGTGTTCGTCGCTGGCCACCGGGTTGCCGGCGTCGTTGGTGGTCGGATTACGATGCTGATCGCTCATGGTGCTGTCACCTTCCTTGAAGTCCGCATGATCTGTCGGGGAATTCCCCTAACGTCTCAAGGTGGCGCGGGACCGGGAAGGGGCCCATGGCGAGCTTTACAAAGTTTGATCTTCAGCACCGGGGGCTGGTGCAGGTTTCCTTCCCCGCGGGCGGCGCTTACCATGAACCGATAACGACGACCGCGGATTGAAACCGACGTGAACCTGGCTCTCACCGACCTTCTGCTGCTGGCCGCCCTGATGATCGGAGCGGCCCTGTTCTGGCGGGCGCAGCGCATCCGTGAGACGGCGCTGCGCGTCACTCGCCGGCATTGCGAGCGGGAGGAGGTGCTTCTGCTGGATCAGACCGTGGGGCTCAAGCGCCTGCGCCTGCGCCGTGATGGCGAAGGCCGGCTGCGCCTGTGGCGGTTCTACGAGTTCGAATTCACGGTCACCGGTGGCGAGCGCTACCGGGGCGAGACGCTGGTGGCCGGCGACCGGGTCGTTCGCGTCACCCTGCCGCCCCACCGTTTCAGCCCCGAGCCGGATCAGCTTCACTGACCGGCCCGGGCGACACGGTGGTTGGTGGTTACTGTTCGGCGTCCAGCTTGTTGAGGTGCACATCCATCTGCGGGTAAGGAATGCCGATGCCGGCGGCGTCGAAACGGCGCTTCACTTCCTCGGTCATGCCCCACTTCACCGCCCAGTAGTCGGCGCTGTTCACCCAGGGCCGGCACAGGAAATTCACCGAGCTGTCCGCCAGCTCGCCGACCACGATGGTAGGCGCCGGGTCTTTCAGGCAGCGTTCGTCCTCGGCCACCACTTCCTCGAGGATTTTTTTCACCTGACTCATATCGGCGTCGTAGGAGACGCCGAACACCATGTCCACGCGGCGGGTGGGCTTCTCCGAATAGTTGACGATGTTGTTGGACAGGATCTCGGCGTTGGGCACCGTGATGACCTTGTTGTCCGGCGAGGTGAGGACCGTGGCGAAAATGCGGATTTCCTTCACCGTGCCGCTGGTGCCGGCCACTTCCACGTAATGGCCCTCCCGGAACAGACGGAACAGGATCAACATGACGCCGGCGGCGAAGTTGCTCAGCGAGTCCTTCAGTGCCAGGCCCACCGCCAGGCCGGCGGCGCCGAGAATGGCCACCAGGGAGGTGGTCTTCACGCCCAGACGATCCAGGGCGGCGATTACCACGAACAGGAACAACGTGACGTGGATAATGCGCCCCAGGAACTTGGCGATGGTGCCATCCAGCCGCTTGCCCATCAGGTTTTGCAGCCATTTGCTCAGCCTGGCCACCACCCACAGGCCGATCACGAAGATCAGCAGGGCGGCGATGATGTTCCAGGCGTAGGGCACCAGGTTCTCATTAAAGAAGGTTTGCAACTGCCCCATGTAGTCGTCCATCAGATGCGTGCTCCGTTCAAGCCGTGAAGAAAGCGTTAAGCCTTACGGAGCCCGGCGCCGCTGTCCAGATACCGCGCCGCATTTTACAAATGACGCCCCCCGGTCGCTCCTACCGTGTTACCGCTACACAAAAAAAAGCCCCGGCGGAGCCGGGGCATAACAGCACTTCAGTGAGGCAAAGAGGATCAGGTCCAGCCGAACAGGCCATCCAGCAGGCCGCCGAGCAGGTCACCCAGGCCCGGAATGCCTTCCAACACGTCGGCAATCGGGTTGAGCAGCTGTTCCAGCAGGCCGTCATCGCCGGCCACCGCATCCAGCACGGTCACCAGGGGCTCGCCGAGGGCGGGAATCTGCGCCAGCAGATCACCCAGGGCCGGAATCAGGGCGCCATTGTCGCCAATCAGACCGCCGAGCAGGTTTTCCAGGCCGGCTTCGCCTTCCAGGGCGCCGCCGTCCATCAACCCGCCGAGCAGGTTCGTGGTCAGCTCGCCGAGTACCGGTACCTGGCCGAGCAAATCGGTGGCCGGGCTGAGCAGATCACCGGGGTTGGACGGGTCCACGCCACCTTCACCGCCCAACAGGGTGCCGAGCACCTGGTTAAGCAGATCGCCGGCCACCGGCAGCTGCTCCAGGGCGTCGGTGAGCGCGGCCAGGGGGTCGCCGCCTTCACCGCCGCCGGTGGCGTCCAGGAGGGTCGCGATCAGGGGGTTGAGCAGGTCGCCCAGCACCGGCACCTGGCCGACCAGGTCACCGATTTGCCCGAGCTGGTCGCTGGCCGAGGTCAGGCAGGTAAGCGGGTCGCCGGACTCGCAGTTCACCGCGCCCAGCAATTGGCCGACCAGCGGGCCGAGTACCGGCACCTGATCAAGCAGTTCCTGCACCGGGGCGCTGAGCTGGCTCAAGTCGCCGCTGGTCAGGGCCGCGGCCAGCGCTTCCAGGTCGAGCTGATCCAGGGGCAGGCCGCCGCTGTCGCCACCGGCCAGACCATTGAGCAGATCGCCCAGCACCGGTACCTCGGCCACCAGTTCCGGCAGGCCTTGAAGCTGTTCGAGCAGGGCGAACAAGGGGTTGGCGTCTCCGCCACCACCGCCGGCCAGGGCATCGCCGATCAGATCACCAAGCACCGGAATATTGGCCAGTAGCCCGGGCAGGGTTTCCAGCAGGTCCAGGTTGCCCGGGTCGGTTTCGATGGCGCCCATCAGGCTGTTGACCAGTTCGCCCACCACCGGCACGCCACCCAGGGCATCGGTGACCGGCGCCAGCAATTCACCGGACGCCAGCAGACAGGTCAGCGGGTCGGCGGTATCACCGCAGATTTCGTCCACGCCGGGCAGGCCACTGAGGTTGAGCACCGAACCCACGCCCTGCAGCACTTCGGTGACACAGGCCTGAGGATCGAACTCGCCTTCGTTGCTGGCCACCGGGCAGACCGCGGTGGACAAGGTGTTGGCGGTGGTGATCAGCAGTTCGCCGCTGGCCAGGTTGTTGGCCACGCCGGTCAGGCAGGTCTGCGGATTCAGAGCATCCTCGCAACCGAGCACGGTAAACACGCTCTGCAGGGTTTCCGGCGTGGTTTCCAGCACGTCCACCACGCAGGTCACCGGGTTGTCCGCGTCCGGGCACAGCTCCTGGGTCACCGGGCTGGTGCCATCAAGCAGGCCGGTGATGGTGTCCTTCAGGTAAACGGTGCTTTCCATCACACAGTTGGGCAGGAACTCCACGTCCGCCAGGCTCTCCACCAAGGCGGTGTCGGTGCCGGCGACGGTATCCGCGCACACCAGGCCGAGCAGGTTGTCGTTGCCCAGGGAAATGTTCTCCAGCGCTTCGTTCTCGCAGGTCACGGTGTCGATGGCGTTGCCCAGGGGCACGTCCAGCACGGTGCCCGGGCAAACCGAGGCGGTGAAATGGTTGCTGGTGTCGATCAGGGACAGCGCTTCGGCCTGTTCCTCGTCGTCCAGACCGTCGTCGGGGTCGCCAGGCTCATCCGGATTGTCCGGGTCGTCGGGGTTATCCGGATTGTCGGGGTTATCCGGATTATCGGGATTGTCCGGGGTGTTCGGCGTTTCCGAGCTTCCGCCGCCGCCGTTGTCGCTGGGGCCGCCACTGCTGCCGCCACCGCCACCACAGGCGGCCAACGCCGCCACCATGAGAATCAGTAATAGTTGTTTAGCCAGTGAGCTGACCATGTTTCCACCCTCCATGAAAGGAATCCATCGCCTGACGCCCCACGCGCCGGTAATGCATGAATGGAATGTACAAAGGGTGGCTATGAAACTATGTAGACCGTGCTTTAAGAGCTGTTACGGGGGCACTCAACCGCAACATAAGGAAACCGGACGGTGTGCGGCGTGTAACAATTTTGTCGTCTTTTACGATCCGATCGGGCCAAAATATTATGACGTGCTGAAGAACCCCTTCTTTATAACCATTTTCGTGTTAAGGCATCACCCATTCTGGCACTGTCGTGCAACCACAATCGCCGCGTCATGAAAAACGGCGCCCGGGAAGCCCCGGGCGCCGTTTTTCTATCGCGGCCGTGGCGCTCAGAGCTGCTTGAGCACGGTCTCGGCGCTGCTCTCTTCCACGCCCTTGGCGTCCACGCCCAGGTATTCCACCACGCCATCGTTGGCGATCAGCGCGAAACGCTTACAGCGCAGGCCCAGGCCCGCGCCGGAGGCGTCCAGCTCCAGGCCCAGGGCCTTGGTCAGCTCGGCGTTGCCGTCCGCCAGCATGGTGATTTTCTCGGCGTTCTGGTTGTCCTGCCAGGCGCCCATCACGAAGGCATCGTTCACCGCCATGCAGGCGATGGCATCGGCCTTCTGCAGAATTTCGTCGGCGTGCACCACGAAGCCGGGCATATGGGTGTTGGAACAGCCCGGGGTGAACGCGCCGGGCACCGCGAACAGCACCACCCTGCGGCCTTTGAAGAACTCACCGGTGGACAGATCCTCCGGGCCCTGGGCGCCGTTGGTCTTGATGGTCACGTCGGGGAGTTTGTCGCCTACGGCAATGGTCATGGTCGTGTCCTGTGGTTTGCGGAAAAGGACCTCGAATGTACCAGACCCGGGCCCGCCGCGCCGAGCCCGGCCAGCCGTCCAGGCGGAGCCCGCAACGTAAAAGAGTGTTGCCGTTGGCGCCGCCGGCCACATCACCCCGGAGCAGGCCGCCCATCGCCTGGTGCAGCGCATGGACGAGCTGAACCTGGACAACACCGGCACCTTCTGGCACTCCGACGGCTCGGTGCTGCCCTGGTGAAAATCATACCGACCGGGAATATTTCGCTGATTGCATGTCCTGCAGGCGCAAATTTTCCCGATCGGTAATTTTCCGGACTGGCTGGGCTAGCGCCGGCGGCGCAGCAGGCCGGCCACGGCCATGACCAGGAACGGCAGCCAGGACCAGGGGCCGGCGGCGCCGCCGCTGCCGCCACCGCCGCCCATGGAAGCGCGCGGTTGCTGGAACATGGGCTGGCTCTGGTCGGCCCGGTTGGAGGCCGGCGCGCTGGCTTCGCGGCGGGCCTTGGCGAGCCGCTCGAGATCGCGGCGGTCGGCGTTGCGGCGCTCGATGCCGTATTTCTCGAACACCTCATCGCGCAGCACCACCATGGAGGTGTAATCGGTGACCAGGCCGTACTCCAGAGCCAGGTCGGTGATGGCGTCCTCCAGGTCGGCGTCGGCGCCGAAGTTATCCCGTTCCCGGGCCAGATTCTGGATGGTGGCGTAGGCCCACAGCCGTTCCAGTTCCGGGTTGTCGCCGCCCTCTTTCGGGAAGGTGAAGCGGCTGCGGTATTGCCGTTCCTGGCCGCCCACCCGGGTGTTCAGGGTCACATCCGCCGGGCCGTCGCCCCAGTAATGCCCCATCACCACGATGCGCTCGCCCCGGTATACGGAGCCGATGCGCGCCGGTGTACGGTCGGCGGTTTTCACGCCGTCGATGTCCAGGCGCACGTCGTTCATGGCCTGGTGGGTGAGCTTGCCGGTGGCCTGTATCAGCCGGCCAACAATGTCGTCGCTGTTGGAGACGCTCAGGGCAAAGCCGTTGCTGGCATCGGTGAGCGCGGTGAGCAGCGGACGGTTGGCGCTGTTGCCCATGATGAAGGTAAACAGGCGAACATCCCGCTTATCGAGCAGTTCCAGGAAGCGCTTTTGCGCGGTGACGCCCACATTGGCGACGCCATCGGTGACCAGCACGATGCCGGTGGGGCGGTCCGCGTCCAGGGACTTAAGGCCGCTTTTCAGGCCGTCGTACAGGTTGGTGCCGCCGGAAGACTGCAGGCCGGCCACCCGCTTCACGTAGTCGTTCACCGCCTCCGGCGTCACCGCCACAAAGCCGTTGGTGAGCTCCCGGGTACCATCGTTGAACAGCACGATGCGGAAGCGGTCCTCCGGGCGAAGGCGGCCCAGGGCCTTGCCGACGCCGTCCGCCAGGGTGGCCAGCTTGCCGGCCATGGAACCGGACACGTCGAGCACGAACACCCAGTCGCGGCCACCGCTGACCGGCGGCAGATCATCACCGGGGGTCAGGCTCATCATGAAGGTACCCCGGTCCGAGCCCGGCGCCTTGTAGGCCACCAGATCCACGGTGCCTGGCAGGTCCTTCGGGTGGCGCCAGTAGACCACGACGTCCCGATCCAGCTGGAACGCCGGCTTGCCGTCGCCGGCGGCGGTTTCCCGCTCGGCGCCTTGCTCCATGCCCTGCTCTCTGGCCGTCCCCCCGGCTTGCGACGCAGCAGCCCGGTTGTCCAGGGTTACCCGCCATTGGCGCGGGCCCTGCTGGGTGATGGCGGCACCGGGCTGGTCCGGCACCCGCACCGCCGCCACCGGATAGCCGGCGCGCAGGTTGAGAGTAAAGGTGAAGTGCTCCTCGACCCGTTCGTTGGCGGTCCAGAAGTCCAGTTGCCGCTGGTCCACCCCGCCCTCTTCCAGGGGATAAACGTAGCGGCCCACGCCGGTGTCCACCCCGGCGGGCTGCATGTAGACCAGCCGCACCCGGGTGTCGCCGCCGGCGCGCACCGGGTTCACCAGCACGTCGAACGCCTTGTACTCGTCCTTCTCGGTGAGTCCCGCTTCACGGCCGGCGGCTTTTTCCTGTTCATACACTTGGCGGGCCTTGTCCCGAGGCAGGATCTCACCGACCACCGGCTTGCCATCAATCCACACGGTGAACTCCGCCACCGTGCCCTTGGCCGGCACCGGGAAACGGTAGTGGGCTTCCAGGTCCCGATCATTGGGGTTGTGGAACACCTGCTCCACTTCGGTAATGGCGTAGCCGTCTTCCACATCCACGGTGACATGCTGCTCACGCAGCTTCAGTGGCGGCACGCCGCCGTCCGTGGGGGTCATCAGGCCCGCCGCCTGGGCGGTGGCGGCAGCCAGCAGCAACACCAGGCCACCGGCCAGGCGCCGCGCCCAAGAGGTAAAGGAAACCATGCCGTTCTCCTGTAGTTATTAAACGCCGTTCAATTGATACAGGAGAAGGCACCTTTTACTAAACACTGTTCATTAACAGGATGTGTCATCGGGTGTTCAACAGCCGGCCCGTTGGCCGGCGCCGGCGGCGCCCGTTACCATTGCCGCCCACGACGGACCGCCCCCTGGAGCCCATGAGCCACGCCGACACCCTGCCCATCGACCCGCTCAAGGAGCGCTTCCTGGACGCCCTGGACCAGGGCCCGGTGGTGGTATCCGCCGCCACCGGCTCCGGCAAGTCCACCCGGCTGCCGGTGTGGGCGATGGCGCGCGGCCCGGTGCTGGTGGTGGAACCCCGGCGAGTGGCCTGCACCGCCCTGGCGGGCTTCCTGGCCGGCCAGCGCGGCCAGGCCCCGGGCGACGAAGTGGGCTATGCGGTGCGCTTCGACCAGGCCTGCACGGACCGGACCCGGCTGGTATTCGTGACCCCGGGTATCGCGCTGCGCTGGCTGCAGGAGGGGCGGCTGGCCCGGTTCACCACCATCATGCTGGATGAATTCCACGAACGGCGCTGGGACACGGACCTGCTGCTCGCCCTGCTCAAACAGCACGGCGGCCACCGCCTGGTGGTCACCTCCGCCACCCTGGACGGCCCCGCCCTGGCCCGTTACCTGGCCGCCCCGGCGCTGCATTCCGAGGGCCGGGGTTACCCGGTGAGCGTCCACCACCACGCCGACAACGACCGCCGCATGCCCGATGCCCGCGACCTGCCCGCCCGGGTACGCGTGGCGGTACGCAACGGCCTGGTGGCGCGGGACGACGGGGACGTGCTGGTGTTCCTGCCCGGCCGTGGTGAAATCCAACGCACCGCCGCCGCCCTCGGCGACCTGAACGCGGACATTCTACCGCTGCATGCCGGCATCACCGGCGAGGCGCAGCGGCACGCCCTGACCCCGGGCCCCCGGCGCCGGGTGATCCTGGCCACCAACGTGGCGGAGACCTCGCTCACCATCCCTGGCGTCACCCTGGTGGTGGATGCCGGCCTGGAGCGCCGCACCCACCAGCGCAACGGCCGCACCGTGCTGTCGTTGACGCCGATTTCCCAGGCCAGCGCCGACCAGCGCCGGGGGCGGGCGGGCCGCACCGCGCCGGGCCGGGTGATCCGGCTGTGGGGCGAGAACGCGCCCCTGGAGGCGCTCACGCCGCCGGAGATTCAGCGCGAGGAACTCGGCGAGCTGGTGCTGGCGGCGGCCTGCGCCGGTAGCCCGGCGACGGCGCTGGATTTCCCCGACCCGCTACCGGCGCACACCCTGGAACGAGCCCGCCAGCAACTGCACCGGCTCGGTGCTCTGGACGACCACGACCTGGCCACGGAGCGCGGTCGGGCCCTGTTCGCCCTGCCGGTGGACACCTTCTTCGCGCACCTGATCGTGGCCATGCCGGACGCCACCGCCCAGGGTTTCATGGTGGACCTGGCCGCCGCCCTGAGCGCCCGCCAGCGGCCGCTCACCCTGCCCCGGGACGAGGACGGCCGCCGCGCCCTGGCGGACTGGGAGCCGCGCCCCTGCGACGCCACCACCCTGGTGCGGGCGGTGCGCCAGGCGCCGCCGGAGAGCCTCAAACCGAACCGGGCGGCCCGGGACGAAGCGCGCCAGCTCGCCACCCGGATGCGCGCCCTGCTCGATCTGCCCGCCCTGCCCGCCTCCCTGGACGAGGACGTGCCGGCGATCCTCGCCGCCGCCATCGCCGCCAATCCCCGGGCGGTGTTTCTACGCCGGGAAAAAGAACGCCGCCGGGACGCCATGGGCAACGGCGGCGAGGAAGTCCGCGTCGGTGAGGATTCCCGCTTCCCCGAGGACGCCGAGGCGGCCCTGGTGCTGGACAGCCACAGCCTGCCCGGCAAGGGCACCCGCCAAACCCTGACCCTGGCCACCTGCCTGGCGCCGGTGCCCGTGCTCGAGCTGGTAACCCAGGGCCTGGCGCAGCCGGAAACCGGCGACGTGGAATGGCACGGCGGCGAGCCGGTGGTGACCCGTCACTGGTGCTACGCCGGTCGGCGCATCCACACCGACACCACCCGCCCGGAGGGCGCCGCCGCCCGCCAGGTGCTCGCCCACCTGATCCTGGACGGCGAATGCCTGGCCCCGGCCGGCGAACGGCTGATGGACGACCTGGACGCCTGGCGCCTGTACCTGGCCCTGGGCCACGATCAGGGAGAAGCCCCGGAACCAGCACCCTGGCTGGAACAACGCCTGGCGGAAATGGGAGTGGAAAGCCTGGATGACCGTGCCCTCCTGGAACCGGAGGACCTGTGCTTCCCCGGCATCCCGGACTGGGAACGGGAGCGCTTCGACGAGAAGTACCCGCGCTTCGTGACGCTCAGCGATCTGAACATGCGGGTGCACTACCAAATTGCCCAACGGCGGGTGGAGTTGGAACACCAGAGCGGCAACCGCAAGGCCGCCCCGCGCCGCTGGGAGCTGCCCGCCTGGTCCGGCTGGCGGGTGCGCTACCGCAAGGCCAGCCGGGTGGTGGACGTGGTGTGAGATGGTTTAATGATGGGGAACCGCGCCAAGCCCTCTGGATTTCTTCAAACAGCCGCTAGCGGATTCAGCTTCCAGGCTACCTGCACGAACGCGGTGACGCCGGCTTCCTTGAAGCGGTCCTGGTTCTCGATGACGTCCTGGCGGGACAGTTCCCGCAGGGCATAATGGTCCTGGTAGAGGCGGCGCACTTCCTCGGCGAACACCGGGAACGGCGGGCCGTCCATTTCCGCCGGGTCGTATTCGAAGGCGATCAGCAGTTGCGGCGCCGCGCCGGTGAGGGCGCGCAGGTGCGGCGCGTAGCGGGCGCGCATGGCCTCGGGCAGGGCCACCAGGGCGGCGCGGTCGTAAACCAGATCCACCGGGCCCAGTTGCTCGGCGGTGAGCTGGAACAGGTCGCCCTGGAACACGGTGAGTTCGCCGTGGCGCCAGCGCTGGCCGCCGGCCCAGTCGTCCACCTCCGGCGCCACGCCCAGCTCCTCGAACAACTGGCGCACCGCCAGCTCGCTGAGCTCGGCGCCCACCACCCGGTGGCCCTGGGCCAGCAGCCAGCCCATGTCCAGGGTCTTGCCGCATAACGGCACGAACACCCGGGCCCCCGCCGCCAGGTCAAAGGCCGACAGGTTGCGCTTAAGCACCGGGTTCACGAACGGCAGGTGAAAACCCAACTCCTGCTTTTGCCATTTTTCTTTCCAGAACGCTGATTCCATGGGGTCTCCAGTGAGTCAGGGGGTCCCTTGCCGCAGGGCCCGTTCGGTGTCGCGGGTCAGGGTGACGAAATCCGGTTTGGCGATCACCGCCAGCACCAGGGCATAGACGCCGTTGAGCAGGGCCAGGGCGGCGTCGGAGTGGAGAAAACTGAACGCCACGATGATGAACGCCACCGCGTCCAGCATGCCCAGCAGCACGAACATGCTGGTGTGCACCTTGGCGGCGGCCAGGGCCGAGGGATCGGTGTCCGCCTTGCGGCCGGTGAGCGGTCGGCGGGCCACCGCCTCCGGGCTCATGATGAAATTGCGCAGCGGCCGGGCCACCAGCAGGCTCAGCGCCATGGCGCCCAGGGCCAGTTGCCAGAGCATCTCCTGGGGCAGCAGCTCGCCGGCGGACTGATAGTCCGCGAACCGGATCAGCCCCCACAACGCCACGCCGATCACCAGGGGCGCGGACAGGGTCACGAACCAGAGCAGGTTCAGGGTGCGCGCGGAGGGCACGCGGGATTTCAATGTCATGGTCAGTGTGCCTCTTCCCAGTTATCGCCGGTGCCGGCGTCGACGGTCAGCGGCACCTTGAGGTCGGCGGCCGCTTCCATGCGTTGCTTCACTTCCTTGACCAGGGCGTCCACCTGGCTTTCCGCCACCTCGAACACCAGCTCATCGTGCACCTGCATGATCATCAGGGCGTCGAAGTCGCTGTCGGTGAGCCAGCTGTCCACCTGGACCATGGCGCGTTTGATGATGTCGGCGGCGGAGCCCTGCATGGGCGCGTTGATGGCGGTGCGTTCGGCGGCTTGGCGGCGCTGGCCGTTGCGGCTGTTGATTTCCGGCAGGTAGAGGCGGCGACCGAACAGGGTTTCCACGTAGCCGTTGTCGGCGGCGTCGGCGCGGGTGTTTTCCATGTAACGTTTTACGCCGGGGTATTTTTCGAAGTAGCGGTCGATGTATTCCTGGGCTTCGCCGCGCGGGATGCCGAGCTGGCGGGCCAGGCCGAAGGCGCTCATGCCGTAGATCAGGCCGAAGTTGATGGCCTTGGCGTTGCGCCGCTCATTGTCGCTGACGTCGTCGAGGGTCTTGCCCCAGACTTCGGCGGCGGTGGCGCGGTGAATGTCCAGGTTGTGTTCGAAGGCGTCGAGCAGGCCCTTGTCGCCGGACAGGTGGGCCATGATGCGCAGTTCGATCTGTGAGTAGTCGCAGGCAACGATCTTGCGGCGCCCTGTTTTATCGGAAGGGGGCGCGGAAAAGGCGAGCCGGATCTTGCGGCCTTCCTCGCTGCGCACCGGAATGTTCTGCAGGTTGGGGTCGCTGGAGGAGAGCCGGCCGGTGGCCGCCACCGCCTGATGGTAGGAGGTGTGCACGCGGCCGGTGCGGCGGTTGATCAGCTCCGGCAGCTTGTCGGTGTAGGTGTTCTTGAGCTTGGAAACACCCCGGTATTGCATGATCACTTCCGGCAGGGCGTGGCCGTCCAGGGCCAGTTCCTGAAGCACCGCCTCGGCGGTGGACGGCGCCCCCTTGGGCGTCTTCTTGATCACCGGGATTTCCAGTTTCTGGTAGAGGATCTCGCCAAGTTGCTTGGGCGAACCCAGGTTGAATTCCTGGCCGGCGACTTCGTAGGCCTGTTCCTGCAGTTCCATCATGCGTTTGGCCAGGGACTGGCTTTGCTTGCGCAGCATGTCGGCATCCACGTAGGTGCCGTTGCGTTCAATGCGGCTGAGCACCGGCAGCAGCGGCATCTCGATGTTCTCGAACACGCTCTTCAGGCCGTCGATCTCTTCCAGGCGCGGCCACAGGGTCTGGTGCAGACGCAGGGTGACGTCGGCGTCCTCGGCGGCATACTCGCCGGCTTCCTCCAGGCCCACCTGGTTGAAGGTGAGCTGCTTGGCGCCCTTGCCGGCGATCTCCTCGAAACTCACCGTCTTGTGGCCCAGGTATTTAAGCGCCAGGGAATCCATGTCATGGCGGGTGGCCACGGAATCCAGCACGTAGGATTCCAGCATGGTGTCGAATTGCACGCCACGCAGGGTAATGCCGGCGTTGGCCAGCACGCTCATGTCGTACTTGAGGTTCTGGCCGACTTTCTTGAGGCCATCGTCTTCCAGCAGCGGCTTGAGCTTTTCGAGCACGGTTTTTTCGTCGAGCTGTTCGGGCGCGCCGGCGTAGTCATGGCCGAACGGAATATAGGCGGCCTCGCCGGGGGCGGTGGCCACGCTGACACCCACCAGGGCGGCGTCCATGTAGTTCAGGCTGGTGGTTTCGGTATCGAAGGCGAACAGCTCCGCCTGCTTGAGCTTGTCCAGCCAGGCGTCCAGGGCATCCTCGGTGAGCACCGTCTCATAGCCGCTTCGATCGATGCCGGCCTCGTCGTCCAGGGCCGCGTCGCCGGCGAGCCCTTCGGCGGTCGGGTCCTGCCCTTCCAGCAGCTCGGTCAACCAGCCCTTGAACTCCAGGTCGCGGTAATAACGGGCCAGTTGCCCGGTGTCCGGCTGCCGCAGCTTGAGCTCGTCCAGCCCTTCATGAAGTTCGCAATCCACCTTGATGGTGGCCAGTTCATAGGAGAGGAACGCCTGCTCGCGGTGTTCCTCGAGCTTCTTGCCCATGCTCTTGGCGCCACGGAATTCCAGCTCCGCCACCTTGTCCAGGTTGTCGTAGATGTTTTGCAGCGAGCCCAGGCCCTTGAGCAAGGCAAGGGCGGTTTTCTCGCCGACGCCGGGCACGCCGGGGATGTTGTCCACCTTGTCGCCCATCAGCGCCAGGAAATCGATGATCAGCTCCGGGCCGATGCCGAACTTCTTCTTCACGCCCTCGACGTCGTAGAGGGCGTCGTTCATGGTGTTGATCAGGGTGACGTGGTCGTTCACCAGCTGCGCCATGTCCTTGTCGCCGGTGGAAATCAGCACCGCTTTTTGCTCGGCGCCGAACTGGCGGGCGAAGGTGCCGATCACGTCGTCCGCTTCCACCCCTTCCTCGATGATCAACGGCAGCCCCATGGCGCGAATCAGGTCATGCAGCGGCTGCACCTGCTCACGCAGTTCATCGGGCATCGGCGGCCGGTTGGCCTTGTACTGCTCGAACAGCTCGTCGCGGAAGGTCTTGCCCTTGGCGTCGAACACCACCGCCATGTAGTCGGGCTCATAGTCCTTGATCATCTTGCGCAGCATGGCGGCCACGCCGCGCACCGCGCCGGTGGGCCGGCCGCCGGAAGTGGTCAGCGGCGGCAGGGCGTGAAAGGCACGGTACAGGTAAGAAGAACCATCGACGAGAATGATCGGTTTGGGGTCGGCCATGGGGGTCCTTGGTCGGGCAAATTCGGAAAGCCACAGTGTAGCGCCACCAAGGTCCCGGGTCAGGGTCGGGGTGCGGATATCGTAGGAGCGGCTGAAGCCGCTCCTACAGCCGTTCGCGGGCGTGGGCGAGGATCTCGTCCACCGCCCGGCGAGCTGCGGGCAGCGCGCCGCCCATGGTGATGAAACCGTGCACCAGTTTCGGGTAGTCCAGGTTGACCACCGGCACACCCGCTTCGCGCAGCCGTTCGCCGTAGGCCAGGCCCTCGTCGCGCAGGGGATCGGTGGCGGTGATCAGGAGGGTGTCCGGGTGGCCGGCCAGGTCCGGGTTACGCAGGGGCGAGACGCGGAAGTCCTCCACCAGGCTTTCGTCCTGGACGTAGTGATTGTGGAACCAGTCGATCATGTCCCGGTCGAGACCGCCCTGGCCGCCGCCGAGCACGGTGGCGGAGGGCATCCGGTTCTCGCCGTCGGTTTTCGGATACACCGCCACCACCAGCTTCGGTGCCGGCAGGCCTTGCAGCGGCGCCTGCTGGGCGACCACCACGCTCAGGTTGCCACCGGCGCTGTCGCCCATCACCGCCATGCGGTCCGGGTCGATGCCCAGGTCGCGGGCCTGCCCGGTGAGCCAGCGCCAGGCGGCGACGGCGTCATCGGCGGCGGTGGGCGCCGGATGTTCCGGGGCCAGCCGGTAATCCACGTTGAGCACCACCGCGCCGGTGGCGTTGCCGATATGACGGCACAACCGGTCGTATTCCCGGGCGCTGCCGATGGTGAAGCCGCCACCGTGGCAGAACAGGATCGCCGGAGCGCCGTTCGCCGGGGCCGGCCCGACCCGTTCCTTGGGCCGGTACAGGCGCACCAGGATGGTGCCGCCCGCCACCGGCACCTGGATGTCACGCGCCTCGGCCACCGCTTCCTCGGGTACGTCGAGCATGCCGATCATCTGCCCGTACAGGGCGCGCCCCTTGGGCAGAGGCAGTTCATGGAAGCCCTTGCGGCCATCGGCGAGGGCCAGCAGCAGGCGCAGACGCGGGTCCAGGGTGGAGCGGTCGACTTTCTCCACCAGGCCGGCCAGGCGACCCGCGACGGGGGCGGGCAGGGCCATCATTGCGCGCACCGAGGTACGTTCTATCTTCTCTTGCAGGGACATGGTGCTCCTCGAAAAACGGGCCTGTTCACGGAATGTCCGGGGTTATACCATCGCCGGAGGTACTGGGCCCGGTCATCCCCGGCCTTTTTTCTCTCCAGGATCAATTGATGTCCGTTTACACCCGTCTCGACGACGATGCGCTGGCTTCGCTGCTGGCCGCCTATGACCTGCGCCTGGAGGCCGCCGAGGCGGCCCGCCACGGCATCGAGAACAGCACCTGGCTGATCGATGCCCGGGACGGCCTCGATCGCGACCGGCCGGTGGTGCTCACCGTGTTCGAGCGCTTCGACGCCGACACCCTGCGCCCTTATCTGGATCTGCTCACCGCCCTGGCGGAAGCCCGGCTGCCGGTGCCGGCACCGTTGGCGGACCGGGCCGGCAAGGTGCTGCGCCGGGTGGCGGACAAACCCGCCGTGCTGGTGCCGCGCCTGCCCGGCGCCCATTGTTTCCAGCCGGAAGCGGAGCATTGCCGCCAGCTGGGCGCCCTGCTGGCCGACCTGCACCGCCAACCCGCCGAGCCCGCCCGGGCGCTGCCCGACGAGCGCGAGCGGCTGGCGGAGTTCGCCCGCCATCTGTGCCGCCTGAACGACGGCGACCAGCGCCACGCGGAGCAAGTACTGGCACGCTGGCGGGACATCAAGCCCGGCGACACCCTGGTGCACGCCGACCTGTTCCGCGACAACGCCCTGTTCGACCGCCAGGGCCGGCTTACCGGTGTGCTGGATTTC
Source organism: Alloalcanivorax sp. C16-2 (assembly GCF_046507615.1). Lineage (NCBI taxonomy): Bacteria > Pseudomonadati > Pseudomonadota > Gammaproteobacteria > Oceanospirillales > Alcanivoracaceae > Alloalcanivorax > Alloalcanivorax sp. C16-2. The sequence goes on along the minus strand of NZ_JBKFTL010000001.1, from coordinate 388,123 downwards.
TACAACGCCTGCCTGGAACGGCCGGAGTACGATCTGGCGGTGGCGCTCAACGACTGGGCGGTGGCCGCCGAAGGCCGCCCGGTACCGCGCCGCGAAGCGGCGTTGCTGGCAGGCTACCGGGATGCCGGCGGCGACTGGGACGCCGAGGTGCTGAACCTGGCCATGGCGGTGGCGGCGCTGCGCTTCTGGTTGTCACGGCTGGTCGGCCCGGTGTCCGACGAGGCCCAGGGCCAGGGCAGCAAGGACCCGGCGGAGTTCGCGCGCATTTTCGGCTACCGGTTCGACGCGCTGGGCGAGCTGTAAAGCAACGCGGTTAACGGCCCGGGCCGGTCAGAATCAGATGGTTGAGATGGGCGAGCCAGTCCGCCTCCCGCCATAACCAGTCGTTGTGCGGCGCCGCCAGACTGGTGGGGGTGAGCGCGCCGACGCCGCCGGCCACCGCCTGGGCCACCACGGTTTCGGTGAAGCCCGCCCAGCGCCGGGGCAGACGGCCCGGGTCGCCCGGAGAAGTCAGCCAGCCCTCGCCGAGCACCGGCTGCAGCCGCCGCACCCGGGCGAACGCCAGCCTGCGGTTAAGTTGCTCCTGAAGGCGACCGCGCCAGTGATCACCGCTGACATCCAACAGCGCGCCACGCAGCGGACCGGCCAGGCGCCGGCCAAGGACGCCGGGCACGGGCAGATCGGCGCCGGTGGCCAGACGGAAGCGCGGATCGTCGTCCAGCCACAATCCCAGATCGAGGAAATCCAGTTCACTGGTGTCCAACTGCCGCAGGTGCTCGCTGTCGGCGACGGCGGCACTGAGCCCGAAACGAATCTCCGGGAAGTGGGCGCGCAGAGCCCGCGGCACCTCCAGCAAGTATCGCTCCACCCCGGCCTCCTGATCGCGGCTCCAGCGTTCCGGCAACGGTCGTTGGCCGGACTGGCCAAACAGGCGACGAACCGGACCGTGACTCCAGGGCGGAAAGGGAAAATGGTGGCAGAAATCCACCGCCACCACCGTATCCAGGTGCCCCCATTGGCGAATCAGATCCAGGGTTTCCACCCAGACGTCGACGAAATCACCGGGCCGCCTCACGAAGGAGCGCCGGGCGCGGCTGTCGGGCAGGAAAAAGCCGCTCAACCAGAGTTTCAGATCGCGCTCGGCGGCGGCATCGAGCAGGCGCCGGAACGCCTTGCGGATGGGCACGGTGACGGCGCCACCGGGCAAACCGCGCCGCCGGTCCGGCTCGGCCAGAATCTCGCAGTGGTCCAGATGAACGCTATTGGCCGGCGTGGCCAGCAGATGGGGGTAGGGGTCCAGCCGCACGGCGTTGAAGCCGCGCGCCACCACGTCATCCAGGCGTGCCTCAACGGCGCCCGGCACCGCGCCGTAGGCGGGACCCAGCGGCCAGGCGTAATCCCAGCATGTGATGGCGAGACGCCCGGTCTCTCCCTGCCGCTGCCCCATGTAGTCACCTCAACCCAAGAAACGGTTCAGGATAACGGTTTCGGGCGCCGGCTCAATGGGCGCCGTTGGCCGAAGGGCGGCGGAACCCGGTTCAGGGTGCCAGACAGCGCTGGAAGCCGGCGGCCACCACGCCATCCAGCCAGGCACCATACCCGGAGCCGGGGTGGTCGCGACCCAGCGGGTCCAGGTCCACGCGCCGGCAGTCCGGACACAGCCGGGCCAGCATCTCGCGCTGGGCCTCGGGCTCGGCGATGGCACAATGCACCTGCTGCGTCTTGACCTGATCCGCCAGGGCCACGAAGCGGCGGCTGCCGGGGCCGGCGCCGAGCTGTTCGCTGACGGTGACCGGCTCACGCAGGCCCAGGCGATGCTGAAAATAGCCCCAGGGATTGTGGAAACTGAGCCAGGCGCGCCCGGCCTGCGGCGCCAGCCGGGCTCGGGCCGCCTCGGTGGCGCGCTCCAGGCCGGCCAGGAACGCCGCCGGTTGCCCTTCCGGCAGGCCGTCGGGGTCCCGTTCCGCCAGCCCCCGGGCCAGCGCCGCCATGTTGGCCGGGTCCAGCCACAGGTGCGGGTCCAGACGTGCCATGTGGTCATGGCCGTGATCGTGATCGTCAGCGCCATGATCCTCGTCACCGTGATCGTGGCCGCCCTGGCGTCGGGTCACGCCGGCCAGCGACAGCAGCGCCACCGAGGGCCCCTCGCGGCGCGCCATCAGATCCGCTACCGCCGGTTCCGCCTCGGCGCCCAACCAGACCACCAGGTCGGCCCGGCGCAACGTCAGCATCTGACGCGGCGAAAGCATCGGGTTATGCGGGCTCTGGTTGGGGGCGAGCAAGGTTTCCACCTGGGCGCTGTCGCCGTACAGATCCCGCAGCACCATGGCCACGGGTTCGACACTGGCCACCAGGGTGCGGGCGGAAAGGGGCGCGCTGAGAATCAGCAGCAGGGCAATGATGGAATAACGCATGAGCACTTCCTGCAAGCCGCGTGGAGACGGCGGGCGTTTGACGAATGAAATAGTATATCATTACCTCTTTGGCCTGGCCGGAACTTCGTTGTTATGACCCAAGCACTGGTCACCGTGGAAGACGCCGCCCTTACCCTGGGCGGCCAGGCGGTGCTGGAAAACGTCTCCCTGACCCTGGAACCGGGGCGCATCACCACTCTGATCGGCCCCAACGGCGCCGGCAAAAGCACCCTTGCGCGGCTGGTGCTGGGCCTGGCGAGCCCCGACCGGGGCCGGGTAATACGCCGCCCGGGGCTGACCCTGGGCTATATGCCCCAGCATCTGCGCGTGGACGAAAGCCTGCCGCTCACCGTGGACCGCTTCCTGTGGCTGGCGGCGCCGGGCCATACCCGGGCCCGCCGCGATGCCTTGCAGCGTACCGGCGTGGCCCACCTGCGCCGGCGCGCGGTGCGCCAGCTCTCCGGCGGCGAGATGCAACGGGTGCTGCTGGCCCGGGCGTTGCTGCGCAAACCGGACCTGCTGGTGCTGGACGAGCCCGCCCAGGGCGTGGACGTGGCTGGCCAGGATGCCCTCTACGGCCTGCTCGGCCAGGTCCGCGACGAAACCGGCTGCGGTATCCTGCTAATTTCCCATGACCTGCATCTGGTAATGGCGCGTACCGACGAAGTGGTGTGTCTGCACCACCATGTGTGCTGCTCGGGCACGCCGGAGGCGGTAAGCCGGGACCCGGCCTATCAGCGCCTTTTCGGCACCCACGGCATGGCCAACCTGGCCCTTTACACCCACCACCATGATCACGACCACGATCTCAGTGGCGACGTGCACGGCGGCGAGCATCATCACGGCGCCCATGACCATGGCGCGAGCCATGATGGGGGGCACCACCATGATTGAGCTTCTCGCCCCGGCCCTGCTGGCCGGGCTGGCGGTGGCCCTGGTGGCCGGTCCCATGGGCGCCTTCGTAGTGTGGCGGCGGATGGCGTTCTTCGGCGACACCATGGCCAACAGCGCCCTGCTCGGCGCCGCCCTGGCCCTGGCCTTGCAGGTCAATCTTTACCTGGCGGTGATCGCCACCTGCCTGGTGGTGGCGGTGGCCCTGGTGGGCCTGCAGCGCCAGCGGCAGATCGCCGACGATACCCTGCTGGGCATCGTTGCCCACATCACCCTGGCCCTGGGCATCATCGCCCTGAGCCTGCAGGACAGCGTGCAGGTGGACCTGTTCGCCTACCTGTTCGGCGACCTGCTGGCGGTGGACTGGCGCGACGTGGTGGTGTTGTGGGCCGGCGCCGCGGTGATCCTCGCGCTGCTGGCGTGGCGCTGGCGGGCATTGCTGAGCATCACCGTCAACGAGGATCTGGCCCGGGTGGAAGGCGTGGCCGTGCCGGCCACCCGCCTGCTGTTGATGCTGCTGCTGGCGCTGCTGATCACCGGCGCCATCCGCACCGTGGGCGTGCTGCTGATCACCTCCCTGCTGGTGATGCCCGCCGCCGGCGCCCGCCGGCTGGCGCGTACCCCGGAGCAGATGGCCGGCTTCGCCAGCCTGATCGGCCTGGTGTCGGTGATGCTGGGGCTGACCCTGAGCTGGCACGCGGACACGCCGGTGGGCCCCTCCATCGTGGTGGCCGCGGCGGTGCTGTTCGGCCTGACCCTGCTGCGCCGCCCCACCTCCTAGCGCTTTTCAACCCGCTTTCCCTCCCAGACCCATGGCGGCTCCGCCGCCACAGGGGGTCGATCCACGTCCTTTCGCCCAAAATCGTATACGATTAATCGTTTGACAAATATTATCGTATTTTAATAGCCTGCTTTTGACGTGGATTTTGTGCTGATTCACCCCCAGGCCAGACAATGGAGCCAATGTGACCCAATCCGAAGGCAGTTTCTTTGCCCTGCCCCAACCCTCCCTGCCAGTATCCGGCGACCGGCGCCGCTTCCCGGTGCGCCGCATTTACTGCGTCGGCCGCAATTACGTGGCCCACATTCGAGAGATGGAAGAAGGCGACGAACGCGATCCGCCGTTCTTTTTCCAGAAGCCCACCGACGCCATCGTCACCGACGGCGCCGCCATTCCCTACCCCCAGGACACCCAGGACTTTCAGCATGAGGTGGAGCTGGTGGTGGCGATTGGCGGCGGCGGCCGGGATCTGAGCCGGGAGCAGGCTCTCGACCAGGTGTTCGGCTATGCCGTCGGCCTGGACATGACCCGGCGGGATCGTCAGTTCGAGGCACGGGATATGCGGCGCCCCTGGGAAATGGGCAAATCATTCGATCACTCGGCCCCCTGCGGCACCTTGCGCCCCGCCGCCGAGGGGCATGTGCTTTCCGGTGCCATCTCCGTCGAGGTGAACGGCGAGCCGCGCCAAGCCGGTGAGCTGGAGCTGATGATCTGGAACGTGGACGAAATCATCGCCAATTTGTCCACCCAGTATGAACTCAAGCCTGGTGATCTGATCTTCACCGGCACGCCGGCCGGCGTCGCCGCGGTGTCCCCCGGCGACCAGCTGGTGGCCCGCATCGATGGCCTCGAAGACCTGCACGTACGCATCGACCCGCCTCTCAGCCAAGGAGCCTGACATGGAGCCGAAACAACGCATTGATTATTCCGCGATCACCGACCGCCCCCGCCTGTCGTTGCCCGACGGCAAGCGAATGGCGGTGTGGGTGATCGTCAATATTGAAGAGTGGGACATCAATTCGCCGATGCCGCGTACCGTCCTGACGCCTCCCGCCGGTGGCGCGCCCTCGCCGGACATTCCCAACTGGGCCTGGCATGAATACGGCAACCGGGTAGGGTTCTGGCGTTTGCTGAAAACACTGGACCGGCTGTCGATCCGTGCCGTGCTGGCCATCAATGGCACCGCGGTGAACAGCTACGCGCCGATCAGCCAGGCGGCCCTGGATCGCGACTGGGAATTCATGGGCCACGGCTACACCCAGCGCAATATGCAGAAGGTCGAGAACGAACACGACGACATCCGCAAGACCACCCGGGCCATCGAGGAATTCACTGGCAAGCGGCCACGTGGCTGGCTCGGACCGGGCCTCACCGAAACCTGGGAAACCCCGGACCTGTTGGTGGAAGAAGGGTACGACTATGTGTGCGACTGGGTGCTCGACGATCAACCGGTGGTCCTGAAGACCCGCACCGACCCCATCGTCAATGTGCCCTACACCCAGGAATGCAATGACGTGGCGATGATGCTGATCCAGCATCACCCGGCTTCGGAGTACGCCCAGCGGGCCATTGATCAGTTCGAACAGATCCACGAGGACGCCGAGGACGGCGCCCGTGTCATGGCGCTGGTGGTGCACCCTTACATCATGGGCGCGCCCCATCGGGCCCCCTACTTCCGCAAGGCGCTGGAACACATCGCCGCCCGGGAGGATGTGTGCTTCATGACCGGCGAGGAAATTTTCGACTGGTACCAACAGCAGCGCTGATGGCGTTCACCCGCGCTCACGCTTCACCGAAAGCCCTTCCCCTGGAAGGGCTTTTTTTGTTCATCGCGCCCCCGAAAGGGGCAAACAGAGCAAATGGGATGCAATCCGGCACCAGAATAAAGCAACACAATACGAGCTTCTGTTTATAAGCACAGATTGAATCCAATAAAGCTTTACAGGCACTTTTCCTACTGCTATTACTTGATCCACAGGAAAAACGTATACAATTTACGTTTTTTGGGAATGCATGTGATACAAGGGGAACAGCCCGTGAAGCACGATTATTTGTTTCGCACCGCCAGAATTCTGCTCGCCACCCTGCCCGTCTGGGCCTGTCTGGCCGGCACCGTACAGGCCGCCACGCCGATGAAGATCGCCCACCTGGTACCCGGCGAGGCGCCGCGCGGCCAGGGCGCGGAATTGATGGCCAAGGAAGTCAGCAACGATGAACGCTGCAATATCGATGCCCGGGTGTTCCCGAACTCCCAATTGGGCGGCACCACGGACCTGATCGAGAACCTGCAGACCGGCGCCCTGGAAGTGGCGATTCTGCCCGGCTCGTTTCTGGTCGGCTTTCAGCCGTTGATCGGCATCATGGATTTCCCGTACTTCTGGCCCACCGACTACGACAAGCTGAAAACCGTCATCGAAAGCGACGCCATGCGCAAGCTGCTCGACACCACCGAGGAGAAGGGCGTGGTGTCGTTGTCGGTATGGCACACCGGCTACAAATCCTGGACCGCCAACAAGCCTCTGGACACCGTGGCGGCGTACAAGGGCCTGAAGGCACGGGTAATGCCCTCCGCCATCATCCGTGAACAGGACAAGCTGCTGGGCATGCAACCGGTGGCCATGCCGTTCTCCGAGACCTATGTGGCTTTGCAGAACGGCGCCATCGATACCCAGGAAAATCCGGTGGTCACCAACTACCTGATGCGGTTTCACGAGGTCCAGGATTACCTGACCCTGAGCAACCACGGCACGCTGGATCAGGTGATCATGGTTTCCAAGCTCTGGTGGGACAAGCTCGACGGCGGCTGCCAGACCGCGGTGCGCGAAGCGGTGGCCGATGGCGGCGCGCTGACCGCCAAGCTGGTCTACAAGATGATCGACGAGAAGGCGCTGCCGGCGATCCGTGAATCCGGCACCCGGGTGGTGGAGGTGAGCGATGAGAATTTCGCCGCCATGCGCGATCAGGTGTTGCCGGGCGTCAAGCGCTTCTACATCGAGCAAAACGGCGACCGGGGCAAGGCCATCGTCGACGCCTTCGAAGACGAATTCTCCAACCTTTAAAGGCGCGCCATGAGTGCTCTGGTCCGATCCCGCCGCGTTTTCGCCACCGCCGCCCGAGCCCTCGACGCGCCGCTGAGGGTGCTCGACCGGGTACTCGGCGTGGCGATGGCGCTGGCTCTGCTGCTGGTGGCGGCGATTCTGTTCTTCAACGCCCTGGGTCGAACCCTGGGCGTTTCCTACGAAGGCGGTTCTTCCCTGGCCCGTCTTCTGGTGATCTGGCTGACGTTCGTGGGCGGTTACCTGACCGCGCGTTCGGGCAGCCACATCGTGGTCGACATGGTGCCCCGGCTGGTACCGGCCCGCTGGTACGGCGGGCTGATGGCGTTGTCCGGCACGCTGTCGATGATCACCACGGGCTATCTTGCCTGGCTGGGCTACACCTACACGGTGCAGCGCTTTCAATCCGGACAGATGGACCAGCTGCTGCCGATAAAAACCGCGCACTTCTATCTGCCGGTACCGGTGGGGTGTGGCTTGATCACTCTGGCGTTCGCCTGCGCCACGCTGCGAGCTCTGGCCGGTGAGGCCCGGCCCGATGACCCGCAAGCCGAAGACTTTAACGAAGGAGCGCTCTGATGCCGTTCGTTCTTTTGATCGGCGCCGCCATTCTGCTGGCCGTGGGCGTGCCGGTGTTCGTGGCGATTCTGGCGCCCACCCTGCTGACCTTCGACCTGTTCGGCCCGGGGCTGCCCGCCTTCACCCTGGTTCAGAAGATGGTTCAGGGCATCAACAAGTTCAGCCTTTTGGCGGTGCCGCTCTTCATCTACGCGGCGGCGATCATCTCTAATGGGCAGATCGGCAAACGGCTGGTGGCGCTGGTGGAAAGCTGTCTCGGCCATCTCACCGGTGGCGTGGCCATCGCCACCATCGTCAGCTGCGGTCTGTTCGGCGCGCTTTCCGGCATCGGCCAGGCCGCTATCGTCAGCATCGGCCCGATCGTCTATCCGCTACTGATCCGCCAGGGTTACAGTCCCGGCTTCTCCGTGGGGCTTTTGCTGTGTGCCTCGACGTTGTCCATGTTGATCCCGCCGGGCATCGCCATGATTCTCTATTCTCTGCAGTCGATGAGTTCAGTGGGCGATGTGTTCCTGGCCGGGCTGGCCGCCGGTTTGCTGTTTATTCTGGTGATGTCGCTGTACGCCTACGTCTATGCGCGTCTCAAGGGGCTGCGCGGCGCCGAGCGGCAAAGCTGGCATCAGCGCCTGGAGGCATTACGCCGCGCCGGCTGGGCACTGGGGTTACCGTTGATCATTTTCGGCGGCATCTATTCCGGCGTGTTCACGCCCACCGAGGCCGCCGCCTGCGCCTGCGTGTACGCGATCTTCGTGGAGTGCGTGGTATACCGGAATCTGGATCTGAAAAGCCTTTTGAAGGTTTCCACCGGGTCCGCCAGCATCATCGCCGGTATCATGATCCTGCTGACCGCCGGCGCGGCGCTCAGCTACTACCTGACCCTCGAGAATATCCCGGGCCTGGTGGCGGAGCTGCTGGCCGGGCGCTCACCGTTCGAGGTGATGCTTTACCTGAACCTGGTATTCCTGGTCACGGGCATGTTCATCGACCCCAATTCCACCGTGATCGTGCTCACCCCGATCGTCTACCCGGCGGCCATGCAACTGGGCATGGACCCGGTGCATCTGGGCGCGGTGGTCACCATGACCATCGCCATCGGCATGATCACGCCGCCCTTCGGCATCAATATTTTCGTGGGCATGGTGACCTTCAATGTGAGTTATATCCAGTTGGTGAAGAGCACGCTGCCATTCATCCTGCTGGCGCTGATCACGCTGTTGATCATCAATCTCAGCCCGGAGCTGATCCTGTGGCTACCGGCCCATCTGGGCTGATTGAGGGCGGCGGCGTGGTGATCGAATCCTGGCTGTGCTTCCATTATCATGCCTGCCGCGAAAGGGACGATCGCCACCCGACCGGCGCGTCGTCCAGACCACCATGGAGAACAACGCATGACCAAGGAGCCGAATCACTCCTCCGCGACACCGACAAGGCGCGATCGACGGTCCGGCGCCGGTGAGCTCCCCAACGATCATGTGATTGAGACCATCCGCAATGCCATTCTGGACGGTGATCTCGCCGCTGGCTCGCGCATCAACGAGGGCCAGTTGGCACAGCGGCTGGAGGTGTCACGAACGCCCATCCGGGCGGCGTTGCACGTGCTGGCCGGCGAAGGCCTGATCACCTATATCCGCAACCGTGGCTATTTCGTTCGCGAATTCAATCTCTCGGAGGTGCTGGACGCCTTCGAGATGCGCGCGCTGGCGGAAGCCTTCTCCGCGCGCCTGGCCGCCGAGCGCGGCCTGTCCGCCCACGAGGAGCTGGAACTGGATGAATCGCTCCGCCTGACCGACGAAGCCCTGCGAAGCACCGACATCGAGCAGGCCCGTCACCTCTACAGTCGCTCCAACGAGCTGTTCCACAGCGTGATCCAGTCCGCCGCCGGTTCCCGGCTGGTGTCCGACGTGATCGCCCTGTGCCACCGCATTCCGCAAACGCTCACCCGCAATGTGATGGCCTTCACCCTGGAGGACGTGCAAAAGCGCGGTCAGGAACATCGCCTGATCTACGAAGCGATTCTCGCCCGCCGCCCCAAGGAGGCGGAGGAACGCATGTTCAACCACGTGATCGGCGTGCGCAAAGGGATCGTCCGGGCACTGGCCGCCAAGGATCAGCCGGCGCGCGACGACCACCCGCTCTGATCGGGCGTCGCCCTTGCGTACCGGCGCCGACACCCACCTGAACCGTCGCATCTGGGCGCTGGCCTGGCCGTTGTTGCTGTCCAACATCACCGCCCCGTTGCTGGGGCTGGTGGACACCGCCGTGGTCGGGCATCTGGATTCACCGGTGTATCTGGCGGCGGTGGCGCTGGGCGCCAACTTCTTCATGTTCCTGTATTTCTCGTTCAATTTCCTGCGCATGGGCACCACCGGCTTCACTTCCCAGGCACGCGGCGCCGGCGAGGCGACCCTGATGGTGCTGGCGCGGGCGCTGCTGTTGTCCACGGTGCTGGGCGGGCTGCTGATCGTGCTGCAGCCGGGGCTGCGGGAGCTGGGGTTGTGGCTGCTGGGCGGCAGCGGGGAGGTCCAGGATCTGGCCCGGGATTACATCGGCATCCGCATCCTGGGGGCGCCGGCGGCGCTGGGCAACTTCGCGTTGATCGGCTTCGCCATCGGCCTGCACCGCACCAGCGTGCCGCTGAAGATGACGGTGCTGATGCATTCCAGCAACGCCCTGCTGGATTTTCTGCTGGTGCAGGTGTGGCATTTCGACGTGCGCGGCGTGGCCACCGCCAGTGCGCTGTCCGAATACCTGGGCCTGGCCGGTGGGCTGTTCTGGCTGCGCCGGGAAATCTTCGGCGACGCCTGGCGTGCCCTGCCCGCCGGGGCATTGCGGCGGTTGGCACCGATGCTGAGCCTGCTGGCGGTGAACCGGGATATCTTCCTGCGCAGCCTCGCCCTGCTCACCGTGTTTTTCTTTTTCACCGCCCAGGGGGCGCGGCTGGGGGACACCATCCTGGCCGCCAACGCGGTGCTGATCACCTTCCTGCTGCTGCTCAGCAACACCCTGGACGGCTTCGCCAACGCCGCCGAGGCGCTGGTGGGCGACGCCACCGGTCGCGACGACCGGCGCGCCCTGGACGCGGCGGTGAAGGCCACCGGACGCTGGACGGTTCTGGTCGCCGCCCTGGCCCTGGCGGTGTTCGCCCTGGGCGGCGCGCCACTGATCCGCCTGCTCACCGACCTGCCGGCGGTGCGTGACACCGCCACCACCTATCTGCCGTGGATGCTGCTGCTGCCACTCACCGCCAGCGCCGGTTTCTGGCTGGACGGGGTGTTCGTGGGCGCCACCCGGGCCCGGGCCATGCGCAATACCATGGTGGTGGCCACCGCCCTGTTCTTCCCGGTGTGGTGGCTTACCACCGGCTGGGGGAATCACGGACTGTGGCTGGCCATGAACGTCTGGATGGCGAGCCGGGGGCTGCTGATGGCGCTGGTCTGGCGGCGGCGTGATCGCGGCTGAAGCGGAAATCCGCACGGCGCGATCGCGGCTAAAGCCGCTCCTACAAGGTGCGCGGTAGGAGCGGCTTCAGCCGCGATGGGTCAGGGATCAGCGGGCCAGCGCGCCGTCCTCGTGCAGCCGTTTGGCCAGGTCGCCGGCGTAGCCGCGCACGGCGTTACGCAGGCTGGTGGGATTGATCACCCTGGACTGGGCCTGCCACACCGGGCTGTCGAGGCCCACCTGGTAGAGCGTGCTTTGCAGGTAGTAGTCCCGGCTTTCGGTGTAATAGCCCGGCGCGTAGACGGTGTCGTAACCGGCGCCCAGTGACGGGCCGAAGCCCTGCAGGCGGGGCGGCACATAGTCGGCGCGCACTTCGGCCTTGAGGAAGGAAACCACCAGCACGCCGTCGGTGCCGGTGCGGGCCACCGCTTTTTCCACCCGTTGGCGCAGGTCGTCGCCATCGTTGGCGGCGTCCAGTTGCCGGTGGGCCAGATAAACGTGGCGGATGCGGTCGCGCAGGGCGTCGCCCAGGGCGTCCTCCACGGCGACGCGGCCCTGGTTGTCGTTGACCAGCGCGATCACGAACAGGTTTTCGAAACGCGGGCGCTCGCCGGCGGGCGGGTTCCAGCCGGATCTCACCTCGGTGGGAGTGGCGCAGGCGGCCAGGGCCAGGGTCAGCAGGACCAGAACGGTACGTCGCAGAGCAATCATGGGGCTTCCTTTGGGTTGAATGCCCCCATCCTAATCGTCCCGCCGGGGGACGCAACCGACCTGTATCAAGCGCCCGCGATTCAGGCCTTGCCGATGATGAATTTCATCAGGGTCATGAACCACATCAAGTGGCCGGGGTCGCCTTCCACCTTGATGTCACCGGCCTGCATGCCCTCCATGAATACCATCTGGTTCTTACCGGACGCCTTGAGGGTGCGGAAGGCGTACCGCGCGTCCTTGAAGTTAAGCGTCACCGTGGGGCTTGGGTGCAGCCCGGCGTGGCGGCGCACCCGACCCGGTTGGAAGTGATACCAGCGGGCGGCGCGGCCGTCGAAGGTGCGCCACTGCATGACCACGTCACGGTGCTCGAGCTGCTGGCGGAATCCCGGGTGGCGGCGGGCCAGCCAGGCCAGACGCCAGCCCAGCAACAGCAGGATCAGACGGAATTTCATCGGCTCTCCAGGTGACCGCGGTTCACGGCATCAGCGCCGGCAGTTCCTTGTTGAGTTTGAGCTTCTCCTTGACCGCTTCGCCGGTGAGGGCATAGCCGCGCAGGGCGCCGTCACGGTCGCGGAACAGGGCGCGCACGGTGTCGCCGTCTTCCTCCACCTCCCAGTCGCCGTCCAGCTCTTCCGGCGGTGGGCACACCACCACCGGACAGGCCGGCGTCTTGATGGTCACCGGCATGACGCCGTAGCTCACCGGGGTGGGCTCGCCGGCCAGGGTCTTGGCCAGGGCCCGGGCGCCGGCCATCAGCGGCAGCACATAGGGCAGCACATGGCCTTCCACCTCGGCGCAGTCGCCCAGGGCATAGACGTTATCGGCGCTGGTGCGCAGTTGCTGGTCGGTGAGGATGCCCCGGTTGGTACGCAGGCCGGCATCCTTGGCGATGTCGATACGCGGGCGCAGGCCGATGGCGGAGAGCACCACGTCGGACTCCAGGTGGGTGCCGTCGGAGAGCTCGGTGACCAGGCCCTCGCCGTCCCGGTTGCGATGCACCGCCTTGGCCAGGGGGCCGAAGTGAAAGTTCACGCCCAGACTTTCCAGGCCACGCCCCACGGCGGCGGAGGCGGCTTCCGGCAGCAGCATGGGCAGGCAGCGGCCAAGCGGCTCCACCAGATTCACCTGGAAACCGCCGTTGCACAGGTCGTTGGCGAACTCGCAACCGATCAGGCCGCCGCCCAGAATGGTGACGCTCTTCTTGCCGTCCAGGGCCTGGCGAAAGCGACCGTAGTCCATCAAGTCGTTGACCGAGAACACCTCGCCCACGGCGTCACCTTCCAGGGGGGGCGTCCAGGTATCGGCGCCCAGGGCCAGCACCAGAGCGCTGTAGTCCAGGTGGTCATCGGGCAGCAGCACGCGCTGCTTGCCGGTGTCGATGCCGGCCACGTGCACGCCGGTGCGCACCGTGACATTGAACTGTTCGGCCACCTGCTCCGGGGTGGCCATGGCCAGCTCGTCGGCGCTCTTTTCCTTGGTGAAACCGGTGGACAACATGGGCTTGGAGTAATTCCGCCCGTCGTCGGCGGTGAGCACCACCACCGGGGTCTCCTTGTCCAGCTTGCGGAATTCCTTGACCGTGTTGAAACCGGCCAGGCCGGATCCGATGACGACGATGGGGTTCATGGCGGGTCCTTAGATCGGGGAAAGGGAGGGACGGGCTGGGAGCGCGGCTCAGATCTCGATCATCTCGAAATCTTCCTTGCCCACGCCACAGTCGGGGCACACCCAGTCCTCGGGGACGTCTTCCCACTTGGTACCGGGTTCGATGCCTTCCTCGGGCAGGCCTTCCTCTTCATCGTAGATGAAGCCACACACCACGCATTCCCATTTCTTCATGCTAAAACCTCGTTTCGTCGGAATCCGGGCCCGGGTAAACGGGCCGTTCCAGGGGCCCGCTAACGTAGCCACGGGCGTTACAAAAATCAATGACAGTCAGTAATGGCAACTTTGCCCTCGGGTCACGATGAGCCGCCGCCGTAGCGATAAGCAGGGTTCGTGCCGATGCTTGATTGAACGGTCATCCTGGGCCATAGTCCCCGCGCCCGTCGCGACCGAGCCCGAATCATGCCCGATACCGCCTTGCACGCCGATGCCCGCTGGCGCGCCCAGGAACGCCTTGTGCTGCCCCCGCTGATCCGCGACTGGCTGGCCGACCCCGGCTCTCTGACCCGACGGCTGCGAGGCTTGGGCCCGTTCCGGGTGGCGCCGTCGCGGCGCCTGATCGGCGCGCCGGACCTCGAGGAGCAGCGCCAGCTCGGCCAGGTGGGCCGGCGCCATGCCCTGATCCGCGAGGTCACCTTATTGGTGCACGAGCGCCCCGTGGTGGAGGCCCGCAGCGTGCTGCCGCTGACCACCCTGGCCGGCGCCAACCGCAGCCTGGCGCACATGGGCAGCCGCTCCCTGGGCAGCGAGCTGTACCGGCGACCGGCGGCCCACCGCGACCAGGTATGGGTACGCTTCGGTGACAGCCCCTCTGGCCAGGGGCCGTGCTGGGGGCGACAATCCCGGTTCGTGAAGCGCGGTCGGCCGCTGCTGGTGGCCGAGCATTTCCTGCCCGCGCTCTGGGATTTGCTGCTCGAACCGGACCGCTGACCTATGCTCGCTTTCGTGGAACACCGCTACCCGGCCCTGTGGCCCTGGATCCAGCTGATGCGCCTGGAGAAACCCATCGGCAGCATGCTGCTGATGTGGCCTACTCTGTGGGCGCTGTGGATCGCCGGCGACGGCACCCCCAGCCTCAAGCACATCATCATCTTCGTGCTCGGTGTGTACGTGATGCGCGCCGCCGGCTGCGTGATCAACGACTACGCGGACCGGGACTTCGACGGCCATGTGGAGCGCACCGAGGGGCGCCCCCTGGCCACCGGCGCGCTGTCCTCGAAGCAGGCTCTGGCGCTGTTCGCCGGGCTCGGGTTACTGGCCTTCGTGCTGGTGCTGTTCCTCAACCGCTTCACCATTCTGCTGTCCTTCGGCGGCCTGGGGCTGGCTCTGCTCTACCCGTTCACCAAACGCTTCACCTATCTGCCCCAGCTGTTTCTGGGCGCCGCCTTCAGTTGGGCGGTGCCGATGGCGTTCGCCGCGGAAACCGGCGCCGTGCCGGAGATCGCCTGGCTGCTGTTCACCACCAATCTGCTGTGGACCGTGGCCTATGACACCGAGTACGCCATGTGCGACCGGGAGGACGACCTGAAGATCGGCATCAAGAGCACCGCGATTCTGTTCGGCGACCTGGACAAGCTGATCATCGGCGTGCTGCAGGGGCTCACCCTGGTGGCGCTTTGGCTGGTGGGCCAGCGGCTCGGTTTCGCCTGGCCCTGGTATCTGGGACTGGCGGCCATGGCGGCCAGTTTCGTGCATCAACAATGGCGTATTCGTTACCGCGAGCGCTGGCCCTGCTTCCACGCCTTTTTGAGCAACCACTGGGCCGGAGGCTGCGTGTTCATTGGGCTGTACCTGCAATACCTGGTTGCCGGTGGAAGCTGAAAAGGGTGCAAATTTGTCATCGGGATGTCATAAAAAGGCAATGTAATAGGGGACAATTCAAAAACGGCGAAAAATTAGAGATTGCAGCCATGTCCCGAAACCGCATTCTGATCGTTGACGATGAACCGGCCATCCGCGAAATGGTGGCCGTGGCCCTGGAACTGGCCGACTTCGATGTACTGGAGGCGGAGAACGCCCAGGTCGCTCATGAGCGCATCGTCGACGAGCGCCCGGATCTGGTGCTGCTGGACTGGATGTTGCCGTCGGTAAGCGGCATCGAGCTGGCACGCCGCCTCAAGCGCGAGGACGCCACCACCGAGGTGCCGATCATCATGCTCACGGCCAAGAGCGAGGAAGACAACAAGATCCAGGGCCTGGATGTGGGCGCCGACGACTACATCACCAAGCCGTTCTCCACCCGCGAGTTGATCGCCCGCATCAAGGCGGTGCTGCGGCGCTCCTCGGTGGCCGCTGCGGAAAAGGCCATCGACGTGGAGGGCCTGTGCCTGGACCCGGTCAGTCACCGCATCAGCGCCCACGGCAATCCGGTGGACATGGGCCCCACCGAATACCGGCTGCTGGAGTTCTTCATGAGCCACCAGGAGCGCGCCTACTCACGCACCCAGTTGCTGGATCAGGTGTGGGGCGCCAACGTGTATGTGGAGGACCGCACCATCGACGTGCACATCCGCCGCCTGCGCAAGGCCCTGGCACCGCACGGCTTCGACGGTTTCATTCAAACGGTGCGCGGCACGGGGTACCGGTTCTCGGTGAAGACCAGCCAGGCATCCTGATGGTTTAAGGTTCATTGCATGAAGCACCCCTCGGGAATGAGGGCCAGTCTGGCCAAGGAAGTCAACCGCATCCTGATCCTGGTGGCGGCCTCCCTGCTGCTGTGTCTGCTATGGCGAACCATCTGGCCGCTGGTGGCGGGCCTGGGGCTGTACATCATCTGGAGCACCCGGCAACTGTTCGCCCTGTACACCTGGCTGGTGCGCGAGGAGCACACCGACCCGCCGGACGCCGGCGGCCTGTGGGGCGAATTCTACACCCGCCTGGAGCATCTGTTCCGCCAGGAACGGCGCGCCCAGGACAACCTTCAGGGCATCATCCAGCGCGCCCAGGAGTCGGTGAACGCCCTGGAAGACGTGGTGGTGATGATCGACCAGCACGGCCACCTGGAATACTGGAACCACGCCGCCCAGAAACACCTTGGCCTGCGCCCGGACAAGGATCTGGGCCAGCCGCTCACCAACCTGATCCGCCACCCGCGCTTCACCCATTATCTCGCCAAGGGCCGCTTTAACGAGCCGCTGGAAATCCCGGCGCCGGTGGACGACAACCGCATCCTGCAATTCCGCATCACCGAGTTCGGTGAGGGCGACCAATTGATCCTGGCCCGGGACATGACCCGGCTCCACCACCTGGAAGAGATGCGCAAGGACTTCGTGGCCAATGTCAGCCACGAGCTGAAAACGCCGCTCACCGTGCTCAAGGGTTACCTGGAGACCCTGCTCGACACCGTGCCCGAGGAGCAGACCCGCCTGCGCCGGGCGCTGTATCACATGGATACCCAGAGCCATCGCATGGAGGCGCTGGTCAACGACCTGCTGCTGTTGTCACGGCTGGAAAACACCAAGGCGGACAACACCGGCCAGACCGTGGCGGTGCACGGCATGCTGCACCGCATGCGCGAAAACGCCCTGGCCCTGGCCCGGGAGAAGGATCACGAGATTACCCTGACGGTGCCCGAGGACGCGCGCCTGGTGGCCAATCCGGCGGAGCTGGAAAGCGCCTTCGGCAACCTGATCACCAACGCGGTCAAATACACGCCGGCCCAGGGGCACATTCACATCGAATGGCGCCAGGACAACCAGGGCGGCCATCTCTCGGTCAGCGACGACGGCCCCGGCATTGATCCGCAGCACATTCCGCGGCTCACCGAACGCTTCTACCGGCCGGACAACAGCCGCGTGACCCAGACCGGAGGCACCGGCCTGGGCCTGGCCATCGTCAAGCACGTGATGCTGCGTCACGACGGCAAACTGGAAATCCAGAGCACCCTGGGCAAGGGCAGCACCTTCACCTGTCACTTCCCGCCGGCCCGGGTGGCGGGGCCGCCCGCTGACACGCCGATTCGCGGCTGAAGCCGCTCCTACAGCCATCCTGGCGGGACGGGGCATCAGTAATGCGGCGGCGGCGCGTCCTGGATACGCAGCGCCGCCAGCTCCTCGCCCTGCTCCACCACCCGGTCGACCAATTTCCGGTAAGCGGCTTCCATCTCGTCCAGCTTGCGCTGCTGGTCACTGACGATGCGATTGAGGCTGGCCACCAGATCCTCCTGGTAGGCCAGCTTGGTTTCGATATCAAGAAAACGGTTTTCGCTCATGGGGTTCCTCCGGGAGCGGGATTATACCGGGCCGGCGGCGCGAATGGCGTCGGTGAGCGCGGCTTCCGCCTCGGCCAGGGGATCGTCGCCAAGATGATCGAGCTGTCCATCCAGCAGCAACTGGCTGAAACCATGCACCATGGCCCAGGCACGCAGGGCGGTCCGTCGTACCGTGGCTTCGTCGGCGTCGCCGGCGCGGGCCACCGCCCGCCGCAGGGTCTCGAAGGCGGCGTTGGAGGTATCGGTCAGCTCGGGATCATCATCGTCACCGCCACGCCGGGCGGCGGCGGCGGCACCGAACATCAGGCGGAACAGGGCCGGGTTGGCATGGGCGAAGCGCAGATAACTGAGACCACCGGCCAGCAATTGCCGCCCGGGGCTGTCGGCCGCCGCCTCGGCGGCCTCCTGGGCGGCGCGCAGGCGCCGGAATCCCTCCGCGGCGAGGGCCAGCATCAAGGCCTCCTTGTTGGCGAAATGCCGATAGCTGGCGTTGGCGGTGACACCCACCCGGCGCGCCAGCTCGCGCAGGCTGAAGCCGTCGCCGCCCTTTTCCGCCAGCAACGCCAGCCCCTCTTCCACCAGCGCCGGGCGCAGGTTGCCATGGTGGTATGTGGACACGCTTTCGGCTCCTCCATCTCGAGATGTTCACAGCCTACACATGAAGCCGCGCCGGCGCAGCCGGACTTGCCATGCCCGGCGCACCCGGCTATGGTTGGCGCCGTCTTGGGGGAGTAGTCGCCGAGCCACCCCGCTCTGGACGGTCGTCAACATATTTGCGCCTCAATGCGCATGGCGATCGTGTCCCGCCGCACGCATCACCGTGCAGGCGGTATCGACGAGACCTGAGGCATTGTCCGTATTCCGCGGGGGCGGGATCGACGGGCGATGTCTCCGGTTATTGGTCGATCCCGCCCCCCTAAGGAACTCCATTGGACGCCTTTTTTACCTCTACCCTGCTGGTCGCCCTGGGCGAAATCGGTGACAAGACCCAATTGTTGTCGCTGGCCCTGGTGGTGCGCTACCGCAAACCCTGGCCGATTCTCGCCGGCGTGATCGTCGCTACCCTGATCAACCACGGCATCAGCGTCTGGTTCGGTGACTGGCTGGCAGGCGCCATCCCGGAAAACTGGCTGCAGTGGATTCTCGGTCTGAGCTTCATCGCCCTGGGCCTGTGGATGCTGATTCCGGACAAGGACGAAGAGGTCGGCGACAAATACCGCTTCGGCCCCTTCCTGACCAGCCTGGTACTGTTCTTCATCGCCGAAATCGGCGACAAGACCCAGGTGGCCACGGTGGCCCTGGCGGTGCGCTTCCAGGAATTCTGGCCGGTGCTTCTGGGCACCACCACGGGTATGATCGCCGCCAACCTGCCGGTGATCTGGGTGGCGCACCGCTTCGCCAGCGAGCGTTTCGAAACCTGGGCGCACCGAATCAGCGCCGCCCTGTTCATCGTATTCGGTGTCTGGGCGCTGCTTTGAACCAAGAGGGGAGCCATCGATGGCGTTGACCGCCACCATTCACAAAGCCGAGCTGACCGTCTCGGACCTGGATCGCGACTACTACGCCACCCACAACCTGACCGTGGCGCTGCATCCGTCCGAGACCGAGTCGCGCATGATGCTGAGGCTGATGGCCTTCGCCCTGAATGCCCACGAGGACCTGTCGTTTACCCGGGGCCTTTCCAGCACCGAGGAGCCGGACCTGTGGCAACACGATCCGGATCAGACCCTGGCACACTGGATTGAGCTGGGGATGCCCGACGAAAAGCGGCTGCGCAAGGCCTGCGGCCTGGCGCGCCGGGTCACCGTTTACGTCTACGGACAACGGAGCCCCCAGGTATGGTGGGAAGGCATGCGCGACAAGGTCCGGCGTTTCGGCAACCTGCGCATCGTCCACGTGGACCCCGCCAGTGAAGCGGCGCTGGCCGGCTACTGCCAGCGCGCCATGCAACTGCAGGCGATGATCCAGGACGGCCAGCTCTGGTTCGGCGACACCGCCGGCTCCACCGAAGTGGGCCTCGCCACCTGGTACGCCGGCGCTGCCTGGTTATAAGTTGAACGTTACAACTACGCCTCGAACCAGTGTCGGGTGCGATTGACGATGGCCACCAGCGACAGCATCACCGGCACCTCCACCAGCACGCCCACCACCGTGGCCAGGGCGGCGCCGGAGGACAGGCCGAACAGGCTGATGGCCACCGCCACCGCCAGCTCAAAGAAGTTGGAGGTGCCGATCAGGCAGGCCGGGCCGGCGATACGGTGGGGCAGGCGCAGCCAGCGGGCGGCGACGAAGGCGATCAGGAAGATGCCATAGGTCTGGATCAGCAGCGGCACGGCGATCAGCACGATGGCCTGGGGCTTGGCGAGAATGGTTTCCGCCTGGAAGCCGAACAGCAGCACCACGGTGGCCAGCAGGCCGAGCACGCTGACCGGCTTGAGCCGGTGCACGAAGGCGTCCACGGCGGCATCGCCACCGCGCCCGCTCAGGGCGCGCCGGGTGATCACGCCGGCCGCCAGCGGCAGCAGCACGTACAGCACGGTGGACAACACCAGGGTATCCCAGGGCACGGTAATGTCGCTGACCCCCAGCAACAGGGCGGCGATGGGGGCGAAGGCGAACACCATGATGATGTCGTTCACCGACACCTGCACCAGGGTGTAGTTGGCGTCGCCCCGGGTCAGTTGGCTCCACACGAACACCATGGCGGTGCAGGGCGCCACGCCCAGCAGGATCATACCGGCGATGTATTCGCTGGCGGTGGCCGGGTCCACCAGGTCGGCGAACAGCACCTTGAAGAACAGCCAGCCCAGGGCGGCCATGGTGAACGGCTTGATCAGCCAGTTCACCACCAGGGTCAGCAGCAGCCCCTTGGGTTTGTCGCCCACCTGCTTCATGGCGGCGAAGTCGATCTGGATCATCATCGGGTAGATCATCACCCAGATGAACACCGCCACGGCCAGATTCACATGGGCCACCTCGAAGGCCGCCACCGCCTGGAACAGGCCCGGCGTAGCCAGTCCCAGGGCGACACCGACGGCGATCGCCAGGGCCACCCAGACACTCAGAAAACGCTCGAAGAACGGCATCAGTGCTCGCCCGCTTCCCGGTGGATTTTTTGCAGGGAGGCGGTGAGCCCCGGCGGCGTCATGGATTCCAGCTCCAGCGCCACCAGCTTCTCCAACCGGCCGCGCAGCCGCTGGTAGGTGGTTTCGAACGCCCCTTCGATATCGGCCTCGTCACCCTCGGCGGCGGCCGGATCGGGGATGCCCCAGTGCACCTTGGCGGATTCGGCCAGCCACACCGGGCAGGCTTCCCCGGCGGCGGCGTCGCACACCGTGATGACCACGTCGAACCACTCGTCTTCCAGGTCATCCATGGACTTGGAAACCGGTCGGCCCACCGGCACCCCGTGGCGCTCCAGCACCGCCAGGGCCCGGGGATGAACCCGGCCGGAGGGGTAGCTGCCGGCACTGCGCGCGATCAAGCGCCCCTCGCCCAGATGGTTGGCCAGGGCCTCGCCGAGGATCGAGCGGCAGGAGTTGGCGGTGCACAGGAACAGTATTTTCAGCGGCGTTTTCATGTCGGTCTTCCTGTTAGGGCCTGTTAACACTACTTGCATCGCACTTGTTGCGGTTGCAGGCCAAGCTGGTCCCGCGCTTCATTCACAAGGGTTTCGATGGTAGTAAGCGCCCACTCAGGAAGTTCGTCGTTGACCCGGTAATGCATCCAGGTGCCCTGCCGTCGCGCCACCACCAGGCCACACTGGCGCAACTGCGCCAGGTGCCGGGAGATGGTCGATTGCGGCGCATCCAGGGCAGCCACCAGGTCGCACACGCACACCTCCCGGTCCACGCGCATCAGGCAAAGCAGGCTCAGGCGCGACTCGTCGCCGAGGCATTTGCAGAGGCCGGCGACGGAGAGCGGGACGGGGGCGGCTTGAACGGCGTGCATTCTGTTTCCTCATATCTTTATATTCGGATATACGAATATATTAGACGAAAAAAGACCCGGCGCAAGGCCGGGTCCATGAAGTTTTTATGGCAGAAAACAGCGCCATGCTACGGGTCAATCAGGTCTTTTTCACCTCTTTCTCCATCTCATCGACGGAGATATGGCGCACGTCGGTGCCCTTCACCAGGAAGATCACCTGCTCGCCGATATTGCGGGCGTGGTCGCCGATGCGCTCCAGGGCGCGCAGCGACCAGATGATGTTGAGCACCCGGGAAATGGCGCGCGGGTCTTCCATCATGAAGGTGACCAGGGCGCGCATGGCGGAGCGGTATTCCAGATCCACCTCGGAGTCCTCGGCGGCCACTTCCACCGCCTTGTCGGCATCGAAGCGGGCGAAAGCATCCAGGGTGTCGCGCAGCATGTTGCGCACATGGTTGCCGATGTGGCGCACTTCCACGTAGCCTCGCGGGGACTCGCCTTCCTCGGCCAGCTGCAACGCCATGGCGGCGATCTTGGCGGACTCGTCGCCGATACGCTCCAGGTCGGACACCGCCTTGGAGACGGCGATGATCAGGCGCAGATCCGAGGCCGCCGGATGGCGCAGGGCCAGCACCCGGGCGCATTCCTCGTCGATGAGGATTTCCTGCTGGTCGACCCGGTCCTCGGTCTGCAGCACCTTTTCGGCCAGGCCGGAGTCCGCGCGCAGCAACGCTTCCAGAGCGTCCACCACCTGCTTTTCCACCAGGCCGCCCATTTCCATGAGGCGGTTACGAATCGACTCCAGCGCTTCATTGAACTGCGAGGAGCTGTGCTGACCAAAATGCATGCGATCCATGTTTGTTCTCCTGGGAACCGCGGTATTAGCCGAAGCGGCCGGTGATGTAAGCCTCGGTGAGCTCGTGTTCCGGATTCGTGAAGACCGTCTCCGTGTCGTTCACTTCCACCAGCTCACCCAGGTGAAAATAAGCAGTGCGATGGGAAACCCGCGCCGCCTGCTGCATGGAATGGGTGACGATGGCGATGGTGTAGGACTCGGTAAGCTCGTCGATCAGTTCCTCGATCTTGGCGGTGGCAATCGGGTCCAGTGCCGAACAGGGTTCATCCATGAGAATCACCTCCGGACTCACGGCGATGGCGCGGGCGATGCACAGACGTTGCTGCTGGCCGCCGGACAGGCCGGTGCCGGGACGATCGAGACGGTCCTTGACCTCTTCCCACAGGCCGGCCTTGCGCAGGCTGCTCTCGACGATCTCATCGAGATCGTACTTACGCTTGGCAAGGCCATGCAGACGCGGGCCGTAGGCAATGTTGTCGTAGATCGACTTTGGGAACGGGTTCGGTTTCTGGAACACCATGCCCACCTTGGCGCGCAGCAACACCACGTCCAGGGACGGATCATAGATATCCTCGCCGTCCAGCGTCACCTTGCCTTCGATGCGGCAATTCTCGATGGTGTCGTTCATGCGGTTGAGGGTGCGCAGGAAGGTGGACTTACCGCAGCCGGAAGGGCCGATAAAAGCGATCACCTCATTTTCCATGATATCCAGATCGATGCCCTTGATGGCTTCGTTGTCACCATAGAACACCTTCACATCGCGGGCGCTCATCTTGGCGCCCTGGGACGCCGCGCGCTGCGATTGCCGGTCGTCATCGCGGCGCACCATTACATCCGGATCAACCATCTTCATTGTCACCACCTTGTCTCGAATTTCTTGCGCAGCCAGATGGCGAGCGCGTTGAGGGTGATCATCAGGAGCACCAGCACGATGATCGCCGCCGAGGTGCGCGCCTCGAAGAAATTGCGCATTTCATTACCCTGCCAGAGATAAATCTGGACCGGCAGGGCCGTGGATTGTTCAAACGGGGTGGCCGGGATATTGGCCACGAAGGCGTTCATGCCGATCAGCAGCAGCGGCGCCGTTTCGCCCAGCGCCTGGGCGATGCCGATGATGGAGCCGGTGAGAATGCCGGGAACCGCCAGCGGCAGCACCTGCTGGAACACCGTTTGCACCCGCGAGGCGCCCAGCGCCAGCGCCGCCTGGCGGATCGAAGGGGGCACCGCCTTGAGCGCCGAGCGGGTGGTGATGATCACCGTGGGCAGGGTCATCAGGCTCAGCACCAGCCCCCCCACCAGCGGCGCCGACAACGGCAGCCTCAGGTAGTTGATGAAGATCGAGGCACCCAGAAGACCGAACACGATGGAAGGCACCGCCGCCAGGTTGTTGATGTTCACCTCGATCAGGTCCACGAACTTGTTCTGTGGCGCGAACTCCTCCAGGTAGATGGCGCTGGCCACGCCCACCGGCACCGCCAGACAGATCACCACCATCATCATG
Source organism: Alloalcanivorax sp. C16-2 (assembly GCF_046507615.1). NCBI lineage: Bacteria > Pseudomonadati > Pseudomonadota > Gammaproteobacteria > Oceanospirillales > Alcanivoracaceae > Alloalcanivorax > Alloalcanivorax sp. C16-2. The sequence goes on along the minus strand of NZ_JBKFTL010000001.1, from coordinate 364,091 downwards.
AACAGCGAGCCCATGAAAGCGCCGGCCAGACCGGCGGAGGCCGGTGAGCTGCGCGAATCCGGGTTGGTGAACAGCACGGTGCTGAACGCCACCTTGAGGATGCCCTCGTCATGCAACTGATCGGCGATGCGACGCACTTCCGGGCTCAGTTGCAGGCGCGAGTCCGGCAGGCTGCGGTCGATGTTGCCGCGTACCCAGACATCCACCTCGGCGTCGGCGAGCAGCTTGACGGAATGGGTCTGGCCAATCAGCGACGGGTCTTCCGCGACCATGTCGCGCAGCCGGTATTTCTCGCCGTTGGTGAACAACTTGCGCAGCGAGCGCCGGTGTTCTTCCAGCTCCGGCTTGGCGGCGATCAGCGCGTCCTGCATCACCTTGTTCCAGTTGGCCATGGTGAGCCGGGTGCGCCATGACTGCTGACGTTGCTCGAAGTCCCGGGGCGATTCATCCTGCTGCCGCACCGGCGCCGGACCGACATCGAGGATCTCCGGATTGAAGTAGACGTCCAGGGTCATGCTGGACTGCCAGAACGCCGGCAGCCCCCGCGAGAAGATGCTGACGAACAGTACCGCCACGAACGCCAGGCCGATCATCACCGCCGCCAGGCCGAACATCCTGAAGCGTCTTTCCTTGGCGTGACGGCGCCGCAGACTGCTGGCCACCCGGCTCTGTATCTGATCGCGCTTGTCCGCCGCCGAATCCATCGTGCTGCTCATCAGTCGTATTGCTCCCGGTATTTACGGACGATGTACAGGGCCACCACGTTCAGGCCCAGCGTGATCACGAACAGGGTCAGGCCGAGCGCGAACGCCACCAGGGACTGCGGGCTGGCGAAGTCGGTGTCGCCGGTGAGCTGGTTGACGATCGTCACCGTCACCGTGGAGACCGCCTCGAACGGGTTGGCATGCAGAATCGGACTGTTGCCGGCGGCCAGCACCACGATCATGGTTTCACCGATGGCGCGGCTGGCGGCCAACAGGAAGGCGCCGACGATGCCGGGCAAGGCCGCCGGCAGCACCACCTGGCGGATCGTTTCCGACTTGGTGGCGCCCAGGCCCAGGGACCCGTCGCGCAGCGACTGCGGCACCTGGGTAATGATGTCGTCGGACAGCGACGACACGAACGGGATGATCATCACGCCCATCACGAAGCCGGCGGTGAGAGCGCTGGTGGAACGGACCTGGATACCCACCAGGGCACCCAGATCGGAAAAGAACGGGCCCACCACCATCAGCGCGAACACGCCGTAGACGATGGTGGGGATGCCGGCCAGCACCTCGATCACCGGTTTGGCGAACGAGCGCAACCAGCCAGGCGCGTATTCAGCCATGAAAATGGCGGTCATCAGGCCCAGCGGCACCGCCACCAGCAGGGCGATGATGCTGACCATCAAGGTACCCCAGAGCAGCGGCAGCAGGCCGAAGTCACCGTAGGCGTTGCCACCGGTGCTGCTGAAGCGGGGGTTCCAGTTGGTTCCGAAAAAAAAGTCCGTGGGCGGCACGAACGAAAAGAAGCGCATCGCCTCGCCGAACATGGAGAAGACGATGCCCACCGTGGTCAGGATCGCCACGCCGGAGCATAGCAGCAGGCCGACGTTGATCACCTTTTCCACATGATTGCGGGCGCGCATGTCGGCATGAATACGACCCCGGGCCAGGAACAGCCCGGCCAGCGCCAGGGACGCCATCACCGCGATCTTGGCCAACTCACCAATGGAGCGCAGCCGCGACAGGGTTTCCGCCGCCGCCACTTCGTAGGCGGCCGGATCACCGGCGACGCCGTAACCACTGGCGATGTCATTGAGCCGCCGCATCAGGCTATCCGCTTGTTGCGCGGTCAGGTCCGCCATCTCCGGCGGCAATTGATTGAGCACCACGGAACGGATTACCGAGGGCTCGAGCAGGGTCCAGAGGATGAATACCAACAGCGCCGGCAGGCCGCACCAAAGCGCCACCAGCCATCCGTAGTAGCCGGGGCGGGAGTTCATGCGCCCGGTGGTGTTGCGAGCGATCGCGCGGCTCCGCGTCAGACCCAGTTGATAGGCCACGCCCATCAGGATCAGGAGCAGAACGATCAGCGTCATGTTATCCATCGTGACTCCAGTAACCCGTGTTCCGATGCTTCAAGCCAGGTAAACAACGGCCCCCGTAAGCGTTTTGCCGACGGGGGCCGAGGATCGGCATGGGCGCCTATGTTACTTGCTTACGACCTTACGGTCTTCGAAGTTGGCGACCGCCTGCTCGCGCTCTTCGTCGTTGAGCGGGATCAGACCGGCTTCCTCGAGCTGGCTACCGAAACCGGATACGTCTTCGCTCAGGAAGAACTGCACGTATTCCTCGATACCCGGAATGCTGCCGATGTGCTCGCCCTTCACGTAGAAGAACAGCGGGCGGGATACCGGGTACTCGCCGGAACCGATGGTTTCCAGGCTCGGGGTCACGCCGTCGATGGTGGCCACTTTCAGGCGGTCACGGTTCTGCTCGTAGAAGCCCAGACCGAATACACCCACCGCGTCGGCCTGTGCTTGCAGACGGGCCAGGGTTTCGGTGTAGTCACCGGAGATCTCGATCACACGACCGTCCTGACGGAACTGCAGGCAGGCGTCCTCATCCTTCGCGGTGCAGCCTTCTTCCACCACTTTCTCCTCGAACACTTCACGGGTGCCGTGGTTGGAAGCCGGGATCACCAGTACGATTTCCTGATCGGGCAGGGATTTATCGATCTGCGACCAGTTGGTGTACGGGTTGGAGACCATCTTGCCGTCCTTCGGCACTTCGGCGGCGATCGCCTTGTACACGTATTCAGGCTTGAGTTTGAAGGTGCCCTTGCTGGCGTTGGAGGCGAACACGATGCCGTCGTAGCCGAAACGAACTTCCAGGATCTGTTTCACGCCGGCCTTGCCACAGCTCTCGATCTCGCTGGATTTGATCGGGCGGGACGCATTGGCGATGTCGATGGTGTTTTCACCGACGCCCTGGCAGAACTGACGCAGGCCACCGCTGGAACCGCCGGAGCCGACCACCGGGGTCTTGAACTGGAAGGCGTTGCCGAACTGCTCGGCCACGATGCTGGCGTAGGGCAGCACGGTGGAAGAACCGGCGATCTGGATGGTGTCACGGGCCATGGCCGGCGCCGCGGCGGCGGTCATGGAAGCGGCGGCGAAGGCCAAACCAAGAGCTTTCTTGAAACGCATTGTTGAATCCTCGTCTGCATCTGCGAATGGAGCGACATCGCCCTCGATGCCGCCCTTGCCCGGGCTCGCTGATCCGGATCCCCCGACGGTGCCCGGGCCAGGGGAGGTCGATTGTGGGCAAGGACCATTGCAACAATGTGACACGGTGGAACTGTGACACGGTTCGCGACGGTCGCCACCCGGTTTTCCAGTCGCGGGGCAGTATGCAACCGGCAAATGACACTAAGATGACAAATCACCCCCCGGAACCGCCGCCAACCGGCCAAAGTGATACGAAAATGACGCGCAGGCCGCGTGTTTGCTGACCTGAAGGCCCATCATCCGTATAATTCGCGCCGGACCCGGGACCCGGCGAGGCAATTTTGACTTCACGACAACAACGCATTCTGATGCGCTGGCAGCAGCGGCTGACCGCCTTTACCTGCGGGGTGGGCCATTTCTGCGCCTGGTTCGCCATGGCCATGGTGTTGCTGATGGTGCTGGTGGTGGTACTCCGCTACGGCTTTGGCATCGGCAATATCGCCCTCCAGGAGAGCATCACCTACCTGCATGGCGCCCTGTTCATGCTCGGCGCGGCCTATACCCTGGCCCTGGACGAGCATGTGCGGGTGGACGTCTTCTACCAGCACTTCAGCCCCCGCCGCAAAGCCCTGGTCAACCTGTTGGGCACCCTGTTGTTGCTGCTGCCGCTGTGCATCGCCATCTTCGCCCTGAGCTTCCAGTACGTGCTGCGCAGCTGGGCCGGGCTGGAGCGCTCCGACAACGGCGGCCTGCCGCTGGTGTTCGTGCTCAAGAGCCTGTTGCTGGCCCTGCCCGCCCTGCTCACCGTGCAAGCCGTGGCGGAGTTGATTCACAACGGCCTGACCCTGGCCGGCACCCGTGCGCCGGAGCCGGAACTGGAGGATGAGGGGGACGCATGGAGTTGATCCCCCTGCTGATGTTCCTGGCGGTGGGCGTGGTGTTGCTCAGCGGTTACCCGGTGGCGTTCTGCCTGGGTGGCGTGGCGCTGATGTTCGGCATCGGCGGGTTGCTTACCGGCCAGTTCGGTGTCTCCGAGCTGACCTTCCTGCCCGGTCGCCTGTTCGGCATCATCGAGAACACCAGCCTGATGGCGGTGCCCCTGTTCGTGTTCATGGGCGTGATGCTGGAGAAATCCAGGGTCGCGGAGCGCCTGCTGGCCAGCATGGGCCGCCTGCTGGCGGTATTCCCGGGCGGCCTGGGTCTGGCCATCGTGCTGGTGGGCACGCTGCTGGCCGCCAGCACCGGTATCGTCGGCGCCACCGTGGTCACCATGGGGCTGCTGTCGCTGCCCACCATGCTGCGCCATGGCTACAGCCCACGGCTGGCCACCGGCCTGATCTGCGCCACCGGCACCCTGGGCCAGATCATCCCACCGTCCATCGCCCTGGTGTTGCTCGGCGATGTGCTGTCCACCGCCTACCAGGAGGCCCAGCTACGCCAGGGCAACTGGTCCCTGGACACGGTGTCCGTGGGCGACCTGTTCGTGGGCGCGCTGATTCCCGGCCTGATCCTGGTGGGTCTGTACCTGCTCTATGTGCTGGCGATCAGCACCCTGCGCCCGGAAATGGCCCCCGCCATGAAACGCGAGGATGCCCGCGTCGACGGCGTGCCCGAGAGCGCTTCCCTGCTCAGCGGCCTGGTCGCGCCGCTACTGCTGATCGTGGCGGTGCTGGGCTCGATCCTCGCGGGCTACGCCACGCCCACCGAGGCCGCCGGCGTGGGCGCTTTCGGCTCGCTGCTGCTGGCCGCCCTCAACCGCCAGCTGGACAGGCATATCCTGCGCGAGACGGTGCGCGGCACCACCCGCGTCACCGCCATGGTGTTCATGATCCTGATCGGCGCCAGCCTGTTTTCCCTGGTGTTCCGCGCCTTTGGCGGCGACGAAACCGTGGCTCACCTGTTCGACGCCCTGCCCGGCGGCACCGTGGGCGCCATCCTGGTGGTGATGCTGATCGTGTTCCTGCTCGGCTTCATCCTCGACTTCATGGAGATCACCTTCGTGGTGGTGCCCATCGTCGGCCCGGTGCTGCTGGCCATGGGCGTGGACCCGGTGTGGTTGGGGGTGATGATCGCCCTGAACCTGCAGACCTCGTTCCTGACTCCGCCGTTCGGCTTCGCGCTGTTCTACCTGCGCGGGGTGACACCGCCGGAAGTGCCGACCGCGCACATCTATAAAGGCGTGATACCCTTTATCCTTATCCAACTGCTCATGCTCGGCATCCTGGCCCTTTTCCCTCAACTGGCCACCTGGCTGCCGGGCGTGCTGTATGGTTAGGACAATTATGATTCAGACAATCCCGACATCAACGCATACGACACGCATCGGATTCCAATAACATGACCAACGACGACACTCCTCGGCCGCAGGGCACCCTGGCCCTGCAAACCATCGCCATGCCGGAGAACGCCAACTGGAACGGCGACATCTTCGGCGGCTGGCTGGTTTCGCAGATGGACCTGGCCGGCGCGGTGACCGCCCGCGCCCGCGCCAAAGGCCGGGTGGCCACCGTGGCCATCGATTCCATGGCGTTCCTGCGCCCGGTGCCCGTGGGCGCCGTGGTGAGCTGCTACACGCGCATGCAGGACATCGGCCGCAGCTCCATGCAGATTCTGGTGGAGGTGTGGATCGTGGAGGACAGCGGTGAGCTGGCCAAGGTCACCGAGGGGCATTTCACCTTCGTGGCCATCGACCAGAACGGCCGCACCCGCTCGGTGCCCAGGGACTGAAAAATCGGCGCCCGAAGGGCGCCTGTCGGCTCAGGGCGTTTTCTGGCCCAGCACCATGGAACGGACGTTGAGCGCCGACTGCTCGGCCACCGCCACATAGGGCACCACCGACTCCCGGAAGCTCTTGTAGGATTCGTAGATGCGGCGCGCCTGATCGTTGCCGGCCACCAGATCCTGGATCACCTGTTCGCTGGTTTCATGCAGCTTCATCAGCACCTCGTCCGGGAAACGGCGCAGCTGGGTGCCATGCTCGTCCACCAACTGCCGCAACGCCTCCGCGTTGTGGGCGGTGAACTCGTCATAGATGTGCTGGTTTTCCGCCTCGGCGGCGCTCTTCACGATCGCCTTGAGGTCATCCGGCAGGGCCTCCCACTTGTCCTTGTTGATCATCATTTCCAGCATGGCGCCCGGCTCGGCCCAGCCCGGGTAGTAATAGTAATCGGCCACCTTGTGCAGGCCGAACGCCAGGTCGTTGTAGGGGCCGACCCAGTCGGCGGCGTCCAGGGCACCGGTCTGCATGGAGGTGAACACCTCGCCGCCGGGCATCTGAACCGGAGTGGCGCCGATGCGCTGCATGATCTCGCCGGCCAGCCCGGGGGCCCGGATCTTCAGACCCTTGATGTCCTCCAGGCTGTTTACTTCCTTGCGGAACCAGCCGCCCATCTGGGTACCGCTGTTGCCGCAGGGCAGCGGCTTGATGCCGAACTCGCCGTACAGCTCGTCCCACAGTTCCTGGCCACCGCCGAAGTTCATCCAGCTGTTGATTTCCTGGGCGGTGAGGCCAAACGGAACGGCGGTGAAGAACGGCGTGGCCGGGTGCTTGCCCTTCCAGTAATAGGAAGCGGAATGGCCCATTTCGGCGCTGCCGTCACGAACCGCGTCGAACACGCCCATGGCCGGTACCAGCTCGCCGGCACCATAGACCTTTACCTTCAGGCGGCCGCCGGACATGGCGGTGACCCGCTCGGCGAAGCGGTTGGCGCCGGTGCCCAGGCCCGGGTAGTTCTTCGGCCAGGCGGTGACCAGCTTCCACTCCATGGTCTCGGCGGCGCCGCTCCCGGCGCCGTCGGTGGCGGCACCGGCCTGGGCGGCGTCCTTGGTGGTGTTGTTGTCATCCTGGCCACAGCCGGCCAGCGCGGCGGCGCCAAGCCCCAGACCCAGGGCGGAAACGAATTTACGACGATCCATTGGTATCTCCCGATCGTATTGTTGTTGTGCGACTGGTTGTTATGCCACTGATCGCGGGTGGTGTCAGATCACTTCCAGGCGCGCGTACTGGCTGACCAGCCACTTGGTGCCGGCGCCATCGAAGTTGATTTGCAGGCGGGCGTTGGGGCCCTGGCCCTCGAAATGCAGTACCGTGCCCTCGCCGAATTTCGGATGCAGCACCCGCGCCCCCAGCACAATACCATTGGCGTCCTCCTGGCGCAGCGTCCCACCGCCACCGCCCATGGGCCGGCTGACGCCAGCACGGGCACGCACTTCCTCCACCAGTTCGCCGGGGATCTCGCGCAGGAAGCGACTCGGCGGGTTGAAGGTCTCATTGCCGTAAAGCCGGCGGCTCTCGGCATGGGTGAGATAAAGCTCGCGCATGGCGCGGGTCAGGCCCACGTAGCACAGCCGCCGCTCCTCGGCGAGCCGGGCCGGGTCCTCGGCGGACATCTGGTGCGGGAACAGCCCCTCCTCCACGCCGGAGATGAACACCACCGGAAATTCCAGACCCTTGGCGGAATGCAGGGTCATCATCTGCACCGCGTCCTCGTGGGCATCGGCCTGGCCTTCGCCGGACTCCAGAGCGGCGTGGTCCAGGAAGGCGGCCAGGGGATCGTCGTCGCCTTCCTCATCGCCGAACTGGCGGGTGGCGGAGACCAGTTCGCGCAGGTTCTCCTGGCGCTGCTGGCCCTTTTCGCCTTTCTCCTGGCCGTGGAATTCGAGCAAGCCGCTGGCGGCGATCACGTGTTCGGCGGTTTCCGCCAGATCCAGCCCGGCGGTCTCCTCGGCGAGACGGTCAACCAGTTGCAGGAACGCCAGCAGGGCGTTGCCGGCGCGGGCGCTGAGCAGGCGCTCGTTGATCATCGCCGCCGCCGCGTCCCACAGTGGCAGCGAGCGCTCCCGGGCAATCTGACGCAACGCTTCCAGGGTCTTGGCGCCAATGCCCCGGGTGGGCGTGTTGACCACCCGCTCGAAGGCGGAATCGGCGCGCCGGTTGCTCAGCAGCCGCAGGTACGACAGGGCGTTCTTGATCTCGGCGCGCTCGAAGAAACGCTGGCCACCGTAGATGCGATAGGGAATGCCGGCCTGCAGGAAGGCCTCCTCCAGCACCCGGGACTGGGCGTTGGAGCGGTACAGTACCGCCATTTCCCGGCGAGCCATGCCCTCCTGGGCCAGGCTTTCCACCTTGGCGGCGATAAAGCGGGCCTCGTCCACCTCGTTGAAACCGGCGTATACGCGGATCGGTTCACCGTGCCCGCCGTCGGTCCAGAGCTCCTTGCCGAGGCGGTCGCTGTTATGGCTGATCACCGCGTTGGCGGCCTGCAGGATGGTGCCCGTGGAGCGGTAGTTCTGCTCCAGACGAATGGTGCGGGTGTCCGGGAAGTCGCGGCTGAATTTGTGAATGTTCTCGATCTTGGCGCCGCGCCAGCCGTAGATCGACTGATCGTCGTCGCCAACGATGGTGACCGAGTTGCCGGCACCGGCCAGCAGCCGCAGCCATGCATACTGGATAGCATTGGTGTCCTGGAATTCGTCCACCAGAAGGTGGCGGAAGCGGCGCTGGTAATGGCCTCGCAGGTCATCGTTGTCGCGGAACAGCTCCAGCACCCGCAGCAGCATCTCGTTGAAATCCACCAACCCGCCCCGGGCACAGGCATCCTCATAGGCCTGGTAGATGCTCTGCATGGTCTTAAGAAAAAGGTCGCCCTCGCCGATATCCATATGAGCGGCGCGCAAACCCTCGTCTTTCTGGCCGTTGATGAACCAGGTGGCCTGACGATGGGGCCAGCGCTGCTCGTCGAGGCCCAGCTCGCGAATCACCCGGCGGACCAGGCGCTGCTGGTCCTCGGCATCGAGGATCTCGAAGTTCTGGGGCAGCCCGGCTTCCTGCCAGTGCGCCCGCAACAGGCGATGGGCAATGCCGTGGAAGGTGCCCACCCACATGCCGCCGGCGGGCATGTCCAGAAGCTGTTCGATACGGCCACGCATTTCAGCGGCGGCCTTGTTGGTGAAAGTCACCGCCAGCACGCCGAACGGCGACGCCTGGCCAGTGGCGATTTGCCAGGCAATGCGGTGCACAAGGACCCGCGTTTTGCCTGAGCCGGCGCCGGCCAGCACCAGCAGGTGCGGGTCCTCGGCGGTCACGGCGTCACGCTGGGCGGGGTTGAGGCCTTCGATCAGGGGGGTCACGTCATCCATGGCGCCGAAGTTTATCAGAACCGCCGCCCGGACGCGGCAGATGTGAACGGTAACTCGCAATCCGGTTTCCCTCAGCGATGGGGCTGGGTAAACTGCCAAACAAAAAGCCGGCGCGCCCCGCGAGCGGCGCCCGAGGCCACGAGCCTGGAAGAATCTGTGTCGACGTCATCCGAGCCACATACCAGCAAGCAGCAGAAGGCGGTGATCCGCGCTCAGTGCCAGCACCTGACCACCGGTGTGAAGAGCATGAACGTGCTGGAATCCCTCGCCGTCGTGGCCGTGCTGTGGGCGTACTGGAGTACCCCGGTGCCGCGCTTCTCGCTGGTGGCCTGGACGGTGGCGGTGCTGAGCCTGGTGGCGGTACGGCTGGGCTGGTTGCTGGTCTCCCGGGCCGGCTACGGTAATGGTCCCGGGGATCTGTGGCGGGTGTCGCTGTCGATTCTGACCAGCGCGGTGTGCATGGGCGCCGCCGGATTCCTGTTCAACCCCACCGACACCATTCTGTCGGAATCCATGCTCTACGCGCAGTTGACCATGAGCAGCCTGGGCACCGGCCTGAGCATCCTGGCGCTGGCCGCCTATAGCAGCCACCTGCCCACCGTGCTGCTCTATCAGACTTGCTTGCTGGGGCCGGCCTGCGTGCAACTGGTGCTCACCCACGATAATGAGCCGGCCCTGGCCGCCATGTTGCTGGCGACCCTGGGGTTTCTGTTCATCACCGCGCGCCGTATCAACCAGACCACCCACCAGGCCCTGGATCTGCAGACCAGCAATACCGCCCTGATCGACTACCTGGATCGCGCCCGGGCCAACGCCGAGGCCCTCAACGAGAAGCTCGCCGAGGAGATCATGGAGCGCAAGGAGGCGCGCCGCCGCCTGCAGGAGGCCAACGACCGCCTGGAATCCATGGTCAGCGATCGTACCCATGCCCTGGAGCAGGCCAACAAGGAACTCAGCGCCACCGGCGAGCGCCTGCAGCTGGCCCTGGACGCCAGCAATATCGGCCTGTGGGACTGGGATCTGCAGACCGGCACCAACTATCACACCAATTTCGACCGCATTCTTGGCTACGAGAGCGAATACTTCCGCAACTTCTTCGGCGATCTCCAGCAGTTGGTGCACCCGGACGATTTCCCCAATATCCGCCGCGCCATGGTGGCCCACTTCAAGGGCGAGACCGACCGCTACCACGCCCTCTACCGGCTGCGCCACGCCAAGGGCCCCTGGTGCTGGATCGAGGACGAAGGCCGGGTGGTGGAGTGGAGCGACAACGGCCGCGCATTACGCATGATCGGCACCCGCCGGGACATCACCGCCACCCGCGAGGCCCAGGAACAACAGCGGCTCGCGGCCACCGTGTTCGAGAACGCCCCGGAGGGCATTTTCATTCTCGATCGCCATTTCCGTTTCCTGGCGGTGAATGCCCGCTTCGAGCAAATCACCGGCTTCCGCGAGTCGGAGGTACTGGGCCTGACCATGACCGACAACCCGCACATGGAACGCAACCGGGATGTCTACCGCAGCATCACCCTGGCCCTGCGCCGCACCGGTTTCTGGGAAGGCGAGATCAGCGAGCGGCGCCGCAATGGCGAGCCGTTCCCCGAGTGGCTGCAGATCAGCAGCGTGCTGGATGAGAAGCAGCGGGTGATTCGCTACGTGGGCATGCTTTCGGATCTGACCTCGCGAAAGGAAACCGAGGAGCGGGTGCAGTTCCTCTCCAATTACGACCGTCTTACCGGCCTGCCCAACCGCACCCTGTTCCGCGAACGCCTGCAGCGCGCCCTGACCCTGGCGCGGCTCAACCGCGAAAAAGCCGCCCTGCTTATGATCGACCTGGACCGCTTCAAACCGATCAACGAAAGCCTGGGCCATGAAATCGGCGACCGGTTGCTCAAGCAAGCCGCCGAGCGCATCTGCTCCTGCGGCGTCAACGATGAAAACCTGGCCCGGGTGGGCGGCGACGAATTCACCCTGGTGCTGGAGGACTGCGGCGGCGAGTCCCAGATTGGCGTGCTCTGCCAGAAGTTGATCAACATGATGAAGAAGCCGTTCCTGATCGACGGCCACGAGCTGCTACTGGGCGCCAGCATTGGCATCAGCGTGTTCCCGAGCACCGCCCAGGAAGCCCAGGCGATGATCAACCAGGCGGAAATGGCGGTGCACCAGGCCAAGCGCGGCGGCGGCAATAACTTCCAGTTCTACCGCATGGGCATGCAGATGGCCTCGGTGGAACAGCTGGCCCTGGAAACCAGCCTGCGCAAGGCGATCTTCAAGAACGAATTCGTGGTGCATTACCAGCCGAAAATGGACCTGGCCAGCGACACCATTTCCTCGGTGGAGGCCCTGGTGCGTTGGCAGCACCCGACCATGGGCCTGCTGCCGCCCTCGGAATTCATCCCCCTGGCGGAGGAATCCGGGTTGATTTCCGCCATCGGCGAGCTGGTGCTGGAACGCTCCTGCCGCCAGGCAAGACAGTGGCACCGGCGTGGCCTGGGCGATATCCGCGTGTCGGTGAACCTGTCCGCTCACCAGTTCCGCAAGGGCAACCTGGCGGACGTGGTGGACCGCATTCTGCACCTCACCGAGCTGCCCGCCCACCTGCTGGAGCTGGAACTCACCGAAAGCCTGATCATGGAAGACATGGAGCAGAACATCGCGCTGCTGGAGCGATTACGCGAACGGGGCGTGGGGCTGTCCCTGGATGATTTCGGCACCGGCTATTCGTCGCTGAACTACCTGAAACGCTTCCCCGTGGACACCCTCAAGATCGACCGCACCTTCATCACCGACCTGGACCACAGCTCCGAGGACGCGGCCATCACCCGGGCCATCATCGACATGGCGCACAGCCTCAGCATGAGCGTGGTGGCGGAGGGGGTGGAAACCGAACAGCACCTGAACATCCTGCGCGACATGGGCTGCGACAGCATCCAGGGTTACCTGATCAGCCGCCCGGTGGCGGAGGATCAGCTACTCACCCTGCTCAAGCACCAGCATCACCAGGCCAGTGACGGGCCGGCCTGAGGCGGCCGAAGACCGCTAGGCGCCCAGGATCGCCAGAGTCTCCGGCTTGGCGAAGAACGGCGCCAGATGCCGGCGCAGCCAGTTCTCCAGCATGCCCCGCTCGCGCAGTACCCGCACCGCCGGTGGCCCGAAACGCAGCGCGTCATCGAGCAGTTGCTCCCGGGTCAGCCCCACCTCGTCAATCAGCTCGCGCAAGGTGTGCTCGCCGTACTTGTCGAAGAACGCGGTGACGCCGGTGTCCAGCAGGGTGGCGAAATAATCGCTGTGGCGGAAATCCCGCCAGAAGTCGTAACCGATCACGAACAATTCCTGGATGTCCTCGCTGTCGAGCAGGTCACGCAGGTCGCGCAGCGGTCGTTCGGCGAAGTCCTGCCAGGCCACCAGCACCAGATCGCGCAACCCGTCCAGGTTGTCGTCGCTGTACAGCCACGGGTCCGCCAGCAGCGCCGCCATCCGCTCCTGCAGCCAATCCTGCAGCCGCAACTCCAGGCTCGCCCGCCAACGCTCCGGCACGCGCCGACCGAGTAGCCCCCGCACCGACTCCGGCACACCCTGGTGGAACCAGGTTTTCAGGCCCAGCTGGGTGCCACCGGCCAGCACCGCCAGCAACACCGGGTTGCTGCTCAGCCAGCCGATGCCGCGCCGGGACAGGGGAATTTCCAGGGCCTTGTCCACCAGTGCCGTCACCGTGGCCTCATCCACCACCTCGCCGATGCGGCGCTCGCCCTGAATACCCTGATCGTAGAATCGCTCCACCATCTCCCCCACCAGCTCCGGGATACCACCACCCAACTCGGTGCCAACCGCGTACTTGCGGGCGGTATCCAGAATCTGGTCGGCGCTCACCACCTCGTTGAGGGTCAGAGCCCCGGCCTGCTCAAGCAGAAAATCCAGTTCCGCCTCCAGCCAGCCATCGAGCCGGTCCGGGTCCAGGGTCTCCTGGAAATGGGCCACCAGGGCATCAAGTAAACGATCCGCCTTACTTTGTTTATTAGCCGTCACGACATTCCTTCCTTTACGTAAAGCCAAGCGTCTATCGCGGCCAGAATGTATCATTGATCAATGTAACAATCACGAGAGGTACAGAACCATGGCGATCAACATTCTCCCCACGCGCCGCAACCTGCGCTTCAAGTTGGACGCCAGCAAGGCACTGTCCTGGCATCGGGACGGGCGCAACGTGAGTCAGTTCCTGAACACCCTGAGCCTGTTCTTCCCGGTGGGCGAACGCTTTTTCATCGACAGCGTGCGCCACTATCGTAACCTCGTCCAGGACCCGGACCTGAAAGCGGCGGTGACCGCGTTCATCGGTCAGGAGGCCATGCACGGCCGCGAGCACGAGGAATACAACCAATACGTCAACGATGCCGGCGTGCCGGTCGCCGCCCAGGAAAAACTGGTGGCCGCCCTGCTGGCGAGCATCCAGAAATCCACGCCCAAGGCGTTCCAGCTTTCCGGTACCGTGGCCCTGGAGCACCTCACCGCCATTCTCGCCGATGGCCTGCTGAGTCTGCCGGACATTCTCGAGGGCGCCGACGAGGGCTACAAGGCCCTGTGGAACTGGCACGCTCTGGAGGAAACCGAACACAAGGCGGTGGCATTCGATGTTTACCAGCTCGCGGTGGGCACCGATGACCAGGCTTCCGCCTATGCACTGCGCTGCTTCGCCCTGGTGCTTTCCACCAGCGTGTTCTTCGCCCTGTTCCTGCCGTTCTACCTGCACAACGTACGGGTCAGTGGCGGCCTGTTCGACCGCCAGGGCTGGCGCGCGGTCTGGCGCCACAGCCTGGGCCGTCGGGGCATCTTCCGCTACACCGCCAAGGCCTGGCTGGACTGGTTCAAACCGGGATTCCACCCCTGGGACCACGACAACCGCCAGTTCCTGGAGCAGTTCGACGAACTGGTGGCCCACGCCTTGAAGGACGCGGCCTGACCGCGACGGTTCACTTTCCCCCGGTGATCGTCCCCCCCGGCGATCCCGTTTTCCAAGCCGGCTCACGCCGGCTTTTTTTGTTCATCGCGCGCGACGCTACCTCCATAGCGTAACGGCCCGGATGGAGAGGGCAAACTCGGATCAGCGACCACCGTCCTGGGTATCCACCACCCTGCCGTCGCCGAGCAGGCGCACATTGGCGGCCGGCGCGGAGCCGTCCTTGTCCTCGCCGAAGTACAGCGTGGTGTGCGGGAACGGGATCTCGATGCCGGCCTCGTCGAAGTACTTCTTGACCAGCCGGTTATAGGCACGGCCCACCGCCCACTGCATGCCCGGGGACGCCTTGATCACCACGCGGATGTTCACCGAGCTGTCGGCCAGGGCGGTGACGCCGGCCACCGTCAGCGGCGCCAGGATGTGCTCCTTCATGGGCCCTTCCTTGAGCTCCTCGAAGGCCGCCTCCAACTGCACGATGGCGTCATCGATGCTCTCGCGATAGGCGATGCCGTACTCACCCACATGGTTGCCGAATTCGCGGGTGTAATTGGACACCGCGCCCACCGCCGAGAACGGCACGATGTGATAGGTGCCGGCCAGATCGCGCATGGCCACCGAGCGGATGCCGACCCGCTCGACGGTGCCGGAATTGCCGCCGGCGCTGACGAAATCGCCGGTGTTCATGGCGTTCTCGAGCTGAATGAAGACACCGGTGATCACATCCTGAACCAGCTTCTGGGCGCCGAAACCCACCGCCAGGCCAAGCACGCCGGCGCCGGCGATCAGCGGCGCGATATCAATGCCGATCTCGGAGAGCACGATCATCGAGGTCATGATGATGATGGCGATGGCAAGGGTGGTATGAAACAGGCCCATCAGAGTTTCGGCACGGGCCGCCGCGGCCGGGTCGGCGCCCTCCTTGGGGCTGAGCTTGTGCTCAAGCAGGCTGGCCAACCCGATCCAGACCAGGGCCGCCACCGCCAGGATCACCAGCACGTCGATCACCGCGCTTACGGTGCGACCGCCGGCCTCGGAGGCATACCAGGCGGCCAGGTCATAGACCCGCCAGGCGTCCAGCACCAGCACCGCCACCAGCACCAGCAGCAGGGCGCGGATGATCTTCAGCCCGGTGGGCACATAGGTATTCACCCGGGCCTGCAGACGCGGCATGGCCGTGTTGAGGCGCTCCGAAAGATGGATCTGCTTGCCGATCAACTGACTGAGCACCACGGAAATCAACAGACCCAGACCGGCGTAGACCACCGTCAGCAGGGTCGCCATGGCCACGAAGGGCAACGCCGACTCCGGGTCCACCACCGTCACCGCGAACACCAGCACCGCATAGGCCAGGGCCAGTACGTGCCAGAGGCGGCCCAGCAGCCTCAACAGCAAGGCGCCGGGACCGGAACCTTGCTCGGCACGGGCGAACAGGCGGTCACGCAGGACGGTGCGTTTGCGGAGGATCACCGCCACCGCGTAAATCAGCGCCAGCAGCATGATCAGGGTACCCACGCCGGAACCCAGCGTCGGCGACAGGTTGAAATTCAATACCGGCACCAGTACCAGCATGCCGTAACCGATGAAACCCGCCAGGCTGGCCAGGAAGCGGTTGCAATAGCGCGCCTGATCGGCGGCCACCGGCACCAGGCGCAGCCCTTCATAGCCGGAGGAAAACAGCATGCGCAGGCCGGCCTTGAACAACTCCACCACCAGGAAGGCATTGAGGAACAGGGCCAGACGGGTGGCGTCGGCGTTCACCTCGTTGACCAGCAACGACGACACGAAGCCACCGGCCAGATAGGCCAGCGCCACCACCACCACATCGACGAGGGCGGCCACCGCCACGGCCATGATGGTGCGCAACATGGCGAACTTTTCCGAGCCACGCAGAGCCCAGCCACTCAGAGCCCGGAATGAGGGGCGCGCCACCGCGCGCAACACCAGGAACACCAGGAAGGTGGTGATCACCAGAATCGCCAGGTTGACCGCGGCGGCGCCGGCTTCCTGCATGTCCACCGGCGCCAGGCCGGCGCGTTCGTCGACCGCCTCGCCGGCGCCGAACAGCCCGCCCAGAGCGGCCCCCAGCGCGGCGAACTGGTCGCCCATGTTGGCGGCCAGATGGCCGGTGGTGGCAGCCATGCGGCGGGCGAAGGAAACCTGTTCAGGGCGCTGGTTACTGGGCGCTTCGGCGGCGATGTCCGCCGGCGGCGGCGTGCCTTCCGGCGCCGGAGACGGTTCCGTGCGGGCCGCCTCCAGGTGGCGCAATTCCTCGATCAGGGCGGTGCGCGATGCCTCGTCCTCAAGCAGGTTCGCCAGGGTACCGTAGGCCGGCCCGGCGTCGGTCGCCGGTTCCGCCAGCGCCGGCGGCGCGAACATCAGGATCAGCAGGGACAGCAGGCCGGCGAGGCCCGCGCACAGTAGACGGTGTGTAGGCACGCTTACCCTCCTCATTTTTCAACGGTACGCCTTGCGGAGCGTGATTCCGGGGGGACCCTAAGCAGGCCGGCGGCATCATCGGGTGAAGGCCACGGCAAGGAGCGGTCGCGAACGATGCCCCGATACAGGGCACAACGAGAACACAACCGCCCCTCACGGGGCTCCCACCAGAAGGTAAAAGAGCGCAAAATTGACATCGGCCAATGGCTCATTCACGGTCGCACCCCGGCGCACCGGCGAATGGTCGCCCGGCGCCCAGCCCGCAGAATGGGCCCTCACGCCGGTAACGCGAAAGAGGATCAATGATGGATCAGTGGCAACACCGCACGGTGATTCGCGACGGGATCAATCTGGCCGTGCGGGGTCGTGGCGACCCCGCCGCGCCCACGGTGCTGTGCGTGCATGGTTACCCGGACACCGGCGAGGTGTGGGACGCCCTGGCCGATGCCCTCGGCAATGGCTACCGCGTGGTCACCTATGATGTGCGCGGCGCCGGTGCCTCCTCCGCCCCCCGCCCCCTGGCCGCCTACCGCCTGGCCGAACTGCGCGACGATCTGTTCGCGGTAATCGACGCCCTGAGTCCGGAGCGCCCGGTGCACCTGGTCGCCCATGACTGGGGCTCGATCCAGAGCTGGGAGGCGGTCACCGAGCCCGGCGCGGAGCGCCGTATCGCCTCCTATACCACGCTGTCCGGCCCCTGCCTGGACCATGTCGGGCAAAGTCTGCGCGCCGCCGGCGACCCGCTGGCCAGCCTGCGACAACTGGCCAAGAGCTGGTACATCGGCGCCTTTCATCTGCCAGGACTGGCGCCGCTGGCCTGGAAGCTGGGCCTGGGCGACGCCTGGCCCGGCGTGCTGCGCCGCACCGAGGGCGTGAAGGCCAGCCCCAGCGCCACCCAGAGCCGCGACGGCGCCCAGGGCGTGGCACTGTACCGCGCCAACATGCTGCCGCGTCTGCTGCGCCCCCGGGAACGCCGCACCAATATCCCGGTGCAACTGATGGTGGCGCGCCGCGACCGGTATGTGGGGCCGGGTTTGCTGGAGAACCTGCCGGAGTGGACCAGCCGGCTGTGGCGCCGGGAGCTGAACACCGGTCACTGGGGCCCGCTGCTGACCCACGCCCCGGTGACCGCCGACTATCTCAAGGAATTCATCGCCCACGTGGAAGGCGCGCCGGAGAGCGCCCGTCTGGCCCGGGCCCGGGTACGCGCCGATGCCGGCCCGGACGCCGGCAAACTAGTGGTGATCACCGGCGCCGGCTCCGGCATCGGCCGGGAAACCGCCCTGGCGTTCGGCGAGCGCGGCGCCACCGTGCTGTGCACCGATATTGATCCGGATTCGGCGGCGGCCACCGCCGAGGCGGTACGGCAGGCCGGCGGCACCGCGCTGAGCCGCAAGACCGACGTGGCCAACGCCCGCTCCATGGAAGCGCTGGCCCGCTACGTGGAGCGCGAACTGGGCGCGCCGGACGTGGTGGTCAACAACGCCGGCATTGGCCTGGCCGGGCCGCTGCTGGACACCAGCGTGCAGGACTGGAAGCAGGTGCTGGACGTGAATCTGTGGGGCGTGATCCACGGCTGCCGGCTGTTCGGCCGGCAGATGATCGATCAGGTCAAGGCCGGGCATATCGTCAATGTGTCATCGGCCTCCGCCTATCTGCCGTCCCGGGCATTGCCCGCCTATGCCACCAGCAAGTCGGCGGTGCTGATGCTCACCGAGTGCCTGCGCGCGGAACTGGCGGAACAGGGCATCGGCGTTTCCGCGATCTGCCCGGGCCTGATCGACACCCCGATCACCGGTCGCGCCCGCTTCGTCGGCGTCGACGAAGAGGAGCAAAGCCGCCGCCGCGAAGCGGCGCAGCGCCTTTACCGGCGCCGGGGGTTCACCCCGGACCGGGTGGCCCGGGCAATCGTTGGCGCGGTGCGGGACAACCTGGCCGAGGTGCCGGTAAGCGTGGAGGCCAGCGGCATGCGCTGGCTGGGCCGGCTGGCGCCACCGCTGGCCCGGCGCCTGGCGCGGCTGGACGTGGCGCCGTGAACCGGCATCCCGCCCATGGGTCGCCACGCCGTTCGTGGCGCGTGAAGACGAACCGGTCTATGATTTCGGCATGACTGCTTCCCGCAAATCCCCGGCGGCCATCCTGCGCCGCCTGACCCAGAATGCTCCGGATACCCCGGAGGTGGATCAGGCGCTCCGGGAGCGCCAGGAATTCACCATCGACAAGCTGGCCCGCGAGGCCGGCTCGACGGTGCGCAACGTGCGCGCCTACCAGGACCGGGGCCTGCTGCCGCCGCCGGAGAAGCGCGGCCGCACCGGCATTTACACCGACGTGCATCTGGCGCGGCTGAAAATCATCGGCGCCCTGCTGGAGCGCGGCTACACGCTCAACAATATCCGCGACCTGCTCAGCGCCTGGGAAGAAGGCCGCGACCTCAATGATATTCTCGGCCTGGAGGTGGCGGTGACCTCCTGGCAAAACCCCAGTGTGCCCTCCTACCTGGACTACCAGGATCTGATCGACGATTTCGGCGAGGACATCACCCCCGAGGTGATGACCAAGGCGGTGACGCTGGGCTACATCATCCCCGAGGGCACGCGCCTGCGGGTGCCCTACCCGCGCATCTACAACGCCGGCAAGGAGCTGGTGGAAAACGGCGTGCCCCTGGACGCCGTACTCACCCATGTACGCCTGGTGCGCGGTGAAGTGGACAAGCTCGCCGAGCGCTTCATCGACATGATCGTCGAGCATCTGGTGGACGAAAAATACGGCCCCAACAGCCTGCCGGAAGGCGACGACGTGGCCCGGCTGGCGGAGTTCATCACCCGTATCCGCCCGCTTGCCGAAGCGGTGGTCAACGACGAGCTGGGCCGGGTGCTGGAAAAGAGCATCAACAAGGTGCTGGTGGACCGGCTCGAGAACGTGCTCGACCATCTGGAACGCAAGCAACCCTGATCAACGCCGATCACGGCTGAAGCCGCTCCTTCGAATCGGAGCATTCCTTAGTAGGAGCGCCTTCAGCCGCGATGCCTCGCCGACAATCCCCTCTTGATTCCTGCCCCGGGTATTACAACCGGTAGCGTTTCGCTGCACTTTTGTTGCACTGCCTCCCCTTCCTCGCACGTTCGTGCAAATCTGATCAGTCCATAACCAACTCCCTCCCTGAAAAACAAGAAATCCGGAGGCACTATGAAAATATCCACATTATTGTTCGGGCTGATCCTGGTGGGCCTGCTGACCGCCTGTGGCGGAGGCGGTGGAGGTGGCGGGGGCGCCGACCCCCAGCCCAACGAACCCGATCCCCAGGAGCCCGAACAGCCCCAGGAACCGGAGGAGCCGGCCCTGCCCGAGGACCGCCCGGCAACGGTAAGCGCCCCCTACGCGGATTATGGCCGGGTGCTCAACATCCTCCCCCCGGGTCAGGACGACAACGGTGGCCTGAGCAACCTGACCGCCGACATTCCCGGGCTGTCGGACCTGATCAGCGGTCTGCTCGACGACCTGGTGGCGGAGACCGGCCTGGTACCGGCGCTCACCAAGGAACCTCACTTCGACGACCAATTGGGCCTGTACGACGCCCTGGTACGCAGCCCGGAGGGGCTCACCGACAACGATCTGACCGGCTACTTCAAGTCGGCGCCATTGAGCGCCCCGGACGGCGGCGCCTGGGAAAGCGAGATCACGGTCAGCGGCGAGGGCCGCACCGTGACCATCAAGCGCGACGACTACGGCGTGCCGCACATTTTCGGTGACAGCCGCGCCAACGCTCTGTTCGGCGTTGGCTACGTGACCGCCGCGGACCGCCTGTTCCTGCTCGACGTGTTGCGCCGCGCCGGGCGCGGTGAACTGTCCCGCTTCCTGGGCCCGGCGGATTTCTCCTTCGACCGCGATATTGCCGTCGACGCGCCTTACCGGGAAGAAGACCGCACCGCCCAGATCGCCAACACCGTGGCCCGCTTCGGCGACGACGGGGCCCAGGTCTACCAGGACGCGGTTCACTACGTGGAAGGGCTTAACAACTACGTGGCCAAGGTACAGAGCGGCCTGCTGGAAGCGCCCATCGAATATCTGGGCCTGGGCGTGCAACTGGAGCCGTTCGTCATCGAGGACGTGGTGGCCATCGCCACCCTGATCCAGGGCATCTTCGCCGGCGGTGGCGGCAACGAGCAGGCCAATGTGCTGCTGCTCCAGGCGTTGCGCCAGGAAACCGGCTCCGACCAGGCCGCTTGTGATCTGTGGCGGGATTTGCGCCATGCCACCGATGCGGATTCAACGGTCACCACCGACCGCTCTTTCGCTACCCAGTCACCACCGGCCATTGATCAGGATCTGTGCCCGCTGTCCGGCGAGCTGGCGGGACGCTTCCCCGGCGCGGTGCTGTTCGACGCCGGCACCTGGCAGCCCTACGAACCCCTGACCACCGCCCCCTGTGGCCGGCCCGGCCAGGACACCTGCCCCACGGCGGCGGGCAACCTGCCGGCGCTGCCCGGCACCGGCGTGGTGGGCGGCCTGCTGGAGGCGGTGGGAGATCTGCTCGGCGGCCTGTTGTCGCTGTCGTCCCTGGACGACGGCGAGCTGGCGGCACGCTGGGCGCGCGTGCGCATCGAGGTGGACCGGCTGGGCCACGACCAGCCGGCGGCGAGCCCGGCACCGGGGGCGCTCAGCGACGAACAACGCCTGGCCGTGCGCGAACGCGTGCAACGGCTGGCCACCGGCGTGGCCGGTCTGCGCGAGGGCTTCCCCAACGCCATTTCCAACGCCCTGCTGCTGACCGCCGAACACAGTGCCAGCGGTCGGCCACTGGCGGTATTCGGCCCGCAAACCAGCTATTTCGTGCCGCAACTGCTGCTGGAAATGTCGGTGCATGGCGGCGACATCAATACCCGGGGCATGACCTTCACCGGCCTGCCCTATGTGGTGATCGGTCGTGGCCCGGATTTCGCCTGGAGCGCCACGTCGGGCAGCTCCGACCTCACCGACGTGCGCGCGGTATCGCTGTGCCAGCCCGCCGAACCGCCGGCCCACGGCGAAGGCGGCTACCGGGTGAACGGACAATGCCAGCCCTTCGACGTGATCGAGGACAGCTGGCCGGCGCGCTGGAACCTGGCGGTGCCCACCGACGACCCGGCCAGCATCGGGCAGAACTTCGCCGTGCACCGGCGCGTGATCCGCACCGCCGAATACGGCCCGGTGATCGGCTTCGCCGCCGTCGGCGGCCAGCCGGTGGCCCTGACCCGGCAGCGCAGCACCTATTTCGCCGAGCTGGATACCGCCCTGCCGTTCATGCAGGCCACCCGCAACGACGTCCACGACGTGCGCAGCTTCCAGGAGGTCTTCAACAACACCACCGGCAGTTTCAACTGGTTCTACATCGACGACCGCGACATTGCCTTTTTCCATTCCGGCCTCTATCCGCAACGGGCACCGGGCGTGCATCCGGAACTGCCCAGTTGGGGCAACGGGCAATTCGACTGGCGTGGTTTCCTGCCCCTGGAGGCGCACCCCAACGACGCCAATCCGGCACGCGGCTACCTGGCGAGCTGGAACAATCGCCCGGCCCGGGACTGGTGGGCCGCCGACGCCAACGCCAGCTACGGCCCCACCCATCGCAACGACATGCTGGAAGTCCGCCTGAGCGACCTGGTGGATCAAGGCGGCGTGACCCTGGCCAACCTGGTGGAGGCCATGGGCGACGCGGCGGTGGTGGACCTGCGTGGCCAGGAGGTGCTGCCGCGCGCGCTTGATCTGCTGGAAACCACGCCGCTTACCGGCGACGAAGCCTCGGTGCTGGAGCTGATGCGTGACTGGGTCGCCGGCGGCGCCTTCCGGCGCGACCGGGACGGCGACGGCGACTACGACGCGGAAGCGGCGGTGGCGCTGATGGACGCCTGGTATCCGCGCATGATCGACGCCCTGCTGCCCCAGCTCACCGCCGTGGAGGACGTGGGCGGCCACAACCGCTCACTGATGGGCCGCGACAACAAGCCCGGGAACATGGGCTCGGCATACCAAAGCGGCTACTACGGCTACCTGGAGCGGGTGCTGGAGCAAGCGCTGGGTACCAGCGAAACGCCCTACCGGGCCTTGCGTTGCGCCGACAGCGAGCAGGTGGAAAGCTGCCGCCAGGCCCTCGCCCGGAGCCTGAGCCAGGCCCTGGATGACCTGGGCGGGCTGGCCAACCTGGACAACTGGGACGTGGACGAAAGCGCCGACAACATCCAGCACCGGGCCATCGGCCTGTCGTCGGTGCCGGGTATTCACTGGCAGAACCGGCCCACCTTCCAGCAGGTGGTGGAGTTCACCAACCATCGATAGATAGCGGCCTGGCGGCCGGGATACAAGATGAAGTGATGGCGTAGAGCCGTTCCTGCATCCTGTATCCTGCCCGCCTGTATCGCTTTTCTTTATTCATTCCATTCATGCCCCCTGATGAGCCTTATGCATTTGTTTAATCCGGGGCCCGGGTTTAGCGTGTCCGTTTCACTGTATTAAAGTTCGGGAGAGACGCATGCGCGCCATTCTGTGCAAGGAACTGGGACCGGCGGACAAGCTGGTCATCGAGGACGTGCCCTCGCCGGAGGTGAGCGGTGACGGGGTGAAGGTAAAGGTGAAGGCCGCCGGCCTGAACTTTCCGGACACCCTGATCATCGAGGGCAAGTACCAGATCAAACCGGAGCTGCCGTTCTCCCCCGGGGGTGAAATGGCCGGCGAGATCGTCGAAGTGGGCCCGGATGTGAAACATCTGAAGCCCGGCATGCGGGTCATGGGCCTGACCGGCTACGGCGCCTTCGCCGAGGAAATGGTGGTGGCCGAGAACCGGGTGATTCCGGTGCCCGACAGCATGAGCGATGAAACCGCCGCCGCCTTCAGCATGGTGTACGGCACCAGCTACCACGCGCTCAAGCAGCGCGCCAACATCCAGCCCGGGGAAACCCTGCTGGTGCTCGGCGCCAGCGGCGGCGTGGGCCTGGCCGCGGTGGAGCTGGGTAAGGCCATGGGCGCCACCGTGATCGCCGCCGCCAGCACCGACGACAAGCTGCAGGTGGCCAAGGAAGCCGGCGCCGATGAGCTGATCAACTACAGCGAAGAAGACCTCAAGCAGGCGCTCAAGAGCCGCTACCCGAAAGGCATCGACGTGATCTACGACCCGGTGGGCGACCGCTTCACCGAGCCGGCATTGCGCAACATGGCCTGGAATGGCCGCTTCCTGATCGTCGGCTTCGCCGCCGGTGAAATTCCCAGGATTCCCGCCAACCTGGCTCTGCTCAAGGGTTGCAGCATCGTCGGCGTGTTCTGGGGTGCCTTCACCCAGCACGAGCCGAAGGAGCACATCCAGAACGTGAAGGAGCTGATGCAGCTGTTCGCCGAGGGCAAGATCGATCCCCGCGTCAGCGAGGTGTTCCCGTTCGAACAGTACGAGGACGCCCTGGCGGCGCTCACCTCGCGCCGCGCCAAGGGCAAGGTGGTGCTCAAGGTCAGCGACTGATCCGGCCAGCGGAGCCCGGCGGCCTTAATCGCCGCCGGGCAGCCGGATGGTGGCGCACAGGCCACCGCCGGCCCGGTTACCGAGCGTCAGGGTACCGCCTTCCTCGACGATCAACGCCCGCGCGGTGGCTAGGCCGAGGCCGACGCCGCCGGTGGCACGGTTACGGGAAGGCTCAAGCCGGTAGAACGGCTCCATCACCTTCTCCAACTGGGTCTCCGGCAAACCCGGGCCGCGATCGCACACCCGCAGAATCACCTGCCCGCCCTCATGGCGCTGCTCCAGGGTCGCCGCGCCGGCGTACTTGAGCGCGTTGTCGATAAGATTGGTGAGCGCCCGTTTCAGGCCCCCCGGCCGGCCGAAATGCACCCGCCTGCCACCTCCCTCGCAACTCACCGGTAACCCCTGGTCGGCATAGTCCTCCACCAGCGTCAGCAGCAACTCGCCGAGATCGAAGCAGGTCGGTGATTCCTTCAGCGTATCGTCGCGGAAGAACACCAGGGCGGCGTTGATCATTGCCTGCATTTCATCGATATCCCGAAACAGCCGGCTCTGCTGCTTGCGGTCACCGACGAACTCTCCGCGCAGGCGCATGCGCGTGAGCGGCGCGCGCAGGTCGTGGGAAATCGCCGCCAGCATCTGCGTGCGATCCGCGACCAGCCGCTGAATCCGTGCCTGCATGGCGTTGAACGCCAGGGTCGCTTCACGCAGTTCATAAGGCCCCTGCGCAGGTATCGGCGGCGCCTGAATATCGGCGCCGAACCGGCGCGCCGCGCGGGTGAACGCCTGCAAGGGCCGGGCCAGGCGGCGGGTCGCCACCCAGGCCACCAACAGGGTGGAAATCAGAACCAGCACCAGCGTCACCAGAGCCCGGGGTACCGGCTCCAGCCCCCAGCTGCGCGGCGCGATGAACGCCACCCAACTGCCGTCACGCAGCTCCAGGGCCAGCAGATAGCCCTTGTCGGCGTCGTCATCGCTACGATCTTCCGGTTGCACCACCCAGACCCCCGCGTTCTCCCGGCCCAGGTGCTCGCGCAGCGTATCGGTTCCATCATGGAAACGAAGGTCCGGGCCCTGGGGCAGGTCCAGGGTCGCCAGATCCGGGCTCCAGCGCACCCGGTAATCCGGGTCATGGCTGGTGGCCGCCTCCGCCAGCGCCGGTCGCAACGACGACGGCGCCGCTTCCAGCACCCGCGCCAGCGACGCCACCTCCCTGAGCAGATTGGTGCGATCCAGGGCCGGGCGCGCCCACACCCCGGCCAGTTCGATGAACAGCATGTTCAACATCAGCGACACCGCCATGGCGAGCACGATGGTCAGCGCGATCCAGCCCACCACCGTATCCCGCCGCCGGGGTCGCATCAGCCCCGTTCCACGGCACAATCGAACAGATAGCCGCCGTTGCGCACGGTACGAATGATGGTGGGGTTACGGCTGTCCTGCTCCACCTTGCGGCGCAGCCGGCTGACCTGAACATCGATGCTTCGATCGAAGGCTTCGTGGCCCTGGCCACGCGCCAGGGTGAGCAGTTGTTCCCGGGTGAGCACCCGCTGGGGGTTGTCGAGAAACACCATCAGCAAATCGAATTCACCATTGGACAACGGCACCATGACACCGTCCGGTGTGCGCAGCTCGCGGCGGGTTTGATCCACCCGCCAGCCACGGAATGAAACCCGTGGCCCATGATCCCGCGCGCTGACCGCACTGCGGCGCAGCACCGCCCGTACCCGCGCCAGCAGTTCCCGGGCATCGAAGGGTTTGGCCACGTAATCGTCAGCGCCCAGCTCCAACCCGACAATACGGTCGCTGAGTTGATCCATGGCCGTGACCATGATGGTCGGCGTGGGGCAGGTATTGCGCATCCGCCGGCACAGATCCAGGCCGCCCTCGCCGGGCAGCATCAGGTCGAGAATCACCAGATCCGGCCGGTGACGACGCAATGCGGCCCACATGGCCTCGCCGTCGGAGGCCAGCGCCACCCGATAACCGTGCTGCATGAAAAAGCGCTTCAGCAGCGAACGTATCTCGGCGTCGTCATCGACGATCAGAAGCGTGCTCAAGGGCGGTGTCCGTTGGAAACATTCAATCCGCTAGAAAAGTACGATCAAACCCCGGGTGAACACAAATATTTCAATCCGGCAATAAAGTGTCGCCGTGGCAATCAACCGGACATACCCGGGCAAGACGCGGGCTCTAGTGTTCAATGCTCTCCCAAAGCCGGTGATGGAGTTGAGCCACCGTGATTGAACGACGCCCGCCTGCCCGGACGCGCCCGCTGATCGTGGGCCTTTTGCTGATTTTTCTGGGCGCCTGCGCCCACACGCCCGATAACAATCCCGCCGCGCCCCCCGGTGAGGTAGCGGTGCACGACCCCGCCGAGCCGGTGAACCGGGTGTTGTTCGGTTTCAACCGGGTGGTCGACAACTGGCTGCTGAAGCCATTGGCCACCGCCTATGGCTGGTTACCCGAGCCGGTCAACGACGGCGTGCACAACGTGGTGACCAACCTGAGTGAACCCGGGGTATTCATCAACGACCTGCTGCAAGGCAACGGCCGCCGTTCGGCGAACACCCTGGGCCGATTCCTGACCAACAGCACCGTGGGCGTACTCGGCATTTTCGACGTGGCCTCCCACTGGCGCATGCCCTACCACGATGCGGACATGGGCCAGACCCTGGGCGTATGGGGCATTGGTGACGGCCCCATCATCGAGCTGCCGTTGCTCGGTTCCAGCAACAGCCGGGACGCCACGGGCCGGGTGATCGGGCTGTTCCTGGACCCGTTCGGCCAGACCGACAGCGAAACCGTGGACACCATCAAGACCGGCAAGCGGGTGGCCGGAACCCTGGACAATCGCTATCAGGCCCTGCCGCTGACCGACCGCCTGGAGCAAAGCCCGGATTATTACCAGGCGATGCGCGACTACATCGCCCGTCGGCGCGCGGAGCTGGTGTTCGAGGGCCGGGTCGGCGCGGTGGCCCCGGAAGCCGCCAACGACGATGCCACGGCGTCACCGGAACAGCGGCCCACGCCGGCCGGGGCCGAGGCGCCATGATCGGCGAACAGGAAGTGGAAACCCTGGTTCTGTCGCGCCATCAGGAGCGCGGCAGCGACCGACTGATTTACCGCGAGCGGCGGCTCAGCCTCACCGGTGATGGCCGGCTACGGCTGAACCACTACGAGGAACACTACCGCCCTTCCCGGTCACGGCGACGGGAACACAGCGTCACGGTGTCCCTGGAAGAGTTCGAACGGTGGCTGGTGAACACCGGCCACCATGAGCGGGGCTCCGGAGATCGCGACTGAAGTCGCTCCTACGACCGCTACTGTAGGAGCGGCTTCCGTCGCGATCAGCTACCGCTCTGATCGACCAGCACCTCCGGCGCCCCCTCCTCGAGAGCGGCGCGGACATCGTCCGGCACCGGGGTTTTCTCGAACGGTTCGGTGCGCATCATCACGTACACCACTTCCGCGCGGCACAATGGCGTGCCATCCGCGACCCGCGCCAGATCCATCTCCAGCACGAAAGAGGTATTGCCCACCTTGAGCGCGCGCACACGGGCATCGAGGACATCATCGAACACCGCGCTGGCGCGCCATTCCAGGGTCAGCTTGACCACCTGATTGTCCAGGCCGCGCGCCAGCAGCGCGTTGTAATCGCGGCCCAGGGCGCGCATGAATTCAGTCGTGGCCAGGTCAACGTAGTCCGCGTAACGGGCATTGAACACCACCTTCTGGGTGTCGCATTCGTTGTAGCGGACCCGGAAACGGAACCGGAAGGGTTCGCTCATGGGGTCTCCTATTCCAATTGTTCGGGGCGGTTGTGACGGCGCCGTTCCGCCAGCCATTGCTGATGTGCCGGTGCCGCGTCGTCGCCGGACATGCTATTGATGATTTCGAAGAAATTCTGCCGGTATTCGTCCTGCATCACCTGATCGCGGGGTTTGATGCGTACCGCGTAAACCGACTGCACATTCTGGTGATCGAAGGCGCGCCAGTATTGTTCGTCCTTGAGCAGACTGTAGTGGTGACCCTCCAGGGCCCGGCGCACGGAGGCGGTATTGAAGCTGTTGGCGCGCTCCACCGCATCCTTCCATTGATAGACAATACTGTAGGCGGAAGCCGCCGAGGTGGAAGGCCGGGTGCGGTAGCGCTTCGAGAAACGCTCGACGAACTGGCGACCGCGCGGGTAATCGAATTCGTAGGGCACGTTCCAGGTCCAGGGCGCGGCGCCGATCACGCCGGCCATGATGAAGGGACCGGTCTGTTCCACCATGCTCAGGGTGAGATTGGGCACCACGATCTGCATGCGCTTGGGCAGATCCATCTGCTGGGCGATGGTCATGCCATGCACCATCTGCTCGCCGAACAGCACCATCACCAACACCTCGGCGTCGCTCTCGGCGGCGGCTTTCACCGCTTCCTGGATTTCGTGATAGCGCCCCCCCGGAAAGGGCACCAGCACCGAACCATGGCGGCGTTCATCGGTGGTGCCGGTAAGCTCGCGCATGGAGGCCTCGGTGGTGTGCCCCCAGGTGTAGTCGGCGGTGACGTAGTAGTAGGTCTTGTCGCCGTATTCCCGCTTAAGGTAATCGCCCAACACGCGGGCCGCCATCCAGGCGCTGTAGCATTCCCGGAACATGCCCAGGTGGCCGTCCTTGCCGGTGGTGTCGTTGGAGTAGGTGAGCGTGCCGAAGTAGAGCAGATTGTGGCGCCGGGCCTGCTCGCTGGCGGCGATGGCCACGCTGCTGGAAGAGCCGCCGAACAGCATCGCCACCCCCTCCGCGGCCAGCTCGTCCACGTTGGCGCGGGCCCGATCCGCCTGGGAGGCGGAATCCCGGTCGAGCAGTTCCAGGGGCCGGCCGAATACGCCTCCGGCGGCGTTGATCTCTTCCACCGCCATCAGGGCGCCACGCTTCTGCATCAGCCCTTCTTCCCGGTATTCACCGGTGTGCGGGTAATTCAGCCCCAGTTTCACCGGCGCCGCCGCGCCGGCCACGCCAGCCCAGAAGGCGGCGCTCAGTACCAGCACGGCGGCGGCCAGCCGCGACACGCGGGTCCGGACCCGCTCCCCATGTTTGCATTCCATGACCATCCCCTCTTTTTATTATCGTCATTGATCCGCTATTCCGAGCATTAGCACAGGCTCTAGGTAGAGGTTATTAGCCATTGGTCGATCCGGCTAACGGTTTTGTCACCTGGCGGTATTGAGCGAGGACATACCCAATAGTATGCTCGACGGCCTAATTTAAAACAAAATTCCACAATTGACGGCCAGAGGCCCCGCGCCACCGGCCTTCGGGAGAGTTCGATGACCTCTATCAGTGATGCCATGCCGGTATACGCCCCCTCCCTGCCGGAAGATGATTTCGTCTCCATCCCTCAACGGTTGCAGGAACTGGCGGACCGGCAGCCGGACCATCCGGCGGTCCACGACGAGACCGGCACGCTGACCTGGCGGGAGTTCGTCGACGGCGTCAACCGGGTCGCCAACCGGCTGCGCGCGGCGGGCCTGAGCAGGGGCGACACCGTGGCCGGCCTGTCCGAGAACAGCGCCCGTTACCTGACGCTGTTCATGGGCACCCTCACCGCTGGCGGCTGCATGGTGCCGCTGTCCGGCATGGCCGCCGGCGAAACCCTGGCGCTGATGATCAACGACTGCGACGCCCGTTTCCTGTTCGTTTCCGACAAGCACCGGACCTTGATCGAACCGCTGTTGGACAGCCTGCACAACGTGGACC
Organism: Alloalcanivorax sp. C16-2; assembly: GCF_046507615.1. Lineage (NCBI taxonomy): Bacteria > Pseudomonadati > Pseudomonadota > Gammaproteobacteria > Oceanospirillales > Alcanivoracaceae > Alloalcanivorax > Alloalcanivorax sp. C16-2. Next base: position 334,128 of record NZ_JBKFTL010000001.1, on the reverse strand, counting down.
CGGCCCAGCGCGTGGCGCTGGATTTCCAGGGGCGGGGCTGGCTGGGCTTCGAGGAGTGGCTGGGCGACGCCGGCGCCGGGGCCCCGGACCATACGCCGTCCCTGAACGATCCGTTCAACATCATCTACAGCTCCGGCACCACCGGCGTGCCCAAGGGTATTCTCCATGATCACCGACTGCGTGCCCGTCACGTGGAACGCGGCCATGCTCTGGGCTATGACCAGAGCGCGGTGACCCTGGTGTCGACGCCACTGTACTCCAACACCACCCTGGTGGCGGTGCTGCCCACCCTGTTCGGCGGCGGCACCATCGTCAGCATGGCCAAGTTCAATGCCCATCGTTTCCTGGAGCTGGCCGAGGAATATCGCGCCACCCACGCCATGCTGGTTCCGGTGCAGTACCAGCGCATCCTGGCTGAGCCGGACTTCGACCGCTTCGACCTGAGCAGCTTCAAGATGAAGTTCTCCACCAGCGCGCCGCTGCGTGGCCATGTGATCACCGACGCCATGAAGCGTTGGCCGGGCAACATCATCGAGTTTTACGGCCTCACCGAGGGCGGTGTCACCACCACCCTGAACTGCGCCGAGAACCCCACCAAATGGGATACCGTGGGCAAGGCCAGCCCGGGCTGCGAGCTGCGCATCATCGACGAGGACCTCAAGGAAGTGCCGGCCGGTGAAATTGGCGAGATCGTCGGCCGCAGCGGTGCCATGATGCGCGGTTACTACAAACGCGAAGGCAAGACCAATGAGCTGCTGTGGACCAGCCCGGACGGCGAGGTGTTCTACCGCACCGGTGACATGGGGCGCCTGGACGAGGACGGCTTCCTGTCGGTGCTGGACCGCCGCAAGGACATGATCATCTCCGGGGGCTTCAATATTTACGCGGAGGATCTGGAGCGGGTGCTGCTCAAGCACGAGGCGGTGGCCGACGCGGCGGTGATCGCCATTCCCAGCGAGCAGTGGGGAGAAACACCACTGGGGCTGGTGGTACTGGCCGAAGAGGCCGATACCGACCTGGAGACAATCCTCGAGTGGGCCAACGAACGCCTCGGCAAGGGCCAGCGCCTGTCCGGGCTGGAGCGCCGCGATGAGCTGCCGCGCAGTACCATCGGCAAAATCCTCAAGCGCGAACTGCGCGACCCCTACTGGAAGGATCGCGAACAGGCCACCCGGGACTAGCAGGGCCCGTTCACACTACAGCAGCCTTTCGATCGGCAGCAGGCCGAAGAAACGCGACGCCAGCCAGCGTGCCTTGGTGACCTGGGGTTCCCGGTGTGATTGCACCGGCCCCCGGGCATCACCGGCGCCCCACACCAGGCGCCGGCGCTCGTCCAGGCTCACCCGATAGCTGTTCTGCGGCGCCATGCCTTCCTCCACGAACGCCGCCACCCGGGCCGCCAGCGCCTCGGAATTCACGTAGTAGCCCATCTCCGTGTTCAGGTTGGCCGAGCGCGGGTCCAGATTGAATGAACCCACGAACAGCTCGCGGCGGTCCAGCACCATGGCCTTGGTGTGCAGCGCCGACTTTGAGTGCCCCGGCTTCAGGCGTGCAAGATGGCGGCCGGTACGCGCATTGGGCTGCAGCTCATGGACTTCGACACCGGCCTCCACCAGGGCGCGCCGATAATGCGCGTAGGCGGCGTGGGCGGCAATCACATCGTTGGTGGCCAGGCTGTTGGTGAGCAGCCCGATGCGGGCGCCGCGACGGTGCAGGTCGGCCAGGGTGGCGACGAAGTCGTCGCCGGGGATGAAATAGCCCGCTTCGATCAGGATTTCGCGCAGTGAGCGCCGGCTGAGCAACCTTGCCAGTTGATCGCCCATCAAACGCTGGGTGGCGCCTTTGGCCTTGTCCGGCGGGTCGAACAATAGTGCCGCCGGGGCCTGGATCTGGCGCTCGTCGGCGGCCGCCACCACCGCCTGGGAACGCTCAAGATCCTGTTCGTAATGATACGGAAACCCGTCCAGGTCACGGCGCCACGCCTGCAGCTCGTCCCAGAGCCGGTCAGCGTCCGCCTCCGAGCGATGCTTGAGCTGTCGCAGGTGCACGGTGACGTCGCTGTTCCAGTAGCTATCGAAGGCGGCTCGGGTTTCCTCGACGATCGGGCCCCGGGCATACATATCCAGATCGCGAAAGTTGGCGTCCGGGTGCACCCCGAAATAATGCTCGGAGATGTTGCGGCCACCGACGATGGCGTGTTCACCATCGGCGATCCAGGCCTTGTTGTGCATGCGGTGGTTGAGGCGCGGGGCGTGATAGAGCCACTGAATAATGTGCTTGTAGCGGCCCCGGAACGGATTGAACAGGCGGATCTCCACCTTGGGGTGGGCGTTGAGGGCCGCCCATTTGACGTCGCGCCCGAGCTGGTTGGCGTGGTCCAGCAGCAAGCGCACGCGCACGCCGCGTCGTGCCGCCTCAAGGGCACGGTGCACCAGCAGCTTGCCGATGGTGTCGTCGTCCCAGATATAGTATTGAAGGTCCAGGGTCTTTTCCGCCAGCCGCGCGGTGGCGGCCCGCAGGGCGAAGGCTTCCTCGCTGTCGGGCAACAGGCAGAACCGGGATTGGCGAACCCGCGACGTGGGCGCGTCGGCGCCTTCCCGGTCGGCGCGGTCACTCATGCTTTGGGCTTCAGGCTGTCGCGAATTTCTCGAAGCAGGATGATGTCTTCCGGGATCTCCGGGGTGGGCGGCGTGGCCACCGGCGCCGCTTGCTCTTCCTTGCGTTTCATGCGGTTGAGACCGCGCACCGCGAATTCGCGGAATTCCTTCATGATCGCCATATCGTTCCCTTCCTGTTCAGGGCCCGGGCCGGGTCAGAAATCATCTTAGCCCGGATGGCGCCGCCGGCAAATCACGGCCACGAAAACAACGAAAACGATTACTCCACGGTCACCGATTTGGCCAGGTTGCGGGGCTGGTCCACGTCGGTGCCGCGCAGCACCGCCACGTGGTAGCTGAGCAGCTGCAGGGGCACGGTGTAGACGATCGGCGCGATGCTTTCCGGCACCGCCGGCAGGTGAAGCACGTGAATGCCCTCGCCGTCGGACACCCGGGCGTGCTTGTCGGCGAACAGATAGAGCTCGCCGCCACGGGCGCGTACTTCCTGGAGGTTGGACTTGAGCTTTTCCAGAAGCTCATCGTTGGGTGCCACCGCCACCACCGGCATTTCCTTGTCCACCAGAGCCAGGGGGCCGTGTTTCAGTTCACCGGCCGGGTAGGCTTCGGCATGGATGTAGGAGATCTCCTTGAGCTTGAGCGCCCCCTCCATGGCCACCGGGAACTGTACGCCACGGCCCAGGAACAGGGTGTGATGCTTCTCCACGAAAGCCCGGGACAGCGCCTCGATGGGCTTGTCCAGGGCGGCGGCCTGTTCGATCAGATTGGGCAGCTGGCGCAGCTCGTCCAGAATCTCGCCGATGCGTTCATCGCTCAAACCATGGCGGCGGCCGAGCGCCAGTACCAGCATCATCAAACCGGCCAGCTGGGTGGTGAACGCCTTGGTGGAAGCGACACCGATTTCCGGGCCGGCCTTGGTCAGGAAGGTGAGCTCGGACTCGCGCACCAGGGAAGAGCCGTCCACATTGCAGATCGCCAGCCGGCCCACGTAGTTGTCCGAGTTGGTGTCGCGCAGGGCGGCCAGGGTGTCGGCGGTTTCGCCGCTCTGGGAAATGGTCACGAACAGGGTACCTTCCGGTACCACATGCTGGCGGTAGCGGAACTCGCTGGCTACCTCCACCTGGCAGGGCAGGCCGGCCATGGCTTCCAGCCAGTACCGCGCCACCATGCCGGCGTGGTAGCTGGTGCCGCAGGCAACGATCTGCACCGTCTTGACCCGGTCGAAAATAGCTTCCGCCCGTTCGCCGAAAGCGGCGCTGACCGCGTCCGGTGATTCGATGCGATCCTGCAGAGTGCGTTGAATGGCCGCCGGCTGCTCGAAGATCTCCTTCTGCATGAAGTGCCGGTATTCGCCTTTCTCCACGTCCTCGTGGGCGCCGTCGAATTCGTGCACCTCCCGTTCCACCGGGGTGCCGTCCACATCGACGATGGCGACCCGGTCGACGGTCAACTCCACCAGATCCCCTTCTTCCAGGAAGATGAAGCGGTTGGTCACCGGCAGCAGGGCCAGTTGATCGGAAGCCACGTAGTTCTCGTCGATGCCCAGGCCCACCACCAGTGGCGAACCGGAACGCACCGCCACCAGGCGGTCCGGCTCGCGTTGGTCAATCACGCCCAGCGCATAGGCACCCTGCAATTGTTTCACCGCCTTCTGCACCGCCCGCAGGAGGTCGCCGCCGGTTTCTTCCAGAGTACGGTGCACCAGGTGGGCGATCACCTCGGTGTCGGTTTGTGACTGGAACCGGTAGCCCTCGGCTTCCAGCTCGTCCTTGAGTTCCTGGAAATTCTCGATGATGCCGTTGTGCACCACCGCCAGGCCATCACCGGACAGGTGCGGATGGGCGTTCGCCTCCGAGGGGCGGCCATGAGTGGCCCAGCGGGTATGGGCGATCCCCAGAAAGCCGGCGCTGTTTTGCGCGTGTACCGCCTCCTCGAGGGCGGCCACCTTGCCCTGGCGGCGCACCCGTTGCAGGCCGTTGGCATTGACCAACGCCACGCCGGCACTGTCGTAGCCACGGTATTCCAGCCGTTTGAGACCGGTAATCAGAATATTGGTGACATTACGCTGGGCAATGGCGCCGACGATTCCACACATGAACCTTTCCTTTCGTTCCGCCGAAACCCTATTTCTTGGTGGGGCGCGGCCAGTTTTCAATGTTGCGCTGCTGGCCCCGCGCCACCGCCAGCCCGTTGTCGGGCACGTCCTTGGTGATCACGCTGCCGGCACCCACGGTGGCATTTTCGCCCACCGTCACCGGCGCCACCAGGGAACTGTTGGAACCGACGAAGACACCGTCCTTGAGCACGGTCTGGAACTTGTTGACGCCGTCGTAGTTGCAAGTGATGGTGCCGGCGCCCACATTGACGCCTTTGCCGATGCGACTGTCGCCGATGTAGGTCAGATGGTTGACCTTGGAACCTTCCCCGATGACGGCTTTCTTGGTTTCCACGAAGTTGCCAATCTTGGCGCCACCGGCCAGCTCGGTGCCTGGGCGCAGGCGAGCAAACGGGCCCACCTGGCAGTGATCGCCCACAGTGGCGCCGTCAATCACGGAATGGGGTTCCACCACCACGCCGGCGCCAAGCACCGCGTCGCGGATCACGCAGTGCGCGCCCACGCGCGTACCCGGTCCGATGGACACCCGCCCTTCCAGAATCACGTTCACATCCAGCGTCACGTCGCTGGAGACCTCCGCCTCGCCACGAATATCAAGGCGGGCCGGGTCGAGCACGGTGACGCCGGCGCGCATCAGCGCCTCGGCACGCACACCCTGGTAGACCCGTTCCAGGCGCGCCAGTTGCACCCGATCGTTGACGCCGTCCACTTCCCAGGCGTGGTCCGGCTGGTCCACCACGATCTCCATGCCGGAATCCACCGCCATGGCGATCAGGTCGGTGAGATAGTACTCACCCTGGGCGTTGCTGTTGGAAAGCCGGGGCAGGCTGTCGTTGAGGAAGCGGCGGGTGCAGGCGAGGATGCCGGTGTTGATTTCGCGGATGCGCTTTTCATCGTCGCTGGCATCCTTTTGCTCGACGATGCGGGTCACCCGGTCGTCGCCGTCACGCACCACCCGGCCGTAGCCGGACGGATCGTCCAGTTCCAGGGTCATCAGCGCCAGGCTGTGGTCGTTGACGCGATCCACGAAGCGACGCAGGGTCTCCGGCTGAATCAGCGGCACGTCACCATAAAGCACCAGCACCACATCCTCATTGAGGTGGGGCAGCGCCTGGGCCACGGCATGGCCGGTGCCGAGCTGCTCGGCCTGCTCCGCCCATTGCAGACGCTCGCCGGAAACCGCCTCGCGAACCCGGTCTCCACCGTGGCCATGGACAATCACCGTGTTGGCCGGCGATAGCGCGCCGGCGGCGTCGACCACATGCTGCACCATGGGCCGCCCGGCGATCGGATGCAGCACCTTGGGAAGCTCGGATTTCATGCGGGTTCCCTTGCCCGCGGCAAGAATCACAACCGCTAAACTCATACTCCGTTCCTTTGAGTTCCGTTGTCCGCTGTGGCGGCTACAAAAAAGGGCGGCCCGTAGCCACCCTTCTTCGTAACCTTGCCGGCCGCTCGCGTATTACCGCTTGGCCATTTTCTTGATCTGCTCGATGGTGCGCAACCGGGCGGTCGCCTCGGCCAGCGCGGCGGCGGCGCGGGTGTAGTCCATCTCCGCGTTCTTGCCTTCCAGGGCATCCTTGGCGTGCTGCTTGGCGCGCTCGGCGTCCGCTTCGTCCATGTCCTGGGCGCGCTCGGCGGTGTCCGCCAGCACGGTGACCAGTTTCGGCTGCACTTCCAGGAAGCCGCCGGAGACGTAGAACACCTGCTCTTCGCCGTTCTGCGTTTTCACACGCACCGGGCCGGGCTTGAGGCGGGTCAGCAGCGGAGCGTGACCGGGCATCACGCCCAGGTCACCTTCCACGCCGGCGGCCACTACCATTTCCACCAGGCCTGAGAACAACTGTCTTTCGGCACTAACAATGTCGCAATGCACGGTCATCGCCATTTGGGTTCCTCCCCGTGCAGGTTACTTGTCACCGCGTTGGTTGTAAGCCTCTACAACTTCGTCGATGGAGCCCTTCATGTAGAAGTCCTGCTCGGGGATGTGGTCGTAGTCACCGTTCAGGATACCCTGGAAGGAACGGATCGTCTCCTTCAGCGATACATATTTGCCCGGTGAGCCGGTGAACACTTCCGCCACGAAGAACGGCTGGGACAGGAAACGCTCGATTTTCCGAGCCCGGGAGACGGTGGTCTTGTCGTCCTCGGAGAGTTCGTCCATGCCCAGGATCGCGATGATGTCCTTGAGCTCCTTGTAGCGCTGCAGCACGGTTTGCACGCCGCGAGCCGCTTCATAGTGCTCCTGGCCAATCACCAGCGGATCGAGCTGGCGGGAGGTGGAATCCAGCGGGTCGATCGCCGGGTAGATACCCTTGGAGGCGATGTCCCGGCTCAGTACCACGGTGGCGTCCAGGTGGGCGAAGGTGGTCGCCGGGGACGGGTCGGTCAAGTCATCCGCGGGTACGTATACCGCCTGTACGGAGGTAATGGAGCCGGTCTTGGTGGAGGTGATCCGCTCCTGCAGGACGCCCATCTCTTCCGCCAGGGTCGGCTGGTAACCCACCGCCGACGGCATCCGGCCGAGCAGCGCGGATACTTCGGTACCGGCCAGGGTGTAACGGTAGATGTTGTCCACGAAGAACAGCACGTCGCGGCCTTCGTCCCGGAACTTCTCGGCCATGGTCAGACCGGTCAGCGCCACGCGCAGACGGTTACCCGGCGGCTCGTTCATCTGACCGTAAACCAGGGACACCTTATCCAGTACGTTGGAGTCCTTCATCTCGTGGTAGAAGTCGTTACCCTCACGGGTACGCTCACCCACGCCGGCGAACACGGAGAAGCCGGAGTGCTCGATGGCGATGTTCCGGATCAGCTCCATCATGTTCACGGTCTTGCCCACGCCGGCGCCGCCGAACAGGCCGACCTTACCGCCTTTGGCGAAAGGACACACCAGGTCGATCACCTTGATGCCGGTTTCAAGCAGTTCGTTGGTGGCTGCCTGATCCGCGTAAGAGGGCGCTTCACGGTGGATGGCCATGCGCTCGTCTTCACCGATGGGGCCGGCTTCGTCGATCGGGCGACCCAGCACGTCCATGATCCGGCCCAGGGTCTTGGTGCCCACCGGCACCTGAATCGGCTCGCCGGTGTCGGTCACGTCCAGGCCCCGCTTCAGGCCTTCGGTGGAGCCCATGGCGATGGTGCGCACCACGCCGTCACCCAGCTGCTGCTGAACTTCCAGGGTGGTTTCGGTACCGTCCACGGTGAGTGCGTCATACACCTTGGGCACGGACTCGCGCGGGAATTCGACGTCGATCACAGCACCGATGATCTGAACAATACGACCGCTACTCATGCTTGCATCCTCTTAACTTGCGTTTCTCGCCGCTTGTTTTCGCACACCCTTATACAGCGGCGGCACCACCAACGATTTCGGAAATTTCCTGCGTAATGGCAGCCTGGCGCGCCTTGTTGTACACCAGTTGGAGATCGTTGATGATCTCGCCGGCGTTGTCGCTGGCGGCCTTCATCGCCACCATCCGCGCGGCCTGTTCGCAGGCATTGTTCTCAACCACGCCCTGATAGACCTGGGATTCGATGAAGCGCACCAGCAACTCGTCGAGCAGCTCCTTGGGCGCCGGTTCGTAGATGTAATCCCAGTGACGCTTGAGCTCCTCGTCCGCGCCTGGCTCCAACGGCAGCAGGCGGATGGTTTTGGGCTTCTGCGTCATGGTGTTCACGAACTCGTTGTACACGATGTACAGCCGGTCGATCTCACCGTTCTCGTAGGCGTCCAGCATCACCTTGATGGACCCGATCAGGTCGCTCAGGTAAGGCGCGTCGCCGAGGCCGCTGACCGAGGCCTCGACCTTGCCGCCGACACTTCTGAAAAAGGCCAGCCCCTTGGAGCCCACCACGCAGTGCTGGACCTTGGCGCCCTTTTCTTCCCACTCACGGGCATCCTTCACCACGCTTTTCAGCAGGTTCACGTTCAGGCCGCCGGCCAGCCCCCGGTCGGAGGTGACGACGATGTAGCCGACGTTCTTGACGTCCCGTTCCTGCAGGTAGATGTGCCGGTATTCCAGATCAGCGTTGGCAAGATGGGCCACCACCTGGCGCATGCGGGTCGCGTAAGGCTTGCTGGCCTCCATGCGCTCCTGCGCCTTGCGCATCTTGCTGGCCGCCACCATTTCCATCGCACGGGTGATCTTCTTCGTGCTCTGGACGCTGGCGATCTTGCCCTTGATCTCTTTACCGCTAGCCATAGGACTGATCCTTTCTCAGCGAATTACCAGGTTTGGGTGGCCTTGAACTGCTCGATGGCCTCCTTGATGCCGGCCTCGATCTCGTCGTTGTAGTCACCCTTTTCGTTGATTTTTTCCATCAACGCTTTCTGTTCGCTGTTCATGTAATCCAGCAGTGACGCCTCGAAGGAACCGATCTTCTCGATCTCGATGCCTTTCAGGTAGCCGTTGTTGGCGGCGTAGAGCACCACGCCCATTTCCGCCACGGACATCGGGCTGTACTGCTTTTGCTTCATCAGTTCGGTGACGGCCTGGCCGTGCTCGAGCTGTTCGCGGGTGGCTTCGTCCAGGTCGGAAGCGAACTGGGCGAACGCCGCCAGCTCCCGGTACTGGGCCAGTGCCAGACGAATACCGCCACCAAGCTTCTTGATGATCTTGGTCTGGGCCGCGCCACCTACCCGGGATACCGAGACACCGGCGTTCATCGCCGGGCGGATGCCGGAGTTGAACAGGCTGGTTTCCAGGAAGATCTGACCGTCGGTAATGGAGATCACGTTGGTCGGTACGAAGGCGGAAACGTCACCGGCCTGGGTCTCGATGATCGGCAGTGCGGTCAGGGAACCGGTTTTGCCTTTCACTTCGCCATTGGTGAAGTTCTCGACGAATTCCTCGTTTACCTTGGCGGCGCGCTCCAGCAGACGGGAGTGCAGGTAGAACACGTCACCGGGGTAAGCTTCGCGGCCCGGCGGGCGGCGCAGCAGCAGGGAGATCTGGCGGTAGGCCCAGGCCTGCTTGGTGAGGTCATCGTAAACGATCAGCGCGTCTTCACCGCGATCGCGGAAGTATTCGCCCATGGCGCAACCGGCGAACGGAGCCAGGAACTGCATGGAAGCGGGATCGGAGGCGGAAGCGGCGACGATGATGGTGTTGTCCATGGCGCCGTGCTCTTCGAGCTTGCGTACCACGCCGGCGATGGTGGACTGTTTCTGACCAATGGCCACGTAGATACACTTAATACCAGAGTCTTTCTGGTTAATGATGGTATCCACGGCGACGGCGGTCTTACCGATCTGACGGTCACCAATGATCAGCTCACGCTGGCCGCGGCCGATCGGGGTCATGGCGTCGATGGACTTGAGACCGGTTTGTACCGGCTCGTTCACCTCACGGCGCCAGATCACGCCCGGGGCCACTTTTTCCACCGCGTCGGTGACGGCGGCGTTGACCGGGCCCTTGCCATCCACCGGGTTGCCCAGGGCGTCGACCACGCGACCGAGCAGCTCGGGGCCCACCGGCACTTCCAGAATGCGGCCGGTGCACTTCACCTTCTGGCCTTCGGCCAGGCCCAGGTAATCACCCAGTACCACGGCGCCGACGGAGTCCTGCTCCAGGTTGAGGGCCATGCCGTAGATGCCGCCCTCAAACTCGATCATCTCGCCGAACATCACGTCGGCCAGACCATGAATGCGCACGATACCATCGGATACGGATACCACCGTACCTTCGTTCCGTGCCTCGGTGGAGGTATCAAGTTTCGCGATGCGCGACTTGATAATCTCGCTGATTTCGGACGGGTTGAGTTGCTGCATCTCTAATCCCTCAAACTCAAGAGTTCAGTTGCTCTGCCAGACGATCGAGTCGGCCTCGCACACTGCCATCAATTACGGTGTCGCCGGCTCGCACAAGCACGCCACCAATGAGTGACTCATCCACGCCGGTGGACACCTGCACCTCCTGGCCCAGGCGCTGCTTGAGCGCCGCCACCAGCTTCTCGGTTTCGGCGTCATCCAGCTCGAACGCGGCGATCAGTTCCACATCGGTGATGCGCTGATCCGCGGCCAGCAGCTCGTGAAACAACACCCGGACGGTGGGCAACAGCGCCAGACGCTTGTTGGCCGCCAACTGAGTGATGAAGTTACGGGCGCCTTCGTTGAGCTCGTCGCCGCAGACCTCGATGAACGCCTCGGCCTGCTGGGCACGGTCCAGCTCGGGCTGGTCCAGATAGGCGCGCATGTCGGCGTCCCGCGCCACTGCCGCCGCCAGGCCCAGCATCTGTTCCCACTCCGCCAGACCGTTCTGTTCCTTGGCGAACAGAAACGCGGCCTTGGCGTAGGGGCGTGCGATGGTGGTCAATTCAGCCATGGGGTGCCATCCCTATCACTCAGAGTTGAGCCGCCAGGTCGTCGAGCAGCTGCTTGTGACTGTCGCGATTTACTTCGCGGGCCAGCACTTGTTCGGCGCCACTCAAAGCCAGAGCGGACACCTCTTTACGCAGCTCCTCACGGGCGCGGTTGATTTCCTGATCGATCTCGGACTGGGCCTTGGCGATCAGACGCTCGCCCTCGACGCGGGCCTGATCCTTGGCTTCCTCGACGATCTGGTTGGCGCGCTTGTTGGCCTGCTCGATGATCTCGGCGGCCTTGTCCTTCGCGTCCTTGAGATTGGCTGACGCCTTTTCCTGTGCCAGCTCCAGATCGCGCTCCGCGCGATCAGCGGCGCTCAAACCTTCGGCGATCTTCTGCTTGCGCTCATCCAGGGCCCGGGAAATGGGCGGCCAGACGAACTTCATGCAGAAGGCGACAAACAGAGCGAACCAGATGGCCTGGCCAATTAGTGTCGCATTAATGTTCATGCCAACACCTCAGCATTACGTAGATTTCCCTGAACCGGGGCTCGGTTGAATCGCGTCTTACAGGAAAATCAGCAGGAAGGCGATGGCGATACCGATAATCGGCACGGCGTCCAGCAGGCCCGCGATGATGAACATGCGGGTTTGCAGCATCGGACCCAGTTCCGGCTGGCGAGCCACGGATTCCAGGAACCGACCGCCCATCAGACCGAAGCCGATACCGGCGCCGATGCCCGCCATGCCAGCAACCAGTGCAGCCGCGAGAAGGTTTACATCTTCCATCTTTACACTCCCGTTAAGTGCTTCAGTTGAGTTAGGAAACGTTGCTTAGTGCTCTTCCACCGCCATGCTCAGGTAGACGATGGTCAGCACCATGAAAATGAAGGCCTGCAGGGTGATCACCAGAATATGGAACACCGCCCAGGGCCAGGCCGCGATGGCCTGCCAGGTGCCCATCATGCCGGCCACCAGGATGAATACGAATTCGCCGGCATACATGTTGCCGAACAGCCGCAAGCCCAGGGATACCGGCTTGGCGAGCAGGGAAATGGTTTCCAGCACCAGGTTGATCGGCAGCAAAGCGATCTTGCCCACGGTGCTACCGGCCTCGAACGGCTTGAAGCTCAGCTCACCCAGGAAGCCGCCCACGCCCTTGACCTTGATGGTGTAGAAGATCACCAGGAAGAACACACAGATCGACATCGACAGGGTGATGTTCGGGTCGGTGGTCGGCACGATGCGGAAATAGGCTTCGTGGGCACTCCAGCCGAAGAAGGTGGTCATGATCCACTGGAACGTCATGGGAACCACATCCACCGGAATAAGGTCCATGAGGTTCATGACGAACACCCAACAGAAGATCACCAGGGAAAGCGGGGCGATCAGCTTGCTCTTGCCATGGAAGGAGTCGCGAACCTGGCCGTCGACGAATTCGATGATCAGTTCGACGAAGTTCATCATGCCGGAAGGGGTGTTGGGGCTGGCCTTGCGGGCCATTAGCCAGAACAGCAGGCACATCAGGATGCCGAGACCGCCGGACCAGGCCATGGAATCCACGTGGATGGCGGCGAAGCCCATGTCGCTGGCTTCCTGGGCGTTGCAGGCGAAGGTCCAGGTGGCGTCGCTCAGCGTTTCCTCGTGACCGTGACAGCTTCGCTCATAACCGGCGGGCAATTGGCCATAGGTGAGGTTTCCCAAATGGTGCTTGATGTACTCGCTGGCGGAGCTCGCTGCCATATCGATACCTACAGTCTGTCCAGTCTAGTCGTCTTGACCATCCGGCCCCGTTCCCAGGCGCCGGTCCAGGCGCGCGACCTGGACCCAACCGGCGATCTGCGCCAGCAGAAAGCCAAGAAACAGAACCACTACATGTGTCAGTTCGCGCGCCTCCGGCACCTTGGCGAAGGTGAGGCCGAACAGCGCCAGCATGATCACCACCTTGCCGGCCTCGGCCCGCAGGGCGGCGCCCGCCATCCGCTCAGGCGCGCGATTACCCGGGTGCAGCCACACTTGGAAGCCACCCCAGGCGTATGCGATCAGGCTGATAATGCCGCCCCAGACGGCCGCGAGGCCCGGACTGAAGCCGGCAAAGACGGTAACCAGACCGGCGAACAAAATCGCGCTGCTGATTTGGGCGCGCATCAACCCCCAGAACAAGGTTCTGCGGGCTCGCTCATCAAAATTGGCCACCGTGCTCCCGTGTTTCGCTGCTGACATCACCGGGGTGTGTCAGGAGAAGGTCGCGGGTACCCCCTGATCTTTGGCGCGGGAAGTATATGGGGAAGGTATACCGGTATCAACCGGCGCAGGCCGATTGTTTGACCCGAATGGACCGGAATCAGCGCAAAATTTGAACAGACGCTCTTTTCTATACAAAAGAACGTTTTTTGTGGTCGGAACGATGGCGTATTGATACGCCTCCCCGGCCACTGCGTCAAGCGGGTTGATTAATGCACGGGGAAAAAGGTCCATCCCGTGGGCCGGGACGCTATTTGATATGGGCGAGGATGCCGTCCAGCTCATCCAGGTTGTTGTAGCTGATCACCAGCTTACCCTTGCCGCCATTACCCTGCTGGATCTGCACCGGAGCACCGAGGCGGTCGGACAGATCGTTGATCAGGTGGCGCACATTGGGGTCTTCCCGGGAGGGCGCCGGCCGGGCCGGCTTCTCCTTCTCGAGCTCGCGCACCAGGGCCTCGGTCTGGCGCACCGACAACCCCTTGGCGACCACCGTGCGAGCCGCCTCCACCTGCTTGGCGCCGGACAGCGCCAGCAGCGCCCGGGCGTGGCCCATTTCCAGATCGCCGTGTTCGAGCAGCTTCTTGGTGTCCGCCTCAAGGCTCATCAGGCGCAACAGATTGGTGACCATGGCCCGGGACTTGCCCACCGCGTCGGCCACCTGCTGGTGAGTGAGACCAAACTCCTCCTTCAGACGCGACAGCGCCAGGGCCTCCTCCATGGGATTGAGGTTCTCGCGCTGGATGTTCTCGATCAGCGCCATGGCGATGGCGGCTTCGTCCGGCACCTCGCGGATGACGGCGGGAATCACGTCCAGTTCCGCCATCTGGGCGGCGCGCCAGCGCCGCTCCCCGGCAATGATCTCGTAGCGGTCCTCACCCATCGGGCGCACCACGATGGGCTGCATCACGCCCTGGGCACGGATCGACTCCGCCAGCTCTTCCAAGGCGTCGGCGGACATGTCCTTGCGCGGCTGGTAACGGCCACGCTGCATGAACTCCACCGGCAGGTGGCGCAGCTCGCCGTCGCGCGGCGGTCGCCGGCCGGCCTGGGCGGCGGACGGCTGGTCGCCGTCTTCCAGGGTCACTTCGTCGGGGTGCTCCTGGTAGGCCGCGTTGCTGCTCAACAGGGCATCGAGCCCCTTGCTCAGGCCGCGTTTACGCTTTGCCGCCATAGTCGGATCTCACTCAAGTCGGTTCTTGCTTATGCCTGCTGGGGTTTCCGCATCGCCTGTTCACGACGCAGAATCTCGCCGGCCAGCGCCAGATAGCTGACCGCGCCGCGGGATTTGGGATCATAGGTGATCACCGGCGCGCCATGGCTGGGCGCCTCCGCCAGCCGCACGTTGCGCGGGATGATGGTGCGGTAGACCTTGTCGCCGAAATGGCTGATCAGCTGATTGGAAACGTCATTGGACAGGCTGTTGCGCGGGTCGTACATGGTGCGCAGCAGGCCGCCGATGTGCAGCTTCGGGTTCAGCACCGAACGGATTTTCTCGATGGTGTTCATCAGCGAGGTGAGCCCCTCCAGCGCGTAGTACTCGCACTGGATCGGCACGATCACCGAGTCCGCGGCGGTGAGCGCGTTGACGGTGAGCATGTTCAGCGAAGGCGGGCAGTCGATGATGATGTAATCGTAATCGTCGCGGATTCTGGCCAGGGCGTTGCGCAGGCGGAACTCGCGCATTTTCATGTCCAATAGCTGGACTTCGGCGGCGGTCAGATCGCCGTTGGCGGCGATCAGGTCGAAACCGGAGTCCTCCGGCGTGCCCACCAGCGCCTGCTCCACGTCCACGTCGCCCATCAGCACCTCATGGACGGTGTATTCCGGCTCGTACTTGTCCACGCCGGCGCCACTGGTGGCGTTGCCCTGGGGGTCGATGTCCACCAGCAGCACCTTTTTGCGCGTGGCCGCCAGGGAGGCGGCCAGGTTGACGCTGCTGGTGGTCTTGCCCACTCCGCCTTTCTGGTTGGCAATGGCAAAAACGGTGGTCACTGCGGTCTCCTTATGATCACCAGCACGCGGGTTTCCGCCAGCCCCGGCACGGCCAGGGGTTCCACGCGCGCGGTCCAGCCGACCGGCAGCTCGGCCAGTTCGCGCTCCACGGCGGTCGCCTTCATGGCCAGAACGCGGGTTTCCGGCGCGATCAGGGGCCCCGTGACCGCCAGCATATCGGACAGGGCGGCGAAGGCGCGGCTGATAATCTGTGATGGAGCCTTACGGTACTGTTCCACGCGGGCGTGCACAACCTCCACGTTGTCCAGGCCCAGCTCACGCCGGGCCTGGCGCACGAAACGCGCCTTCTTGCCATTGCCGTCGAGCAGCGTGAAGGCCTGCTCCGGGCGGGCGATGGCCAGGGGGATGCCGGGCAGGCCGGCGCCGGTGCCCACATCCAGAGTGTCACCGTCGCCCAGGTGAGGCAGCACCGCCAGGGAATCGAGCAGATGCCGGGCGATCATCTCGCCCGGGTCACGCACCGCGGTGAGATTGAAGGCACGGTTCCATTTCACCAGCAGGTCCCGGTAGGCAAGCAGCGCCGTCACCTGGTCCTCGTTCAGCGCCAGTTCCAGTTCACTCAGGCCGCCGGCCAGGCGGTCCCGGTCACTCATGCCTGGCGGGCCGTCTGGTGCTGGTGCTTCTTGAGGAAGATCAGCAACAGGGAAATCGCCGCCGGGGTAACGCCGGGAATCCTGCCCGCCTGGCCGATGGTGGCCGGGCGCACCTCGGTGAGCTTCTGCTTGACCTCATTGGACAGGCCCTTGACCGACGCGTAGTCGAAACCCTCCGGCAGCGGCTGATCCTCGGCGGCGCGCAACCTGGCGATCTCCGCTTCCTGGCGGTCGATATAGCCGGCGTATTTGGCGACGATCTCCACCTGTTCGATCACCGCGTCGGCGGCCGGCACCAGACCGGCGGCCTCGGCCAACGGTCGATAGGTCAGTTCCGGGCGCTTGAGCAGCTCCATGAGGTTGTATTCATGGGGCAACGGCTTGTCGAGCAGGATGTTGACGCGCTCCGCCTCCGGAGTCCCGGGGCGCACCCAGGTCGCCTTGAGACGCGCCTGCTCCTGTTCCATGCCCTCACGCTTGGCGCAATAGGCGGCCCAGCGCTCATCGTCCACCAGACCCAGCTCACGGCCCCGTTCGGTGAGGCGCAGATCGGCGTTGTCCTCGCGTAGCAGCAGGCGGTATTCCGCCCGGCTGGTGAACATCCGGTAGGGTTCGCGGGTGCCCATGGTGATCAGATCATCCACCAGCACACCGATGTAGGCCTCGTCCCGGCGCGGCGTCCAGGCGTCCTGTTCCTGGCTCAGGCGCGCCGCGTTCAGGCCCGCCAGCAACCCCTGGGCGCCGGCTTCCTCGTAGCCGGTGGTGCCGTTGATCTGGCCGGCGAAGAACAGCCCGGGCATGTGCTTGGTCTCCAGGCTGTGCTTGAGGTCCTGGGGGTTGAAGTAGTCGTACTCAATGGCGTAGCCGGGCCGGGTGATGTGGGCGTTCTCGAAGCCACGGATGGAGCGCACCGCCTCCATCTGCACATCGAACGGCAAACTGGTGGAAATACCGTTGGGGTACAGTTCGTGGGTATCGAGCCCTTCCGGCTCGACGAAGATCTGGTGGCTGGTCTTTTCCGGGTAGCGGTTGACCTTATCCTCGATGGACGGGCAATAACGGGGCCCCGTGCCTTCGATAACGCCGGTGAACATGGGGCTGCGGTCAAAGCCGGCGCGGATGATGTCGTGGGTACGCTCATTGGTGTGGGTAATAAAGCAGCAGGTCTGGCGGGGGTGCTCCTCCACCCGACCCAGGTAGCTCATTACCGGCAGCGGGTCATCGCCCCACTGCTGTTCCATTACCGAGAAATCCACGGTCTTGCCGTCGATGCGCGGCGGCGTGCCGGTCTTCAGGCGGTCAACCCGGAACGGCAGCTCGCGCAGGCGCCGGGCCAGGGCGTTGGAGGGCTGATCCCCGGCGCGGCCGCCCTGGTGGTTGTCCAGCCCCACGTGGATGACGCCGCCCAGGAAGGTGCCGGCGGTGAGCACCACGGCGTCGGCGCGGAAACGCAGCCCCATATTGGTGACCGCGCCCACGCAGCGACCGTTTTCCACGATCAGATCATCCACCGCCTGCTGGAACAGGGTCAGGTGGGGCTGGTTTTCCAGGATGCCCCGGATCGCCGCCTTGTAGCGCACCCGGTCGGCCTGGGCGCGGGTGGCGCGCACCGCCGGCCCCTTGCGGGCGTTGAGCACCCGGAACTGGATGCCGCCCCGGTCGGTGGCGCGGGCCATGGCGCCGCCCAGGGCGTCGATCTCGCGCACCAGGTGGCTCTTGCCGATGCCACCGATGGCCGGGTTGCAACTCATCTGCCCGAGCGTCTCGATGTTGTGGGTGAGCAGCACCGTGTCCACGCCCATGCGGGCCGCCGCCAGGGCCGCCTCGGTGCCGGCATGGCCGCCGCCAATCACGATGACGCCGAATCGATGGGGGTATTCCATGGGGATGCTCTCTCCGCACGCCGGGCGCGCGTTTAAAATATGATCAGATCGGGCGCGCTAGTATAATCCGAACACGCCTAATTTAAAGGCTCATCGCGTCAGGAGCGGCTTCAGCCGCGATAACCGGGCGATGATCGCGGCTGAAGCCGCTCCTGACGCCCTTTGCCGCGCCTTCAGGAACCGTGTCGCCACGAACCGGTAGCGTGTCACTGAGAGCCGGGCCGTCTTCCTATATAATAGAAAGCGGTCTTTTCTCTGCCTGATATTCCGGGAGTGCATTTGGAATCACTGAACGTCTTTCTCCTCGTCGGCACCGGTCTGATGTTCATCGGCCTGTTGCTGGGCACGCTGAGCGCCCGTTTCGGCGTACCCTCGCTGCTGGTGTTCCTGGTGGTGGGCATGGTCGCCGGCGAGGATGGACTGGGTGGTATTCAGTTCGATGATTTTTCCCTGGCCTATGTGGTCAGCAACATCGCGTTGGCGGTGATCCTGCTGGACGGCGGCCTGCGTACCCGCTTGAGCACCTTCCGTCTGGGCCTGAAGCCGGCGTTGAGCCTGGCCACCCTGGGGGTGGCCCTGTCCGCCGGTCTGGTGGGCGCCTTCGCCACCTGGCTAATCGGCGTGGACTGGCGCCTGGGCCTGCTGCTCGGCGGCATCATCGGCTCCACCGACGCGGCGGCGGTGTTCAATGTGGTCAAGGGCGCCGGCGTCACGCTCAATGAGCGGGTCGCCAGCACCCTGGAGATCGAGTCCGGCCTCAACGACCCGATGGCGATCTTCATCACCCTGATGCTGGTGGGTGTGCTGGTGAACCCGGAGATCGGCTTCGGCTGGCAGATGCTGATCACCCTGGTGCAGCAGTTCGGCTTGGGCGTGCTCATGGGCCTGACCCTGGGCGCCCTGCTCAGCGAGATTCTGCTGCGGGTGCGCAGTAACGAAGGGCTCCATGCCCTGCTGCTGTGCAGTGGCGGCGCCATGGTGTTCGCCACCACCAACCTGGCCGGCGGCAGCGGCTTCCTGGCCATTTACCTGGCCGGCCTGGTGGCCGGCAACCGGCGCGGCGGCACCGGCGACAACGTGCTGCGCTCCATGGATTCCATGGCCTGGCTGGCGCAGTCCGGCATGTTCCTGATGCTGGGGCTGCTGGTCACCCCGTCGGAGCTGGGCAAAAGCCTGGTGGATGCCCTGCTGGTGGCGGTGTTCCTGATGCTGGTGGCGCGTCCCATCGCGGTCTGGGCCAGCCTGCTGCCGTTCCGCTTCACCTGGCGCGAGGAGCTGTTCATCGCCTGGACCGGGCTGCGTGGCGCGGTGCCCATCGTGCTCGCGGTGTTCCCGTTGCTGGCCGGAGTCAGCCAGACCCGATTGCTGTTCGACATCACCCTGGTGGTGGTACTGATTTCCCTGCTCACCCAGGGTGGCAGCCTGCGCTGGATGGCGCGCCGCCTGAAGGTGTCGGTGCCGACCACCACCCCGCCGAAACAGATGGTGCCCCTGGCGGCCTCCGGCGATCGCTACGTCATGCAGTTCGAGGTGGATGCCGGCGCCAAGGCGGAGGGCCAGCGCCTGGGCGCGATCACCACGCCGCGTATCACGCCGCTACTGATCATCCGCAACCAGGAATTCCGCAACCTGGCCGAGGACCCGGTGATCCAGGCCGGCGACCTGGTCACCTGGCTGGCGCCCCTGGCGGAGAAGGATTACCTCTCGGACATGTGTCACCGCCTGTCCAAGGACGAAAAACGCTACTACGGCGAGTTCTTCCTGCGCGGTAGCGTCCCCGTGGACCAGTTGGTGGCGGTGTACGGCATGGAAGAGGCGGACCCGGCCCTGGAAGGGCTGACCGTGGAAGCCCTGTTCGAGCGTCACTTCGGCCAGCAGGTGGTGGTGGGCGACACCATCCGGCTGAGCGGGCTGAAATTGCGCGCGCGCACGGTGGAAAAGGGCCGCGCGATTCTGGTCGGGATCAAGCTGCCGAAATAGGGAGCCTCTCGCGCCAATTCGGTCCGCCCCTCCGGGCCTGTATGCTAGGGGCTCATTTGCAACCGCAGGAAGCGAGCCCATGCCCCGTTTCGACAACCACCGTGTTCTGATCACCGGCGCCGGCGCGGGCATCGGTCGGATGATGGCCGAGAAATTCGCCGCCCGGGGCGCCGAGGTAATCGTCACCGCGCGGCGCATCGCCGCCGCCCGGGAGGTGGTGGACCACATCACCAACGCCGGCGGCAACGCCCATGCCTATACCCTGGATGTGAGCAAGATCGCCTCGATCGCCAAATTCCGCGACCAGCTCCACGAAGAGCGCGGGCCGGTGAGTATTCTGGTGAACAACGCCGGGGTGGTGCACGGCGGCGAATTCGAACAGGTGCCGCTGCAAAAGCACCTGGACACCTTCAAGGTCAACGCCGAGGGGCTGATGGCCTGCACCCACGCCTTCATGGAAGACCTGCTGGCCGCCGACCGCGCCCACCTGGTGAACATCGCCAGCGCCTCGGCGTTCATCGGCCTGCCCTATGGCAGCACCTACGCGGCCAGCAAGTGGGCCGTGGTGGGCTTTTCCGAATCCTTGCGTCTGGAACTGGCGGAACGGGATCAGCACCGGCTCAAGGTGACCACGGTGTGCCCCAGCTACATTTCCACCGGCATGTTCAAGGGCGTCAAGACGCCGCTGTTCTCGCCCATGCTTACCCCCAGCGGGGTGGCGGACAGCATCCTGCGCGGCGTCGCCAAGGGCGAGCCATTCGTGATCGAACCGCCCATGGCGCGCTCCGTGGAGCTGCTCAAGGGCATTCTGCCCCGGCGGGTCTGGGACCAGGTGGCGAAACGGACCGGGGTGTCCACGTCCATGTACGGCTGGAAGGGCAAGGGTGATTGACCGCCCCTTAATGTGTACATATGTTCTCAAGCATTCACGAAACGCTGATTCACCGTAAAGCCGGCGGCCTCCGCTTGACCGTCAATGTCAGTCAACGCTCGTTCGCTAATATGCTCGGCAATGTCAAGCGGGCCGGTCGCCCGCGTCCGGAATCGCAGAACGAGAGTGTGTTATGCCGACCTATAAGGCCCCCCTGCGCGATATGCGCTTCCTGATCAACGAAGTGTTCGACTTCGAGAGTCACTACAAGACCCTGCCCAACGGCGAGGACGCCACCCCGGACATGGTGGAGGCGATCCTTGGTGAACTGGCGCGGCTGTGCGAGAACACCATCGCGCCGCTCTACCAGAGCGGCGACGAGGAAGGCTGTAAGCTGGAAGACGGCGTGGTGACCACGCCCAAGGGCTACAAGGAAGCCTATCAGGAGTACGTGGCCGGGGGCTGGCAGGGCCTGTCCCATCCCGCCGAGTTCGGCGGCCAGGGGCTGCCCATGTCGCTGAACCTGTTCAAGCAGGAGATGCTTGGCACCGCCAACTGGTCGTTCGCCATGTACCCGGGCCTGTCCCTGGGCGCCATGAACACCATCCAGCTGCACGGCGACGAAGAGCAGAAACAGACTTATCTGACCCGGCTCACCGAGGGCACCTGGGCGGGCACCATGTGCCTCACCGAGCCCCAGTGCGGCACCGACCTGGGCCAGGTGAAGACCAAGGCCGAGCCCCAGGACAACGGCTCCTACAAAATCACCGGCACCAAGATCTTCATCTCTTCCGGCGACCACGATCTCACCGAGAACATCGTGCACATCGTGCTGGCCCGCCTGCCGGACGCGCCCAAGGGCACCAAGGGCATTTCCCTGTTCATCGTGCCCAAGTACCTGCCCGGCAAGATCGGCGAGGACAACGGCGTGGCGTGCGGCTCCCTGGAAAAGAAAATGGGCATCAAGGCATCCGCCACCTGCGTGATGAACTTCGACCAGGCCACCGGTTTCCTGATCGGCCCGGCCAACCAGGGCCTGGAATGCATGTTCACCTTCATGAACTCGGCGCGCATCGGCACCGCCTGCCAGGGCATCGCCCACGCCGAACTGGCCTACCAGGGCTCCCTGCCCTATGCCAAGGAGCGCCGTTCCATGCGCGCCCTGTCCGGCAAGAAGGACCCGGACGCGGTGGCCGACGCCCTGATTCACCATGGCGACGTGCGCCGCATGCTGCTCAAGCAGAAGGCCATCGCCGAAGGTGGCCGGGCGATGATCTATTTCGCCGCCCAGTACGCCGACAACATGATTTCCGGCATCCTCGAGGACGACAAGGACAAGTACGACCGCTGGGACAGCGAGTTGGGCTTCCTGACACCGATCCTCAAGGGCTTCCTCACCGAGAAAGGGCTGGAAGCGGCCAACGACGCCATGCAGGTATTCGGCGGCCACGGCTACATCAAGGAACACGGCATGGAGCAGATCGTGCGCGACGCACGCATCGCCACGCTCTATGAAGGCACCACCGGCATCCAGGCCCTGGATCTGCTGGGCCGCAAGGTACTGCTGTCCAGCCGTGGCAAATGCGTGCGCGATTTCTCCAAGAAGCTGCTCGATTTCGGTCGCAAGCACCTCACCGACGGCGAGCTGCGCCCCTACGCCTGGAAGCTGCTCAAAATCGCCGCCGAGTGGAACTACCTGACCACCCGCATCATGCTGGTCGCCGCCAAGGACCGTGAGATGGTGGGCACCGCCAGCCACGATTTCCTGATGTATTCCGGCTACGCCATGATGGCCTACTTCTGGGCGCTGCAGGCCAAGGTCGCCCGCGACAAACTGGCCCATGGCGGCAACGAGCCCAAGGAGTTCTACCAGGCCAAGCTGGCCACCGCGGAATTCTTCTTCGAGCGCATGCTGCCGGCCGCCAAGGGCCACGCCGACGGCGCCCTCAAACCCACCAAGAGCACCATGCAACTGGCGCCGGAGCATTTCTCGTTCGACTACGAGTAACCGTGCCCGGCTATTCCAGCCAGTCCAGCAGTTCACCGAGATGGCCGACCACCAGGTCGGCCTGATCGGCGAAATGCCCATTACCACCGTTGAGCAGCAAACCGGCCGCCATGCCGGCGTTTCGCGCCGCCTGCAGATCGTAGACGAAATCCCCCACGTACAGCGTGCGTGCCGGCGCCAGCCCGAGGCGTCTGGCGATGCGCAGCAGTCCGCCCGGGTCCGGCTTGGGCGGGCAGTCCTCCCGGGTCAGGATCAGATCCACCGGCAGCCCCAACATCTGATCGGTACGGGCCACGGCGGCGCGGCTGTTGCGGGTAAGGATGGCGGTCGGCACGCCACGCCGGCGCAGCGCGGCCAGCAGCGCCTCGGCGCCGTCGATCCAGGTAGCCGCCGAGGCCCCGGCCATTTCGTGACGGTCGATCACCGCCCGGGCCCGTGCGGCTTCCACCTCCGGCAGGGTCTCCAGATGTTCAAGCAGGCCGATGCCATCGGGGAAACCCAGCTCCCGGCGCAGGCCGGCGAAATCCAGGCGGGTATCCACCAGGGTGCCGTCGAGGTCGAACAACAGAGCCTGAAAGCGGCGCGGCGGCATGGGCGTCTCCTTGGTATTCATGACAGCGCCCAAGGGTACCCCGCCGCCGCGCAATGGTCAGTGATGGCGGCGCGCCAGGCCCGCCAGCATCAGCAACACGCCATAGCCGAGGCCTCCGCCGTCACTGTCGCCACCGTCACCGGCGTCATCCTCCGGGTCCGGTTCGCCGCCGGCGGCGCCGGACAGGGCCAGATCGACGATCACCGGATCGTGATCGGAGGCACGCCAGGCATTCGCGGCGTAATAGAGCCGGTGCTGGTCGTCGCTCTGGTACTCCGGCAGGCGGTAGGAAAACGCCACCGGCTCGTCGGCGTTGGCGTGCCACTCGTGGGCGGCCAGCACCTTCTCGTTGAGCGCTTCGGAGGCCAGCGCGTGGTCCAGATAGCCGGCCTCTCCCATGTAGGTGTAGCTGTAGGCATTGTCGCCCTGGAAGCGCTGGATCAGATCCACCAGACCGGCGTCGCGCAGGGCGGCGATCGGGTCTTCCATGGCGTAGCTGTTCAGGTCCCCGATGATCAGCCAGTTGCCTTCGTCGGCACCGGTGGGATCGCTCTCCAGCCAGCCCGGCAATTGCTCGGCGGCGGCCACCCGCTCCGCGTTCCAGCAGCCTTGCAGATCGCCCTGCTCCGCGTTCTCGCCATCGTCCGGGCAGCTGCCCTTGGACTTGAAGTGATTGACCACCACGGTGACCGCCTCGCCGCCGTTGAGCGGGCGGAAAGTCTGCGCCAGGGGCTGGCGATTGGTGTTGTTGCCGAAGGCACCGACGGCGGTGGTGGCGGCGGTGCCGGCCTCGGCCACGACGTCACCGCGGTAGATCAGCGCCACGGCGATGGCGTCGCCGCCAAGGCGCTCGAGGCCCGGGTCCACGTAGCGCCAGGACGGGCCCAGGGCGGCGGTGAGCCGCGCCAGAGCGGAATCCGGGCCATAGCCGTCGTTCTCCACCTCCATGAGCCCCACCACGTCGGCGTCGATGTCCTTAAGCGCGGCCACCAGCTTGGCCTGCTGCCGGGTCAGTTCCTCTGCGTCGCGGGCACCGCGCTCGGTGGGAAACCCGCCACCCTGGCCGTCGCCATTGAAGTAGTTGAGCACGTTGAAGGCGGCCACCCGCAGGTCGCTGCCGGCGGCCCGGTCCGGGGCCGGGGCGCGGGGGTTGGCGGCGGTGTCGAACGCCACTTCACCCACCGGCTGCAGACGCCACTCGTCGAAGCCGTAGGTGAACACCGCCTGGAACGGCCGGGTGCGGTAGCCGGCGCGCACCGTGTTGTCCGCCGCCAGACCGCCGGCCGGGTAGATCACGGTGACCGGGTTCTGCTCGTTGGAGGCATCGTCCAGTAGCACCTGGTTGCGTTCGTTGGCGTCCTTCACCGCCCGGGCCGCCGCGCCGGGTTCGGCCACGTTGGTGGGATTGAACAGGCGCCCGTTGCTCAGGGTCATGCTGCCGTAGCGGGCCAACTGGTAATTGTCGCTCACGGTGAGCGGCTGCTCCACGGTCACCAGCATGCCTTCCAGGGCCTCCCGGTCGGCCGGGTCGTCGAACGGCAGGGTCAGCGCCACCGGCGACACGGTCAGGCCCTGCTCGCAGACGGCCCGGTGGTCGGCGCTGATCTGGGTAAGGCCGTAGTACTCGTCGACGGTCCCGCTCACCCGCACCCGGTCGCCGGCGACCACGTCCGCCTCCGGCTGATAGACGAACAACCCTTCGGAGGTGGCGGGGTCGTCATCCCGGTGGGCCTCGGTTTCCATCACATAGAAGCCGTCGAAGGCCGGGTACACGGCGGTGACCACCGCCTCGATCACGTGTCCCTCGCCGGCCAGCGGCGAGGCGTCGCCCTTGCCCTGAATGGCGGCGACGCGGGTCACCGGCTCGCCGCAGGCGCCCAGGGGAACCGGCTCGCCATCGCCCTCCACGCTGCCGGCGCCAGGGGCGCCGAGGCCGCCCAGGGTGTCCACCGGATAGCCCTGCCACTGCGCCGACGGATCAAAGGCGTCGTCGATCACGGTATCGCCGGTGGTGATGTTGTCCTTGCGACGCAGGGTCCGGTCCCGGGTGCTCAGCCCGCCGCCGGTCCAGGCGTCGCCCGGGTCCTCTCCGACCCGGCCGAAGCTGTCCACCACGCCGCCGGCGTCGCGCAGGACGTAGGCGTCGTCGCCGTTGTGATTGATCGCGGCGCTGCTCAAATCCGCCAGCCCGGCGAGCTCACCCCCGGCCTGGTTGGAGACGATCACCAGAACCTCGTCGGCGGCCAGTTCCCGGCCGTCCAGGGCCAGAGTGGCACCCGGCTCGGTGCCGCCGTTGCTGTAAAGCTCCAGGGTGTAGCCGTCGAGGCTTTCACTGACCTCACCGGCGTTGTGCAGCTCGATGGCCTTGTTGTAGCCGCCGCCTTCCACGTACTCGCTGATCAGAATATTGGCCTGAGCGGCGCTGGCCAGCCCCAGCCCCGCCAGCGCCATGATGGTGATTCGCATGACCCTCTCCGCAAACGGTGATCGAAGCACCGTGGCAAGGCCCCGTGACCGAACCGTTGCATCGGAATGGCAGCCTTTTTGCAAGTGTCCATTACGCGAACCGGTGCACATCCCGGTCGGCTCCAGGGCCGCGCCGCGATTACCGGAAAGCACATTCAGGACCGTGGCCGCTCTGCTAAGATGGCCCGGAACGCCAAGGAGATAGCGCGTCCTGTTCCCGAGCGGGACGGCAATAACAAACGAGGATGGCATGAAGACTCTGAGTCCGGTGGATCAGCTGTTTCTGTATCTGGAAAAACGACAGCAACCCATGCACGTGGCCGGCCTGCAACTTTTTTCCTTTCCCGAGGGCGCCGGCCCCAAGTACGTCAGCGAGCTGGCGCAGTCGATTCGCGACTACTGCCACCCGGAACCTCCGTTCAACCAGCGCCTGCGCCGCCGAATGGGCCAGTGGCACTGGGACGAGGACCAGCAGTTCGATATCGACCACCATTTCCGTCACGAGGCGCTGCCCAAGCCCGGTCGCATCCGGGAACTGCTGTCGCTGGTGTCGGCGGAGCATTCCAATCTGCTGGACCGGGAGCGCCCCCTTTGGGAGGCGCACCTGATCGAGGGCATCCGTGGCCGTCAGTTCGCACTCTACACCAAGGTGCATCATTCCATGGTGGACGGCATCTCGGCCATGCGCATGGGCATGCGTGCCCTATCGCCGGACCCGGAGGAGCGGGATCTGCCTCCGGTGTGGGCCTACAAACCCAAGAAGCGGGCGCGCGGGCTGGGCAGCCCGGTGGACGCGGTCAGCAGCCTGGCCCGGCTCACCGCCGGCGCCAGCCGTCAGATCGCCACCGTGCCGGCGCTGGCGCGGGAAATCTACCGGGTCACCCAGAAAGCCAAGGACGACCCCAACTTCGTTTCCATCTTCCAGGCCCCGGACACCATCCTCAACCAGTGCATTACCGGTTCCCGGCGGTTCGCCGCGCAGAGCTATTCCCTGCCGCGCCTGAAGAAACTGGCCGGCGCCTTCAATTGCACGCTCAACGACGTGGTGTTGAGCATGTGCGGCCATGCCCTGCGCGAATATCTGATCAGCCAGAATGCTCTGCCGAACGCGCCGCTGATCGCCATGGTGCCGATGTCCCTGCGCAAGGACGACAGCGCCGGCGGCAACCAGATCGCCATGATCCTGGCGAACCTGGGCACGCATATTTGCGACCCGGCCAACCGGCTGCGGGTGGTGCAAGCCTCGGTGAAGGAGGCCAAGCAGCGTTTCGCGCAGATGAGCCCCGAGGAGATCCTCAACTTCACCGCCCTGAGCATGGCGCCCACCGGGCTCAACCTGCTCACCGGCCTGGCGCCCAAATGGCGTGCCTTCAACGTGATCATCTCCAACGTGCCCGGCCCACGGGAGCCGCTGTACTGGAACGGCGCTCAGCTTCAGGGGCAGTACCCGGTGTCGGTGGTGCTGGACCGCATCGCTCTCAACATGACCCTGACCAGTTACCGCGACCAGATCGAGTTCGGTCTGATCGCCTGCCGCCGTACCCTGCCCTCGATGCAGCGCCTGCTGGACTATCTTGAGCAGTCCATCCACGAGCTGGAGATCGCCGCCGGCCTGCGCTAGCCGGCGGTTTCAGCGGTCACCAGCGGGTTACAAAAAAATAGTTGGTGCGGTGTGAAAAAGGGTAGTAAAGTCAAAACGCTGCAGATTGTGGCAGTGGCTGGTTTTGGTAGTGGCCTTCCCCGCGTGAAGCACTAGAAGTCTCCGAACACCCCCTTCCTGGTTTGCAAGCATCACCCTATGAAAAGTTTTGAGGTATAGATTCAAATGGCTACTGGTACCGTTAAATGGTTCAACGAGTCCAAGGGTTTTGGTTTCATCTCCCAGGATGACGGTGGCGCGGACGTTTTCGTTCACTTCAGTGCGATCAGCGGCTCCGGCTTCCGGACCCTGGCTGAAGGCCAGAAAGTAAGCTTCGACATCCAGCAAGGTCCGAAAGGTCCGCAGGCTGCGAACGTCGTCGCAGAGTAAGGGCCCGCCCTTGCTACAAAAAACCCCGCCTGGCGCGGGGTTTTTTGTGTCCGGTTTCCAGGCCGGCACCGGATGGCTTCCTCAGCCTTCCAGCAGCATCTTGCGGCGACGCCAATCGGGCATGCGCCGGTCCATCAGGGCGTGAAAGTCGGGCCCGTGATTCATGTGCTCCAGGTGGCAAAGCTCGTGCATCACCACGTAGTCGATCACCGCCAGGGGGTACTGCATCAGCAGCAGGCTGAGATTGATGTAGCCACGCTGGGATAAAGACCCCCAACGGGTGCGCATCTTCTTCACCCTCAGCACCGGGAAGTCGTGCCCGCGAGCGGCGAACCAGGGGAACAGGGCCTCGATGCGCGCCTGGAACAAGGGGCGCGCCTGGGCACGCCACCACTCGTGAACGGCATCACTGACCTGCCGTTCATCGTCGGGGTCCGGCACCGTGACCCGCAGGTGGTTGTGATGGCGCGCTACTCGCCGACGGCCCGCCGCCAGTTCCAGGCTCAGGGTATCGCCCAGATGGGTACAGTGATCCCCATGGCGCCAGCGCTGGCGGGGCCGCTCGGCCATGTGCCGTTGCTGTTTCTCGATCCAGCCGCGACGCTCATCGACGAAGGCCCGCACATGGCGCAAAGCCAGCCGTTGCGGGGCACGCACCTGAACATGACCGTCGGGAAACACCCGGACCTCCAGGCTACGCCGGCGGGAGCGGACCAGCTCATACTCCATGGGACGCCCCGTCGCCGTTCATTTCCTTCTCGAGTTGCTGCTTCACGGCATCGGCGGCCCCGGTGTAACCGGCCAGCCACACATACAACACCGGAATGATGAACAGGGTGAGCACGGTGGCGAACAGCAGACCGCCGAGAATCACCACGCCGATGGTAAACCGGCTCTCGGCGCCGGCGCCGCTGGCGAACACCAGTGGGATGGCGCCGAAGATGGTGGATACCCCGGTCATCAACACCGGGCGGAAGCGGATGATCGCCCCTTGATAGACGGCATCACGCACCGAATAGCCCTGATCACGAAGCTGGTTGGCGAATTCCACGATCAGGATGCCATTCTTGGCCATCAGCCCGAGCAGCATGATCATGCCGATCTGACTGTAAATATTGAGGCTGTTGCCGGAGGCCCACAACGCCAGCAGGGCGCCGGCGATGGCCAACGGCACGGTGAGCAGAATGATCAGAGGATGGATCCAGCTTTCGAACTGGGCCGCCAGCACCAGGAAAACGATCACCAGAGCGAGGGCGAAGGTGACCAGGATCGCCGAGGACGCCTCGGTGAATTCCTCCGCCGTGCCCTTGTAACCGAGGCGCGCTTCCAGGGGCAGAATATCGTCCACCGTGGTCTCGATGAAATCGATGGCGCGGCCCATATCGTAGCCGGGGCCCAGATTGGCGGACAGGGTAATGGCCGGCAGCCGATCGACCCGGCGCAGTTCCGGAGCGGCACCCAGGGTGTTGAGTTCCACCACGCTGGACAGGGGCACCAGGGCGCCCGCCTCGGTGCGAATGTAGATCGGATTGATGTCTTCCGGCTCCCGGGCATCGGCATCCGCGGCCTCCAGCAATACGTCGTATTCGCGACCCCGGTCCACATAGGTGGATGCCTGCAGGGTCGCGAACATGGCCTGCAGGGTCTGGCCCACGTCGGTGGCGGAAAGCCCGAAGTCCGCCGCCCTGGCCCGGTCGAGCACCACGTCCAGTTGCGGCTGGGTTTCCTCGTAGTCAGTGTCGATGCTGAGCAGATTCGGGTTCGCCGCCATGGCGTCCATCATGGCGTTGCTCCAGCGTTTCACCGAGTCATAGTCGGGGCCCGCGATCACCACTTCCAGATCCTGATTGAAACCGCTTTGTCCCAGGCCGGGCGGGTTGATGGCGAAGGCCCGCAGGCCGGCCACCTCGCTCAACGGGCCGCGCAGACCATTAACGATTTCCTGTTGGCTGCGCTCACGCTGCTCCCAGGGTTTCAGACGGGCGATCATGAAGGCGCGCTCTGGCTGGCCACGGAAACCGACGATGGAGAGCGTGCGCTGCCCCTCGCCACCCTCCTCCAAAAGCGGCGCCAGCAGGCCCTCCACCCGTTGCAGATGCCAGGCGGTGTATTCCGCCGTGGCGCCTTGGGGCGCGGTGGCCGGTACGATGAACACGCCCCGATCCTCGGTGGGCGATAGCTCTCGGGGAATGCCGTTGTAGACCAGACCGGCCAGCACGCAGATCAACACCGACAACCCCACCACCGGCCAGGGACGACCGAGAGCGCCGGCCAGAGCCCGCGCGTAGACTTGATTAAGGCCGCCCAAGGCGCGCTCGAGCCGGTGTTTGCGGGCTTCCTCCTTGGGGTGGGGATGGAGCCAGCGGGAACACAGCATCGGCGCCAGACTCAACGCCACCACGCTGGAGATGATCACCGCCGCCGCCAGGGTGAAACCGAACTCACCGAACAGCCGGCCCACGTCGCCCCCCATGAAGGAGATCGGCACGAACACCGCCACCAGCGTCAGGGTGGTGGCGACCACCGCGAACGCTACCTGACGGGCGCCCAGAAAGGCCGCCACCAGCCGCGATTCGCCTTCGTCGATGCGACGCTGGATGTTCTCCAGCATGACGATGGCGTCGTCCACCACCAGGCCGATGGCCAGAATCAGCGCCAGCAGCGTGAGCACGTTGATGGAAAAACCCAGGGCACCAAGGCCCATGAAAGCCCCGATCACCGACACGGGAATCGTCACCGCCGGGATCAGGGTGGCGCGCAGACTGCCCAGGAACACGAAGATCACCGCCACCACCAGAGCCATGGACAGGGCCAGGGTGATCAGCACCTCGCGGATCGAAGCACGAATGAACAGGGATTCGTCGTGATTGATGTCCAGGCTGATGTCCGCCGGCAGATTGTCACTCAGACGGCGGATTTCCGCGCGCACCTGATCGGACACCGCCACGGTGTTGGCCTTGGACTGGCGGATGATGCCCAGGCCGATGGCCTGCTTGCCATTGGCGCGCAACATGGTGTCGTCGTTTTCCACGCCCAGGGTGACCCGTGCCACATCCCCCAGGCGCAGCAGGTAATCGCCCTGCCGACGCAGCACCAGATCGCGGAACGCCTCCACCGTGGCCAGCCGGTTATCGGCGCGCACCGTGAAGCTGCGGCTGTCGGATTCCAGCCGTCCGGCGGGCAGTTCCACGTTGTTGGCGCGCAGGGCACCGGCGATGTCGTTGACGGCGATGTTATTGGCGGCCATGCGCTGGCGATCCAGCCAGACGCGCATGGCGTAGCGGCGTTCACCACCGATCATGACCTCGGACACGCCATCAAGCACCGCGAAGCGGTCCACCAGATTGCGCTCGGCGAAATCGGTGAGCTCCTGGGGAGCCAGGGTGTCACTGCTCAAGGTCACCCAGATGATCGGCCGGGCGTCGGAATCGGCCTTGGCGATCACCGGCGCGTCGGCGTCCTCTGGCAAGTGATTGAGCACCCGGGATACCGCGTCGCGTACGTCATTGGCGGCGATGTCGAGATCGCGGTCGAGATTGAATTCCACCGAGGTACGCGCCGAACCCAGCCGCGACCGCGACTCGATGCGGTGCACCCCTTCCACGCCAGCGATGGCGCCTTCCACCACCTGAATGATCTGTGTGTCGATCACTTCCGGAGCGGCGCCGTCGTAGCTGACCTCCACGGTGACCTGGGGCGGGTCGATATCCGGGTACTCACGCACCGGCAGTTTCAACAGGGCGCTGACGCCGAACACCACGATCAGCAGGCTGATCACGGTCGCGAAGACCGGCCGTTTGACCGAGACGTCGCTCAGAACCATCAGGCCGCTTCCTCCAGCAAGGCGCGCTGCGCGGGCAACAAGGCGCCCTGGTCCTCCACCACCTTCACCGGCGCTCCACCGCCCAAGCGGCTGTGGCCGTTGACGATCACCGGCTCGTGATCACGCAGGCCGGCGGTGATTTCCACCCAGCCATCACGGCGCCCGCCCAGGCTCACCGCCCGGCGCTCGGCGCGCTGGGTGTCACTGACGGTGAACACATAGCTTTGCGCGCCCTGGGTGATCACCGCCTGTTCCGGCACCAGCACCGCGGCATGCTCCTCCAGCAACACCGACACCTGCAGGAACTGGCCGGGCCGCAGCAAGGTCTCGCTATTGTCGAGCACCGCCTTCACCGGCAGGCCGCGGCTGGCGGTATCCACCCGGGTATCGAGCAGCGCCACCTTGCCGTGGAAGGTCTTGCCCGGATAGGCGTCGCTGGTGATGTCCACGGGCAGGCCCGCGTGCAGGTGGGCCAGGTAACGCTCCGGGACCTGGAAATGCACGTCCAGGGTCAGGATGCTGTCCAGATTGGCGATCGGATCGCCCACCTGAAGGTAGGCGCCGGGGTCCACCTGGCGCAGGCCCACCACGCCATCGAACGGCGCGCGGATACGATGATCGTCCAGGGCCGCCATGCTGGCGGCCTGATCCGCCTTGGCCGCTTCCAGGGTGGTTTTCAAGGTATCCACCTCCGCTTCGGAGATGGAGCGGCTGCCGGCCAGCCGCGCGGCCCGTTGATAGTCGGACAGGGCGCGCTGATACTCCGCCCGTGCCCGGCCCAGATCGGCTCGCGCCTGACGGTCATCCAGGGAAACCAGCAAATCACCGGCGGCGACACTCTGCCCTTCCTGGAAATGCAGGTCCTTGACGCGGCCATCCACCTCGGTAAGCAGGGTGACGGCGCGGCTGGCCCGGGCGTTGCCCACCACGTCCAGCCGGTTGGCCAGCGGCCGGGTGATGGCCGGCGCCACGTTGACCACGGTGGGCGGCCGCTGCGCCGCCGCCGGCTCCAGCCCCTCCTGCCGCCACCACCAGGCGCCCAGGACCAGAGCCGCCACCAGGGCCAGGCTCGCGATGACTCGCAACATCGTGTTCTCCACATTACAGGCACACCCGTCCCCGAAAGGCGGCCATGCCTGGGCGAAGGGAACACGGAGTGTGAGAATTACAGTAAGCTGACCGACCGATGACCGACCGGTTCCCGAAGGGTACACCGTTTGGCGTCGGGAGGATCGGAATTTCTGAGTGGGAAGGCGGGACGGGGCCGGTGAACACCGGCCCCGGGGACGATCACACCAGTTCGGCGCGCATTTTCTTCTTGTCGAGTTTGCCCACGGAGGTACGCGGCAGTTCGTCCACGAACACCACCCGATCGGGGATGCCATAGCGGCTGATCACGCCCTTGTCGGCGTAGCCCGCCACCAGGTCCTTGATCGCCTGTTCGTCCACTTCGCCGCCCTTGACCACCAGGGCCACCGGGCGCTCGCCCCACTTGGGATCCTCGACACCCACCACCGCGCACTCGGCCACGCCGTCGTGCTGCAGGATCAGGCCTTCCAGATCCAGGGAGGAGACCCACTCGCCGCCGGTCTTGATCACATCCTTGATGCGGTCGGTGATGCGCAGCCAGCCGTCGCCATCGATCACGCCGATGTCACCGGTGTGCATCCAGCCGCCGTGCCAGAGGGTTTTCGAGTTTTCCTCGTCCTTCAGGTAACCCTGGGTCAGCCAGGGGGCGCGCAGCACCAGCTCACCCTGGCTCTTGCCGTCGTGGGGCACGTCATTCATGTCGGTATCGACGATGCGCCACTGCACCATGGGCACCGGCCGGCCGGTGCGGCTGCGGTAATCGGCCTGGGTTTCCGGGTCGGCTTTTTCCAGTTCCGGGGTCAGCAGCGCCACGGAAATCAGCGGGCAGGTCTCGCTCATGCCGTAGCCGGAGTAGATATCGATGCCTCGGGCCAGGGCGGCCTTGGCCAGCGGTCGCGCCAGAGCGGAACCGCCGATGATCACCTTCCAGCCGCTCAGGTCGATACTCTTGGCCGCTTCCGACTGCAGCAGCATCTGGATGATGGTGGGCACGCAGTGGGAAAAGGTGACTTTCTCGGTGAGCAGCAGCTTGAGCAGGCTTTCCGGCACATAGCGGCCCGGGTACACCTGCTTCACGCCCAGCAGGGTGGCCACGTAGGGCACGCCCCAGGCGTGCACGTGGAACATGGGCGTGATCGGCATGTAAACGTCGTCCTGATTGAGCCGGCCATGGCCGGAACCGGACAGCGCCGCGCGACCGGCGAAGGTATGCAGCACCAATTGCCGGTGGGAGAAATACACGCCCTTGGGCAGGCCCGTGGTGCCGGTGGTATAGAAGGTGGTGGCGCGGGTGTTTTCGTCCAGCAGGGGAAAGTCGTAATGGTCCGGTGCCTGCTGAAGCAGGGCCTCGTATTCACCGGCAAGCTCCAGCTGGCTGTCCAGGTTACCGCCCTCGTCATCCAGCAGGATAAAGGTCTTGGCGGTCTCGATGCGGTCCTTGAGCTCTTCCAGCACCGGCAGGAATTCCCGGTTCACCAGAATCACGTCGTCCTCGGCGTGGTTGAGGGTATAGAGAATCTGTTCCGGGCTGAGCCGCACGTTCACGGTGTGCAACACGGCCCCCATCATTGGAATGGCGAAGAAGGCTTCCAGGTAGCGGTTGGTGTCCCAATCCATGACCGCCACGGTGTCGCCCGGCTTGACGCCCTGGGAGGCCAGGGCACCGGCCAGCCGGTGCACGCGCTGTCCCAGTTCACGATAGGTCAGCCGGCGTTGGTCGGCATAGACGATTTCCTGATCCGGGGCGGACCGCACGCCGGATTCCAGGATGCTATGGATCAGCAACGGCGACTCCACCGCCTCGGGGGTGCGATCAATGGTCAGGTCTTTGCTCATGCTTGCTCTCCATCACCAAAAGGTTCCGGTCCGAAAAAGTGGCCGGAAATTGCTATTTATTAGGGGGCGAAAGATTGGCACAGGCCGCCGCCGCCGTCACCCCGGCGGCGTGACCGGTGCGTCGCGGCTTATTCCGGGTCGGGGCCGGTGAGCTTGAGCGGGTCGAGAAGCCGTTTCAGCTCATCATGGCCGAGATCGGTGTGCTCGGCGGCCACGTCGATCACGGCACGACCGGTTGCGAACGCCTCCTTGGCGATGGTGGCCGCTTTTTCGTAGCCAATCACCGGGTTCAGGGCGGTGACCAGAATCGGGTTTCGGCCCACCCCCTCGGCCAGGCGCTCCCGGTTCCAGGTCATGCCCTCGATGGCCTGGTCGGCCAGGTTGCGGCAGCTATTGGCCAGCCATTCGGTCATGTCCAGCAGGTTGGTGGCCACCAGGGGCAGCATCACGTTGAGCTGAAAGTTGCCGCTTTGCGCCGCCACCGTGTTGGCCTGATCCAGACCGATCACCTGGGCCGCCACCATGGTGGCGGATTCGCAGATCACCGGATTGACCTTGCCGGGCATGATTGAGGAACCCGGCTGGGTGGCGGGCAGTTGCAGTTCCCCCAGGCCGTGGATGGGCCCGGAATTCATCCAGCGCAGATCGTTGCCGATCTTCATCAGCACCACCGCCAGGCCGCGTAGGGCGGCGGACAGATTCAGCGGCGCGTCCAGTGCGCTTTGCGCCAGGGCCGGATGGGGCAAGGCGGTGAAAGGCCGGCCGGTGTCATCCGCCAGGGTGGCGGCGAAGCACTCGCCAAAGCGCGGGTGGGCATTGATGCCGGTGCCCACCGCGGTGCCGCCCTGGGGCAGCCCCTGCAGCTCGTCCCGGGCCCGGGCCAGCCGCTCGCTGGCGCCCTGCAACTGCAGCACCCAGGTGCGCAGCTCCTGCTCCACCGTCACCGGCATGGCGTCCATCAGGTGGGTGCGGCCGGTCTTCACCAGCGTCTTGCCCTCGCTGGCGCGCAGGCCCAGGGTGGCGATCAGATGCTCCAGCCCGGGCAGCAGCTGCTCGGTGACCGCCAGCACCGAGGACAGGTGCAGGGCGGTGGGAATGGTGTCGTTGCTGCTCTGGCCCAGGTTGACGTCGTCGTTGGGGTGCACCTCGGCGCCGGCGTCCCGGCACAGGTGGGCGATCACCTCGTTGACGTTCATGTTGGTGCTGGTGCCGGAGCCGGTCTGGAATACGTCCACCGGGAACTGATCCAGATGATGGCCCTCCAGCAGCTCGTTGCAGGCGCCGACAATGGCGGCGCGTTTGTGCTCGTCAAGCTGGTCCAGATCGGCGTTGGTCTGGGCGGCGCAGCGCTTCACGCGCACCACCGCCTGAATGAAGCGGGCCGGCAGACGCCGACCGCTGATTGGAAAGTTATTCACCGCCCGCTGTGTCTGCGCGCCCCAGCGCGCCTCCACCGGTACTTCGATCTCGCCCAGGGAATCCTTCTCTACCCGTGTTTCGCTCATCACCGTCTCCTTGCGGGAAAGTGTCGCCTCAGTATCGGTAAGGCCCCGCCGGACGTCCAGAGTTCAACCGCTCGCCACCACCTGGTTACGACCCTGCTGTTTGGCGATATAGAGGCGCTGGTCGGCGGCTTCCACCAGCTCGTCGATGGTGTCGCCGTCGGTGCCCCATTCCGCCACGCCGATACTGCACGACAGCGGGATCACCAGCCGGCCACCCCGGTAAGGCTGGCACTCGATAAGCTCACGCAGGGTTTCCGCCACCACCACCGCCTCCTTGCGATCCGTGTCGGGCAGCAGCACCGTGAATTCCTCGCCGCCCACCCGGCACGGTAAATCGGTGGCACGCAAGCGCTCGCGCAGCCGCTGGGCAACGTGAATCAGCACCAGGTCGCCGACCTTATGGCCGTGGGTATCGTTGACCGCCTTGAAATGGTCAAGATCAAGCACCAACACGCTCAGTGGCGAGTCCAGCCGCAGCGCCCGGCGTTTCTCATGCTCGAAGGCCTCCCGGAAGCGGTACAGATTGGCCAGCCGGGTGAGCGGGTCGGTGGACGCCATCACCATCAGGTCGGACCGGGAACGATGGCTGCTGAGTTCGTAGATGTAGGCGAACGCCAGGGTCACCGCCAGGGACAAGGTGATGTTGGCGATCTCCGCGAACTGGCCACGGTACAGATAGTCCGGGTTTTTGTGCAGAAACAGGAACAGCGCCACCAGGATATAAAACACCGACACCGCCAGCCCCAGCCGCTGGCCCAGCAACAGATGGCAAAGCACCGGCACGATGTACACCCACAAAAACACCGTGGGAGAGGAACCCGGTATGTAGAGAGCGACCATCATGATGGTCAGGAAGGGGATCAGATAGAGCAGGGTCCAGAGCAACAGGCGCCGGGTGCGCCGCGCCACCACGTACAGTGCCAGGGAAGCCACCGCCGCCCCCAGCTCCATATAGGCAAGCACCATCACGCCCCGGCGGCTGTTGATCACGAAGAACAACACACCGCACAGCGCGGTAATGATCAATAGCGCCTTGAGCAATGCCCGACGCTGCGACTCACCATTGTGGTCGCCGCCCCAACGTGTCGCAGCCATGGTATACACCGATTTATTCTGTATTTCCCCTTGGGAACGGAGGGCTGAGCAGCCCGCCGGCGCCCCCCAAGTGGCGCCCCGTAGTAATAGCAGATTGATTGCACCGCGACCACCACCGCGCCCAAACCGCGCACTACCATCCCAACTGGCGGTCAATCACTTCGAACGCCCGGGGCAACCCGGGTTGCCAGAACTGATTGCGCTGGGCGGCCCGCCCGGTGCGGTTCTGATTGCGATCAAAGCAATAGCCGCGTTGCAGCTCCGCCAACAGCGTCTCGAAGTCGCCCACCACCCGCCCGGCGGCCGGCAGATCCCGGCTGTAGGCATACGCTTTCCGGCAGTCGCTGGCGTACCAGGCATGATCGAATCGGTAGAACAGCACCGGCACGTCGAACAGCAAACCATCGATGTACAACGATGAATAATCGGTGATTACCAGGGCCAGGTCCGGCAGCAGGTCATAGATGTCTTCCCGGTGACTGATATCGACAATGAACGGATATTTCGCCAGATCCCTCGCCATTTCCCGTTCATTGGGGTGCAGCCTTAGCAGCAGCACGCTGTCATTCTCGACCAGCCAATCGGACAACCGTGGCCAATCCAGAGCCTCCAGGTAGGGGTTGCCATTGGCGCCGTCCCGCCAGGACGGCGCATAGAGAATCCGGCGGCGTCCATTGCAGAAAGCCGGCAGCGGCGGGTTGGCGGCCATCTCCGGGCTGTCGGCGAAGTCGGTGCGCGGGTAGCCGCCAATCCGTACCCGATGCTCCGGTAGACGGAACGCGGAGCGGAAACAATCCGCCACCCGGAAGCTGGGAGCCAGCATCAGGTCCGGTTTCAGATAGAGCTGGTGATAGCGCCAGGCGCGCATCCCCGGATGGGTTCGGCGATAACGATCCGCCAGGGGACCATTTGAGATGTCGAATTCGATCTCCTTGAGCGGCGAACCATGCCAGAGGTTGACCAGAAAAGCCCCTCGGCACAGCCACTGGTTAATGTCGCCCACGTAACTGCTGTAGCAGTAAACACCGGCGGTAAGCGCGTGCCAGCGGCCGCGCCAGGAACCGCGATGGTAGGCTTCATGGCCTTCCTGATTGAGCCGCTCCACCAGATAATCATCGCCGCTGATCCAGATCGCTCGCACCCGGGGAGCACCGCTGTAATGCAGGAACAGGTACTTGCTGTTGTCAGTGAACAGATCGCGATAGCAGCCGAACACCGCTTTGTGGGATTGCCGGGGCACCCACCCGCTGATGAAGTAGATCAGTTTGCCAAGTATGTTCCGCCACATAGTCGGTTCCTCTTGAACAGGGTTCAGCCATGCTCCACGGGCAGTGCGCCCGCGAGACTGGATTTGATGCTGGTGGTGGAAACGGTCTCCGTGCGCGGCAAATAAAGCACCCGGCAATGGACGCCAAGGTGATCGAAATGCCCGCGCCAGTCGTCGCCCATGGCGAAGATATCCACGCCGTACTTGAGAATGTCGTCCGCCTTTTGATCCCAGTGCCGTTCCGGAATCACCTGATCCACATATCGACAGGCGCGCACCATCTCCACCCGTTGCTGATAGCTGAAGAACGCCGCCTTGCCCTTGCGCGCGTTGAAGGCGTCGGTGGATACGCCGACGATCAGCCGGTCGCCCTTCCCCGCCAGCCGGGCAAACAGCCGCACATGGCCAAAGTGGAACAGGTCAAAGGTGCCGTAGGTAAGAATCGTGGTCATGAGGGTTCTCCCGGAATCGCGCTGCTGGCGGTCAAGGTCGTATCGTCGGCTTGGGGACGGCGGCGCGCCTGACGACGCCAGCGCCACAGCATGGCCAGTTGGCGCAGCGGGCTCAGAGTGCGGAAGTGGCGCTGGACGATGTCCACCTCCTCGTCCGACGCGCCGCTGTGCAGCCACAGTTGCACCGGACCCCAGACCCCCAGGGAACCGGCCTCCTCGATGCCTCGGGACGGATCCGCGCCGAACAGGCGCAGGTCGCCACGCACCACCAGAACCAGCAGCGGCAGCAACGCCAAACCACGGTTCCCGCCGCCCAGCACCCAGCCCATCCGGTGCTGGCCGCCATTGCTGAACAGGCGCCGCTTTTCCGGGCGCCACGCGCCACCGGTCACCAGCAACAGCGGTGAAAGCAGCAGCGTCAGGGTCAGACCGATCAGGGCCACCGTTCTTTCCAGGGGCGGTGTTTTCTCCGCCGGCCGGGTCGTGGCGACGCGGCTGTCACCCAGCAGATCCCGGTCGGACACCTGAATCCAGCCACCGGTGGCCGGGTCCAGCAGCAGATCGCCGCAAACGATCTTGCCTTCCAGGGCCAGGCCTGGCCCCAGGTAGGTGTGCGGCATCACCAGGGCATCCTGGATACGGCAGGCGCGGTCGACCACCGCTCCGGTGCCGATCACCACCACCCCCTGAAGCAGGCAGCTTTTGTCCAGAGTGCAATGCTCACCGATCACGCCGCCGCCGGCTTGCGGCGCCAGAGCCGGCAACCGGCAGTGGCTGCCGGTGAAGAACACCGCCTCGGCGCTGGGGCGCGCCGCCCCCCGCGGGGAAAGCCCCGGCACCGCATGGCTGGCCACCAGCAGATTGGCATCGAGCAGGTCGCGCCAGGTTTCCAGGGTATTGCAATCGCCCGGCAGCAACTCGATCACCCTGCCCCGGGTATCCGCCGGCGTTATCAGCGGCCATTCCAGCTCCCCCAGCCGCTCACTGATGGGTCTTAGAATGGCGATGCCGGCGTTGCGACGGCCCAGCAAGGGCTGCAGCACCTCGCCGTCCAGAGACGTGGCCATCACCATCAGGTTCTTCAGGTTCGGGCTGCGCAGCACGTCGCCGCGCACGAACAGGCACGGCGTGCTCGGGTCCAGGCCCAGGCGGGGCACCACGGCGGTGACGCTCTCCTCCACCTTGCTCAGGTGATACTCCACGCGCAGGCCCCATTTCTCCCCGGCGCCCACCAGCGCCTCGATCTCGCGGGCCTGGTTGGACACCACCAGCCTCACTCGGGACACCCCGGCTTGCGCCAGATCGTCCAGGGTGTATTCAATCACCGCGCGGTTGGCGATGGGCAGCAGGGCCGGGCAGTAGCGCCGGTCCAGGGGGCTCAGCTCCCAGCCGCTGCGATTGGCGAAGACAATGGCTTCCATGATGTCGATTCCTCAGTAGGCGCCGCGGGCGAGAAGCACCGCCGGCACGGTTTTCACCAGCAGCATCACATCGGTCCAGAACCCCTGGTCATGGATGTATTCCATGTCCAGATGAACCTGTTGC
This sequence comes from Alloalcanivorax sp. C16-2, assembly GCF_046507615.1. Taxonomy (NCBI): domain Bacteria; kingdom Pseudomonadati; phylum Pseudomonadota; class Gammaproteobacteria; order Oceanospirillales; family Alcanivoracaceae; genus Alloalcanivorax; species Alloalcanivorax sp. C16-2. Next base: position 293,797 of record NZ_JBKFTL010000001.1, on the reverse strand, counting down.
TGAAAGGGAATGTCGGAGCGTCCGGAGACCTGCCAGATGCAGGTGATACCGGGCCGGGCGGCCAAGCGCTGACGGTGATCCAGGGAGTACTGATCCACCTCCTGGGGCAAGGCGGGCCGCGGGCCCACCAGGGCCATGTCGCCTTTCAGCACATTCCACAACTGCGGCAACTCATCGATGGAGGCCTTGCGGATCAATCGCCCCACCCGGGTGATGCGCGGGTCACGCTTCATCTTGAACAGCACGCCGCCCTGCATTTCGTTGACGGCGCGCAGCTCCGCCAGGCGCTGCTCCGCATCGGTGTACATGGAACGCAGCTTCCACATGTTGAACGGACGACCGTCCTTGCCCACCCGACATTGTTTGAAGAACACCGGGCCCGGCGATTCCAGACGGATCGCGGTCACCACCATCAACAACAGCGGTGACAGCATCAGGATCGCCAACGCGCTGACCAGAATATCCAGGGAACGTTTGGCGGCACGCACCAGGCGCAAACGGCGGCGGTGGCGGGAACAACCACGACGACCGGCACGCACCGGCGGGTGCCACGGCGCCGCGTCACCGCCCGGGCGCCGGCCACCGGCACGACCAGCGGCACGACGTTCCCGCCAGGCGCGCCACAAAAACAGGGGGTTGCCAATCAGATAGCGCCGCCACAGACGCGCCGGCTCCTGGCTCAGACGCCATACCCACTCCATGCCGATCTGACGAACCCACAGCGGCGCGCGGCTGACCCGGCCGGAATAGAAATCCATCAGGCCACCGACGCCCATGCAGACACGCGGCCTGAGGTGGTCCTGGTATTTTTCGATCCAGGCTTCCTGGACTGGCGCGCCCATGGACACCAGCAACACGGCGGCGCCGCTGTGGTTGATGTCATCAATCACCTCCATGGCGTCGATGGCATCGAAATAGCCGTGATGAAAACCACTGATAATCAGGTTCGGAAAGCGCTCCCGCATCCGGCGAGCCGCTTCCTCGGCGACACCGTCACGGCCACCCAGCAGATAGACGCCCAGCCCCTTCTCCGCCAGCCGCTCGCACAAGCGGGGAAACATGTCGGTACCATTGAGGTTGTCGCGCACCCCCTGCCCGGTCATGGCGGCCCCCAGGCGCACGCCAATACCATCGGCGAACACCGCCTCGCAGCCGGCCAGGGTGTCCCGGTAGGAACGGTTGCGATAGGCGATATTGAGGCAATCCGCGTTCACGAACGCATAGCGGCGGGTCTCGCCACCCCACTGCGCCTGGCTGCACAGCGCCTCCAGCATGGTCTTCATGGTCATGTTGCGGATACGCACGCCAAACAGCCGGATTTCATCGCCGCGAACGGCAGGCTGGCGCGGCACCAGCAACAGGCACAACAGGGCCCGGGCCAACGCCGGCAGATAGAGGCGCACACTGCCCTGGCAGGCCAACGCCACCGCTTGCGAATCCTCGAAACCCAGACCCATGCGTTGCTGCAACCGGGACACCGACAGCAGACCCGGCATCGCCGGGTAGACCACCGGCACGCCCAGGGCGAACTGGATATCGATCCCCAGCAGGCACACTTGCCCGCGCAGCACGTTCAGCAGAAACGGATAGCTCCGCCAGGGCCCGGCCCCGGCAAGCTGGCGCTGGGTAACGACGGCACCGGTGCCGGCGACGATGTGAACCGCCTCGAAAACCGCCAGGCCCCGTGACCGGCGCCAGACCACGGCGACCAGCAGCAACGGCAAGCCGGCCATCAACAAGACCACCGAGGCGATCAGGTCCACGGCCCGTACGCCTGCGGCGATTTGGGGGCGGCTATGGAGTGAGTGTGTAAAAGCCATGGAACCTCTCCTGAATTGTTCTTTTCACAGCTCTTACTGCATACCTCGGGCCAACTTTTAACTTGTTGATTTAATTGGTTTTTATTATTAAATCCGGCCACCGTGTGCAAATTGCTTCGCGCTCTGCGGCGCGCTCATCCAAAATCTCCATCGGCTTGTCTTTTCTCGATAAAAAAAGGGCCTCGCAAGGAGGCCCAAAGAGAGACTGCCATCAACAGTCCAGCGCGTTTACAGTAAGGAAGAATGCACCCCCTCGCGGCTAATCCGGCGGCGCTGCAGCCAGCCGATAACGGCCTGCCCTACCCGCTCGCAATAGCCATAGAGTGACGCCGGCAAACAGCGCTGCAGGAAAGCGGCCACGGCGGTGGCCGAAGTGCGCGCGGTTTCTTCCTTCAGAATGGAGGGATCGGCGGCCACGGCGCGTTTTAGAAAACGCGCGGCGGCAACGCCATCGTTCAAACGGATGGCCTGGCGGGCCAGGTAACGCAATTGATAAGCCCGGGCACGGCGACCGTGTTCAGCGACCAGATCCGGCGCGTACCGCTCCGCCTTCTCGATCATTTTTTCCCAGCTGGCGAGCTGCTGATCCAGCTTGGCGGACAACCCCCCCTCATTGAGCCGGTAGAAGGTCAACGGTTCCGGAATGCCCTCGATCTGCCAAAAAGTGGTGGCGGCGATCCGCAGCCAGCATTCGATATCCTCGGACTGCCGGAATGCCTCGTCGAAATAGCAGGACACCGGCTCACCGCAACGCTCACCCACGAAACGGATCGCCTCCAGGGTCTCCCGCCGCAGCACCGGCGCCGAGCCGTTGCCAATCGGATTGCGGCATAACAGATGGGCGGCGTCGATGTCGGACAGCTTCGGCATCTGATAGCAGCGGATCGGCGCTCCTTTGGAATCCATGAAACTGGAGCGCGAGAAGCTCAGACCGATTTCCGGGTCCACCGCGAAATGCTGAACATGTCGCATCAGTTTATCGCCATGCCAGATGTCGTCGGAATCCAGGAACGCCAGAAAATCCCCGCGCGCATGGTTGATACCGGTATTACGAGCGGCCGCCAGCCCCCGGTTAACATCGTGGTTGACGATACGAATGCGCCAATCATGGAAGCCCTGGCAAATCGCCAGGCTGCCATCGGTGGCGCAATCGTTGACGATGATCAGCTCAAAATCCGGAAACGATTGACGCAATACGGATTGAATCGCCTCGGCCACGAACGCTTCCACGTTATAGACCGGCATAATGACGGAAACGGTGGGAATGGGAATCATGATGCATCTCCAGGGGGTAAGGCATTACCCTTCATGATCGCGGCCGGGAGGCCGCACCTTGACCAGGCGTAGAACGCCATCACCGGCATGCCCACCAGATGACACGCCAGTACGGCGGCGGCCACCTCGACAAGCCCCCAGCGACCGGCCATGGCGATGGCCGCGGTCAACAACAGGGTAAAGACAAGATTCATAATCAGATTGGCGGTGCTCAAACCGTTGGCCAGCAGCAACTGACCAGCGGCCTCACCCATCGGGCGCACCAGGGCGGACAGGCACAGGCAGAGGAAAATCGGCAGCGCTCCGGCATCGATCCATTGCTGGCCGTAGACCAGCGGCAGATACCACGGCGCCAGCGCGCACTGCAGCAAAATCAGCGGCCAGGTCACCAGGGCCATGGTGGACAGCCCGCCCAGAAACTGAGCCCGCCCGGATGCCCGGCCACGGGCGGTGCCGCTGAGCCGGGCATAGAAGGCGATGCCAAAACTCTGGATCAAGCCCAGGCTGATACCGAGGGCGGTGTTATAGGCGAAGAAGTAAATGCCCACCGCCTGGATGCCAAGGAAGTAGCCGATCAACAAGGTATCGATGCTGAAGCGCAGGGCCACCGCGGAATCGGCCAGACCGGTTTCGATGCCGCGACGCGCCAGGGGCTGCGTACCGACGCGGGCGGATGGCCGCGGCGGGCGCACGGCGGCACGGTGCACCGCCGCCCATACCAGGGTGGAGGCCAGTTTCGGCACGATAATGGCCCAGATGCCCAGGCCCAGCAGTGCCAGCACGGTGGTCAGGATACCGTCGGCGATGGTCTGCCAGAGCACCGCCCGTCCCAGCACCCGCATGTCGTTGCGCCGCTGGTTCAGGGCGGCGTGCAACATACCCAGGGGTTGCAGCAGGTAAGCGCTGGCCATCAGCACCATGGGCCCGATCAGGGTGTTGTCCTGGTAATAGAACGCAAGTGGCAAACTGGCCAGGCTCATTAAAAGGAAAGCCGCCTGGCAGGCACGCGCGTTGATCCCGCGCGCGCGGTTCATATGAGCACCCAGTTCCTCATCGTCCATGGGAATCAGGGTGACGCTGGTAATACGGCGGATCAGGGTGGCGAGCAGTTCAAACGTGGTAAGGATAAGAGCGGCCTGACCGAACACCTCCGGGGTAAGCAGGCGCGCAAGCGCCACGCTGGCCCCCAGACGTACGCAACGTCCCAGAATTTGCGCGCTGCCCAACCACATCATGCCGCGCAGCAGCGCGGTGGATTCAAATTGTCGGGCCAGGGTGATCGGTTTCATGGTGCTCTTCGTCCGAGTGGATAACGAGCCTCTTTATCCATTTTCCATGCCAGTTTTTTTTTCTCTTAACCCTTTGTTTTTATTGATAAAATTATATGGCCTGCGGTTGTCTCCTATTTTGCATCGCAAAAGCCCCGGCGCGACTTTCAATATGAGCGCGGCCGAGCAGAATCAGGCCCGGCCAGAACAGGTAGGCGAGAATCTCCAGGTTTTCTCCCAGGGTGTAGAACAGCAGCAGACAGAGAATGGACACCCCAAGACGGGCGGAGGGAAGCCGGGCCACCCACGGCAACAGCGCGCCCAGGCTGACCAGGAACGCGGCCATCAACGCCAGCGCCCCCACCAGGCCTTTCACGAACAGCAGCCCATACCAGGTGTGATGGGAACCAATCGGCATGTACTCCACCATGTGCGGGCCCCGTTCCACGATGCCATGGCCCCACCAGATCGCTTCGTTCCACCAGCGCTCGATGGCGATGTCCGCCAACGCTTCACGGACGCGGGTGGAATCGGCCCGCGCCGACTTGATGGCCTCCACGCCATCCAGCACTTTTTCCACGATGCTGCCGCCCAGGAATCCGGCCAGCAGCAACACCGGCGTGGCCAGAAAGTAAGTGCCCGGGTGGCGGTAATAACGGAATACCCAGCGCAGGCCATACAGGCCGATGCAGCACAGCATCGCCAGCCGGGACTTGGAGATCACGATCATCAACAGGCTGCCGGCGATGCCCCAGCGTCGCCAACGGGTGTCCTGTTCCTCCAGCGCGCACAGGAAATAGAGATTGCCGAGCATGCCCAGGGCCGGCGCCCAGGGGGTGAACAGACGCCAGCGCGGCGCGCCGCTGCCTGGATCGAGTTCGTACAGGCTGACACTGAAGAACTCCGGGCCAGGCCCGCCCACCAGCTTCAGCGGCGACACATAAAGCGTGGTCGGCAACGACAACACCCAGGCGGCCACGAACAGCGGAAAGAACAACACCGTGTAACGGCACACCACGCAGGCGGCGCGGTAAATCACCGCCGGTCGTATTTCCAACCGCGCCACCAGCGGAAACAGCGCCAGCAGCGCCCAGCCCTTGGCCCAGCCGATGGAAGACTTGATCAACTTGCCCAGGCCCAGGCCCATGTCCAGGTGACCGATCACCAGGCTAAGCAGCATCACGCCCATGGCGGCGGCCCAGGCCAGTAGGGGCAGCGGCAGTTGTTCCGCCGGCCCCCGGGCCTCGCCGAGCTGCCGGGAGAGCAGGCGCACGAACAACACCCAGCCAATCACCGGCGCCACCAGGTAAACCGCGCCCAGTACCCAGAACCCATAGGTGCCGACGATGGCGAACCAGACTATTTTCTCGTCAGCAGTTTGCTCAAAATCGGTTTTCTTACCCATAACAGGCCCAGCCCGATCAGTACGCTCAGCGACGCCGCGGCGCCGCCCACCAGAATCAACAGGGAACCGACGCGGTCCGGCGACGACGGCAACGACGGCTTGGCAAGAATCTGCAGCAGCGGATAGGCGGAATAAATGTCCGCCTTGCCCACGTCCATGCGTGCCACCGCCGAGGTAAAAACGGCGCTGGCCAGCTGGTGTTCACGGTTCAGTTCCGCCAGCTTGGCCGCATCCTGTTTGCTTTCTTCCAGGCGCTTTTCCCAGATTCGGAGTTCTTCGTCCAAGGAGCGCAGTTCCTCGCGCAGGCCTTCCGCGTCGCTGGCCAGGCTGATCAGCTGCTGCATCAGTTGCGCGCGGCCATCCACATCGTCCGCGGACAACATTCTCATCAGCCGCGTGCCGCAGTTATCGATCAGCACCAGGCAGCGTTCGGTCATCGCCCCGCGCACCTGCTCCTGCTCCTGACGCAGTGCGATCAGGCGCGGGTGACGGTCGCCGAGCATGCCGCCCAGCCGGATCGCTTCCGCGTGCAGAGTGGTATCGTTGACCAGCAACTCCTGATACAGCTGATCGTTCTTCAACTTCAGCACATCGCCGGCCTGGGAAGCGGTCAGACCCAGGTATTCAATCAGCTTGCGCTCGCGGGCCTCGATGCCCTGTAGCTGGCTGACGCTGCCAATCCGCTTCTGACGCAGCCGTTCGCTGCTGATCGCCAGCTCCTTGAACTGGTCGAGAGACACCAGGCCGCGCTCGGATTGATAAGCGACGATATTGCGCTGGCTCTGCCCGACCTTGGTGGCGAAGCCGTCCAGTCCTTTCCGCACGCCTTCTTCGCGCATACGGATTTCATCCTCGCGAAGTTCGTCGAGGGTGGACTGAAGGCTGTGATAAAGCGCCCAGGCCTTGGCCCGGGCGTCCTCCGCGGTGAGCGCCTGGGAGGAAAACACCATCAGGCCGGTTTGCGTCGGCAACTTCAGTTTGGGTTGCCCGAACGCCGCGCTGGTTTGCTCCAGCGACGCGGCCGCCGCCGCGATCACCACATCACTCATGACGATCGCTTTGTAATTTTCCCGGGGATCAATCGCCGAGCTGGCGTACGGCGAATTGGTGGAAGCACTGGCCTGCCCCAGGCTGTCCAGACTGACCTGGGCACCGGAGCCGGCGCCGGGCAGGATCAGCGTCCAGTGGCTGATGTACTTGTCCGGCTTCACGGTGAGCAGCACGCCCGCCACGGTCCAGATCAGCGCCAGCATCAGCAGCGCGATGCGCAGGTAGAGCTTGAAACGGTCGCGCAGGCTCAGGTCGCTACCTTCCACCACCAGCTCGCGTACCCATCCGAATTTGCCGATTTGATCCATCCACTGGTTCATGGCCCGATCCTCTACAACAAGCCGAGCAGGTGCACCGGCAGCACCATGTCGGTCAGGGTGCGAGCCAGCTCGCGCAGATTGGTGACACCGGAGTCATAGCAGGTGAGGCTGTCACCGGGCAGGATCACCGGATTGACCTCCGGCTTGCGGGCCCGGGCCAACAGGGTATCCACCGACCGTTCGACGATATCCACCTGGCCATTGAGCGGGTTCTCGGTGACCAGCATCACACGCCGGCTGGCATTGGAAACCTGGGCACCGCCCACGCAGTTGGCGGCCATGGCCGCGGCCAGCAACCGGGTACCGTAGGGCAACCGGGTGCTTTCCGAATTCACCGAGGACTCGCTGTTGCTGTCCGCCGGTTGCGTCAGGTTGGAAATAAAGACCCGCACCCCGGGCGTGGTGAGCTGAGAGGGCCGTGCCAGATCCTCATCGAAGATGCGACGGCTGGGCACGTGGATGCGGTCGCCGTCCTGCAAGAGCAACCGGGGCACCACGCCGCCGTCCATCACCGCGCTCAGATCCAGGGCGGTCTGGTGCTCGCCGCGACGTACCATGATGCGGGTCAGATCGGCGTCCGGCCTGACCCCGCCGCTGGAGCGCATCGCCGCCGCCAGGGTACGCTGGCCGCCGCGATCGCCGCTTTCCAGGTTGCCCAGGTCATCGGGAAGGCGTTCACCATGGTTGATAGTGTGCTGGCCGGGCTCGAACACCGCCCCGGAAACGGTGATGTCGATGGGCGCCCAGCTCAACGGCGTGACGCTGATGAAGATCGCCCCTTCGAGCATCAACTGTTGTTCCACCAGGGCATCGGCGATGCGCTGTTTAACGGCGCCGAGCCGCTGCCCCGCCGCCGCGATCGGCGGCAGATAGTCGAGATAAAGATGGCCGCTGGCATCGATTTCCACCTCGCCACTGAATTCCTCGCCATTGAGCACCTTCACGGCCAGCCGGTCGCCGTTGGACAGCACCGGATCACCCACGCCGCCCATCTCCCAGGCCGGCGTGGCCGGTCCGACCGGGACGGCTTGCACCGGTTCCGGGGCCGATACCAGACCCCGGTCGCGGGCGTAGGCGTCATCATCGGCGAAGTAGTGGCAGCGCTTGCCGTCGGGTAGCACGTCACAGGTGGACGAGGGCCGCATCGCCGGCGTGGTGCAGGCCGAAAGACACAGCGTGGAAACGATCAGAAAGCCAAAGGTCTTCATGGTTTTCCCCGGCATGGGCGGCCTGGTCAGGACATCACGCACTGTTCGATGGCGGACTTTTCATCGGCGTAGATATCGAAAAGCTGGTTAAGACTGGTCAGCTCGATCAGCGCCCGTACACCGTCGTTCGGTGACACCAGCACCACCCGCCCACCCTGCTCGCGGGCTTTCTTGTGCAGGCTGACCAGAATGGAAAGCCCGCTGGAATCCATGTAACGCACACCGGAAAGATCGACGATGATGTTCTCCACGCCGTCATCCATGTGCCGCAACAGTGCTGCCCGGTAGGTGGGGGTCTGTGACATCAGAACTTCGCTGGGAAGGCGGACGACCAGGGCGTTGGATTCGACGATATGTTGTTGTTGCATGACGTGCTCCTCGTTTTAGTTGTGACATTTGTCACACTTAGTTTCCTAAAGCACGAAGTGGGCCAACTTTTTTTACGTTAAGAAACAATGAGTTACACGAAAATCGAAGGAATGGGCAAACCGCCACGCGGGTTTTGCGTAGCGAATTGCAAAGCGGGAGGAATATTAGGAGGGAGGAGAGACGGTCAGGCGAAAATCAGTTCCATGCGCAGGCGGCTGCCTTGCTCGCACACCACATGGCTCACCGCGTTCATCCAGTTATGGATGATCCACAAACCACGACCACGCTGGTCCAGGGCACCCGGCTGCTGAATCGGCCAGGTGAAGTCCGACACATGGGAAGGGTCGGTCAGCTCCAGGCTCACCTTACCCGCCTCGCAGCACACGGTGAGGGTTATGTCCTTGAGCGCCACCTCCGTGTGGCAGACTACGTTGGCCACCGCCTCCACCATGCAGGTAACCACCTTGAAGCGAGCCAGTTCCGGCACGCCGTTGGCTTCCAGATACCGTTCCAGGGCTCTGACCACGCCGTGATTCCTCCACAGCATTTCCGACAATCGCAAATGAAAGGGCTGCATGGCTCATTTACTCCGCTAGAACGCCTCGGGGGCGCATAACATAAGAAGGGAAACGTCATCCTGGAGGCTGTAGTCCTGCCAGGTAAGGATGCTTTCAAAAAGCTGCTCCAACGCCATCTCGGGTGCCGACCACCCGGTTTGCATCAAGGTCCCGGTAATATTGGTCACGCCAAACCGGCCCCGGGTGGCGTGATTGCCTTCATAGGTTCCGTCGGTGACCAACAGCAGGCGGTCGCCCGGCTCCAGACGAAGGTGGTGGTCCTGATAGGTGAACTCCGGCTCGATCCCCAAGGGCAGGCCACCCTCCAGATCAAGCTGCTTACAGCCGTCAGAACGCCACAGCAACGGGCGGGGATGAGCGGCGTTGGCGATTACCAGATCGCCGCTTCGACAATCGATCCGCCCCACCTGCACGGTGGCGAACTGCCCGCCCTGGCCTGGATCGGTGAACTGACGATTGACCACGGAAAGAATTTCAGAGGGCGCTTGTTTGCGCCAATCCACATGGGCCGGTCCCAGGCGCAGCCCCAACGCAAAAGCCTGCAAGGCGGCGGCGGTGCCGTGCCCGGAAATATCGGCGATGAAGAACCCCAGATGGTTCTCATCCACCGGAAACACGTTGAACAGATCGCCGGCCAGATGACTGGCGCTGGCGAAGTGGTGAAGGCCGGACCAGCCCTGGTGACGGAATCCCTTGGCGGGCAGCAGCGCCCGTTGCAGGCTGGCGGCGTTCTGCAGATCCTCAAGCAATTGATTGCGCAGGTTGTATTCACTACGCAGGCTTTCGCGCAAGGCATCGTACTGGGTGCGCAGTCGCCGGTTCAGGCAGACCTGACGGCGGGCGGCCAGCAGGCGCACCTTGAGCACCGCCGGCAAGAACGGCTTGCCCAGGTAGTCGTCGGCCCCGGATTCAATGCCTTGGATCAGATTCGCCGTATCACTGTTGGCGGTCAGCATCAGCACATAGGGCGGCCTCTCCTTTTGCTTGAGCAGGCGGCAGAGATCAAGGCCGGACATGCCCGGCATGCGCCAATCACTGACCACGATGTCAGGCTGGCAGTCGTCGAACCAGGCCAGGGCCTGTTCGCCGTCACGGCACTCGGTGACCTGAAAACCCTGCTGATTAAGCAGTTCGGACAGATAGAAACGCTCGCTGTCGGTATCTTCAACCAACAGCAATTTAAGCGGTTCACTGGCGCAGGCGGAATCGTCGATCAACATCGAAGCAGCTCTATTCCCGTTGATGTTGCCGGTCGATAAGCGATTAGTGTGCCAAAACTGTTTTTCTTTTAAATACAATAAGTTATGAATATAAAAGACGGGGACAACGAATTTTACGAGGCGACTTTTGCAAATTGCGAAGCTTTCTACCATATTGCCTGAAAGGAACCGATCCGCGCGGAATAGAATAATATGAACCACCGTCCCTTGATGCTGCTTCTGCTCGTCATTCTGGCCGGTTCCGCCGAGGCGGAATCCGACCGGCCGATTCTGATCTTCGGCATCGTGCCCCAGCAAACCCCCAGCGTACTGGCCCGCAGCTGGTACCCTCTGTTGACCTATCTTTCCGAGCGGCTGCCTTTCGACCTGCGCTTCGCCACCGCCCCGAGCATCCCGGAATTCGAGCGGCGCCTGTCCCAGGGGCGTTACGACGTGGCCTATATGAACCCCTATCACTACGTGCACTTCCATGAAAAACCCGGCTACCAGGCGCTGGCCCGGGAACGGGATAAAAGACTTTCCGGGATCATCGTGGTGCGTCATGACTCGCCCATTCAGCGCCTCCAGCAGCTGGACGACGCCTCCCTGGCATTGCCCGCTCCCGCCGCCTTCGCCGCCAGCCTGCTGCCCCGCGCCCTGCTACCCCAGCAGGGCATCCATCCGAGGGTGGATTACGTAAATTCCCATGATTCCGTGTATCTGGCGGTAAGCCGTGGTCTGTTCGATGCCGGAGGCGGCGTCAAGCGGACCTTGAACAACCAACCCGCGGCAATCCGCGAACAGTTGCGAATACTCTGGCAGACACCGGGATTCACCCCCCACGCCTTCGCCTACCACCCCCGTGTGCCGGAAGCGTCCCGCCAGGCCCTGCTGAAAGCCCTGGTGGACCTGCACGACCAGAAGGAAGGCCACGACCTGCTCGACACCCTGGGCTTTCACGCGCTGATCGCGGCGAATGATTCGGACTGGGACGATGTCCGCGCTCTGAAACTGGAAACGCTCTCGGAGATACACACCGGGCTCTAACGGGGGAAAGGGATGTCGTTTCGCCTGAAGACCATTCTGGGTATCGCCCTGATTGAAGGGCTGTTGCTGATGATACTTCTGTACACCAGCATCAATTATCTTCGCGCCTCCAACGAAGAACAGATCATCAACCGCGCCACTACCGCCGCCGAACTGCTGGCGGCCACCGCCCAGGACGCGGTACTCAGCACCGATATCTCGGCGCTGGAAGAAATCACCGAGCACGTCATGGAACAACCGGGCGTGGTGTTCGTGGAAATCTACGGCAACGACACCGTTCTGGTGGGCCGTGGCGAGTTGGAGTCCCACGACGACCCGGCTTCACTGGCACGCAAACAGTGGGTTTCCGTGGAAACACCGATCGAACAGAACGGCTACCGGTTCGGCAAGGTGGAACTGGGCATCGACACCCGCTCACTGACCGCCTTCGTGCGTGAAGCCTTCACCAATATCCTGCTGATCGCCGCCCTGGAGATTCTTCTGGTGGCGTTGTTTTCCTTTCTTCTCGGCCATTTTCTCAGCCGCAATCTTCTTCATCTTCGCGACGCCAGCGCGCGTATGCTGGCCGGCGATCTTGATGTGGAAATCCCGGTTCGCGGCAGCGACGAAATCGCGCAAACCGCCAAGGCCTTTAACGCCATGGCGTCGCGAATCGCGATTCGGAACCGGCTGATGGAGAAAGCCAACCAGCGTCTTAAAGCGATTCTGGAAACCGCCACCGACGGCTATTTGCTGGTGGATGAACAAGGTGTGGTACGCGACGTGAACGCGGCGCTTTGCCAACTGCATGGTTACGCCCGGGAGAACCTGATCGGTTACCCACTGTCGCGGCTGATCGATTTGCAGGCCGATCAGGGCGAAGCACTGATGGCGGTGTTCGATCCGGACAGCCCCCGACCCTCCCGGCGCCGCCATTTCGACCTGTCGGCGCGCCGGGCCAATGGCGAGAATTTCTCCGTACGATTGCATCTCCAACCCATGCAGGGCGAGGACAAGGGGCTGTTCCTCGGCCTGGTGGAAGACCTTACCGAAGCGCGCAAGAAGGAACTGGAACGCCGCCGGTCCGAGCTGCTGCTGGTTTCCACCTTGAACGCCAGCCCCGATGGTTTCGTGGCCATCGGCCCGGACAGCCGCATTCAGGAGTTCAATCACTCCGCTACCCGAATGTTCGGGTTCTCCCGCGAGCAGGCCATCGGCGCCCGGCTGGAGGATTTGATTATCCCGGAGCGATTTCGCAAGGCGCACCGGGAAGGCCTGGCCCGCTATCTCGAAACCGGTGAAGGCCCGGTACTCAATCGGCAAGTGGAGTTGAACGCGACCCGGGTGGACGGCTCCGAGATGCCCGTGGAGCTGACGGTGATCCCGATCAAGCTCGAAAACGAGATTCTGTTCGCCGCCTTCCTGCGTGACATCACCGAACGGCGCCAACGGGAAAGTGAGCTTCATCAGGCCAAGGAACAGGCGGAGGAAGGCAGCAAGGCAAAATCCCGCTTCCTGGCCACCATGAGCCACGAGATCCGCTCGCCCCTGAACGCTGTGCTGGGCAGCGTGACACTGCTGCAATCCTCGGAACTGGCACCAGAGCAGCAACTTTACGCCGCCACCGCTCAGGAGGCCGGGTCCGCCCTGCTCTCCACCATCAACGATATTCTCGATTTCTCCAAGATCGAAGCCGGGCAGATGGTTCTTGAAGCACGCAGCTTCGAGCCGGATAAACTGGTGGCCCAGGTGCTGCAGACCCTGGCCCCACGAGCCCAGGAGCAGGGCCTGCATCTGGCCAGTTTCGTGGATCGTAACGTCCCTCAGTTTCTGGTCGGTGATGATCAGCGTCTGCGCCAGGTGATTCATAACCTGGTGGACAACGCCATCAAGTTTTCCCAACGAGGCTGCGTATCGGTTTCCCTGTGGGTCAAGCAGGACCAGAGCGAGCGCGTACGCCTTCATTGTCGTGTGGAGGATCAGGGCATTGGTATCGATTCCAAAGCCCAGGGCAGCCTGTTTCAGGAATTCAGTCAGGTACATGACAGCACCACGACACGATACAAAGGCACTGGCCTGGGGCTGGCGATTTGCTCCGAACTGGTGACCATGATGGACGGCGAGCTCAACGTGAGCAGCACCCCTGATGTCGGTACCGCCTTCACTTTCCACGTCGCTCTGCAAACCGCCGAGGAAGAAAACAACCATTTCTGGCATCTGCCCGACCATCCCAGGGTAATGCTGCTGCATCCGGACCCGGTGCTCACCGGATTGGTGGATAAGCAGTATCAACAGTACGGCATCGAATGCCTGACGTTGAATCGGAGCGACCAGTTGGACGCCGCCCTCGCGGGCTGCGAACCTTTCCTTGTGATGCTCATCGACGACTCCTTTCTGCGCGCCATCAGCGCCGAACGGATCGAGCACCTGCGACGGCAATATCTATTGCCCGGCGGACGTATCGTTGCCTTGATGGCCGGCATCCGCGGCGATATCTCCAGCCAGCTTGAAACCCTGGGGATCGGCCAGCTCGCCAATAAGCCATTGAGCCGCGCCATGCTGCTCAACCTGGTGGCCAACCAGATGCAGAGCCGTGATCTGGAACCCTGGCAAGGAACCGGCCAGAACCGGCTGCGTGACAAACAGCTTCTTCTTGCCGAGGACAGCCCCGCCAACCAACTGGTGGCTCAAGCGCTCCTCGGCCGGGAAGGCGCCTTCATTGATGTGGCCAACAATGGCCAGGAGGCGCTGGAGATGGCGTGCGCCAAGGATTACGACCTGATTCTGATGGATATCCGCATGCCGATCATGGACGGTCTGCAAGCCACTCGCGCGATTCTGGAGCGCAAACCCGGAGCACGCATCCTCGCCATGACCGCCAATGTGTTCAAGGAAGAACGGCAAGCCTGCTACGACGCCGGCATGCTGGATGTGATCGCCAAGCCCATCAACCAGGAAGCTCTTTTCCAGACATTGATGCATTGGTTGCCCGGTGCCTCTCCGGTAACGCCGGCCGAGAACCCCGGCGAAGCCGTCAGCGCATCGTCGGACGAGCCGGTGGTGGACGATAAGGTGCTCGAGGAGCTGCTCGCCACCCTGGGAGAACAAAGCGTTCGTCGCATGATCGAGGTCTTCCTCAAGGAAACCGAAACGCGCCTGGCGACCATGCAACGGCAATTTCAGGAGACCGATTATGAGGGCCTTGCCGGAGAGGCCCATACGCTGAAGAGCAGTTCCGGTTCGTTCGCCGCTCGTCGCCTGTTTGCGTACGCCACGGAAATCGAGCAGCATGCAAAGGCCCGGGACGAAATGGTTTTGACCCGTTTGATGACGGAACTCACGCACTGCGGAACGGAAACCGATGCGGCCCTGGCGGCACGGTTCTCGATACCGAACTGAAAGGAGAGGGGACGATGCCATTCAGTGTATTGCTGGTCGAGGACAGCCCCTCCCTGAGCGCGCTTTACAGCGAATACCTGCGCGCCGAGGGGGGTGACGTCACACACGTTCAGGCTGGCAACGCCGCCCTCGAGGAGCTGCAAAATGCTTCCTTCGATCTTTTCATTCTGGATATTCAGCTGCCGGATGTATCCGGCCTGGAAGTACTGGCCAAAATTCAGGAACAGGACCCGGCCAGCGTGGTGATCATGATTACCGCCCACGGCTCCATCGACGTGGCGGTGGAGGCCATGCGCAACGGCGCCTTCGATTTTATCGTCAAACCCTTCGACGCCAAGCGTCTCGGCGTCACCGTTCGCAACGCCATCAAACAGCGACGCCTGCAGGCATTGGTGGACAATTACGAACGCAGTCTTCCCAAGCCCGATTTTCACGGTTTCATCGGCGATTCGCTGGCGATGCAGGCGGTCTACCGCACCATTGAAAGCGTGGCCAGCAGCAAGGCATCCATCTTTATCGTTGGTGAAAGCGGCACCGGCAAGGAAGTCTGCGCCGGCGCCATCCACCAGGCAGGCAAGCGCGCCGGTGGCCCGTTCGTGGCTCTGAATTGCGCGTCGATTCCCCGTGATCTGATGGAAAGCGAGATCTTCGGCCACGTCAAAGGCGCCTTCACCGGCGCCACCGCCAACCGCCAGGGTGCCGCCGCCCGGGCCGACGGTGGCACCCTGTTTCTCGATGAAATCTGTGAGATGGAGCTGGAGCTGCAAAGCAAGCTGCTGCGTTTCATTCAGACCGGCGTCTATACGCCGGTGGGCGGCAGCCGGGAGGAAAAAGCCGACATCCGTTTCATCAGTGCCACCAACCGTGACCCCTGGGCGGAAGTCCAGGCCGGCCGCTTCCGCGAGGATTTGTTCTACCGGTTGCACGTCATCCCGCTGGAACTGCCCCCCCTGCGACAGCGAGGTCGCGATGTGGTGCTGATCGCCCAGGCCCTGCTCAAGCAATACGCCGAGGAAGAAGAGAAAAACTTCCGCGGCCTGTCCGAGGACTGCGCCCAGGCCCTGCTGGCCTACCCCTGGCCGGGTAATGTCCGGCAGCTGCAGAATGTGGTGCGCCAGATCGTGGTACTCAACAATGGCGAAGTGCTCACCCGCGCCCAGCTACCGGAACTGATTACCCAGTCCGCCCGCGCCGATCGCACAGCCGCGCCTTCGCGCCCCACGGCACCGGTGACACCGGCGGACACGATGTCGCCGACCAGCGGAGAGGAGCCCGGCATTCGCCCGCTTTGGCAGGAAGAGAAGGACATCATCGAGAAGGCCGTGGTGGCCTGCGACGGCAATGTGCCCAAAGCCGCCGCCTTGCTGGGAATCAGCGCCTCCACCATTTACCGCAAGCGCCAGGCTTGGGAAGAGGGTGAGACCGGGTAACAGCGATATAAGATCGCCGCCCTGGTTATTTACCGATACAGAAGGAAGAAAAAATCCGGCCGAGAAGATCATCGGCGGTAAAGGCGCCCGTGATTTCCTCCAGCGCGTGCTGGGCGGCACGGAGATCCTCGGCGAGCAACTCACCGGCGGCGTGGGCGTGCAACTGGTCACGGCCCTTCGCCAGGGCCGCCAGGGCCTGTTCCAGGGCGGTGATGTGGCGGCGCCGGGCGGAGAAACGGCTTTGCCCGGTACCCTGGTAACCGGCGGCGGTCTTGAGATGGTCTCGCAGTTCCAGCAGGCCCTGGCCGGTGGCGGCGGACAGCACGAAGGTATCCGGCAGGTTCGGGTGCGGACCCGGCGCCAGACCGCTCAGGTCGGCTTTGTTGAGCACCCGGGTCACCGGCAGGTCAAGGCCATCCAGCTCTTTCTGGCTGCTCGGTAGCAACCCGGCCAGGTCATCCAGATTCACCCCCGCCTCCTGGGAATCCACCACTACCAACAGGCGATCCGCTTTGCGGATTTCCGCGAAGGCACGCCGGATACCTTCCTGTTCCACCCGGTCCGGACTCTCCCTCAGACCGGCGGTATCGATCAGGTTAAGGGGCAGCCCGTCCAGTTGGATCGCTTCACGCAGGACATCCCGGGTGGTGCCGGCCACCTCGGTGACGATGGCGGCCTCGTGGCCGGCCAGGGCGTTCATCAGGGAGGATTTGCCGGCATTGGGCTTGCCGGCGATTACCAAAGTCAGGCCTTCGCGTACCAGCCGGCCCTGGCGGGCACTGGCCAGCACCGCGCCGGCCTGGTCGATGACCCGGTCGAGATCGTCGGCGACACCGCCTTCGGAAAGAAAATCGATCTCTTCCTCCGGAAAATCGATGGCGGCCTCCACATAGATGCGCAACTGAATCAGTTGCTCGACCAGGGCGTTCACCTCACGGGAAAACGCCCCTTGCAAGGAATGCACCGCGGCGCGAGCGGATTCCCGGGTGCCGGCGTCGATCAGATCGGCGATGGCCTCCGCCTGAGTCAGGTCCATCTTGTCGTTGAGAAAGGCGCGCTGGGAGAACTCCCCGGCCCGGGCCGGCCGACCACCGTGGTGTACGCAGGCGGCCACCAGGGCGTCCAGGATCACCGGCCCACCGTGCCCCTGCAGCTCCACCACGTCTTCGCCGGTGAAGGAGCCCGGCGCCGGAAACCATAGCACCAGGCCCTCATCGATGGTCTCGCCATCCGGATCACTGAAGCGAGCGAAATGGGCGGTGCGCGGCGTCAGTTCACGATCACCGATCAAAGCCCCGGCAATCCGCCTGGCGTCCGGTCCGGACAAACGCACCACGCCTACTCCACCCCGACCAGGAGCGGTGGCGACAGCGACGATGGTATCCGGAGCGGTAACAGACATGAGGGAATTATACGCTGTGGGAGCGGCTAAAGCCGCTCCCATGCGTGGCGCGGATCGGTCAGCTTCCGCTTTCGATCTTGCGGGTGATTACGTATTGCTGACCAATGGACAACAGGTTGTTGGTCAGCCAGTACAGCACCAGACCGGCCGGGAACCACAGCATGAACACCGAGAAGATCAGCGGCATCCACTTCATAACCTGGGCCTGGGTGGGGTCCGCGGGAGTCGGGTTCAGGCGGGTCTGCAGGAACATGGACGCGCCCATCAGGATCGGCAGCACGAAGTACGGGTCCATCACCGACAGGTCATTGATCCACAGGAAGAATGGGGCCTGGCGCAGCTCCACGGATTCCAGCAGAACATAGTACAGGGAGATGAACACCGGCATCTGCACCAGCATCGGCAGACAGCCGCCCAGCGGATTGATCTTTTCGCGCTGGAACAGCTTCATGGTTTCCTGCTGCTGCTTCTGACGGTCGCTCTTGTATTCTTCCTTGATGCGCTGCATTTCCGGAGCCACCTTGCGCATCTTCGCCATGGAGCGATAGCTGGTGGCGCTGAGCTTGAAGAACAGCATCTTGATGATGAACGTCAGCAGGATGATGGCGACGCCCCAGTTGCCGACGCCAAACCCGAGATCCAGGTCCAGGCCAAACAGGTCCAGCTGGCCGCTTTGCAGGAACACCAGCACGTGGAAGATCGGCTGGGCGATGAACCACAGCCAGCCGTAGTCCACGGTCATGTTCAGGCCGGGGCTGATCGCCTGCAGATGGTCCTGAACCTTGGGGCCGGTGTAAAACTCGGCGTAGAACACCTTCTCCTCGCCCGGTGCCACTTCCTGGTTGCCGCCCACGAAGCGCAGCAGGTACTCGTCCCGGTTCTGGCGGTACACCGTGGAATAGGTGTAGCGGCCCTGCGCATCCGGCACCCAGGCGGACACAAAGTAGTGCTGGAGCATGGCGATCCAGCCGCCTTCCTGGGTCAGCTTGAGCGGGTCTTCCTGAATATCATCGAACGGCAGCTTGTTGTAGGGCTTTTCGGCGCTCCAGTAGGCGGCGCCCAGATAGGTCGGCATGGGGATGAAGCCCTGGGTGCTCTTGCCCGGGTCCTCGCTGCCGTCCCGCTTGATCTGGCCGTACAGGGCGCCCTGCCAGGGCTGATTGCCGTTATTGCGAACAATATGGCTGACCCGGACTAGGTAACTGCCACGCTCGAAGGTATAGCGTTTGATGATCCGTACACCACCGCCCTGATCCAGGGTCAGGTCCACGTTCAGTTCCTTTTCACCGTCGCCCAGGCTGTAGCTGGTACGGGCGGTGGACCAGGTAGGGCGTCCCTCGCGGGTATCGGTGCCGTTGGGGCCAACCAGCCCGCTCTGCGCCACATAGGTCCGGGTGGCGTCATTTTCCAGCAGCACGAAGGGTTGATCCGGTGTGTTGGCGTGGCGGGGGTATTCCGGTAGCGCCACTCGCACCACGTCGCCACCCACTGGATTGATCTCCAGTGTCAGCACGTCGGTCTTGACCTGGATACGGTCGGTCCCCTGTTCATCGGACCCGGCGGCATTACCGTCGTCAGCGGCGACGACGTCGGGCACCGCGCCGGGTTCCGGAGCGCTGTCCGGCTCGGGGAGCAGATGCTCCTCGTCCTGATCCGCGGCGGCGCCGTTATCGGGGGCGGAGGTCCGCTCCTGCACCACGGGGGTGTCCGGAGCCATGTAGTCCTGTTGCCAGGCCTGGATCAGCAGGTAGGAAACAACGGCGATGCCGGTGATCACTAACGCTCGGGGGATATCCATAGTCAGATTTAATTCTGGCGAGAAAAAGCGGACGGCAGTTTCTCAGTCTTGCCCTCGCTTGGCAAGCAGCTTGTCCAGCAGCCCGGCCAATAGCGGCGTGGCGCCACGGCCACCATCGGCGGGACTGGGAGCCCGTAACAGCACGATCAGATCCAGGCCGGCCAGCTCATATTGGCGTAGCCGGAACTGCTCCCGAGCGCGGCGCTTGAGCGCGCCACGATCCACCGCGCGGCGGGCGCGGCGGCGACCGACGACTAACCCGAGGCGGGCATGGGGCAAACCATTGCGGCGAGCAAGAATCAGGAAATGGCGGTCGGAGACCCGGTAGTCCGGGGCATCGAACACGGCCCGGAACCGGGCGCCGTCGACAAGGCGCTGTTCACGGGTGAAGAGAAGCGGGCGTGAATCGTCGGGCGCTGACCGGTGCACTATGGGAACAGTGACGGGAATCAGTCAGCGCCAGAGGCTGACTTATACCGTCAGCCGTTTACGGCCCTTGGCACGACGAGCGGCCAATACTTTACGGCCATTCTTGGTGGCCATACGGGCACGGAAACCGTGGTTGCGCTTACGCTTGATGTTGCTCGGCTGGAATGTCCGTTTCATGGCGTCATCCCCAAAAGTGGCTTGGTGGTCTAAGAGGGCGCGGATCATAGCCCTGGGGCGGGTTGCTGTCAATGCCCGTTTGAGGGGTGGGGGTCTGTTACCAATAGATTTATGAATTTAAATATTTTTTAGTAGTAGTGGTAATAGTAAGGGAAGGGCTTTTTTGTGGAAAAGTCTAAAAAAACGTTGAAAATCAACATTTTGTCATGTTGGTAACTGACGTATAACTGTGTGTAACCCCTGGTGACGACAGGCGGATAGTCTGTCAAAAGTTGTGGAATGAATTTGTTCATGGGGTTGTCCCCAGGGTTATGAGCCCGGTGGCGCACAGGGTTGTGGCCGTAGTTATCCACAGAGCGTGGGGGCGGAAAAACAGAGCCCAAGCTGTGGATAATCGACCGGGCGGGGGTATAGAATGCAACGTCTTGTTTTTCATGCATTCAGGCAAAGGCGGGGACGTGTCCGAGGAGCTTTGGCATCGCTGTTTGACGCGGCTGGAGGATGAATTGCCCTCGCAGCAATTCAATATGTGGATCCGGCCGCTGCAGGTGACGGCGTCGGCGAATGGCGGAGAACTCACCCTTTTCGCGCCCAATCGCTTCGTGGTCGACTGGGTTCGCGACAAATACCTGGAGCGTATCGGTGAAGTGCTGGGCGAGCTGCAAAGCGGTCCCCTGCCCCAGTTGCGCCTTGAGGTGGGCAGCTCCCGAGCGCCGACGGCCCCGATTCGTGCCCCGGCACCGGCGGAGCGTCGTGCTCCCCAAGCGGTCAGCGAGCCCCGTGCCAAGGCGGTGTCGCCGGAGCTGGGAGGCGCCGCGAAGCATCGCAGTAACCTCAATTCCAGCTTTACCTTCGTCACCTTCGTGGAAGGTAAGTCCAACCGCATGGCCTGCGCCGCCGCCCAACAGGTGGCGGAGAATCCGGCCAGCCATGGGTACAACCCGCTGCTGTTGTATGGTGGCGTGGGGTTGGGCAAGACCCACCTTATGCACGCGGTGGGCAATGAACTGCAGCGGCGCAATCCCAACGCCAAGGTGGTGTATCTGCACAGCGAGCGGTTCGTGGCGGACATGATCTCGGCGTTGCGCAACAAGACCATCAACGAGTTCAAACGCTTCTACCGGTCGGTGGACGCCTTGTTGATTGATGATATTCAATTTTTTGCAGGAAAGGAGCAGTCCCAGGAGGAGTTCTTCCATACCTTTAATGCTTTGCTGGAAAACGGCCAGCAGATCATCCTGACCTGCGACAAATTTCCCAAGGAAGTGGACGGTCTTGAGGAGCGCCTCAAGAGTCGGTTCGGCTGGGGGCTGTCCCAGCCGTTGGAACCGCCGGAGCTGGAAACCCGGGTGGCGATTCTCAAGAAGAAAGCGGAAGAGGCCCGGGTGGAACTGCCCGATGATGCCGCCTTCTTTATTGCGCAGCGTATCCGTTCCAACGTACGTGAACTGGAGGGGGCGCTACGCCGGGTGATTGCCCATGTGCGTTTCACCGGTGCCCAGATCGATATCGGCCTGATCAAGGAAGCGCTGAAGGACCTGATTGCCCTGCAGGCCCGGCAGATCAGTATCGACAATATCCAGCGCACCGTGGCGGAATACTACAAGATCAAGGTGCCGGATCTTCATTCACCGCGGCGCACCCGTTCCGTGGCCCGGCCCCGCCAGGTGGCGATGGCCCTGTCCAAGGAACTGACCAGCCACAGCCTGCCGGAGATCGGGGAGAGCTTCGGCGGCCGGGATCACACCACGGTCCTGCACGCCTGTCGCAAGGTGGCGGAATTGCGGGAATCGAACCCGGAAATAGAAGAAGATTACCAGAACCTCCTGCGGACGCTGACGTCCTGACGGATCAACTGATAACGGGAAAGCGAGTCATGAAATTCTCCATCAACCGTGAACAACTGCTCAAGCCGCTGCAGCAGGTCGCCGCGGTGGTCGAAAAACGCCAAACGCTACCGGTTCTGTCCAATGTGCTGATGGAAGTGGGCGACGGCCAGCTTTCCCTGACCGGCACCGACCTGGAGCTGGAGTTGGTGGCGCGGCTGCCGCTGGAGGGGGAACATCAGCCCGGGGAGACCACGGTGCCGGCGCGTAAGCTGGTGGATATCGCCAAGAGCCTGCCGGCGGAAGCGGACATCCGCTTCGAGCTCGACGGCGAGCGCATGCTGGTGCGCTCCGGTCGCAGCCGCTTCTCCCTGACCACCCTGCCGGCGTCCGAGTTTCCCAACCAGGAAGAGGACAGCAGTGGATCCGTGCTGGACATCGCGCCGTCCGCCCTGCGTGGCCTGATTGACCACACGGCGTTTTCCATGGCCCAGCAGGATGTGCGCTATTACCTCAATGGCATGCTGTTTGAGCTGCGCCCCGGCATGCTGAGGGCGGTCTCCACCGATGGTCATCGGCTGGCGCTTTGCGATGCCGCCATGGAGGGCCAGAGCGAGGAGGCCTCGGTGATCCTGCCGCGCAAGGGGGTGATGGAGCTGTCCCGGATTCTGGCCGATGCCGGTGAATCGGCGCGCCTCACCCTGGGCCGCAACCATGTGCGGATCATAGCGGGTTCGATCACCTTTACCTCCAAGCTGGTGGACGGCAAGTTCCCGGAATACGAGCGGGTGATTCCCAAGGACGGTTCCCGGATCGTACTGGCGGATCGGGAAACCCTGCGCCAGGCATTGGCCCGGGTGGCCATTCTTTCCAACGAGAAATACCGTGGGGTACGCGTTCAGCTGTCGGAAGGCAGCCTGCGCATCATTGCCAACAACCCGGAGCAGGAAGAGGCGGAGGAAGAAGTCTCCGTGGACTTCAACGGTGGCCCGCTGGAGATTGGCTTTAATGTGAGTTATCTGCTGGATGTGCTTAACACCATGGATGGCACCCAGGCACGGTTGGAACTGGGTGACAGTAACAGCAGCGCGCTGATCACCGATCCGGAGCATGAGGCGGCCCTTTATGTGGTCATGCCGATGCGCCTCTGATCCTCATTCTTTCCGGCCCGGCGGTCTCGCCGGGCCCCTGCCCTTCCTGCCCTCCTCATGCTCGCCGATCTGAGACTCACGGATTTCCGCAACTATCGGGAAGCCGAAATCGCGCCTGCCCCCGGTCTGAATATCATTCTCGGGGATAACGGCAGCGGCAAGACCAGCTTGCTGGAGGCGATCTATTTTATCGGCAGTGGTGGTCGTTCCTTCCGTGGCGGACGCCTTTCCCGTCTGGTCCGGGATGGGGCGCCGGCCGCCACCTTGTTTGCTCGGGTAGAACAGGGGGAGCATCGGCACCGTCTGGGTATCCGGCGAGCCCCCGGAGGCATCGAGTCTCTGAAGCTTAATGGCGCTACGCCGGGTGCCCTCAGTGACGTGGCCGCCCTGCTCCCGGTTCTGGCATTGCATCCCCAGTCGGTGGACCTGGTATTCGGGCCTTCCGCTTTGCGCCGCCGTTTTCTGGACTGGGGAATGTTCCACGTGGAACATTCTTTTCTGCCTATCTGGAAGGAGGCCAACGCGGCCCTCAAGCAGCGTAATGCTCTGTTGAGGTCCGGGAGGGTGACGCCTCGGGAATTACGTTACTGGGACCAGAAATTAGCCGCCAGTTCTGGTAGTATCGAACAGTTGCGCAGCGGCTATTTGAAGCGTCTCAAAGCCCATTGGCGGACGGTTCTGGCCATGCTGGCGCCGGAGTTGAAAAGCGACCTTTTCCTGCAAACCGGCCTGCGGGACGGCGAGTCCTACCTGGACGCACTCGCCCGCACTCGCGATGAAGATCTGCGTCGGGGGTTCACTCATACCGGGTTTCACCGCTCGGAATTGAAGATAACCGTCGGCGGCACCCTGGCCCGGGATCGTGTATCCCGGGGCCAGGCCAAAATTCTGGCCTACGGCCTGGTGCTGGCTCAGCTTCCTCTGATTGAGGAGGCGGGGAAAGTCTGCACGTTACTGGTGGATGATCTGGGCTCCGAGTTGGATCAAGAGCACAGAACTACCCTGCTTCGGTTTTTGGCGGGGGGAACTCACCAGACATTGATTACCGCGGTGGACCGGGTTCAACTGGCCCCCGCCGTGGACGAAAAGACGGGCGCAGCGGCCCGAATGTTCCACGTGGAACATGGCCGTGTTCAGCGGATATCGGACGATCCATAGGATAAAGAGATGGCGGAGAAAGATTACGATTCATCCAGTATCAAGGTGCTTAAAGGCCTGGATGCCGTTCGTAAACGTCCTGGCATGTACATCGGGGACACCGACGATGGCACCGGCTTGCACCACATGGTGTTCGAGATCGTCGATAACTCCATCGATGAGGCGCTGGCGGGCCATTGCTCTGAAATCCGGGTAACCATCCATGCGGATGAATCCGTCTCGGTATCGGACAACGGTCGCGGTATTCCCGTGGATATGCATCCGGAAGAAGGGGTCAGCGCTGCTCAGGTGATCATGACCGTACTTCACGCCGGGGGTAAGTTCGACGATAACTCCTATAAAGTCTCCGGTGGCCTGCACGGGGTGGGGGTGTCCGTGGTCAATGCTCTGTCCGAGCAGTTGAAGCTGACCATCCGCCGCCATGGCAAGGTGTACGAGCAGAGCTACCGCCACGGTGTGCCGGAGAAGGAGCTGGAAGTTGTCGGTACCACGGACAGCACCGGGACGGCGATCCACTTCCGCCCGTCGCCCGAGACCTTCACTAACATCCTGTTTCACTACGACATTCTGGCCAAGCGGCTACGGGAACTGAGCTTCCTGAATTCCGGTGTGCGTATCCATCTCAGTGATGAGCGCAGCGGTGACGAAGATGTGTTTCAGTACGACGGCGGCCTGAGTGCCTTCGTGACCTACCTCAACCGCAGCAAGAGTGCCCTCAACGAGGTGTTCCATTTCCAGATTGATCGCGAAGACGGGATCGGCGTGGAAGTGGCCATGCAGTGGAATGATTCCTACCAGGAAAACATCTTCTGCTTTACCAACAATATTCCCCAGCGAGATGGGGGTACCCATCTGGCGGGCTTTCGGGCCGCCCTGACCCGCAGCCTGAACAACTACATGGATCGGGAAGGCTACCTGAAAAAGGAAAAGGCCAACCCCACCGGGGATGACGCCCGCGAAGGCCTGACGGCGGTGATTTCGGTGAAGGTACCGGACCCCAAATTCTCCAGTCAGACCAAGGATAAGCTGGTCTCCTCCGAAGTGAAGACCGCGGTGGAGCAGACCATGGCCGAGCTGTTCCAGGATTACCTCCTTGAGCATCCCACCGAGGCCAAGGTGATCGTGCAGAAGATCATCGACGCGGCCCGCGCACGGGACGCCGCGCGCAAGGCCAGGGAAATGACCCGCCGCAAGGGGGCGCTGGACATCGCCGGCCTGCCCGGCAAGCTGGCGGACTGCCAGGAAAAGGACCCGGCGTTCTCGGAACTCTACATCGTGGAGGGTGATTCCGCGGGCGGTTCCGCCAAACAAGGCCGGGATCGCAAGTATCAGGCTATCCTGCCGCTCAAGGGTAAGATCCTGAACGTGGAGAAGGCGCGCTTTGATAAGATGCTCTCCTCCCAGGAAGTCGCCACCCTGATTACCGCTCTGGGTTGTGGCATCGGTCGGGATGAATATGACGCCGACAAACTGCGCTACCACCGAATCATCATCATGACCGACGCCGATGTGGATGGCTCCCATATTCGCACCCTCCTGCTCACCTTCTTCTTCCGGCAGATGCCGGAGATGATTGAGCGCGGCCATGTTTATATTGCCCAGCCGCCCCTCTACAAGGTGAAAAAGGGCAAGCAGGAAACCTATATCAAGGATGATCCGGCGCTGGAGGATTACCTTACTACCCTGGCCCTGGACAAGGCGGCCTTGTACCCCGGTAACGATGCGCCGCCGATCAGCGGCGAACCGTTGGCCAAGCTGATCGACGAATACCGTCAGGTGATGCGCATCGTCGACCGCCAGTCCCGCGTGTTCCCGGCGGTGGTGCTTGAACAGATGATCTATATGAGCTCCCTGGACGAGAAACGCCTGGCCGACCAGGCGGCCATGGACGATTGGTGTCAACGTTTGGGGGCCCGGGTGGATTCGCTCACCGATGGCACCCAGCACTTTACGGTGACCGCTGAAGCGGACCAGGAGCGCGGCCTGTATCTACCACGTGTGCAAGTGCTCGCTCACGGTATACCCCGTGAATACCGGGTGACTCTGGAATTTCTCCAGTCACCGGATTACGGGCGCATCAAGGGTCTCGGCGAGAAGCTGGAGGGCCTGCTGGCCGATGACGCGGCGGTGGAGCGGGGCGAAAGCCGCCGTCCCATCCGTCACTTCGCGGAGGCGCTGTCCTGGTTGATGCAGCAGGCCCGTCGGGGCACCAGCGTGCAGCGCTACAAAGGGCTGGGGGAAATGAACGCGGAGCAGTTGTGGGAAACCACCATGGACCCGGAATCCCGGCGCATGCTGCAGGTGACGGTGGAGGATGCCATCGCGGCGGATCAGATCTTCACTACCCTGATGGGCGATGACGTGGACCCCCGGCGTCAGTTCATCGAATCCAACGCGCTTCAGGTGTCCAATCTGGATATTTAAGGCGGGAGAACGGCGGCGGCGCAACCGTAACCGGTTGCGACCGCCGGACGGGCCGTTTTTGTTGCTTATACTTCGAATTCTTCCAGCTTGGCACCACTTTCCAGGGCGTCGCGCAGCCATACCGGGCGCTTGCCACGGCCGGTCCAGGTTTGGGATGCATCCCGCGGATTGCGGTATTTGATCTTGGCCGGTTTGCGCACGGCGGCTTTTTTCTTGCGGGTTGCCTTGCGCGCGGTGGTCTTCTTGCGGCTTTTGCTTTTCTCTTCCAGCAGGTCATCGACGGATACGCCCAGGTCCTTGGCGATCTTGTTGATCTCCGCCTGCGCGCTCTTCACGGCTTCCATGCGTTTCTTCTCGAGCTTGCGCTCGGCCTGCTTGATCAGTTTTTCCAGTTCGGCGACGGAATAATCGTCCAGGTTAATAGTCATTTCACGTGTTCCTTAAGGGGTTATAACGGACCATAACGCCGCTGACTGTAATTTTTATCCGGGGAAAAGGCAATTAGGGCTTTGTATTTTTGTTTAAATGTCCCGGATAATGATAAGTAATCCATTCCTGGGTCAGCCGGGTTACCGTTTTGGCGTCTTTATCGGTGGTATTAATGGGCGGGCTGATGCGCAGCACGATTTCGCCGGGAAAGCGCAACCAGGAGCGGGCCGGCCAGCAATCACCGCTATTGTGAACCACCGCCACCACGGGAACCTGATTACGGCACGCCAGCAAGGCGCCGCCGTGATTAAAATGGCCGAGCGTGCCTGGCGATTGTCGGGACCCTTCCGGATAGATCACTACCGGAATGCCACGGCCAAGCCGATCGGCGCCCTGCTCCAGAACCGCGCGCAGCGCCGCCCTGCCCTTGGTACGGTCAATCCGGATTGGATTAAGCAGCGCCACCCCCCAACCGAAAAACGGCAGCCACAGCAGCTCTCGTTTCAACACCGTGGCCTGCGGCGAGATCAGGAGCTGCAGGAAGAAGGTTTCCCAGCTGCTTTGGTGATTCGCCAATACCACCGCCGCCCCCCGGGGCAGGTTTTCACGCCCTTCCACGCGAATAGTCACCCCGTTCAAACGCTTCAACAGCGCCATGGCGAAAACCGTCCACAGGTTCACGAAACGGTAACGTCGCTCGAACGGTAAAAAAGGACCGATGATCACGCAGAAAATACTGTGGATGATACCGGCCAGATTATAGAGCACGAAAAAAAGAGCACTGCGAACGACAATACCGGGGGTTACCGGCTGGCGGTCGGCGGGAGGGTTCATGAATGGTCCTTGAGAAATACATCGACGAAATGGGCCAGCGAATCGTACACCGCCACTGGCCCGAGATCCTCGGGCAAGCCCTTTTCCAGGGTGCGACGGCCCTTTCCGGTACGCACCAACACCGGCTCGCAACCGCGCGCTTGGCCAGCCTGCAGGTCCCTCAGACTATCACCAACCAGGGGCACACCGGTTACCTCGCCATAATCGGCAACAATTTGGTCCAGCAGGCCCGGCTTCGGTTTGCGGCAATCGCAGCCGTCGTCGGGCCCGTGCGGACATACATAGATGCCGTCCAGGTGGGCGCCGGCTTCCGCTAGATGATCGCCCATGCGTTGGTGGATGGCGGCCAGGGTGGTGGCGTCGAAGTAACCCCGCGCCAACCCGGATTGATTGGTGGCCACCACCACCCGGTAACCGGCTTGATTGAGGCGGGCAATGGCCTCGGCGCTGCCGGGCAGCGGCCGCCATTCCGCCGGGCTTTTGATATAGGCGTCGGAGTCTTCATTGATGACCCCGTCTCGGTCGAGAATGACCAGTCTGTTGATACTCATGGCGGCGAGTATATCAGGCCATGGTATCGACGATGCCTCCTTCCACGCGCAAAGCGGCGCCGGTGGTGGCGGAGGCCTGGGGTGACGCCAGGTAAACGGCCATATTGGCCACCTCTTCCACGTCGGCCACCCTCTGGATGATGGAGCTGGGCCGGTTCTCGCGCACGAAACGCTCCTCCATCTCCTGCTCGGACACACCCTGCTCCTCGGCCATCTGTTTGAGCATCTTGCCAACCCCCTCGGAACGGGTCGGCCCGGGCAGGATGGCGTTCACCGTGACCCGGGTGCCGGCGAGTACCTTGGCCAGGCCCCGGGAGATGGACTGCACCGCGCTTTTGGTCATGCCGTAGTGAACCATCTCGGTGGGGATATTCAGCGCCGATTCGCTGGACAGGAATAATATCCGCCCCCAGTTTCTCTCCTTCATGCCACGGGCGTAATGGCGGGACAGGCGCACGGCGCTCATTACATTCACTTGGAAAAAGGTCTCCCAGTCTTCATCGGGAATCTCGAAAAAAGGCTTGGGCTGAAAAATACCCACATTATTAACCAGGATATGCGCGTCCGGATGGGCATCGATCAATGTCTGGCAGCCCTCCGCGGTGCCCAGGTCGGCGGCCACGCCGGCCACGGACGCCTCGGGTACGGCCTGCCGCAGCCGGGCGATGGCGTCATTGACGCGCTGTTCGGTACGACCGGTGATCACCACATCGGCGCCGGCTTGCGCCAATCCCTGCGCGATGCCGAAGCCGATGCCGGCGGTGGAACCGGAAACCACCGCCTTCTTGCCGGATAGATCAATACGCATGATGCCACTCCAACGATAATAAAAGGGGATACCGGGGAGGTGGCGATGGGGTGCTTCGATCTCAAGGGCCGGCGGCCAGGCCCAGCATGTCGGCCAGGCTCAGGTCGGTGTCTTCCTCCACCAGTTGGATGTGTGCCTCCAGGTCACGCAGATGCCGGTCCATCTCCCGGCGGGCGCCGCGCACGTCCCCTTTCTCCAGGCAATCCACCACCCGCTCATGCTCGTCGTGCTCGCAGGTGGCGTTGCCCGGCGGTTGAAACAACGCCACCACCAGGGAACAACGGGAAATCAGTTCCGACAGATAGCGCTGCAACATCGGATTGCGGGACAGCTCGCCGAGCCGGAGATGGAAGGCACTGGCCAGCCCCGCCCATTCGGTCTGGGCGTAACGGTGCATGGCGGCGTGCTCCTTGCGCAGCTGGCGGCGCAGCGAGGCGTAATCCGCCCGCGTGGCGTGCTCCACCACCAGTGGCAACACTGCCTCTTCCAGGGCGCGACGCGCCTCGAACAGCTTGCCCACTTCCTCCCGGCTGGGCATGGCGACAATGGCGCTACGGTTGGGTCTCAGTTCCACGATGTGATCGTGGGCGAGCCGTTGCAGTACCTTTTGCACCAGGGAGCGACCTACCCCGAACAGTTCGCACAGGGCCGCTTCGGGGAGTTTGGTGCCGGGCTTGAGCCGTTGCTCCATGACCCCGTCGACGATGGCGCCGTGGATGCGGTTTTCCTTCTCCGCCGGTGTTTCCCGGGCCGCCGGCGCCTGGCCGGCGAGCGCCTGGGGGCGCACCTTGGGTCGGCCCCGATTGCGGGTTCCGGGTCTGGTCTTGTTCATGAAAACAGACTGTCCATGTGGTCGCAGATCGCCCCCGGCGTGGTCAGCCAGAGCGCCTCGCGGTGGGCGATGATGTGTTTCAGGGCGCGACGCAGATGACGCAGCCGGTAGGGTTGACCCACCAGATACGGATGCAGGGCGATGCCCATCACCAGCGGTTGCCGCTCGGATTGTTCCAGCATTTCATCGAACTGATCCATGATCATATCGGCGAACGCCCGGGCGTCCAGCTTGCGGGCGATGATCATGGGGATGTCATTGATCTCCTGGGGATAGGGAATCGCCCACAGACCCCGACCGTCCCGGGTGGCCATGCGCACCGGCTGGTCATCGTGGCTCCAGTTCAGTGTATAGCGGTAGCCGGTCTCGGCGAGCAGGTCCGGCGTGATCCGCGATTCACCGATCCACGGCGATAGCCAGCCGGCCGGCGGCGAGCCGGCGTGATCCGCCAGGCGCTGGCGGCAGTAAACCAGCAGGGCCTGTTCGTCCGCTTCCTCCAGGGTGCCGGGGTAGTCGGCGTTGCTGTGACCGTGTCCAATCAGCTCATCACCCCGGGCCAGGCAGGCCTCCAGCAGTTCCGGGCAGTGATCGTAGAGGGCGGTGTTGGCGATGGTGCCGGTGGGCAGGCCCAGAGCATCGAACAGTTCCAGACAGCGCCAGGCTCCGACCCGGTTGCCGTATTCCCGCCAGGCGTAGTTGAGTACGTCGGGCTCCGCGAAGGCGGCGCCCAGCTTGGCGCCCATTCCCTCGCCGAACGCGAAATGCTCAAGGTTGAAGCCCAGGTACACGGCCAACCGCTTGCCACCGGGCCAGTGGTAGTCAGGCCGTTGGTGTATCGCTGAATAGTCGAAGCGGCCCGGGGCCGCCAGTGGCCCGAATCGGTCGCTCATTGCTTTGCCAGCCCGGCCCGGACCAGCAGCCATTCGGCGCTGTCGTTCCACACATCCATCTCCGTGATCAAACCGTCGCGGACCACGTATCGGTCCACGTAGCGGTTGCCTTCAAAAGGCGTGCCGTCCGGCCATTCGCCATACAGGGTGCCGATGTTGTAAACCACGGCACTTTCCAGGGTGCCGCCCTCCACCACCTCGGTGGCCTGGAAGCGTTTCTTGACCCAGGCGTAGCGCTGCCGGTTGAACGCCGTGCAGTCCGCCGGGGCGGCCATTTCGCGGTTGCCGGTGAAGCGGATCTGGAGCGTGTCGGCCACGTACTGGCGGGCGGTTTCCGGGTCCGGCTTCATCAGAATAACCAGGTAGGTATTCACCAGCGTGGCCGGGTCGCGAATCGGCTGGTCGCTGTTCCAGTCTGGTGCGTTGGTCATGATCGGGTCTCCATTCTGCCCCTTGTTCGTGCGTTGCGACTCGCCCGGAATGTCGGGAAAAGCCGTGCCGCCCGTCGGCGAACCGGGCCTCCGAGTGCCCGCGAACTCCGCATTTTTTGTCGACAATTAATGGTTTATGTGACGTCAGAAATTAAAGCAATTTACGTGCCCGGCCCGTGATCGTCGCAAGATGGCACGCGCCTTGCGTTGTGGGAGACGGGGCGAACGCCCGATCCATCCCATATCCGAAAGGGGGAATCCCATGTTGTGTACCGACAAAGGGTCACGTCTTAACAAAGGTTTGTTGGCCGCCGTGTTTACCGTGCTGCTGGCCATGCTGCCGTGGCGCGCCATGGCGGCGGAGCCGATCAAGATCGGCCTGATCACCGCCTTGTCCGGGCAATCCGCCCTGGCCGGCGAAGCCATCACCCGCGGCCTGCAAACCGCCATTGACGAGATCAACGCCAATGGCGGTCTGCTTGATGGCCGTGAACTGGTGCTGGTGCGCCGCGACGATGAGGCCAACCCGGCCAAGGGCGTGGTGGCCGCGCGCGAACTGATTCACAAGGAGAAGGTGGCGGTGCTGTTCGGTGGTCTGGACACACCGGTGTCCCTGGCCATCGTGCCGCTGGCTAACCAGGCCAGGGTGCCCTTCGTTGGGCCCTGGGCGGCGGGCACGCCGATCACCAAGAACGGCGCCGATCCCAACTTCGTGTTCCGTGTTTCCGCCATGGATGAGCTGGTGGACAAGGCCATGGTGGCCTACGCCCAGGAGAACTTCGGCTCCGAGAAATTCGGCCTGATGATGATCAACAACCCCTGGGGCGAATCGAACCAGAAAGGTCTGGTGGCGGCCCTGGACGAGAAAGGCATGGCGCCGGTGGCCAGCGAGAAATTCGACGGCGACGCCATCGACGTGGTGCCCCAGCTCACCCGGCTGCGTGACGCCGGCGCCGACACCATCGCCA
Organism: Alloalcanivorax sp. C16-2; assembly: GCF_046507615.1. Taxonomy (NCBI): domain Bacteria; kingdom Pseudomonadati; phylum Pseudomonadota; class Gammaproteobacteria; order Oceanospirillales; family Alcanivoracaceae; genus Alloalcanivorax; species Alloalcanivorax sp. C16-2. The sequence continues at coordinate 261,342 of NZ_JBKFTL010000001.1, read as the reverse complement.
TGGTCGGCAACGTGGGCCCCTCCGCCCAGGTGGTGAAATCCCTGCGCCGCATGGGCTGGGACGTGCCCATCGTGTCCCACTGGGGCCCCGCCGGCGGTCGCTTCACCGAACTGGCCGGTCCCGGCGCGGAAAAAGTCCACTTCGTGCAGACCTACAGCTTCTTCGGCGAGCAGTCGCCGGTGGGCGAAAAGCTGATCGCCGCGCTCAAGGCCAAATACGACGATGTGGACGGCCCCGAGGACATTACCCCGGCGGTGGGCGTGGCCAACGCCTATGACGCCATGCACCTCACCGCTCTGGCGATCGAGAACGCCGGTTCCACCGAGGGTCCGGCGATCCGTGAAGGCTTCTTCGGCATCGACAGCTACCCCGGCCTGATCAAGACCTACCGGACGCCGTTCTCTCCGGAACAGCACGATGCCCTGGGGCCGGACGATTACGTGTGGGCGCAATTCATCGACAACCGAATCGTGCCGGTTGAACGGAACGACTGACGGAACGGGTTATCCATGGACACTCAGCTGATTTCGGCACTGATCAGTGGTCTCGGCATGGGCAGCATGTACGGCCTGATGGCGCTGGGCTTCTACATCACTTTCGCGGTGTCGGGCACGGTGAACTTCGCCCAGGGCAGCTCCATGATGCTGGGCGCGGTGCTTTGCTTCACCTTCGCCCAGACCCTGGGCTGGTCACTGTGGCTGGCGGTACCGGCGGCGCTGGCGCTGTGCGCGCTGTATGGCCTGCTGGTGGAACGGCTGGCGGTGCGGCCCTTCGTGCGCCGTGGCTCCGACGCCTGGCTGATGTCCACGGTGGCGCTGGGGATCGTCCTGGATAACCTGGTGATGCACACCTTTGGCAAGGAACCACGCAGCCTGCCTTCTTCCCTGGCGGTGTCGCCGGTGGAAGTGGGTGGCCAGGGCCTGGGTGTGTACCCCTTGCAACTGATCATTCCGCTGGTGGGGTTGGCGCTGGCCGCCGCCCTGCATCTGGTGGCGCGGCGTACCCGCTGGGGCACCGCGCTGCTCGCCACCAGCCAGAACCGGGACGCCGCGCGTCTCATGGGCATTCCCATCGGCCGCGCGGTGGCTGGCGCTTTCGCCCTGTCCACGGTGCTGGCCGGCGTTGCCGGCATGCTGATCGCGCCGCTCGCCAACGTGAACGCGGATATGGGCACCCTGTTCGGTTTGAAAGCCTTCTCGGTGGCCATTCTGGGCGGCATCACCAGCGCCTGGGGCGTGATGATCGCCGGCCTGCTGTTCGGCCTGGCGGAGAGCGGCATCACCGTGGCGCTGGGTTCGGGCTACACCCACATCATTACCTTCGCCCTGGTCATCGTCGCCCTGGCGTTGCGGCCCAATGGCCTGTTCGGCCGCGCGGAGGTGAAGAAAGTATGAGGCGCCTGTGGATTCCGGCCGGCCTGGTGGTGTTGGTGGCCGCCCTGGTGATGGTCTTCTCTCTCAATAGTTATTACGTCTATGTGCTCGCCAACGTGGCACTGATCGCTATCGTCGGCGTGGGTCTGAACGTGCTCATCGGTCTTACCGGTCAGATCTCGTTCGGCCATGTGGGTTTCTATGCCATCGGCGCCTACACCGTGGCCATTCTTACCAGCCAGGCGGGCTGGTCGTTCTGGCCGGCGTGGCTGGCCGGTGCCCTGGTGTCCACTCTGGCGGGGCTGCTGTTGGCGTTGCCGGCCCTGCGGGTAAAGGGGCCCTATCTGGCGATGATCACCATCGCCTTCAGCTTTATTGTTCAGCATGCGGTAATCGAGATGGAAGCACTCACCGGCGGGCAGAACGGCATCATGGGCATTGCCGCGCCCGCGCTGGCGGCGGACTGGAGCATTGAGCAGACCGTGGCGGTGATCGCTCTGCTGACGCTGGCGACGACCCTGGCGGCCTACGCGCTGCTCGCCCGGGGAACCTGGGGCGCCGCCATGCGGGCGGTGAAGGACAGTGAAACCGCCGCCGAGTCCGTGGGGCTGGGGCCGCTGGTGATCAAGACCGTGGCCTTCATGGTGTCGGCCGGTCTGGCCGGTCTGGCCGGTGGCCTGTTCGCGCCCCTGTCCGGGTTCGTCACACCGGACACGTTCAGTTTCATGCAATCGATTCTGTTCGTGCTGGTGGTGGTCGTGGGCGGTGCCGGCTCGGTGATCGGGCCGGTGCTGGGCGCGGTGATCCTGGGCCTGCTGCCGGAGCTGCTGGCTACTCTGGAGGCCTACCGGTTGTTGTTCTTCGGCGGGTTGCTGCTGGTGGTGCTGCTGGTGGCCCCCAACGGCTTGATGGGGCTGGTGAGCGGTCTGCGCCGGCATCGACCAAGGGCCGGCGCGGTGCCCGCCGACGCCGCCACGGCGGTGGCGGTCCGGGCGCGCCATGGGCTTGCTCTGAAGGGGCTGACCATGCGTTTCGGCGGCGTGCGGGCGGTGGATGATCTGTCCATGACCGTGCCGCCGGGGGCGGTCACCAGCCTGATCGGCCCCAACGGTGCCGGCAAGACCACGGTGCTGAACATGGTGAGCGGTTTCTACCCGCCCACCGAGGGCCGCTTCGCCCTGGGGGAACAGCCCTTGGCGGCGGGTCGCGCTTTCCGTATCGCCCGTCACGGGGTGGCGCGCACCTACCAGACCTCGCAGCTGTTCGACACCCTGACCGTGGCGGACAACGTGGCCCTGGCCGCCTGCCGGGGCAAGCTCGGAGGGTTGCTTGGCGCGCGTCGTTTCCTTGCCCCGGAGGCACGGGACCGGGCGGCGTCGCTGTTGGCGTTCTGCGGCTACCGGGGAGCACTGGATATCCCCGCCAGCCAGCTGCCCCATGTGGACCGGCGGCTGGTGGAAATCGCCCGGGCTCTGGCCATGGACCCGGATGCCCTGCTGTTGGACGAGCCGGCGGCGGGTCTGTCCCGGGAAGACACCGACCGCCTTGCCGACCTGCTGCATGCTATCGCCGACGCGGGCGTGGCGGTGATGGTGGTGGAGCACGACATGGAGCTGGTGATGAAGGTATCCGATCAGGTGGTGGTGCTGGACACCGGTCGGCTACTGGCCGCCGGTGAGCCGGAAACGGTGCGCGCCGACCCGGCGGTGCGCCGGGCCTATCTCGGCGAGGATCTGGATCAGGCCCGGCCGGTGGCGGATCGGCCGGCGCGTGGTGGGCCGGAATGGCTGGGCGTCAACCGGCTGGTGGCCGGGTACGGCGCCGAGCCCGTACTCCACGAGGTGAGCCTCAAGGTACGTGAAGGGGAAATGGTGGCCTTGCTGGGGGCCAATGGCGCGGGTAAGTCCACGTTGATGCGCGCGCTGGCCGGTCTTCATCCGGTGCAGGCCGGCGGTGTGCACCTGGATGGCCGTGCCCTGGAAAGAATGCCCGCCGAGGCCATCGTCAACCAGGGGTTGGTACTGGTGCCGGAGGGTCGTCAGGTGTTCCCTGAATTGTCGGTGCAGGACAACATCCGCTTGGGGGCGTTTCTGTGTCCCCAGGATCGGGAGGTGCGTCTGGAAGAAATGTTCGAGCGCTTCCCGCGTCTGCGCGAGCGGCGTCATCAACGTGCCGGTTTGCTGTCCGGTGGCGAGCAGCAGATGCTGGCGGTGGCTCGCGGTCTGATGAGCCGGCCCCGGGTGCTGCTGCTGGATGAGCCCTCCCTGGGGCTGGCGCCGAAGATCATCGATGAGTTGTTCACGGCGTTGGATCGGTTGCGCCGGGAGGACATGACCATCGTGCTGGTGGATCAGATGGCGGCCCTGGCGTTGTCCCTGGCGGATCGCGCCTATGTGATCGAAGGAGGCCGGGTAATGGCGGAGGGCACCGCCAAGGAAATTGCCGCCAGCCCGGAATTGGCGGACGCTTACTTGGGGGCGGGGTAACGCCGGACGCCGGACGCCGGACGCTTTAACCCGGGCCTGAAAGCCCGGGTGTGTTCTCTGCGAGCCTGCAGGAAACACACCGGACCGATCCGATTCCGGGGTTTAGCGTCCAGCTTCCGGCGTCCGGCGTCCGGCGTCACTCCTGCAAAAGGCTGATGTCCGCCACGTTCAGGAACAGATCGCGCAGGAAGCTGAGCAGAGCCAGCCGGTTACCGCGCACCGCCGGGTCCTCGGCCATCACCATGACGTCCTCGAAGAAGGCGTCCACCGGTTCGCGCAGCTTGGCCAGCAGGGCCAGCACCGCTTCGTAGTTGCCTTCTTCCAGCAGCGGCTCGCTGCGCTCGTAGGCGTTCACCACCAGGTCGGTGAGGGTCTGTTCCGCTTCATCCTCCAGCAGAGCGCCGTCGATTTCCTCCGGCGGTGCTTCCTCCAGCTTGGCGAGAATGTTGGAGACCCGCTTGTTGGCGGCGGCCAGGGCGGCGGCTTCCTCGCGCTGCTGGAAAGCGGCCACCGCTTTCACGCGGCGGTCGAAGTCAAGCGGCCTGCGGCAGGCGTCGTCGATGGCCAGCACCGACTGGATCACCGGGGTCGCGATGCCCTGCTCCTGGTACATGGCCCGGTAACGACCCTTGACGAAATCGAAGGCCTCGTCCACCCGGGCGGCGTCGATGCGCCCTTCCAACTGGCCGGCGGCCTGTTCCAGCAGCTCGCGCAGATCCAGGGCCAGCCCGTTCTCGATGATGATGCGCAAAATGCCCAGGGTGGCCCGGCGCAGCGCATAGGGGTCCTTGGTGCCGGTGGGGGTCTGACCGATGCCGAAGATGCCCACCAGGGTGTCGATCTTGTCCGCCAGGGAGACCGCCTGGCCGGTTTTGGTTTCCGGCAGGGCGTCGCCGGCGAAGCGCGGCAGATACTGCTCGTGCAGGGCTTCCGCCAGTTCCTCCGGCAATCCTTCGTTGCGCGCCAGGTAATAGCCCATGATGCCCTGCATGGTGTCGAACTCGTAGACCATCTCGCTGTTGAGGTCGGCCTTGCTGAGGGCACCGGCGCGGCGCGCCAGTTGTTCGTCGCCGCCGATCCGGTTGGCGATCACGCCGGCCAGGGCAGCAATGCGTTCGCACTTGTCCGCCAGGGTGCCGAGCTGCTGCTGGAATACCACCTGGGCCAGGCCCTGGGCATGTTGCTCCAGCGGTTTCTTGCAGTCGTTGTCGTAGAAGAAGGCGGCGTCCGCCAGACGCGGGCGAATCACCTTCTCGTTACCGGCGGACACCTGGGCCGGGTCCCGGGACTCGATGTTGCTGATGGTAATGAAGTGGGGCATCAGCTTGCCGTCGGCGTCGAGCACGGAGAAGTATTTCTGGTGCTCCTCCATGGCACTGATCAGCGCTTCCTGGGGCACGCGCAGGAAATCGTCGTCGAAGCGCCCGGCCAGGGCCACCGGCCATTCCACCAGGGCGGTGACCTCGTCGAGCAGGTCGTCGTCGATGCGCGCCCGACCGCCGGCATCGCGCCCGGCCTGTTCCGCCTGCTGGCGGATCATTTCCCGGCGGCGACCGAAATCGGCGATCACCTTGCCATCCTGCTCCAGGCGAGTGGCGTAGTCGCCGGCCTCGGCCAGCTCGATGGCCTGGGGGGCGTGGAAACGGTGGCCATGGGTGGCGCGACCGGACTGCTGGTCCAGCAGTTCGAAGTCGATGACTTCCTTGCCGAACAGCGCCACCAGCCAGTGCGCCGGGCGCACGAACTGCACCTTGCGACGCCCCCAGCGCATGCGCTTGGGAATCGGCAGCTTGCTTACCGCCTGGGCGACGAACTCCGGCACCAGTTCCGCGGTGGCGCGGCCGGTCTCCTCCAGGCGCGCGAACAGGCGCTCGCCCTTGTCGGTTTGCTGGCGGTCGAGCTGGTCCACGGACAGGCCCACCGAGGCGGCGAAACCCTGGGCGGCCTTGGTGGGATTGCCGTCGCCGTCGAAGGCGGCCTGCACCGCCGGGCCCAGGCGTTCCACCTGGCGGTCCGGCTGTTTGGCGTCCAGGTCGCGCACCAGTACCGCCAGGCGGCGCGGCGCGGCGAAGCTCTCCACGGCGCCGTGGCCGAGGCCGGCCTCGTCGAGCTGGCGCACCAGCTCCTCGGTGAGGGCGGCGCTCAGGGTGGGCAGTGCCTTGGGCGGCAGTTCCTCGGTGCCCAGTTCGATCAGCAGATCCCGTTGTTCGCTCATGCCTTGCTCCCCTTCTTCTTGGCCGCCTTCTGCTCTTGTTGCCGGAGCTGGGTTTCCACCTCCTCGCGGATGTCGTCGTCGGCCATCGGGAAGCCCAGTTTGCGGCGCGCGTCAAAATAGGCCTGGGCCACGGCCCGGGCCAGGGTGCGCACGCGCAGAATGAAACGCTGACGCTCGGTGACCGAAATCGCCTTGCGCGCGTCCAGCAGGTTGAAGGTGTGGGAGGCCTTGAGCACGTACTCGTAGGCCGGCAGGGGCAGCCCCGCCTCGATCAGCTTGGTGGATTCGCTTTCGAACAGATCGAACTGCTGGAACAGCGCTTCCACGTTGGCGTATTCGAAGTTGAAGGTGGACATTTCCACCTCGTTCTGCAGGAACACATCGCCGTAGGTCACGGTCCCCGAGGGTCCTTTGGACCACACCAGGTCGTACACCGAGTCGACGCCCTGAATGTACATGGCCAGCCGTTCCAGGCCGTAGGTGATTTCGCCGGTCACCGGGTAGCAGTCGATGCCGCCGACCTGCTGGAAGTAGGTGAACTGGGTCACTTCCATGCCGTTGAGCCAGACTTCCCAGCCCAGGCCCCAGGCGCCCAGGGTCGGTGATTCCCAGTTGTCCTCGACGAAACGGATGTCATGCACCAACGGATCGAAACCGAGCAGGCGTAGCGAACCCAGGTACAATTCCTGGATATTGTCCGGGGAAGGTTTGAGCACCACCTGGAACTGGTAATAATGCTGCAGCCGGTTGGGGTTCTCGCCGTAGCGGCCGTCGGTGGGCCGCCGGGAGGGCTGCACATAGGCGCTGTTCCAGTTCTCCGGGCCGATGGCGCGCAGGAAGGTGCTGGGGTGGAAGGTCCCCGCGCCCACTTCCATGTCCAGGGGCTGCACCACCACGCAGCCCTGCTCCGCCCAATATTGCTGCAGGGCCAGAATCAGGCCCTGGAAAGTGCTTACGTCCGCTTGCGGTTGGTCCGCCATGGTTGATCCCGTTGTTCGTTCCGATCGCCGAGTCGTTGAATTTGAGGGGGGCAAGTATAGCGTCCCCCAGGGGCCGGTGATACCGTGCTGCCCATGGAACGCTGCCCCTGGTGTGGCACCGACCCGCTCTACGTGGCCTACCACGACCAGGAGTGGGGTGTGCCCGAATACGATGAACGCCGCCTGTTCGAATTCCTGCTGCTGGAAGGCGCCCAGGCGGGCCTGAGCTGGATCACCGTCCTGCGCAAGCGTGAGAATTACCGCCGTGCCCTGGACGGTTTCGATCCGGAGCGCATCGCCCGCTATGACGATGCCCGCGTGGCCGCCTTGCTCCAGGACAGCGGCCTGATCCGCAACCGTCTGAAGATGCGTGCCGCGGTGGGTAATGCCCGCGCCTGGCTGGATTTGCGCGACGCCGGCATCGATCCGGTTGCCCTGATCTGGGGCTTCGTCGATGGCCAACCCCGGGTCAACCGCTTCCGGGCGCTCTCCGAGGTACCCGCCACTACCCCCGCCGCCGAGGCCATGAGCAAGGACTTGAAGAAACGGGGTTTCCGTTTCGTCGGTCCCACCATCATGTATGCCTTCATGCAGGCCGCCGGCCTGGTCAATGATCATTTGGTGAGCTGTCCGCGCCACCGGGATCTGGCCTGAGTCACATTGCGTGGCAGCTTTTACGTGCCTTTCACCGAAGCTGGTACGGCCCTTGCTGGGGACCCGGTTGAATGGAGGCACCCATGAAACCTGTATTGATTTTGAAAACCGGCTCCACCTATCCGATTCTGCGCCAGCATTACGGCGACTTCGAGGATTGGATCGGTCGCGGGCTGGGCGAGCGCACCCCGGTGCGCGTGGTGAATGCCCTGGACGGCGATACCCTGCCGCATCCCGCCGAGGCCGCCGGCGTGGTGATCAGCGGCTCCCATGCCATGGTGACCGACGAAGCACCCTGGATGCGGCGGTTGATGCGCTGGCTCGAGGACGCGCTGGGTCAGGCCGAGGCTCCGCCCATGCTCGGCATCTGCTTCGGCCACCAACTGCTGGCCCGTACCCTGGGCGGCGAGGTGGACGACCATCCCCTGGGCATGGAGGTGGGCACCGTGGCACTGCGGCTTTCAACGCGGGCGCGGGGCGATGCCTTGCTCGGTGGTCTGTGGGACCAGCCCTGGGCCCAGATGATGCACCGCCAGTCGGTGCTGGTGGCGCCGCCCGGCGTCGAGGTGCTGGCCAGCAACGGCCACGACAGCTGCCAGGCATTTCGCTACGGCAGCCGTGTCTGGGGTTGTCAGTTCCATCCGGAATTCAGCGCCGATGTCACCCGCGCCTACCTGCAGGCCCAGCGCGGTCGCGCGCTCAGCGACCAGCAGGTGGACGACGCCCTGCCCAAGGTGCGTGAGTGTCATCAGGCCTCATCGATTCTGATGCATTTCGCGGAACGGGCGGTGCCGGCGGCGGCCTGAGCCTGATCGCGACTGAAGTCGCTCCTGCGGAGAGACACAAGGAGCGACTTCAGTCGCGATCATCCAACGCCATTGATTGGTGTAGCATGCGGGGCAAAGACGACCCCGGATGCCCATGACCGACCCCTACCGCGAACAGCACAAGCAGCGCCTGGCTTATATGCCCTGGCTGTACCCGCGTCTCAAGCCCCGTCATCGGGCCTGGGCCGAACCGTGGCAGGCGGCGCTGCAGGCGGAGTGGTCCAGGTTGGAAACGGTGCACTTTGGGGTGCACTGTTTTGTCGCACCCCAGGCACGCCTGTTCGCCGAACCCGGGCGTGATATCCGTATCGGCGATCACACCCACCTGGCGGCGGACTGTGTTCTGCACGGGCCTCTGACTCTCGGCGAGCACGTCAGCATCAACCACCATGCCACCCTGGAAGGTGGCGCCGCCGGCATTGAGATCGGCGACCATACCCGCATCGCCGCCTACGCGACCCTGTATGCCTTCGATCACGGTCTTGATGCCGGTGCTCTGGTGCGCGAGCAACCGGTGCGCTCGCGGGGCATCCGCATTGGCCGCGATGTCTGGCTGGGGGCGCGGGCCGGCGTGGTCGACGGCGTCACCATCGGCGACCATGCGGTGGTCGGCATGGGCACGGTGGTGACCCGGGACGTGCCGCCCTGGACCATCGTGGCCGGCAATCCGGCGCGTCCCATTGGCCGCCGGCCCGGCGCGCCACCGCCCTGACACATTCGGAAACAGCCCTTTTGAACACTGTTCAGAAGGCGTGGCTATAATGAGCGCGTTTTCCACCGCTGGACGAGGAGTATCGATGGCGCGCCGCAACGAACACAGCAAACCGGAACTTCGGGCTCTGGCCATCGGCACGGTTCGTACCCTGGTGGCCGAGCAGGGCCTGGAAAAACTGAGCGTGCGTGAGGTAGCGCGTCGTTTGGGCTACGCGCCGGCCATGCTCTACCACCTGTTCGATAACCTGGACGACCTGATTCTGCATGTGAACGCGGACACCCTGGATAGTCTGCTCGATCGCATGGATGCCGCCTCCGGAATGGAGAACCCGGAGGCGGCATTGACCGCCATGGCCCATTATTATCTCGATCTTTCCCGGGCCCAGACGCCACTGTGGCAGCTGGTGTTCGAGCATCGCATGGCCAATGGCGCCGAGGTGCCGGCCTGGTACGCACGCCGCACCCGGTCCCTGTTTCTGATCGTGGAACGCCAGCTCCAGCGGCTGGCGCCCTGGGCCACGGAAGAGGAGCGGAGACTGGGCGCGCGCACCCTGTGGGGAGGCCTGCACGGCATCTGTGTGCTGCAGGCCAATAACAAACTGGACGTGGCCGGCGACGCGGACCCGCGCGCCATGGTGGATTCCTTGCTGCGTCATTATCTGGCGGACTGGTCGGCGACCACCAACCGGTCCCCCGGCGACGCTTCACGGCATGGAGACGGGGCATGAAGGAAGGGGTTTTCTCGCTGCTTACCAAACGGCGTTTCGGGCCGTTTTTCTTTACCCAGTTCCTGGGCGCGTTCAATGACAATGTGTTCCGGCAGGCGCTGATTCTGCTGATCGCCACCGGGGTGGTGGCCGGGGCCGGGGTCAACACGCTCAACAACGTGGCCCTGGCCCTGTTCATCCTGCCCTTCTTTCTGTTTTCGGCACTGGCCGGCCAGGTGGCGGACAAATACGACCGGGCCATGCTGGTACGGCGGATCAAGCTCGCCGAGGTAATCATCATGGCCTGCGCCGCCGCCGGCTTTTTCTTCAGCAGCGTTTATTTCCTGCTGGCGGTGTTGTTTCTGATGGGGCTGCAGTCCACCTTCTTCGGGCCCATCAAATACTCCATCATTCCCCAGCACCTGGGCCCCCGGGAGCTGGTTTCCGGTAACGCCCTGGTGGAGATGGGCACCTTCCTGGCCATTCTGCTGGGCTCGATTTCCGGGGTGCTGCTGAAGATGGACGCCGCCGATCCGTTGATCGTGTCGGTGTCCGTGGTGGGCCTGGCGGCGCTGGGCTATCTGGCGTCCCGGGGTATTCCGGCGGCACCGGCGGCGGACCCGGGCACCCGCCTGGAATGGAATCTGTGGAAGGAAACCTGGCGCATCGTCGGCTATGCCCGGGAGGTGAAATCGGTGTGGATGAGCGTGCTGGGTATTTCCTGGTTCTGGTTCCTGGGCGCCGCTTACACCACCCAACTCAAAGTATACGTGGATGACTACCTGCTCGGTACCGACGGCCTCTATGCCCTGTTGCTGGGGACCTTCTCGGTGGGCATCGGCCTTGGCTCCTGGTTGTGCGAAAAGCTGTCCGGTCACCGCGTGGAGTTGGGGTTGGTACCGCTGGGTTCCATTGGTCTGAGCTTGTTCGGCATTGATCTGTTCTTCTCCTACGCGGGGCTGCCCAAGGGCGTGGAGATGAGCATCGGTGCCTTCCTCGCCGAACCATCCGGCTGGCGGGTGCTGACGGATCTGGCCGGCATCGGTGTGTTCGGTGGCTTCTACATCGTGCCGCTGTTCGCTTTCATCCAGCAGCGGTCGGACCCCCGCCACCTGGCGCGCATCATCGCCGCCAACAACATTCTCAATGCCCTGCTGATGGTCGCCTCCGCCGCCACCGGTATCGTGCTGGTGGGGATGTTGGAGCTTACCGTGCCGCAGTTCTTTCTGGTGCTGGCGCTGTTGAACGTTCTGGTGGCGGCCTACATTTACTCGGTGGTGCCGGAGTTCCTGATCCGACTGCTGGTGTGGATGCTTACCAACGTGCTTTATCGGATCAAGACCCGGGGGTTGGAGCACATACCGGACGAAGGGCCCTGCCTGCTGGTGTGCAACCACGTCAGTTACGTCGATGCCCTGTTGCTCGGCGGCGCGGTGCGGCGGCCGGTGCGCTTCGTCATGTTCAAGCCGATCTACGACATGCCGTTGCTGAACTACATCTTCCGCACCGGCAAGACCATTCCCATCGATGGCAAGGAGCGTAATCCGGAGGTCTATGAGCGTGCTTTCCGCCGTATCCGCGAGGAACTGGAGGACGGTCAGGTGGTGTGCATCTTCCCGGAAGGCCGCCTGACGCCGGACGGTGAGTTGGGTGAATTCAAAAGCGGCGTGGAAAAAATTGTAAAGGAAACGCCGGTACCGGTAATTCCTATGGCACTTTCCGGTCTATGGGGTAGTTTCTTCAGCCATAAGGGCGGACCGGCCCTGACCCGTCTGCCGCGGCGTTTCTGGTCGCGGATCACCCTGAACGCCGGGGAGACGGTGGCGCCGCAAGCGGTGAATGCCAATGATTTGCGCCAACGGGTGCGGGCACTCCGGGAACGTCCCTGAGTCGTGCCGGTCCCTAATTAACCACGGGAAACAAAAGAGGAAATCATGCGACGGATTCTGATTGTGATGAGCCTGCTGTTCAGTGTGACCGCCACCGCGGCCACCACCGAAATTCAGCACGTATTCGGCTGGGTCGAGAACGCCACCCTGGAGCCCATGGGCGCCCGGGTGAAAGCCAAGCTGGATACCGGCGCACTGACGTCGTCCTTGCATGCGGTGAACGTGGAACGTTTCGAGAAAGACGGCGAGGAATGGGTGCGCTTCAAGGTGAAGGTGGAAGACCAGAAGGACAAGGAAGTGGTCAGTGAGACCTTCGAGCGGCCGGTTTATCGCGACCTCACCGTGCGCGGCGCCGGTGGCCGCGACGACCGCCCCGTGGTGCTGATGAAAATCTGCTTCGGTGACACCGTTTACGAAGAGCAGTTCGGCCTGAACAACCGCAGTGACATGATCTATCCGGTGCTGATCGGTCGTCGCACCATTCAGCATCTGGGTGTGGTGGATGTGACCAGCACCTTCCTCCATGAGCCGGACTGCGACGAGAACAGCCCGGTGCGGAAATTCGACAAGGACAACACCGACGAGGACATCGGCGCCTGAAGCCGCTCCTACGGTGAGCTCTGGACGGCGCCGAACACCTGCAGGATATTGCCGAGCCGCGCGGTAAAGGTGTCGCCGCCTCCGAGCGGCCCCACCCCGGCCGGCGTGCCGGTGAACACCAGGTCGCCGGGCTCCAGGGTGAATACCCGGTTGATGTCGGCGAGCAGTTCAAAGGTGGGAAACAGCATCTGGCCGGTATGGCCGTGCTGGCGGAGTTCACCGTTGATTTCCAGTGATACCTCCAGGTTCTGACGTACGGAAACGCCGCGGGCATCCACGAAACCGGATACCGGCGCGGCGCCGTCGAACGCCTTGGCCCGTTCCCAGGGCTGGCCTTTTTCCTTGAGCCGTGACTGCACGTCGCGCAGGGTCAGGTCCAGGCCGATGCCATAGGCGGCGATGGAATAGCGGATCGTTTCCAGATCGGTTTCGCCGCGCAGGCGCTTGCCGATCATCACCACCATTTCCACTTCGTGGTGCACCTCGCCCTGCCCTTCGGGCAGCACCAGGGGCTCGTGCAGGCTGCACAGGGCGTTGGCGCCCTTCATGAACAGCAGCGGCTGGTCCGGGACCTCGTTGCCCAGTTCCCGGGCATGATCGGCGTAGTTGCGGCCCACGCACACGATCTTGCCCACCGGCCGGTCCATCGCCGAGCCGTCGATCCAGCGGTGAACGTATTCCTCAGACATCGAACAGCTTCCCGGGATTCATGATGTTGTTGGGGTCGAACACCGCCTTGATGGCCTTCATGCAGGCGATCTCCTCCTCGCTACGGGAATAGCCCAGATAAGGCTTCTTGGTCATGCCCACGCCGTGCTCCGCGGAGATCGAACCATTGTACCTGGCGACGATATCGAACACCCAGCGGGACACTTCGCCGCAGCGCTGGAAGAATTCTTCCTTGGGCAGGTCGGCTGGTTTGAGAATGTTCAGGTGCATGTTGCCGTCGCCGATGTGGCCGAACCAGACGATCTCGAAATCCGGGTAGGCGTCCTGCACCACCTTGTCCACGGCCTCGACGAAATCCGGTACCTTGGAAATGGTCACCGAAATATCGTTCTTGTAGGGCGTGTGTGGCGCGATTGATTCGGAGATCCGCTCACGCAGTTGCCACAGTTGTTCCAATTGACCCAGGGACTGGCTCATCACGCCGTCCAGCACCCAGCCCTGCTCCACGCAGTGCTCGAAGATCTCCATGGCGCGCTCGCCCACCTGTTCGGAAAGCTGCTCGAATTCCAGCAGGCAGTAAAACGGGCAATCGGTGTCGAAGGGTCGCGCCACGCCGTGCTCGAGCACATGGGCCATGGCCTTGTCGGAAAAGAACTCGAAGGCGGTCAGGTCGATGTCCTTCTGGAAGGCGTGCAGCACCTTCATCACCTCGCGGAAGCCCGGCGCGCCCAGCACCAGGGCGGTAAGATCCCGGGGCTGGCGGGCCAGTTTCACGGTGGCTTCCACCACGAAGCCCAGGGTGCCCTCGGAGCCGATGAACAGATGCCGCAGGTCGTAGCCGGTGGCGTTCTTGATCAGCCCCTTGTTCAGGTCCAGCAGCTCGCCCCGGCCGGTGACCACCTTCAGGCCGGTGATCCAGTCGCGGGTCATGCCGTAGCGGATCACCTTGATACCGCCGGCGTTGGTGTTGATGTTGCCGCCGATCTGGCTGGAGCCGGCGGAGGCGAAGTCCACCGGGTAGAACAGACCCTGCTGCTCGGCGAATTCCTGGAGTTGCTGGGTGACAACGCCGGGTTGCACCGTGACGGCCCGGTCGTACTCGTTGAAGTCCAGTACCCGGTTCATGCGATCGAACGCCACCACCACCTCGCCGTTGGCCGCCACCGCCGCCGCCGACAGGCCGGTGCGACCGCCGGAGGGTACCAGATGGAGGCCGTGCTCGTTGGCGATCTCGACGATCTGCTGAACCTCCTCGGCGGTCTCCGGCAGCACCACGGCGCTGGGCGCCGGCGCCCAGACCTTGGTCCAGTCGACCCCGTAGCGCTCGGCGCTGTCGGCATCGGTAAGACAGCGGGCTCCGAGCAGTTCGCTCAATTGGTCCAGGGCGGCATGGGCCAGGGCGGTCATAGGCAACTCCAGGCTTGTTCAAGTTAACTTGAGCACAACGACGGTCGGGATGGGTCTCATCCGGGGCGCGCTATGGTACCATACGCGCCCATTTAACCCGCTACCGAGAGCACCCATGGCCAATACTTCTCTTGAGAAGGACAAGATCCGCATCCTCCTGCTCGAGGGCATCCACCAGAACGCGGTGGATAATCTGCATGCGCACGGCTACGACAACGTGGAGTTGCTGCCGACCGCGCTGACCGGCGATGACCTCAAGAAAGCCGTGAAGGACGCCCACTTCATCGGTATTCGCTCGCGCACCCAGCTCACCGAGGAGGTGTTCGCCGCCGCCGAGAAGCTGATCGGCGTGGGGTGCTTCTGTATCGGGACCAACCAGGTGGACCTGAAGGCCGCCCTCAAGCGTGGCATACCGGTGTTCAACGCGCCCTACTCCAATACCCGCTCGGTGGCGGAGCTGGTGATCGCCCACACCGTGAACCTGATGCGCGGCATTCCCGAGAAGAACGCCGTGGCTCACCGGGGCGGCTGGCTCAAGTCCGCCAAGGACAGCTACGAGATCCGTGGCAAGAAGCTGGGCATCGTCGGCTACGGCAACATCGGTGCCCAGGTATCGGTGCTCGCCGAAGCGATGGGCATGAAGGTGTATTTCTACGATGTGGTGCCCAAGCTGCCGATGGGCAACGCCGAACAGGTGGGCAGCCTTAACGATTTGCTGGGCCTGGCCGACGTGGTCAGCCTGCACGTGCCGGACACCGCGGCCACCCGCTGGATGATCAAGGAAGAACAGATCCGGGCCATGAAGCCCAAGAGCTACCTGATCAACTATGCCCGTGGCAAGGTGGTGGACATCGATGCCCTGGCGGCGGCGATCGGCGATGGCCACCTGCTGGGCGCCGCCATCGACGTGTTCCCCGAGGAGCCCAAGGGCAACGACGACGAATTCGTCAGCCCGCTGCGCGAATTCGACAATGTGATTCTCACGCCGCACATTGGCGGGTCCACCCACGAGGCGCAGCAGAACATTGGCACCGAGGTGTCCGACAAGCTGGTCCGTTACTCCGACAACGGCGCCACCCTGGGCGCGGTGAATTTCCCGGAAGTGGCCCTGCCGGCCCACCCGGACATGCACCGCCTGCTGCATATCCACCGCAACATCCCGGGCATTCTCACCCAGATCAACAGTATCTTCTCCGAGAACGGCATCAACATCTGTGGCCAGTACCTGCAGACCAACGAGGACATTGGCTACGTGGTGATCGACGTCAACAAGGAATACAGCCAACTCGCCCTGAACAAGCTGCGCACCATCGATGGCACCATCCGCACCCGGGTGCTGTTCTAACGGTGTGAGGCGCCTTTGCCTCGACAAGAAACCGGAGCCGGGCTAACTTGCCCACTCCGGTTTTTTTATGTCCGCATGTCGCCCGGGGGATAAGGATGTTTCGCCCTTGATCTGGTCGTTCGCCCGCAACACCTTGCTGTGCCTGCTCGGCGCGGCGCTGCTGTCCGGCTGCGCCACGCGCTCGCTGTTCCAGCCCTACCCGGATCAGGCCCGTGGCTGGAAGAGCGGACTGGGCGCCGGCGCCGCGCCGACGTCGTTGCTGGATAAGGGCGCCGACAGCGCCGACGGCGTGCTCTACCTCCAGGAACTGGGTCGGGTCACGCAACTGGACGGTGATATCGACGGCAGCCGGGCCGCCTTCGACCGGGTCTTCGAGCACTACCGGGAAACCGACGAAGCGGCGCGGCTGCGCGCCACCGGCCTGGTCACCGGCGCCGGCGCGCTGATGGTCAACGACAACGCCCTGCCCTACGTGGCGCCGGACTACGAACGGATCTACGCCCACGCCTACCAGGCCCTCAACTATTGGCAGAGTGATGATGTCACCGGCACCGCCGTGGAGCTGCGCGCCGCCGCCGAGGAGCAGAGGGTGGCGGCCGCCCGTCATGAGCGGGAAATCGCCAGGGCGGAACAGGAAGCCGACCGGCAGGGCATCGATCCGGACCGGCTGGACGGCTACTTCGCCGGGCTCGACGTTGCCGCCGGCACGGTCAAGGCCAGCTTCCAGAACGCCTGGACCTTCTATCTCTCCGCCCTGTTCTGGGAGGCCCATGGCGAATACAACGATGCCCTGGTGGATTACAAGAAGGCCTTGGAGATCCACCCCGGCGCGGACTGGATCAAGGAGGATGTGACGCGGGTTTCCCGGGCCCTGGATGGCCGTTATCCCCGTGGCCAGGGCATGGTGGCGGTGCTTTACGAGCAGGGTTATGTGCCGCCGCGCCGGGAAATCAGCCTGCCGATCCCCACGCCCCACGGTATCTTCGCGGTGGCCTTTCCCACCTATGATGCCGCCGACAAACCAGCACCCCGGTCGTTGACGGTACGCGCCGAAGGCGGCGAACAAGCCTCCACCGGGGTACTCACCGACGTCGGCGGGCTGGCCGCCCGGCACCTGCGCGAACAGGTACCCGCCATGCTGGTGCGCCAGGCGCTGCGCGCCACGGGCAAGTATAATCTGCAAAAGAAAGCCAACGATGACTTCGGTCCGGTGGGCGCCTTCCTGACCCAGTTGTTCAATCTGGTCAGTGAACGGGCCGATCTGCGCACCTGGCTGAGCCTGCCCGCCTATGGTCAGGCCGCTCGTCTGATGTTGCCGCCCGGTGAGCACCGCCTCCAGTTGAGCACGCCCGGGGGCGGTGCTAGTTTGACGGTGCCCGTGGTGGAACGCGGGCTCACCGTGATCCATGTGGTGGCGCTGCCCGATGGTCTTCTCACCCGTGTATTACCCGTTCAGGAGGGATCTCTATGAAAGTCATTCTTTACCCGCTGTGCGCCCTGTTGCTGGCGGTCTTCCTGAGCGGTTGCTCGGCATCCAACCAGGCCGGCCCCGGCGCGGACGGCGAGGTGGCGCTGCACTCCAACAATTCCCTGCTCGCCAACCGTCTGGCGGTGGAAGCCCTGCAGGAAAAAAAGGTGGGTGATCTGCTGTTCGTCCAGGCCACCCTGGAAAACGGCTGGAAGTTTGAACTGGACTTCCAGTACAAGATCAAATGGTTCGATAAGGACGGCTTCGAGGTGGCGCCGGAATCCCAGCCCTGGCGGCAACTGGTGATGGCCGGCCGCAGCCAGAGCAATGTTCAGGCGGTGGCCCCCAATCCCAGCGCCGTGCGCTACGAAATCTGGGTGCGTGAATAAGCGCCCCGGCCCCATTGAATAAGGAGAAGGTAATGGTTCGCGTACTGTCCCTGGCGGCGTTGGCGATGGCGCTGCTGCTCACCGGCTGCGCCTCCAAGGTGGATTACGGCGATGCCCAGGCGCGGGAAACCGTGACCACGGATTTCGGCTCCACCGACCTGCAGATGATCGCCGCCAAGATGGTGGACGACATGATGGTGTTCCCTCCGATCGTGGACATGACCCGGGACCGGCGCCCGGTGCTGTTCGTGGACCGGGTCAAGAACAAGACCAGCGAGCACATCGACACCGAATCGATCACCGACACCATCCAGACCAAGCTGATCAATTCCGGCAAGTTCCGGTTCGTGGACATGTCGGTGGTGAACCGGGTGCGCGAACAACTGGAATACCAGCAGGATTCCGGCATGGTCGACCAGGCCACCGCCGCCCAGATGGGCCGCCAGATCGGCGCCGAGTTCATGCTTTACGGCAATCTGTCGTCCATCGTGAAGCGCGACGACAGCACCAAGGACGTGTACTACAAGTTCACCTTGAAGCTGCTCAACATCCAGAGCGGCATCATCGAGTGGTCCGGCGAGAAGGAAATCCGCAAGACCCGCAAACGCAGTCTGTTCGGCCTGTAATCCAGGCCGGCCGGCGCCAGGGAGGTACTCATGTTGAAACGGCTTTCCACTCTGTTCGTGTTGCTGGCGCTGGTGGCCACCGGCCTGGTCCGGGCCGCGGACACCGAGACGGTGACCGCCCGGGGCTATGGCGAGGACCCGGAGCAGGCGGTCACCAACGCCCTGGTGGCGGCGGTGCGCCAGGCCGGCGGCGTGACTCTGGCGGTGGACCCGTCGTTCCGGCGTCAGGTGAGCCAGTGGGTGATCCAACGCCAGGGTGACGTGACCACCTGGACCGGTACCCGCACCTCGGTGGCGGAACCGCAACTGCCCACCCTGGGCAGCCTGGAAAGCTACCGGGTCACCGGTGTGGCCCAGGAGGACAACGCGTTGTGGCGGGCCGACGTGGAGGCGGTGATTCTGCGTCACCGCGCCCCGGGTCCCGACCGTTCCCATCTGCCGGCCATCGTGGTGGCGCCTTTCACCAGCGACGCCGACCGGTACACCCTGGGAGAGACCAGTCTGCCGGCGGCCGAGGTGGGCGCCCGGCTGCAGGCCAATCTGGTGGACGCCTTCACCCAGTCCGGCCGGTTCCGGGTCCTGGACCGCGCCCATCTGGCCGAGCGTGACGCGGAACGGGCGATCCTGCGCAACGGTAGCGCCGAGCCCGCCGAACTGCTGCGTTTGGGCAAGGCCAAGGGCGCCGATCTGCTGCTGGTGGGTCACATCGAGGCGTTCGACATCGGCGATCAGGCGCGTACCTTCTACGGCGCGAGTTTCCAGGGCTACGAGCCCTATGTGCGGGTCCGCTATCGGCTGATCGATGCCGCTGGCGGCGAGATCCTGGCCGCCGGCCTGTTCGACTGGCAACAGTCCGAGGGCAGCGTGCGGCAACTGGCGCGGCGGCAGAACCTGGATGACTGGCGCCATCCGGAACGGTTGGCGGACCTGGTCTACCCGCGCATCGCCCGCGATCTGGCCGGCGCCGCCACCGATACCCTCTACCCGGTGATCGTGCTCAAGGCGGACGGTGACCGGGTCTACCTGAGCCAGGGCCAGGGGCGTCTTGAGGCGGACACGGTGCTCAATGTCCACCGGCCGGTGGAAACCCTGAAGGACCCACAGACCGGCCTGCCGATCCGCATGGAAAGCGACGCTTTGGCGAGCCTGAGGGTTACCGAGGTGCGGCCGGATTACGCGGTTGCCCGGATCACCCAGCGCCGTGAGGCGCCGCAGCCCGGTGACCGGGTGCGTCCGCCGGCCCCCTCCGCCACGCCCGCCGAGGCGCCCGCCGGCCAACCGGACAGCCCCGGGTCTTCCGAGTTGCCCCTGAGCTGGGATTAGTGAGCGGTTACTTCAACCAGGCACTGGTATTGCTGGCGGCGGCGGTTCTGCTGTTGCCGCTGTTCCAGCGCCTGGGTCTGGGCAGCATCCTCGGCTATCTGGCGGCGGGCATCCTGATCGGGCCGCTGGGCTTTGCTCTGATTCCCGACGCGGAGGCGGTGCTGCACTTCGCCGAACTGGGCGTGGTGCTGATGCTGTTCCTGGTGGGCCTGGAGCTGGCGCCGGACCAGCTGTGGGCCCAGCGCAAGCGGCTGCTGGGCCTGGGTGTCAGCCAGATGCTGTTCAGCGGCGCCTTGCTGTGCGGTTTCTTCCTGGCCTGGGGCCAGAGCACCCCGGCGGCGGTGGCCATCGGCGCCACCCTGGCGTTGTCGTCCACCGCCTTCGCGGTGCAGATGCTGGTGGAAACCAACCAGCTGGGTACGCCCCAGGGCCGCAATGCCTTCTCCATTCTGCTGTTCCAGGATCTGGCGGTGATCCCGCTGCTGCTGTTGCTGCCGGTGCTGGCCGGCGGCGGGGGCGGCGGTGATGGAGAGCAACCGCAACTGCTGATCGGTCTGGGGGCGTTGATTCTGATGTGGCTGGCCGGCCGTTACGTGCTCAACCCCTGGCTGGCCTGGCTGGCGCGGCTTCATAACCGGGAATTGATGACCGCCACCGCCCTGCTGCTGGTGCTGGGCGCCGCCGAATTGATGGACACCCTGCACCTGTCCATGGGCCTGGGTGCTTTCGTTGCCGGCATGCTGCTGGCCAATTCGCCGTTCCGCGAGCAGCTGGACGCCGATATCCAGCCCTTCAAGGGCCTGTTGCTGGGCCTGTTCTTCATCGCCATTGGCATGACCATGGACCTGAAACTGCTGGTCAGCGCGCCGCTGCGCATCCTGGCCATGGGCGTGGCGTTGCTGATGATCAAGACCCTGGTGTTGGTGGTGATCGCGCGGGCCATGAAGGTGGCCTGGCGGGATGCTCTGCGGTTCGGGTTGCTGCTCAGCCAGGGCGGTGAGTTCGCCTTCGTGCTGTTCACCCAGGCCGGAGCCCTGAACCTGCTCACCATGGACATGATCGCCCGCCTCAACCTGGTGGTGGCGCTGTCCATGGCGGCCACCCCGCTGCTGTTGAAGCTGGTGGCGCGCTGGTGGCCGGCGCCGGGGCGTGCCTCGCGCAGTGTCGCGGATGAACCGGCGCCCAACGGCCAGCCGCCGGTGATCGTCGCCGGGTTTGGCCGTTTCGGGCAGATTATTGGCCGGATTCTGGTGAGCCGGCGGATTCCCTTTACCGCGCTGGATTCCAATCCGGAGCACATCGATACGGTGCGGCGCTTCGGCAATCAGGTCTACTTCGGCGATGTGACGCGGCTGGATCTGTTGCACTCCGCCGGCCTGGACCACGCCCGGGTGATGGTGCTCGCCATCGACGATGTGCAGGCCTCACTGCGGGCGGCGCGGCTGATCCGCGAACACTTCCCCGGCATCACCCTGATCGCCCGGGCCCGGGATCGCTACCACGCCTACTCGCTAATGGCGGAAGGGGTCGAGCACGTGATTCGCGAGACCCTGGATTCCAGCCTGCGCACCGCCCAGACCGCCCTGGTGCAGCTGGGCGTGCCGGAAAGTACCGCCATCGACGTGGTGCGCACCTTCCGGGACGTGGACGAGCGGCTGCTGCGCGAGCAGTTCCAGCACCGTGATCAGCTCGACAAGCTGATCGAGATTTCCGCCCGCGGGCGCGAGGAGCTGGAATCCCTGCTCGCCGCCAGCGCCGACGGTCAGGGCAAGGCCAAGGACGAGATTTAAAGCCGGAGATTGTTCAGACCCCGACGGATCGAATTCTCCAGGGCCGGCTTCACCAGTGCCCCGAGCAGCGGTACCTTGCCGCGAAAGACGATGGTGTATTGAAGCCGGGAGCCGCCGTCCCCGTGCTCGGAAAACACCATCTCCCCGAAATGATCACGTAGCGGGCTGCCCTTGGTGATGCGGTAGGCGATGCGCTGGTGCGGCTCGAATTCGGTGACGGTTTCCTCGAACGGCGGCGTCAGCGGCAGGGACAGCCGCCGTACCGAGCCGACGCCATTGGGCTCCCCTTCGCCGGCCTTGACCCGGCGCACCTTGGCGGGGGCGAACAGGGAGGACAGGTTTTCATGATCACTGAGATGGCGGAACAGAGCGTCCACCGGAAACGGAAAGGTCTTGTCGATCTCGATGCGTTGCAGGCCCATGGGCTCTCCCGCTGACAGGCGAAACCCGGAGTCTGACCGGCCGCCGGCGTCCTGCCCAGGTTCCAACGGGCCAGACGCCGGTGCCGGCCGGTCAATCGGCGGCGGGGGCCGGCGCGCGCACCTCGGCGGCGCCGATGGCGCGCGGGTCGGAGGCGGCGCTGACCCGGCCCGCCTTCCGGTCCCACAGGATCGCCTGCATGTTGCCGTAGGCGCGCTCCACGGACACCACGTCATGGCCGCGCAGGCGCAGGCTCTTGGCTTCCGGAGTGTCCAGGAAGGCAGGCTCCGCCTGCACCCGGTCGGGCAGGAACTGATGGTGGAAACGCTGGCGCGTGACCCAGTCCTCCACCGGCTTGCCGGCGGCGGCTTCCATCACGCCCAGCATCACCATGGTGATGATGCGGCTGCCCCCCGGTGTGCCGAGGATCGCCACCCGGTCGTCGAACTCCACGAAGGTGGGCGTCATGGACGACAAGGGTCGCTTGCCCGGGGCGATGGCGTTGGCCTTTGAACCGACCAGCCCGTAAGCGTTGGGGCTGCCCGGCTTGGAGGAAAAATCGTCCATCTCGTTATTGAGGATCACGCCGGTGTCCTTGGGCATGAAGCCGGAGCCGAACGGCAGGTTGATACTCAGGGTGGCGGCCACCCGGTTGCCGTCCGCGTCGAGCACCGACAGGTGGGTGGTATGGAAACCTTCCTCGGTGGCCACCGGTTCGCCCAGCTCACTGCTGGGGGTGGCGCGGTCCAGTTCGATGGAGGCCGCCCGCGCCTCGGCGTAGGAATTACTCAACAGGTTATCCACAGGTATCGAGACGAAGTCCGGATCGCCCAGATAACGGCCACGGTCCTGGTAAGCGCGCCGCCAGGCCTCCACGGTGAGATGGGGAAGTAAGTCCTCACTAATCTCGCCACCATTGAATTGGCTGAGGATATTGAGCGCCTCCATCATGACGATGCCGCCGGCGGAGGGCGGCGGCGCGCTGATCACCCGGCCGCCCCGGAAGTGGCCGACGATGGGTTCGCGTTCCTTGACCCGATAGTTTTCCAGATCCTTTTTGGTCCATATGCCGCCGGCCTCGCGCACGCCTTTCACCAGCTTGTCCGCCACCGGGCCCCGGTAGAAACCGTCGCGGCCGTGCTCGGCGATGGCCTCCAACACCCGGGCCAGATCCGGTTGCCGGATCACGGTGCCCACCGCCGGCAGGCGACCGCCGTCCAGGAACACCGCGGCGGCGTGGGGATAGCGATTAAGTACCTCGCGACGATAGCCGGCCAGGGCCCGGTAATGCGCCTCCACCTCGAAGCCTTGCCGGGCCAGGCGGATTGCCGGCGCCAGGGTTTTCTTCAGCGGCAGCTTGCCGTAGCGCCCGGCCAGGTAGTCGAAGGCGGCGGCCTGGCCGGGAATGCCGGCGGCCAGGGGGCCGTTGATGGCGCGGTCGCGCACCACCTTGCCGTTATCGTCCTGGTACATGTCCTCGGTGGCCGCCGCCGGGGCGGTTTCCCGGGCATCCACCATGGTCTGCAGGCCGTCGCGCTGGCGGTGCAGCAGCCAGAAGCCACCCCCGCCCATGCCCGCCGAATAGGGTTCCACCACCGCCAGGGCCGCGGCCACCGCCACCGCCGCGTCGAAGGCATTGCCACCCTGGTCGAGAATCTCGAAGCCGGCCTCGGTGGCCAGCGGGTGGGCGCTGGCGATGGCCGCCTTGCCCGGCGACGCGGCCTGGGCGACCGCGCAGAACAACGTCAGGGCAAGAAGCAACCCGCGCATCATGGTCTTTCTCCGTGTCCGGCTGTTATCGGGCGGCGGGATTTAACCGCCCCGCTGCTGCTTTTTCAGCTCCAGGGCCTCCACCACATGGGGGGGCACGAAATTGCGCACGTCGCCGTTGAGCAGGGCGATCTCGCGTACCAGGGAGCTGGAGATGAAGGACAGATGCTCCGCTGGCGTCAGGAACACGGTTTCCAGCTCCGGGGCCAGTTGCCGGTTCATGTTGGCGAGCTGGAACTCGTACTCGAAGTCACTCACCGCGCGCAGACCGCGCAGCAGGATGTTGGCGTCCTGTTCGCGGCAGAAATGCGCCAGAAGCTGGGAGAAACCCACCACTTCCACATTGTCCAGATGGCTGATGCTGTCTTCCACCAGCTTGACCCGCTCGTTCAGTGAAAACAGGGGGCCCTTCTTCTCGCTGGCGGCGATCGCCACCACCACCTCGTCGAACATGGACGAGGCCCGTTCGATCAGGTCCTTGTGGCCATTGGTGATGGGATCGAAGGTGCCCGGGTAGATCACACGGTTGGTCATGCTCGGCTCACTGTGTCCAGGGATCGGGGGCCAAGCATAACGCAACTGAGTTTACGATTCAGGCATGCCAGGCTCCCCGGAGTTTGAGCTAAAGGACGGGAGGCGGACCGGGAATCCGGGCCCTTATCTCCGCGGTCCGGTTGTTAGCCGCTGTCCGGCGGGCCGCTTCCCCTTCCCGTTGCGCTCTGGCATGCAGATCCCGACGTTCCGCCTCCAGGTCCCCGAGGGCCTCCGCATGCTTGAGACTGATATCCGCAACGTGGCCGAGGGTGTCCTTGATGGCGGCTAGTCGTCCGGCGACCTGGCCGAACTCGTTGGCCACGTCTTCCAGGACCTCCCAGCGATAGGTGCGCGACTTGTTTTCATCGAAGGTGCTTTTCAGTTGGGCAATCCGGGTACGCTGCGTTGTCAGTTCCCGTTTGGCTTCAAGAAGAAGGGCGTTGGCCTCGGCTTCCCGCGTTTCGCGAACCACCGCGATGGCGTCACTGATTCTGAACAGGCCGGCCAGAGCGTGTTCGTAGGGCGGGTAATCCATGTGCAGATCCGATCGAAGCCAGCGCTTGTCCGGTTCCGGCGGAATACGGATTTGCTTCAGTTTCGCCTCCGCCCCCGCCGCTTTCACGTCGCGGCCTTCGGAGTTCGCGACCAGCGTCTCGACCTGTCGCTTGGTGGTGAGCAGGCATTCCCTGGCGGTATCACAATCGCTGTCCTGGGCGCGGGCCCAGAGCCGGGCCGTCCGTTCCACGCTGGTCAGTTTTTCCTCCACGATCGCCGCCGAGGTGGGTGAGGACCGGACCTGACAGTGGGTCACGCCAACGCTGTAAGCCAGATCCGCCCATTTTATACGCAGTTCCCGAGGGCCCATCAGAGGATTCAGCGATTCAGGCATGCGCTCGACTCGCTCAACGATGTCCTCGACCGGATAGATATTCTTGGAAAAAGGCAGCCGGCCATCGATGTCGTCGACCAGGGCTTTCATGGCCCCCTGCGCGGTGCATCCGGCGGATACCAGGCTGGTGTCGATGATGCGTTCCGTCCGATCCAGATAGGAATAGACACTTTGATCCACCAGGGGAAGGGCTTCGCGGAGCAGTTTGAGCGTCTCGATTCGGACTTTCTCGGGCAGCCTTTCGATCAAGCGTCGGGTCGGCGCGTCCAGGCCGGCTTCCACCCTGGCGTCGAACCCGTAGGACAGGCCCAGATTCAAATCGATCGCGCCCGCGTACCGGGGTTGGATAAAACCGCAGGCCAGGACGGCGACCCATGCCAATGCCCTGGCGGAATGCTTCCATGACGTCATTGTTTTCCCCTCTTTTTCCCCTGTTCCGAATGGAAGCACTCCTGGAGCTGGATTTTAATCAAGCCACTGTATCTTTCCGCTGGGCGCTAACCTTGCAGTTTGTCCGCCAGGGCGGTGGCGTTGCGGGCGCTGAGGCCATAGATGGTGAGCTGTGGATTGACCCCCAGGCTGGTGGGGAACACCGAGCCGTCGAACACATAGAGGTTGTCCAGGTGATGGTAGCGGCCCTGGTTGTTCACCAGCCCGCGCTTCTCGTCGCCCAGCGGGCAGCCGCCCATCACGTGGGCGCTGCCCAGGGCCACTTCCAGCGGCGCGAACGGCAGCGTTTTCATGCCTTCCCGGGCTTCCGCCCAGGACCGGTAGAACGGCGCGCGAATATGCCCTGGCCGCACCGCCCGGGCGTCGGCGGCGAACTGCATCTCCACCTGGGTGAGCAGGCTGCGGCGGGCGCCGTCCAGCAGGTAGTCGTTGAGCGGATAGTCCAGCTGGGGCTCGCCGTTGTCGCGCAGGCTCACGGTGCCGCCGGGGCTGTTTTCGTGGAAACCGTCGCGCAGCAGGGCGATGGAGGCGGCCAGGTTGGGCAACTCGGTGATGTGGCGGCGAGCCTCCTCGCCGAAGCCACCCATCAGGGCGCTGGCGAGGCCGGGGTGCAGGGGCATCATTTCCAGCTTGTAACCGATCGGGCCGTCCACGCCGCCGGCGAAGGTGAACTGATCGGAGTGCAGGGACTGGGGGGCGCCGTAGTAGGGCGCCACCTCCTCGTCATAGCGGCCGAAGGCGAAGCTGGTGACGTGCAGGAAGGTGCGCTTGCCCACTCTTTCGTCCGGGTCCGGCACCTCCGAGCGCTGCAGCAGGGCCGGCGTCTGGATGCCGCCGCCGGCGGCGATCACGGTGGGTGCCTTGACGGTGATCACGGCGCCGGTGGGGCGTTTGTCGTGGTCCAGCGGGCGTACTTCCACGGCGCTTACCCGGGTGCCGTCGTGGATCAGGCGTTGAGCGCGGGCGCCGTGGATCAGGGTGGCGCCGGCGTCCATGGCCGTCGGCAGGGTAGTGACGAGCATGGATTGCTTGGCGTTGGTGGGGCAGCCCATGCCGCAGTAACCGAGGTTCCAGCAGCCGCGCACGTTGCGTGGAATCACCGACCAGCCCCAGCCCAGTTTTTCGCAGCCGCGCTTGATCACATCGTTATTGGCGTTGGGCGGCATGGCCCAGGGCTCCACTCCCAGGCGCTGCTCCATGCGCTGGAAGAAGGGGTCCAGGTCGGCGCGTCCGGTGCCGGCCACGCCGAAGCGTCGCCGCCAGTGGTCCAGGGTTTCCTCCGGGGTGCGGAAACTGGAGGTCCAGTTGACCACGGTGGTACCGCCCACGGTGCGCCCTTGCAGGATGGTGATGGCGCCGTCCTTGGTGGCGCGCAGGGTGCCCTCCTGGTAGAGGTTCCGGTAGGCGTCGCCTTCGTTCAGGTTGAAGTCCCGGGAGCTGCGCAACCGGCCGGCCTCGATAAGGATCACCTTGAGGCCGCGCTGGCTGAGAATCTCGGCGCTGACCGCGCCGCCGGCGCCGGTGCCGATGATCGCCACGTCCGCTTCCAGGGTGAGATCGTCGGTCTGCTCGGCGCCGTCGATGAGGTGCCATTTGTCCCCGGCATCCGCCCAGGGATCGTTGATGTTCTGGATTTTGAGAGTGGAAAGGTCCTGCATGACCGGATTTCCTGTTGTTGTTATGGCAAGGCGTTATGGCAAGACCACCGGCGCCTTGGCGCCGGTGGCGATCATTCCGGGTGGGCGGCCAGATTCAGCGGCGGACCCGGGTAGCCGGTGCCGAGGGCCGCGTCCGGGGTCACGTACCAGGCCATCATCAGTGGTTGGGTGAGGCCCTTGAAGGCGAGCTGGGCGAAGCCGTTGTCGCTGCCGGACCACTCCGCCAGAGTGCGCTGGAGTTGAGCCTCGTCCTGGTCGGCGAAGTGCGCCCAGGTGCCGGTGACCCACCAGCGGGCGGCCCCCAGTTGCAGCAGGTCCAGGAGTTGGAACAACTGCCCGCGGGCGCCCTCGGAGCCGCCGGCCAGCAGCCGGTCGAAGGCCGCCAGGGCATCGTCCGGGCCGGCGCCGGCCACGGCGTCCAGGCCGCCGGCCAGCAGCGGCGCCATCAGCGGGCGCAGCAATTCCAGATCCCGTTGACGCAGATACCGGTAACCCGATGCCGGGCCCGGATCGCCGCTGCAGCCGGTGAGCAGGGTGGCGCCGCCGGCGCCCAGGGTCAGGGCGGTGGCGCCCCAGAACCCGAGCTTGAGGAAGCCGCGACGGCTGACGCCGCCGCGGGGGGAGGACGAATCCCGGTTCATGGCGCGCCCTCCTATTTGAGCATGAACTTGTAGATCAGCTTGTGCATGCCCCGGCCATAGGGCGGCAGGATGTGCTTGGTGGCGTTCATCTTGCCCTTTTTGTAGACGCCCTTGGCCTTGGAGAAGGTCAGGAAGCCTTCCGGGCCGTGGTAGTGACCCATGCCGGAGGGACCGACGCCGCCAAACGGCATGTCGTCCACGCCCACCTGGGTGATGGTGTCGTTCAGGCAGACACCGCCGGAGTGGGTGTGGTGCAGCACGTGCTCGCCGTTTTCGCTGTTCCAGTCGAAGTAATACAGGGCCAGCGGGCGGGGCCGCTCGTTCACGTAATCGATGGCGTCGTCCAGGGTCTGGTAGGGCACCACCAGCATCAGCGGGCCAAAGATCTCATCGTGGACGATCTTCATGTCGTCGTTGACGTCGAGCACCAGGGTGTGGGGAATCTTGCGGCTGCCGGCCAGGTCCTCGTTGTCCGGGTTGATCTCGATGACCCGGGCGCCCTTCTCCCGGGCGTCGTCCAGATAGCCGGTGAGCCGCTGGTACTGGCGCTCATTGATGATGCTGGTGAAGTCCGGGTTGTCGCGCAGGCTCGGGTAGAGCTGGGTGACCTGGGCCTTCCAGGCGTCCACGAACTCGTCCACCCGGTTCTCCGGGCACAGGATATAGTCCGGCGCCACGCAGGTCTGGCCGCTGTTCAGGCACTTGCCGAAGGCGATGCGTTCCACCGCGTCCTTCATCGGGAAGTCCTGGCCGATGATGCACGGGCTCTTCCCGCCCAGCTCCAGGGTCACCGGGGTCAGGTTCTCGGCGGCGGCGCGCATGATGTGCTTGCCCACCGAGGTGGAGCCGGTGAACAGCAGGTGGTCGAACGGCAGCGCCGAGAAGGCGGCGCCCACCTCCACCTCGCCGTTGATCACCGCCACGTGCTCCTCGTCGAAGGTCTTGCCGATCAGTTCTTCCAGCAGCGCGCCGGTGCGCGGCGTCGACTCGCTCATCTTGATCATCACCCGGTTGCCGGCGGCGAGAGCCGCCAGCAGCGGGCCGATGGCCAGATACAGCGGGTAGTTCCAGGGCACGATGATGCCCACCACGCCGAGCGGCTGGTACTCCACCCACACCTTGCCGGGCCACTGGGCGGCGCCCACCTTGCGTTTGGAGGGTTTCATCCATTTGCGCAGGTGCTTGGCGTGGTACTTGATGCCCTCGACACTGGTGAGCAGTTCCGCCAGTTTGGTTTCATCGGCGGAACGGTTGCCGAAATCGGCGTTGAGCGCCTCGATCCAGGCGTCCATGTTGTCCAGCAACATGGGCTTGAGCCGTTGGATGTGCTCCACGCGCTGTTCGGCGCCGGGGTAGGGGTGATGGCGGAAAGCGGTTTTCTGTGCCTCGAAAATCCGCTTCATGCGGTCGATTTGTGCCTGGCCGGTTTGGAATTCTTTGATTTCGGCGACCATAATGCGTCTCCCTGGACGGTGATGGACCTGACCTGATTTTTAGAGTAATTACTCTAGAGGTCAACACGGTGTGTCCGAAATCCGGTTCGCCGCCCTGCTCCATGCCCTGATTGGCCCGTTATGACCGACACGAAAACCCGCATCCTGGATGCCGCCCTGGCCCTGTTCAACCGGTTCGGTGAGCGCAACGTCACCACCAACCACATCGCCGGCGAGCTGGGCATCAGCCCGGGCAATCTCTACTATCATTACCGCAACAAGGCGGCCATCGTCTCGGCCTTGTTCGACCGTTATCGGGAGCACCTGCTCACCCTGTTGACGGTGCCCGAGGGCCCGCTCACCTGGGAAGACAAGATGGGCTATTTCGAGGGCATCCTGGCGTCCATGTGGGAGGGTCGTTTCCTGCATCGGGACCTGGCGCATTTCCTTCATCAGGACCCGGTGCTGCGTGATCGCTACAAGGTGTTCGTGGAGGACAGCCTGGCGCGCGGGCTTGGCATCTATCAGCGGCTGCGCGACAGCGGCCTGATCGAGGCCAGCGACGAGGAATTGCGGGCGCTGCTGGTCAACACCTGGGTGCTGGCGGCCTCCTGGCCGGGTTTTACCCATGGCCTGAACCCGGAAATATCCGGCGACGAGACCCTGGACCGGGGCCTGTTGCGCCAGGGCATCTACCAGATTATTTGCCTGGAGGCGCCCTACCTGCGAGGGGAGGCTCTGGATCACCTGGACGCCATGAAGCGCGAGTACCGCCTGGATGAAACCGCCCTGGACCGGCTGTTTGGCGCCGTCGGCCAGGTGCGCTCGGAGTGAGCAGCGCGGACGATAGAAGCCTGGTCTGGGTACTGCGTTCGCTGTTCGCCTGGCTGGCGCTGGTGGCCGGTGTGCTGCTGCCACTGCCCGGCGCCGACGCGGTGGCGGCCTTGGCGGTCACCATCGCCATGCTGCTGGGCTGGCGGGACCTGCGCCCGGTGGCGCGCATGCTGCTGGTACTGATGATGCTGGCGGCGCTGGTCGCGGCGGTGCTGGAGCCCCAGGCCCTGGGCAAGGGCGTGCGCAACATGGCGATCCTGATCGGGCTGATTATTTCGGTGATTCTTTTGTCGGCGGTGTTGAGCCGCTCCCGGGATCTGGCGCGGTTGTCCTCCAGCCTGTTCGGTGGCCGCTCGCTGACCCGCTATTACAGCCTGACCTTTGGCACCGCCTTTCTGTCGATTCCGCTCAACTTCGGCGCCGTGGGCGTGGTCGCCGCCCTGGTCGCCGACCGTATCAACAGCCGAGGTCATTCGGCGCGCACCCGCAACGCCGCCCGTGCCACGCTGCGCGGCTTCGCCGCCGCCCCGCTGTGTTCGCCACTGTCGATCTCGGTGGCGGTGGTGCTGACTTTCCTGCCCGGCCTGAAGGGTTGGCAACTGATCGGCATGGGGCTGCCGGTGGCGGTGCTGTTCCTGCTCGCCGGGGCCTTCTTCCGGGAACCGGAAAGCGGTGAATCGGCGCCGGAGGAAGGTACCGCCGGGGCCGGGCCCTGGCTGCGCTTCACCGGGCTGATCGCGGTGATCTGCGCCGGCACACTGGCGCTCAGCGCCGGTGCCGGGTTGAGCTATCCGCGGGCGGTGACGCTGAGCTGTCTGTCGGTGGTGGTGCTGGGGCTGGCCTGGGGCGCCTGGCGCGGCGAACGGCCCGCCCCGCCGTCGCTGGCGCCGGCCTCCAACGAGCTGGTGATCGTCGGCGCTTCCGCCTTTCTTGGTGCCCTGGTCAGCGCCCTGGCGGAGCATCATCTCGGCAGCGGTCTGACATTGCCCGGTTGGGGCTACCCGCTGGCGGCGCTGCTGGTGCCCTGGGTGTTCTACGCCGTCGGCATGATGGGCTTCAATCCGATTCTTACCGGCACCCTGGTGGGCGCCCTGCTCGGCCCGATCTGGCCGCCCCAGGCGATCCAGGCGTTGGGGTTGTCCATGGTGTGCGGTTGGGCGATGACCGGGGTGAGCACGCCCTACGCCGCCAACGTGTTGCTGCTGGAGCGCTTCACCGGTTACCCGGCCTGGCGCACCGCGGTGATCTGGAACCGGGCCCTGGCGATCATGGTGATGCTGGCCGGAGGACTGCTGGCGGCGTTGCTTACCCTGTTGCTGATGTGAGCGGTGCGTCGGCGAAGCCGGCGGCGAACGCCACCAGCCGTTTCTCCAGCCAGTATTCAGGCGCCGTCGGCGTGCCCGCCACGAAGCCCACATGACCGCCCTGGCGGCTCAGCTCCAGGGTCACGCCGGGGCCCAGGTCGCCCTGGCCGGGCAATACCGCCCGGGTCATGAAGGGGTCGTCCTCGGCCTGGATCATCAGGGTGGGCGTGCGGATCGCCGGCAGGCGCGGGCCGGCGGAGCATTCCGCGTAATAGTGCGCGGCGTCGCGGAAGCCGTACAGCGGTGCGATCACCTGGCCGTCGAATTGCCAGAATGAGCGAATGCCATCGAGGTCCAGAGCCGCGAGCCGGCGTGCCTGGTCCGGCGCCACGGTCTCCAGGTGACGATGCTGGCGGCGCAGGGTGGTGAGCAGTTGGCTGATCAGGTGGCGCCGGTACATCCGCGACAGGCCCCGATCCATGCGGTCCGCGCAGGTGGCCAGGCCAAGCGGCGAGCACACCGCCACGGCGGCGCTGAGGGCGCCGTTGTCCGCCCGCGCCAGCCAGTTAAGCAGGCGACTGCCGCCCAGGGAGACGCCCACCGCCACCAGCGGGCCGCGATCGTCGGCGGCGCGCAGATGGCGAAACACCGCGTCCAGATCGTCGATTTCACCGGCATGGTAAGACAAGGCGGTGTCGTTGGGCGCGGCGGCGCCCCGGGAGTTGATCGCCACCGAGGCGATGCCCGCCGCCGCCAGCCGTGCCTGGGTGCCGCGCACATAGTGGGAATCGCTGTTGCCGGACAGCCCGTGCAGCAGCGCTACCCGCGGTGCCCCGGGGCGCGGATCGGGCCCGGCCCAGTCCAGCAACAGATGGTCGCCGTCGGCCAGGGGCAGCGTTTCGCGCCGTCGCTCCAGGCCATCGGCGCGCCGGCACAGCGGCCCCCAAAGCGTTTGCAGGTGTGGTGAACGCAACCACCACGGCGCGCGGAACGGCGCCTCCACGATTTCAGCCATCGACGGCTCTCCCCCGGAGCATGGAATCCAGGCCGGCTATGGTAGCCTTTAGCGCCGATATCGTCCGCTCCGTATCAGAGGAATTCCATGAGCCGCCGTTTCTTCGACGACCAACCGTTCACCCAGGATCAGCCCGTGGCGCTGGGCGCCGGCCCCAGCCATCACATCGGCAAGGTGCTGCGTATGAATCCGGGTGATGAACTGACACTGTTCAACGGCGAGGGTGGCGAATGGTCGGCGGTGCTGGAAAGCGTTGGCAAGAAGAGCGTGATCGCAAGGCCGCTGGCATTCCATGAGCTGGACCGGAGTGCGCCGCTGCCGGTGACCCTGGGGCTGCCGCTGATCAAGGGTGACCGCATGGACTATGCCCTGCAGAAAGCCACCGAACTGGGGGTGGCGGCGATCCGGGTGCTGGATACCGAGCGCACCGAGGTGCGGCTCAAGGGGGAGCGCGCCGCGAAGAAGACGGACCACTGGCGACAGGTGGTGATCAGCGCCTGCGAACAATGCGGTCTCAACCGGCCGCCGCTGGTGGACGGCCCGTTGCCGTTCAAGGATTTTCTGGCCGGAGCCCGGGGGCTGGCGCTGATCGCGCATCCCGGGGAGGCGCCGCTGGCCGCGAGCGCGTTGCGCGAGGCCGAGGCGGTGACCCTGCTGACCGGTCCGGAAGGCGGCTTTTCCGATCCGGAACTGGAAGCCGCCCGGGCCGCCGGATTCCTGCCATTTGCACTGGGCGAGCGGGTACTACGGGCGGAAACCGCGCCGGTGGCGTTGTTGGCGTCTCTGTGGGCGGGACGATCCCTGATCTGAAATGCCTGCTGCTGGTGCGTGCCGCGCGCTATTTGGCGTCGTGCCCGGCTGTCTCGTGGTCAGTAAATAATCTTATCTTTTTTGTATAACTCCCTGCCCTGCCTGATTTTTTCTCCGGTGGCATGTTTCTTGATCCCTTTTTCCGGCGCGCGCATTTGGTCGCGTTTTCCTGATGCTGGAGAAATTCCAATGTTGAATGCGAAAGTTTGGCTTGCCCCGGCACTGCTGGGGGTGATGTTGGCGGGCTGTGGGGGCTCCGACAGTGACGACGACGACAGCACCGGAGACCCGGTCGGCGAGGCCGAATCCTTTAACTATGTGGAAGGCACCATCGCCCAGGCCCGCGCGGCCCTGCAGGCCGGTGACCTGACCTGCGAGGACATGGTCCAGGGCTACCTGGACCGGATCGAGGCGTACGACCGCCAGGGCCCGAGCCTGCAGAGCGTGATCGCGGTGAACCCCAGCGCCCTGGACGAGGCGCGGGATCTGGACAGCCGCTACGCGGCGGAGGGTTTCCAGGGGCCGCTGCATTGCGTCACGGTGCTGCTCAAGGACAACTTCGATACCGTCGACATGCCCACCACCGCCGGTGGCCTGGCGCTGGAAACCAGCCAGCCGCCGGATGATGCCTTCAGTGTTGCCCGACTGCGCGACGCCGGCGCCATCATCATCGGCAAGGCCAACCTGGACGAGTACGCGTTCGGGTTCCGCGGCAGCAGCTCCGTGGGCGGCCAGGTGCGCAACGCCTATGATCCCACCAAGGGCCCGGGCGGTTCCTCGTCCGGCACCGGTTCTTCCATCGCCGCCAGTTTCGCCATGGTCGGCACCGGCTCCGACACCGGCGGCTCGATCCGCGTGCCGTCCAGCCTGCACGGCCTGGTGGGTATCCGCCCGAGTCTGCGGCTGATCAGCCAGGACGGCATCGTGCCGCTGGCGCACTGGCAGGATACCGGCGGCCCCATGTGCCGTACCGTGGAGGACTGCGCCCTGACCCTGAGCGCCATGGTCGGCTACGACCCGGGGGCGTTTTCCGGCCAGCGCTTCCGCTTCGATCACGACGCGGATCTGATGACCAGCCCGTTCGAGTACCAGCTCGCCACCCTGGCGCCGTCCAGCTACACCAAGTACCTGGACGGCGATGCCCTGAGCGGCGCGCGCATTGGCGTGGTGCGGGATCTGTTCGGTGACGGCCAGGGCGAGAACGCGGAGGTGCAGCGGGTCATCGAGGCGGCCCTGGAGCGCATGCGCGCCGCCGGCGCCACCGTGGAGGACGTGACCATCCCCGATCTGTCCACCATTCTCAGTGACTATCGCAGCGTGTCCCGCTATGAGTTCAAGACCAACCTCACCGAGTACCTGGCGTCCTGGCCGTCCACCACCGACGGTCACCCGCGCTCCTTCGAGGAGGTCTATCAGAGCGGTGGCTACGAGAGCCGCAACGCCGGCACCTTCGCCTTCTACGACAGCGCCGGCACGGACCTGGAAAACAACGCGGACTATCTGAAGAACATCAACGAGCGTCCCGACTATGTGCGCCAGCGTTTCCTGGCCGCCCTGGAGAACATCGACGCCAGTGGCCGCCCCGCCGGTGAACCCTTTGACGTGCTGCTGTACCCGTCGGTGCTGAGTCTGGCCCCGGATGTGGGCGGTTCGCCGAGCGCCGGCAGCAACAACCGGCTCAGCCCTTTCTCCGGCTTCCCGGCGCTGACCATGCCGGCGGGCATGGCGGACACCGACCCGGCGCTGCCGGTGGGCATGGAAATGCTCGCCCGGGAATTCGACGAGGGCACCCTGATCAAGCTGGCCTACGCCTATCAGGAGCTGGCGGAACCCCGCCAGGCGCCCACCTTCACGCCGGAACTCGAGGAACAACCGGCGCCGGTGGCGCTGATCGACTGATCCCGTCGGTGGATCGTTTCCGGGCGGTGTCGGCGTTCAGCCGGCGCCGCCCTGTTTTTCCAGCATGTCGGCCTGGAGGATCTCGATCCAGTAGCCGTCCGGGTCCTTGATGAAGGCCAGGCCCTTCATGCGGCCATCGTCCGGTTTTTTCACGAATTCCACGTCCAGTTTTTCGAACCGCTCGGCGGCGGCGTAGACGTCCGGCACGGTGATGCCGATGTGGCCGAAGCCCTGGGGTTCGTCATTGCCGTTGTGATAACGGAAAGCCGGGTCGTTCTCGGTGCCCCAGTTGTGGGTCAGCTCCAGCATCGCCTCGCGGCTGAAGGTATAGGTAAGACGCTTGGCGTCGTCACCGGGCACCTCGGTGGCTTCGGTGTCGTTGAGATAAGTGAGGAAGTAGAGCGTGAATTCCGCTTCCGGAAAATCCAGCTTGCGGATCAGCCGCATGCCCAGCACCCGGGTGTAGAAATCCAGGCTGGCCGCCGGATCCTTGATGCGCAACATGGTCTGGTTGAACAGGTAGGACTGGGTCTCGCGGTCCGGCTTGTCGCACAGGCCGGGCGCGGTTTCGAAATGGCGGGGCATGATCGGGGTCCTGTCAGCGCTAGGGGAACCGAAAGAATGGCACCCCGGGCGCTGATTTCAAGGTCCGCCCACTCAGGGCTGGGTGGCGTCGATCTTCTTGAGCACTTTCTGCAGGCCGGCCACGGTGCCGCCCACGTCGCTGAGGTTGGACGGCAGCAGCAGGGTGGTGGATTCCTTGGCCAGTTTCTCGAAGGCCGAAACATACTGTTCGGCGATGCGCAGGCTCACCGCTTCCTCGCCGCCTTCCGCCTTCACCGCGCCGGCCACGTGGCGCAGGCCCTCGGCGGTGGCGTTGGCGATCAACTGGATCTGCTCGGCGCGGCCCTGGGCCTCGTTGATCTGCTTGAGCTTCTCACCTTCGGAGATATTGATCATCTCCTGCTTCTCACCCTCGGAACGGTTGATCGCCGCCTGACGGTCACCCTCGGAGCGGTTGATGGCGGCCTGGCGGTCGCCCTCGGATTCCGCCACCACGGCGCGGCGTTCCCGCTCGGCGCGCACCTGCTTCTCCATGGCGTCCTTGATCGAGGCCGGCAGGTTGATGTCCGCCACCTCATAACGCAGCACCTTGACGCCCCAGGGCTGGGCCGCCTCGTCCACGGCGCGCACCACTTCCATATTGATCTCGGCGCGTTCCTCGAAGGTCTTGTCCAGATCGATCTTACCGATCACCGAGCGCAGGGTGGTCTGGGCCAGTTGCTGGGCGGCCAGCACATAGTCGTCCACGCCGTAGCTGGCGGCCTTGGCGTCGATCACCTGCAGGTACATCACGCCGTCGATGGACACCTCGATGTTGTCCTTGGTGATACAGCTCTGGCGCGGCACGTCACGGACGATTTCCTTGAGCGAGTGCCGGTAGGCGACCCGGTCGATGAACGGCATCAGCACGTGCATGCCGGCTTCCAGGGAAGTGCGGTACTTGCCCAGCCGCTCGACCACGAAGATCTGCCGCTGCGGCACGATGCGCACGGTCATGAACAGCAGAATGATCACGCCGAGGGCGAGCAAAGCGGGAATGATGAGTCCCATCATGATATCGGTTCCTTAGAAAGTCAGTCCTTGGAGGCCCAGGGGGCCACGGTCAGCCACAGGCCTTCATGGCGAAGAATGCGAACCATCTGGCCGTCGCTCAGGGGGTGGGTGGATTGTGCCTGCCACAGGGCGCCGCGATAGCGCACCGTGCCGATGCCATCCTCGAAGGCGCCCTCCACGGTGGCCCGGGCACCCACCAGCCCGGCACTGTCGTCGCTGCTGGCGCCGTGGGTCTCGCGGCCGAACAGCCGCTCGCGCAGGTAGCGGCGCGCCACCACCAGCAGCACCAGGCTGAACACCGCGAACAGGGTGATCTCCCAGACCAGGCTGTCGATCAAGCCCAGCCAGGCCAGCGCTCCCACCAGGAGCGCGGCCAGGCCGAGAAAGATGGTCACGAGGCCGGAGACGGCGAACTCCGCGATCACCAACACCAACCCCAGAATGATCCAATAACTGTATTCCGGCATGCGCCCCTCCCTCCTGGTGGCGATACGTTAGCACGGTGGCCGGCGCCGGTCCGTGCCACGGTTCATGATCGGTGGCTTCAGTGCTGGTGGCCACCGGGCCCGTGGGCATGGCCATGGGCTTTTTCCTCGTCGCTGGCGTCGCGTACGTCGATGACGCGCATCTCGAAGCGCAGCGGCAGGCCGGCGAGCGGATGGTTGGCGTCCACATCCACGGTTTTGAGGCCCACCTTGATCACGGTGACCCGGCGCGGGCCCTGCTCGGTACGCACTTCCACTACCTTGCCGGGGCGCAGTTTGCCGGCGTGTTTGAGGTATTTGGCGGAGAGTCGCTGGCGCAGCGATTCATCGCGGCGCCCGTAGGCTTGCTCGGGCGTCAGCGTCACGCTTACCGCGTCGCCCTCGTCCTTGCCGGCCAGAGCCTCTTCCAGGCCGCGCAGGATGTTGCCGTGGCCGTGCAGGTAGGACAGCGGCTGATCCGCCGGGCTGTGTTCCAGTTCCAGGTCGTGGTCGGCGTCGAACAGGGTGTAGTGCAGGCTGACCACCTTGTCTTTCTCGATCGGCATATTCAGGTTCTCCAGACGAAGCGGTGATTCTGCGGCGCCCGGGCGGGGCTGGCAAGGTGGCGTCGGGGCGGGCATGCTGCGCCATGTCATGAATATCGGGAGGCGCCCATGTCCGGGTCCAGAAAGGTGGTGATCGCGGCGATGGCCGGCAACATGCTGATCGCCGTCACCAAGTTCGTCGCGGCGGTGATCACCGGCAGTTCCGCCATGCTCTCCGAGGGTATCCACTCGCTGGTGGACACCGGCAATGGTGTTTTGTTGTTGCATGGCATGAAGCGGGCGAAGACGCCGGCCAACGAGCGGTTCCCCTTCGGCCACGGCAAGGAGGTGTATTTCTGGGCGTTCGCGGTGGCGATCCTGATCTTCGCCCTGGGCGCCGGCATTTCCCTCTACGAAGGCGTGGTGCACCTGATGCACCCGGAGCCGATCAGCAATCCGATCATCAACTACGTGGTATTGGGGCTGGCCATGGTGTTCGAAGGCACCGCCTGGAGCATCGCCCTGAAGGAGTTTCGCCGCACCAAGGGCGACCGGGGCTACGTGGAGGCGATCAGCCATGGCAAGGACCCGACCACCTTCGTGGTGTTGTTCGAGGACTCCGCCGCCATGCTGGGTCTGGTGGTGGCGCTGTTGGGCGTGTTGCTCAGCCAGCTCACCGGCGCGTTCTGGTTCGACGGCCTGGCTTCCATCCTGATTGGCCTGATTCTCGCCGGCACGGCCTGCTGGCTGGCCTATGAAACCAAAGGCCTGCTGATCGGCGAGGCGGCCAACCCCCGGGTGGTGGCCGGCATCCGCCGGGCGGCGCTGTCCATGCCCAGCGTGGACGCGGTCAACGAAGTGCTGACCATGCACATGGGCCCGGATTTCATTCTGGTGAACATCAGCGTCACCTTCTCGCCGTCCCTGGGCACGCGCCGCCTGGAAACCGTCATCGCCGAACTGGACCGCACCCTGAAAGCCCAGGACCCGCGCATCAAGCGGGTGTTCGTGGAGGCGGAATCGCCGGCGTCCTGAGCCGCCGGGTCACCGTGAGCGACGGCCCGGCAGCATGCGCTTGAGGGTGGCGTCCCGGTCCACCCAGTGATGCCAGAGGGCGCCGGCCACGTGCAGCACGATCAGCGCCAGAAGGGCGTTCCAGAGCCATTCCTTGTGCAGGTCTTCCAGGCGCTCGGCCAGGGCCGTGTTGGCGGGCAGCCAGGCCGGGATCGCCAGGCCGGCGGGCAGCGGCGTGCTCTTGCCGTCCAGCTGGCGCATCAGCAGGCCGGTGACCGGCATCGCCAGCACCGCCAGATACAGCAGGCCGTGCACCGCCGTGGCCAGCCGTTGTTGCAGGCGGTCGCCCAGGGGCGCCGGCGGGCGGTGGCCGGCCCGCCACACCAGGCGGATGATCATCACCGCCAGGGCCGAGGCGCCCAGGGTGAAGTGGGCGATGATCCAGTAATCCCGCCAGGGGTTGCCCCGGGGCACCAGCTCGTGCAGCTCCACGCTGGCCCAGACCGCCAGCAATAGAAAGGCGATCAGCCAGTGCAGCGTCTTGGCCGTGTTGGTCCAGGTGTTGGTTGTGTCCATGGTTCCCCGATCCCGTTGTTGGTTCCCGGCCAGTATCGCCGGCCAGGCTTAACGGAAGCTGAGCGGGATCAGGGGCGCGGGGGATTTTTCGGCGCCAGGCCCAGGGCCTCGCGGCTTTCGCCGCGCGCCGCCCGGCGCAGCAGGGACAGGGAGTGGCGGTACCAGGTACGGCGGCCGCCGGGTTCCCATTTGAACCGTTTGTAGGTCCACTGGTACTGCGGCAGGTTGCGGCGGATGCAGGTTTCCAGGGAGCGGTTGAGGGTGGTGAGCACGCAGGTCTCGCCCTCGGCGTTCTCCAGTTCCGTGGCCGGTTCGAAGTGCACGCGCACGTCGCGCACGCCGCCTTCTCCCCGGTAGCAGGAGACGATGA
This sequence comes from Alloalcanivorax sp. C16-2, assembly GCF_046507615.1. Lineage (NCBI taxonomy): Bacteria > Pseudomonadati > Pseudomonadota > Gammaproteobacteria > Oceanospirillales > Alcanivoracaceae > Alloalcanivorax > Alloalcanivorax sp. C16-2. Next base: position 221,637 of record NZ_JBKFTL010000001.1, on the reverse strand, counting down.
AGATGCGCGGTCGGTAGCGGCGCACCAGCTTGTCCACCAGGGCCGGGGTGGGCACCGGGTGGCCGAAGAAGGGAATGAAGGGATTGCTGCGGTTGCCCGGGTTGTGGTCCGCCAGCAGCGCCAGGGTGCCGTTGCCGCGCAGGGTGGCCAGGCCTTCCTTGACGCCCTGGCTATTGGTGGGCACCAGCCGGCAGCCGGTGCGCTCGCGGGCTTTCTTGACCAGGGCGTCCACCAGGGTGGCCGGGTGCGGCTGGTACATCACCGTGGTGTTGCCCTGGCGGCCCAGATACAGGTTGATGGTTTCCCAGCTGCCCTGGTGCAGGGACAGCAGCAGCACCGGCCGTTCCTCGGCGCAGGCATCCAGATAGGCCCGTTCGCCATGAATTTCGGTGATCCGCGCCAGGGTCTGCTCCACCGGGCGTTGCCAGACATGGGCGAACTCGCAAAACGAGCGGCCCAGTTCCCGCAGGCTCTGGCGACCGATGCGGCGCGCCTCCGGCAGGCTCAGCGTCGGCTGGGTGGCGAGCAGATTGATCAGCACGGTGCGGTAGGCGCTGGCGTAGCGCAGCGGTATCCGCGTGATCAGATCGCCCAGCAGTGCGCCCAGCCCGGCCGCGATCGGCAGCGGCAGCCAGGCGACGAAGCGCATCAGCCAGCGAAGCCGTTGTCCGCGCGTATGGGCGCTCATTCGGTGGCATCCTCCAGTTCCCCGTTTCGGAGCGCCAGGGTATCGCCGTGGCCGGGTACGCGAAAAGCCTTGTCCGCCACGCCCTGGCGCCGCCGGGCCTCCGCCAGGGCCCGGGGTGGTTCGTCCAGCGGCTCGTCGGTGAGCACGAAGGTGCCCCAGTGCATGGCCAGGGAGCGGTGCGCCTGAAGGTCCCGGTGGATGCGCACCGCTTCGTCCGGGTTGATGTGCACCGGAGACATGAACCAGCGTGGCTGGTAGGCGCCGATCGGCAGCAGGGCCACGTCCACCGGGCCGAGCACCTGACGGATCTCCTCGAACACCGGTGCGTAACCGGTGTCGCCGGCGAAGAACAGGCGGAAACCGGGCCAGTCCAGACGCCAGCCGCACCACAGGGTGCGGTTGCGGTCGCCGGCGGCGCGGCCGCTGAAATGCTGAGCGGGTACGCAGAACGCATCGAATTCCGGATCGCGGTGGTGCTGCCACCAGCCCAGCTCCACCACCTGGTGGATGCCACGCCGGCGTAGCCAGGCGCCCACGCCGCTGGGCGCGAACCAGCGCAGGCGATCGCCAAAACGCCGATTCAGGGCTCGTACCGATTCCCGATCCAGATGGTCGTAATGGTTGTGCGATACCAGCACGGCATGGATGTCGGGCAGTTCGTCGATGCCCAGGGCCGGTGGCACGGTGCGTTTCGGGCCGGCGAAGGACAATGGTGAGCAGCGTTCCGAGAACACCGGGTCGGTGAGCAGGTTCCAGCCCTGGTATTGCACCAGATAGGTGGCATGGCCGATCCAGGTGAAGCGGGGCTCCGCCGCCGGGCTGTTGAGCAGCACCGGGTCCGGGCGGCGCACGGGGAAGTCGAGCCGGGCCGGAAAGCGTCCCCGGGTTTCTCGCTGCCAGCGCAGGAATTCACGCAGGCCATGGTGCGGTGTGGGGTGGCGGTTGAGGTAACGGCGCCCGTCGTGAAGGCGCTGCGCCGCCAGGTGTTCCAGGCGAGCCCAGTCGATCATGAATGCAGGCCGGCCACCGCCCGTTCCACCGCGTCCAGGTCCGGAATCACCGCCAGATCGCCGCCGACCTGGACGTACATGGATTCCGCCGGGCCGGTGTCGCCGGGCTCTTCCACCGGGTCGCCCTTGTCCACCCGCAGCAGGCGGGGAATGCCCTGTACCACCACGGCGTAGAAACGCGCCTGGCCGGCCACCGTGTTGATCACCGCGATGCGTGCCTCGGTGCCGATGGTTACCTGGCCGGACTCGTTGAGCTTTTCGAAGGACACCAGCGGCACTTCCTGCTCGCGCCAGTTGAGCCAGCCGAGCAGCCATTCCGGGCCGTGGCCGGGCCGGTCGGGCTGGCGCAGGGGAATGACCTCCGCCACCACGATGTTGGGAATCAGCCAGGGGCGACCCTTCATGGGGATCAGCAAGCTCGGAATGTCGTCGGGAATCTGCGCGTCGGACATGGCGACTCTTATCCTCGGTTTTTGTCGGGCCGGTCAGGCGGCGGGGCCGGTCGCCACCTGCCGGCGCACCTGGTCCACCAGTTGCCGGGCCAGTTGCTCCGGCGTGCCGTTATAGGCGACGCAGCCGGTTTCACGCACCGCGTCCGGTTGGCTGCTCACCGCGCAGCTTTCCGCGGTTTGTGCCCACACCCGGGTGCCGCCGGCGGCCAGTCGGGGCGCGGCGATGGCGCCATCGTTGCCCATTCCGGAGAACAGGATGGCGCCGTCACAGTGGCCGAAGCCGTGGGCCACATTATGCAACACCTGGTCGATACAAGGGGCATAGGGGCCTTCCCAGCCCTGGCCGCTGCGGCGCACGGTGCCGTTGGCGTCGAATTCGATGCTCTGGTCCACCGGCGCCACCAGCAGGTGGCCATGGGCCAGCCGGCTGCCGTCGCCGGCCACCCGACAGCTCACCTGGCTGTCACGGCACAGCACCTGACAGAGTGTATCGAGAAAACCGCCATCGATATGTTGCGCGAGTATGAACGCCACCGGAAGGTGTGGCGGCAGGCAGTCGAGAAACTGCTTTACCGCCGCCGGGCCGCCCAGGCTGGCCCCCAATACCCAGACCCGCTCGGCGCCGTTGCGTTCCCCGTCGGGCAGCGCCTGGAATTCCCGGGGCTCCGGAATCGGCGTCGGGGACGGCATCCGTGGCAGGGTTTCCAGCCGTTCCTCCACGGCCGGAGCGCCGATGTAATCCACCAGCTTGGTGACCAGGCGCCGCTCCCAGCGCGGATAGTGCTCGGCGGTGCGCGCCGGCGCCTGGCCGTCACAGAACAGCAGAGGCGCGGCGGCCCGCTCCAGCAGATGATCCAGGAAGGGCTGCCAGCGATCCTCCCGGGACAGGTCCACCACCCAGAGGTCCAGGGCGTCTTCCATCAGCCAGCGGGCTTCCAGGTGCTCGGGGTCGGTGTTGACCACCACCCGGTAACCCTGGCCCTTGATGGCGCCGGCCAGCAGGTGACCCTGCAGGGTGTCGTCGGCGATCACGCCGACCCGGCCCGCCGCGGCGGCCATCAGGCGTCGATCTCCCCGGTTTCGCCGAGCAGTTCACGCAGGGTGGCGAGCAGTTCGTTTTCCTGGAACGGCTTGCCCATGTAGGCGTTCACGCCGATGTCGAAGGCTCGCTCACGGTGTTTGTCGCCGGTGCGCGAGGTGATCATGATGATCGGCACCGTCCTGAGGCGGTCGTCGTGGCGCATATGGGTCGCCACCTCGAAGCCGTCCATGCGCGGCATCTCGATATCCAGCAGCAGCGCGTCCGGGGTTTTCTCTTCCAGGGCGGCGATGGCGTCGATGCCGTCCTTCGCCGTCACCACCTCGAAACCACTGCGCTCCAGCAGGCGGCTGGTGACCTTGCGCACGGTCACCGAGTCGTCCACCACCATCACCAGTGGCGCGGCGCGGGTTTCGTCGCCGGCCTCCTCCGCGACCGGCTCGTGGTCCGCCGTCTCCGGAGCCCGTTCCGGCAGAGCTTTCTGTTGTGCCTGGGCGGCGCGGATCAGTGAGTGGATGTCGAGAATGATCACCACGGCCCCGTCGCCGAGAATGGTGGCGCCGCTGATGCCGGCCACGCTGGCCAGTTGCGGGCCCACCGATTTCACCACCACTTCCCGGGAGCCGATCAGGGTGTCCACCACCAGGGCGACGCTGTGATCGGCGCTGCGGATCAGCAGCACCGGCAGCGGCTGGGTCTGGTTTTCCAGGTTGGGGGCGCGGGTGTCGTGAACGAAACGACCCAGGTAATTCAGGTCGTAGGCCTGGCCGGCGTAGTGATAGGCCGGTGCCTCGCCGTCGTCGGAGTGTTCCAGGTAGTCGCTGAGTTCATAGGGGCTGACGCGCACGATGCCTTCGATCTGGCTGAGCGGGATGGCATAGGCGTCCTCGCCGACGCGCACCATCAGCGCCCGGTTCATGGCCAGGGTGAAAGGCAGTCGTACCAGGAAGCGGGTGCCCTTGCCGGGCCTGGAGTCGATCAGCACCGAGCCGCCCAGTTGTTTGATTTCGCTGGCCACCACGTCCATGCCCACGCCACGACCGGACACCTGGGTTACCTGGCTGGCGGTGGAAAAACCGGCGTGGAAGATGAACTGCTGGATCTCGTGGTCCGGGAGCTGGGCGTCCTCGTTCATCAGCCCCCGTTCGATGGCTTTGCGGCGCACCGCCTCGGTGTCGATGCCACGGCCGTCGTCGGCCAGGGTGAGTACCACCTCGCCGCCTTCCCGGGCCAGCTCCAGGCTGATGTGGCCGCCCTCTTCCTTGCCGGCTTCGCGGCGCCGCTCCGGCAGCTCGATGCCATGGTCCACGGCGTTGCGCAGCATGTGTTCGAGGGGCGCGACCACCCGTTCCATCAGGGTGCGGTCCAGCTCCCCTTCCGGGTTGAGCACATCGAAAGTGACCCGTTTGCCCAGCTCGCCGGAAATCTGCCGCACGATGCGTCGCAGGCGCGGCACCAGCCGGGAAAACGGCACCATGCGGGTGCGCATCAGTTTTTCCTGCAGGTCGGTGTTGACCCTTTGCTGCTGCAACAGCAGGGTTTCCGTGTCGCGGGTGCGGTCGAGCAGGGTGTTCTTCAAGTCCAGCAGGTCCGAGGCGGATTCAGACAGCTGCTTGGTGATCTGGTGCAGCTCGGAATACTGGTCCATTTCCAGGGGATCGAACTTGTCGTCGAATTCGCCCCGGTCCACGCCTTTTTGGTAGTTGGAGAGAATCTGCGCCTCGGTTTCCACGTCCAGACGGCGCAGCTGTTCGTAAAGCCGGGTCACGGTGGCGCTCATCTCCGCCACGTTGAAGCCGAATTCGCTGATGCTTTGTTCCACCCGGCTGCGGTTGATGGAGGTCTCCCCGGCCAGATTCACCAGCGCCTCGAGCACGTCGGCGCCCACCCGTACCATTTCCTGGGGTTGGGCCTGGGGCCGACGCTCTTCCCGGCGTGGCTGGGTGTCGGCCGGGTCTCCGCTTTCCACCGTGGCCGGCGGGCCGGCTGGCGCCGGGCGCCGGGCCAGCGCTTCGCGCAGGCCGGCGAGGCGCTGGGTGATGGCATCGAAGTGCGCCAGCATCGCCTCGAAATCATTTTCTTCCGGGTCGCGGCGCTGGCTTTCCAGGCGCGTGATCAGGCTTTCCAGGCGATGACTTTCCTCACCCAGGTCATTGAGGCCGGCCAGGCGTGCACCGCCCTTGAGGGTATGCAGGGCGCGCTTGAGATCATCGCTGAAATCGCGGCTCTCGGGGTGATCGCGCCAGGCGGTGAGGCAGCCGTCGATGATCTCCGCCAGTTCCTCGGATTCCTCCAGGAAGACATCCAGGATCTCGCCGTCCACTTCCTCCGGCAGCATGTCCGTGGGCGTGGGTGCCGGCTCGGCGGGGACGCTGGTATCGGCGGTTTCGGCGGTGGCCGCCGGCGCCGGAGGCAGCTCGAAGGTGTCCGGGTCGCGCAGATAGTCGTACAGCGCCTGAATCAGTGTTTCCGCCGGGCTCAGTGGTCGCCCGGCGGTCACCGCCTCCACCATTTCCGCCAACCGGTCATGGCAGCGGTGCAACAGATCGAACAGCGGCGCCCGCGCCGCCACTCGCTCCAGGCCGAGGGCCTCGTAGAGCGTTTCCAGTTCGTGGCCCAGGTCCCCGAGCTCGGGGATTTCCGCCATCCGCGCGCCACCCTTGAGAGTGTGCAGGTCGCGCTGCAGGGCTTGCAGCTCCAGGGCGTTGTCCGGCTCGGCGATCCAGGTGTCCAGGCTGTGGCCGGCGGATTCCAGGATGTCGTTGGCTTCTTCCAGGAAGATGGCCACCAGTTCCGGGTCTCGCTCCGTGACGGTGGACGCCGGCTCTTGCGGCGCCGGTGCTGGTTCCGGCGGAGTCGTCTCGACCGCCGGCGCGGTAGCGGCCCGGGCCAGAGCCGCCTCCACGTCGGGGGCGGGGGCCGGGGCGCGACCCTGACGCAGCGCCTCGATCATGTCGGCGAGCCGGTCATGGGCACGGTGCAGCACATCGAACAGGGAGGGGGGCGGCGTGCCCCGGTCCGGCGCGCCGGCGACTTCGTAGAGGTTTTCCAGCTCATGGGCCAGGTCGGCCACGGCGGTCACGGCGGCCATGCGGGCGCCACCCTTGAGGGTGTGCAGATCACGCTGCAGGGCCAGCCGGCTTTCCGCTTCACCTTGCTCCCAGGTGGCCAGGTGTTCGCTGGCGGACAGCAGCAGATCTTCCGCTTCTTCCAGAAACAGGGCGGTGAGTTCCGGGTCCAGGTCGGCGCGCGGGCCGTCGCCGGGGCCTCCTGGTCCAGGGGTTTCCGCCAGGTCACGGAGAGCGTCCACCAGGCCCAGCTCGGCGCGCACGGTCTGCCCGGCGGCCAGGCAGTCCATCATGTTCATCAGCGCTTCGTGGCCTTCCCGGGCCAGTTCCAGCAGCCGATCGCTGAAACCGAGGCGGCCCTGGTTGACCTCGGAGTAGACATTGGCCAGCGCCCGGGCCAGACCGTGGATTTCATCCAGGCCGGCGGTGTCGGCGCTGTTGGCGAGCAACTCCAGTTCATCGCGCAGGCGGGCCAGCTCGTCGGTGTGGCCCGGGTCCAGTACCCATTGTTCGAGCAGCTTGTCGGTATCGATGATCAGGTCCATGCCTTCGGACAGGAACACGGACAGGATATGCGGATCGGTGCCTTCGCTGTCTTCGTTGAGCGCTTCGCGGGCGTTCACCAGCCGGGTAATGAGCGGCGCCGCTTCGGGCAGGGTCACCGGCCCCCCGCTCAGGTTGGCGAGGCCCCGCTGCAGCAGCTCGTGGGTCTCGCGGATCAGGGTGACCAGTTCATCGTCAGCGCGCCGGCCTCCATTGATCAGCTCCTTGACCAGTTTTTCCGCCGGTTCCGCCAGTTCCGCCACGGCGTTGATCTCGGCCATGCGGGCGCTGCCCTTCAGGGTGTGCAGGGCGCGATGCACCTGGTCGTCCACCGCGTGCTCGGACAAGTGCGGGTCCAGGGAATCCAGCCATTGGCGCACCAGCGCCAGGTTGCGTTCCGCCTCGCTGCGGAAAATATCCAGCAGCACCGGGTCGACGCTGTTGTCCGGCGCGCCGTCGTCGCTGGCCGGCGCCGGCGGCAGTTCGAACTCCAGGCCGTCCAGATCGGAAAGCGGGTCGTGTTCCTTCGCCTCCGGGGTGGCCGGCTCGTAGGCGCTCAGGGTGATTTCCTCGGCGTCCTGGTCGCCGTCGTCATACGCGGGCGCGGCGTTCACCGCCGGTTCGACCGTTGGCGCGGCGGGGTCGGCGTCCACTTGGGGCACCGCGTCCAGCTTGCCGCCTTCGGCCAGGGTGAAGGCGGCTTTCTCCAGGGGGGCCACATCGAAGGGGGGCGGTTGGTGTTTCGCGAACGCCTCGACCAGGGCCGGGATCAGGCCGTGCACGGTGCGCACCAGTTCGATCAGAGTGGCATCCGGCTGGATGCTGCGGTCAATCACCCGGTTCATCATATTCTCGATGGACCAGGCCAGTTCTCCCACCGTGGTGGCGCCGACCATGCGACCGGAGCCCTTGAGGGTGTGGAAGGCGCGGCGGAACTCCACCAGCGCGGTTTCGTCGCCGGTGTTGGCGGCCCAGCGCGGGAAGTACTGGTCCAGATCCTCAAGCACCTCGCCGGCTTCCTCGACGAAGATTTCGATGATTTCATCGTCGATCAGATCGTCGTCGTCTTCCGGTTCCGGGGTGGGCTCGGCCAGGGCCGGGGTTTCGTTGTCCGGTTCCGGTTCCGGTTCCGGTTCCGGGACCGGCGCCCCGGCGGCTTCATCCGCGGCGTCGTCGAGGGTGTCCCCGGTGTCGTCGAGCGGCTCTTCGGTCCGCGCCGTTTCCGGCAACGGGTAGCCCAGATCGCCGACGCTGGCCCGGGCCAGATCGAGAATGTCGTCGCGGGTTTCCGGGTCGTCGCTGAGACGCTCCAGGTAGTACTCCACGGAGGTGATGGCGTCGGCCAGGGTATCCATGCTGCGCCAGTCCGGGGTTGCCTCGCCGGACATCAGGCGCTCCTCCACGAAGCGCACGCACTGGCGCAGGATGTCCGCCGGTCGGTTCAACTGCACCACTTCCAGCCCCCCGCGCACGGCGTTGAGCCGCTCCGGTACCGGCCGCAGGTGGGTCCGGTCCCATTGCGAGGCGATGAACTCGACGATGCCGTCCTTCGCCTCTTCCAGGCCGGCGCGGCATTCGCGCAGCACCGCGTCCATGGCCTGGCCCACGTGGCTGGGCAGGGCATCGCCGCCGAGCGGCGCCGGGCGCCGGGAATCACCGCCGATGCCGGCCAGGGTCGCTTCCACGTAAAGCAGGGCTCCGGCCACGTCCATCAGGGTATCGCGCTCCGGGGGCCGGCGCCCGGTGACGATCTTCTCCATGACCTTGAGCTGCTCTTCCACCAGGGCGCGGGGCTGGCCCAGGCCGAGCATCGCCACGGTGTCGGAGACCTGCTTGAGGCGGATGGTTTGCGGCTCCAGGCTGGTGGGGTCGGAGTCACCTTCGTGGACGAAGCGCTCCAGGGCGTCCTTCACCTCGGTGATTTCCTCGGAGAGGGCGCTTACCACCGAGCTCATGGCCACCGCGTCCGGGCCGCTCATGCGTTCCCGTTCGGCGTTGACCAGATCGTCGGAGGGCAGTGCCTCGTCGAGGCGGAAGCCGGCGCGCACTTCGCGGATGCGTGGGCTGTCGTGTTCCGCCTTGGCGATGTAGTAGAGCAGGTTCTTGAGCAGCTCCGGCGGCGCCGGCTGTTCCAGGCTGTCGGCACCGTCGGCGGCCAGTTCACGCAGGGTGCGGTCGACCTGGCCGAGAATCTGCTTCACCGAGGAGCCAAGGCTGATCACCTGTTCCTGCAGGCCCTCGGCGAGAGCGTCGGCGATGCGCCACAGCGGCGCCCGGGCGGCGTCGCCCGTGACCTGCTCGAGCTTGGCGAACACCTTGCGCATATAGCCCAGGTTGCGTGCGGTGTCGTCGTTGCGCATCAGGCCCACCAGGGAGAGCTGGAACATCTGGCGTATCTTGCGCGTCAGTTGCGCGAAGCGCGGATCGGCGCGCACCGCCTCGGGCACCCGGCCCTGGCTTTCGGCCTCGCGCATGTCCGGCTTGAACAGGGCGGTCTCGGACAGCAGTGCTTCGCCGCGGGCGGCGCGCAGATCATTGAGCAGCGGCAGCAGCACCACCGGCAGGTCGCGACGATTGCTGGCCACCCGGTCCAGGTAGGGCGGCAGCTGCAGGATGGCGCGCATCAGGGTTTCCTGACCGTCGCTCACATTGCCCACGCGACGGTCCACCAGGGCGCGGGCCAGTTTTTCCATTTCCTCGGCGAGCAGAGCGGCGCCATAAAATTCCACCATCTGCAGGGTGCCGTACACCTGGTGCAGATGGGTTTGGCAAAAGCGCATGCGCGTGGAGTCATTGGGATTCTCCACGAAGGCTTCCAGGGCCTGCTGGGCCTGGTTCAGGGTTTCCTGGATCTCCCCGCGAACCCAGTCCAGTGCCAGATAGTCGTGACGGTCGCTCATGACGTCTCCCGCGTTATTATTGCCGGCGCCGAAAGGCCAGGGTATCCGCGAACCGCACACGTTCCAGGCGCGGGTCCTGCCAATCGGTGATTTCGCCGGGTCCGAGCACCAGCAATCCCCCAGGTGCCAGCCGGCCGGCGAGCCGGGTCACGATCTGACGTTTCCGCCAGCGGCGAAAGTAGATCAGCATGTTCTGGCAAAAGATCAGGTCCATGTTGTCCATCGGAGCCTGATCCAGATTCAACACGTTCAGGTAAGCGAAGCAGACCCGCTCGCGCAAGGTGGTGCCGGCCTGCATGTTGTTCGCGTCCACCTCGGTGAAATAGGTCTCGCGCAGGCGCGGATCGATCTGTTCCACACGCCGCCGGCCGAACACGCCGCGCCGGGCCTTGGCCAGGGTGGGCAGGCTGATGTCGGTGCCGGTGATGCCGTAGAACAGTTCCTTATCGCTGTCGTTGAAGCGTTCCTGGATCAGCATCGCCAGGGAATAGGCCTCCTCGCCGGTGGAGCACCCCACGCTCCAGGCATTGAGGGTGGCGCCGGCTTGCCGCTCGTCGGCGAAGCGGTTGACGAAATCCTCCACCAGAGCGAAGGAGCCCGGATGGCGGAAAAAGCTGGTTTCCTGGACCGTGAGCCGGTCCACCAGCACCGACCATTCCATGGCCCGGGCCTCGGTGGCGCCGGTCACCAACTGCTCGTAATAGGTGTCGTAACCGTCGATGCCCAGCTCGCGCATGCGAATGTTGAGGCTGGTCTCCAGGAACGGCTTGCGCTCCGGCGCCAGGGTCATGCCGGTACGCTCCTCCAGTAACGCCTGCCACAGCTGGAACTGTTCGGCGTCCATGGCGGGGGCGTTCTTGATCGACCAGCGATCTGTCACTGCGTAACCCATGGTTCCGTCTCCGGAACCGGCTCAGGCCGGTTCAGGAATGTTCCGGCAGGCGGAAGCCGGCCACTGAATTGCGCATCTCCTGGGCCATTTCCGCCAGGTCGCCAATGGAGCGGGCGGTGGCGGTGGTACCGGCGGAAGTCTGCGAGGTAATTTCCTGGATCACGTTCATGGTGTTGGAGATGTGACCCGCGGAGGCGGCCTGCTGGCGCGCCGCGTTGGAAATGTTCTGGATCAGGTCAGCCAGGTTCTTGGATACGTTTTCAATTTCCTCCAGCGCCACACCGGCGTCCTGGGCCAGCCGGGCGCCTTTCACCACCTCGGCGGTGGTGGCTTCCATGGAGATAACCGCTTCGTTGGTGTCGGTCTGAATGGTTTTCACCAGGGTTTCAATCTGCTTGGTGGCGGCGGCGGAACGTTCCGCCAGGCGCTGCACCTCATCCGCCACCACCGCGAAGCCGCGACCCGCTTCACCGGCCATGGAGGCCTGAATCGCGGCGTTCAATGCCAGAATATTGGTCTGGTCGGCGATGTCGTTGATCAGCGATACGATGTCACCGATCTCCTGGGAGGATTCACCCAGCCGCTTGATCCGTTTGGAGGTTTCCTGGATCTGCTCGCGGATGGTGTCCATGCCGTGGATGGTGGCCTGCACCACCTCCGCGCCCTTGTTGGCGATCGCCACCGCTTTTTCCGCCACCGCGGCGGACTCGGCGGCGTTGGCGGATACCTGGTCAATGGACACCGCCATTTCGTTCACCGCCGCCGAGGCGCCGGCGATTTCCTGGGCCTGGTGTTCGGAGGCTTCCGCCAGATGCATGGCGGTGGACTGGGTTTCCTGGGCGGCGGAGGCCACCTGCACGGCGGAGTTGTTGATCGTCTGCACCAGGCTGCGCAGCTGGTCGATGGAGTAGTTGATGGAGTCGGCGATGGCGCCGGTGAAGTCCTCGGTCACCGTCGCTTCCACGGTCAGGTCACCGTCCGCCAGGTCGCCCAGTTCGTCCAGCAGACGCAGAATCGCCGCCTGGTTACGCTGGTTCTCGCTCTCCAGTTCGTTACGGCGGCGGGCCGCCTCGCGGTTACGCTGCAGCATGATCAGGAAGAACATCAGCACCGCGATACCGGCGCACACCGCGCCCAGCCACAGTGACGGGAACAGGCCGGCGGTGCTGCGCTCGAACTGCTCGTTCAGGTTGGTGGATTCCTGCAGCAGATCCTGGGATGTGCGGAAGATGCTGTCCGCGGCGCTGGCCACCTGGAACAGCTCCGGCGCGGTGTAGAGGATGGCATCCACGGACTGGGTCACGAATTCGTCGAACAGCCGCGAGATGCGGCCCAGATAGTTGAGCGCCTCGGGGTTGGTGATGCGCTCGATGCCCATGGCCGGGTCGCCTTCCAGCATGCCGTTGAGCACGCGCCCGAACTCGGTGGCGTCGCGGCCGAAGTTGTCCGCCGCGATCACCGCGTTGTCGTCGCCTTCCAGCACCCGGGAGATGGAGCGCAGAATACGCTCGGTGAGCCAGATCTGGCGCTGGGCGAAGGCCACCTGGTCGGGGGCGGCGTTGTTTTCCACCAGGATGTCGACCACCGCCTCGTACTCGGACTGCAATTGCGGAATGGCCTGGGCCAGGGTGTCGGCCACTTCGTGCAGATCAAGGACCGCGTTGCGGCCGTTGATGATGGTGGCGGTGTTGTCGCTGGCCTGGTCCCACAGCGACTGCAGGCGCTGCTTGACCTGTTCGTCGGCCATGGGCTCCTGTTTCAGCTGGTTCCAGGCGGCCTGGAAATCACCCCGGGAATCCTGCAGCAGCGCGAAGGCGTCCGCGTTGCCCGAGGACGCCTCCAGGGCGTTCTTGGCGATCTGCTGGGACACCACGCGCAGCTCCGAGGCGGTGGAGATGTTCTCCTGTGCCTGGTTGGCCCGGGTGGCGGACAGCAGGAAGTTGGCCAGCGCGAGGGCGATGAAAATGGCAAGCCCGACATACAGGGCGATATTCAGCGGATTACCGCCCGCGCCCCCCCGCGCCTTGCTGAACAAGTTTCCCGGTTTGAACTTCATAACTGGCTCCTGGCCTGGCTCTGTTCTTATCTCCCCAGCGCGGCCATGCCGTCAGCCCGTGCGGGCCGCCTGCATGAAGCGCGGATCCTGTGCCAGCCGCCTGAGGCTGAACACGGACCAGAGTTCCCCGTCCCTCTGATAGCCGCCGCGCAGGTAAGGCCCCACGTGCTCTTCCCGCTCCGGTGGCACCGGCCGGTACGCGTCGAGGGGGAAGTGCTGCATGCCAAGCACCTCATCCACGATCACGCCGGTATACAGATCATCCTGATCGAGCACCAACAGTCTGCGCCGTTTCTCCTGCAACTCCGAGGGCTGACCGAGAAAACGACTTAAATCCATGACCGTCATCAGGCGGCCACGGACATTGGCCACCCCTTTCATCCACTGCATCACCCCCGGCACCCGGGTGTAGGCGGGCACCGAGAGGATTTCCGACACCTCGTCCATGGGCGCCACGAACCGGCGCTGATCGAGGGTGAAGCCGACACCGCTCCAATAATCGACCGCGTCCTCCTGCATGGGGAGGTCGGCGGCCTGCTGGCGGCAACGGACAAAATAGTCCGCCAGCTTGATGAAGGCGGCGGAAGCGGCGGTGCTCATCGGGCCTCCGCCGTCATGCGCCGGCCAGTTGCCGATCCACGGTCTGCAACAGCACGTCCTCGTCCACCGGCTTGGTCAGGTAGTCCTTGGCGCCCTGGCGCTTGCCCCAGACGCGATCGGTTTCCTGGTCCTTGGTGGTAACGATGATGATCGGGATATGGGCGGTGTCGGCGCCCTTGGTGAGTTGGCGGGTGGCCTGGAAACCGTTCAGGCCGGGCATCACCACGTCCATCAGCACCAGGTCGGGCAGCTCCGAGCGGGCCAGAGCCACGCCGTCGGCGCCGTTGGCGGCTTCCAGCACGTGGTGGCCGTGTTTTTCCAGAATCTCCCGCAGTTTGTAGCACTCGGTGGGAGAGTCGTCGACGATAAGAATGCGTGCCATCTTTTCCTCTTCGGGTTGAGCACCGCGGCGGCGTTTAAATGTGCTGACGAATGGCCCCCAGTAGCTCGTCCTTGGAGAACGGCTTGGTCAGGTACTCATCGGAACCGACGATCCGCCCCTTGGCCTTGTCGAACAGGCCATCCTTGGAGGAGAGCATGATCACGGGGGTCGCCTTGAAGGCGCTGTTGTTCTTGATCAGCGCGCAGGTCTGATATCCATCCAGTCGCGGCATCATGATGTCCACGAAAATGATACTGGGTTTGCTGTCGGCGATCTTGGCCAGGGCATCGAAGCCGTCGGTGGCGGTGATCACCTCGCAACCCGCTTTCTTCAACAAGGTCTCGGCGGTACGACGGATGGTTTTGGAGTCGTCGATTACCATTACCTTGAGGTCTTGGAAATTGTCAGTCATGGAGAACTGCCTTTACCGTGAACCGTTACGGGCCGCAACGTCCTGTAATCGGAGGCCTTTTTTATATGCGTGTGCCAGGCAGCGCCCGGGAGCCCCCGCCGATCCCCTAGGGCGTTTTTCCGAGGCTCTACTGGGTGAAACAGCCCAAGCCGAGGTTTTAACACAGATTCTACATTCAATCTATAAGACCCTGTGAGACCTGAGAAAAGCGTCCCGTAGCGGCCCGGCCAAGGCGCTGATACCATTGCCCGGCACCCCTGTCGCGATCCGTTCTGGAGCCCCCATGAGCCTGAATATCGGCGTGGTGATGGACCCCATCGACCACATCAAACCCTGGAAAGACACCACCCTGGCCATGCTGCTGGAAGCCCAGCGCCGCGGCTGGACCCTCCATTACATGGAGCCGGCCGATCTGTACGTGCGTGACGGCGAGGTGCGGGCGCTGACCCGCGACCTGACCGTGCGCGACGATAATCAGGACTGGTTCACCCTGGGCGAGCCATCCGCCCGCGCCCTGGTGGGCATGGATATGATCCTGATGCGCCAGGACCCGCCCTTCAACGCCGCCTACCTGTACGCCACCTACATGCTAGAGAAAGTGGAGCGGCAGGGCGTGACGGTGGTCAACAGACCAGCCAGTGTCCGTGACAGCAATGAAAAACTGTTCGCCACCGATTTCCCGCAATGCTGCGTGCCCACCCTGGTGTCCGGCCGCGCCAACCTCCTGCGCGAGTTTGTAAAGGAGCAGGGTGACACCGTGATGAAGCCGCTGGATGCCATGGGCGGCACCAATGTGTTCCGCATCGAGCCGGGCAGCGCCAACCTGAGCGTGATCATCGATGTGCTCACCGAAAACGGCAAAACGCCGGTGATGGCCCAGCGTTTCATCCCCGAGATCACCGATGGCGACAAACGCATCCTGATGATCAACGGCGAGCCGGTGCCCTATGCCCTGGCGCGCATTCCCAAGGAAGGAGAGTTCCGGGGCAACCTGGCCGCCGGGGGAACCGGCCAGGGCCGCGAGCTCACCGACCGCGACCGCTGGATCTGCCAGCAGGTGGGGCCGGTGCTCAAGGAGAAGGGGCTCTACTTCGTGGGCCTGGACGTGATCGGCGATTACCTCACCGAAATCAACGTGACCAGCCCCACCTGCGTGCGTGAGCTGGACCAGATCTACGGCATCAATATCGCCGGCCAGTTGTTCGACGCCCTGCTCGAACTGCGCGGCCGATAGGACGAAATGCGCGCTACGTCCTGGGCGGCGTGGCGCTTTCGGGGGACAATCGGGCCAATAATAAAGACGCAAGATCCTTCATGGCTGCTCCTCAGGTTACCGCCGCCGACCGGCTCGGCTTCACATTGTTTCTGGCACTGGCCGTGCACGGCCTGGTGTTGTTCGGCGTGAGTTTCGCGCCGGAGCAACCCCGTGCCGCGCCCAACAGCCTGGAAGTGACGCTGGCCATGCACCGCGCCGACGACGCGCCGGAGGAGGCGGACTTCATCGCCCAGGCCAACCAGGCCGGCGCCGGCACCGAGCAGGGCAAGCGCGAACTGACCACCACCGAGGCGGCGCCGTTCAGTGATCCGGACACCCGTGACGTCCAGTTGCAGCCGCCCACCGCCCGGCAGCCGCGCCCGGTGACCCGCCAGAAGATCATCGTTACCCGGGCCGCCAGCGAGCGCGATACCACCAGCGAACAGCGCGACCGCCAGGAAGAGCGCCCCGAGCCGGAGGCCGAGCGTGATCAGATGGATGAACTGAGCCGCGAGATCGCCAGCCTGCAGGCGCGCCTGGACCAGCAGAAGCAGGCCTACGCCAAGCGCCCGCGCATTCGCCGGCTCACCTCGGTGTCCACCAAGGCGCACTATGAAGCCGCCTACATTGATGCCTTCCGACGCAAGGTGGAGGTCACCGGTACCCGCCATTTCCCGCGCCAGGCTCTTGAGAACAACACCTTCGGCGGGGTCCGGCTGATGGTGGCGTTGCGCCGGGACGGCAGCATCGAGGAGCTCAAGGTGCTGGAATCCTCCGGCCACCGCTTCCTGGATCAGGCGGCGATACAGAGCGTGCGGCTGGCGGCGCCGTTCGACCCCTTCACCACGGAAATGCGCGAGCGCATGGACGTGCTGGAAATCATCCGGACCTGGCGTTTCGACGCCGGCCGCCGGGTGTCCTCCCAATAGAGCCGAAAACCCTGGCCCGTCGTCTTGCCCTGGCCGGATCGGCACCGGATACTGTGGCCATGGAGAGTGCGAGTCTGAAACACCAGCTTCTGATCGCCATGCCGCAGATGGACGATCCCAACTTCGAGCATGCCGTCACCTATGTGGTGGAACACGGCACGGAAGGCGCCATGGGGTTGACGCTGAACCGCCCGGTATCGCTGAGCCTCAACGATATCCTCGCGGACATGGACATCGAAGTGGAAGTGCCGCCCTCGGATCACCACCAGGTGGTGGCCGGCGGGCCGATCCAGCAGGATTCCGGTTTCGTGCTGCATCGCAGCACCGCCCGGCTCTGGGACTCCAGCATTCAACTGGCCGATGGCCTGTGCCTGACCACCTCCCGTGACATCATGGAAGCCATCGCCCTGGGCGAAGGCCCGGAAGCCACGCTGGTGTGCCTTGGCTATGCCGGTTGGGATCAGGGCCAGTTGGAACGGGAACTGGCGGACAACGTCTGGCTGAGCGTGGCCAGCACCCCCGAACTGGTGCTCGACATTCCCTTTGATCAACGCTGGCAGGCCGCCGCCGCTCACCTGGGCGTGGACATCAGCCTGATCGCCACGCAGGTGGGACACGGTTGATCCTGCTCGCCTTCGATCACGGTACCCGCAAGATCGGCGTCGCCAGCGGCAACGGCGTGATCGGCACCGCCTCGCCGCTGGCGCCGTTGCCCTGCCGGGACGGCCAGCCGGATTGGCGGCGGATCGCCGCCCTGCTCGACGAATGGCGACCGGATGCCCTGGTGGTGGGGTTGCCCCTCAACATGGACGGCAGTGAAAGCCCCTCCAGTGCCCGCGCCCGCAAATTCGCCCGCCGCCTGCACGGCCGCTTCGGCCTGCCGGTGGCGATGGTCGATGAGCGGCTTTCCACCCGCGAGGCCCGCGAGCGCACCGGCCAGCGCGGCCCGGACCCGAAAGTGGATTCCATGGCCGCGGTGGTCATCGCCGAGGGCTACCTCAACGGCGCCGAGCCGATCGCCCCCTGAGCCGGCGCCTTCGCCGGCTTGACCGCCGGGGCCTGGCGAGCGATATTCAACTCAATTTTCAAATAATTGAGCTGAAAATGGCAAGAATAAGCCAACCTCCTGATATAGATGACGTTTTTTCTTCCAGGGCGAGCGCTGTTGTGGATGCCATGGCTCGATATGGCACCGTCGACGCAAAAGGTCGCTACCTGCATTGGCATGATCTGCGTCGCCGTTTGCCCGCCGGGGTCGACAAGGAGGCGGTCTGGGTGGCGGTCAAGCTGGCCCGGCAAAGCCTCCTTAAGCCCATCCCCTTGAACGCGGCGGGCGGTCGTCCCTTTCGTTTCTGCACACCGGATACCGTGGAAAGCACCCTCCACGCCATCGACCGGCTCTGCGCGCCGTCCCTGCGGGAGGGTGGTTTCGACCTGTCCAGTCACGGCCAGCGCGAACAATATCTGGTGGAAACCCTGATGATGGAGGAGGCGATCTCCAGCGCCCAACTGGAGGGCGCGGCCACCACCCGGGAGGTGGCCCGGGACATGCTGATCCGGGAGCGCCGACCGTGCACCGAGGATGAGCGCATGGTATTCAACAACTACCTGCTCATGAAGGAAGCCAAGCGGGCCCGGGAAGAACACCTGGATCCATCGTTGATCTTCCGCTTCCATGAGCTGGCCACCCATGACACCACCCAGCCCGGGGTGATGCCCGGTGAACCCCGGCAAGGCGATGACGTGGTGGTGGATCGGGATGGCGACGTGGCGCACCGTCCGCCGGCGGCGCGGCGACTGCCGGAGCGGCTTGAGGCACTGTGCCGCTTCGCCAACGAAAATCACGACGGTCGCGACGGGCGGATGTTTATCCATCCGGCGGTGAAGGCGATCATTCTGCACTTCATGATCGGTTACGAGCACCCGTTCGTGGACGGCAACGGCCGCACCGCCCGGGCGGTGTTCTACTGGTATATGTTGAAAGCGGGCTACTGGCCGTTCGAGTACATCTCCATCAGCGCGTTATTGAAAGACGCGCCCATCCAGTACGGCGAGGCCTATCTGTTCACCGAAAGCGACGACAATGACCTGACCTACTTCGTGGTCTATCAACTGCGTATCATTCAACGGGCCATCGATGCCTTCCTGGAATACGTGGCGGCCAAGCGGCGGGAATACCTGGAACTGATGGACTGGCTGGCGAACATGGGCATCGGTCGGCGCTTGAATCACCGGCAGGGCATGCTGTTGCGTCAGGCCTTGAAGAACCCGGGGGTGGGGTTTACCGCCAAGGAAGTGAAGAACCTGTTCGACGTGTCGGAGAATACCGCCCGCGCCGATTTGCGCACCCTTGAGGAGCTGGAGGTTCTGGTGCCTCTCAAAGCCGGGAAGACGGTGGAGTTCCTGGCCCGGGCGGACGCTTCGGAGCGCCTGAAACGGCGTCTGAAGACACGTCGCCGGGGCGGGTAGGCGCCCCGGCGACCGGCGCGTTACTGAGCCGGGGTCCAGAGGTTTTGCAGGGTGCCGATCACGGAGCCGGCGACGCCCTGATTGCCCAGGAACTGGGTGATGATCGGGGTGAACTGGCTGATCATTTCCGGGTTCAGGCCCAGGGCGCTGAAGGCGCTCTGTACGCCGGCCAGGGTGTTCACGTTGCCGAGGGCGGCTTTCATCAGGCCGCCTTTGTCGTCGCTGTCGCCGCCGCCGAGCAGGGCGCTCAGGCCGGACACCTGGCTGGTCACGCCGCTGAATTGTTCGCCGGAAAGCTGGGACTGGGCCATGGAAAACAGCGCCGCGCTGCCGCCAGCGGCCTGCTGCTTGGAAATGCCCAGCTCGCTGGACAGGTCGTTGACCAGCGTGGCGGTGTCACCGGCCACCTGCCAGTCGCCGGATGCCTTGTTCACCGCCGCCTGGGACTGGCTGGTGGCGTCATTGGCTTTCTGCTGGGCCTGGTCCACCGCCTTGTTGGCGGAGTCCATGGCGCCCTTGAGGTCGAAGGCCTGGGCGGGATGGGCGAACACGGCCAGCAGGGCGGCGGCGGAGAGGGTTTTTCCAAGGGTCTTCATTGATACGTCCTTAAAATACTGGGTCCATGAAAGAGGCGGCCCATGTGGGCGCGACGGTAACGCCCGGTGACCGGGCATGACAGCCGCGCGAGTGTAACCGCCCGCTGGCCCGATGGCACGGAAGCGGCTCGCAAAGCGGCGTCCATCTGCTAATCTACGCCGGTTCCCATGCCATCCATCATTCAGGAGACTTCCTTGCGCTGGAACGAAGCGGACATCGACGCACGGCTCGCCGCCATGGCGGAGCAGGTGGCGTCCGAATACGGTGACGGCGCGCCGGCGCTGGTGGGCATTCAGTCCGGCGGTGCCTGGGTGGCGCGGGCGCTCAATGACAGGCTGACCCGGCCGGCGCCACTGGGCTCGCTGAACGCCAGTTTCTACCGTGACGATTTCGACACCCGCGGCCTCAAGCGCGCGGTGCAGCCCTCGGACCTGCCGTTTGACGTGGATGGTGCCCACATCCTGCTGGTGGACGATGTGCTGATGACCGGGCGCACCATCCGCGCCGCCATGAACGAACTGTTCGACTATGGCCGGCCGGCGTCGATCCGGCTGGCGGTGCTGTTTGACATCGGCCACCGCCAATTGCCGATCCGTCCCGATATTTGTGGGGAAACTTTGGCATTGCCGCCCCATCAGCGGGTAGAATTACGCGGGCCCGCGCCTCTGGTCGCGGAGGTGATAGAGATCCCCGTAAAGGCTGACGAATGACGCTTGCGCCGCCGCCCTCCTCCCGCGTGCAGCTCACCGAAGACGGAAAGCTGCGCCACTTCCTTTCCGTTGAACACCTGTCCCGTTCCCTGCTGGAAGACATCCTGGACACCGCCGCCAGTTTCGTCGACGTGGGCGGGCGCGCCATCAAGAAGGTGCCCCTGCTGCGCGGCAAGACGGTGGTGAACCTGTTCTTCGAGTCCAGCACGCGCACGCGCAGCACCTTCGAGCTGGCCGCCAAGCGCCTCAGCGCCGACGTGCTCAACCTGGATATTTCCAAGTCCGCCACCAGCAAGGGCGAGACCCTGCTGGATACCCTGCGCAACCTGGAAGCCATGGCCGCCGACATGTTCGTGGTGCGTCACCAGGACTCCGGCGCGCCCTTCTTCATCGCCAACGAAGTGACGCCTCAGGTGTCGGTGATCAACGCCGGCGACGGTCGTCACGCCCACCCCACCCAAGCGATGCTGGATATGTACACCATTCGCCACTACAAGGGCGGTTTTGCCGGCCTGCGGGTGGCCATCGTCGGTGACGTTTTGCACTCCCGGGTGGCGCGCTCCCAGGCCCATGCCCTCAACACCCTGGGCGCCGAGGAAGTGCGGCTGATCGGCCCGCGCACCCTGCTGCCGGTGGACGCCGAGGGCCTCGGCGTCACCGTGTTCACGGACATGGCCCAGGGTCTCAAGGACGTGGATGTGGTGATCATGCTGCGCCTGCAGAAGGAGCGCATGGATTCCGCCCTGCTGCCCAGCGAGGGGGAATTCTTCCGCCTTTATGGCCTGACCAACGAGAAGCTGCGCCACGCCAAGCCGGACGCCATCGTCATGCATCCCGGCCCGATCAACCGGGGCGTGGAAATCGCCTCCGAGGTGGCCGACGGGCCGCGCTCGGTGATCCTCAACCAGGTGACCTTCGGCATCGCCGTGCGCATGGCGGTGATGTCCATGGCCATCAGCGGCCAGGAAAGCAGCCAGAATCCGGAGCAAGGGGGCGAGCATGGCCGTTAAGGCGCATCTGCTGATCCGCAAGGGCCGCGTGATCGATCCGGCTTCCGGCCGCGACGAGGTCGCCGACCTGCTGGTGGAAGACGGCCGCCTGGCGCGCATTGGCGCCAGCCTGGACGCCCCCGGCGCCGAGATCATCGAGGCCGAGGGCCTGTGGGTACTGCCCGGCCTGGTGGATAGCTGTGTGCACCTGTCCGTGCCGGGCAGCGGCCGGGCCGGCGACATCGCCTCGGAAACCCGCGCCGCCGCCGCCGGCGGCATCACCCACCTGGCCGCCCAGCCGGACTGCGGGCCGGTGGACTCCACCGCCATGGTACGGCTGATCCGGGAGCAGGCCGGCCAGGCCGGGTTTGCCCGGGTCCTGCCGGTGGCGGCGCTGACCCAGCGGCTGGAAGGCGTGCAGCTGGCGGAAATGGCCACCCTGGCCCGGGCCGGCTGCATCGCCGCCGGCCAGGCCGGCGCGCCGTTGGCCGATGCCCTGGTGCTCAAGCGGGGTCTGGAATACGCCGCCACCTTCGACCTGCCGGTAATGTTCCGGCCCCAGGAGGCGGCCCTGTCCGCCGGCGGTTGCGCCCACGACGGCCCGGTGGCCTCGCGGCTGGGTCTGCCGGGCATTCCGTCGGTGGCGGAGTCGGTGGAGCTGGCCCGGGACCTGCTGCTGGTGGAAGCCACCGGCGTGCGCGCCCATTTCCAGCAGATCTCCAGTCGTGACTCCCTGCCCCTGCTGCGTGCCGCCAAAGCGCGGGGGTTGCCGGTTACCGCCGATGTGAGCGTTCACCATCTTTTGTTGGACGAATCCGCGGTGGAAGGCTTCAACAGCCAGTGCCACGTGATTCCGCCCCTGCGCGGCGCCGCCGACCGGCAA
The DNA here is from genome assembly GCF_046507615.1 of Alloalcanivorax sp. C16-2. NCBI lineage: Bacteria > Pseudomonadati > Pseudomonadota > Gammaproteobacteria > Oceanospirillales > Alcanivoracaceae > Alloalcanivorax > Alloalcanivorax sp. C16-2. Next base: position 199,763 of record NZ_JBKFTL010000001.1, on the reverse strand, counting down.
GCGCTGCTGGCGGCGGTGGCCGACGGCACCATCGACGCGGTCTGCTCGCAGCACCAGCCGGTGGGTTCCTCCAGCAAGGCGGCGCCCTTCCCTTCCACCAAGCCGGGGATTTCCGGGCTCGACACCCTGCTGCCGCTGATGCTTAAGCTGGTCGAGGATGGCGCCCTGCCCCTGGCCCGGGCCCTGGACGCGGTCACCGCCGCGCCGGCTCGTTGCCTCGGTATCCAGGCCGGGCATCTGGAGCCCGGCCGGCCAGCCAGCCTGTGCGTGCTGGCGGCGGAAGAGAGCCGCACCCCGGGCAGCCACTGGCTGTCGGCGGGGCGTAACTCGCCCTGGTTGCACAGCCGCCTGCCCGGCGTGGTGAGGCTCACCGTCTGTCAGGGCCGGGTCAGCTGGCTGAGCGACTGACACAGGGCCTGTTCACACTACTTGCCTCGCGCCTGTTGCGGCTATAAATCCACCCATCAAGGCACGAGGAGAGAAGTTTGGTGGCTCCAAATGAACGACGAGTAACGCGGAGGGGTGGATTTATAGCCGCAACCCGAAGGGCTGGCGCCCTTTTGGACCTCCAGCGTCGTTGTCGGTCGCTTATTTGGACTGACCAAACGGCGCTCCCTCCGCCTGGCTGGAGGTCCAAAATGACACCCGGCAGGCGCGATGCAAGTAGTGTGAACAGGCCCTAATCGATCTGGAACACCAGCTTGCGCAGGGTCTCCGGCTGCAATACGCCGGGGGCGAACTGCAGCTTGCCGTCGGGGTCCCGGAAGATGGTGGCCGGAGTGCCACGGATACCGAATTCCCGCATCAGGGCATTGTTTTCCCGCAACTGCCGGCCCGTCTCCTCGGGCACCGGGTCCAGCGGCGCCAGCTCACCCTCCTGACCCCGGGCCAGGGCCGTCGCCGGATCGTCCGCCGCCAGCACCGCCGCGCCCGTCGGGTAACTGCCCGGGCGCAACACGGCGACGATCACATGGCGCACCTGGGTGCGGTTATCCGGGTCATTCAGCAGCGGCTGCATCTCTCGCCACTGGCGGGTGCAGTAGGGGCACTTCATGTCGGTGAAGGTATAGACCACCCGGTCCGGGTCGGTGGCGCCCTCCGCCACCCAATGGCTGCGTGACAACACCTCGAAGATTTGTTTTTCCAGGGCGGCCCGGTCCTCGGTGGCGTCCTGGGCGCGGGCGGCGGTGCCGCCCAGCAGGGCGAGCACCAGCAAGGCCAGGGGATAACAACGGCGGAATAACGGCACGGTTCACTCCTTCTCGGATGGCTCGGGTGGCAAATGGGGGCGCAGAAAATGCCGCAGGCTGGCCGCCGACAGCGGCCCCAGGTGGCTGTTCACCAGGCGCCCGTCGGCGTCCAGCAGCAAGGTGGTGGGCAGGCCGCCGCCCAGGGCGCGGCCCAGGTCCCGGTGAGGGTCCAGCAAAACCCGTTCCAGGCGCAGGCCCTCGGTGCTCAGGTAGCGACGCACGGTGTCCGCGCCCTCGCCCTGGTTGGCGTACAGGAAGCGCACCGCCGGATAGACCCTTTGAGCCTGCTCCAGCACGGGCATCTCCCGGCGGCAGGGTGGGCACCAGCTGGCCCATAGATTGATCAGCGTGACCCGTCCGGCGGCGGCCTGGCGTAGGGAGACCGGCTCACCGCTCAAAGCATGGAGGGTGACGTCCGGCACCGGCGTCGCACCCGGTCGCAGGGGGGCCAGCACCAATGTGGTGAAAAACGCCGCCAGGGCTCCGGCCAGCAGCGCCCTTCCAGTCTCGGGAAACGCCTTGCCATGGCCGCGCCAGCGCGCCAGCGCCAGCCCCAGCAGGGCGCCGGCCAGGGCCCCGGGCCACCAGAAGCCGCCGTCGCGCGGGTCCAGCATGGCCACCGGGCCGGCGTACTGGTCGGCATAGCGGATCACGAACGCCAGCCGCGCGCCGAGCAGGGCGCTGAACAGCATCCAGCTCAGTACCGGTTCGGCGTCCGGCCGCTCCCGGCGGCGCCGCCAGGCGGCCAGGGCCCAGGCCACCAGCGCACCGGCCAGCCAGGGCAGCAGTGCCAGGGGCAGGGCCAGCGGTCCCAGGTTGAAGGCGGTCATGACGGTGGTTTCTCTCCGGGGCGGTTGTCGGGCAAAGGCTGGCCGCCGATGATTAACGCCGGGTTAATAACGGCGTTCCATGGTGGCCGGCACGGTGAACGGCGGGAGCAATCATGCACATTCTGCTGGTGGAAGACGATGCCCTGCTCGGCGATGGCGTGCAGGCTGGCCTGGAGGTGCACGGTTTCTCCGTGGCCTGGGTGCCCGACGGCGCCGCCGCCGAGGCGGCCCTGGCGGGCCCCGCCTTTGATCTGGTGATTCTGGATCTGGGACTGCCTGACCGGGACGGCCTGGGCTTGCTGCGCCACTGGCGCCGCCAGGGCCGGGATGAGCCGGTACTGGTGCTCACCGCCCGGGATGGCGTCGCCCACCGGGTGGCCGGCCTCAACGCCGGTGCCGACGATTACCTGGAAAAGCCCTTCGACCTGGATGAGCTGGTGGCGCGGGCGCACGCCCTGTTGCGGCGCGCGGAGGGGCGCGCCGCGCCCCTGGTGGAATACGGTCGGTTGCGCTTCGACCCGGCCCGGCAGCGGGTCTGGCTGGCGGACCGGGAAATCGCGCTGCCGCGTCGCGAGCGGGCTTTGCTGCAGGCACTGCTCGGTGCCCGGGGCCGGGTGCTTACCGGTGATGAACTGGCCGACCGGGTTTACGGCTGGACCGAGAGCGTGGAGAGCAACGCCCTGGCGGTGCACATCCACAGCCTGCGCCGCAAGTTCGGTGAAGGGCTGATCGAAACCGTGCGCGGTGAGGGTTACCGCCTGGGGGCGCCGCCATGAGGCTGGCGCCTTCGAGCCTGCGTGGCCGCCTGCTGCTGGGGCTGGGTTTGGGCCTGTCGGTGCTGTGGATGGTGCTGGCGGTGTGGCTGCACCATGAGGTGCGCGACCGGGTAGCGGCGGTGCTGGACGAGCGCCTGGCCGCCTCGGCGCGGATGGTGGCGTCGCTGGTGGACGCCGGCGCGGCGGCGCCCGCGGCCCTGACGCAAGGCGGGAGGCTGCCGCTGCGCGGTATCGCCTGCGAGGTAAGTGGTTTGCGCGGCGAACTGCTGGCGCGCTCCGGCGGCGCGCCGGAAGGCGGCCTGGCACTGGCTCGGGACGGCTTTGGCCAGCGCCGCCTGGACGGAGAGGTATGGCGCGTTTACACCGTCACCCAGGGCGAGCTGCGGGTGGCGTCCGCGGAGCGCATGGCTGGCCGCACCGGTTTCATGCGGCAGGTGGCCCTGGTGTTGCTGGTGGCGCTGTGCCTGGGGCTGCTGGCCAGCCTGGCGCTGGTGTGGTGGGCGGTCGGCCGGGCGCTGGGGCCGCTGTCGTCGCTGCGCGATCAGCTTGCCGAACGGGGCGCCGGCGAGGGTCGCGCGGTGGCCACGCCACCCGGCGCGGTGGAGCTGGAACCCATGGTCGCCACGCTCAATCAGGTATTGGGTCGGGAGCGCGATGCCCTGGACCGGGAGCGGCGTCTTACCGACGATCTGGCCCACGAATTGCGCACCCCGCTGGCGGCGATTCGCACCCAGTTGCAGGTGGCCCAGCGCACCGACGGCGCGCGCGCCGAACACGCCCGGGATGCCGCCCAGCAAGCGGCGGAGCGGCTCGGCCACAGTCTTGATCAGCTACTGGCCCTGGCCCGGGAACGCAGTGCGCCGGCGGATCGGGCGGCCCTGGGCACGGTGCTGGACGAGGTGCTGGAGGAACTGGCGGCGCCGATTCGCGAACAGGGCCTGAGCGTGCGGCGCGCGGTCAGCGTCGGTACCCCGGCGGCGCCCGCCGGGCTGGTGCGCATCGTGCTGCGCAATGTGCTGGAAAACGCCGTGCGGCACAGCCCGGAAGGCGGCGACATCGTGCTGACGGCGGTGGGCGAAGGCCGGGTTGGATTGTGCATCGATGATCAGGGGCCGGGTCTGGCCCCGGAACAGCGCCGCCGGGCCCTGGAGCGCGGTTGGCGGGGCCATGGCGGCGGTCGTGGGCTGGGACTGGCCATCGTCACCACCATCATGCGGCGCACCGGGGGCCGGGTGGCCCTGGCCGCCGCGCCCGGCGGCGGCCTTCGGGTCAGGGTCAGCTGGCCGCCGGCGGATAGCGCTTGAGCATTTCCACCACCATGGCGTCGATGCGCTTGGCGCGGCGTTCGCTGCTCAGATTCTCGTACAGGGTGTCGCGGCTGGTGGCTTCCCACACTACTTTCTTGGTGGCGCGGTCCACGAACGCCACCTGCAGTTTGTATTCCTTGTAGGTTTCGCCTTCCACCGGGGTGCTGGTGGACAGGCCATAGCCGTTGCCGAACCAGCCGAAACCGAATTGCAGGGTACTGCCCTGGAATTTTTCCACCGGCACGAAGCGGTAGCGCACCAGCAGGTCGGCGCCGTCCTTGCCGGCGCTCTCCAGTGGCCGTGCCGCCAGTTCCCGGCGCAGGGCCTCCTGGGTCCGCTGGCCGTCCAGGCTCAAGGCGCCTTCATCCTGTTCCGGCGGATCGATGGCATAGGTGCGGTAAGCGCTGAAATCGGTGCCGGCGCGATGGTCCACCACCACCGGCGACACACAGCCGGCCAGCGTCAGAGCGAGGAAGAGGGCAAACCAGCGCATGGTGTTTCTCCTTGGATGAAACCGTGTTTGCTGAAACCTTAAGCAGTATAAAGCGGCACCGGCATGCTGGCGTCAAGACGGCGGGGGATGCCCGCCGGATGCCAACCCGGCCTTGATGCCCTCGCCCAGGAAACGGGCCGCGCGGCCCGCGTACTGGCCGTCCGCATAGACCATATACAACTCCTGATAGCGGTGCACGCCCTCGCGCAGGGGCAGCGCCAGGAGGGAGCCGGCGGCCAGATCCGCCGCGATGTCGGTCTCCGGCACCCAGGCGAACCCGAGGCCCCGCAACAGCGCCTGGCGGCGGGTATGGCTGTGCGAGAAGGTCCAGCGCTTCTCCGCCCCCAGCCAGCCGGAATCCAGCCGCCGCCGGCCGGAGTCGCGCAGCACCAGCTGCCGGTGCGGCCGCAGATCGTCCAGTCCCAGGGAGCCCTGGTGATGCAGCGGATGGTCCGGCGCCGCCACCGCCACGAAGCGGATGCGGGTCAGGTGGTCGCCCATGAAGCCCGGCGGCACCCGGCCGGTGATCACCAGGTCCGCCTCGTGGCGCAGCAACGCCTCCTCGGCCCCGGAAAGGATGGTTTCCTGGAACTCCACCCGGGTCAGCGGGCTTTCCTCCGCCAGATTCACCAGGGCACACAGCACTCGCTCCTGGGGAAACAGGCCATCCGCCGCCACCCGCACCAGCGGCTCCCACCCGTGGCCGAACTGGATCGCGCTGCTCTCGATGCGACCGGCTTCCTCCAGCAGCACCTTGGCCTGCCGGTACAGCAGATTGCCGGTCTCGGTAAGCTTGGCGCGCCGTCCCTCCAGGGTGAACGCGCGCACGCCCAGCTCGGTCTCGATCTTCTGAATCGCGTAGCTGATCGCCGACTGGCTCTTGTTCAGCGCTTCCGCGGCGGCGGCATAACCGCCCTCGTCCACCACGGCGATCAGTGCCTGCCATTGGTCCAGGGTGATTTTGGTCGACATATCGAATGATTAGGCCATATTGAGCAGAATTGCCCTGTTTTATATCGGATCATCAGAAATCACAATGGTGTCATTCCGAAATTCGATGGAGACAGGGCCATGACCCGTATTCTGTATCTGCAAAACAGCCTGTTTGGTGACGAAGGCCAGTCCAGCCGGATGGCCCGGGTGTTTATCGACGGGTACCGCGAACGCCATCCGGACACCGACGTGGTGGTCCGGGATCTGGTCGCCGATGGCGTGCCGCACCTGGATCTGGAGCGGGCCGGTGCCCTGCGCGGCTTCAGCGAGAGTCTGAATGAGGATCAGAAGGCGGTCCTGGCGCTTTCCGACACCCTGGTCCAGGAGCTGCGCGACGCGGATCTGGTGGTCATCGGCATGCCCATGTACAACTTCGGCGCGCCCACTCAGTTCAAGGCCTGGATTGACCACATCGCCCGCGCCGGCGTGACCTTCAAGTACACCGAGACCGGCCCGGTGGGCCTCATCGATGATAAGCCGGTACGGGTGTTCGCCGCCCACGGCGGCTTTCACGTCGGCCAGCCCTACGAGACCACCACGGTGTTCGTGAAACAGATCTTCTCGTTCATGGGCATCCGGGACGTGCGCTTCGTTTACGCCGAGGGCCTCAACATCAGCGATGAGGTCAAGCAGCAGGCGCTGGCCCGGGCCGAGGCGGACATCGCCGCCGAGCTGGCGGCCCTGGACACGGCGGCCGCCTGAGGGCGGCCGCGAATACGCGCAAGGAACAAAGCAGGAGGAACCATGGGATTGCTGGTCGATGGACAGTGGCAGGACAAGTGGTACGACACCAAGAGCACCGGCGGGCGTTTCCAGCGTTCGGAAAGCCAGTTCCGCGACTGGGTAACCGCCGATGGCGCCGCCGGCCCCTCCGGCGAGGGTGGCTTCAAGGCGGAGAAGGGTCGCTACCATCTGTACGTGTCCTACGCCTGCCCCTGGGCCCACCGGGCCCTGGTGATGCGCGCCTGGAAAGGGCTGGAGGCGCACATCGGCGTGTCCGTGGTGCATCCATTGATGTTGGAGAATGGCTGGGAGCTGCGCGATGACTTCAACGGCGCCACCGGCGATCCGCTGTATGGCCTGGACAAACTCTACCAGCTCTACCTGAAGGCGGACGCCCATTACACCGGCCGGGTGACGGTGCCGGTGCTGTGGGACAAGGAGCGCGAGACCATCGTCAGCAATGAGTCGGCGGAAATCATCCGCATGCTCAACGGTGCCTTCGATGATCTGGGCGCGCGGCCCGGGGACTACTATCCCGAGGACCTCCGCGAGGCCATCGAGACGATCAACGAGCCGATCTACCACCGGGTCAACAACGGTGTCTACAAGGCCGGCTTCGCCACCGGTCAGGACGCCTACGACGAGGCGGTGACCGCCCTGTTCGAGACCCTGGAGGACCTGGAGCGCCGGCTCGGCGAAAGCCGCTACCTGGTGGGCAACACGCTCACCGAGGCGGATCTGCGGCTGTGGACCACCCTGGTGCGCTTCGATGCCGTGTACGTCACGCACTTCAAGTGCGACCGCAAGCGCATCGTCGATTACCCGAATCTGAACGGCTTTTTGCACGAGCTGTATCAATTGCCCGGGGTGGCGGAGACCGTGTGGATGGATCACATCCGTCATCACTATTTCCGCAGCCATCCCACGGTGAACCCGCACGGGATCATCCCCATTGGCCCGGAACTGAATCTGTCCGCGCCCCATGACCGGGAACGTCTGGGCGAGCGGGAGATACGCGTCGCCTGACCGGGCGTCGCGGGACAGAAGCCCGACAGGGCGAGGAGGCAACCATGAAAGAACGTCGCGTACTGCATACCATCCGCGCGCTGGAAACGTCCGATGGCGCCGGTGTCCGTCTGAAGCGCGCTCTGGGCCACAACCCGGCGGTGCGGCTGGACCCGTTCCTGATGCTGGACGCCTTCTCCTCGGACAACCCGGACGACTACATCGCCGGTTTCCCGGCGCACCCGCACCGTGGCTTCGAAACCGTGACCTATCTGATCGAAGGGCACATGAAGCACCGTGATCATCTGGGTAACGAGGGCGACCTCAAGCAGGGCGGGGTGCAATGGATGACCGCCGGGCGCGGCATCATCCACGAGGAAATGCCCCAGCAGCAGGACGGCCTGCTGCGTGGTTTCCAGCTGTGGATCAACCTGCCCGCCGCCGAGAAGATGAAGCCCGCCGGCTACCGGGACGTGGCCGACACCGAGATGCCGCGCCTGGATCTGCCCGGCGGCGGCCAGGTGAAGGCGATCGCCGGTGAGGTGACGCTGGACGGTGAAACGCTCACCGCGCCGGTCAGTGGCGGCACCACCGATCCGCTCTACCTGGATGTGATCCTGCGGCCGGATGAGCGGCTCACGGTGCCCGTCAGCGCCGGTTACAACGCCTTTCTGTATCTGTTCGAGGGCGACGTGAGCGTGGCCGGTGAGGCGGTGCCGGCGGAACACACCGCGGTGCTTGATGACGGCGACCAGGTGACCCTGGAAGCCGGCGCCCGGGGCGCGCGGCTGCTGTTGCTGGCGGGCAAGCCCCTGGGTGAGCCCATCGCCCAGTACGGTCCCTTCGTGATGAACACCCAGGAAGAGATCGAGCAGGCCCTGCGCGACTACCGCGCCGGTACCCTCACCGAACCGGCGGCCTGAACGCGCCCTTTCGTTTCCGTCCCCAAAACAAACCCCCGGTTCGTTCCATGAACCGGGGGTTTGTTTTTATTTATTTCATGTAATAACATAAGTTACATGAAACGAAACAGTCGATTATCCGGCGTGCTCCACGTGCTGCTGCACATGGCCGAAGCCGACCGCCCCCTGACCTCCGAAGCGCTGGCTTCGATGATGAGCACTAATCCGGTGGTGATCCGTCGCGTCCTGGCGGGGTTGCGCCGTGATGGCATGGTGCACTCCGAAAAAGGCCACGGCGGCGGGTGGCGTCTGGCCCGGGACCTGAGTGATGTGACTTTGCGTGACATTTACGTGGCCCTGGGTGAACCCGGTTTGTTGGCCCTGGGGCACCGTACCGAGTCGCCGGATTGCCTGGTGGAACAAGCCGTCAATGCCGCCATGGAGCAGGCTTTCCAGGAGGCGGAGACCGTGCTGCTGGACCGTTTCGGTGAAATTACCCTGGCGGCGCTCAGCGCCGATTTCCATGAACGTTTACACAGGCGGAGCGACGATGCGGTTTGATGCGATCGTGGTAGGTGGCAGTTACGCGGGTATGGCCGCGGCGTTGCAATTGGTGCGTGCCCGGCGCCGGGTGCTGGTGTTGGATGGCGGGCAGCGTCGCAACCGTTTCGCGAGCCACTCTCAGGGTGTGCTGACCCAGGACGGACGCGACCCGGCGGCCATTGCCGCCGACGGTCGTGCCCAGTTGCTGGTTTACCCGGATGCGACCTGGCGCGATGATCGCGCCGCCCGGGTGGCGCGGACCGAGGAGTGCTTCGAGGTGATCACGGAGGGCGGCGACCGGTTTCAGGGTGCGCGCCTGATTCTCGCTTACGGCGTGGTCGATCAACTGCCGCCGGTTTCCGGACTGTGGGAACGCTGGGGGCGCACCGTGCTGCACTGCCCTTATTGCCATGGCTACGAGTTGAACCGGGGCGAGCTGGGTGTGCTGGCCACTGGCCCCATGTCGATGCACCAGGCATTGCTGATCCCCGAATGGGGCCCGACCACCTTTTTCACCAATGGTGCATTGATGCCTGATGCGGACCAGCGCGCGCAACTGCGGGAGCGTGGTGTCCGGCTGGAAGAAGTGCCGGTGTCGGCGGTGAAGGGCGAAGCGGAAGTGTGCCTGGTTGACGGCCGGTCATTTTCGCTGGCCGGTCTGTTCGTCGCTTCCAGCATTCGGCCGGCCAGTGACCTGGCGGCACAATTGGGCTGCGAAACCAGTGATACACCAATGGGGGCCGTGGTCAAAACAGACGCTCGCCAGGCTACAACGGTGCCGGGCGTGTTCGCCTGCGGTGACCTGGCGCGGGGTGCCGGGAGTGTGTCGCTGGCAATCGGTGATGGTGCCATGGCGGGTACCGCCACGCACCAGTCACTGGCGCTGCCCACCCCGTGAGCCAGGTCGGAGCGACTGTCAAACCGCGGTTAGCGGTTTGATGCGCTCTAGCTGGTCGCGGATCGCCTGCTCGGCGTCCTAGAGGTCCACGGCCCGCTGGGCGTTGAGCCAGAAATCCGGCGTATTACCGAACAGCCGCGCCAGGCGCAGAGCCATTTCCGGGCTCAGTCCGGGTTCTCGATGGTCAGGCCACGGGTGGCGTGATCCAGGCTGGAGGCATCGGTTTCGTTGCCGAGTTTGATCATCAGGCGCAGGTCGTTGGGCGAGTCGGCGTGGGCGATGGCGTCCTCGTAGGTGATCTCGCCGGCGTCGTAGAGGTCGTAGAGCGCCTGGTCGAAGGTCTGCATGCCCTGCTCCCGGGATTTGCCCATCAACGCCTTGAGCAGGTGAATCTCGCCCTTGCGGATATGGTCGGACACCAGCGGCGTGTTGAGCAACACCTCGATGGCGGCGCGCCGGCCCTTGCCGTCCGGGGTCGGGATCAACTGCTGGGCGACGATGCCGCGCAGGTTCAGCGACAGATCCATGTACAGCTGGCCGTGCCGGTCGGCGGGGAAGAAGTGGATGATGCGGTCCAGGGCCTGGTTGGCGTTGTTGGCGTGCAGGGTGGCCAGGCACAGGTGGCCGGTTTCGGCGAAGGCGATGGCGTAATCCATGACCTCGCGGCTGCGCACCTCGCCGATCAGGATGACATCCGGGGCCTGGCGCAGGGTGTTCTTCAGGGCGATTTCGAAGGAGTCGGTATCGATGCCCACCTCGCGCTGCGTAACGATGCAGCCCTGGTGCTGATGGACGAATTCGATCGGGTCCTCGATGGAGATGATGTGCCCCTTCGAGTTCTTGTTGCGGTGGCCGATCATCGACGCCAGGGAGGTGGATTTACCGGTGCCGGTGGCGCCCACGAACAGCACCAGGCCCCGTTTGGTCATGGCCAGGTCCTTGATCACCGGTGGCAGGCGCAGGTCGTCCACGTTGGGGATCTTGGTCTCGATACGGCGCAGTACCATGCCCACCAGGTTGCGCTGATAGAAAGCGCTCACCCGGAAGCGACCGATGCCCCGGGCGGAGATCGCGAAGTTGCATTCGTGGTGCTCGGTGAACTCCTTGCGCTGCTTGTCGTTCATTACGTTGAGCACCAGGTCCCGGGTCATGTCCGGGGTCAGGGCGTTGCGGGTCACCGGCAATACCTTGCCGTTGACTTTCATGCTGGGCGGCACGCCGGCGGTAATGAACAGGTCCGAACCGCCTTTCTGCACCATCAGCTTGAGAAGATCCTCGAATTCCATGGGGGCTCCGTCTATGGCTCTATGGCAAGAAGGCCGTCTTAAAAGGCGTCCGGGGTCTTGGCTTTTTCCCGGGCCGCTTCGCGGGATACCAGGCCCTTCTGCACCAGCCCTTGCAGGCACTGATCCAGGGTCTGCATGCCCAGGGCGCCGCCGGTCTGGATCGCGGAATACATTTGCGCCACCTTGTCCTCGCGGATCAGGTTACGGATCGCGGCGGTGCCGATCATGATCTCGTGGGCCGCGATCCGGCCACCGCCGTTTTTCTTCATCAACGTCTGCGAGATTACCGCCTGCAGGGATTCGGAGAGCATCGAGCGCACCATGGACTTTTCCTCGGCGGGGAACACGTCCACCACCCGGTCGATGGTCTTGGCGGCGCTGGTGGTGTGCAGGGTGCCGAACACCAGGTGCCCGGTTTCGGCGGCGGTCAGCGCCAGACGGATGGTTTCCAGGTCCCGCAATTCGCCCACCAGAATGATGTCCGGGTCTTCCCGCAGGGCCGAGCGCAGCGCCTCGGCGAAGCCCAGGGTATCGCGGTGCACTTCCCGCTGGTTGACCAGGCACTTCTTGGATTCGTGCACGAATTCGATCGGGTCCTCGATGGTGAGGATGTGCTCGTAGCGGGTCTCGTTGATGTAGTTCATCATCGCCGCCAGCGTGGTGGACTTACCGGAGCCGGTGGGGCCGGTCACCAGCACGATGCCGCGCGGGAAGTCGGAGATGTTCTGGAACACCTTGCCCATGCCCAGATCCTCCATGGTCAGCACCTTGGAGGGAATGGTCCGGAACACGGCGCCGGCGCCGCGGTTCTGGTTGAAGGCGTTGACCCGGAAGCGGGCCACCCCGGGCACCTCGAAGGAGAAGTCGGTCTCCAGGAACTCCTCGTAGTCCTTGCGCTGCTTGTCGTTCATTATGTCGTAGACCAGCGCGTGGACTTCCTTGTGCTCCATGGGCGGCAGGTTGATCCGGCGCACGTCCCCGTCGACGCGGATCATCGGCGGCAGCCCGGCGGAAAGGTGTAAATCCGAGGCGCCGTTCTTGGCGCTGAAGGCAAGCAGTTCGGTGATGTCCATGGGTTTCGGTATTCTTCTCAGTAGAAATTCGCAGAGTCTTAAACTAACCGCTCCCCGGGAGCCATTCAATCATGCCCGACGCTGATACGCCGCTAACCTCGATTCGCGCACGGATTCACGCCGCCTGCACGGCCGCCGGCCGGGACCCGGACACGGTCACCCTGGTGGCGGTGAGCAAGACCCGTGGCGCCGATGAAATCGCCGCCCTGGCGGACCAGGGCCAGCGCCATTTCGGCGAAAATTACCTGCAGGAGGCTCTGGACAAGATGCCGGCCCTGGCCGGTCGCGGCCTGATCTGGCATTTCATCGGTCCGCTGCAGTCCAACAAGACCCGGGAGGTGGCCGAGCACTTCCACTGGGTGCATTCGGTGGACCGCGCCAAGATCGCCCGTCGGCTGAATGACCAGCGCCCGGCGGATTTGCCGCCACTGGAGGTCTGTCTGCAGGTCAATCTGGACAACGAGGACAGCAAGAGCGGCCTGCCCCTGGCTGAGGTACCGGTGCTGGCGGCCCGGTTCGGGGAATGGCCCAGGCTGCGGCTGCGTGGCCTGATGGCGATTCCCCGTGCCGACGCCCAGGACCACAACCGGGCCGCGTTCCGCCAGCTCGCCATGACACTGTCACAATTGCGCAATACAATGCCGGCCCTCGACACCCTGTCCATGGGCATGAGCGCGGACTATCCGGTGGCCATCGAAGAAGGCGCCACCCTGATCCGGCTGGGCACCGCCCTGTTCGGCCCGCGTCCGCCCAAGCAGGACGGCTAATAAAGGAATGGCGCAGTTATGGCACAGCAACTGATTGGATTCATCGGGGCCGGCAACATGGCCAACAGCCTGGCCGGCGGCATGATCGCCAAGGGCATTCGTCCGGCGCGCATCTGGATGAGCGATCCGTCCAAGGACCGTCTGGATGAAGTGTCGCAACTGCACCGGGTGCACGTGACCCACGACAACCTGGACGTGGCGCGCCGCGTGGACGTGCTGGTGCTGGCGGTGAAGCCCCAGGTGATGGGCGATGCCTGCGCTGCCCTGCGCGAGATCATCGTCGAACGCCAGCCCATGGTGATCTCCATCGCCGCCGGCGTCACCGTGGCCAATCTGCGTGAATGGCTGGGCGACGCGCCCATCGTGCGTTGCATGCCCAATACCCCGGCCCTGGTGCAGGCCGGCGCCACCGGCCTGTTCGCCGCCGACGGTGTGAGCGAGGAGCAAAAGGCCATGGCCGGGCAGATTCTCGGTGCCGTCGGGTTGACCTTCTGGTTCGATCAGGAGAAGGAGCTGGACGCGGTGACCGCGGTGTCCGGTTCCGGTCCGGCCTACTTTTTCCTGCTCATGGAATCCCTGATCGACGCCGCCGTGGCCCAGGGGCTGGATGCCGCCACCGCCCGCCAGATGGTGCTGCAAACCGCCTGGGGCGCCGCTCAGCTGGCGATCACCAGTGAAGCGGGCCCGGAAATTCTGCGTCAGCGGGTGACCAGCCCCGGCGGCACCACCGCCGCCGCGCTGGGCGTGTTCGAGGAGGCCGGTTTCCGCGAGCAGGTACAGGCCGCCGTGGCCGCCGCCCGCGAGCGCTCCGAACAACTGGCGGAGTAGTCCCGGCCCGTGCCCGATTCGGGTGCGGGGTGATACAGGCTGGTGCGCCCACGCCGTCAGGGGGTGTACCTTTCCGATTTGGTGGTGCTAGTATCTTTCGCGGTGAACGCCGCGTTCCGCGCGGGCGCGTCACCGGCACCCGAGGTGGTGCGAAAATTGCTTGAGCCTGGTACCGCTTCGCTGGCCTCCGCGCCGGCACAGGCAACGAAGTCTGTCGCGGTACTCAACAGAAGGCGCTGATAACGGCGCCGTTGATAAAGACAATCGAAGGCGAAGAAGCCCCGTCGACTCTTGGAGTCGACGGGGCTTTTTTTTTGGAGAAAAAAATATGGGAAAGCTGAAAGAGTGGTTTCAAGGTCCACAGGACATCACTGAAGCGGAAGCGGTGGAAGATTACGCCGTCGGCCGCGTTCCCCATCACTATCGCTGGCCGATTCCGGCCATCATTCTGGTGCTGCTCGGTAACTCCACCGCCATGTTCTGGTTCAGCCTGGGCGCCGACATGACCTATCAGGTGGGTTGGCCAAAGGTGTGGATACCGATCCTCTACATGGCGGTGCTCGCCACCCTGATCGGCGCCGTGATCATGAAACTGGCCAGCAAGGAAGGCCTGTCGCTGAACCTGATGACCCGGGGTCTGGGCTTCGGCTATATGGGCTCGGCGGTCACCTCGCTGATCTACGCGATCAACTTTATTTTCTATTTTCTGTTCGAAGGCACCATCGTTTCCCACGCCATCGCCAATCAACTGGGCATCGCCGTGGATTCGCCCATGGGCATCGCGATCTTCGCCACCATGGGCCTGGCCGCCATCTGGTTCGTCTGGAAGGGAATGTCCTCGATGCAGTTTCTGCAGACCTGGGGCGTGCCGATCTTCGTGGTGTTGTTCGCGTTCTGCATGTGGCAACTGGCCCATGACTACACGCCGGTGGGCTTCGCCGGTTGGCAACCCAAGGGTGACGCGGACAGCAACGCCATGTGGATGGTGTTGAACATGGCCAACGGGCAGATCGTGTTCCAGGGCCTGCTCGCCACCGATTACGGGCGCTTCGCCAAACCCGGCATCACTCACAAGGGCACCGCCACCATCATGCTCGGCATGCTGATCCCGATCGTCGCCGTGATGTTGTTCGGCGCCTACCTGGCCTACACCCTGATGCCGCACATCAAAAGCGGCGACGTCTGGAGCCATGCGCTTGATCCGGGTTTCGTATTCCCCATGGTGATCGGCGTGGTGGGTGTGATCTTCACCATCATCACGCAGATCCGCATCAACGTGATGAACCTGTATTCCGGCTCCATCGCGCTCTCCAACACCATGGACATGGCCTTTAACTACCGGCCCGGCCGGCAGTGGTGGATGGTGCTGGTATGGGCGTTCGGGGTGCTGTTCTATGTGTGCAACATCCTTCAGTACACCGGCACTTTCCTGGCCATCACCGGCATTCTCACCAACACCTGGGTGTTCATCATCCTCACCGATTACTTCGTGTGCCGGAAGCTGTTGGGCCTGGCGCCCACCGACTTCGTGGAATACCGCAAGGAGTACCTGCGCCGCTGGAACCCGTCCGGCTCGATCGCGTTGGCGGTGGCCGTGGCGATTGGCGCCGCCGGCATTCTCGGCGCCTATCCGATGGTGTTCGCTTCCTTCATCGCCATGCTGGTGGGTCCGGTGATCCATGTGATCATCAGCGCCGCCACCCGTGGTCGTTTTTACTTCAGCACTTTCCCCGAGGACATGCCGACCCGCTGGCGGCCTTCCCAGCGCTACCAGGGACCGCGCCCGGACGCCGCGGCCATGTCCTATTCATCCGCACAATAACAGGAGCGTTTCCATGACCGCGCAAAAACTGCCGGTGGCGGCGGTTCAGTTCGAACCGACGCTGGGCAAGAAAAGCGACAACATCGACCGTTTGCTGGCGTTGACCGAGGAGGCGGCCCGGGACGGCGCCCGCCTGATCGTGCTGCCAGAGATGGCCACCACCGGTTATTGCTGGTATCACCGCGAGGAAGTGGCCCCCCATGTGGAGCCGGTGCCCGGCCCCACCACGGAGGCGTTCACCGCGCTGGCCGCCCGTCATGATTGCTACATCGTGGTGGGAATGCCGGAGCGGGACCCGGCCACCGATCTTTACTACAACAGCGCCGTGCTGGTGGGGCCGGCGGGGGTGGTGGGCGTGCACCGCAAGACGCACCCCTACATCGCCGAGCCGAAATGGGCCGCCAATGGCGACCAGCACGCGGTGTTCGATACCCCCATTGGCCGCATCGGTCTGCTGGTCTGCATGGACATCCATTTCGTGGAAACCGCGCGGCTGATGGCGCTGAACGGTGCCCAGGTGATCTGCCATCTCAGCAACTGGCTGGATGAGCGCACGCCGGCGCCCTACTGGCTGACCCGGGCCTGGGAAAACGATTGCGCACTGATCGAAGGCAACCGCTGGGGATGGGAGCGGGGCGTGCAGTTCAGCGGCGGCAGTTGCGTGGTGGGCGCCGATGGCGCCCTGCTCGGCTACCGCGATAGCGGCGACGGCGTGGTGCGCGCCGACATTGAGCTGCCCGAACGCAACCGCAGCCTGGGTAAGCGGCGACCGGAGTTGTACCACCGGCTGCTGACCAACACCTTCAGTTGGAACCCGAAGGATTTCTTTGGCCTGTACGGTTTCCGGCCGCTGCCCCCGGGCAAGCGGTCGGTGGTGGCCGCCGCCCAGTTCGCGCCCGCCGAGCACGTTAACGGCAACCTGCGGACCCTGCGCGACCTGGCCCGCCAGGCCAGGGACGGCGGCGCCGAACTGCTGGTGTTCCCGGAGCGGGCCCTGACCGGCCCCGGTGGCGCGGACAGTGCCATCGAGGCCGGTGACCCGGCGTTGCAGGAAGTGCTCGACATCGCTTTGGAAACCAACCTCAATCTGGTGGTGGGCTGGCTGGAGCGGGACGGAGACCGCTATTACAACAGCGCCCGCCTGGTGGGCCCCGCCGGCGTACTGGCGGACTATCGGCAGATTCACGTGGCCGAGCGGGACCGTCACTGGCTCAGCGCCGGTGACCGCTGGGTGTTCCACGATCTGCCCTGTGGCCGAGTCGGCCTGCTGCTCGGTGAGGATCTGACCGTGCCCGAGGCCGGTCGCGTGTTGAGCCTGGAGGGCTGTGACATCATCGCCGCGCCGGCATCGTTGCACGGCCCGGTGCCGATGGCTCACGCTGGTTCGCGTATTGCCCAGAACTACCCGATTCCCACCGGCGAGGACCCGCACCATTGGCTGCTGCCGCGCGTGCGCGCCGGTGAGAACAACCTGTGGCTGGTGTTCGCCAACGACGCCGGCGGCGGCGCCTTCGGGCTCAGCGGGGTGTACGGGCCGGACACCTTCGCGTTCCCGCGCAGCGAGGTGAAACAGATTCGCCACGGTGGCGTGGTGATGATGACCATCGACACCGGCGACGATCAGGCCCCGTACCCCACCCATGTGGTGCGCCGCAAGGATCTGGTGCTGATGCGCCAGCCGCATCATTATCAACCCCTGGTGGAGCGCGAAACGACCGGTTGAAACCGTATCGGGGCGGCTCCGCCGCCCCCTTTTCAGGAGCAGCAATTTTCCAGGAGCAGCAACTTTTCAGGAGCAGCAACTTTTCAGGAGCAGCAATGGCTTCGCGACACGATACCGAGAGCGGCAAGCCAGTGATCCCGGTGGGCATTCTGTATTCCGTCTCCGGCGAGTATGGCGTGATCGGTCGGGAGATGCTCAACGGCATCATGATGTCCATCGAGCAGATCAACGCCAACAACGAATTCGATTTCACCCTGGCGCCGATCGTGCGTGACCCGGGCGGTGTATTGGATCATTACCATGAACACTGCCACGAGTTGTTGTACCGCCACGGCGTCAAGCACATCGTCGGCTGCTACACCTCGGCGTCACGCAAGGTGATTCTGCCGCTGATCGAAGGCGCCAACGCCCTGTTGTGGCATTCCGCCCGCTACGAAGGCTTCGAGAGCAGCAACAACGTCATCTACCTGGGCGCCGCGCCCAATCAGCATGTGTTGCCGATGCTGGCCTGGTTGCTGCGCGAGCATCCCGGCGATATCTATCACGTCGGGTCCAACTACGTCTGGTCCTGGGAGATCGACCGCATCACCGCGGAGGCGTTGGCCGCCACCGGCCACCGGCTCGAAGCCAGCCGGCTGGTGAACCTGGGTGATACCGATGTGGACGCGATCATCCAGGACATCGCCGAACGCCGGCCCAAGGTGGTGCTCGTGACCCTGGTTGGGCAATCCGCCTATCGCTTCTACCATGCCTGGCGAGAGGCCGCCGAGCGCGACCCCTATCTGGCGTCGGACACCGTCATCAAGCTCAGCCTGACGCTGTGCGAAGCGGAGGTGAGCCTGGTGGGCAAGGAAGCCCTGGAGGGTTACCTGGTGTCCTCCGCCTGGTTTCAGTCGGTGCGCAACGAAGCCAACACGCGCTTTCTGGATCAGTACCGCGCGCGCTTCGGCGATCACAGTTCACCGTCGGTGGATTCGGTGGCGGCCTGGACCGCCGGCCAGTTCCTGGCGCGCGCCATTCACCGGTGCGGCGGCCAGCAGGTGGAAGCGGTGCGCGCGGCCGCCTGGCGGGATGAACTGGAAAGCCCGGCGGGCCGGGTACGCATCGACCCGGACAACAACCATGCCTGGCTAACCCCGCGCCTGGCCCGCTGCCATGACGGTCGCCTGGAAGTGTTTTGGGAGGGCGATGAACCGATCAAGCCGGACCCCTGGCTGACATGGGTGGATCTGGACGCGCTCGGCCCGGGAGCCAGCTAGCCATGTCCCGGCCACGGATACGCGTAAGGGGGCTGCGGCTGCTGGTGATCGCCTGTGATGGCCGCGACGCCCGGCACCTGGAGCAACAGTTCCGCCGCCTTGGGGTGGAAGGCCGCTTTTACGATGACCTGCCTGACGAGCAGTCGTGCGAGGACGCCGACATGGTGCTGTTCGACGGTGACAGCCCGGTGCTCAGCCATCCGGATCGTGAGCTGACCTGGCCGGCGTTGCCGCTCATAGTGCTGACCGGCGTGGAAGCACCGTCGCGGTTGCAGTGGATCATCCGCCAGGCGCCCTCGGCCTACCTGCGCAAGCCGGTGCGCTTCGACGGGGTGATGACCGCTCTGACCCTGGCGCGGGCCGCCGCCGATCAGCGCCAAGGCCTGGAAGTACGCATCGAGCGTCTTGAGGAGCGGTTGCGGATACGCCGGTTTCTGTTCTCGGCGCAGTTGTTGCTGATGAAGACGTTCGATCTCGGCGAGGACGACGCCTATGCGTTGTTGCGGTCGCTGGCCATGAACCAGCAAAAGACCGTGGAACATTTCAGCCTCGATCTGCTGGCCCGCCCGGAAGGTTATCTGCGCCTCGCCAAGGATCTTATCGGCTAGCGCCTGGCGTGCCATCGGGCGACCGTTTCGGTATCCTTCGGCTTTGCTTTCCGGCGCGCGCAAGGAACAATCCATGGCGGTGAACAGACGAGAGAAAGGCTCCTCGATTACCCGGGTGCTGGGCCTGATCGAGCGGGTCTCCCGGGAGCAGCGCCCGATCTCGCCGGCGGATCTTTCCCACCTTCTGGATATCCCCAAACCCAGCGTGCACCGGTTGCTGCAGCAACTGGAAAAAGAAGATTTTCTGCGCATGGACAGCCGTGGGCTGTGGATTCCCGGCCCGCGTCTGTATCGGATTTCCCTGGACGTATTCCAAAGCGACAGCTATCGCCTGGAGCGCGAGGCGATTCTCAACACGCTGGCGGCGCGCATCGGCGAGACCTGCTCCATCGCCATCCCCATGCAGTTGGAAATGATGTATTCCGATCGCGCCCAGGCCAACTGGCCGCTGCACATTCATTTGCCGGTGGGCACGCGCACGCCGGTATGGTGCACCGCCAGCGGCAAGCTGTATCTGGCGTTGCTGCCCGAGGAGCGTCGCCGCGCGGTGGTCGCCAGCTTGCCGCTGACGCGCATGGCGCGGAACACCTTCACCGACGAGCGGCAATTTCTCGATGAACTGGCGGCCATCGCCGAGCGCGAGGAAAGCGAGGACAACGAGGAGTTCATTGACGGCATGGTGGCGGTGGCGGTGCCGATCCGCGATCCGGATGGCCAGCCGTTTGCCTTTCTCAATGTGCACGCGCCGGTAATCCGCACCGACCTCGCCACCCTGCGCGGCTTCCTGCCGATGATGCGCGAAGCCGCCGCCGCCCTCGGCGCCATCCAGTAACGTGTAGGACCGACTTGTAGGAGCGACTTCAGTCGCGATAGCACACACCGAGATCGTGGCTGCAGCACCGAGATCGCGGCTGAAGCCGCTCCTACGGGGGAGGCTGTCCGGCGAAAAAAAAGCGGCCGCGGTGTTCACCGGGGCCGCCAGAGGCAAGGCAGATTCAACGGGCGCTTTATTTCATGGTTGGCATGGAAAACTCGGCGTTCTCGCGCACCGCCGAGGAGGGCCAGCGCTGGGTGATGGTCTTGCGCTTGGTGTAGAAGCGCACGCCGTCCGGGCCGTAGGCATGCAGGTCGCCAAACAGGGAGCGTTTCCAGCCACCGAAGCTGTGGTAGGCCACCGGCACCGGCAGCGGGATGTTGATACCCACCATGCCCACCTGGATGTGGTCACTGAAATAGCGGGCCGCTTCACCGTCGCGAGTGTAGATACAGGTGCCGTTGCCGTACTCGTGGTCGTTGATCAGCGTCATCGCTTCTTCCATGGAACCGGCGCGCATCACCTGCAGAACCGGGCCGAAAATTTCCGCCTTGTAGCTGTCCATTTCGGCGGTAACGCCGTCGATCAGAGTGGCGCCCACGAAGAAGCCCTGCTCGTAGCCCGGTACGGTCAGGTGGCGGCCATCCACCACCACCCGGGCACCCTGGTCCTCGGCGCTGTCGATGTGGCCGATCACCCGGGCCTGGTGTTCCCGGGTGATGGTCGGCCCGAAGTCGTTGCTTTGCTCCTCGTAGACACCCACTTTCAGGCTGGCCATGGCGTCCTTGAGTTTGTCCACCAGGCGATCCGCGACCTCGTCGCCCACCGCCACCGCCACCGACAGCGCCATGCAGCGTTCGCCGCAGGAGCCGAAGGCGGCGCCCAGCAGGGAGTTGACCACGTTGTCCATGTCCGCGTCCGGCATCACGATGGCGTGGTTCTTGGCGCCGCCCAGGGCCTGGCAGCGTTTGCCGTTGGCGCTGGCGGTGGCATAGATGTACTCGGCGATGGGCGTGGAGCCGACGAAGCTCACCGCCATCACGCGGGGATCGGTGAGCAGGGTGTCCACGGCTTCCTTGTCGCCATTGACCACATTGAAAACGCCGTCCGGCAGGCCGGCTTCCTTGAGCAGGGCGGCCATCAGCATGGAGGCGCTGGGATCGCGCTCCGAGGGCTTGAGCACGAAGGTGTTGCCGCACACCAGCGCCATCGGGAACATCCACAGCGGCACCATGGCCGGGAAGTTGAACGGCGTGATGCCGGCCACCACGCCCAGGGGCTGGAATTCGCTCCAGGAATCGATGCCCGGGCCCACGTCCTTGGAGTATTCCCCTTTCAGCAGTTCCGGCGCGCCGCAGGCGTACTCCACGTTCTCGATGCCGCGCTGCAGTTCACCGGCGGCGTCGTGCAGGATCTTGCCGTGCTCGGCGCCGATGGCCCGACACACCGCGTCGGCGTTCTGCTCCAGCAGTTCCTTGAAGCGGAACATGATGCGCGCGCGCTTCATGGGCGGGGTGGCCCGCCAGGCGGGGAAAGCCTGCTCGGCGGCGGTGACCGCTTCTTCCACGGTGCCCTTGGAAGCCAGCGCCACCCGGCCGCTGGCCTCGCCGGTGGCCGGGTTGAAGACGTCCTGCGTGCGGGTGTTGTCCTCGCGCTCGGCGCCGTTGATGAA
The DNA here is from genome assembly GCF_046507615.1 of Alloalcanivorax sp. C16-2. NCBI lineage: Bacteria > Pseudomonadati > Pseudomonadota > Gammaproteobacteria > Oceanospirillales > Alcanivoracaceae > Alloalcanivorax > Alloalcanivorax sp. C16-2. The sequence continues at coordinate 178,191 of NZ_JBKFTL010000001.1, read as the reverse complement.
ATGGCCTATCACGTTCATGGAGATACCTCGAATCGGGTGTATTGAATCAGCGTGTGTTGAATCACGGTGTGTTGAATTGGAGTGTCGCGGGCTCAGTCCCACAGGCTCTCGTAAAGGGTGACGATCTCAGCGGCGTCGGGAACGCGCGGGTTGTTGCCCGGCGACCCGGAAGCCAGGGCCTGCTCGGCCATGGTGTGGCGCACCTCGAAGAAGTGCTGGCGGTCGATGCCGAAATCCGCCGGCGTCGGCACCCGCAGTTCCTGGTTGATCGAAACCAGGGCGTCCAGCAGCTTGCGGTTGGCGTTACCGTCGTCGTCGCCGGCGCCGGCGAAGCCCAGCGCCCGGGCACAGTCCGCGTAGCGGGCGCCGGCGCTGGGGATCGAGTACTCGGTCACCGCCGGCAGCAGCATGGCGTTGGAGAGGCCGTGGGGCACGTGGAAGAAAGCACCGATGGGCCGGCTCATGCCGTGCACCAGGGCCACCGACGAATTGCAGAAGGCGACGCCGGCCAGGGTGGCGCCAAGCATCATGCCTTCGCGGGCCTCGCGGTCCTGGCCATCGTGGTAGGCGCGCCGCAGGTTGGGGCCGATCAGCCGCATGGCGGCCAGCGCTTGCTGGTCGCTGTAGGGGTTGGCCTTGCGGCTGACGTAGGCCTCCATGGCGTGGGTCATGGCGTCGATGCCGGTGTCGGCGGTGGTCCGCGCCGGCAGCGACAGGGTCAGCTCGAAGTCCACCAGGGCGGCCACCGGCATGAAGCTGGCGCCCACGCACAGCAGTTTTTCGTCGCTGTCGTCGTCGGCGATGATGGTGAAACGGGTGGCCTCGGAGCCGGTGCCGGCGGTGGTCGGTACCGCGATGATCGGCAGGGCCGGTTCGTTGACCTGCCGGGGGAAGGCGTAGTCGCGGATGTTGCCGCCATGGCGGCCCATCACGGCGATGGCCTTGGCGCTGTCGATGGGGCTGCCGCCGCCCAGGGCGACGATGGCGTCGTAGTCGCCCTGACGCACCCGCTCCACGCCGGCGGTGATCGACGAGGCGGTGGGTTCGGGCACGGTGTCGGCGAATACCTCCACCGGGATGTTCAGGGGCGCGAGCACGTCACGCACACGATCCACGTAACCCAGTTCCACCATCATCCGGTCGGTGACGATCAGCGGGCGCCGGCTTTGCAGGGTGGTGAGCACATCGGGCAGCCGGCTCAGGGCGCCGGCGCCGATTTCCATGATCCGGGGAAGAAGGATTGAGGCCATGGCGAATTCTCCTTATATCGCCGCCGGACCCTGGGGAAAGAAGGTACCGAAGCGGCTATTGGGCCATCAGGTTTATTTTTTGATCATGTATAACGATACGATATGTATCATTATTTGTAAGAGAAGCGATGTCAACCGGCGTGATGGCGCACCGTGCGCTCCTGCTCACGGGATGGCGGGCCTGGTTGGCGGGAATGGTCGGGCGGGCGGCGGCGGGATCGTTTGAATTCGCCGCGTTTTACCCCAATACTCTGACGCCAAACGCATAGTCTGGAGTCACCATGAACCCTCAGGGTGCCGCGGTTTTCCTGATCGATTTCGCCTTCAGCGTCTATATTTTCATTGTCTTGACCCGCTTCGTGCTGCAGGTGGCGCGGGCGGATTTCTACAATCCGATATCCCAGTTCGTGCTGCGTGCCACCAACCCGTTGCTGGCACCGCTGCGGCGCGTCATTCCCGGCTATCGGGGCCTGGACATCGCGTCCCTGGTGCTGGTGGTGCTGCTGATCGTGGTCAAGGCGCTGATGTTGCTGTCGATCCAGACCGGCGGTTTGCCCGCCGGTATTGGTCCGCAGTTGCTGGTGTATACGTTGCGGGAGCTGGCCACCCTGCTGCTCAACTACATCTTCTGGGCGGTATTGATCCGGGTGATTCTGAGCTGGGTGGCGCCGGACCCTTCCAACCCGATCGTGAGGGTGGTGATTCAGATCACCGAGCCGATCATGGCGCCCTGCCGGCGGTTGCTGCCGGACATGGGCGGGCTCGATCTGAGCCCGCTGATCGTGCTGCTGGGCGTGCAGTTCGTGAAGATTCTGTTCCAGCTTCACTGATCGCTGCATCGCGGCTAAAGCCGCTCCTACAAAGAACGCACCGTAGGAGCGGCTGGGCGGCGTTCCGCTTTAGCCGCGATGCTCGCCGCCCTATTCGAACGGCGGTTCGCCCTGCCAGTCGAAGAAGTCCGGCAGGTCCCGGGACACCTTATCCGGGAACACCGCCGGGCGTTTCTCCAGGAACGACATCACCCCTTCCTTGACGTCCTCGGAGCCACCCCGGGATTTCATCGCCTTGCTGTCCAGCTTGTGTGCCTCCATGGGGTGGTCGGCGCCGGCCATGCGCCAGATCATCTGGCGAATCATCGCCACCGATACCGGCGCGCTCTGCTCCACCATCTCCTTGGCCAGGGCCACCGCCGCCGGGTACAGCTCGTCGGGTTTGTGCAGTGAGCGCACCAGCCCGCGTTCCTTGGCTTCCGCGGCGCTGAACACCCGGCCGGTGAAGCACCACTCCAGCGCCGAGGAAATACCCACCACGCGGCTCAGGAACCAGGACGAGGCCGCCTCGTTGACGATGCCCCGGCGCGAGAATACGAAACCGAACTTGGCGTCCTCGGAGGCCATGCGCACGTCCATCGGCAATTGCATGGTGATGCCCACGCCCACGGCGGCGCCGTTCACCGCGCCGATCACCGGCTTGAGGCTGCGGTAGATGCGCATCGCCACCTGGCCGCCACCGTCGCGGTGGGCGTCGTCCGGGTTGGCGCCTTCGCCGCCGCGCTTCTTGTAGTCGAAGGTGTCGCCGCCGGAGGACAGGTCAGCGCCGGCGCAGAAGGCGCGGCCCTTGCCGGTGACGATCACCGCGCGCACCTCGTCATGCCGGTCGGTGAAATCGAAGGCGGCCAGCAGCTCGTCCTTCATTTCCCGGTTGAAGGCGTTCATCTTCTCCGGGCGGCTCAGAAAGAGGGTGGCGATGCCGTCGTCGTCGACGGTCAGTTCCAGGGTATTGAAAACGGGCAGTTGCATGGCGGTTCCTCGAAGCAAGCGTGATCCACCATCATTGGCCAGGCCCCGGACCCCCGCAACCGCCAGTTACGACACCGGTCCGGCGGTTTTGGTCATCGCCGGCTCTGGGCGCCGGGCGCCCGCGACGGTAGGCTTGCGGGCTTGAAATCGTTTTGGGAGAGCGCGCTTTGAACCCTGGCAGCAAACCGGACGGCATCTGGCGGTCACCGGACACCTATCCTTTCCACCTGTCCCTGATGCCCCACTACAGCCACCTGGACACCGAGCGTCACGTCAACAACGTGGCGGTGCAGAGCTTTCACCTGGAGGCACGCACCCGCCTGCTCATGGATACCCTGACGCGACCGGTGTGGTACGCCGATGATGTTCTGCTGCGACCGCGCCGTACCCTTACCCAGTTTCTGGGAGAAACCCATTACCCGCACCCGCTCACCGCCACCGCCACGGTGCTGGGGGCGGACGCCGGGCAGGCGCACCTGCGCACCGCCCTGTTTCAGAACGACGAATGCGTGGGCGTGCAGGACTGTCTGCTGGGCGCCTGGCAAGGGGACCGCTGGGTGCCGCTGCCGGACGATGTGGCCCGGGCTCTCGGCGAGCGGCCCATGGAGGCGGTCTGGCCGGCGGCGCGGCCCCTGGACGCGAACGCCTTCGCCGGCTATCCGCTGCGGGTGCCGCTGACCGCCCGCTACGCGGACCTGGACCCGGACCGGCGCCTGTCGGAACTGGCGCTGGCGCGTTACACCGAGCAGGCCCGCGCCGGCTCACTCAGTGAACTGCGTCAGCCGGAACTGGGCCTGCTGGTGGCGCGCATCGACCTGAACTTCGGTCGCTGGGATCGAGGCATGGGCGAGGTACGCCTGGCCTCCGGCCTGGGGCGGGTGGGTAATACCTCCTTCGTGCTCAGCGGCGGTATCACCGTGGACGGTGAGGCCGTGGCGGCGGCGGAGAGCGTCATGGTGTTACTGGACCGGCACACCCACCGGCCCACGCCGGTGGCCCCCTACGCGGATGCCATGGCCGCATTGAGTATCGACTGACCCCCCTATTCGCGGGGGATTCCGCGCGCCGGCGCTGCCCTAGGATGTGACGAAACAGAATCCAGTGCATGGAGAATCGTCATGTCCGTTCCTTCCTACCTTCGGCTCGCGCCCCTGGCCGTCGTGCTGCTGTCACTGGCGGGCTGCGTCAGCACCGGCGCGCCGGCGCCGGGCTATAACGCGGAAGGCGCCGCCGCCGATCAGGCGGGGCGCTTTATCGACGCCAACAACGAAAAATACATGAAGGGCGTGAGCAAGGTGGGCGTGCTGTCGTGCAATGTGATGTTCGGCATGACCACGGCGGCCTCGGCGTCCACCAGCGGTGGTTTCCGGGCCGGGGCCACCCGCGCCACCGGCACCATCAGCCGCTCGGATGTAAAGGTCACCGTGACCTATACCGCCAATGGTCTGGACCAGGGCGAGCTGCGGCGCATCGCCGACCAGGCCTGCGCCGATGCCGAAGCACGGTTGGCCGACGCCGGTTTCCAACTGGTGCCCCACGCCACCATCACGGCCAGCCCGCACTATCAGGCGATTCAGGCCGGCGGCCGTCCCAGCCCGTTCGAGCACAAGGAAAAAAGAAGCGGCACCCGCTACCTGGTGCTGGCCCGTAGCGGCGAAAGTGTCACCGACTCGCGCTATATCGGTGCCGCCGGTGGCCTGGCGCAATCCTTCAAGGCGGTGTCCGGTGACGCCGCCGAGCAACGGGCGGGCCTGCTCATGAAGGACCTGGGCATGACCGGGGTGAACATCAATCTGCTGGTGGATTTCGCGTCCCTGGAATCCGATGGGCACAAGACCTTCGCCGGCCTGGCCAACAAGAACTCGGCCAAGGTAAAAGCAGACATCCAACTGGCCGTCAGCGGCGATCTGCGCTTCCAGCCCCTTGGCGAACAGAAGTGCTGGCGGGAATACGGAAAGGAAAAGTGCATGACCCGCCTGAATCACCAGCCGGTGTTCGCCACCCGGCAGGCCGTGGCCAGCCCGAAACGCTTTTACAGCAGCATCGACAACGTCACCACCAGCGGCGACAAACTGACGTCCGGCGTGACCAAGGCCATCGGTATGCTCAGCGCCTTGAGCGGCACGTCGAGCAAGGTGGCCCGCGATATCACCCGCTACCAGGTCAACGTGATGCCCGAGGTCTATGCCACCGAGGCAGTGACGCTCTCGGACGGCCTGGCCGGCATGGCGGCCACCCGGGCCGCCGCTTCCCGATGAGTCCGAACGAACGAAAGAAGGGGTTGGGTATGCGTTCAACGAAATGGATCTTGATGATCAGGTTGGGTCTCCTGGGGGCCGTGCTGACGGTGGCGGGCTGCGGTGGCGATGGAGGTCATCACGGTGGCGCCGCCGGTGGGGAGGTGCCTTCCGGTCCCTCCGCCTCGAGCCTGGCCGGTACCGCCGCCGTCGGCGCGGCGATTCAGGCTGGCACCGTCACCGCCGAGTGCTCGGACGGCAGCGGCTTCACCAGCCCGGTGACCACCCAGGCCGATGGCTCCTGGAGCGGTGAAGTTGACGGCTCCGCCTTGCCCTGCGCGCTGACGGTAACCGGCGGCACCCCGGCGGTCACTCTGCGCGGCTACGCGGGCCAGGCCGGCACCGTCAATATCACGCCGCTGACCGACATGGTGCTGGCCCTCGCCACCGGGGCGGCGGACGGTGCCTGGATCGCCACGCCGGCCAACTGGCCGGATGCGAGTACCCTCTCGGCGAGAAAGGCCGAGCTGCTGGCGGCGATGACCGATGCCGGCTTCAGTCTGCCGCCGGGGGACCCTTTCACCCTCGCTCTTACGATCGGCGATGCCTGGGATCAGGTGCTGGACGACATTCAGGCCGCCATCGACGACGATCCGGCCATCGCCGATTACGACGCCCTGCTGGCGTTGGTGAAGGACGGCAATCTGGAGCAATTTCCGGCGGCCCCGGAGGACGACCCGGGCGACCCCGAGTTGCCCGCCAATCTGGCGGTGCTGACTGCTCATGCCGGTACCTATACGGTGATCGGTAAGGGTGAGGGCGACCCGGGTTACTGTGGCGGCTGTGGCGTCGCCAACCGCGACCATGCCCGTGGCACCGTGAGCATTTCCGCCCAGGGCGACATCGACTTCGATACCGGCATCGCCTTCCTGGTCTCGGACATCGTCACCATCTCCGACCGCACCACGCTGGCGGCGGATCGCCACGTCGCGGTGAACTTGGGTGAATCCGATGGCGACGAACGGGTGCGTCTGTACTTCAACGGCGACCTGGAAGTGATGGAGATCGTTCATGACGATGGTCAGGGCGTCACCACCCGGGCGCTGATTCAGGAAGACACGGGCAATCCGGAGCCGGGCGCGGAATTGCTCGGTGGCCACAATGGCGTGGCGGTGGCGCACGGCGGCCATGTCTGGGCCATGGAACAGCCGTTCATCGAAACGTTCATGGCGACCACCGGTAAGCGCCAGATTCGCGCCAACAACTTCGATGACGGCAACACCATCCAGGACAGCACGCCGTTCGCCGGTGAGGACCTGGCCTGGGCACAGGTCAACGTGGCCCACGCCAGCCTGGGCACGCAGCTGTGCGGACAGAACACCGGCGTTTCGCTGATGACGGTGGACATGGAGGCAACGCCGGTGGTGCAGAAGACCTGGACCGCCACCGAATGCGAATTGCAGGTGGACTATCACTTCAGCAATGGCGCCACGGAAGGGCGCATCATCAGCGCCACCCTGACCAATGACAAGGACGCGGACCAGGTCACCCTGAGCGACGGCCAGTTCCGGATCTTCATTCACACCGGCAAGGAAGGCCCGATGCCCGAGCTGTCGGACGATATTCGCCAGGTCCTGATGGTCGACAGCGGTACCCGGGAAATACGTTCCGGCTATTTCCTTCTGGGTAAGCCCCTGGAGGACGGTTCCCACCCGGACCATTACATTGATTTCGGCGCCTCGGCGGGCAGCTCCAATCCGGCGGTCGGCACCTACCACTGTGATGCGTCCTCCGCCTCGGTGAACCTGGCGATGGGTTGGGTGACCACTGGCGACCCCCTGTTCAAGTTCCGGACCTCGAACGGCGGTGACTGTACCGTGACCGTTGAACAAAGCGCGGGCCGCAAATACCGGGGCACCTACAGCGCCACCCTGATCGGCCCGAGTTTCAGCGCCTTCGGCTCTGGGTTGGCGCCGGGCGACACGGAGTTGCCGGAAGCCGAACGGACTCTGGTGGTGCACGGCAGCTTCCGCAATTTCACCACCCAGACCTTCCATGCCGGCAATCAGGTCAACGAAGGGCCGCTGGGCGGTGACGCCCACGGCATCACCCTGACCATCGACGACGGCAATACCCATTTCCAGGCCGGGGAGACCTTTTTGCTGGCCTCGGAGGTGTCGTCCAACGGCCACAATGGGTACTTCCATCGGCTGTTCGACGACCTGGATGCGCCGGACAACCAGATGCGTATGGTGTGGTCGGAGATCCCGCTGGCGGTAGGCAATTACGCCTGCAATGACGAGGTCGATGGCCTGCGGCCCACCATGACCCTGGCGACCCCGGCGAACATTCCTTATGGGGCGACCTACACCCAGTCCGGTGTTCAGAACCTCACGGAAGGAGCGTCTTGCACGATCAACGTGACCAGCGTGGATAACGGCGAGGTGGCGGGTACCTACAGCGCCACCCTGGTGGCGCGCAATATCGCCCCGGTGCTGCCCGGCGAGGATGCCAGCATTTCCGTTTCCGGGGAGTTCCGTTACCCGAACACCGGGCCCTGAGTCCTCCACCGGGGTTGCGGTAGGCGCGACTTCAGTCGCGATAGGGAGGCGGTATCCTCCTTGATCGCGGCTGAAGCCGCTCGTACGGGGATGGGGGCGGCGCTACCACAGGCAAACGGTCTTACCCTGTTTCTCCTGGGAATCCATCCACGAAAGAATGCGCCCGCCCAGCGGGCGCCCGGTGGCGTCGGCGGCCAGGGCGATGGCCTCGCGCAGGCCCTTTATATCAATGCCGGTCTTCAGGCCGACGCTTTCCAGCAGATAGACCAGATCCTCGGTGGCCATGTTGCCGGTGGCGCCGGGAGCGAACGGGCAGCCGCCCAGGCCGCCCAGGGAGGCGTCGAAGCGGCGCACGCCCAGGTCCGCCGCTTCCCAGGCCATGGCCGCCGCCAGGCCGCGGGTGTCGTGCAGGTGCACGTAGAACCGCTCGGCGCCGAAGTCGCGGATCAGCGGCCCCATGATGTCCTTCATCTGGCGCGGATTGCCGCCGCCGATGGTGTCGGCGATGGCCACCTCGTCACTGCCGGCGGCGAACATGCGCTCCGCCAGGGACTGGCTCAGGCTCACCGGTACCGGGCCGTCGTAGGGGCAGGCGAACGCGCCGGAAATGTAGGTGCGGGTGGCGACGCCGTCCTCCCGGGCCGCCGCCAGGATCGCCTCGCAGCTGGCCGCCGCCTGTTCCAGGCTCATGTTCAGGTTGCGCTGGTTGAAGGTGTCGGTGGTGGACAGCACCAGCGCCACCGTGGGGTAGCCGGCGTCGCGGGCCAGCTGGTAGCCCTTCAGGTTGGGCACCAGGGCGGTGTAACGCAGCTCCTCGCCGCGCGGCAGCCGTTCGGTGAGGGCGGCGGCGTCCGCCATTTGCGGCACCGCCTTGGGGCTGACGAAGCTCACCGGCTCCAGATAGCGAACGCCGGCGGCCACCAGGGCCTCGGCGATGCGCGCCTTGGTATCGGTGTCCACGGGGGCGGGCTGGTTCTGCAGGCCATCACGCAGGCCCACCTCGTTGATGATCGCGGTGTCGGTCATGGTGTATCCCGGTGCCTTGGAGGTCCCGCAGTGTGCCATGGCGGCGTCCGGGCGGCCACACTGGCCGGGGCCGGTCAATGGCCGCCGCTTGTTGTTATCGCAGCGGTACTCCGTTGAGTGCCGGCGGCGCTGCGGGTAGGGTCGGTGATCAAGGTACTGGAGGCTGTCATGTTCTGGATTTTGTCCGTTGTTCTGGTGGTGGTGGTGTTGATTCCCACCTACGTCACCCTGGCGTTCTATCTGGTCTGGCACTACGACCGGCGCAACTTCCCCGAGCCGGTGCTGGATCAGGCGCCGGCCACCCTGAAGGCCGGGCGCGTGCTGCGCGCCATGCTGCTGGAGGCCCTCAGCCTGACCTTTCTGGTGGCCACCTATCCGCTGCGGTTGATTCAGGACGCCTCGCCCAAGCGCGCCCGCGCCTGGGACCGGCCGCCGGTGGTGCTGATCCACGGCTACGGCGGTAACAGCGCTAATTTTCTGTGGATGCAGTGGCGCCTGCGGCGTTGGGGATTTCGCAACGTCTACGCGGTCAGTTACACGCCGCCGCACATCAATATGCGCAAGCTGTCCGGGCAGGTGGCCAGGCATGTGGAGCGCATACTGGAGCGCACCGGTGCCGACCAGGTGGACCTGGTGTGTCATTCCATGGGTGGCCCGCTGAGCCGCTACGCGATCAAGAACCTGGGCCTGGCCGGTCGGGTCCGCAAGGTCGTTACCCTGGGCAGCCCCCATTACGGATCGCGCATCGCCGCGCTGTTCCCGGCCCGGGGCGCCGCCGCCCAAATGCGCTACCGCAGCCCCTTCGTGCGGGAGCTGGCGGAAGAGGGCGAGTGCCCCGGTGGCGCCCGCTTCTTCTGCCTCTACTCGGACATGGACAACTTCGTGCTGCCCGCCGCCACCGCGGTGCTCGCGGACGCCGAGGAAAACCTGCACCTGCCCTACCTGGGGCACTGCTCCCTGCTCTATAGCCCCCGGGTGGCGCGGGCGGTGGCCGAACGTCTGCGCGCCGACTGAGGGCGCCGCTCCTCCCTCCCTGGCTCTCCCCTGTCGATTGTTGGCTTTTTGTAAGTGCGTGCACGGCGGGGTTTTCTGTCTCGAATAAAGTGGTACGTTAGTGCCACCAAGACCGTCCGGCATCCCGAGCACGGACCCCAGAACAAGAAACCGCCGTCCGGCGCCGCCGGCGTGGCGTTGGAGACAATAACCATGGCAAGGCACTCCTTCCCTCTCCCGGCCCTGTTGCTGATCACTGCTCTGGCGACGTTGAGCGCCTGTGGGGGTGGCGGCGAAGGCGCCGCCGGCAACGACGCGGCGCCCCGCATTGGCGAGGACGGCGGCGAGGTGTTTTTCAGCTATCCCTACGACGGCCAGCAACGGGTGTCGCCGAACACGCCGCTGGTGTTGCGGCTGTCGGCGCCGGTGAGCGACCCCTCCGCCGGCGACCTGCTGCTCCAGGATGAGCAGGGCAACCCGGTGCCACTGTCCGAGCCGGAGGTGGTAGGCGACGGACGCAGCCTGATGGTGCGTCCCGCCAATGGCCCGCTGCAGCCGGATACCCTTTACCGCCTGCGCCTCAACGGCCTGAGCGGCGACGATTTCTCTTTCGCTCTGCCCGGCGAGGGGATTCGTTTCCGCACCCGCTTCGAGCCACGGGGGCCCAACCAGGAACGGCGCCGCGAAGGACCGCTGCGGTTGGTGGAGATGAGCCCGGACGGCGAGCAACTGCCGGCCATGGATTTCGCCACCTGGCGCCTGCGTTTCAGCCGCCTCCTGGACACCCGCAGCCTGGTCTATGGGCAGTCGGTGCGTCTTACCCGGGGCAATGAACTGGTGCCGGCGGTGCTGCTGGCCCAGAACGATGCCATCAGCCTGGACCCGCGCCAGGATCTACAGCCCGGCGAGCGCTACACCCTGACCCTGGACGGCTCGATCCGCGCCTTTGATGGCACCACCCTGGGCGAAACCGTGGAGCGAAGCTGGGTGGCCCGGGATTCCCGGCCCCGCTCGGTGATGGTCCAGGACACGCCGGCGGGCAGCGACCGGCCGGATTCCTGCCACGCGGATGACGCCCGGCGGTCGTTGTTGTCCGGCGCGCCGCTCAACTGCGTGCCCATCGATGCCGTGCTGCTGGGCGACCGCGACGCCACCCAGCAAAGCGGCGATGTGTTCACCGAGCTGGCCTACCAGCCCAACTTCCCGCTGGTGTCGCCGCTGCGCATCGCCCGGGGCAGCCTGCTCCGGGGCAGCAACGTGAGCGTCAAGGTGGCCGGCACCGTACCCGCCGGCATCGAGACCGGCGACGTCACCGTGACCTTCCTGTCCGACGCCACCGGCTACCTGATGCCCAACCACTACAGCACCGACGACGACGCCCCCCGCCAGGTGCGCCTGTACGTGGACATGGCGATGACCGCCGAAAACCCGGAAGCCAACGGCGGCCTCAGCCAGACCCTGCTGCAGGTGGAGCTGGTGGGCCTGGTGCGCACCCGGGGCGCCAGCCTGATCATGGACGCGCTGGGAGTGGTGGAACCGGAGGTGCTGGGCCAGGAAACCGGGTTCGGTCTGCTCAGCCTGCACACCGAATCCTACCCGGACCAGACCGGCGCGCCGACGCCTATCCCCGACACCACCCCGCCGGTGCTGCAATCAATGACGCCGCTGATCAACCAGGATGGCCTGGCGCCCACCGTGAAACCCGGCGACCCGCTGGTGCTCAACTTCAGCGAGCCGCTGGACCCGGTCAGCGTGGAGCAGGCCCTGACCCTGACCCGGGCCGGCCAGGTGGAGCCGTTTGACTGGTCCCTGGACGGCGCCACCCTGGTGGTGCGCCCGCTCACCCCGCTGCGCCCCGGCGACCCGTACCAGGTCGCCCTGAATGACCGCGCCACCGATCTGGCCGACCCGTCCAACCCGCTGGTGCCGGTAAGCCGGGAGTTCCACTTGCCGGCGCTGGTGGGCGACCCGGTGGCGCCGGTGGCCACCACCACCTATCCCGGTTTCCCCTGCGCGGTGGACAAGACCACCTGGAACATCGCCGATGGAGACCATGGCGTCTGCCGGGGCGGCGGCGCCGACGATGATCACCTGCCGGTGTCGCGGCTGCCCGCCAAACGGCCGATCCGCGTCACCTTCTCCCAGGACATCGACCCGGAATCGGTGATTCTCGGCCAGAGCTGCAATGAAGGCAGCTTCCGGGTCGAGCGCGTGGTGACCGACGCCAGCGGCGCGCCGGTGATCCGCAACGACGGCGATAAACGCAAATACGACTGCCAGACGGCGGTCCCCGGCCGCCTTGAAAAGAGCGCCCGCATCCTGACCTTCGTCCCCGACCGGCCCTGGGAGCCCGGCGTGGCCTACCGCTACAAGCTGCAATCGGTGAATCGCGCCTCCGGGCAGGCCGCCGACGACTGCCGCGGCGGCGAGGCGATCTGCTCCAGCGCTGGCATGCGCCTGCAAACCGCCCTGTTGGAAGCGCCCGAACCCGACTGGGGCGGCCCGGACATGGAGATCCATTTCCGGGGCGAACCCGCCCGCGAGGGCGTGTTCCAGGCGCTGGATAACCTGCCCAGCGCCGACGTCAACGGCAACGGCCGCTTCGACGACGGCGAACCGGGCTACATCGGTGGCCAGCCGGGCTTCAACACCACCCGCCTCCAGGTACTGGGCGGCAGCGCTCTGACCCAGAACCCGCGCCTGAGCTGCGGTACTCCCGAGGCCTGTGACATCCAGGTGGTGGGCGGTCTCAATTCGGAAGTACTCGGGCCTGGCGTCTACGACGACCCCTCCACGCCCGAGGAAGAGCGCATCCCCGGGGTAAGGGTGGCGCTGCATCCGACCCTGATCCTGGCCTCCTCGGTGACGGTCAAGGCGGATGTGCTGATCGAAGGCGGCATTCCCATCGAGAGCCCCACCGGCACCCAGGTAATGCGCATGCGCTACACCTGCGCCGCCGGCGATGGCGACGGCGCCTGCGGTGACAACGACGGCCTGATCCCCGGCTGGATTCTGGAAACCGAGGATGGCCCGGAATTCCGCGCCAAAGTGGACCTGTATCTCGACGCGCCCTACCTGGAAGCGCCCCTGGGCGGCGAGCACAACCAGCACAGCTACCCGCTGACCATGGATCTGGCCGGCCCGCTCACCTTCCTGCCCAACGGGCGCATGGCGATCCAGCAATACAACCGCAACCCGATTCCGGTGAACGTGGAACTGAGCAAACTGTTGCTGTTTCTCAGCGCCAGCATCAACCTCCAGATCCCGGAAGGGGCGGTGAAACTGCAATATCTGGGCGTGCCGATAAAACGTTGACGCGGCTCAGTATTGCACCGCCAGGGAAGGCGTAGCATGGTGTCAGTGACAATCAGAAAAGGGGAGAGGCACCATGAGTGAATACGGCGCCACCGTGGCCTGGCATCTGGCTCCGGATGCCAGTTTCGACTACGACAGCTTCGACCGGTCCCATGAGTGGACCTTCGCCGGCGGTGAAGTGGTTCAGGCCTCCGCGTCACCGGAGTTCTTCGGCTCCGCCAACCGGGTCAATCCCGATGAGGCGGTGATCGCCGCCACCGCCAGTTGTCACATGCTCACCTTCCTGTCCATCGCCGCCAAGCAGCGCCTCAAGGTGCTCAGCTACGTGGACCGCCCCCAGGGCGTGGTGGAAAAGAACGAGGACGGGCGCATGGCGATCACCCGCATCGAGCTGCACCCCCGGGTGGTGTTCGACGCGGAGCCGGAACCGGCGGCCCTGAAGAAACTCCACGACGCCGCCCACCGCAACTGCTTCGTCGCCAACTCCCTGCGCGCCGAAGTGGTGGTTCAGCCCGACGACTGACCGCCCGCCCCGTGACCGGCCGGCCACGCCCGGCCGGCGACCGCGCGGCTCCGAGCCGCTAAACTGTCGCCTTCCCCGGCGGCCCGTCGCCGCTGTTCTGCCGTTGTAGAGAGGGCGCCCCATGCTTGATCAGAACGAAATCGACCTGTTCCGCGACAATGTCCGCAAGTTCCTGGAGAAGGAAGTGCAACCCCACTACGACCAGTGGGAAAAGGACGAAAAACTGCCCCGCGAACTCTGGAACCGGATGGGTGAGAACGGCCTGCTGTGCGTGGACGTGCCCGAGCAGTACGGCGGCTTCGGCGCCGACTTCCGGCTCTCCGCCGTGATGGTGGAAGAAGCCTCGCGCATGGGCTTCGGCGCCCTGGCCTCCAACCTCTCCGTGCATTCCGACATCGTTGCCCCCTACATCCTCCACCTGGGCACCGAGGAGCAAAAACAAACCTGGCTGCCGAAAATGGTCACCGGTGAAGCCGTGGGCTCCATCGGCATGACCGAACCCGGCGCCGGCTCCGACCTGCAAGGCATGAAAACCCGCGCCGAAAAAGACGGCGACGGCTATGTCATCAACGGCCAGAAAACCTTCATCACCAACGGCCAGCACTGCGACGTCATCGTGCTCGCCACCAAGACCGATCCCAACGCCGGCGCCAAGGGCGTCACCCTGTTCACCGTGGACGCCTCCCTGCCGGGCTTCTCCCGGGGCCGCAACCTGGAGAAGATGGGCCACCACGCCGCCGACACCTCCGAGCTGTTCTTCGAAAGCGTCAAAGTCGGCGCCGACCAGATCCTCGGCGGCGAAGGCAAAGGCTTCTTCAACCTGATGAACGAACTGCCCCGCGAACGCCTGATCCTGGCGCTGGGCGCCGTCGCCGCCTGCGAAGGCATGATCGACCGCACCGTCACCTACACCCAGGAGCGCCAGGCCTTCGGCCAATCGATCAGCAAATTCCAGAACACCCGCTTCGTGCTGGCGGACCTGCACGCCCAGGTCCAGGTCAACAAAGCCTTCTGCGCCCAATGCACCGACCAATACGACCGTGGCGAACTCAGCACCACCAACGCCTCCATCGCCAAACTCACCACCACCGAACTGCAAGGCAAGGTCGCCGACCAATGCCTGCAACTGTTCGGCGGCTACGGCTACATGAAGGAATACCCCATCTCCAGGGACTTCGTGGACGCCCGCATCCAGCGCATCTACGGCGGTACCAGCGAGATCATGAAGGAAATCATCGCCCGGGATATTCTCGGCCGCTGATCCGCCCTAAGCCGCCGGCGCCATGATGGTGCCCTGCGCCACGGCGCACAGGGTCTCGGCGCCGTCGTCGGCCACCGCGAACAGATCGCACCGGCATACCGCCGCCTGGCGGCCCGCGCTCTCCACCCGGGCGCGGGCCACCAGGGTGTCGCCCTTGGCCGCCTTCACGTAGTTGATCTTGAACTCCAGCGTCAGGCCGTCGCCGTACAGCGAACCACCGGCGAAGGTCAGGGCGTTGTCCGCCAGATAGCTGAGCACGCCGCCGTGGGGGCGACCGTGCTGTTGCAGGAACTCCGGTTTCAGCGCCAGGGAAAGCTGGGCCTCCCCCTCCACGAAACGATCCAGGCGCGTCCCCAGGAAACGGCTGAACGGCTGGGCCTCCAGCACGCGTTCACCCAGGGCCTGCAATTCTTGCGGTGTCATGGCAACCTCTAGGAAACAATCGGTTAGAATATGGTTCTAGAATAGGATTCTAGTATGAGCGAAGCAACCCCCATGCGGCACCGTCCCGGTGCCCGGGAGCGGGTGCTGGCGGCGGCCCTGGCCTGCGCCACCGAAAGCGGCATGGACGCGGTCACCATCGACGCCATCCGTGCCCGCAGCGGCGTCAGCGTGGGCAGCCTCTACCACCATTTCGGCGACAAACAGGGCGTGTTCACCGCCCTGTTCGTGGCCGGCGTGGAGCACTTCGGCGAAATCGCCATGGCCGCCATGGCCCGGGGCGACTCCGCCGAAGCCGGCCTGCGCGCCCTGGTCGGCGACTACCTGGAATGGATCGTGGCGCACCCGGACTGGGCCCGCTTCCTGCTCACCGCCCGCCCCCGCCTGGAAAGCCAGGCCGGCCCGCAGTTACGCGACGCCAACGGCCGCTACTTCACCGCCCTGAGCCACTGGCTCAACCGCTGGCCGGAAACCCGGCCCCTGGCCCGCCGCCCCGCCCTGGTGCTGGCCCTGGTATTCGGCCCGGTGGACTACCTCGCCCGCCCCTGGCTCGACGGGCTGATGCCCGCCAGCCCCCTGGAACACCGCGAAGCCCTGGCCGACGGCGTGGTGCGGGCCCTCCTGGGCCACTGAAGTCCACCAGTCGCGCCCCCCAGATGGGGCATGCGCCCCGGTTCCAGAGCGTGGATTATCCGGCGTATACCGTCATTACTGGGGACACCACCATGATCCTTTCTTCCTCCTTCAAACGTGGCCTCGCCGCCCTGCTCCTCGCCACCCCGGTGGCCGCGCTCGCCGTCGGCCCCGGCGCCGGCTCGCAAAGCCAAAGCAACTTCCGCGTCGGCAACTGCCAGGTCAGCAACATGCAGGTCATCTATAAACTCGACAGCCTCATGGGCGAACCCACCGTCAGCGGCTCTTACAAATGGACCGGCAACGGCAACTGCTCGCTCCCATCCTCCACCACCCTCTGGCTAAAAGTCGAAGACGGCCGCGGCGGCCGCGGCTACGTCCGGCTCTCGCCGGCCGTCCCCAAAGGCAACGCCGGCTTTGGCTACAACACCACCGGCTCCCCGGACTGGGACGAAGCCCTGTGTGGCTTCAACGGCAACCGCCGCACCAACTGCCTGCCGCCCAACGGTGCCAAAAACCTCTGGAAAAGCGGCCGCGTCACCGGCTTTAGCGTGACCTGGTAAATACCCGCCCCAGGCGGGCAGACCTTCGACCGCCGCGCGTAGCGCGAGCGGTGCCGACACCAGAACGCGGCCTCGGCCGCGTTTTTTGTGCTTTTGCGACAGGAGTTGGGTCAGGTTTGTCTGGCTTGGAGATTTCTGATTTTATCAGGGGGGTATCGCATGCTGGTTTACAAGATATGACGCCCGCGCGTTCATTGGATATTCGAGCCGGCGTCCTAATACCTGTTAGGCATACAAAGGAAACATCGTGCCATCTGCAGAATTTGAAGAGCGTGAATTTGAAACTCCGTTGTATAGCCAATTACAACATACCAGTTTGGTATGGTCCCCGGGTCAGGTGCTAGAAGGGCATGTGGGGTTCGATTACGCGGCATTATGCATGGACCCTCGAATCTGGGATATTCATGAAATTGAGGCGCCATTCGCCGGCGTTTTACTGGATGAATTGCGAATTCTTTGGCACATGAGACGGGTCAGAAGCCCAAGGCCTCTGCCAAATTTTGAATTGAACCTGTTTCTTCAAGCAAAGCGTCCAGAGCATATAAGGCGTGTGGGCAGTAAACTCAGGCAGCGAGGAATTCAGGGCCCATATTGGCGCTTCAATGTCGAACGTATTCAACAGGAACTACTTGATTCTCTGGCTAGCCAAATGCAAGGGAAAGGTCTTGTTTGTTACGCCTCACCAGCATTTCATCGGTTAGGTCAGCTATATAGCCATATTGCCTCAGGTACTATGGTTGAGAATTCAACTTTCCCTGACGCGTCGGTTTTATCCGGTCACTCAAAATGGAACTACGATCAACCTGGGAATATTGGAGTGGCCAATGTAGAGCCGAGGTACGTTGAGGGTGATAGCCTCCTCGAGCGACTGTCTTCGCTGTTGCCCGATCAGGCTCGTATGGACGAGACAGCATTTCTTGGTCATTTGAGCAGTCTTTCCGAGGTTGTGCGCTCTTGTGCTAAACGGGCTTCGCAGTTTCAGGAAGCCCGTTCAGCACTGTTCTTTCAGCGGTTGTCGTCAATTGAGAACGTGCTTGATGGGGCTGAGGAACCAGAGCCATCTGCCATTAGAAGCTTCCTTACTGTTAAGGCTTTTTGCAAATCATTTGGGCTGCAATGGTTTACGGTGGGGAGGAAGTAATATGCCTAACCAGGCCAAGCACGGCGACAGCTTTTCCATTGCGGCTTCGGCTCCATTACAAAGCCGCGCGTGTTGGCGGCGTTAAATCTGCGAGGGGAGATGGATGCCGAGCAGCCTTAAATTCCAAGAAGAGGCACAACTGGAGCAGTTCAAATCAGTTATGCAGATATCAGCAATGGCGCTAAAAAGCGCCATGCTAATAAATGGAGGTGCTGCGATATCACTGCTAACCTTCTTGGGGAATTCACAAGAACATCCAGGCATGTCGTTCTTTACTTGCGCACTAAAATTCTATATTGCCGGAGTCACCTTGTCTGCCTTAGCTACTGGGTTTTCCTACTTGGCCCAGTTCCGCTATCTCCATGAGATGAAATACCCATCGGTTAAGAGCCTCGGGAAGCATATAACCCGTCTAACCATTGCAACTGTACTGGCATCCTACCTGGTGTTTATTGGGGGAGGGCTCCAGGCGTCCAAGGGTTTTGAGCAGGGATTTAACAAGCAACTGCAACCGACCGCTAACGCGCCGGCTGAGTAAGGCGTTATGCAGCATTATGGAACTGGGAACTGAGGTTAATATATGGAAAGCGTTAAAGCCGATGCGGCTCTGTATCTGTTGACGGGGCTTCTTCAGCGTCTTGATGCTGAGCGTCCTGGCATGCTCCAGGAAATGATCGCGGGCGTTGAAGGTGATCGGGCAGCACTTCCAGAAAATATTGAAAACAGAGAGCATGTAGAGAAAATTTTTGAACAGGCATTGGAATTACTAACCCGCGCCAACACTGAATAACCAGTGCAGGCACGGCGACGCCCACTACATTGCGCCTTCGGCTCCATTCCGTGGGTGTGCATGCTGCAAGCGATATGCAGAAGATCAAAGGAAAAAATATTATGAGAAAATACATGACAGTATTATTGGCGACGGTCCTTTCGGGGTGTGCAAGCATCGATTTCAATGCCGGCGAAGACGGCGCGGTTTACTACGAGCCGGTTCCGTATCTTTTCTACGCTGTAACTGACAAATGTGTGAGTTCCGCAACTGCGGTGACATTGCCAGGCGAAAAAAGGCATCTAGACTTCAAGGCAGGGTATGGGTCTTCCAGCCTCTCTGCTGAGTTTGCGAACGGACTGCTGACTAAGGTTGGTCAAACCTCTGACTCAAATATCTCGGAAACCCTTACTTCAATAGGGACAGCGGGCATTATAAAATCAGAGGAAAGCTCCGCATGCGACCCCAAGGCAGTTTTATACCCGATTGAAAACGGCGTGCCGAATTTGAATGAACCATTGGATCTAAACCTTGGCCGGTAGCAGCCACATGTTTTGCTTGCGGTGTTATATCTAATGGGTTAGGGATGGCACGAGAAAAGAGGTGTAAGTACTGTTGGTGAGTTATTTTCATGGCTGTTGTCCTCCCGCCGGGGGAATGCAGGCGCCGTTGGGTTCCATTTAATGACCCGGAATTGACAAGCTGCCACCCGGATACTTGCGAGGGAAGTGCTAAGAAGTACGAGCTTTATTGCAATGACTGCATGGACTTTATCCCCGCCACCAGAAAGGAACAGTTGTTAGAAGAGTGTCCGGATTGCGGCAGTGATGATGTGGAGTAGATATAACAATGCCAAGCGTGCGACTAGCGCATGATGGTCGGCGTCAGCTGTATAAGGAGCAGTAATGAAACATGGAAAGGAAGCCTTAATTTTTTCTATAACGCTTTCGATAACCTCAGTGGCTTTTCTAATGGTCCCAATGGTAAAGGGGTCTTTGCCTTTTGACTCTTTATCCATACTGATTCAGGCGGCTATTTATTTCGTGCTTGCATTTTCTGGGTATTGGCTGGGCCAGTTAATTGCAGGAAAGAACATGGTGCTAAAGCCATTGTTCTGGATGGGACCACTTACCTTTGTTCTTGCACACCAAGTATCAAAATTAACCAGCCTCTACGAAGTTGCACCATTCTTACACTTCCTTTTGGTTGTATTAATGGCATTCATCGTTGGTTGGCGGCTTCCTTTGTCGCCGGCTAATGAGGTCAATCTAAGTGCCCGTAGCTAACCAAGGCGCTCAATTCGTTCGCGATCGCGTGCCGGGGCGAGATAAGGTGCGGCCCCATCAACGCGGCATCGCACAAAAAATGGGTGGATGAGATGGGCCATAAAAAGGAAGTCAATAAGCAGATCGCGCTTGGCTTTATTGTATTGGCCATTCTGGCCCTTGGTTTGTGGTCGCTGATTCCGAATCATCAGCCAGGCAATCGGGTTGAATACACACTTTCGTGGCTTGCCGTTTTTTCTATTCCGCTCTTCCTGGGTATTCACCCCATCCTATTCCGGAGATATAACAGCGCTGATCTTATAAAGGGATACAACGCGAGCGAAAGCATACGGTTTGAACAGGCTTATCTAAGCAACACTGTAGAGCAAACGGCGGTGAACGTACTTACTGTGGTCACCTTGGGTATGGTTGCTCCCCTTGGACTGATCAAGCTGGTACCGATACAGGCGATTATCTATGTGATCGGAAGGGTCCTCTTTTACTTTAGCTATCGAGCGAACCCGATGAAACGGTTCGTCGGCTTTGTTTTAGGGTACTACGTCGCGGTGGGATCATTATTGCTATCGGTTTGCTTTGTGATATCTGGAAATACGTAAAGGCCAGTGTTGAACGACACTGTAAACGTCGGCCTTGAAAAAGCGCCGCGTACCGTTTGCTGTGCTATAAAGGCGCTTCTTAATAATTATGTCAATTATAAGGAGCTTGTGGTGTCTGGTGTTAGATAAGGGGGTGAACGATATCGTAATTCTTCTGGAGCGAGGAGTGACGGGGCGTAACGAGCAGCGGCATTTCATGCCTCCCGGTACCGATGCTTAACTACGCTATGGCATACAGCAGAGGGATATAAAGATGCCCGAATCGATCTATAAAGGAATGTTGGTTGTCGCTGCTCTTTTCTTCACGGCGTTCTTTGCTGTGACCGTTTTGCCACCGCTTTTTGAGAACCCCGATGTATGGGGCGCGTTCGCAGCAGGGTTTGTGAACCCTTATTCGAGTGGCTATTCGACGGATGTGCTTGTTTGTTGGGTTGTTCTTGCTGTCTGGGTGGCTTATGAAGCCAAGGCCCATGAAGTTAAAAAGGGGTGGGTTTGCCTGCTGCTCGGCATTGTGCCTGGAGTGGCGGTTGGGTTTGCGCTGTATCTGTTGCTTCGAGCAAAGCAGATCCGGGAATTCAAGCGCGATGCATGACGAGCTGATCAAATAGATTCCAACCGTGTCTTGCGGAAAAAACCGGTAGTAAGCGGCGCGAGGATATCCTGGCTTATATGGCAAATGCAGAGATGCCCGACGAAGCGAAGCAGGCACGGTTCGGCCGTTGAGGCTGCGCTTGGTGATTCGATCATCGGCATTTACCTGTTCGGCTCCGCCGTCGTGGGTGGTTTAAGGCGCGACAGTGACGTGGATGTCCTGGTCGCGATGATTGAGCCGCCTACCTTCGAGCAAAGAAGGGCCCTGATCTCTCGATGAGCGTACCCGGCGCGGTTGGGAATACTCGGGGCGTGTGGGCATTGGAGCTGACGGTGATCACGGTGTCCGAGGTCGCGCCTTGGCGATTTCCGCCTAAGGCCGAGTTTGTATACGGTGAATGGTTGCGAGAGGACTTTGAGGCGGGAGGCGTGCCGGAGCCGGCCCGCGATCCTGATCTTGCCATTGTTCTGAAGGAAGTGATCGATGGGACGGGCGAGCGGGTTTTGACGCGCTTGTTGCCTATATGAAGAGATCGATTGAGGCGTGTCTGGTCGCCCCGTAGAGCAAATGGTTGCCACTTGGTATTGGGCTAGGCTGCTCGGGGCTTGCCTGAAGAGATTACTTTGCCCACTTCCTCCGGTGAGGCTCCAAGCGCAAGCAATGATTTCATAAGCAGATCCAAGGAGACACTCGGGTCGCCAGCTTCCATTTTCGCAACGCGAGACTGGCTGGATTTGATCAGCTTCGCCAGCTCGACCTGGCTCAGATTTTTCTTGCGTCGACTCTCTTTGAGAGACTGGCTGAGCGCCAGCTTCATCTCAATGTAGGCGGATTCTTCTGGCGTGAGTTCCAGGAACTCGTCCGCATCGCCAATTTTCCAGCCCTTTTCCTCGAGCTTCTTACGTTTATTCGCATGCATCATCATACATCCTGAATCTGGCCTTACATGTGTAGATTACCGTCTTCGGAGTTTTGCCGGTTTTCTTCTTAACAATATCCGCTATGACAATGGCATCCGTATCTATCCGGTAAAATATACGCCAGATCTTGTCGTCGTCCGTGATGCGAAGTTCGTGGCAATGAGCGCCTATGGCATGGGTCTGGAGTGCGGCATGGTCAGCGCTACACCGCGCTGCAGTTCACGCAGCAGATAACCCGCCTCTAATCTGGCGGCGGCCGAGAAAGGCGGCGTCTTTACGTATCCATGTAGCCAGATCAGTGGCTTGTCCTTGGGGCTCATGTTCGACATGCTATGTCAATTTCGACATGTCATCAAGCAGACTGAAGGCTGGGCAAGTAAAGGTGCTGATAGTTGGGGCGGCCCGGTTCTTCGCCTCAAGGCCCGCTAAGCCGCGTAGCGCTTGGCCACCGCTCTGAGCACGATGCGGCACTGGTTGTCGCCGTATTCGCGGATGTCGGCGGCGGCTTGCTCCGGGTTGCGGCCGAGGACGTTCTCCAGCAGGCGCTGGAAGATGCGTAGGGAGCCGTCGAATTCCGTGGTTTCTTCCTGCAGGGCGATGTAGGAGAAGCGCTTGAGCAGGGGGACCAGGTCCTCGATGTCGGCGGCCAGGTAGCTATTATTGGCGAACCGGCGGGTGGCGAGCTCCACGAAGCGGAAGGCCACCTGGTGGGCGCCGGGCATGTCGTCGGCCTGATAGTGGCGCTCCAGTTCCGGCAGCATGGCGGCCAGGTCCTCGATCTGGCCGGGTTGCCAGTCCCGGGCGGCGCGGGCGGCCATGTGCGAGAGCAGTAGGAACAGGAAGTCATAGAGGTCGCGGACCTGGCTTTCGGTGACCTCGCAGACCCGCGCGCCCCGGCGCGGTTGCAGTTCGATCAGGTGCCGCTTTTCCAGCAGCCTGAAGGCCTCCCGAAGTGAGTTGGTACTCACATTCAGCTCTTTCGCCAAGTCCGTTTCCGGCAGCTTTTCCCCGGGGGCCAGTGCCCCGCGAATGATCCGCTCCGCCAGATGCTCGGCGATCTGCTCGCTCAAACTTACCGCTTTCAGCGACATCCTGACTCCTCCTTTGGGTGGCCATTATCCGTTGGCGGGGCTTCTATGTCACGAATTGAGTTGTTGGACAATTCAAGAAAGGGTGGTAACGTTGCCATCGAGGACTGATAAAGTCATGGGAGACCCGCGTCCGTCATACGATGAAAACAGGACGCACCGTTTACCCCGGGTCGCCGGGGAGGAGGCCAAACGATGTTCGCCACGATGCATTCCGACACCATGCTGAAAATAAAAAAATGGGGATATCTGGGGTTCTGGGCCCTGGTGTTGCCGCTGCTGCCGTTGAGTGCCTTTATCGGCAGGGAGGCTGGCACCCAGGATTACTGGGCCTGGTTCATCTACTTCGTGGTGTTCGGCGTCATTCCGGTGCTGGACTACCTGATCGGCAAGGACCCTTCCAACCCGGACGAACAGGTACAGGTGCCTTCGCTCAGTCAGGAGCGTTTCTACACCGGGTCCCTGTTCTTGATGGGGTTCATTTGGTTGGGCGCCCTGTTTTTCGGTGGCTGGGTGTTCGTGAATAACGATTATTCCTGGCTGGGCAAGCTGGGCTGGATCGTATCCATGGGCACCGTGGGTGGCATCATCGCCATCAACCTGGGCCACGAGTTCGTGCACAAGGATCCCAAGCTGGAAAACTGGATGGGCGGTCTGCTGCTGTCGTCGGTGACCTATGCGGGCTTCAAGGTGGAGCACGTGCGCGGCCACCATGTGCATGTGTCCACGCCGGAGGACGCGTCTTCCTCACAGTACAATCAGGGGCTCTATGCGTTCCTGCCCCACGCGTTCAAGCACAACTTTCTGAACGCCTGGCGGCTGGAAAAGCAGTACCTGGAGCGCAAGGGTAAGAAAAACCTGAGCATCCACAATGAGCTGATCTGGTGGTACGGCATCTCGGCGCTGTTCGCGGTGGCCTTCGGCGTGCTGTTCGGCTGGCAGGGCGTGTTGTTCTTCTGCGCCCAGAGTTTCGTGGCCGCCTTCACCCTGGAAGTGATCAACTACGTCGAGCACTACGGTCTGCACCGTCGGGTCAAGGATAATGGCCGCTATGAGCGGGTGACGCCGGCGCACAGCTGGAACTCCAACTACCTGCTTACCAACCTGGCGCTGTTCCAGCTGCAGCGGCACAGCGACCACCACGCCTACGCCAAGCGCCGCTACCAGGTGCTGCGCCATTATGAAGAGAGCCCGCAGCTGCCCGGTGGCTACGCGGCCATGTACGTGCTGGCGCTGTTCCCGCCGCTGTGGAAGAAGGTGATGAACCCGCGGGTGGAAGCTTACTACCAGGGCGAGATGGACCAGCTGTTCCGCGACAGCCGCCGGGTGAACAACATCGCCTGATCCGGTATTTGATGCCTTGCCTGCCCCGGCACCCGATTGGGTCCCGGGGCTTTTCCGTGGCCGTTCCTATTGCTTCCAGAACAGGGGCGTGAACAGCACCAGGAAGGTGAAGATCTCCAGACGGCCGAGCAGCATCAGCAGGGTCATCATCCACTTGGCTTCCGGGGTGATGTTGGCGAAGCCGCCGCCCACCTGGCCGATGCCCACGCCCAGGTTGTTCATGGAGGCGGCCACGGCGCTCACCGCCGTGGTCAGGTCCATGCCGGTGACGGTGAACAGCAGGGTGAAGATCACCGCGATGGTGATGTAAACGCCGACGAATCCCCACACCGCCTGCAGTACCCGATCGTTGACCACGTGCTTGCCGAAGCGCAGGGCGAACACCCCGTTCGGGTAGATCAGGCGGCGCAGCTCACGCAGGCTGTGGCGGGCGATCAGCGCGGCGCGTACCACCTTCATGCCCGCCGCCGTGGAGCCGGCGCAACCGCCGATGAAGCTGGTGAAGATCAGCAGGTAGGGAATGTAACCGGGCCAGGCGGCGGCGTTGGTGCTGGTCAACCCGGTGCCGGTGCCGAAAGACGCCACCTGGAAGGCGGCGTGCCGGGCGGCCTGATCCGGGTGGTCGTGAATGTGGAAGAACATCAGGCCGATGCCCACCAGGGCGATGTACATCAGCATCAGCCCCATGAAGAAGCGGAATTCCGGGTCCTGCACATAGGTGAGCAGGGAGCGGCCGCGCCAGGCGGCGAAATGCAACGCGAAGTTCATGCCGCCGATCAGCATGAAGATCACCCCCACCCAGTCGATGGCGGCCTTGTCCCAGTACGCCATGGCGGCGTCGTGGGTGGAGAAGCCGCCGGTGGAGACGGTGCTGAAGCTGTGGCAGACGGCGTCGAACAGGCTCATGCCGGCGGCCCAGTAGGCCAGGGCGCAGGCCACGGTGATCGCCAGGTACACGTACCACAGTGCCTTGGCGGTTTCGGCGATGCGCGGGGTGAGCTTGGCCTCTTTCATGGGGCCGGGGATTTCCGCCTTGTAGAGCTGCATGCCACCGATGCCCAGCATCGGCAGGATCGCCACCGCCAGCACGATGACGCCCATGCCGCCCAGCCATTGCAGCTGCTGGCGGTAGAACAGCATCGATTTGGGCAACTCGTCGATGCCGGAAAGGATGGTGGCGCCGGTGGTGGTCAGGCCGGACACGGACTCGAACACGGCGTCGGTGAAGCCCACCGGCACGGCGTCGGAAATCAGCATGGGCAGGGCGCCGATCACCCCCAGCACCGACCAGAACAGGGTCACCACCAGAAAGCCGTCGCGGGCCTGCAGCTCGGCACGGTGGCGGAAGAACGGCAACCACAGCATCAGGCCGAGCAGCATGGAGATGGAAAACGAGGTCAGGAAGGGGCCTTCGCTGCCGTCGCCGTAATAGAACGCCACGGCTACCGGCGGCATCATGGTGAAGCTGAACACCACCAGCAGCAGGCCGAGGATTTTCGAGATCAGCGCGAAGTGCATCCCCGGCGTCCTAGAAGAAGGTGAACCCGACCTGGAACAGTTTTTCCACGTCCCGGGTACGGCGTTTGTCGATCAGGAACAGAATCACGTGGTCGTTGGGCTCGATCACCAGATCGTCGTGGGCGATCAGTACCTTTTCGCCACGCACGATGGCGCCGATGGTGGTGCCCTCCGGCAGGTCGATGTCCTCGATGGCGCGGCCCACCACCTTGGAGGACTTGGCGTCGCCGTGGGCGATCGCCTCGATGGCTTCCGCCGCGCCACGCCGCAGGGAGTAGACGTTGACCACGTCGCCCCGGCGAACATGGGTGAGCAGGCTGCCGATGGTGGATTGCTGCGGTGAAATGGCGATGTCGATGTCGTGGCCCTGTACCAGATCCACGTAGGCGGGGTTGGCGATCAGCGTCATCACCTTGCGCGCGCCCAGGCGCTTGGCCAGCAGCGAGGCCATGATGTTGGCTTCGTCGTCGTTGGTGAGCGCGCAGAACACGTCGGTGTTCTCGATGTTGGCCTTGAGCAGCTCGTCGCGGTCGGTGCCGAGCCCCTGCAGCACCACGGTGTGGTTGAGCCGCTCGCCGAGCCACTCGGCGCGTTTCGGCGAGCGCTCGATGAGCTTGACGTTGTAGCGGTGCTGGATGCTCTTGGCCAGCCGGTAGCCGATGTTGCCGCCGCCGGCGATCAGGATGCGCTTGTAGTTGTGCTCCAGGCGGCGCAGCTCGCTCATCACCGCGCGGATGTCGTTCTTGGCGGCGATGAAGAACACCTCGTCGTCCGCCTCGATCACCGTGTTGCCTTCCGGGATGATCGGCCGGTTGCGGCGGAAGATGGCCGCCACCCGGGTGTCCACGTTGGGCATGTGCTTGCGAAGTTCGCGCAGCTCGTTGCCCACCAGCGGGCCGCCGTAGTAAGCACGCACCGCCACCAACTGCACCCGACCGGTGGCGAAGTTCACCACCTGCAGGGCGCCGGGGTGTTCGATCAGGCGCTTGATGTAGTCGGTGACCACCTGCTCCGGGCTGATGATCACGTCGATGGGGATGGCGCTTTCGTTGAACAGCTTGTCGGCGCGGCTGGTGTAGTAGGCGGTACGGATGCGGGCGATCTTGGTGGGGGTGCGGAACAGGGTGTAGGCCACCTGGCAGGCGACCATGTTCACTTCGTCGGAGTTGGTCACCGCGATCAGCATGTCGGCGTCTTCGGCGCCGGCGTCCTTGAGCACCCAGGGGTAGCAGCCCATCCCCTGCACGGTGCCGATGTCGAGGCGGTCGCCCAGTTCCCGCAGCCGTTCGCCGTCAATGTCGATGACGGTGATGTCGTTGCGTTCCCCCGCCAGGTTCTCCGCCAGGGTGCCGCCGACCTGGCCGGCCCCCAGAATGATGATCTTCATCGATCGCCTTCTTGTTCATCAGGTCCCGGCGCTTCGTGCTTGCGCAGGCAAGCCAGGTAAAAGCCGTCCGGCCCGTTCTCGCGGGGCAGCAGTTGCCAGCCCGCTTCCACCGCCGGCGCCGCGGGCGGCCGCTCGGTGAGGTCGGCGGCGTCCGGCGTGCGCGCCAGGAACGCCGCTACCTGGCGGTCGTTCTCCTCGCGCAGGACCGAACAGGTGGCGTACACCAGCCGGCCACCGGGCCGCAGAAGCGGCCATAGTGCATCCAGCATGCGCGCTTGTAAATCCACCAGCGGTGGCAGGTCGGCGCGACGCCGGTGCCATTTCACGTCCGGCTGGCGGCGCAGGATGCCGGTGGCGGAGCAGGGGGCGTCCAGCAGGATGGCGTCGAAGGGCTCGCCATCCCACCATTGCGATGGCTCGGCGGCATCGCCGACCCGGGGTTCGGCGTCCACGCCGAGCCGTGCCAGGGTCTCGCGCACCCGCTCCAGGCGCGCCGGTACCTGGTCCAGGGCCACCACCCGGGCATCGGGGAAGGCTTCCAGAATCTGGCCGGTCTTGCCGCCGGGGGCGGCGCAGGCGTCCAGCACCCGCCCGCCGGGCGGCACCGCCAGGCATTCCGCCGGCAGTTGCGCCGCCTCGTCCTGCACCGAAAAAGCACCGGTGTCGAAGCCGGGCAGCGCCGTCACCGGCCGGGGCGGTGTCAGGTAGAGGCTCCAAGGCGCCAGCTCGCCGGGTCGGGCGCCCTCGCCCAGCGCCGCGCGGGCCTGGTCGCGGTCGTGCCGCCGACGGTTCACACGCAGGGTGAACGGCGGCGGCGTCAGGCTCGCCCGGGCCATGTCGTCGGCCTGCTCCGGCCAATCCTCCTGGAACTGCCGCCACAGCCAGTCCGGCAGGGAGCTGGCCACCGCCGGCGGGTAGCCGGCGAAGGCGGTGGCCGCGTCCAGGCGGCTGGCCTTGCGCAGCAGCGCGTTGGTCAGGCCGCTGGCCCAGCCGGCCTTGAGGCGCCGGCACAGCTCCGGGTAGGCGTTCACCACGGCGTGCTGGGGGCGCTCCGTGAACCACAGTTCGTAAAGCCCGCACAGCAGCGCCAGCCGTACCGGCTGCGCCTTGGCCTTGATCGGCTTATCGAGCTGGTCGTTGAGCCATTGATTGAGCGGGCGCAAATAGCGGCACACGCCGAAGCACAGGTCGCGGGTCAGGCCGCCGGCGCTGCCGTCGGGAACGCCCCGGCGCAGTACTTCGCGCAGGCTGGCGCCATCGCCCTGGCCGGGCAGCACGCGGTTGAGGGCGCGTACCGCCGCCAGGCGGGGGTCCGGGCTTTCAGCCAAGGAAGGCTCCTGGTTGGAACAGATCGGGATGGCCACGGCGGATTTCCGCCACGGTCAGGGGTTTCTTGCCGGGCAACTGCAGCCGGGTGAGGCGCACGGCGCCATCGCCGCAGGCCACGATCAGGCCCTCGTCGCTCACCGTGAGGATGCGCCCCGGCTCGGCGTCGTCCACGTCCCCGTGGGCTTCCTCGGCGTCCCACAGGCGCAGCGGCTGGCCGTCCAGCTCCACCCAGGCCACCGGCCAGGGGTTGAAGGCGCGCACCCGGTTAACGATGCCCCGGGCGGGCAGCCCGAAGTCCACCCGGGCGCCGGCCTTGCTCAGCTTGCTGGCGTAGGTCATGCCCTCGTCCGGCTGTGGTTCGGCGCGCTCGAGATAACCGGGCAGGTCGTCGAGCACGGTGCCCAGCAGCCGGGCGCCCTGGGCGGCGAGCCGGTCGTGCAGCTCGCCGCCGGTCTCCCGCTCGCCGATGGGCAGGGCCTCGCTGAGCAGCATGGGGCCGGTGTCCAGGCCGGCGTCCATCTTCATGATGGTGTTGCCGGTCTCGGCGTCGCCGGCCAGGATCGCCCACTGGATCGGCGCCGCGCCGCGCCAGCGCGGCAGCAGCGAGCCGTGCACGTTGACGCAGGCCAGGCGTGGCAGGTCGAGCACCGCCTGGGGGATGATCAGGCCGTAGGCCACCACGATCAGGGCGTCCAGCTCCAGCTCGGCGATTTGCCGCTGGATCGCCTCGTCCTTCAAGGATTCCGGTTGCCAGACCGGCAGGTCGTTGGCCAGCGCCAGCTTCTTCACCGGGCTCTGCACGACTTTCTTGCCGCGCCCGGCGCCCCGGTCGGGCTGGGTGAGCACGGCGGCGATGTCATGGGGACCGTCGATCAGGGCTTGCAGGCTGGCGGCGGCGAAATCCGGGGTGCCGGCGAACGCGATGCGCAGAGGTGAACTGCTCATCCGGCGTTCTGACGGTGGATTTTCTGAAGTTTCTTCTTGATCCGGTCGCGTTTGAGCCGCGACACGTAATCGACGAACAGCTTGCCGTCCAGATGATCGATCTCGTGCTGGATGCAGGTGGCCAGCAGGCCGTCGGTGACGATCTCGAAGGGTTCGCCGTTCCGGTCCAGGGCATTGATGCGCACCTTGGCCGGGCGCTCCACCTTCTCATAGAAGCCGGGTACCGACAGGCAGCCCTCCTCGTAGGGGGCCAGGTCCTCGGTGAGCGGGGTGATCTCCGGGTTGATGAACACCTGGGGCTGGTCCCGCTCCTCGGACACGTCGATCACCAGCACGCGCTGGTGCACGTTCACCTGGGTGGCCGCCAGACCGATCCCGGACGCGTCGTACATGGTCTCGATCATGTCGTCGATCAGTTTGCGAAGCGCGTCATCCACCTGCTCCACCGGTTTTGCTACGGTGCGGAGTCGTGGGTCGGGAAATTCCAATATCTCCAGCTTGGCCATGGGGCTCCTGCGTCTCTTCCAACTGCTTGCCAGCTACTTGTGAAGCTGCTTTAAATTTGGTTGCTAAATCTATGATCGCGTTGCTAATATCCGGTGACGACTGTGTTCGATCCGGGGGTGCGTCCGCCTTGTCGCGGATGCCGATAATCATAAAAGGAATCCGCTGATGATGAAATCGCTGCAGCGAATCCTGTGCCTGGGGGCACTGCTGCTGGCGTCGCTGGCCGCGGCCGACAGCATTCAGCTTCGTGACGGTCATCCCGACGTCTACTACGTCAAGAAGGGCGATACCCTCTGGGATATCAGCGCTCGCTTCCTCGAGAACCCCTGGCAGTGGCCGGAACTCTGGCACGACAACCCGGAGATCGACAACCCGCATTTGATCTACCCCGGCGATGAAATCCGCCTGCTCTGGCAGGATGGCGAGCCGCGCCTGGCCTTGCGCCGGGACGGCAACAGCCGCGCCAAGCTGCCCGATGGCACCATCAAGCTGAGCCCGCGCGCCCGGGAACTGGACCGCGACAGCGCCATCCCCGCCATTCCCATGAGCGCCATTCAGAGCTACCTCAAGGAAGCGCTGGTGGTGACCCGCGAGGAGATCACCTCCGCCCCCTATGTGGTGGGCG
Organism: Alloalcanivorax sp. C16-2; assembly: GCF_046507615.1. Lineage (NCBI taxonomy): Bacteria > Pseudomonadati > Pseudomonadota > Gammaproteobacteria > Oceanospirillales > Alcanivoracaceae > Alloalcanivorax > Alloalcanivorax sp. C16-2. Next base: position 147,542 of record NZ_JBKFTL010000001.1, on the reverse strand, counting down.
GCCAGGATCGCCGGGTGGTTTACGGCATGGGCGACACCGTCTACGCCCGCGACCCGGAGAACCAGTTCGAGAACGCCCCGCCCCGCTACGGCATCTACCGGGTGGGCGAGGAATACGTGGACCCGGAAACCGACGAGGTGCTGGGCTACGAGGCTCGCCAGATCGGCCTGGCCAGCATCACCGGCCACGAGGACGACATGGTGACCATGGAGGTGGTGCGCTCCTCCGAGGACATCCGCGTTGATGACCGGCTGTTCCCGCAACCGGACCGCCGGGTGCGCGCGGTGCTCTACCCCCACGCGCCGGACGAGAAGACCACCGGCCACATCATCCGCTTCTTCGACCGCATCAACAGCGTCGCCCGCAACGACGTGGTGGTGATCAACCTGGGCGAGCGCGAAGGCATGGAGGCCGGCCATGTGCTGGATATCTTCCAGCAGGGCGAACTGGTGCGCGACCGTCAGCGTGACGAAATGGTGCGCCTGCCGCGCACCCGTTCCGGCAGCATGGTGCTGTTCCGGGTCTACGAAAAAGTCAGCTACGGCCTGATCATGGAATCCCTCCGCCCGATCTACATGAAGGACATCGTGGAGAGCCCGGAGGGCAGTTACTGATACCGCGACTGACATCGCTTCAACCGGCGCACAAGGAGGTGCGCGATGGATGGACAACTCCGCCGGCTGGCCCTGAGCGCCGCCTTTTCCCCCGACTCCGCCCGGCTTGGCCGGGCGCTGCGTGAACTCAACCCGGACCGGGATGATTTGCTCCGCTTCGTGCCGCGCCTGAGCGCCGCTGGGCAGGCGCGCCTGCTCCGCGATCCCCGTGTCCTGATGCCGGTGCGCGACAGCCTGGCCGCCCACGGCTGGCGCTGGCTGGCCCTGGGCGACACCGATTACCCGCCGCTGCTGGCCGATCTGGACGACGCCCCCGGGGTGCTGGCGGTGCGCGGTGACCCCGCCGTCCTGAGTGCGCCGCAACTGGCCATGGTTGGCGCCCGTCACGCCTCGGCGGACGGGCTTGATAACGCCCATCGTTTCGCCCGCGCCCTGGCCGGTGCCGGCTTCACCATCACCAGCGGTCTGGCCCTGGGCGTGGACGGCGCCGCCCACCGGGGCGCGCTGGCGGCCCCGGGTCGTACCCTGGCGGTGCTTGGCTGCGGGCCGGACCGCATTTATCCCGCCCGTCACGGGGCTCTGGCCGAGGCTATTGTCGAGGGCGGCGGCGCGGTGATCACGGAATTCGCCCCCGGCGACGGTCCCCTGGCCCGCCACTTCCCCATGCGCAACCGGGTGATCAGCGGGCTCAGCCTGGCCACCATAGTGGTGGAGGCGGCGCCGCGCAGCGGCTCGCTGATCACCGCCCGCACCGCCGCCGAGCAGGGCCGGGAGGTGTTCGCCGTGCCCGGCTCCTTGCACAACCCGTTCAGCAAGGGCTGTCACCGGCTGCTGCGCGATGGCGCCAACTGGCTGGAAAGCGTGGAGGATGTGCTGCAAGCGTTCGGCGACTTCCGCCGCGTGATCGACGACAGCCCCGCCCTGAACACGGATCGGCCGGCGCTGCTCCGGCATTTCACCAGCGGCGTCAACGACCTGGACGCGTTGTGCCGGCGCAGCGGCCTGGGCATGGCGGAGCTGGCCGACCGCCTTGCCGAGCTGGAGCTGGAAGGCCACGTGAAGCGCGCCCGCGGTGGCTACGTGATCCACCGCTGAACTGGCGGCGCACCGGTCGCAGCGGGTATCCTCTCGCCGCATGAAACAGCATCTCGATACGGCCATCCGCATCCTGCGCGCCGGCGGCGTCATCGCCTATCCCACCGAGACCGTATACGGCCTGGGCTGTGATCCCTTTGACGAGGCCGCCGTGACGCGGCTGTTGGCGATCAAGGACCGGCCGGTGGCCAAGGGCCTGATCCTGCTGGCCGCGGATCTCGACCAACTGGACGGGCTGGTGACGCTGACCCCGGCCCAGCACCGCGAGCTGGCGTCGGTGTGGCCGGCGCCGGTGACTTACTTGCTGCCCGCCACCGAGCGGGTGCCGGCCTGGATTCGCGGCACCCACCACAAGGTGGCGGTGCGCGTGGGGCCCCACCCGGTGGCCCGTGCCCTGGCCCGGGGATTGGGCACGCCGCTGGTGTCCACCAGCGCCAACCGCGCCGGGCGCCCGGCGGCCCGCAACCGTTTTCTGGCGGCGCGCAACCTGGGCGCGGACGTGGATTTCGTGGTCACCGGCCAGTGCCACCCGCTGGCCCGCCCCTCCACCATCATCGACCTGGAAAGCGGCCGCGTGCTGCGTTAAGGAGCAAGCAACATGCAAGACGTTTCGCCGGATGCCGTGAAGGCCTGGCTGCTGGATCTGCAGGACCGCATCGTGGCGGAACTGGAGGCGGAAGACGGTGAGGGCCGCTTCATCGAGGACGCCTGGGACCGGGCCGAGGGCGGCGGCGGCCGCAGCCGGGTGTTGGCCGACGGTGCCGTGTTCGAAAAGGCCGGCGTGAACTTTTCCCATGTGTTCGGCGAGCGCCTGCCGCCGTCCGCCTCCGCCCACCGGCCGGAACTGGCGGGCCGATCGTTCCAGGCCATGGGCGTGTCCCTGGTGATCCACCCGCGCAACCCTTATGTGCCCACCAGTCACGCCAATGTGCGTTTCTTTATCGCCGAGAAGGAAGGCGAGGCGCCGGTATGGTGGTTCGGCGGCGGCTTTGACCTGACGCCTTTCTACGGCTACGAAGAGGACGCGGTGGCCTGGCACCGGGTGGCCCGGGACGCTTGCCAGCCGTTCGGCGAGGAGATCTATCCGGAGTTCAAGGCCTGGTGCGATGATTACTTCTTCATCAAGCACCGCGACGAGCCGCGCGGTGTCGGTGGCCTGTTCTTCGACGACTTCAACCGCCTCGGTTTCGAGGACAGCTTCGCGCTGACGCGCGGCATCGGCGATGCTTACATCCGCGCCTACCGGCCCATCGTGGCGCGCCGCAAGGCCACGCCCTTCGGCCAGCGCGAGCGGGATTTCCAGCTCTACCGGCGCGGTCGCTACGTGGAATTCAACCTGGTTTATGACCGGGGCACCCTGTTTGGCTTGCAGTCCGGCGGGCGCACCGAATCCATCCTTATGTCCCTGCCGCCTCTGGTGCGCTGGGATTACGACTGGCGACCGGAAGCGGGCACCCCGGAAGCCGAGCTGTATGAGAAATTCCTGATCCACCGGGAGTGGCTATGAGCGATCGCTACGCTGTGTTCGGCAACCCGGTGAGCCACTCGCGCTCGCCGGACATCCACCATGCCTTCGCCGCCCAGCGTGGCGAGGATCTGGTCTACGAACGCATCGAGGCGCCGGTGGATGGTTTCCCGGCGGCGTTGGCGGCCTTCTTCGACGGTGGCGGTCTCGGCGCCAACGTCACCGTGCCGTTCAAGGAACAAGCCCATGATCTGTGCGGCGAGCTCACCGGGCGGGCCCGCCAGGCCGGCGCGGTGAACACCCTGTGGCGCCGGGACGGCGTGCTGCACGGCGACAACACCGACGGCGCCGGCCTGGTGGCGGACCTGCGCGCCAACCAGGGCTGGGCCCTGGGCGGCAAGCGCCTGCTGGTGCTGGGCGCCGGCGGCGCGGTGCGCGGTGTGCTTGGCCCGCTGCTGGCCCAGGCCCCGGCGGAACTGGTGATCGCCAACCGCACCCTGGCCCGGGCGGAAACCCTGGTGGAACGGTTCGCCGGCCAGGGTGTGGCCCTGCATGCCAGCGCCCTGGATGCCCTGGAAAACCGTTTCGACGTTATCATCAACGCCATCTCCGCCGGTCTGCACGGTGACATGCCGGCCCTGCCGGATGGCCTGGTGGGCGACGCCACCGTGGCCTACGACATGGTCTACGGCGCCCGCCCCACCCCGTTCATGGAGTGGGCCGGGGCCGCCGGCGCGGCGGCGGTGCGCGATGGCCTGGGCATGCTGGTGGAACAGGCCGCCGAGGCGTTCCTGGTGTGGCGCGGCTGGCGACCGGACACGGCGCCGGTGCTGGCGTCGCTGCGTCGTGGCTGAAAGCCGGTTTTTTACAACTTTTGCCGTCCGCGCGCTGGCGGCGCCGCGGGCTTCGCGGTGAAATGCGCACACGGGCGCCGCTGAGCGCCCGATTTTTTGGGATTGGCCGGCGGCCTGTCCGTCCTGCCTTGCCCTTCCGCCTTGCGCCGCGCCGGCGGCGATTGCTTGCCCGTTTGTTGCTCGTGGAGGGACGCCATGCGTTCAGTGTTTCGTGCCCTGGTTCTGGCCGGCTGTCTGGCGCCGTCCCTGGGCCTGGCCAATACTTTCGGTTTTTCCTGGGATAACGACCTGTTTCTGGGGCAGGACAAGAACTACACCAATGGCGTGCGCCTGAGCTGGGTCGGCGATGGCCAGGCCGATTGCGAAAAGAACGGCGGTTTCACCTGTGGCGTGGCGCGCACCCTGGACCCGCTGCCCGGCGTGTCCGCCGCCGACGAGCGCCACGCGCTCACCGTGAGCCTGCAGCAAATCATGATCACGCCGTCGGACATCGAGCGCAAAACCCCCGATTACAATGATCTGCCCTATGTAGGCTACGCCAACCTGGAAGTCGGGCTGTTCAGTTGGGACCGCAAGAATCTGTTTGGTTACGGGCTGCGCGGTGGCGTGGTGGGGCCGGATTCGGGGGCCGAGAACAGCCAGAGGGTGGTGCACCGCATCACCGGCTCCAACGAGCCCCAGGGCTGGGACAACCAGCTCGGCCCGGACGCCGTCGGCGGCGCCTGGTTCCTGCATGCCCACCGGCTGCTGCGCAACACCGGCGACAATGGCTACCAGACAGAGCTCGGCACCGCCTGGGGCATCGACGCCAACAACTTCGACGGCAATGCCCAGGCCGGCGGTTTTATCCGCTTTGGCCGCAATCTGCCGGGCAATTTCATTCCCGATTACGCCGGCATCGGCACCGCCGGCTCCCTGGTCGGCCTGTTCGACAACCCGGGCTTCGGCTGGGAAGTGTTCCTGGGCGCCGCCGGCCAGTACAACGCCTACTCCTACATCGAGGAACACGCCGACCGCTACGACATCGAGACCCGGGATTTCACCGGCACCCTGATCACCGGGTTTGGCCTGCGCAACAGCGGGTTCAGCTTCACCCTGACGCTGCAGACCTCCACCTCGCCGATCCGCGACAGTAATGACCCGTTGAGCTTCGGCAACATGTCCTTCATGTGGGCGATCTGAAGCCGCTCCTACAGCGGCTATCACCGACGTCAGGGGTTCAGATACTGGTCCTTGAGCTTCACGTAGTTGCCGGCCACATAGGGCAGAAAGCGCACTTCCTGCTCGGTGAGCTCGCGTACCGGCCGAGCCGGGCGGCCCCGATACAGCCAGCCGGATTGCAGCCGCTTACCCGGGCTCACCAGGCTGCCGGCGGCCAGCATCACGTCGCTCTCCACCACGGCGCCGTCCATGATCATGGTCTGCATGCCGATCATCACCCGGTCGCCCACGGTGCAGCCGTGCAGCATGGCCTGATGGCCGATGGTCACGTCGGCGCCGATCTCCAGCGGGAAGCCACCCGGATTGAACTCGGAAGCGTGTGTGATGTGCAGCACCGCGTTATCCTGGATGCTGGTGCGCGCGCCCACGCGGATGCGGTGCATGTCGCCGCGCACCACGGCTCCCGGCCACAGTGAGCAGTCGTCGCCCAGTGTCACGTCACCGATCACGGTGGCGGCCGGGTCCACGTAGACCCGCTCGCCGAGGTCCGGTGCCTTGTCTTCGAAGGGGCGAATCCCCATTTCGATACTCCTGAAGTTGCGTTTACCCGTTTATACCGAGAGGTCCCATGAGCCACAATCCGTTGATCGATTATCCGGATCTGCCGCCGTTTTCCGAGATTCGCCCCGAGCACGTCAAGCCGGCGGTGGAAACCCTGGTGGAGGCCGGTCGCGAACGCATCCGCGAGGTGCTGGCCAAGGGCGACTTCAGCTACCGCGCCTTGGAGCAGACCCTGGCCGAGGAGGATGATCGGCTGAGCAAGGCGTTCGGGCCGGTGGGGCACCTCAATGCCGTGGCCCAGAACGAGGCCCTGCGCGAAGCCTACAACGCCTGCCTGCCGCTGCTCAGCGAGTACGGCACCGAGGTGGGCCAGAACGCGGAACTGTTCGCCGCCTACCAGGCGCTGCGCGAAAGCGAGGAATTCCAGCGCCTCGACCCCGCCCGGCAAAAGGACATCGACAACACCCTGCGTGATTTCCGGCTGTCCGGCGTGGCGTTGTCCGGTGGGCAGAAAAAGCAGTACATGGAGAACGCCAAGCGCCTCTCCGAGCTCACCACCCGCTATGAGAACAACCTGTTGGACGCCACCCAGGCGTGGAAGAAGCACATCACCGATGAAAGCGAGCTGGACGGCGTGCCGGAAACCGCCCTGGCCGGCGCCGCCGACCGCGCCCGCGCCGAGGGCCTGGAGCAAGGCTGGCTGCTGACCCTGGACGTGCCGGTGTTCCTGGCGGTGATGAGCCACGCCCGCAACCGCGCCCTGCGCGAGGAAATGTACCGGGCCTTCACCACGCGAGCCTCCGACCAGGGCCCCCAGGCCGGTGAGTACGACAACGCCGCCATCATGGATGAGATCCTCAAGCTGCGTCATGAGCAGGCCAACCTGCTCGGTTTCGCCAACTACGCCGAGGAATCCCTGGCCACCAAGATGGCCCGGGACGTGGACGAGGTGATGGGCTTCCTGCACGACCTGGCGCGCCGCTCCAAGCCCCAGGCGGAAAAGGAGCTGGCGGAGCTGAAGGCGTTCGCCGCTGAGCAGGGCGCCGACGATCTGCAACCCTGGGATCTGGGCTTCTGGAGCGAGCGGCTCCGCGAGGCCCGCTACGACCTCTCCGAGGAGGCGTTGCGGCCCTGGTTCCCGGCGGAAACCGTGATTGACGGCATGTTCCAGGTGGTCGGCAAGCTGTTCGGCATTCGCTTCCGCTCCCGGGACGACGTGGACACCTGGCACCCGGACGTGCGCTTCTACGAATTGGTGGACGATGACGGCACCGTGCGCGCCGCCTTCTACCTGGATATGTACGCGCGCACCGGCAAGCGCGGCGGCGCCTGGATGGACGACGCGCGCATCCGCCGGCGCCGGCTGGACGGCGCCCTGCAGACCCCGGTGGCCTACCTGACCTGCAACTTCGCGCCGCCGGCCGGCGGCAAGCCCGGCCTGCTCACCCATGATGAGGTGGTGACCCTGTTCCACGAGTTCGGCCACGGCCTGCACCACATGCTCACCGAACAGGACGTGCCGGGCATCTCCGGTATCAACGGCGTGGCCTGGGACGCGGTGGAGCTGCCCAGCCAGTTCCTGGAAAACTGGTGCTGGACCGAGGAGGGCCTGGCGCTGATCTCCGGTCACTACGAGACCGGCGAACCGCTGCCCAAGGACATGCTCGACAAGATGCTGGCGGCGAAAAATTTCCAGAGCGCCATGGGCATGATGCGGCAACTGGAATTCTCCCTGTTCGACATGCGGCTGCACGCCGAGTACCGGGAGGGGATGAGCATTCAGAAGGTGCTCGATGAAGTGCGCGAGGAGGTGTCGGTGGTCAAGCCGCCGGCGTTCAACCGCTTCCAGAACGGCTTCGCGCACATCTTCGCCGGTGGCTACGCGGCGGGCTATTACAGCTACAAATGGGCGGAGGTGCTGTCCTGCGACGCCTACTCCCGGTTCGAGGAAGAAGGGCCCTTCAACGCTGATACCGGCCGGGATTTCCGCGAGAAGATCCTGGCCCGGGGCGGCAGCCAGGAGCCCATGGAGTTGTTCGTGGCGTTCCGTGGCCGCGAACCCAGCGTCGAGCCGTTGCTGCGTCACAGCGGCATCGAAGGCTGAGCCGCACCATGAAACGTCAGTTCATCGCCGGCGCCGCCTGCCCGTCCTGCGGCGCCGTCGACCGTATTCAGCGCTGCAGCGAGGGCGACACCATCTGGATGGAATGCGTCGCCTGCGGCATGGTGCGCAATCTTGATGAGAAGCCGGCGACCACCGACGCCAATGAACAGCCGGTGACCCTGCGAGGGCCGAAAACACCGAACTAGGGAGGAAGGACGATGACGCGACCCCGTGTCGATGACCCGCTGACCCTGCACCTGGGGCGCGAGGAACTGATCATCCGGCGGCGCTATGAGACGCTCAGTATCGTCAACGACTTCCTGATCGCCATCTGGTTTTTATTGGGCAGTGTTTTCTTTCTTTATCCGAGCCTGGAGAAGCCCGCGGCCTGGCTGTTCATCGTTGGCAGCTTCCAGTTCCTGATCCGGCCCACCCTGCGGCTGATCAGTCATATTCACCTGCAGCGGCTGCCGGAGAGCAGCTGGGAACGTTAGCGTCCTGGCCCGTGATCGCGGAGCGCCTGGCCGCGCCTACCGGATAAAACCGGTCTTCAGACCCGCCGTGGTGCGCGCCATTTCCCGGCGCAGCCAGGGCACCCGGTCCATGGCCGGGAACAGCGTGTCGCGCAGGGCCGGCACCAGGCGGCCATGGGACTGGAATGCCGGTGTCAGCCAGCGGCTCATGCGCTGGTAAAAGCGGATCCCGCCCCGCCGGGCGCGGTGATAGCGGGCCCAGACCCCGGGCCAGTCACTGCTGGCCGCCACCGCCGCCGCCAGCTCACGGGCGTCCAGCAGCGCCATGTTGGCGCCCTGGCCCAGTTGCGGGCTCATGGCGTGGGCGGCATCGCCCAGAAAGCCCAGCCGCCCGGCGCCCCAGCGGCGCATGATCACATCCCGATAGGTAGCCACCAGCAGGTCCGAGGGCGCGCTCAACCCTTCCAGCACCGGCGCCAGCCGGGGCCAGATTCGCAACGCCTGTTCCCGCCAGGCATTGAAATCCACCTCGCCGGCCCGCCAGCGTGTCAATTCCGTGACCGGCAGGCTCCAGAAGAAGCTCACCAGATCCTGGTCCGGTGCCGCCGGCGAGCGCCCGGTGGGGAGCAGTCCGGCCATGGTGTGGGCGCCCTGGTAGCGCTGGCTGAGCCGGTCATGGTCCAGTTCCGCCACCATCGGCCGCATGGCCCAGATCGCGCCCCAGGGGTAGCGGCGGTCATAGCGCACCCAGGCCGGCGGGCGCAGCCGGCTGTGGCTGCCGTTGGCCACCAGCACCGCGTCGAAGGGGCGGCGCTCATGGTGCCCTTGCCGGTCCAGGTCCAGCCAGGCGCGGTCGTCGACGGGGGCCACGGCGAGCACCCGGGTGCCGGTGAGCCGCTCGTGGGGGTGCGCCTGAAGCGCCTCGTCCAGGGTGTGGCAGAGGCTGGCCCGGTGCACGCCGAGGCCCTCCATGCCGGGGGCCAGGCTTTGGTAGTGGACCCGCATCACGGTGCGGCCTTCCGGGGTGTCGCCGAACAGGCCGTGGATCGGCGCGCCACGTTCGCGGATCGGACCCGCCAGGCCCATTTCCGTGAGCACGGCCAGGCCCGACGGCTGCAACAGCAGGCCGGCGCCCACCGGCGCGGGCGCCGGGGCCTGCTCGATCAGGGTGACGCGGTGGCCTTGGCGGGCCAGGAGACAGGCGCTGGCCAGGCCGGCGGTGCCGGCGCCGACCACGGCGATGGTTTGCGGCTTCATGGCGGCGTCAGTGCGGGGACCAGCTCATCTGGCTCAGTGAATACACGAAGAACCCGGCGCCGATCAGCGCCAGCACCATCAGCACCGTGGCGATGATGCCCAGCACCAGCCCGGCGGTGGTCTGGCCACGGCCCTCGGGGTCCATCTCGCCCCGGTTCATTGCGCCCAGATCCCGTGCCGCCAGGATCCAGGCCACGGTGCCGATCGGCGCGAACACCAGCATCCCCAGCAACCCCATGACCAGCACGGCGGTGCCCCGGTGCGGGCGCAGGGCGGTGTTGGTGGCGGCGGCGTGCGCCGTGGTGGTTGGCACCGGCGCCGCCGGACGCTCCACGAACGCCGCCGCCAGCATCAGGCCGGTCACCGAGACGCCCAGCACGAAGTGCACCGAGGACACCAGAAGGCCGTACATGTCCCAGCTGAAGGAGCCGCTGCCGGCCAGATCCATCAGCACGGTCATGGTGAAGACGATGAACACCGACTGCAGCAGCATCAGAATGCAGGCGATGATCACCAGCATCGCGGCCTTGGGCGCCCGTTTGTGGAAGACGATGCCCAGCACGATGCCCACCAGCGCGGGGATCACCAGGGGCAGGATGGCCGTTAGGCTGGAAAGCAGGGAGGACATGGCGTGAATCTCCTTGGCGGCTGAATCGCGGAAACATACCGGTCCCCATGGCGGTTGTCATGGAAGACCGCCACGGAATTCATAAACAAACCATAAAAAAGCCCCGCCGGAGCGGGGCTTTGGAGTGACGGCAACGAAGTAGCAACAACAAACGTAGCAACAACAAACTGGAGAAAACAGCGCAAGGCTTACTTTTCGACGAAAGCGCGCTCGATCACGTATTCGTGCATCTTGCCGCCTCGGGACTCCTGGAAGCCCCAGTCGTCGAGAATGGCGGTGAGGTCCTTGAGCATGGCCGGGCTGCCGCACAGCATGAAGCGGTCCTCGTCCAGATTCGGTTTCGGCAGGTTAAGATCCTCATAGATCTTGCCGGACGTCATCAGGTCGGTGAGCCGGCCCTTGTTGCGGTAGGGCTCGCGGGTCACCGTGGGGTAATACAGCAACTGGTCGCGGATGATCTCGCCGAAGAATTCGTTGTTCGGCAGCTCCTGCTCGATGATGTCCTTGTAGGCCAGCTCCGAGGTATAGCGCACCCCGTGGGTGAGGATCACCTGATCGAATTTCTCGTAGATCTCCGGGTCCTTGATGATGCTCATGAACGGCGCCAGGCCGGTGCCGGTGGACAGCAGCCACAGGCGCTTGCCGGGCAGAAGATGATCCGCCACCAGGGTGCCGGTGGGCTTGCGGCTCACGTAGATCTTGTCGCCGGGCTGGATCTTCTGCAGCTGGGAGGTGAGCGGGCCGTCCGGCACCTTGATGCTGAAGAACTCCAGCTCTTCCTCATAGTTGGCGCTGGCGATGGAGTAGGCGCGCAGCAACGGGCGACCGCCGTCCTGCTCCAGGCCGATCATGGTGAAGTGGCCGTTCTTGAACCGGAAACCCGGGTCACGGCTGGTGGTGAAGCTGAACAGCGTGTCATTCCAATGGTGCACGCTGGTGACGGTTTCAGTATTCAAATTTGACATAAGCTAATACGCTTTTATTCCGAAATCTCCAGTTGGCGAGAATGTAACCACTTCATGGATATCGGTAAAATGGGTAATTCCGATATTTCATATTGACAGCATCGATATCTAAATGTCAATGGTTCTCATTCATATGAACGGTGATCGCCATGCGCTACACCCTGCGCCAACTGGAAGTCTTCCTCGCCACCGCCCATTACGAGAATGTGAGCCGGGCGGCGGCCCAATTGAACATGTCCCAATCCGCCGCGTCGGGGGCGCTCAAGGAGCTGGAATCCCAGTTCGAGGTGAAACTGTTCGAGCGCGCCGGCAAGCGGTTGCGCCTGAATGAACTGGGACGTCAGCTCTGGCCCCGGGCGGAGGCCCTGATTGGACAGGCCCGGGAACTGGAAGCCGGCCTGTTGGCCCATCAGGAACTCGGGCAGCTCAAGGTGGGGGCCACCCTGACCATCGGCAACTATCTGGCGGTGAGCATCATGGCCCGCTATATGGCGGAACAGCCCGGCGCCCGGGTGCAACTGGAGGTGGCCAACACCAGCACCATTGTCGACCGGGTGCTGGGCTTCGATCTTGATCTGGGTCTGATCGAGGGTGAAATCAATCACCGCGATCTGGAATTACTGCCCTGGCGCGGTGACGACCTGGTGGTGTTCTGCTCGCCGGACCACCCGCTGGCGGCTCGGGGGCGCCTTGATGACCACGACCTGAAGGCGGCTACCTGGATCGTGCGCGAGCCCGGCTCCGGGACCCGCCAGACCTTCGAGCGCGGCATGCACGGCATCCTGCCGGATCTGAATCTGTTGTTGGAGCTGGAGCACACCGAAGCGATCAAGCGGGCGGTGGAAACCGGCCTGGGCATCAGTTGCCTGTCCCGGGTGTCTCTGCGTGAAGCGTTCCGGCGCGGTTCCCTGGTGCCGCTGGCGGTGCCGCACCGGGACTTCAGCCGGGAGTTCTACTTCGTGCTGCACCGCGATAAATACCGCAGCCCCGGGGTGGAGCGCTGGCTGGAATTGTGCCGGGCGTCGTCGGCGCCCGGCTAGCACTAGCGGGGGCGGTAGCGGGCCCGGATCACTCCTTCCAGATCCTCCCAGGGGAGGGTGAATTCCGGCTGCCCCATGGAATAGGGCGCGATGCTGTAGACGTCGTAGTGCAGGACCACGCCTGCCCGGGTGAGGCGGAAAGCGTCGGTTTGCTGGAACGGCCAGTCTTCCTGGAAGGTGCCGTCATCGGTGGGCGCTTCCTGCTCGAGCCACTGGCCGTGGGCCCGGCGGGCCGCTTCCCAGAAGGCGTCTTCCTGGCCGGCCTCGATCAGGTTGCCCAGGGAGACCGGGCCATTGCTGGCCAGATCCCAGTTCAGCCATTGGGTGATGGGCATGCCGTGGGCGCCACCGGTGAACTCATAGCTGTTGATCGCCACGGTCACCAGGGTCCGCCAGCGGCCTATTTGTTTGGTGTTGCCGGATAACTCCCAGCCCTGACCGCCCTCGCCGGCGGTGCCGGCGGCGGTTGCCAGGAACTGCTCGGCGGCGGCCTCCAGGCTGTCCGGCGTGGCCGGGTCCTCGCTGTTGACCACCAACTGCGACGCCAGACGTTCGCGGATCGCCTGATTGAGCGCCGGCTGGCCGTCATAGAGCTCAAGCCGCGCATCGAACACCGGGCACTGGTCGCCCTCGCAGCCGTCCGGGCGCCGCTCCAGGGTTTCGGTATGGTGGGTCAGCTTTTCCGGGACCGGGCGACCGTTGCTCTGGTCCGCACCGTCCGGGCCCGCGTTAGTATCGTGATTTCCGTCGGACCCGCCGTCCGGGGCGCCGGTGGCCGGTTGCTCCGCCTGATCGGTGGACGCGGGCCGTTCCGGTTTGGCGGAGGTGGCGTCGTTGCTATTGTCGCAGGCGGCCAGTGACAGCGTCAGGGCCGCCAGCGCGGAGATCACGAAGGGCGATTGCCCGGGCAGGCGCGGCATGGGAAGTCCCGTTGGTTCCATGGAAAAAAGCGGCGCGGTCGCAACCGCGCCGTAATGCGGGAGCATGCCCTGATTGCCGGTCGCCGGGCAAGTGGCCGGGTCAGTCCACCTTCTCGAAGTAGCCCAGGATGCGCAGCGCCGCCACCTTGCCGCCGCGGATATCCAGGTCGTCGCCGGCCAGGGCCGACACCGCGCCCCGTTTGCCGGCGGCGATCGCCTTCCATACCGGCTCGCGGGTTTCCAGCACCGCCACGGTGTCCTCGTCCAGGCCTTCATGGACCACCGCCACGCCATGGCGGATTTCCAGGGTGAACGAGCGGCCGGAGTCGGCGAATTCGAAGCCCAGCTTCTCGTGCGCGTCCAGGGTCTCCTCGGCCTTCAGGAAGGCGGGCATGGCATTCAGGAAGTTATCGATCGGCAGGGTGGCGAGAAAGCCGTCCGGGCTTTCCGTGCGAAAGCCGGGATGCAGGCCCTCGGCGGCTTCCCGGGCGGCGGTGAAGTAGTAATTGCGCGCGTTGGGGTTGGATTCGGTTTCCGCCAGGCGGCGCAGCGCCCCGGCGCGCAGGTCGGCGACGTCCTGATCGTCCGGGCGCAGCACCCGCAGGTGATCGGTGAGTGCCAGCGCCCACTGGGCCTGGCCGCCCTGGAGCGCGTCGCGGGCACGGTCCAGCAGCGCGTCCTCACCACCGGCCAGTTCCGCCATATGGCGGGCCCGTTCGCCTTCCGCCAGAGGTTGCAAGGTGCTCGGGTTGCCGTCGAACCAGCCCAGATAGCCATCGAACACCGAGCGCACCGACCAGGCCACGTTGCCATAGAACGGCTGCAGCCACGGGTGCTTCGCCAGATGGGGCGGCAGATGCACGCGTTCCACGATCTGGTCCGGGGTCAGGCCCTGGTTCATGTAGCGCAGGGTCTGATCGTGCACGAACTGGATCGCATCCCGGTAGGCGGTGAGCGTATCGCGAATGGTGTCGGCGCCGGTGAGCGGACGGGTGTGGCTGGGCACCAGGTATTCGGCGCCCAGAGCGCGGATCTTGTCCAGGCTGTCGGCCCAACGGCGTACATCCCGGTAAGGGGTGCCGCGAATGGTGTAGAGATTAGGGAACGCCTGGTAGATGTTGTCGCCGGACAGCACCACTTTCTTGTCCGGCAGCCACACGAACAGCTGGTCGTTGGTTTCCCCTGGCGCGTGCACCAGCACCAGACGCAAACCGGCGATGGTCACTTCCCGGCGTTCGCCCACGGTGTGGTCCGGCGGCAGGGCGAACAGGGTGCTGTCCTCGTTGACGCCCAGGAAGGGGCCGATGCCGTCGTTGATGCGCTCGCCGTCCGGCAGATGGTGACCGAACATGCGCATGGAGCGGGTGGTGATGATCGGCCGGATTTGATTGACCACCCGGTTGATGTAATAGCCGGTGGTTTCATGGGCGTACACCGGTACCTCGCCGGCGGCGGCGAAGGCGCGCGCGCCGAACACATGGTCGGCGTGGTTGTGGGTGTAGATCAGCGCCTTGATCGGTTTATCGGTAATCTCGCGGAAGGCGGCCAGTACCCGCTTGCCCTCGTCCACGGTCTCCATGGTGTCGACGATGATGATGCCATCGTCGCCTTCCAGCATAATGGAATTGGCCAGACCATAGCCGATCGCCACGTAGACCCCGTCGGTGACTTTCACCACGCCCTGTTCGAACACCTGATTGTGCGTCCGCAGGGCATCCGGCGCCGGAGTCTCGGCGGGCTGGGGGTGGTCACCGCCGCAGGCGGCCAGCGTCGCCGTCAGCAGAAGAAAAAGGTATCGCATGGATTGTTATCCTTGTTGGGAAATCGACTTTCAGGCTAGCTCGACGCCGCTCGGGACCGAAGGTCGCAAACGGCCAGTGGCAGGTGGCCGATGACCACCGCCACCACCGTGGCGGCCTGGCCGCTGGCGTTGCTGGACACCCTGGCCGCCGCCGGCGTGGACGCGCCGGCGCTGCTTCGCGAGGCGGGGCTGGAAGGCGAGGCCCTGGCGGCGGACCCGGGTGGCCGCGTGCCGGTGGCCGCCATGAGCCTGCTGTGGGCCGCCGCCGAGCGCCTTAGCGGCGATCCCGCCGTGGGCCTGCGGGTGGGCGCCCGGGCCCAGCCCATGCATCTGCGCATCCTCGGCCTGCTGGTGCAGACCGCCCCCACCCTGGACCGGGTGCTGGACCTGGTGGTGCGTTTCCAGGCACTGATCTCCACCAGCGTCACGGTGACCCGGGTGCACCGGCCCGGCGCCGTGGGCCTGGCGATCCAGGCCCGGCCCGGTGCGCCGGTGCACCCCTGCGCCCTGGATGCCTTCGTCGCCGCCCACGTGCGACATTTGCGGCGGTTGGCGCCGGGGGTCCGTATCACCGGGGTGGATCTGTGCCGTTCGGCGCCGGGGGACCCGGGCCCCTGGCGGGCGGCGTTCGGCGAGGTGGTGCGTTTCGGGCGGGAACGGGATGTTATCTGGCATCGTGCCGAGGGGTTGCGCGACCCGCTGCCGCTGGGCGATGCCGCTCTGTGCCGCCAGCACGAGACCCTGGCGGAGCAAGCGCTGGCGGAACTGGACCGGGCGCCGCCGTTGATTCAGACCCTGCGCGGGTTGCTGCGGGTGCGCCCGGACGCGCCGCCCTCCCTGGCGGAACTGGCGCGGGCGGTGAATCTGAGCGAGCGTTCCCTGCGCCGGCACCTCTCGGAAGCGGGCAGTGGTTACCGCAAGCTGATCGAGGAGCAGCGCGCCGAACAGGCCGCCGTCTGGCTGCGTCAGGAGAAGCTGCCGGTGGCGGAAGTCGCCCGGCGGCTGGGCTTCTCCGATGCCAGTAATTTCGGCAAGGCTTTCAAGCGCTGGTACGGCATGGCGCCGGACCATTTTCGGCGATCTTGACCACAACCCCTTGTTTTTCAGTGTTTTGCACCCATGTAAGGAGGGCAAAGCCATAATAGAGGAGTCTTAGTGTCACATTCTCGGAGAGAACCGATGCGACCTTCCTATCTTCTGGCCACCGCGCTGATGCTGGCCACCACCGCCAATAGCTGGGCCCAGGACGCCACCGACGGCGTACCCAATATCAAGCAGCCGGACCAGGAGAATATCCAGACGCAAATGCGCGATACCTGGGAAACCATCAAGCAGTTTTCCGCCGATCAGAAAGATCAGGCCCTGGCCGCCCTGCGCCACGCCATGGACGCCCTGGACGAGGACATTGATCAGGCCAGCGAGCGGATTGATGAGAACTGGCAGGATATGTCCCAGGATGCCCGCCTGAAGAAGCAGGAAGCGCTCAGCGAACTCAAGGAACAGCGCGAGACGCTGCAGACCCGCTACCAGCAACTGGAAGCCTCTTCCGGGGATAACTGGGAAGCGGCCAAGGCCCGTTTCGGCGGCGCCTGGGAGTCCACCAAGGACGCCTGGTCCAAGCTGACCGCCCCGGATCCGGAACAAGATCGGAACTGAGCCCCGCCTAAACGTCCGCGAAATGCTCGCCGCCCCGCAACCACCGGCGCAGCAGACGATCCACCCGCCGCGGATAACGCGCCAGTAGCGCCGAGGCCACCTCTCGCGCCGGCGCCATCAAGGCTTCGTCACGCACCAGATCCGCGATCCGGAACGCCAGGTCGCCGGTCTGGCGCGTGCCCAGCCATTCCCCGGGACCGCGCAGTTTCAGGTCTTCCTCGGCGATCACGAAGCCATCGCTGGTGTCGCGCATCACCGCCAGGCGTTTCTTGGCGGTTTGCGACAATGGCGTGTCGTAGAGCAGCAGGCAGTAGCTCTGGTCGCCGCCCCGGCCCACCCGACCGCGTAGCTGGTGAAGCTGGGCCAGGCCCAGCCGTTCCGCGTTTTCCATTACCATCAGGGTGGCGTTGGGCACGTCCACCCCCACTTCAATGACGGTGGTGGCCACCAGCAGCTGCGCCTCGCCGCTGGCGAAGCGCGCCATCCGCTCCTGCTTTTCCTTCGCCTTCATGCGACCGTGCACCAGCTCCACGGTGAGGTCCGGCAGTGCTTCGCGCAGATCCTCGAAGGTGACCTCGGCGGCGCGTGCCTGCAGTTCGTCGGATTCCTCGATCAGGGTGCACACCCAGTAGGCCTGGGTGCCGTCCCGGCAGGCGGCGCGAATACGCTCCACCACGGCGTCGCGGCGGCCGGCGGGCAGCGCCAGGGTCTGGATCGGCTTGCGCCCCGGCGGCATCTCGTCGATCACCGAGGTGTCCAGGTCGCCGTAGACGCTCATCGCCAGGGTGCGCGGAATCGGCGTGGCGGTGAGGGTGAGCTGGTGGGGCACCTGATTGTCGAAGCGGCCCTTCTCGCGCAGGGCCAGCCGTTGCTGCACGCCGAAGCGGTGCTGCTCGTCGATGATGATCAACCCCAGCCGCTGGAACGCCACCGCGTCCTGGAACAGAGCATGGGTGCCCACCACCAGGGGCGCGCTGCCGTCGGCCAGGGCGGCCAGGGTTTCCCGGCGCGCCTTGGCGCCCACGCTGCCGGCCAGCCAGTGGACGTCGATGCCCAGGGGCGCCAGCCAGTGACGGAAGTTGTTCAGGTGCTGTTCAGCGAGCAGTTCGGTGGGCGCCATCAACGCCACCTGGTAGCCGGCTTCCATGGCCACCAAGGCGGCGGCGGCGGCCACCAGGGTCTTGCCGGACCCTACGTCGCCCTGGATCAGGCGCAACATGGGGTGGTCGCGGCGCAGGTCGGCGCGGATTTCGCCGATCACCCGTTGCTGGGCGCCGGTGAGCGGGAACGGCAGGCTTTCCAGAAGCCGGGCGGTGAGCCGCTCGCCTTCCAGGGGCGGGGCGGCCAGCGCCTTCTGCCCGGCCCGCTTGGCCAGCATGCCCAGTTGGTGGGCCACCATCTCCTCCATGACCAGCCGCTTCACCGCCGGGTGGTTGCCGTCCAGCAGCAGGTCCACCGGATCGTCCGGCTGCGGATGGTGCAGCTTGGTGAGCGCCTCGGCCAGGCCGGGCAGGCCGCTTTGATCAAGCAGCTCCCGGGGGATCAGTTCCTCCGGTTCGTGGCCGCGAAGCCATTGCAGCGCCTGGCCGGCCAGGTTGCGCAGCAGCTTCTGGCTGACGCCGTCGGTGGTCGGGTAGACCGGGGTCAGGGCTTTTTCCAGCGGCGGCAGGTCCGGGCCGGTCTGGTATTCCGGGTGGTAGAACTCCAGGCCGGCGGCACCGGGCCGTGGCTCGCCGTAGACGCGGATCGCCCGGCCCTTTTCCAGGTAATTCTTCTGGGCGGCGCTGAAATGGTAGAAGCGCAGCACCACCATACCGGTGCCGTCGGCGACCTTGCACAGCAGCGAGCGGCGCTTGCCGAACACCACGTCGGCGGCCATCACCTCGCCCTCGATCACTACCCCCTGCTCCGGGCGCAGCGCGCCGATCGGCGTGATGCGGGTGCGGTCCTCGTAGCGGAACGGCAGGTGGAAGAGCACGTCTTCCAGAGTGTGCAGGCCGAGCTTGGCGAGCCGCTCCGCCGCTCGCGGACCCACCCCCTTGAAGCGGGTGATGTCGATATGGTCCGGAGTGGCGGCGGGTTCGCTCATGCCACGCCGGTCAGGCCGCCAGGCCCTCGCGGGGCACGGAGTGGCGCAGCACCTCGATGGCCTTGGGACGCGGGAAGCTGTCGCGCCAAACCAGGGCGATGGTGCGCGAGGGCACCGGTGGCGCGAACGGGCGCACCGCGAAGGTGGCCTTGTCGTAGCCGTGCTGGTGGAGCGCCGAGTTCGGCAACACCGTGATGCCCAGGCCGGAGGCGACCATGTGGCGCAGGGTCTCCAGGGAGCCGCCCTCGATCTGCACCAGATTGCGCTGGCGCTCGGAATCGATGGCCGGGCACAGCTCCAGCACCTGGTCGCGGAAGCAGTGGCCTTCGCCGAGCAGCAGCAGGGTTTCCTCCAGCAGTTGCTCCGGGCGGATCTGCTGTTGCTTGGTCCAGGGATGGTCGCCGGGCAGCAGTACCGAGAAGGATTCCTCGTACATCTTGGCGCGCACCAGACCGCCGCCGGAGAACGGCAGCGCCACGATGATGGCGTCCAGCTCACCACGGTCCAGCTTGCCGCGCAGCACGTGGGTGTAGTTCTCCTCGATGAACAGCGGCATTTCCGGCGCTTCCGCCCGCACTCGGGGTACCATGGTGGGGAACAGATAGGGCGCCACGGTGAAGATGGCGCCCACCCGCAGCGGCGAGCCGAGCTGGTCGCGCTGGCTCATGGCCATCTGTTCCAGCAGGTCGGCCTGCTCCAGCACCCGTTGGGCCTGGGCGACGATGGGGCCCGCCTGGGGGGTGACCACCACCTCCCGGGGACGCCGTTCGAACAGCGGCATGCCGAGCTGCTCTTCCAGCTTTTTGATTGCCGCGCTGAGAGTCGGCTGGCTGACGTTGCACACCTGCGCCGCGTGGCCGAAATGGCGTTCGCGGGCAAGAGCGACCAGATAGCGAAGTTCTGTTAGGGTCATAATCGCAACAAGTATTTTCAATGAACCCCCATTCTGCCGGACTGACTCCCAATGAGCCATATTCTGATCGCCGGACTCGGTGACCTGGGCACCGGCCTGGCCGAGCGGCTGCTCGCCGACGGCCACCGGGTGAGCGGTATCCGCCGTGGCGGCGACGCCCCCGCCGGCGTGGATCTGTACAGCCAGGACCTGCTCGACGGCGCCCTCCTGTTGCCGCCGGATCGCGTTGACCTGGCGGTGGTCATCATGACGCCCTCGGAATACAGCGAGGAAGGTTATCTGAAGGCCTATGTGCGCGCGCCGCTGAACCTGCTCGACGGCCTGGCCGCCCGGCAGCCGCTGCCGCCGGTACTGTTCGTGTCCAGCACGGCGGTGTTCGGCGACCAGGACGGCGACGTGGACGAAACCACCCCGCCCCGGCCAAGCCGCTATAACGGCAAGGTGGTGCTGGCGGCGGAGCAGGAGATCAGCGCCCGCGCCCTGACCACGGTGGTGCGTTTCTCCGGTATTTACGGCCCTGGCCGTCTCCGCCTGCTAAGCAAGGTGGAAAAGCTGATGCGCGGTGAGGAGGCCCTGCCCGAGCCGGTATGGAGCAACCGTATCCACCGGGACGATTGCGTCGGCCTGCTGCACACCCTGGCGGGGCAATGGCTGGCCGGAGAGACGGTGCCGCCGCTGGTGGTGGGCACCGACAACCATCCCGCCCGTAATCTGGACGTTTACCAGTGGCTGGCGGAGTGCCTGGGCGGCGCGCTGCCGGTGCCGGCCACCCGGGCCACCGGCAAACGCTTGCACAGTCGCTTTATCGCCGAGGGCGGTTATACCCTGCGCTACCCGGACTACCGGGCCGGCTACCGGACCCTGCTGGAGGCGCGCTAACCGCGCCAATTCTGGGCCTGAGCCGCTCGCTGCTGTATCTTTAGCGCCCCCGGGCGCACTTGTGCCCGGCCTCGGAATCCGTAGAGTGTGCGCCTTCGAGGCGCCGAGGCGGCGCGCCCGCCCAAGGGGAGTGAAACATGACGATACCGGTAGCCGTGGTAATGGGGTCCCAATCCGACTGGGAGACCATGAAGGAGGCGTGCGACGCGCTCAGCCAGTTTGGCGTGGGCTGGAAGGCGGAGGTGGTGTCCGCTCACCGCACGCCCAAGCGCCTGGTGGAATTCGCCGAGAGCGCCGTGGACGAGGGTTACAAGGTGATCATCGCCGGCGCCGGCGGGGCCGCCCACCTGCCCGGCATGATCGCTTCCATGACGCCGCTGCCGGTGCTCGGCGTGCCGGTGAAGAGCCGGGCCTTGTCCGGCATGGACAGCCTGCTCTCCATTGTGCAGATGCCCAAGGGCGTGGCCGTGGGCACGCTGGCGATCGGCACCTCCGGGGCCTGGAACGCCGGCCTGCTGGCGGCGCAGATGCTGGGCACCCAGGACGATGCCCTGCTCAAGCGCATCGCCGAGTGGAAAGCGTCCCGCGCCGATGAGGTGCTGGCGGACGCGAATCTGGGCCAGGAAAGCACGCGATGAACCGGGTGCTGGTACTCGGCGGCGGCCAGCTCGGCCTGATGATGGCCGAAGCCGCCGCCCGGCTCGGTCTGGTGGTGGATCGCTATGATCCGGAACGGGCGGTGCTGCTCCCCGGCACCTCCGATCTGGCGGTGCCGATCACCTGGGAAGAATGCATGGAGCGCTACCCGGTGATCACCGTGGAGCGGGAAGCCTTTCCGGACACCGGCCTGTCCGCGCGGCTTGCCGCCAGCTACCGTTGCGTGGCGCGCGGTGCCCTGGCCACCATCCCCGACCGCTTCGATCAGAAGTCCATGCTGGATCGTCTGGGCATTCCCACCGCTCCCTGGCGGCTGCTGGACCGGGTCGAGGACCTGTCGGCGGCGGTGGCGGAATTCGGCGGCGTGGTGGTCAAGGCGCGCAGCGGCGGCTATGACGGTCGCGGCACCTGGATCATCGGCGAAGGCGGCGACCTGGGCACGGTGCCCGCCGACGAGCTGGCCGGCCGCGCCATCGTCGAGAAAAAGATCCCGTTCCGCCGTGAGCTGTCCATCGTCGGCGCCCGCAACCCGGCTGGCGAGACCCTGTTTTACCCGCTTACCCGCAACTGGCACGTGGACGGTATCCTGCGCCTGAGCCTGGCGCCGGCGGTGGCCAGCGCCGCCCTTCAGCCCCACGCCGAGGACATCCTGCGGCGCATCATGGAAGAGCTGGACTACGCCGGCGTGATGGCGGTGGAGTTCTTCGAGCAGGATGGCGAGCTGCTGGTCAACGAGATCGCCCCCCGGGTGCACAATTCCGGCCACTGGACCCACGAAGGCGCGGACTGGTCCCAGTTCGACCTGCACGTCCACGCCCTGGCCGGCGTGCCCCTGCACGCGCTCAACGTGCATGGCCCCACCGCCATGGTGAATCTGATCGGCACGCCCTTTGATCAGGCCTGGCTGCAGCACCCCGGCGTGGTGCACTGGTACGGCAAGTCGGTGCGGCCCGGGCGCAAGCTGGGCCACGCCAATCTCACCGCCGACAGCCTGGATGGCCTGCGCCAGGGGCTGCGTGCCTGGGCGGATGTGCTGCCCGAGGGTTTCGAGAAGGTGCTGGATTCCGAGCTGTCGCTGGATCGCGGCTGAAGCGGAACCCCGAATGCCAAAAAACAACGCCCCGCAATGCGGGGCGTTGTCGTTCGTGGCCGATGGAACCCGCCGGTTACGGAACGCAGGCGGCCATGGTCGACGGCCGGGTGGCCTGGACGGCGGCGGCGTCATCGCCGCTGGCGTTGGTGGAGAAGGCGCAGCCGAAAGTATCGGCGGCCACGTTGGTCGGATTCAGGAAGTCGTCGCCATCGGGCATGATCGAGTTCTGCTCCCAGTCGATCATGTCGTCGAAGGCGGTTTCCTGTTCTTCCAGGGTGTAGTCGCAGTGGCCCGGTGAGCGGATCGCCCGCTGCACCAGCCAGCCGCCGTTGCCGTTGGCTTCCGCGCGCTCGCGGTAGAGCTGGCCGTGCCGGAAGGGCACGTACAGATCGCCCAGCCCCTGCAGGCTGACCACCGGAATACTGAATTCCCCGTTGATCACCGGAATCCAGCGCAGGCCATCGTCGCGCAGGCCATTGGCCGCCGGATTGCCCTCCACGCGCAGGATGGTGTCATTGAACGCCTGCTCCTCGGTGGTCAGCGGCGGGAAGTTGTCGAACTGATAGGTGACCCCGGCGTTGCCGGTCAGGTTGCCGGTGAGGATGCCGTTGACGTCGCCGCCCCGGCCGCCGGTGCCCATCACCACGTTCCAGTAATAGGTGCGGAAGCCGGTATCGGCGATGGGACGCTGGCCGCCGGACAGGTTACGCACCAGGGCCTGCATCTTCTCGCCTTCCTCGCTGAGCACGCCCAGGGTGCTGGTGGTGGGCACGCTGTCCCAGACCACATCGTTGATGGCGGCCACGTCGAAGTTGGTGGCCGGAATCGCGGTCAGTGGCGGCGCCGCCGGGTTGACCATATGGGCGAAGTGCTGGGCGGCCATGGTGACCTGCGCCAGGTACTGGAACTCGAAGGTATCGCCGACCACGCCGCACATGGGCACGGCGCCGTTGTATCGCACCTTGTGGTTGGCGGTCTGGTAGGTCTCTTCCTCGATGGCCGCGGCGGTGACATGGCCGCCCATGGAACCGCCCATGATGTAGATCTTGGTGGGCGCCGCCAGGGTGCGGCCCTCGTCCTCGGCGATGTCGTTGAACGCCAGCGCCAGCTCGTTGGTGTCCTCCACGCCGGCGCGCACGTCGTAGTAGTTGGTGGAGTAGCTGGAGGCGGCCCAGGCATAGCCCTCGTCGAGCAGATGCTGGCGGATGCTCGGGTTGTTCACGGTCAGTTCCTCGCCCTCGCCGCGATAGCCGTGGGCGTACATCACCAGCATGCCGTTCCAGGTTTCAGGCACTTCGATGCGGTAGCCCGCGCCACTGGGCCGCACGCCCCACCAGCGGTCCGCGTTGTCGTGGCCGCTGACGCCGGTTTCGTCGAACGGCAGGCTGGCTTCGTTGACGCTGAAGGAGCGGCTGTCCTGGGCCCGCTGTGGTTCGGAGGGGGTGTCGGTATCGTTGTGATGATCGCTGTCACCGCCGCAGGCGGTCAGCAGGCCGGCGGCGAGCAGGCCGCACAGCAGGGTTGTCGTGCGTCTTCCGGAATTAAAATCCACGTTGGTTTCTCCCGTTGTTCTTAGTGTTATTGGTCTTTTTTGTTTATGTGTTTCGCTCTGCGAAATAGTCTTTCCGCAAAGGCGAGGGGCCAATATCGAGCCCGGTGGAACGGGGTGTCAAGGCAAAAGCCCCGCACAAGGCGGGGCGTCCTGAATGGTGGGAGGGGTGGGGTTTAGAAATCCACGCGCTGCATTACCAGGTCGGTGATCTGTACGGTACCCGCGGGGGTTTCGTCGAAGGCCAGTTCCACCGCGTTCAGATCGGTGAAATCGACGCCGTCGAAAGCGGTGAGCGGGATATCCACGGCGTTGAGCGTGGTCTTCTGTGAACCATGGTTGCTGTCGTAGAAGGCGCGCCCCGGCGGGTAGAACAACCCGTCGCTGTAATCACTGGCCAGGGCTTCCACCCGGTTGCCGTCACGGTCCTCGAGAATCACGTGGAAGTCCTGGCCGCTTTCGTTGTCGGTGTCGCCATGGGAAATCCCCACGCGTACCGACAGCACCTGATAATCGGTGGCATCCAGGCCCAGCAGTTCCGAGCGGTAGGTGGCGCTGGTGTCCCAGGCCATGAACAGTTGCTCGGCGATGTTGAAGGTGGGCGTGGCCACGTCGCAGCCTTCGCCGGGTCGGCCGTTGGTCTGGCAGATACCGTAGGAGGAGAAGCCGTCGAACCACACCGAGCCACCCAGGTTGTTGGTGGTCAGGCTGGCCGGGTCCAGGGTGTCGTCGATCACCAGCCTTTCCGCCGACGGCGCGTGCACGCTCAGCAGGTAGCGGTCGTCGCACGGGCCCTGGCCATCCGGGCAGATGTCGCCGGGCACCGGCGTCTGGCCGTTCCAGTAGGCGCCGAATTCGGGTTCATGGCCGATGAAATAGCGGAAGAAGGAGGCGATGAAGAACAGCCCCTGGGCCTGCTGCAGTTCCGGGGTGTCGCGGCCATTGTCGGCGGCGTTCTCGCCGCACCAGGGGTCGTCGCCGTCGCTGTCCAGGATGGTCCAGTCGTCCGGGCGGCTGTCGGTGGTCCACACGGTATTGTAGTAGTTGTGGTTGGCGCCCATGGGGATCAGCTGGAACTTGGGATAGGGGTCGTTATCCACGGCGTAGCGGCTGGTGTCGTAGGCGAAGTTGCCCATCAGGTCTTCCACGTCGCCGTCACAGTAACCGGCCAGGGCGACGAAATTCACCCGGCTCACGGTCTGGGTGTTGTAGTCGGTGGGGGCCAGGGAGAACACCGCGGTGATGTTGTGCGGTTCCGGCTGGGCGCGATTGTAGAGCACCGTCTGGTTGACGCCCTCGCCACCCCGGGAGTGACCCATGATGCCGATCTCGCTCATATCGAGTTTGCCCATCAGGGCGTCCAGGCCCAGGCCGCCGGAGGCGTTGATGTCGCGGAACTCATCCAGGTGGCGCACCACCAGCATGGCGCGGGCCAGGGCGCCGGTGTCGCCATTGGACGGGCCGCTGTCATTGTCATTGATGTCGTTGGCGTCCACGGAGATCACCGCGTAGCCGTGGCTGGCCAGGTTCTCGGAAATGTACTCATAGCCCCGGAAGCTGGGGATCGGGTTCGCGCAATCGTCGTCGTCGATACCCCGGCCGTCATAGCAGGTGCCGTGGCGACCGTGCAGCAACAACACCACCGGGAAGGGGCCGTCGGCGTCCTCGGGGTACTGGATGTAGCCGTGAATGTCGGTTTCGTAGCTGTCGCCGTTTTTGTTGTCGTACACGGTCATGCGGCCGAAGTCGTACTCTTCCTCGGCCACGGTGTGACTGCCCATGGCGGCGGCATCGGCGGCGGTGGTGTTGGCGACCGGGTCCGGTTGTGTTTTCGGTGCCGGTGCTTCGCTGTAATCATCGTTGCTGTCGGAGTCACCCCCGCAGGCGCTCAGCACCAGGGCGGCGGATAAAACAAAGGTGCTCATTCCCTTGCTTCGAAGGGAGGACATTGAAATTGTCATGCTTTGTTCCCCGTCAATGAATTGGCAAAGGCCCAGAATCTGGACGGGGTACCAGGAGGCAAGTTGGGTGCCATTCCGCCGTTGATGTGCACGGATGTTTACGGCTTATTGGGACAAACCCCTTGATTTGACATGGGAATTATTCCGGTCGGGCATACCGGGCGGTATGGCGGAGAGGGAGGGCGGCGCGACGGACTGGCGCGCTCGGGTGGTCCATCCGTGTGCGGTGGCCATTAAAAAGGGGCATCACAATGATGCCCCTTGGTGCGTGCCGGAGTGACATTGTCACTTCCAGGGCGTGTCAGGCGATGTCCATGATCGCGTCCATCTCCACGCCGGCGCCCTTGGGCAGGGCCGCCACGCCGATGGCGGCGCGGGCCGGGTAGGGTTCCTGCAGGTAACTGGCCATCACCTCGTTGACCAGCGCGAAGTGGCTCAGGTCGGTGAGGTAGATGTTCAGTTTGACGATGTCGGTCAGGCCGCCGCCGGCGGCTTCGCAGACCGCCGTCAGGTTGTCGAACACACGGCGGATCTGCGCTTCCATATCGCCTTCCACCAGCTCCATGGTGGCCGGGTCCAGCGGGATCTGGCCGGAGAGGTAAACGGTGGAGCCGGCCTTGATGGCCTGGGAATAGGTGCCGATGGCGGCGGGCGCCCGATCGGTCTTGATCACGGAATGATTGGACATGATGACGTTTTCCCCATGAATAATGACGGCGCCGGGCCGGCGGCCTCAGGCGCTGATACGGTGAATCCTCACAACATTATCCAGCGTACGCAAACGTTTGATGATGCGCGCCAGATGAATGCGGTCCTTGACCGTGAGGGTGACATTGATGACCGACAGGGTCGGGTCCTTCTCGGCCATGTCGATGGTGTCGATGTTGGAGCCCAGCTCGGACACGCTGTTGGCCAGGGTGGCCAGCACGCCGCGCTTGTTGATCAGTTCGATGCGCAGGGCGGCGGTGAATTCCTGGGCCACCTCCTTGTCCCAGTCCAGCGCGATGCATTTCTCCGGGGCGCCGCGCATTTCCGAAAGCAGGTTCTTGCAGGTATCGCGGTGCACCACAATGCCCTTGCCGGCGCTCAGATGGCCGATGATGGTGTCGCCGGGCAGCGGGTAGCAACACTTGGCGTAGGTGACCATCAGGCCCTCGCTGCCACGGATCGCCAGTGGCCGGCGGTCGCTTTCGCCGCTGTCCTCCTCGGCGTCGTCCCGGGCGCCGGCCAGCTTGCGCGCCACCAGCGGCGCCAGCCGGTTGCCCATGCCGATGTCCTCGAGCAAATCGTTCACGGTGGCGTAGTTGTTGTCGGTGAGCTCGGTGGCCAGGGTCACATCGGACAGCCGCCCCAGCTCCATTTCATAGGCGCCCAGCGCCTTGTCCAGCAACCGGCGGCCCAGCTCGGCGGCGTCTTCCCGGCGTTGCTGCTTGAGGAAGTGGCGAATGTTGGAGCGCGCCTTGCCGGTGACCACGAAATTCAGCCAGCCCGGATTGGGGCTGGCGTTGGGGGCGGTGATGATCTTCACGGTCTGGCCGGATTCCAGCGGCGTGGACAGCGCCGCCAGCTTGCCGTCGATGCGCGCCGCCACGCAGCGGTTGCCCACCTTGGTGTGCACCGCGTAGGCGAAATCCACCGGCGTCGCCCCGGCGGGCAGCTCCTTGATGTCGCCCTTGGGGGTGAACACATAGGCTTCGTCCGGGAACAGGTCCACCTTGACGTTCTCGATGAACTCCATGGAATTGCCGGCTTTCTGCTGGATCTCCAACAGGCGCTGCATCCAGGACTGGGCGCGGGTGTGGGTGGGCGAGCCGGATTCGTCGCTGGCCTTGTACAGCCAGTGGGCGGCGATGCCGTTGTTGGCCATCGCTTCCATCTCCTCGGTGCGGATCTGGATCTCCAGCGGAATGCCGGAATGGGCCTTCAGGGTGGTGTGCAGCGATTGGTAGCCATTGGCCTTGGGGATCGCCACATAGTCCTTGAAGCGCCCGGGGATCGGGATGAAGTGGTTGTGCACCGCGCCCAGCACCCGGTAGCAGGTGTCCACCCGGTCGACGATGATGCGGAAACCGAACACGTCCATGATTTCCGAGAACGGCTTATGCTGTTCCTTCATCTTCTGGTAGATGCTGTACAGGTGCTTCTCGCGGCCCAGCACCCGCGCCTCGATGCCTTCTTCCTTGAGACTGTGCTCGATGCTCGCCTTGATCGAGGAAAGGATCTCCTTGCGGTTGCCCCGCGCCGACTGCACCGCCTTGCCGATCAGCCGGGCGCGCATCGGGTGGATGTTGTGGAACGCCAGGTCCTCGTACTCCACCCGCATGTTGTACATGCCCAGGCGGAAGGCGATGGGAGCGTAGATCTCCAGGGTCTCGGTGGCGATGCGGCGGCGCTTCTCCGGCTTCATCACATGCAGGGTGCGCATGTTGTGCAGCCGGTCGGCCAGCTTCACCAGGATCACGCGGATGTCGCGGGTCATGGCCAGCATCATCTTGCGCAGGTTCTCCGCCTGCTGCTCGGCCTTGGATTCGAACTTGATCTGGGCGATCTTGGAAACCCCGTCGACCAGTTCGGCGACCTCCTCGCTGAATTCCTCGGCCAGTTGCTCCTTGCTGTAGCCGGTGTCCTCGATCACGTCATGCAGCATGGCCGCCATCAGCGAGGCGTAGTCCATGTGCATATCCACCAGGATGTTGGCCACCGCCAGCGGATGGGTGATATAGGGGTCCCCGGTCCGCCGGTACTGGCCCTCGTGGGCTTTCTCGGCGAAATGGTAGGCGCGCACCACCTGATCGATCTGATCGTCCGTCAGGTAGCTGCGCAGCCGTTTTTGCAGGTTACGAATGGAGGGCAAGGGGCCTCGCCGTGCCGCCAGGGCGTTGGAAGTTAACGATCTTTCCTAGCTTAGGAGTGGCGTGACAATTTGTCTACGATGAGGCTCGTGAGTACTTGATAAGGTTGGAATTTCGCGGACGGGGCCGCAACGAAAAAGCCCGCCTCGAAGGGCGGGCTCGCTCGGACGGCGCCAGTGGCGGCGATTATTCGCCGAACGACTGGGTCAGCAGGGCCAGGTCATCGACCTCGGCGCCCTGATCGGCCATCGGGTTTTCCACCGAGTCGGCGGTCACGTGGCCCTCGGCGATCTCGCGCAGCGCCACCACGGTGGGCTTGTCGTTTTCCCAGGCTACCCGCGGCTCCTTGCCGCCGGTCTGCAGCTGGCGAGCGCGCCGGCTGGATACCAGGACCAGCTCGAAACGGTTGTCCAGTTTTTCCAGGCAGTCTTCTACGGTTACACGGGCCATGGAGGTTCTCCTGTTGCGGGAGCGGGATTTTACTGGGTTTCCGTGCCGGACAACAAGTCGGCGAGGATGGCCGCCTGGCGCACCGCCTGGCGGGTGGTCACCAGCCGGTTGGCCTCGACGATGCTGGCCATCTCGTGAAGGGCCCGCTCGAAGTTGTCGTTGACCACCAGATAATCGAATTCGGCGTAGTGGCTCATTTCCTCCCGGGCCCCGGCCAGGCGCTTCTCGATCACGTGGTCGTGGTCCGAGGCGCGCCCGCGCAGACGCTGGGCCAGGGTCTTCAGGCACGGCGGCAGGATGAACACGCTCACCGCCTCCGGCATCAGGTGGCGGATCTGGGCGGCGCCCTGCCAGTCGATCTCCAGCACCACGTCCTCGCCATCGCGCAGGGTGTCCGCCACCCAGTCGGCGCTGGTGCCGTACAGATTGCCGAACACCTCGGCGTGCTCCAGGAAGCGGCCCTCCTCGATCATGCGCACGAAGTGTTCGCGGCTGGTGAAGTGATAATTCACCCCCTCCACCTCGCCCTCCCGGCGTGGCCGGGTGGTGTGCGACACGGAAATCCGCAGGCGCGGCAGTTTTTCCACCAGCGCCGCCACCAGCGAGGTCTTGCCGGCGCCGGAAGGGGCCGACACGATATAGAGGTTGCCTTTGTCGGTCATGGGGGCGTCCTGTATTGCGGAGGGCGCGGCCGGGCCGCGAAAACCGGCATTATAGGGACAAAGGCCCGGTCCGTCATGGCCAGCGGCGCCGCGCCTCGCGGGGCTCGTAGAGGGGCGCGCCGGCAGGCTATATTGGCCTGCCCCCCCCCGTACCCGAACCGTGCCGATCGCCAGGAGACCCCATGCAGGACAGCCCGACGCCGGACAGCCCGATCACCGCCACCGTGGACTACCACCGCGACGGCGTGCAGCACGGCTTTCTCAAGCTGCCCCATTCCCATGACGAGTCCGCCTGGGGCAGCCTGATGATTCCGATCACCGTGGTGCGCAACGGAGAAGGCCCCACCGCCCTGCTCACCGGCGGCAACCACGGTGACGAGTACGAGGGCATCACCGCCCTGCTCAAGCTGGCCGGTCGCTTGCGCGCGGAACACATCACCGGACGCGTGATCATCGTGCCGATGATGAACCACCCCGCCGTGCTCAACGGCACCCGCACCTCGCCCATCGACAAAGGCAATCTGAACCGGGCCTTTCCCGGCAGTCCCACGGGCACCCTCACCGAGCGCATCGCCGACTATTTTACCCGCCACCTGGTGCCCCTGGCGGACCTGGTGCTGGACCTGCATTCCGGTGGGCGCACCCTGGACCTGCTGCCCTTCGCCGCCACCCACCGTCTGGACGACCTGGATCTGGCGCGGCGCTGCCTGGACGCGACCCTCGCCATCGGCGCCCCCAACACCCTGCTGATGGCGGAACTGGAAGGCGACGCCCTGTTCGATACCGCCGTGGAACGCCAGGGCAAGGTGTTCGTCAGCACCGAACTGCGCGGCGGCGGCACCACCACTCCGGCCAGCGTCGCCCTGGCCGAGCGCGGCGTGGACAACCTGCTGCGCCACGCCGGAATTCTGCCCGGTGCCCCGGCGCCGGCGGACACGCGCCGGCTGGAGATCCCCGACGCCGCCCATTACCTGCAGGCCGAGCACCGCGGGCTGCTGGAATTCACCGTGAACCTGGGGGACGCGGTGCGCGCCGGCGACCTGATCGCCCGGGTCCACGACCTGGAACGCACCGGCACCCCGCCGGCGGAATATCATGCTACCGTGAACGGCCTCCTGATCGGTCGCCGCCACCCCGCCCGCGTCAGCCCGGGCGACACCTTCGCCGTGCTGGCGGTGCCGCTGGAGCAATGACAATAACGACTTAACCGGAGAGCTCGGGACCCATGTCTTTTAAGGTTTATGAAGACCTCGGCCACGGCATCACCCGCATCGACACCGCCATGGTTCGCGAGGAGCTGGCGGCCTGTTACCTGATGCGTGGTGGCGAGGACTACGCCATCATCGAGACCGGCACCCATCACACCGTGCCGATCATCCTGGACCTGCTGGAACAGCGCGGTATTGATCGCGCCCGGGTCCGCTACGTGATCCCCACCCATGTGCACCTGGACCACGCCGGCGGCGTGGGCGGGCTCATGGAGGCATTGCCGGACGCCACTCTGCTGGTGCATCCGCGCGGTGCCCGGCACATGATCGATCCCGCGAAGCTGGTCGCCGGCGCCACCGCCGTCTATGGCGAAGCCGCGTTCAGGAAGATGTACGGCGAAATCCTGCCGGTGCCCGAGGCGCGAGTGCGTACCATGAACGATGGCGACGAAATCGACCTGGATGGCCGGCGCCTGGTATTCCTGGATACGCCCGGTCACGCCAAACACCACTTCTGCGTCCATGATCCGGCCTCCGCCGGCGTCTTCACCGGTGACACCTTCGGGCTTTCGTATCCTCCCCTGACCACGGAAAAAGGCCCCTTCATTCTGCCCACCACCACCCCGGTGCAGTTCGACCCGCCGGCGCTCAAGCATTCCATCGCCAGGCTGCTGGCGTTGAACCCGGAGCGCATGTACCTGACCCATTACGGCCCGGTGGAAGGCCCGCGGATTCTCGGCGAACGTCTGCGCGGCATGGTGGACGACTATGTGGATCTGGCGGAACGGGTGGCCGCCGACCACGGCGACGAGGAGCTTGAGCCGGCGCTGCGAACCGCCCTGCGCGGCTACCTGTTCCGGCGCGCCCGGGAACACGGCTGCGAGCAGGATGACGACCATCTGGATGCGATCCTGGGCATGGACGTGAAGCTCAACAGCCAGGGGCTGGCGGTGTGGCTGGAGGCGCGCAAGGCCGCCTGACGGCGCCGGCGGAATGGGCCGCCGCCCGGCGGCCCGTTCCCTCAGCCAACGTGTTCGGGCAGGAACAGCACCAGCTCCGGCACGCTCATCAGCAGCGCCAGCACCAGTACGTCCATGAGCAGGAACCACAGCACGCCTTTGAAAATGGCGCCGGTGCTCACCAGGTTCCCGACCACGCTTTTTATCACGAAGATGTTCATGCCGATGGGGGGTGTCACCATGCCGATCTCCAGCAGCTTGGTCAGCACCACGCCGAACCAGATCAGGCTGAGCCCGACGCTGTCCACGATCGGCAGCACAATGGGCAGCGTCAGCAACATGGCGCCGATCGGCTCCAGGAACATGCCCAGCAGCAGGTAGATCAGCACGATGATCAGCAAAATGGCGAAGGTGCTGGCACCGGCGTCGATGACCATGGAAGAGAGATAGTCACCGGCGCCGGAAAGTGACAGGAAGCGGGTCAACAGGCTGGCGCCCATGGCGATGATCAGAATGGTACCCGTGGTAAGCAGCGTCTCCAGCACCGCGTCGCGCAAGCGTTGCCAGGTCAGGGTGCCTTTGCACAGCGCCACCGCGCAGGCCAGGGAGGCACCCACGGCGCCGGCCTCGGTGGGTGTGAACAGGCCGGCGAACAGGCCGCCGAAAATGCCCAGCATGATCATCACCACCGGCCAGACTTCCCACAGCGCCTTGAGCCGCTCCTCGGTGGAAATGCGTTCGTCCGGCGCCGGCGCCAACTCCGGGTTCAGCTTTACCCGCACGATGACCACGATGATGTAACCGAGCACCGTGAGCAGGCCAGCGGTGATGCCGCCGAGAAACAGCTTGGTGATCGGCTCCTGGGCGATGATGCCGTACAGGATCATGATGATGGACGGCGG
This sequence comes from Alloalcanivorax sp. C16-2, assembly GCF_046507615.1. NCBI lineage: Bacteria > Pseudomonadati > Pseudomonadota > Gammaproteobacteria > Oceanospirillales > Alcanivoracaceae > Alloalcanivorax > Alloalcanivorax sp. C16-2. The sequence goes on along the minus strand of NZ_JBKFTL010000001.1, from coordinate 114,774 downwards.
CAGCAGCGCCCCCACGGTGCCGGCGATGGCCACCGTGCTGGTGGCCAGGCCCGGGTTGTAGCGGTGCTCAATCATCTCCGGCACCGCCACCCGACCCATGGCGGCGGAGCACGCCACCGAGGAACCGCACACGGCGGCGAACCCGGTGGTGCCGAAAATCGAGGCCACCGCCAGCCCGCCGGGTACTCTCGACAGCCATAATCGCGCGGCCCGGAACAGGCCCTGGGTAAGCTGAGCGTGGTAGCAGACGTAACCCAGCAACAGGAACATGGGCACCGAGCTGAGCACCCAGTTAGCGGAAAACTGATACGGAATCAGCCCCAGGGAGCCCCAGGCGATGCCCCAGCCCATCAAATACCAGAGGCCGCCGAAGGAAACGCCGATCAACGCCAGCCCCACGGGCATGCGCAAGGCGATCAGCACGAACAATACGGCGAGCCCGGACAGCCCGATCTGAACGTCACTCATGGCGGTCTCCCGGTGAGGCCGGCTTATCCGCGTGCACTTCCCGGGCAATGGCCCGTTCCTCGTCGCTCACCGTCAGGCCGCAACGGGCGCCGGTGAGATAGACGACGAACTTGTAGAGCAGCACCAGCACCATCAGGCCCAGCCCCAGGGGCAGCATGAAATAACCAGGCCAGGTAATGATGGTGGTGCCGCCTTCCACGAGGGAGGCGTTCATCTGATACTTGCTCACCGCCTCGGTCCAGGTCTTCACGGTCATGAACGACAGCACCACCGCGCAAACCGGCAGCAGCCAGTGGGCCAGATGACGCTGCAGCCGGCGCGGCAGACGCTCGGCGACCACTTCCACGGTAACGTGGGCATCCAGCTTTTCCGCGTAGGCCAGGGGCACGAAGGTGGCGATGATCATGTAGTAATTGGAGACATAGGTAATGGTGCCGGGAAGCGGCGCCGAGAACAGGTATCGCAGCACCACGTCGGCGGTGATGTGCAACATCATCAGGGCAATGGCGAACCCGCCCAGCAGAGTGGTGGCGCTGGTCAGGCGGGAAAGCCAACGTCCGAGCCGGTACATAGCAGTTCTCCTGAAAAAGAGCCGCGGCGTCAGTGGCCGGGGTCCACGCGCACGCTGGCGGTGGCCACGGTGGTGGTCGCGCCTTCCTGGTTCCGTAGCGCCAGGGAAAGGGTCACGCTGTCGCCGTCACGGTCGGTGACGTGCCCTTCCCCGGCGAGTACCTCGCCGATGTAGGCCGCCTGGCGGTTGCTATAGCGGAACGCGGTCAGCACGCCGCGATCACCGAGCCATTCCTCGATGATCTGGGTCAGCCAGTCCCCTTGAAGCGGCCCGTCGATAAGAAGCCCGGGGTGGCCTTCCTGCTCCCGGGTATAGGGCAGATCGTAGTGAATACGATGGGGGTTCCAGATTGCCGCGTTGTAGAGAAAAAGCTGAACGGTATCGGCCTTGAATTCACGACCGGGCAGCGTATCGCCTTTCTGAATTTTTGTTGTGGACATCATTCTTACCTCGCGATACGGGTCAGATATTCGGTGACCACCGGCTCGCCGGTACGGGTTTCGAAACGGTTCTCGAAGATCATGAAGATCAACGGACCGGAGTCGCCCTGTTTTTCGTACAGGTCGGCCAGCTTCTGGCGGCACACCAGCACCTCGCCGGCACGCGCCGGCCGATGCACCCGGTAATCGCTGCCGCCGGCCATGATCCGCTTGAGCGGCAGCTCGGGAATCAGCGGACTGTCCGGCTGCCGCCCGTCGGGCAGCAGCTCGTCCAGAGGAATCACCGGCATCATGGCACTGAAAAGAAACAGTAGCGGCGCCTCGTCGCCATCCAGGTAGCGACGTTGGCGTTGGCCCGTGGCCACCGCGTACTTCTTGATGTCACCGCGCGTGATTTCGAACTCGAACGGCGCTACCTCGGTGCCGATCAGAGCAACAAGCTCGTCGGTAAGAAGGGTCATGATGCGTTCCTATAGCCCGTGTTGTTCCACATCGACCTTGGAAAAAATTTCGTTCCAGTAAAGGTCCGCCAGATCCTGCTCGGTTTCCACGTCCTGAACCAGGCCGGTCCATTTCTCCAGCAGTTTCTGGAAATCGGCGATCAGTTGCTCACCGTTCTCGACCCCATAGCGGGAGCGGTAGTCCTCGGCGATGTGTTGCATGTCGTCCTTGATGAACGCACGGGTCTGATCGATCAGCGCCTGGTCGGCGTGGTGGATCGCCACTCCGCGTTCCTCGGCTTCGGCCAGAATCCGGTCTTCATGCTGGTGATAAATCCACGGCACGCCGGCGGAAAACTGGCTGGCCGCGCGCAGCATTACCTCGCGTTGTTCGGCGCTCAGGCTTTTCCAGGTGTCGGCGTTGATATTGGTGCCGGCGATAGGCATCGGGCCGCCGGGCACGTCCATGTTGATGTCGGTGACCACATCGGTAAGGCCGAAATTATGAATTTCCGGCGACGCCAGAACGATGCAGGACACCACGCCCTGGCTGAGCGCCTCGAACATTTCGTTGGCGGACATGGTCACCGGGGAGGCTCCCACGGACTCCGCCCAGCGGGACCAGTTGGAGGCGCCAACACGCAGCCGCTTGCCTTCAAGGTCGGCCTTGGTCTCCACCGGTTCATTGCAGACCAGGCCATAGGAGGTGCCGCCGGTGCTGCCGGTGTAAACCTGATTCTGTTTCTTGAATTCCTGATTGCATTCCGGGCAGTGGAAGAAGGTGAACTCGGACAGTGCCCCCATGAAAACCATGCCCTCGCGGCCACGGGCCTGATCGCCCAGCAGGCCCACCAGCATGGACGCTTCCACCGCCACGTTACTGTGCGGGTACTCGGACGGGAAATAGGAAGTAAGCACGAAGCCGATATCGGCCATGCCATCGCGTACGCCCCCGGAGGTTTCCGCGAAGTTCAGCAGCGACATGGGGAACACGCGTACCTTCAGGTCGCCGTCGGAAAGCGTTTCCACCTGCTTGGCGTATTCCTTGGTCACGTCCACCACGAAGGAGCTGGGCGGGTGGCCGATGGCGTAACGCAGGGTGCGTGCTTCCACGCTGGTGGTCAGGCCGCTGAACAGAAGGGCGCCGGCCAGCATCGCGCCGGCCATGGATTTGATATTCATAATGTCACCTTTGAATTGTTGTTTAATGGTTCAGGATCGGGATTCAGATCACGCCGGCGTCACGAAGCCGGTCCAGCTCCTCTTCGGAGCGGCCCAGCCAGCCGGCATAAACGGCATCGTTGGATTCGCCGGTCACCGGCGCATGGGAGCCATGCTCGTTGGTCCCCAGCGACATCTTGATCGGGTTGCCAAATACCTCGAAACGCTGGCCCTTGTAGTCCACCGGAATCACCATGTCGCGTTCGCGCACATGGGGGTCGGCCACCACTTCGTCGATGGTCTTGATCGGTGACAGCGGAAAGCGCGACCCGGTCATCGCCTCCAGTTCCGCCTTGGTGTGGCTGGCACACCAGCGCTCCACCACCGGATGAACCCGGCGCTGGTAGATCTCGCTGTCAAAGCGCTTGGCCATGGTGTCGATCTCCGGATCGGTGATCAGATCCTCATCGCCGAACACCTGGCAGGCTTCGCGCCAGAACTTATCGGTATAGGCGCCGAAGAACACGTAACCGTCCTTGCAGGCGAAGCGGCCATAGGGCTTCACGAACGGATGACCGTTGCCTTCCGGGATCGCCACCTTGCCGGTGGTGGTGTAGGTGACCAGGGCGTTTTCCGTCAGCGAGATAATGGAATCCTGCTGGGACACGTCCACATGCTGGCCATGGCCGTCGCGCTCCGCCTCGCGCAGCGCGCCCAGCGTGCCGATGGCGCCGTACAGGCCGGCGCTCAAATCGCCCAGCACCGTGCCCACGCGCATGGGCTCCTCGACGGTGCCGTTGATTGACCAGAGGCCGCCGGAAGCCTGGGCGCTGCTGTCGAACGCCGGCCGTGGCGCGTTCGGGCCGGTCTGGCCAAAGCCGCTGATGCTGGTCATCACGATGGCCGGATTGATCTCCTTGAGAGTCGCGTAACTCAGGCCCAGCTTATCCATGGTTCCAGGGCGGAAATTCTCAATCACGATATGGGCCTTGCGCACCATATCGAAGAAAAGCTCGCGGCCTTCCGTGGCCTTGAGATCGAGGCTTATCGCCATCTTGTTTCTATTGTATTGAGCAAAGAAGCCGCTGATGGCTTCATCATCTCCGCCGAGGGCCGGTGGAAATTCGCGGGTGAGATCCGGGTCCTTCGGATGCTCGATCTTGATAACGGTGGCGCCCATGTCGGCCAGCAACATGGCGCAATAGGGGCCGGCGACCACGCGCGTCAGGTCGAGGATAATGACGCCTTTAAGGGCGCCTTTCGCCGCCGGTGGCAGGCCTGTGCGTTCAGTCATCTGTCCTCCAGATTTGTTGTCGTATTGTCGCGCCGGGCTCAGGCCGCCCCGTGGCGAGCCCGCCAGGCGCGCGCCACCCGTGACGCCGTCTCCCGCCCGAGCCGCTGGTCCACGAAGGCGCCGGCGGCGACCACGCCGCCCAGGTCGGCGCCGGTATCCAGGCCCATGCCCTCGAACAGGTAAATCAGATCCTCCGTGGCCACGTTGCCGGTGGCGCCGGGGGAATAAGGGCAACCGCCCAGCCCGGAAACCGAGCTGTCGAAAACGCGGATACCTCCCTCGAGCGCGGCCACGCAATTCGCCGTGGCCATGCCCCAGGTGTCATGAAAATGAGCGGCGAGCCGGGCAACCGGCATTTCCATGGCGCAGGCCGATACCAGATCGCGCACGCCGGTGGGCACGCCCGCGCCGATGGTGTCGCCCAGGCTCACTTCGTAGCAGCCCATTTGGTACAACCGCGTGGCGGTACGAACCACATCCGCGATCGGGATAGGTCCGCTATATGGACATCCCAGCACACAGGAGACATAACCGCGCACCGCGACGCCGTTCTCCTTCGCGGCGGCCAGCACCGGCTCGAAGCGGGCCAGGCTCTCGTCGATGGAGCAATTGATGTTGCGCTGGTTGAACGCCTCGGAGGCGGCGGTAAATACCGCCACCTCCCGGCAGCCGCTCTCAAGCGCCATGGCCATGCCCCGCTCGTTGGGGACCAGCACGCTGAAGGTCACATCGCCGTCACCGGGCAGTTTCTCCAGCACGGTGTCGGTGCCGGCCATTTGCGGCACCCAGCGCGGCGACACAAAAGCGCCCGCCTCGATATGGCGCAGGCCGGCGTCCGCCAGGCGCCGGATCAGCTCCGCGCGCACCTCGGGGGCCAGGGTGCGGGCTTCATTCTGCAGCCCGTCCCGCGCGCCCACCTCCACCAGTCGTACGGCGGTAACGCTCATTGGCCGCGCAGCGCCTTGAGCAATGCCTCGGCGCGGTCGGAACGCACGTCATGGTCCTGGACCATTTGCCGCACCAGTTGGTCGACTTCCTCGCCACGGGCACCGGCGGACAAGGCGATATTGCGGGCGTGCAGCGCCATGTGGCCGCGCTGAATGCCTTCGGTGGCGAGCGCCCGCAGCGCACCCAGGTTTTGCGCCAGCCCCACCGCCACCGCGATTTCGGCCAGTTCCTGGGAGGTTTGGACGCCGAGAATCCGCAGAGCAAGGCGGGCCAGGGGGTGGGTTTTGGTGGCGCCGCCCACCAGGCCAACAGGCATCGGCATCTCGATGGTGCCGACCAGATGGCCGTCGCGGTCCTTCTCCCAGGTGGTCAGCGAGCCATAGTGACCGTCGCGACAGGCGTAGGCATGGGCGCCGGCTTCCACCGCGCGCCAGTCATTGCCGGTGGCGACGATCAGCGGGTCGATCCCGTTCATGATGCCCTTGTTATGGGTCGCCGCCCGGTAAGGGTCGATCGCCGCGAAGGTATAGGCGTCGATGATACGGTCGATGACGTCCGTGCCACTAAACGCATCTGTTTCAAAGTGTTCGGGTGCCACGCGGACCTGTGCCCGCGCCAGCCGCAGGTCCGCCAGGTTGGACAGAATGCGCAGTCGCACGGTGCCACCGGTGATTTCCTCGATCAGCGGCGCCACCGCCTCGGCCATGGTGTTAACGGTATTGGCGCCCATCGCATCGCGCACGTCCACCACCAGGTGGGCCACCACCATCGGGCCCCTCGGGCTGTCCATGAAGGTGTGCACCTCCAGATCCCGGCAGCCACCGCCGAGCTTGTTGAGCAACTGGTCCTTGGTGTTGGCCAGCTCGATCAGGCGCGCCTTGTTGCGCAGCAGGCTCAAGCGCGCGTTGGCCGGGTCCTGGAGCCCGACGATCTGGATCTGGGCACGCATCAAGGGCGCGCTGCTGGAGGTCAGGAAGCCACCCGCCGGCCGGGCCAGCTTGGCCATGAAGGAGGCGGCGGCGACCACGGAGGGTTCTTCCACGGCCATGGGGATCAGCACGTCACGGCCGTTGACCATGAAATTGCCCGCCAGGCCGAGCGGCAGCTCGAATTTGCCAAGCACGTTCTCGATCATGCCATCGGCGATTTCGATCGGCAGGGCGCCATCGTCGCGGAGCAGCGCGGTTTCCTCGTCGCTCAGTTCAAGGTGGCGGGCCACGAAATCGACGCGTTCCGACGGTGAGAGATTACGAAAACCGGGGAGCTGGGAACTGGAACTCACTGAATACCCCTTTTCTGGGACGGTTTTTGTTAGGAGCGCGTGTCGCCGCGCAAGGTTGTGCTCTAACATATCGGCGCCTGTACCCATGAAAAAGGTACAGTTAGGGCAAACAGTGGGAGCCAACCGTGTCCATACCGATGCAGCGCCAGACCCGGGCCCAGCGGATCGCCTCCGATATCGCCGGGCAGATCGCCGAGGGCATACTGCGGCGCGGCGACAAACTGCCGTCCTTGCGCGAATACATGCGCCTGCACGGCTATTCCAAGAACACCGTGATCACCGCCTATGAGTACCTGGCGGCGGAGGGACTGGTGGAAGCGCGTCACGGTCGAGGGTTCTTTGTCCGGGGGGCGCCTCGTCCACCGGACGACGAGACCCAGCCGCCGCCCTACGCCCGTGCCCTGGACACCATCTGGATGATGCGCCAGCAACTGGTGCGCGAGCCGGGCCACTCCCACCTCGGCGAAGGCTTCCCGCCGGTGGACTGGCTCATGGATATGCGTCTGGACAAATTTCACCGCCAGGTGGTGCGTGGCGGCGTTACCACCCTGTTCCGCTATGGCAACCGCTTTGGCAACGCCAGCCTGCGCGAGCAACTGGTAAAAAAGATCGCCAGCTATGGCATCAACGCCCTGCCCCAGCAGATTCTCACCACCTTCGGCGCCAACCACGCCATGGATCTCATCCTGCGGCGCTTCACGCGGCCCGGCGACGCGGTACTGGTGGAAAATCCCGGCTACTACCCCCTGTTCGGCAAGCTCCAGCTCAGCGGCGCGCGCATGCTCTCGGTGCCCCGCGAAGTGGACGGCCCCGACCTCGAACAACTGGAGCGCCTGCTGATCCGCGAGCGACCGGCGCTGTTCTTCATGCAGTCCGTGGGCCACAACCCCACCGGCACCGATCTCTCCGAGCACAAAGCGCGCCGCCTCCTGACCCTGGCGGAACGCCACGACCTGATCATCGTCGAAAACGACGCCATGGCCGACTTCAAACTGAACTCGGCCACCAAGCTCTCCGCCCTCGACCAGCTCGGCCGCACCCTCTACCTGGGCAGCTTCTCCAAGCCCATCTCCGCCGCCCTGCGGGTCGGTTTCATCGCCGGCGGCGAAGCCCTGATCTCCGAGCTGGCGGATATAAAAATGCTCATGCACATCGGCGGCGCCGAATACGCCGAACGCACCGTGGACGTGATCCTGAGAGAGGGAAATTATCTGCGCCATCTCTCCCGGCTCCAGGAGCGATTGCGCGCCGCCACCGCCACCGGGTTACGGGTGCTGGACGAACTGGGCGCGGACGTGTTCTGCCGACCGGAGCAGAGCCTGTACCTGTGGGCCCGCTTCCCCGGCATCGAGGACGCCAACGAATTGACCCGTCGCTGCCTGAAGCGGGGCGTGATGCTCGCCCCCGGCTCGATTTTCTCCGCGACCCGCGACCTGGTGGTGCCCTGGACCCGCCTTAACGTCGCCTACCTGGACGACCCCGCCTTCCGCGCCAGCCTGCAAGGCTGAGCTGACCCGGCGAATCCTCCCGATAAAAAAGGCGGCAGGGTGGAGCGACTACCTCCCTGTAAACTGAGTTGGGGGCGCAAGGCTGCCTTGGGCGTCACTCGATATTCTGAATCTGCTCGCGCATCTGTTCGATCAGCACCTTGAGTTCCACCGCGGCGGCGGTGGTCTCCGCGTCCACGGATTTTGAGGCCAGGGTGTTGGCTTCCCGGTTCAGTTCCTGCATCAGGAAATCCAGGCGGCGGCCGATCAGGCCGCCCTTGCGGACCACGCGGCGTACTTCGGCAACGTGGGTCACCAGCCGGTCCAGTTCTTCGTCCACGTCCATTTTCTGGGCGGCGAGTACCAGTTCCTGTTCCAGGCGGTCCGGGTCCGGGTTGTCGGTGGCTTCCTGAACGCGTTGTTTGAGCCGTTCGCGCAGGGCGTCGCGGATCGCGGGCAGGGCCTTGCGCACCCGCTCCACTTCCTGCTCGACCCGGTCGAGGCGGTCCTGGATCAGCTTGGCGAGCTGCTCGCCTTCCCGGTCGCGGGTGGCGATGAGGGCGTCCAGGGCTTCGTCGAGCAACTCCAGGGCGGCGGCTTCCAGGGCGTCGCTGTCGATCTGGCGGGCGCTGAGCACGCCGGGGAACTGCAGCACCTCGAGCGGGTTGACCTGGCCGGCGTGCAGTACCAGATCGCCGACCCGGCGGGCGGCTTCGGAGAGGCGCTTGACCAGGGCTTCGTTGAGTTCCAGTTCGGCGTCGGTGTCATCGGGTTGGTAGCGGAGGGTGATGTCCACCTTGCCCCGGCCCAGGCGTTGCCGGCAGCGTTCGCGGAGGGCGTTTTCCAGGCCACGCAGAGCGTCGGGGAGGCGCGGCATGAGCTCCAGGTAGCGGTGGTTCACCGAGCGGAGTTCCCAGGCCAGGTCGGCTCCCTGGAGGCGACGGTCGGCGCGGGCGAAGGCGGTCATGCTACGGATCATGGGCGTCCCCGTGGGCTGCGATTACGAGTGAGGGCGTAGTGTACCGGTTCGGTGCGCGGCTGACATTGACCTCGGGCGGGGTGGCGCGGGCTCGCCCCCCTGTTCGTGGGGGGTACGTCTCGCGGGCGGCGTCTTAGCATGGCCGGCGAACTGTTCGGGATGAGCGAGGCGCGAAAGCAATGACCGGCGCCGCCGGTCAGCGGCTGCCTTCCAGGGTAGGCGCGCCGGCGGCCAGCGGGATGCCCAGGATCACCCGCCAGCGGTCGGCCTGGTGTTCATGCTGGAAGCGACCGCCAAGCTTGCGGGCGCGGCTCGCCATGATATCCAGGCCCCGGCCGGTCCGGTTTTCCCGCGCGGGCATGGCGCCGTCATTCTCGATCACCATGGTCAGTGAGCCGGCTTCGCCGTCGAGCACCACGGAAAGTTGTTTCGTGGAGGCATGCTTGAGCGCGTTGGTCACCGCCTCGCGAAGAATACGGGTCAACTCGCTGAATTCGCTGGCGGCGAGCACCGTGCCGGTGGGGTGCGCCCGCCATTGCAGCCGGGTGCCGTGATCCTCGCAGCGTTGCGCGGTTTCCTCGTGCCATTGCAGCATCGCGGCTTCGAGGGAAAGGGATTCCCCTTCCATGTCCTTGAGCAGGTCACGCAAGTCATGGATGGCCTCCCGGACCAGGGGTTTGGTGGTGTCGGTGGAACGGTGCAGGAGCTGAAGCAGTTTGGCGCCCAGATCGTCATGGATGTCCCTTCGGATGCGAAGGCGCTCTTCCCGGGCGCCGGTGGCGTGGGCCCGGTCGGCCTGGTTCACCAGTTGATGCAGGGCCAGCACCAGGCCGGCGGTACGCATGTCGTGGCGGTTGAACACCCTTTCACCCTGGCGGGCATGGTGCAGCAGCCAGGTGCGCGGCTCGGCGGGGTCCGGGACCTTCAGGGTCTCGCCCTTATCGGAGAGGGCAATGGCGGAGGTGGTATGTGGCAGGCTCTCCAGGGCAAGAGGCTGGAATACCGCCTGCAGGGCTTCCTGCACGCCGGAGCGTGGTTGTGTGTGGCGCTGTGCTTCGAGCATGGCCGGCAGGGCCTGGGACAACCACTCTTCCAGTTCCTGGTGATTGCTGAGAAACAGCTTTCGCCAGAGATACTGGCGCAGCGGAAAATACAGCCAGCCGATGAGGGCGACGGACAGCGTCAGCGTGACCGGCGCGGAGAGGCTGAGGATCAGCGCGAGCACCAGATCCGTGAGCATGATGAACAGGCCGCCGAGCAGCCAGGACCAGAGTGAAAACCACCACTGATCCAGATTGAAAAGCCGGTGCCGCACCACCCCCAGGGCCATGCCCAGGTACATCAGCAGGAAGGTGGTGAACAGCAGTCCCTGGGAGGCCGGCTCCGCGACCTGCAGCATGGCCGGGAGAATCATGCCGCCGGCGAAGAACGCGGTGCCAACCAGGATCGAGCTGATCACCCAGCGCAGCGCGGAGCGGTGCCCGGGTTGTGTTCTGGTGCCGCGCCATTGCCAGGCGGCGCCGAGTAGCCCGATAAGAAAAATGCCGAGCACCCAGGAATGGAAACCCTCGGCGGGGCGGTCGGTAAGCTGCAACTGGTCGATCACAATGGCCAGCGCGGAGGCCAGATAAAACCCGGTGGCGACCCAGCGGGAAGGCGCCTTGCGCGGATAGTTCCACAGGAAGGCGCCGAGGGAAGCGGAGAACAGCAAGGCGCCCAGATGGTTGATGCCCGACAGCCAGGAGAACAACGGGCCCGGCATGAAGAAATCCCGGGTGCTGTAAATCGCCGCCGCCGATGAAAACAGCACGTAGCTCAGCCCGGTGATGGCGAACGAATGGATCGCCACGTCCCGTTTCGCCGGCACCCAGACAAGCAGGCAGATCACCATGCCGGAAAGGCCGCAAAGAAGCTGCAGCCAGAAAAGCCCGGGCAACTGCGTGACCGTGCGGCGCGCCGGGCTGACCGGGTGCCGGCCGCCGTCCGTATCAATGAGCACCAGGGTGCCGTTGGCGAGCCAGTCGGCCAGTTGCTGGTGGCCGAGGAAGAAGCGGTTCAGATCGGCGTAGGTGGCGACCACGTCGGGCTCTTCCAGCAGCAGGATGGGGTCCGCCGGCTGTGTCGAGACGCCATCGCTGAAGGCGGCCACGGTAACCGCCCGGTTGTTGGGCAGGACGGCGTCGATGCGGTCGTCGTGCGTGCCAAAGGTGATGTCGCTGGCGGGCAATGTTAATGCCAGGGCGACGGTCAGAAAGCCATAAACAGCAACGAGAACAAGCCCGGTGGTGATGCGTGTTTTTAGTGAAAACATGCCTGTTCCCTTTGTGATATCGTCGCAGAATATATGATTCCTGTGACGTGTGTCACAGCTTTGCGTTTGTCCATATTCAGGGGCGCGACAATGAAAGCAATCAAGCGAGTATTGATTGTGGAGGATCTGCCGGACGTGGCCGATTGGCTGCATGAGCAGGTGTCCGGTTTATTGGCCCCTGAACACATCGACCGGGCCGCCAGCCTGAAGGAAGCACGGGAGAGCATGGGCGCCAACGTCCATGACCTGGCACTGATCGATCTCGGTCTGCCGGATGGCAGCGGCGTGGATCTGGTGCGCCCTTTCAAGGAAGCCCACCGCGACGGACTCTGCGTGGTGACCACCATCTTCGACGATGCCGAGCACCTGTTTGGCTCCCTGCGCGCCGGCGCCGACGGCTACCTTCTGAAGGACGACACCGAATCGGAATTTCGCCAGCAGCTGGCCGGTATCCTGGCCGGACGACCGCCACTTTCGTCGTCCATCGCGCGGCGGCTGCTGGAGCGGTTCCACCCGGTTTTCGGCGAGCAGGAAGCCACCCTGACGGGGCGCGAGACCGACATGCTGACGCTTATCGCCAAGGGGCTGAGCGTCAAGCATGCCGCGGAAAAGCTGGGCATTTCCCCCTATACCGCGGCGGGTTACATGAAGGATGTTTATGCCAAGTTGCAGGTAAACACCCGCGCCGAGGCGACCCTGAAAGCCATTCACCTGGGGCTGGTGAACCCGTCCTGAACCGCTGCGCGCCTCGCACTCGGCGCCGGGGGTTCGTTACAATGGGCGCCTTCAACGTCCCATCAAGGAGTTTTCATGCGCCCTTCCGGCCGACAGTCCGACCAGATGCGCGAGGTTTCCTTCGTGCGCGATTTCACCATGCACGCCGAAGGCTCGGTGCTGGTGTCCTTCGGTAACACCAAGGTGCTGTGCACCGCCTCCGTGGAGGATGGCGTGCCGCGCTTCCTGAAGGGCAAGGGCCAGGGTTGGATCACCGCCGAATACGGCATGCTGCCCCGCGCCACCCACACCCGCTCCGGGCGCGAGGCCGCGCGCGGCAAGCAGGGGGGCCGCACCCTGGAGATTCAGCGCCTGATCGGCCGTTCGCTGCGGGCGGCGGTGGATCTCAAGAAGCTGGGCGAGAACACCATCTACCTGGATTGCGACGTGCTCCAGGCCGATGGCGGCACTCGCACGGCGGCCATTTCCGGGGCCTGCGTGGCGCTGGTGGACGCTTTCACCAAGCTGCTGGAGAGAAAGCGCATCAAGGAAGACCCGCTCAACGGCCTGATCGCATCGGTGTCCGTGGGCCTGTACAAGGGCGAGCCGGTGCTGGACCTGGATTATGCCGAAGATTCGAACGCCGACACGGACATGAACGTGGTAATGACCCAACATGGTGGTTTCGTGGAGATTCAGGGCACCGCCGAAGGCGACGAGCCGTTCACCCGCCAGCAGTCCGACACCTTGCTGGGCCTGGCGGAGAAGGGCATCGGGGAAATCGTTCGCGAACAACAGGCGGTGTTGGGCTGGTAGCCCGGGGGGACGCATGAAGAACTACAAAAAGCACTTTTTGCGCTTCGCCGAGGAGCGCCAGGCGCTCAAGTTCGGGGAATTCACGCTCAAATCCGGGCGCATCAGCCCCTATTTCTTTAACGCCGGCACCTTCCATACCGGTGAGGCACTGGCGCGGCTGGGCCGTCACTACGCGGACGCCATTGTTCAGTCCGGCATCGAATTCGACATGCTGTTCGGGCCGGCCTACAAGGGTATCCCGCTGGTGGCGGCGGTGTCGGTGGCCCTGGCCGAGCACCACGGCCGCGACCTGCCCTGGGCCTTCAACCGCAAGGAAGCCAAGGACCACGGCGAAGGCGGCTGGCTGGTGGGCGCGCCCCTGCAGGGCCGGGTCCTGGTGATTGACGACGTGATCACCGCCGGTACCGCGATCCGCGAGGTGGCGGCGCTGTTCGAGAAAACCGAGGCCAGCATCGCCGGGGTGTTCGTGGCGGTGGACCGTCAGGAGCGCGGCCAGGCGGCGCCGTCGGCGGAGGGCAAGCCGCTGTCCGCGATCCAGGAGGTGGAACGGAGCCTGGGTGTGCCGGTACGCAGTATCGTCAGCATGGCCGACATCATCGCCTGGCTGGAGGAACTGCCCGAGCGCGAGGCGGATCGCGCCGCCATGCAACTTTACCGGCAACAATACGGAGTGGACGACGAGTGAAAAGGCTCTGGGCGGGATTGCTGTTGTTGCCGGTACTGGTGATGGCCGCGCCGGCCCGGAACGAAAGTGCCCCGGGGGAAGTGACGTACCGTTACACCACCCCGGACGGCAATCTGGCGCTGAGCGCCACGCTCACCCGCGAGGCGATCCATTCCGGTTACCAGGTGCTTGACCACAAGGGTCAGGTGATCAAGGAAGTGGCCCCGGCACCGCCGGAGGAGCAGGCGCGTCGGCGCCAGGAAATGGAGGCTAGGCGCCAGGCCGAGGCGCGGGCCGCCCGGGACGAGGAACTCAAGCGCCTGTACGCCGGCCCGGAGGACGCGGAGCGGGCCCGGGAACGCCAGGTGGATGCCCTGGAGCTGAAAATCAGCTATGCGCGCAGTTCCCTTGGCCAGCTTGAGGACAAGCGCGACGCCGAGGTCAGCGATGCGGCCCGTGCCGAGCGGGCCGGGCGGGCGGTGCCGGAAGGCACCCGCGAAGCAATCCGCCGTTACAATCGCCGCATGGAAGACACTCACGCCGAAATCGAAGCCTACCAGCGTGACATCGAGACGGTACGCAAGCAGTACGAGCCGATCATCGAGCGGCTGCGCCAACTGGAAACCTCCGCCCCCTGACCCGCCATTCATGGTTCCCCTGTAGGGGCGGCTTCAGCCGCGATCAGCCGTGATTCGAAGCAGCGGACTTATCGCGGCTGAAGCCGCTCCTACGGGAGGAGTGGTAAGCGGGGGTTAATCGCGGAACACGGTGGGCGCCAGCAGCGCCCATTGCTCCGGCCAGTCCTGGCCGGGGTGGATCTTGAACCCGGACCGTACGAATTGGGCGATGCGCCCTTCCACCACCGCCAGCAGTAAATTGGCGGTGATAGTGGGCGTCGCCCGGGTGCGCTTGCCTTCCTTGAATTCCGCGTCCCGTACCACCTGCTTGAGCTGGCTTTCGACACGGTCGTAGAACTGCTGGATGCGCTTGCGCAGGCGCTCGTTCTCGCCGGTCAGGGCGTCGCCGGTGAGCAGCCGGGTGATGCCCGGGTTGCGCTCGGTGAAGGCCAGAATCAGCGTCAGAATCTGCTCCACCTGGGTAAGAGCATCGCCCTCGGCGGTGATGCGGTTGATGCGCGAGAAGATCGCCTCCTCGATGAAGTCGATCAGCCCCTCGAACATCTTCGCCTTGCTGGGAAAATGCCGGTACAGGGCGGCTTCCGAGACGCCCACCTCCCGGGCCAGGCCGGCGGTGGTGATGCGCCCCCCGGGCTCCGCCTCCAGCATGTGCGCCAGTGCCTGCAGGATCTGGTCCTTTCTGGACTGCTTCTGTTCTGTCATTCGGTGGTTCCCTTTTCCCCCGGGTCGGGGCGTGGCGGAAGCCGCGACCCGACCAGTCCAAATTCAATGCTTGCTGATCAGCGTCCCCACGCCCTTGTCGGTCAGGATCTCCAGCAGCACGGCATGGGCCACCCGGCCATCAATGATGTGCGAGGTCTTCACGCCGTTCTCCACCGCCTCCAGGGCGCAGCGGATCTTGGGCAACATGCCGCCATGGATGGTGCCGTCCTGGATCAGTTCGCCGACCCGCTCGGCGCTGAGGCCGGTCAGCACCCGGCCTTCCTTGTCCTTGAGGCCGGCCACGTTGGTCAGCAGGATGAGCTTCTCGGCGCGCAGCACCTCGGCCACCTTGCCGGCCACCAGGTCGGCGTTGATATTGTAGCTGACGCCGTCATCGTCCACGCCGATGGGCGCGATCACCGGGATGAAGTCGCTGCCGCCGAGCAGGTCCAGCACCTTGGTGTCGATGCCCTGCACCTCGCCCACGTGGCCGATATCGATGATCTCGGAGGTGTTCAGTTCCGGGTCGCTGGTGTCCAGGTTCTTGAGCACCATCTTGCGCGCTCTGATCAGGCGTCCGTCCTTGCCGGTCAGGCCCACCGCCTGGCCGCCGTTGTGCTGGATCAGGTTGACGATGTCCTTGTTCACCAAACCACCGAGCACCATCTGCACCACGTCCATGGTCTCGCGATCGGTGACGCGCATGCCCTGGACGAACTTGCTTTCCTTACCCAGGCGGGTGAGCAGGTCGCCGATCTGCGGCCCGCCGCCGTGCACGATCACCGGGTTGATCCCGACCTGTTTCATCATCACCACGTCGCGGGCGAAGCTGTTCTTGAGTTCGTCGTTTTCCATGGCATTGCCACCGTACTTGATCACCACGGTGGTGCCGGAGAAGCGCTGAATATACGGCAGCGCCTCGATCAGAACGCGGGCGGTTTCCTGTGCGCTCTTGGTGTCCATGTGTGTCTCCAGCCATTCAATCAATCGGTGAGCGCGGCGAACGCCGCCGCGCTGTCCCCGGCTTGCAGGGACAGTATTTCCAGCAGCCGGGCGGCGGCGTACAGGCCGTCCTCGAACCCGAACCAGCGATCGGCGAAGCATATATGCCCGCTCATGTCGCCGGCCAGGGGAGCGCCGGTTTCGCGCAAGCGCGTCTGCAGGGCCGCCGCGCCGGCGGGGGTCATCACCGGCCGACCGCCCTGTTTACGGATCAGGGTGCCCAGCCCGGGGCTGCATTCTACGTCGAACAGCACGTCACTGCCCGGATTCCGGCTCAGCAGGTCGCGGGCGAACAACATCAACAGCCGGTCGGTGCCGAGCACGGCGCCGTCCGAGGCCACCGCCGCCAGCCGCCCACCGCCATCGTCGAAGGCCAGGCCCAGGTCCAGGTTCTGGCCGGTGACGGTGTCGCCCAGGGGCGCCAGCGTAGCCGGGTCGGCCGGGTCCCATCGGCCCTCCACGGGCACCGCGCGGCAGCCCAGTTCTTCCAGCAGCACCGCCGCCACCTGGTCCGTGGCGCCGGGGCTGGCGAATACCGCCACCTTCATCGGGCGGGCCAGAATAATGTCATCGCCCAGGGCCCGCAGGTAGCGCCCGGTGAGTTCCCGCTGCTCCACGGTGCCGGGCGCCTCGGGCGCGGGCCCGGCGTGGCTGGCGGCGGCGGCCAGGGCCTCGCCGGTGAGCCGCTCGCCCTGCAGGCGAACTTCCAGGCGCTGGCCGCTCAGGTACAGCCCGGTCTGGCTTTCCAGCACCTCGGTGGCGTAGTAGAGCACCGGGCGGGGAACGGCGCCAAGATCCATGACCTGGCGGCCGCTGGCGGCGAGCCCGTCCAGCAGCGCCGCGTAGGGATCGTCCCCGGTAGCCGGGGAGCGGGCCGCGAACAGGGTGTGCTGGCCGGCTTCGCCGGCGGCGCCACCGAGAGCCCGGGCCAGCCGGGCCAAGGTGTCCGTTTTCAGGGTGGCGCCGCCGAGGTGGTCATCATGGAGCAGGTCCGCCGGTACGGTGGGCGGCGGCGGGCTGGCCGGCTCCGGGGCGGGTTCCGGAGCGGGTTCCGGAGCGGAGGGCGGTGCCGCCGGCGCGGCCGGGGAGGGCCCGGCGGGTTTGGCCGCCGGACGCCGGACGCCGGGTGTCGCCGGTTCGGTGGCCGGCGTGCCACGGAGGCGCCGCAGGGCGGGAACCAGGGCCGCTATCAGTAGCAACGCCGCGATGCCGGCGCCGCCGGGGATCAGCCAGGCGGACCAGAAAGGGGGGGCTGGCGGTACCGTGACCGCCACGGAAAGAGGGCCGGCGGCGGCCTGTGCCCGGGGGGCATCGGCGCTGGCCTGACCATATCGAATCAGGGTCAGACCGCCCTGTTCCAGGGTCAGCATGGCCCTTGGTGGCAGATCCCGGGCGCTCTGATCGAGCCAGGGGGTCAGGCGACGCTCGAGAATCAACGCGCCACCGGGGGCATTACGCGCCAGCAGCACGGCCGGTTGCTCGCCGCCCCGCGACGACATCCTCGGTTCGCCGCTCTCGCGCACCTGCCGCAGCAGGTCCTGAAAGACGAAGGACAGTTCTTCCTCGCCGGTCCCTTGATCGGCAATCAGCCACAGGCGGGCGTCATCGTTCCAGGGGCCGGGCGCCAGTTCGCCGCTGGCCAGGCGCTCACGCACGGAAGGGTCCGCGCCGCGTTGCTGGAGCTGTTCACGGTCGCGGTTGAGCAGGGTAGCGAGGGTGCCGGCGAATTGCCGGGACAGTGCCTGGGCGTCACTCCGGGCCTGGGCCAGAGTCCGCCCGTGCTGGTATTCGTGGAAACCGTAGGCACCGCCGCCGATCAGCACCGCCAAGATCAGCAACAGCGCCCGCCCGCCGAACGGGTTCCTGGTGCGCGCCATGCTCTCCCCCCCCTTTTTCGCCTCTTGTCGTCTTGTTATCACGGCTTCAGCCGCGATGGACGCCCCCCAGCGCCCATTGTCGTTCACCTTAATGGCGGCCGCTGTGACCGAAACCGCCCTCACCCCGTTCACTGTCTTCGAAACTTTCCACCTGACGCAGTGCCACCTGCATGACCGGCACCACCACCAGTTGCGCGATCCGCTCACCGGGTTCCACGGTGAACGGAGCTTGCCCCCGGTTCCAGCACGACACCATCAACTGGCCCTGGTAATCGGAGTCGATCAGCCCCACCAGGTTGCCGAGCACGATGCCGTGCTTATGGCCAAGCCCGGAGCGCGGCAGGATCAGGCCGGCGTAGGCCGGGTCGGAGATATGGATGGCGAGGCCGGTGGGCAGCAGGGTCGTGTCACCGGGGTTGAGAGTGAGTGGCGCCTCGACCATGGCGCGCAGATCCAGGCCCGCGGAGCCGTCGGTGGCGTAGGCGGGCAATGGGAATTGGTCGCCCAGGCGCGGGTCGAGAAGGCGGTATTGCAGTTCCACGGTGTCGGGCTCTCCGTTCGGGCCATTCGGGCCGTTACTTTAACACCGGGTGCCATCCTTTGCAGAGTCCGACCAAGGGGGAAGCCCCGCCGGCGAGGGGCGGCTCACAGGGAGCCGCCGCCCCGGGTCGCCCAGCGGGTGGAGCGCCGTTCGATCAGGTCGGCGATCACGTACATCAGGATACCGAGCACCCCCACCACCAGCAGCGCCGCGAACACCAACGGTACCCGGAACGAGGAACTGGCGGTCAGCAGCAGGTAGCCGATACCGCCATCGCTGGCCACCATCTCGGCGATCACCGAGCCGACGAACGCCAGCGAGATGGCCACCTTCAACGAGGCGAACAGATAGGGCAGTGCCCGGGGCAGGCCCACCTTGCGCAGAATCACACCGCGTTTCGCGCCCAGCGAACGCAATACATCCGCCAGTTCCGGTTCCAGGGTGGCGATGCCGGTGGCCACGTTGGCGAGGATCGGAAAGAACGCGGTCAGGAAGGCGGTAAGAATCGCCGGCACCGAGCCGATGCCGAACCACATCACCAGCACCGGCACCATGGCCACCTTGGGCACTGAGTTGAAGCCGATCAGCAGCGGGTTGGTGGCCCGGTACATGGCCTGGCTGGAGCCCACCAGGGCGCCCAGGGCCACGCCCACCACCAGAGCGATGAAGAAGCCCACCAGGGTGGTGTAAAGCGTCTGCATCGAGGCGGACAGAATCACCGGCCAGAACTCGATGCCCGCCTTCACCGAGTCGGTGGGCGACGGCAGGATCGATTGCGGGATATCAAACGCCAGGCAGGCCACTTCCCAGACCGCGAAGAAGCCGCCGGCGGTGATCCAGGGGCTCATCGCCTGGCGCAGTTTGCGTCGGTTCATGATGGGTTCTCCTGGGCGTGGCCCACGTGCTGGCGGAGCCGATGGACGGTGTCGGCGAACGCCGGCGAGAAGCGATCCTCGCGAGTGCGTCGCAGGTGGGCGGGAATGCGCTGTGAATGAATCACCCGGCCCGGGCGCGCGGACAACACGTGCACGGTCTCGGCCATGTACACCGACTCGGTGAGGTCATGGGTGATCAGCAGGGTAGTGAACTTCCGTTCCTCCCAAAGCGCTTTCACGGTGTCCCACAGGTCCTCCCGGGTGAAGGCATCGAGCGCCCCGAACGGCTCATCGAGCAGCAGCAGGTCCGGCTCGTGAATCAGCGAGCGGCACAGCGATACCCGCTGCTGCATGCCGCCGGAGAGCTGCCAGGGGAAGCGGTCGGCCACGTCCTTGAGGCCGACCTTGTCGAACAGCGCCATTGCCCGTTCCACATGACGCGCGCGCTCCTTGCGAAAACGGCGCCGGTGGGGGTCGACGATTTCCAGCGGCAACAGCACATTGTCCAGGGACGTGCGCCAGGGCAGCAGCGTCGGGTTCTGGAACGCCATGCCGACGATCTTCAGCGGCTTGCTGACCTCCTTGCCGGCGACGATAACGCCGCCGGCATCCGGCTGGCGCAACCCGCTCACCAGTTTCAGCGTGGTCGACTTGCCGCAGCCGGAAGGGCCCACCAGCGCGCAGAATTCGCCCTGGCCCACGGAAAGGTTGAAATCCTTGAGGGCCAGCAGCCCTTCGCCGAAGTCGCCGTAGGTGAGGCTGACGTCGGTGAGCTCGACGAACGGACGCTGGCCGCCCGACGCCGGTTCCTCCGGCGTCGGCGGGAGCGTATTGACCATGGCTGGATATCCCATGCGATTACTCGGCGGACCATTTCAGGGTGTCGCGGGGCGGCAGGTAGGCGTCGGTATAGACGGTGTCCGGCGCCGGCACCGCGATGCCCAGCGCCTGGGCGGCGCCACGGGTGGTGTCCGCCAGCCGTTTGGCGTCCACGTTGCTCATGCCGTGCTCAACCACCCAGGGCGTGGCCACGGACCAGTCCAGGGACAACTGCAGGCGCTCCTGCTCCACGGTCTTGTCGGTGAGCGGGTCCTTCTTGGCGAGCACCTCGATGGTGCCTTCCGGGTCCCGGGCGCTTTCCATGAACGCCTGCGCCACGCAGCCGATGAACTTCTTCACCGCTTCCGGATGTTCCTCGGCGAACCCGGGGCGGGTCACCAGGGAGCTGCCGTACAGGGGCACGCCGTTTTCCGCGTAACGCATCACCACCAGTTGATCCTCGGGCACGCCGGCGGCCTTGGCGCCGATATAGCCGGTGAAGGCGTGGCCGGCGATGGCGTCGGCCTGCTTGCGGGCCAGGGTGCTCTCGCGCAGTTCCGGCGAGACGCTTTTCCAGTTCACCGAGTCTTCGTCGAAGCCGTTGGCCTTGGCGAGCAGGCCGAACAGGCGCCGGGATGCATCCCCCGGTGGCGCGGCGATGGATTTGCCCACCAGGTCCGCCGGTTTTTCGACGCCGGTGTCCTTGCGGGTAATGATCGACAGCGGTGAGCCGTCGTAAATCACGAAGATGGCGATCAGGGCGTCATCCGGATTGCGGGTGTTGAATTCCAGCATGGCGTTGATGTCGGCGAAGCCGATGTCATAGGCGCCGGTGCTGACCTTGGTGATGGTGTCGCCGGAACCGAAGCCCCGGTCGGTGACCACGTCCAGGCCGGCCTCGTCATAGCAGCCGTTCTCGTGGGGCAACAGGAATGGAGCCTGGGGACCCTGGAACGCCCAGTCGGCGGCGAAGCGCAGATCGGCGGCGTGGGCGCCGGCCACGGCCAGGCCGGCGGACAAGGCGCCGGCGAACCCCAGCGCGCGCAGAGCGTGAAGAACCTTGGTGGAAGTCATGCTGCGTATACCCTCTTGTGGGAAAAAAGAAATCATCGGAGTGCCGCGTTATCAGCTGCGGGTCACCCGGTATTTTTCGTCGCGGTACTCGCCGGACAGAACCGGCGGATACTTGGCTTCCCCCGGCGCCGCCACGCTTTCAATCAGGGCGTCGTAGTTGGGGTGGTGGAAAAAGCCAATGGAAATGCGTTGCGACATGGAGGCGGCGCTGGCCGGGGGATTCACCACCCGGTGCACGTTGGAAACCCAGCGGTCATTGGTCCAGCGCATCAGCAGATCGCCGATGTTGACCACGAAGGTGTCCGGCGCCGTTTCCACCGGAATCCACTCGCCGTCGCGCACCTGAACCTGCAGGCCACCGGGCTTGTTCTCGCCGTTGAGAATGGTGAGCAGGCCGTAGTCGGTGTGTTCGCCGGCACGCAGTTGTCCCGGTTCCGGGGCTTCTTTCTGCTCCGGATAGAAATTGATGCGCATGGCGGTGATATGGCGATCGATCTTGTCGGCGAAGAAATCCTCGTCCAGGCCCAGCGCCAGGGCGGTCAGCGCCATCAGTTGTTCGGCCAGTTTTTCCACCCGCCGGTAGTAGTCGGCGGCGGCCTCGGCAAACGCCGCGGGCCGCGCCGGCCAGCGGTTGGGCACGAAGAAACGTTGCCCCTGGTCGCTGGTGTAATAGGGCTCGTCCGGCCAGTCCGGGCGACCGAAGTGGTAGTACTCCTTCAGGTCCGGCGGGGTCTCGATGGTGTTGCCGTAGGACAGCGCCTCGAAGCCGATGGCGCGGTAGCCCCGTGGCACCGAAACGTCATCCGGCTGGGCGCGCAACTTCTCGTCCAGCGGCAGGTTGAAAAAGGCGCTGGCCTGTTCGCGCAGACGGTCGATCACCGCCAGCGGCACGCCGTGGCCGCGAATGGTGAAAAAACCCACCCGGGTGCAGGCGGCATCGATCTCCCGGGCCACGCGCAGGCGCGCCTCGGGGTCGCCTTCGAGTGCCGGGGCCAGATCAATAACGGGAATGGTGGCGGTCATGGGAAGGCCTCGGGGTCAGTGGAAGTAGGCGCCGCCGTCCACCACCAGCGTCTGGCCGGTAATGAAGGCGGACGGATCGCCGGCGAAGAACTCGATGGCGCCCACCAGGTCGGCGGGCAGCATGTCGCGGGCCAGTACCCGGTTGCGCAGGGACGGTTCCTTGACGCCGTCCACCAGCTCCGGGTTGCCGTGCACGCCATCGCTGAGCGTGAAGCCCGGCGCCACCGCGTTGACGGTGATGCCATGGGCGCCCAGCTCGGTGGCCAGCGCCCGGGTCAGGGAAATAACCGCCCCCTTGCTGGCCACGTAATGGGCCATCCAGGGGTTGCCCTTGAAGGCCACCCCGGAAGCGATATTGATGACGCGGGCATGGTCGCTGGCCTTGAGCAGAGGCAGCAGAGCCCGGCAGATCAGGAAGATGCCGATCACGTTGACGCCGAATACGCGGCGCCATTCTTCCGGCTCCAGGGTTTCAAACGGCGCCGGCTTCAGTGATGAATAAATGCCGGCGTTGTTGAGCACGATGTCCAGGCGGCCATGACGGTCGGTGACGGTGCGGGCCAGCATGGCGGTATCCGCTTCCGAGGCCACGTCCACCGCCAGGCCCTCGACGGCCAGGCCCTGGTCGCGGAGCCGCGTGGCGGCCTGCTCGGCGCCGTCGCGGTCGGCGATGATCACGCTGGCGCCGCGTCGGGCCAGGCGCTCGGCGGCGGCGAAGCCGATGCCCAGGGCGCCGCCGGTGACCACGGCGACGCGCCCGGCCAGGGTCGTTTCCAGATTCATGAGACGGTCTCCGGCAGGTCGAACAGGCTGAGCGGGGGCAGATGGAAACCCCGGCCAATCAGGCCGGAGGCCTCGTCGCGACCGAGAATCGCCAGGTTGATGATGGGAGGGCGGCCATCGGCGAGAATCCTTTCCGGGTCCAGGGTGCCGCTGGCGGGCTCGAACAGGGGCCGGCGTCGCGCCGCGTAGTCGGGCAGGCTGTCGGCCCATTCCTTGAGCAGAGTCGGCGCGAGGCCCAGTGCCTGACCGCCGAGGCCGCAGGCGTCAATGACCGCGCTGTCGCCAATGGCGCCGAGGGCATTGGCTTCGTCGGCGCCGGGCAGCAGGGTGCCGCGGGGCGGTGTCGCCGGCGCCGTGCGCCATTGGCTGGCGCCACGCGCGCGCAGGCCGAAATCCACCCCGTTGCCGCCGATGGCGGTAATCGGCGCGTCGTGGAGCCGCCAGGCGGCGGCGGCCATTAGCGGTGTCAGCGCGAAGGAGGCGTTATTGGCCAGCTCCGCGCGGATCGCCTCCGGCAGGCCGGGCAACCGGTCCAGCAAGGCCCGCGTCAACGCGCCGGTACGGGAGTGGCAGTCGTCGCCCTCGGCAAGCGCCTCGGTCACTACCGGTTCCACGGCCAGGGGGCGGGCGCGTACCGCCGGCGCCAGATGGTCGGCGGCCAGCCGTGCCAGATGGCGGAAACGGGCGGCGCCGTCCGTGCTCAGGGTGCCGAACCGTGCCGCTGGCGGCGGCCCTTCCACCAGGGGGGCATAACGGGTGGCGGCGCCCTCGCCCACCGCGATCAACGGCATGCTGGCGCTGACCACCTGGGCCAGCGGGGTCACCACGCCATGGTCCTGGGCCGGGGCCAGGGTCAGGTGGCCCTGTTTGAGCAGTTCCAGAGCCTCGGCGGAGCTGCCGGCCAGCCCCTCGAACAGAGCGGCCACCACCGCCGCGTTGCGCACGGCGGTGGGTACGGCGCCGCGCAGTGGCGGGCCGGCATGCAGCAGGGTGCGTTCGGGCAGATCCGGCAGCGCCTGACGGCGTGTCACCAGATCATGCCAGAAGGCGCCGGCGAAGGGCGCGGCGAGGGTGGCGGGTGTCATACCGCGTTCCTCGTCAGGTCCGGCAGGATCGGAGCGTCGGCGTCATGGCGCACGCCATCGACCAGGCAGAACGCCGGACTCAGCAGCCGGTCCGCAGCCACCACGGTGTCCTCGTTGTCGCGCAATGAGAAGCGCCCGCGGTGATCGTTCAGCACGCTGATGTCCGCCGGGTTGCCCGGGGTCAGGGAGCCCAGCTCGTCCGGCAGGCCGAAATTCGCCACCACATTGGTGGTGACCATCTTCACCACCTCCATCAGGGGCAGGCCCAGGGCCAGCATGGAGGTCATCGCCGAAGCCAGGGAGAAGCGCTGCTTACCAAAGAACATGTGTTCCTTGTCGGTGTGCTCCTCCGGAGTGCCCGCGGGGTGCGGCACATGGGTGTTGTAGCCGTGCATGTCGGCGCCCAGGGTGTGCGGCACGATGCCCGCGTCCAGCGCGATGCGGGCCATCTTGAAACTGAAGTGCGAGCCATGCCCGACGTCCACCTTCAGGCCCCGCTCCAGGGCCTCGCGAACCATCGGGTGCACCCTGCCCTCGCTATTCACGAAGCCGCCGGGGTGGCGGGTGAACGGGTGGGCCAGAATGTCACCGGGTTTGAGCAGCGGCACTACGTCGCGGAGCACCGAATCCGGGTCGATGGGGTGTTTGTCCTCGGGCAATGGCCAGAGCTGGCCGAAGTGGATGTACAGCGGCAGACCGGCCCGTTTGCCGATTTCGGCGCACTGGCGCATCACATCCAGCCCCCAGCGTGACATACCGCCGATTTCCGCGTGGGCCTTGAAGCCCTTTACCAGGTCCGCGTTGGCCAGCGCCGAGGTAACGGTCGCTTCCACGTCCACGCAATCGGGCTTGTACAGCGAGGGGTAGTAATGGCCTTCCAGACCGCCGACCAGATAGGTGGAAAGAAACGCGAAGGTCCGTGAGTGGTGGCCTCCGGCGATGTGCTCCCGGAACGCCGGCAGGGTCATGCACGACGGGCCGCCCTGGTCGATCAGGGTGGTGACGCCGGAGCGAACCCCGCACAGATCCGGGTTGAGCCCGAAGCGACCGGTCACGTACTGAAATACGTGGGCATGAGTGTCGATCATGCCGGGGATCACCAGTTTGCCGCTGGCGTCGATAACGTCCGCCCCCGGCGCGGCGACCGTGCCGGGGGCTACCACGGCCTCGATGCGTCCGTCGGTGACCAGTATGTCCCGGGGGGCGTCGATGTTCTGGGCGGGGTCGATCACATGCCCGCCTTTGATCAGCAGATCCGCCATTGTTTGCGCTGTCCTTTTGGTCCTTGTGATACGGCGTCTGCTGCAATGGATATGCCAAGGGCGCGGAAAATTTATTCAGGGGTAATGTAATCCATTGAAAATAAATGAGTTTTTGGTGGGCAATTATTGATCTATATGAGTGGTATGCCTCTTATATGGTGGGACGGCGAGTATACGAGTGTCGCATTAAGGGGCATACCACTTATTTAAATGCACCGGGCCGGCGCTTGTTGCGCGGCTGCCCTGGCTAGGGTGCAATAGGCCCGGACGCACCGAACCTTGCAAAAGGAATGTTGATGGACGCTTCACAATCGCCGCCCGCGAATGCTCCCCGGTCCTCGCTGCTGGACCGACCCGGTTTCCTGATTCGCCGCCTGCATCAGATTCACTGCGCGTTGTTTCTGGAAGAGACGCGGGATTTCAATATCACGCCGGTTCAGTACAGCCTGCTGACCACACTGGCGGATCGCGGTGAACTGGATCAGGTGGGCCTGGCCACGGAGATCGGTCTGGAACGGACCAGCGTGGCGGAGGTGATCCACCGCCTTGAAGCCCGTGAACTGGTGTCGCGCCGGCGCAGCGAAAGTGACCGGCGGGTTAAGCTGGTGAAGCTGGAGCGCAAGGGGCGGGCTCTGGTCAAGCGGGTGGACGCGGCGGCGCAGCGCGCCCACGACCGCACCATCGAGGCCCTGCCGGAGCCGGAGCGGGCGGCCTTGTTGTCACAGCTGGTGCGGCTGGTGGAGGCCAACAACGATAAAGGCAAGGCGCCGTTCCGGATGTCCTGAGCGGGGCATGCCTCAGCCCTGACGGATGGCGATCAGCTCGATCAACTGCTTGGCGATCTGCGCCTTGGAAGCCAGCGGCAACACCTTGTGGCCATTGGGCCAGATCACGGTCAGGGCATTGTTGTCGCTGTTGAAGCCCACGTCGCTGCCGGAGACGTCGTTGGTGGCGATCATGTCCAGGTTCTTGTTTTCCAGCTTGCCCTGAGCGTACTGGATCACGTCCTGGGTTTCGGCGGCGAAGCCCACCGTGAAGGGGCGTTTCGCGTGGCTGGCTACCGCGGCGATGATGTCCGGATTCTTCACCAGGGTCAGGTGAATTTCCTCGGTGGACTTCTTGATCTTGTGATCGGCGGTGACCGTGGGGCGGTAGTCCGCCACCGCGGCGGTGGCGATGAAGATGTCGCAACCGTCTTCCACCGCGTCCAGGCTCGCCTGGTGCATTTCCTCGGCGCGTACCACGTCGATCCGCCGTACCCGGTTGGGGGTGGGCAGCGACACCGGCCCGGCGATCAGGGTCACGCGGGCGCCGGCCTCGGCGGCGGCCGCCGCCAGGGCGAAGCCCATCTTGCCGGAGCTTTTGTTGGTCAGGTAGCGCACCGGGTCGATTGGCTCCCGGGTGGGACCGGCGGTGATCACCACATGGCGGCCGGTGAGCAGGTCGTAGTCAAACACGTCCGCCGCCTGGTGGATGATCGTTTCCGGGTCCTGCATGCGGCCCGGACCCACTTCGCCGCAGGCCTGGCTGCCATCACCGGGGCCGAATATATGAATGCCCTTTTCCTGGAGAATCAGTTGGTTCTTCTGGGTGGCGGCGTCCGCCCACATCTGCTGGTTCATGGCCGGCGCCACGGCGATGGGCGCGCCGGTGGCCAGGCACAGGGTGCTGAGCAGATCGTTGCCGTGGCCGTAGGCCAGGCGCGCCAGGAAGTTGGCGGAGGCCGGGGCGATCAGCACCAGGTCCGCCCAGCGGGCCAGTTCGATGTGGCCCATGGCGGCTTCGGCGCGCGGGTCGAGCAAATCGGTATGCACCGGGTGGCCGGACAGGGCCTGCATGGTCAGGGGGGTGATGAACTCACAGGCGCCCTGGGTCATCACCACGCGCACTTCGGCGCCGGCATCCTGCAGTCGGCGGACCAGTTCGGCGGCTTTGTAGGCGGCGATGCCGCCGGTCACGCCGAGGAGGATTCGCTTGTTGACCAGTCGCTGCATACTGTTATTCCGTACAGTGTTTTGGGATTTGGCTGACACGATTCGGAGCCGATGTCGTCTGCCAGGGTCCGTGGGTGGCTTGGTGTAATGGGGTGGTGACTCTCAGAGGGGGCCTAGGGTAGCACCAAGGTATGACCAAGCGTAGTGATGCCGTGGCCGGGTGGGCGGTCACGGTCCAAGGAGGTGGACAATGGCGATCAGCGACTGGCCCGAGGACGAGCGGCCGAGGGAGAAACTTCTGGCGCGCGGGGCGTCGGCCCTGAGCGACGCGGAATTATTGGCGATTTTTTTGCGCACCGGCAGCCGCGGGCGCACCGCGGTGGATGTGGGGCGGGGGCTGCTGCACCGCGCCGGCGGGCTGCGCAAACTGTTGGACCTGCCGCCGTCCCGGATGGCGCGGCTGCCCGGGCTGGCTTCCGTGGGGCGCCGGGCGCTGTTGCTGGCGTCCCTGGAGATGGGCCGGCGCTATCTGGCGGAGGAGCTTGAGCGCGGCTTCAGCCTGGATAATCCGGAACCGGCGGCGCGTCTGTTGACCGCGGAGTTGCGCGGTGAGCCCCGCGAGGTGTTCGCCGTCCTGTTCCTGGACAACAAGCACCGGGTGATCGGTTTCGAGAAAATGTTCTACGGCACCGTTGATGGCGCCGCGGTCTATCCCCGGGAGGTGGTGCGGCGGGCTCTGGAATACAACGCGGCCAGCGTGATCGTGGCGCACAACCACCCGTCCGGGGTGGCCGAGCCCAGCCAGGCGGACCGCGACGTCACCGACCGGCTGCGCAAGGCGCTGGATCTGGTGGACGTGCGGGTGCTGGATCATCTGGTGATCGGCGACGGCCATTGGGAGTCCTTCAGCCGGCGCGGTTGGGTCTGAACGCCACTCTTTGCTTGAACAACGGCCAATGGGATGGTATAAAACGCGCCTTTTCCGGGGCTGCCCCGCCCCAAAGTATGTTTCACGGGAGCAAGAATCATGTCCAAGGTTTGCCAGGTGACCGGCAAGCGGCCGGTAACGGGTCACAATGTGTCCCACTCGAACATCAAGACCAAACGCCGCTTCGAGCCGAACCTCCACTACCACCGTTTCTGGGTGGAAAGCGAAAAGCGCTTCGTGCGTCTGCGTGTGTCCTCCAAAGGGATGCGCATCATCGACAAGAAGGGTATCGACAGCGTGCTGGCCGATATCCGCGCCCGCGGCGCGCGGGTTTAAAGGCCGGGAGGAACTGAATCATGGCAGGTCCGATTCGCGAAAAGATCCGTCTGGTGTCCTCCGAGGGCACGGGTCACTTTTACACCACCACCAAGAACAAGCGTCTGCATCCCGAAAAGATGGAGACCAAGAAGTTCGATCCGGTGGTGCGTAAGCACGTGATCTACAAGGAAGCGAAGATTAAGTAAGCTTCCCGCCTGGCAAGGGGCAACAAAAAACCCGACGTGGTTCACACTACGTCGGGTTTTTTGTGTGCCTGGAAAACCGACCTCTGTCATAAAAATTCCAAGAAACAAAAAATTTCATAACAATACAAAGAAT
This sequence comes from Alloalcanivorax sp. C16-2, assembly GCF_046507615.1. Lineage (NCBI taxonomy): Bacteria > Pseudomonadati > Pseudomonadota > Gammaproteobacteria > Oceanospirillales > Alcanivoracaceae > Alloalcanivorax > Alloalcanivorax sp. C16-2. The sequence continues at coordinate 85,999 of NZ_JBKFTL010000001.1, read as the reverse complement.
ATCTTCCGAAACGCCCACCATTTCGCCATATTGGTACGAACGTGAGGCCGGCGAGGGTGTGTCGTCGAGCGCTTGATGTCCGGTAATTTGGGACGGGTACCCACCGGTCGTCGCTCTCACGGTGCCACTTATCATCCGGCCATATCAGCTAACTCATTGATTTAGTGGGGGAGACAAAAAATCATGGCAAATTCAGTCATTGTGATCACGCTCACAGAATGTCTACTATCGGGAAAGGATTCGTTACTGATTCCACAACAAAGTGCCACGGAGAGCTCACTATGAAAGCGATCACTAACATTCGACTCACTACTCAGAAACTGGCGGCCCGTCTGTACTCCGTCGCGCCTACCCGTGCCGACAAACAGCGTGGTGCCAGTGCCCTCGAATATATTGTGCTGGCTGCCGCGATTATTGTGATCGTTGGTGTTCTTGCTACCGTCTTCGGAGGGGAATCCAACCCCTTATCCGACGCCTTCTCCAGTCTGTTCTCGACTGCCCAGGGCGTAGGCGGCTCCTGAGATAGGGAGAAAGGCGTTATGCGCCGGCAAATCGGGGCGGTCGCGCTGGAGTTCCTGATGCTGTTTCCGTTTGTGGTGGCGATGCTTTATGCCGCTGCCATATACGGGATTGTATTCTTCAGCCAGTACCGATTGCAGAATGTGGTGGACCGATCAGTATCCACGGCACTTTATGTGGATCGCTCTGCGTACGCCGCCTCGGATTTGCAAAATCAAGTGGAGAGTCGTGCCCGGGCTGTATTGCTCGGTTTGCTTCAACAGCAGCCTGAGCCATTAAAGAGCATGTCTCCGGGAGAGGATGCCTGTGGGGTGGAGACCATCGGGGGAGTGGAAATGCTCCGGTGTACTTTGACCTATAACTACAAGGCCAAACCGATCGTGCCGGTTATGAGCTTCGGCATGCTTGGTACTTTTCCTCCCCTGCCGGATACCTTGACGGCGGAGGCGCACGCGGCTTTCTGACCTCTTCTCAATAAGTTGCCAAAACAGGGATGTTCTGGAGGGGTTATGGGATCGAAACTGTTGTATACCCTGCCGGCATTACTGCTGGCGTTGCTGGCCCTGATTCTGGCCCTGGTGGGGTTGAGCCGGGAGCCGGAGCCGGCCTCCGCCGGGCGCAAGGCGCCGGCGACGGAGGTAGCCACGGTGAAAGAGGCGCCGGCCCATCGGTACTGGGTGGTGCGCGAGCCTCTTGAAGCGGGGCAAACGCTCACCGCCGACAAGCTGGCGGTGGTCGCCGCCGATACGCCCATCACCGGGGCGCTGAGCGCGGCTCAGTCCATTGATGGTCAGCAGGTGCGAAGCACCGTTCGCGCCGGGGAATTGCTGACCGCCCATCATCTTGAAGCCGGGGGCTCCTTGCCCGCCAGTCTGCCTCCGGGGCATCGCGCCATCGCCATTCCCGTGGACAATGTCACCGTGGCCGGGGGGCTGCTGAGGCCCGGCGACCGTGTTGACGTGATTACCGCTTTCCGTCGTTCCGACAAGGACGCGCCGGTGGCTCTGGTGATGCTCAAGCGCATCGAGGTGCTGGCGGTGCGTGGCGTGATGAACAATGTCGACAGCGACGACGACAACAATCGCCGCAACGACACCGTGGTGCTGTCGGTGCCGGAGGCGAGAGTCTCCGCGCTGATGCTGGCTTCCTCCGAAGGGAAGCTCCGCCTCGCCGTGGTCGGTGGCCAGGACGAGGGGCCGGCGTCACAACCCACTCCTGAACAAGGCCCGGCCGCCGATGATCGGCGCGCTACCTCGGTGGCGATGAACGACACCGAAGACAAAGCCGAACCTTTCTATTTCGAGGACTTCTTCCCGGAGCCGCCCAAGGCGCGGGCACCGGCGCCGCGTGCTTCGCCGGGGCGCCGTGTTCAGGTGTTCGAGGGAGCTGAATCAAGGAGCACCTATGTTCGCTAGGCGATGCAGATCCGCTTTCGTTGCCGTACTGGCGTTGTGCTGGTCGGTGGCTGTTCTGGCGGAACCCATGGGAAGCTCTACCAGGCTCGCCCCCGGCGATCAGAAAGTCCTGACCTTCCCGGGGCCGATCACCAAGGTGGCCACATCGAACCCGGAGGTCGCCAGACTGACGGTGAGCGGCGACCGCGAAGTCCTGTTGACCGCCATCCAGGAGGGCTCCGCCGAACTGACCATCTGGGTCCGTGATCGCCAGGCGCCCCTGCGCAGCAGCGTGGCGGTGGCCACGACTCTGGGCGGCAGTTTGCCGTTCGGAACCCAGGTACAAACCGATATCCGTGTGCTGGAAGTAAGCCGCTCGGAGCTCAACAGCCTGGGCGTTTACTACGCCAACCTGTTTGACGGCGGCGACTCCGCCATTGGCATCGCCCCGCCGGGCACCAGCTATCGGGGCTTTTCGGGCCCGGGGGGCGCCCAGGCGCCGATCAACGCGGATGGCTTCAACCTGTTTGGTTTTGGCAGCAATTCCCTGACCATCATCAACGCTCTCGAAGGTGGCGGTTTCGCCTACACGTTGGCGGAGCCCTCGCTCACCAGCCTCAGTGGCCAAAGCGCTTCCTTTCTTTCCGGTGGTGAGTTTCCGGTGCCGACCCGCAGCTCCAACGATGGCATCCAGGTTGAGTACAAGGAGTTCGGTGTCGGCCTCAGCCTGACTCCCACGGTAATCAGCGGGGAACAGATTATTCTCAAGGTGGCACCCGAGGTCAGCGAGTTGGATTACTCCGCCGGCGTGGAAACCGGTGGCGTGGCGGTGCCCGGCCTGCGCGTGCGGCGCGCGGAGACCACGGTCTCCCTGGCGCCCGGAGAGACCTTCATCATCAGTGGGCTGGTGAGCCGGAGCACGGTTAATAACAGTGATCGCATCCCGGGCCTGGGCAACATCCCGGTGCTGGGCGCGTTCTTCCGCTCCAGCCGCATTTCCCGCGACGATAAGGAACTCGTCATGGTGGTCACACCGCACCTGGTGACGCCGCGCAAGGCCGGCCGTCCTCCGGTCACCCTGCCCGGTGGCGCCTATCACGAAAGCAGCACCGGGTGGCTGGACATGGCCACGGAACCGCGGCGCGGTTCGCAACCCATTCGTCACGGAGTGAGCTGGTGAGCCATGAGCGATAACGATATTGTCCTGTCCGTGGTCGATGATCCGGGCATCAAAGCCTGGCTGGAACGAAGCGTCGAGGAGCCGTTCCGGCTCGAATTCGTCAGCCGTGGAGATATGACCCGGGTTCTGCGCCTGCTGGAAGCGACCACCGCCCATCTGGTGCTGGTCGAAGTCAACGAGGAAGACCTGGACCAGTCCCTGGCCATCATCACCGCCCTCACCAGCGCGCGCCCCTGGGTAACGGTGATCACCGTATGCGGCTATGCCAATCAGGAGCTGCTGCTGCAAAGCATGCGTGCCGGTGCCCGCGACTGTTTTCTGGCCGGTAACGACGCCGCTGAAATCCGTGACCGTCTGCGCCGGCACCAATTGGTGCGCAGCGGTCATTATGGCGACGAGACCCGTTCGGCGGTAAACAACCTCACCCTGGTGGCCGGCGCGGACCCGACCGTGGATACCCGCTTCCTGACCCAGAGCCTGGCTCTGGGTATAAACCGCCGCCACCCGGAGTGGCGCTGTCTGGCGATTGATACCCAGGCCGGCGAGCGAAGCGTGTTTTATCTCGACGCCAGCAACCAGTTTACCCTCGATAACCTGATCACCAGCCCGGAGACCCTGGACGAAACCCTGATCGGCACCGCCCTGGAGGAATACCGCCCGGGCCTGAGGCTGCTCGCCGGCGGCGCCGGCACACAGGATTTTCAGGGAGATCGCAGCGCGGATCTGTTCATCGCCCTGAACCGGCTGATGCAGATGTTCGACCATATCGTCATCAACGTGGGCGTGCTGGAAAGCAACTACTGGATTCGCGCCCTGGGTGTACACACGCGCCATCTCATGGTCGCCATGCAGCCCCTGGTGGAGCAGGCCCACGCGGCTCGCGGCCTGGTGCAGGACTGGCGCTCGCACCTGGGCCGCAATGCGGAAATCGGCCTGGTCATCGACGGCTACGACAGCAAGGTGCCGCCGGATCTGGAGGAGCTGGGTGAAACGGTGGGCGCGCCGCTGGCCGGCACGCTGCCCATGGACTGGCGCCACCGGTTGATGGCGATCAACTCCGGCCGGCCGATTCTCGAACAATCACCACGTTGTGCCTACAGCCGCCACCTCGGGGCGGTACTCGATGCCCTGGACGGCGGAATGGAGAAATCGCGAAAGGGCGGTTTGCTGACGCGTGTTCTGGGGAGCTAAGCCGTGCCCGGTCGTATTGATCAGGAATATCAGGAACTCAAGGAGCGTGCTCACCGCTGGGTGGTTGAGCGGCTCGACGAGGAGGGCATCGAGGTAGGGCGCACCAAGGTCGATACTCTTGCTGAGTTCGTGCACCACAACCTGAGCCAGTTTATTTCCCAGAACCGGGTGCCGCTGTCCACGCGCGACCTCAATCAGCTCTCCCGGGACACGCTGAACGAAGTGGTGGGCTATGGTCCCCTGGAGCCACTGCTCGCCGACGAAAGCATCAACGACATTCTCGTCAACGGGCCGAAGGATGTGTTCGTGGAAGTCGCCGGTGTACTGCAGCGGGCACGCACCCGCTTCATCAATGATGAGCACGTGATCCGGGTGATCCGGCGCATGCTGGCGCCATTGGGTCGGCGGCTGGATGAGGCCAGCCCGATGGTCGACGCCCGCCTGCCGGACGGCTCCCGGGTCAATGCGATCATCCCGCCGCTGGCGCTCGACGGGCCCACCATCAGTATCCGGAAGTTCACCCGCAACCACCTTACCGCCCGGGAGCTGATCAACAGCGGCTCCATGACCGAGGCATGCCTTGAGGTGCTGATACGGGCGGTGGAATCGCGCCGCAATATCATCGTCAGCGGCGGCACGGGGACCGGCAAGACCACCATGCTGAACCTGATCAGCCAGCATATCCCCCGCCAGGAACGCATTCTTACCATCGAGGATTCCGCCGAGCTGGTGTTGCATCACCCCCACGTGGTGCGGCTGGAAACCAGGCCCGCGAATACCGAAGGAAAGGGCCGCATCACCGCCCGGGAACTGGTCGTCAATGCGCTGCGGATGCGCCCGGACCGCATCATTCTCGGCGAAGTCCGTTCCGCGGAAATCATTGAATTGCTTCAGGCCATGAACACCGGTCACGAAGGTTCCATGAGTACCATCCACGCCAACAGCACCCGCGATGCCCTGGTTCGAATTGAAACGTTGCTGGCGGTCAGCGGTTATGACGCCAGCGAAAAGGCCATCGGCCGGCTGATCGGCTCGGCGCTGGACATCATTATCCAGTTGGTGCGCCGGCCAGATGGTAAGCGCATGGTCAGTGATGTGGTGTCGCTGAGCCCCACCGAAACCGATGCCTACCACATGGATTATCTCTATCGGAGCCAGGACCATGAATAGCGTCGCCCTGCTCGCCGCCGCCCAGACCCTGGCCGTTCTGGCCCTGCTGGTTCTGGCGGTGCAGGCACTCTGGTTTCATTATCGGTCGCGGCGCGTGCTCAATGAGAATGTGCAGCGCCGTATGATCGACGCGGCCCCCGTGAGCGATGACGCGGTCGCCCGGGTGAAGCTGACCGCCCTGGAACAGGTATTGTTGCGCGCCGACATCCAGATACCCCGCCAGCAGTTGGTGTTGGTGGGTATTCTGATACTGGTCTTTCTGGCGGTGGTCGCCTCTCTGAAAGGCGTGCTTGTCGCCGTGATTACCGCCGGCTTGTTGGCGGTGATGCTATGGATGTACTGGCGCTTCCGCTTTCAGCAGCAACGACGCCGTATCTATGAGGAACTGCCCGGGATCATCGATTCCGTATTGCGCTACATGAGTGCCGGCAGATCTCTGGAGAGTGCTTTGGTTGAGGCGTTCCGTGATGCGCCGCCGGTTTTTGAGCCTCTGGATTTCAGACTGCGCAGTGCCGTCGAATCCGGCCGGGACTACACCGGACTCTTTGAAGACTTCGCGGGGCTCTATCGGGTTCCGTCATTGGTATTGGTTTCCATCGCTCTTCGCACTGCGGCTCGCTTTGGCTCATCTATTCAACCAGTGTTCAGGCAGGTTTCCGAGTCTCTCAGATCACAGCAGGAAATTCGTCGAGAGTTTATGGCGGCTACGGCCGAGATTCGATTTACTGCCGCCGCGTTCGCGTTATTACCTGTGGGTTTGGCGGCATACATGATGTTGATCAACGAAAACTATTCCGAGGTTCTGCTTGAGACGACCACGGGGCATTGGATGCTCGGCGTTGCTGGCGCTCTTCAGGGCCTGGGCATGATATTGATATGGCGGATGATTCAGGGGGTGGGGCGTGACTAGCTTATGGTTCGTCGCCGCGCTGCTCATGGCCCTGTTATCTGTGTGGGTGGCCTTTTTTATGACGCCCCGATGGGCTCGTAAGGCACGTATTCATACCCGGTTGAAAAATCCGGGTGATAGTGAAGGGGAAGCCTCTTCGTTCTGGCTGACGCGCATCGCGACACGCTTAACCGAGTCGTCTCTTGCGCGGGAAGATTTCAGAGAAATTCGTGAAGCGCTTGCGGCAACAGGTAGAAGTCGTGAGCAGGCCCAAATGCTCTATCTATTCTATTGTTGGCTGCTTCCCGCTTTTATCATCGTGACCGGGTTTCTTTTTATGGGGGTTCTGGGTGCTATGGTCGTGGCTGCTTTGGCTTTCCTGTTGCCACGTCGTGCTATTCGCTCCATGGGTCGAAATGCTGAAGATAAACAGAATCTTGAGGCGGTGGAGCTTTGCCACCTTACGAGAATGTTGATGGAGGCCGGCTTGTCCTTGGAGCGGGTATTGCGACTTATCGCAGTGCAGGGGCGCCCTATGATACCGATGCTGTCATTGCGTCTTGACCGTTTTAATCGGCTCATGGAATCCGGGGCCGAGAGAACCCAGGCCCTGGAGGAACTGGGCGAGAACCGGCGTATTCCTGTCCTGAGGAGCTATGTCATATTGATGAAGCAGAGTAGTCAGCTTGGCGCCGGAGTTTCTGACAGCCTGGATCAGATCATCGAGGAATCACAGAAAATCGAACGGAACCGCATCCGCGAGGAAACCAACCGGATAGGCGCGAAGATGACCGTCATCATGATGGCCTTCATGCTGCCGGCGCTGTTCATCCTTATCGGCGGCCCGGCGGTTATTTCCATCGGCGAAGCCTTAACGCGTTAAAGAGAAGGGAGTGAAGGGATGCGAGCATTCATTGTGGGGTTAACGGCGGCGTTGCTCGCTACCGGCTGCGCCTACCACCCCCCGGCTCCAGAGGGAGCCAGGGCGGATGCGCCCGATAACCTGACATGCAACGATAAAATCCAGCCAGAAGAGCAGGTCCAGTTGGACCGGGTGGATACGCTAATGGCCCGGGATCACAACCACGCCGCTCTGGCTCAGCTGGAAGCAAGACCGCTGTCGACGGTCGGCCACTGGGTGCGCTACGGCCAGCTGAAAGCCTCCACGGGCCGGCTTGACGAAGCCGAGACGATCTTCAGTGGCCTGGTGGAGCAATGTGGTAGCGGTCGGGGCCATCATGGTCTGGGCATGGTTCTGCTCAAAAAGGACGAGGTCATGGCGGCCCTGGATCAGCTGCGCCAGGCCCGCGAGTTGAAGCCCGCCTCCGCGCAGGTTCGCAATGACTATGGCTACGTGCTTCTCATGGTGGGCGAATACGGCGCCGCCGCCTACGAGTTGCGCACCGCCATGGAGCTGGGCGACGGGCAGGGGCCGGTTCGCCAGAATCTGGCGGTGGCCTACCTGCTCACCGAGAACTGGGCGGGTCTGCAATGGATGACCCAGGAATACGACTTCGATGCCAAGGAGCGCGCCTACGCGGAGCGTCTCGCGGCGACTTTCAGGAGCGTGCAATGAAATACCGGATCGCGATCTTGATGATGATTCCGGCCCTGGTCATGGCCGGTGAAACGGAGCCGCCCGAGTACGGGCTGGCTGGCGTGGTGGTGAAGGAACACTCGCCGACCGCCACGGACAGGGCGCTGGATCAACAGCGCCGCTCCGCCCGTGCGGAGCGCAGTGAGATATCGGTGCCCGTCTATGTCGATACCCAGAAGCGCCTCGCGGAAAGTTTCCGTACGCCGATTCCGGAGACGTTCGGCAACCAAACACGAGAAGATAACTAAAATGCGCAATCAGCGGGGTGCTCTCACCTTTGTCACACCATTACTTATGGTTTTGGTGGTGATACTCGGCACGCTCGCGGTTGATGGCGCCCGCCTTTATTCTCTTCGGCAGGAGATGCAAAGCCAGGTTAATGTGGCGGCGATGGCCGCCGCGGATGCGGCTCAGGCCTGCGGCGGAGAAACAATAAGCCTTGCAACTATCCAGCAAAGAGCATTGGGCGCTGCCACGACACAAGGTTATGTCGCCTCAAAGGGCACCTTATCTGTCCAGCCCGGCGTTATAGAAAGCGATGGTGAGAAAGTACTTTCCTTTCAACCGGTTTCCGATCTTCGAAAGAGTAATGGCGTCGTTGTCGAGCAAAAGCGGGAAGTGCCGATCTCCGTCCTGTTGCCTGAGAGTACCTTTGGCACCGTCAAGATAACGGCGGAGGCAGCGGCCCGTAAAGAATTGGTCGCTACGTTGAGCGGTGCCGGTAGTACTGCCGTGCTTGGCGGTGACGCCCAAACGGCCAACCTGCTGAACGTAATCCTTGGTGAGGTGCTCAATGGCGGAACGCCATTTTCTATTGATCCCACCGATTTTCAGAGTCTTGCCCTGACCACGGCTCGCCTGGGAGATGTTCTGGATTCTCTTGGTGTTGATAGCCTGGAAGCCATGTTGAGTACGGATGTCCTGGTCGCCGATCTACTGCAGGCCCTGGATGACAATGATGGGCTGAACGATGTTGGTGGTGCTTTGGATCAGCTCATCGGGGCCGCGGGCGTTCAGACGATCAAGATCGCGGACATTATTGAAGTGGTAGGCACGACCAAGGTTCCTGAAAATAGCCGGCTGCCTGTCTACGATACAGTCATTGCCTTAGTGCTCAACCTCGCCGAAGGCCAGCTTCTCGAAGGGGCGCTGACCGACACTCAGATAAACATCCCTAATGTCACTTCCACCCGGGTCAGTCTCTTTGTTGGAAAGGCGCCGACGGTGGTGACTGGCCCGGCGCGCCAGGATGATGCGGGCGATTGGATTACTCGTCTTCATGCTCCAGACCTTGGACTTACACTGACCAGCGAGTTGAACGTACTCGGACTATTGACACTTGAGCTTCCGTTGGCCGTAGAGGCGGGTGGTGGTGATGCGGAGCTTGTTTGGGCTGACTGTGCTGAGGGAACGAACACCAATTCAGTTGCTTTGGGGCTCGATGTTGCCGGGCAGGCTGCGAGAGTTGCCACCGGTGAGATTGACGCTTCCGGAAACCTGAATTCAGGACCCGTGTCTCTAGCGGTGCTTGAGAATACGCTGCCTGGCAGGGTTGGCCTTGCGACTATAACGGCGAACCTGGATTTGACTCTTGGCGGTGGAACGGAGCGGGTCGAGCTTGGCTACACTCTTAATGAAGATAACCCTTCCTCCGTGTTCACTCAGGGAGGGCTTTCTGAGGCTGACTTGGATCAATTTGATATTAATGTTCAGTTATTTGATAACAAGGCGGCGTGCGGTGGACTTATTAGTTGCCTGTTGGTCGGAATAGGGGATCTCGTAAGTGGGATAGTGGATGGTGTGACCAGCCTCCTCGGTCTGGAGGAAGTGATCGCCTCGACTGTAGAAGGGTTGGTAAATGCCTTGGGTACGACCCTTATAGATCCGTTGCTAAACGCGCTTGGTGTTTCCGTCGGAACGATGCAGGTTGCCGTTACGGGAGCGGATCAGAATAGTGTCCAACTGCTCGAGTACTGTGGAGTTGATGGCTGCTGATCGTGATGGCGACTAATAACGAGCTACAAACGACTGACTATGATACGCGGCTGGGTTGATTGGCATAGATTCCGAAATGGGTTGAGGCGAGAGCTGCGTGACCTGATCCGGGAGGATGGTGATGTAATTACTCTCCTTCTGGGTTTCATCTCCGTGATCGGAGGGGTTGCCTGGGCTTACGGGCTTCAGGGTAGATTCTCGATATTTATTTATCCGGAAATAGCGATCCAGGCGATGGTGTATATCGTCTTCATACTCTTCTTTTTTAGAGGAGTTTGGCTGATGCTAATCACAAGGCCGGATAAGCCGATATCCGATATGGTTCGTCAGGCCAGAGGGGTGCTGCTGGATGCTGGGCCCCTTCGTATTACCATTATCATGATGATGTTTAGTTTTTTTCTTTCCGCGGCGTCGTCATTTAAAACGCTAATCCCCGCCATCAATCCTTATCAATGGGACCCATTTCTGGCCGACTTGGATAGGATGCTGCATGGGGGGAAGCAGCCATGGGAGTGGGTTCAGCCTTTCATCCAGGGCTGGGGGCTGACTCAGTTGGTTAACTTTCTTTATAACCTATGGTTTTTTCTGGTTGTGGGGAGTTTGGCCTGGATGGTCGTTGATGTGCGTCATCCGAGTGTAAGAAAGCAGTATTTAATAAGCTATGCTTCAACGTGGCTGCTTAACGGTGCGTTGTTGGCATTGTTGTTTTCGTCAGGAGGGCCTTGCTATTTCGGGAGGCTTTTCCCCGATCTTCAGGACCCCTTTTCAGGTTTGATGTCCTATCTTGGAGCCGCTTACCAGGGTGCGCCAGCGTGGGCTGTGGGGACACAGGATCATCTTTGGAGTATCTACGAAAAGCGTGATTTTGCGGTTGGTTCGGGCATATCAGCGATGCCAAGTATGCATGTCTCCCTTGCCTGGCTTCTATTCCTCCTGGCTGCTCGCGCCGGGCTTTGGTGGGGGCTTCTGGCGTTTGTCTATGTCGTGGTTATTTTGCTTGGTTCGGTGCACTTGGGGTGGCACTACTTAGTGGATGGGTACGTCTCGATCTTTACCACTTCAATAATTTGGGTTTTGGCTGGTGCCTGGTCGCGGCGAACGGTGGCCATAGCTAATAGGAAAAGTCCGGAGTGCGCTGCTCCGGGGATACCGGCAACAGTGGACGAATGCCGGTAGTAGTTTGTCACTCGATTCTTGAAGAGATTTGTTATGCGCAGGCAGAAGGGTGCCTTGACGGTGATTACGCCGCTTTTGATGGTGCTCGTGGTGATGTTGAGTGTTATGGCATTGGATGGGGCGCGTCTTATGTCCCTGCAGAAAAAACTACAGAGTCAGGCGAATGCCGCCGCCACGGCGGCGGCTGGCGGTGTGCAGGCCTGTGGCGGCGCGGGCGAGGCGGCCATGCTCGATGCCGCGACGGTGGCCGCGAACGCTCAGGGATTCGATGCGGGCGCGTCGACCATGACGGTGCAGGCCGGAGTGGTGGAGGCGAACGGCGCTGAGGTACTTTCCTTCAAGCCGGAGGATAACTACCTGCTCACCAATGGAGTGGCGGTGCACATTGAGCGCAAAGAGCCGATCAGCCGGCTTTTGCCGGAGAGTGTGTTCGGTACCGTGACCTTGAGCGCGGATGCCGCCGCGCGGAAGGAGGTGTATGCCACTTTCTACACGGAGTCTTTTACCGCGCAGTTATCAACGGCGGGGTCGCCGCTTCTGGAACCGATTTTCCGCGCCGTGCTTGGTGACAATCAGTTGACGCTGCGGGCGTTGTCCCTGGAGCAGTTGGCGGCCACGGTGGGTGACCTGGAGGATATCGTCGGTTATATCGCGGAAGAGACGCACCTGGGGCTGGATGAGGTGCTGGGTTCCGAGGTGCCGGCCTATGTGGTGGTGGGCGCGCTTAAGGCGGTGGACGGTTTGACTTATGACGCTGCCGGGTTGCTGGATGACATCATCGCCACGCCGGGTGTCGATACCAACGTAAAGCTGCAGGATGTGGTGGGGGTGTTGGGTGAGAGCGCGGTGGATTCCGGCGCCAAGGTGCCGCTGCTTGAGGTGGTGTCGTCGCTGATTTTCAATCTGGCCCAGCAGCCGCCTTTAAATGGCGTGATTGAGTTGAATCTTGATGGATTGACCGGCGCCTTGGGGTTGGACGACAACATCAAGCTGGAGCTCGCCCTGGAGATCGACAACACCCCGAAGCCGGTGGTGGCTCCGGCCCGCATGATGGAAGGCGAGGACGGTCTTGAGTGGATGGGCACCGTTACCGGCGCCGATATCCGGTTGCGTCTGGATATCCTGCTGGATTTGGGTGGCGCGGCATTCACGCCGTTACGGTTGCGTGTGCCCATAGAGCTTTCCACGGGGGCCACCCGCGCCAGGCTGGTGGGGGGGCGCTGTGCCGCCGGCACCCGCAACGAGGTGGGTTTTGATTTCGAGGTGGAGCGCAGCGCCCTGACCCTGAGCACCATGAAGGGTGATGGCTACCATGGCATCGAGGTACTGCTGCTTGGCTCTCAGGAGCCGCCGGACGATATTTGTTTCCCGGCCATCGCGGACTGGGCCTGCCCGGTGGAGCGGGAAGGGGTGGATTGGAACTACAAATACAGCGGCTTACTGGGTGAAGAGTATGGGGATTGCTGTTACCCACCCATTGAAGCCTGTGGCCGGGGGCTGCTGGATATTCAGATCGAGTCGACGCCGGTAACCGGTCGTTCAGTGGCGAGTACGCCCCTGTATTTCGATGATTTGCCATTGGACCAGTTCGAGGCGGTTACCAAGGAGGCTCGCGGCGATTCCGGCGAGGTGCTGGCGCGGAGTGTGGGCGGTTTGTTGGAAGGTATCGAGGTTACCCACGCCAGCCTGGCCTGTTTGCCGCTGGGAGATACACTTAACTTCACGTTGGATATTCTGCGTCCGGCCATCAATGGTGTGCTTGAGCCGCTCTCGCAATATCTGATCGGTCCGTTGTTGGAAACCCTGGGCGTGGATCTGGCCACGGCGCAGGTTCACGTAATCGCCGCGGACCAGCCCGCCGTGGAACTATTGGAGTACTGCGGTCCGGAGGGCTGCTAAGGAAAAAAGTTCAAACCATAAGGAGCAAGGAGAAGGAAACGATGAAAAAACAAAATGGAAAAAACCGGTTGGGTGTGTACATGGTTGCTGGCTCTCTTGCGCTGGTGCTTGGGTTGCCCTCGCAGGTTATGGCGCGCGAGGGTGGGTTCATTGGGGCTGGCATGGGTTGGTCCAGCAATCATGTCGAGATGAGTTCTTCGGCACTCGGTGCTCGTTACAACCTGGATGGGCTTGCGGCTGATGGGTTGGGTGGCAGTATTTTTGCTGGATATGGGTGGCGCTCTATCCATGGTTTCTTCGCAATTGAAGCCAACATGGGAATGCGCGACGCGGAAGCGGAAGAAACCCTCCGTTCTGGTGGTGTAACCGATAAAGCGCGGGTTGAATCCGACGTGAGCTACGGCCTGGGCATCCTTCTGGGTGGCCGCCTCGAAGGCGCCACACCCTATCTGCGCTTGGGATGGCAGACCTCCAACTACGAGGTCAGTGGCGCCGATTCAGACGACCAGGACCATGACGGCATTCGCTACGGCGTCGGCGCCCTGCTGCCTCTGCAAGAGAATCTCGATATGCGGTTGGAGTGGAACCAGACGCGCTACGGCGAAGAGGACTATTTCGACGGAGCTCTGGAACTGAAGCCCACGGAAAGCCTGTTCACCGTGGGGGTGTCCTTGCGTTACTAGCGCCTGGAAAGGCGGGCCCCGCTCGCCGGCAAGCGGCGGGCGGGGTCCGGTTCAGGCTCGGGCCGGAGTGACCCGGTAGCCTTTCAGCGTGCTTACGAAATCCTGCAGGGCGTGGATGCCGGAGGCTTCCGCGTCCCGGCACCATTGCGCCAGGGAGTCGAGCATTTCCGCCGAGCTGTGGCTGGTCTGGCTCCAGATTTCCTGCAGACGCAGGCGGTAATCGTAGATTGTCGCCAGGGTCGAGTTGTGCTCGGTGAGGGTGGTCAGGCGTTTGGTGTGGCGCACCTTGAAGAAGCGCTGGTCGCGATGCAGCAGGGCGGCGGCGCGGTTGTAGAGGCCACGGGTGGCGTCGCAGGCGCGCGCCTTTTCCTGCTCGAACACGGGCTTGATCACTTCGCGGCGGTAGTGCGCCATCACCTGGAAGCGGTGTTGCACCAGGGCACGAAGGGTGTCCAGGTCCACGGTGTGTTTGTCGCGGGCGACCACCGGCTTGGGCGCCACCTTTTTCACCTTGGCCAGACGCAGCACCTCGAAGGTGCGGATCCAGGCCCAGCCCAGGTCGAACTCGAAGCGCCGCACGGAGAGCTTGGCGGAGTTCGGGTAGGTGTGGTGGTTGTTGTGCAGCTCCTCGCCGCCGATCAGGATGCCCCAGGGCAGCACGTTGCGGGAGGCGTCGCTGCACTCGAAGTTGCGGTAGCCCCAATAGTGGCCGATGCCGTTGATGATGCCGGCGGCGGTGATTGGAATCCATATCATCTGCACGGCCCAGACGGTGATGCCCACCACGCCGAACAGGGCCACGTTGATCAGACCCATCAGGGTAATGCCGAGCACGCTGTGCTTGTGGTAGAGGTTGCGCTCCAGCCAGTCGTCCGGGCAGCCGGCGCCGTATTTGTCCAGGGTCTCCTGGTTGGTGGCTTCCGCCTGGTAGAGCTCGGCGCCCTCGCGCAGTACCTTGCGCAGGCCGAGAACCTGCGGGCTGTGGGGGTCTTCCTCGCTGTCGCAGCGGGCGTGGTGCTTGCGGTGGATGGCGGTCCAGGCACGGGTGTCCATGCCGGTGGTCATCCACAGCCAGAAGCGGAAGAAATGCTTCAGGGCCGGGTGCAGCTCCAGGGCCCGGTGGGCGGAGTAGCGATGCAGGTATACGGTCACGCTGACGATGGTCACGTGAGTGAGCGCCAGGGTGATCAGAACCAGGGTCCAGGGGCCGGGTGAGAGCAGGCCGCCGGAGAGGAAATTGAGTACGTCGTTCATGGGGATGAGTATCTTTTTGGTGACTAGCGGGTCATCAGCAGATGACCTTGAAAGTGTACCTGAGCCCGCCAGCCCGGTGCCAGATAAACCGTCCCGACCGGCTCGAAGATCAGGGCCGGGCCTTCCAGGCACTGTTCCGGCTTAAGGGCCTCTCTACGGTAGACCGGCACCGGCACGGACAGTTCCGGCAGCCGGGCGTGCCAGGCCGGCTCCCCGGTACCGCCCGTGAGGGCCGCCGGCGCCGGTGAACGGGGCGCGGCCTGGCAGCGTACACGGACATTCACGCGCCGCACGGGCAGGGCCAGCCGGTGGCCATAGCGCTGTTCGTGAAGGGCATGGAAGGCCGCCTCGCAGGCCGCCGCGTCCCCTTCCCAGGGCAGCGCCAGGGTGGAGGACTGGCCCTGGTAGCACAGGTCCAGGCTCACGGTGGTCTCGATGTCCGTTTCGGCCACGCCCTCGGCGGCCAGTTCGGCGCGACCGTGCCGGTCCAGATCCCGGGCCAGGGTGTCCACGCCCTGGCCGTCGGCGTCCGCCGGCAGAGCCTGGATCAGCTCCCGCTTGCGCGGCGCGTACACCAGCCCCTCCGCGGACAGCACCCCGGCACGTACCGGTACCACGGCCTGGCGCATACCCAGATTATCGGCCAGGGCGCACACGTGCAGGCCGCCGGCGCCGCCGAAGCTGACCAGCGTGAAGTTCGCCGGATCGAAGCCCTTCTGAATGGAAATCACCCGCAGAGCCTGGCTCATGTGCTCGTTGGCGAGATCAATGATGCCCCGCGCCGCGTCCTCGAGCCCCAGGCCCAGCCGTGTTGCCAGCCGGTTCACCGCCGCCCGGGCGGCGTCCTCGTCCAGGGCGAGGCTGCCGCCCAGGGCGAATTCCGGTTGCAGGCGGCCGAGCACCACGTTGGCGTCGGTGACCGTGGGTTCGGTGCCGCCCCGGCCATAGCAGGCCGGGCCGGGGTGGGCGCCGGCGGAGCGCGGGCCCACATGGAGCAGGCCGGCGTCGTCGGCCCGCGCCAGGGAGCCGCCTCCGGCACCGATGGTGTGCATGTCCACCATCGGTACCGCCACCGGGTAAGGGCCGATGTGGCCATCCCGGGTCAGGCGGATGTCGCCGTCCAGCAGGGCCACGTCCGTGGAGGTGCCGCCCATGTCGAAGGTCATAAGGTGGTCGCGGCCCAGCTCGCGGCCCAGACGGCGGGCGGCGTTCAGGCCGCCGGCGGGGCCGGAGAGCAGCAGGTTCACGGCGCGGCCGGCGGCCTGTTCCGCCGCCACGGTGCCGCCGTTGGATTGCATGATGGTCAGCGGTGACGGCCGGGTATGGGTGGACAAACGATTCAAATAATGACGAATGCGCGGTGCCAACCAGGCATTCAACCAGGTGGCCAGGCCGCGCTCGTACTCGCCGCGCAAAGGCAGCACCTGGCTGGACAGGCTCACCGTCAGGCCGGCCTCCTCGAGAGCCCGGCCCAGCCGGTTTTCGTGGTCGGGGTCGAGATAGCTGAACAGCAGGTTGACCGCCACGGATTCGGGTTTGTGGGCGCTCACTCTCGACACGAGCTCCTGAATCTGCCGGTCATCCAGGGCGGTTATTTCCTCGCCGCCGGCGCCAAGCCGGGCCGGCAGGCTTTCCACCGGCGTTTCGCCCAGGGCGGAAGGCGCCGCGATGGGGGTCAGGTTGTAGAGCTCCGGACGGTTCTGGCGGCCGATCAGCGGCACGTCCTCCAGGCCTTGGTTGGTGACCAGCACGGTGCGCGCGCCCTGGCCTTCCAGGGCGGCGTTGGTGGCCACCGTGGTGCCGTGCACGATAACCAGTTCGCCGGCACCCAGGGCGTCTTCCAGGCCCATTTCCCGGATGCCCTGAAGGATCGCCTGCTCCGGAGCGGCCGGCGTGGAAAGGACCTTGTGAATGCGCGGCTCATCCTCGCCGAGCAGCACGAAATCCGTGAAGGTGCCGCCCGTATCCACGCCCAGCCAGTACGCCATGGTGTCTCCGTGTTCCGTGTCCACTACAATGCGAGGCCCATGTTAATGTCCCCGGTGGAGGCGTGCACTCGCCCCCGACCCCGGATTCCCCGACCTGAATTGACCGAATATGCCTGAATTGCCCGAAGTGGAAACCACCCGGCGCGGCATCGAGCCCTATGTGGCTGGCCGTGTGCTCACCGCCGTCACCGTGCGCGAGCCGCGCCTCCGCTGGCCGGTGGACGCCCGCGTCGGCGAGCTGCGCGACCGGCCCATCCGCGCTCTGCGGCGGCGTGCCAAGTACCTGCTTATCGATCTGGGCGATCTGGAGCTGGGTATCCATCTGGGCATGTCCGGCACTCTGCGGGTGGTGGGGGCGGACACCCCGCTGCGCAAGCACGATCATGTGGACCTGCACCTGGACTCCGGCCGGCTGCTGCGTTTCAACGATCCGCGCCGCTTCGGCGCCCTGCTCTACCTGGCCGAGGGGCTGACCCATCCCCTGCTGGCCAACCTGGGGCCGGAGCCTCTGGACGAGGCGTTCAGCGGCGACTGGCTGTACCGGCGCAGCCGGGGACGGCGGGTGTCGGTGAAGAGTTTCATCATGGATAACGCCACCGTGGTGGGGGTGGGCAACATTTACGCCCAGGAAAGCCTGTTCCTGGCCGGCATTCATCCGTCGCGGCCCGCCGGGCGTATCAGCCGCGCCCGTTACGAGCGTCTGGCGCTGTCGATCCGCGCGGTGCTGGCCAAGGCCATCGAGGCCGGTGGCACCACTCTGCGGGATTTCACCCGAGCCGATGGCCAGCCCGGCTATTTCGCCCAGCAGTTGCTGGTGTACGGCCGCGCGGGCCAGCCCTGCCGGCAGTGTGGGGCGCCCCTGCGGAGCGCCCGCCACGGCCAGCGCAGCACGGTATTTTGCGCGGCCTGCCAGCGCTGACGGGCCGCTGGCGGCCATATTGCCGGGCTCATAACAAAGCTGTAGATTGTGATGTGATTGTCGGAAGAAGAATTACTTAGGAACGACAATAGCAGTATTACATTAACAAGCTCCCGGTGGACGCCCTGGGCGTGCCGGAGCACATCGACGATTCCAAGCAAGAGGGAACCACCATGAAGCGAGCCCTGCGCCTGGTCGCGGCCACCGCTCTCGCCTCGACGCTTTCGCTTGCCGGTCCCGCCCAGGCCCGCGACATGGAGCTGGATGGCGCTCGCCCGTCGGCGCTCGCCATGTTCGGCGATGCCCTGATCGTGCGGCCGATCATGACCGTGGGCACCGTGGGGGGCATAGCCGTCTACGCGGTGACCCTGCCATTCAGCCTGATTGGCGGCAACCCGCAGGAAGCCGCGGACACCCTGGTGAAAACACCGGCGTCCGCCGCCTTCGTGCGTTGTCTGGGCTGCACGCCCCGCCAGCATGAGCGGCTGCGGGCCGACAAGCGGGTGGTGGAAGCGAATCGCGTCAAGGAAGAGGACTGATCCAGAAATGAAAACCAACATCGCCGCCCTGGCCGTTCCGTTGATCGGCCTGGGCCTGCTGTCGCCCGTGAGCGCGGACGAACCCTCCCCGGCCTATCTGTCCCTGGGCTACGGCCATCATGAGCAGAATGATCGCTTCTTCGGAGACGACCGGTTCGAAACCGGCGAACTGATCGGCAAACTCGGTGGGCGGGTGAACAACTGGTTCGGCGTGGAAATGCGCGCCGGCACCACGATCAACAAGAACGAGGACAACCTGCGCGCTTTGCCCGGCGTCAAAGGCGAATACGCCATCGAATACTTCTACGGCATTTACGCCAAACTCAGCTGGGCCAACCACACCGCTTTCACCCCCTACCTGCTGGGTGGCTACACGGAAGGGAAGGAAAAGCTCGATACCGACCTTGGAGAAGTCGACCAGAAGTTCTATGACTCCTCCTATGGCGCGGGCGTGGACATGGATCTCAGCGAGCGCGTGGGCCTGAACCTCGAGTACATGTTCTATTACGACAAGGACAACGTGACCGTCAAAGGCCCGGCGGCCTCGGCCTACTGGAAGTTCTGACCCGGCGCTTCAAACCGCCCGGACACAAAAAAGCCCCGCCACGTAGCGGGGCTTTTCATTGCCGTGGGAGCGGGGCGGTGCCCCGCAGGGCACCGCCCCGCCGTCAGGCGGCGGCGTGGTCGCTGTCGTCGTGGCCTTCGTCGCGGCCCAGCAGCATGTACATGGCCGGCACCACGAACAGGGTGAACAGGGTGCCGATGGTCATGCCGGCGGCCACCACCAGGCCGATGGCGAAGCGGGCACCGCCACCGGGTCCGGCGGCGATCAGCAGCGGCACCATGGCCAGCACCAGGGCGGCGGTGGTCATCAACACCGGGCGCAGCCGCACGGCAGCGGCGTGCTCGATGGCCTGGCGCTTGCTCATGCCCTCGTCCTGCATCTTGTTGGCGAACTCCACGATCAGAATCCCGTGTTTGGAGATCACCCCGATCAGCGTCACCAGGCCCACCTGGGTGTAGATGTTCAGGGTGGTCAGGCCCAGGCTCACGAAAATCATGGCGCCGCACACCGACATCGGCACCGTGATCAGCATGATGATCGGGTCCCGCCAGGACTCGAACTGGGCGGCCAGCACCAGGTAGATCACGATCAGCGCGAAGAAGAAGGTGATGATCAGGTCACTGCCTTCTTTCTTGAACTGGCGGGACTGGCCGGAGTAATCCACCGAGTAGCCCGGAGGCAGCACCTCGTTGGCGGCGGTTTCCAGCACGCCCAGGGCCTCGCCCAGGGTCACGCCGGGCCGCTGCACCCCAGAGATGGTCACCGAGTTGAGCTGTTGGAAGCGCTTCAACTGCTGCGGCTGCACGGTTTCTTCCAGGCTGATCACCGTGGCCAGGGGCACCAGCTCGCCGCCGCCGGTGCGCACATAGAACTGCTTGAGCTGCTCCGGAGTCAGGCGGTCGCCCCGCTGCACCTGGGGAATCACCTTGTAGGAACGGTTCTCCAGGGAGAAGCGGTTGGCGTAGCCGCCGGCCAGCATGGCGCCCATCTCCTGGGCCAGCTGTTGCATGGTGATGCCAAGGCTGGCCGCCTTCTCCCGGTCGATGACGATGTTGTAGCGCGGCTTGTCGATCTTCAGGTCGGTGTCCATGAAGATGAACTTGTTGCTGGCGCGAGCCTTGGCCAGAACTTCGTTGGCGAACTCCTGCAGGTTTTCGGTGGGCTCGGTGGTACCGATCACGAATTCCACCGGCAGCATGCCGCCGGCGGTGGGCAGGGACGGCGGTACGAAGGAGGCCACCTGCAGGCCGGCGATGCTGTTGATCTTCTCGGACAGCTCGGTGTTCGCCTCGGCGGTGGTCTGGTCGCGTTCGTTCCAGCTTTTCAGTACGAAGCCGGCCAGCGCCGTGTTGGAGGCGGCGGTGCCGGCGCCGCCGCCGATGCCGTTGAGCAGGAATACGTTGCCCACCGACGGCATGCTGTCGGCGATCTGGTTGAACTCCCGGGTGAAGGGTTCCAGATAATCCAGCGTCACATAAGGGTCGGCGGTGGATGAGGTCAATACGAAGCCCTGGTCCTCCGCCGGTTCCAGCTCACTGGGCGAGCTGATGAACAGGAAGTAACAGGACACCAGAATGACCAGGCCGAACACATAGATCACCGGCCGGTCGTTGAGGGCGCCGTGCAGGCGTCGCTCGTAGCCCTTCTCCAGTTTTTCGAAACGGCGGTTGAGCCACTTTTCGAAGCGATGGCCTTCCCGGTTCGGATCGTGGGGCTTGAGAATCTTGGCGGCCATCATCGGCGACAGGGTCAGTGCCACGATACCGGACAGCAGCACCGCGCCGGCCAGGGAGAAGGCGAATTCCACGAACAGGGTGCCGGTGAGGCCGCCCATGAACCCAATAGGCAGGTACACCGCCACCAGGGTGGTGGTCATCGCCACCACCGGCCAGGCCAGTTCCCGGGCGCCCTTGATGGCCGCGTCGAACGGCGATAGCCCCTCTTCCACGTGCCGGTGCACGTTCTCCAGCACGATGATGGCGTCGTCCACCACGATGCCGATGGCCAGTACCATGGCCAGCAGGGTCAGCAGATTGATGGAGAAGCCCATCAGCAGCATCAGGAACAGGGCGCCGACCATGGACAACGGCACCGCGATGGCCGGGATCAGCACTGAACGCAGTGAACCCAGGAACAGGTAGATCACCAGAATCACGATCAGTACCGCCTCGATCAGGGTCTTGATCACCTCGTCGATGGAGTCCTGGATGTAGTCGGTGCCGTCGTAGGGGATGTCGCCGCTCATGCCTTCCGGCAACTGCGGAAAGATCTGGTTTTCCAGAACGTCGCGTACTTCCGCGATCACGTCCAGGGCGTTGGCGTCGGTGCCCACCTCGACACCGATGAAGGTGGCCTGCTTGCCGTTGAAGGTCACCGACGATTGATAGGACTCCGAGCCCAGTTCCACATCGGCCACGTCACCGAGCCGCACGATGGCGTTACCCTCGGAACGGATGATCAGCCGCTCGAACTGGCGGGCGGAATTCAGGTCGGTACCGGCTTTCAGGTCCAGGGCCACGTTGGTGCCCTTGGTGCTGCCCACCGCGGCCAGCACGTTCTGCTGCTGCAGGGCGCCGTACACGTCCGAGGGCGTCACTCCCAGGGCTGCCATGCGTTCCGCCTTGAGCCAGGCGCGCATGGCGAAGGTACGGTCGCCGAGTACGCGGGCGCGCTGTACCCCGGGAATGGTGGCCAGTTTGGGCTGGATCTCGCGCACGATGTAGTCGGTGATCTGGTTGTTGTCGAGAATCTCCGACGAGAACGACAGATACATCGAGGCGATGTCCTCGCCCACCGCCAGTTCGACGGTCGGGTCCTCGGACTCCTGCGGCAACTCGCTGCGCATCTTGTTGACCTTGGCCACGATCTGCGTGAGCGCCTCGTTGGGGTCGGCGCCCAGGCGAATATAGGCCTGGATCGAGGACGCCCCCTGCAGTGAGGTGGAGACCAGGTAATCGATGCCCTCGGCGGAGGCGATTTCCTGCTCCAGGGGCGTGGTGATAAAGCCCTGGATCAGGTCCGCGTCGGCGCCGGTATAGACCGTGGTCACGGTGACCACGGCGTTTTCCATTTCCGGATACTGGCGAACGTTCAGCTCGGTGGCGGCGCGCAGGCCGAGCAGGAAGATGAACAGGCTGACCACGCTGGCCAGCACCGGTTTATTGATGAAAATATCCGTGAATTTCATGGGCGGCCTCAGCTGTTACCCGGCGTCGGCGTCGGGTCGGCGGAAGGCCGCACATCGTTCTCGATGGTTACCTTGGCGTCGTTGCGCAGTTTCAGCAGCCCGCTGGTGGCCACCACCTCGCCGGGCTTGAGCCCGTCCACCACGGCCACCAGGTCGCCGCGCTGGCGGCCCAGTTTCACGAAGCGTTTCTTGACGATTTTCCGGGGTTCGTCTTCGCCGCTGGCTTGCTCGCCGTTCTTGCCGGTGTCGGCGTCCTGCAGCACGAATACCGCATTGCCATAGGGCGCGTAGCTGATCGCGGTGCGCGGCACCACCACCACGTCTTCCGCCTGGGGCAACTGGATATTCACCTTGGCGAACATACCCGGGCGCAGTTTGCGATCCGCGTTCTCGAAGCGGGCCTGGATATTCACGTTGCGGGTGGCCGCGTCCACGCCCGGCTCAATGGCGCTGATCTCACCTTCGAAGCTCTGGTCCGGGAAGGCATCCAGCCGCACCTGTACCTTGAAGCCCTGCTCCACCTTGCTGAGTTCCTGCTCCGGCAGGGAGAAGTCCACGAAGATCGGTTCCAGCTGGGTCAGGCTCACCACCGGGGTGCCGGGCTGCAGATACTGACCCAGGTCCACCTGGCGAATGCCGAGCCGGCCGTCGAAGGGCGCGCGCACGGTCTTGTAGTTGAGCTGTTCCTGCTGGGCCTGGGCCTGGGCCATGGCCTGGTCGCGCTGGGCGCGGCGGTTATCCAGCTCGGATTTGGAAATGCTGCCTTGCTTGAACAGCCGCTCGTAACGGTCGAATTCCTGGCGGGACAACCGGGCGGTGGCTTGCAGCGCATTGAGCTGGGCGCGGTCGGCGGCGGATTCCAGGGTTACCAGCACATCGCCTTGTTTGACCGTGTCGCCGGATTCGAACTCGATCTTGCGCACCTCGCCGGCCACCTGACTGGTCACGTCCACGCCGTTCACCGCGTTGACCGTGCCCACCGCTTCCAGCATCAGGGCCCAGCTGTCCGGGCGGGCTTCATAGGTGGATACCGCGGCGGCGGGTTGCGGCATGTTGTCGAAGAATTCGTTCATCTTCACGCTGACAAATGCCTTGATGCCGAAGATCACCCCGAACACGATCGCCAGGATGATCAGCATGATCACCATGCGCTTGCTGATAATGCGCTTACTCATCGGTATAAACCCCTGATAGAAGGCGGTGTTTTTGATTCTTGTGCCCGCGGAGGGCGGCGTCCCGCGTGACGCCGGGCCGGCCATCCGTGGCCTGAAACTGAGCGAAGAGCATACGCCACGGTCATGGGATATTGAAATGGCAGTGTGAACACCCGGTCGACCCCGAGCCAGAGGCCATGGCGCCTATGCGCCGCGCGGATCGATTTTTGACGTCGCGTCAGCGATTGGCCAGATGCGCGAAGAGTTGTTCGAGCACGGTATCCAGATGGCGGAACCCCAGGGGCGTGCAAGCCACCCGCTCCTTTTCATCGACCAACAGGTGGCGTTGGCGGAACGCCGCCAGGGCGGCGTCCAGCTCCGGTGGTGACCAGCCACTGCGCTCGGCAAGCAGTGCCGAGGACACACCATCCACCAGCCGCAGGCCGTTCATCAGAGCCTCTTCCAGGGCGGCTTCGATGACGGTTTCCTGACGGCGCGACGCCGCCGGATCGGCGAGATAGTGTTCCGGCTGCCGCGTCTTGCGATAACGCAGCCGCCGGTCCGGCAGGGTCAGCTTGCCGTGGGCGCCGGCGCCGATGCCGAGATAATCCCCGAAGCGCCAGTAATTCAGGTTATGCCGGCAGGCGCGGTCGTCCCGGGCGAAAGCGGAGACTTCGTAGCGACGGAAGCCGGCATCGGCCAGCAAGGCCAGCCCGGCTTCCTCGGTGTCGGCGCGGTGATCGCCGTCGGGCTGTTCCGGCGGCGCGCGAAAGAAGGCGGTGTTGGGCTCGATGGTGAGCTCATACCAGCTCAGGTGGGTGGGCGACAGCGCCAGGGCCTGGCGCAGATCATCCAGCGCCTGCTCGGTGGTCTGGCCCGGCAGGGCGTGCATGAGGTCCAGGTTGAAGTTGTCGAAGCCGGCGGCGCGGGCTTCCCCCACCGCCGCCCGCGCCTCCTCCGGGCCGTGGATGCGGCCCAGCCTGGCCAGGTGTTGTGCGTGGAAGCTCTGCACGCCGATGGATAACCGGTTGATGCCCGCTTCCCGGAAGCCGGCGAAGCGCCCTGCCTCCAGTGTGCCCGGGTTGGCTTCCAGGGTGATTTCGGCGTGGTCGCTGAACGCCAGGCGCTCACGGAGCCCATGGAACAGCTCGCGGTAGAAGGCGGCGCTCATCAGGCTCGGGGTGCCGCCGCCGATGAACACCGTGTCCACGACGCGGCCCGCCACCCAGGGCAGGTCCTGGTCCAGGTCGGTGAGCAGGGCCGCCAGATAGGCCCGTTCCGGAATCTCGCCGCGCTCGTGGGAATTGAAGTCGCAATAGGGGCATTTGCGCACGCACCAGGGCACGTGGATATAGAGGCCGAGGGTATCGTCGGTGGCGTTCATGGCCTGGCGGCGCCGTAGGAGCGGCTTCAGCCGCGATCCCCCGTCAGCCGGCCAATCAATTCCGCCATGGCCCGTCCCCGATGGCTGACGCGGTTCTTCTCCGCCGGGTCCATTTCGGCGGCGGTCAGGCCCCGGTCCGGCAGCAGGAAGTGCGGGTCGTAGCCGAAACCGTGCTCGCCCCGGGGCTGCAGTATGATCTCGCCTTCCCAGGTGCCCTGGCAGATCAACGGCGTGGGGTCCTCGGCATGGCGCATCATCACCAGCAGTGCCTGATAGCGGGCGGTGCGTGGTGCCTCCGGCAGGTCGCCGAGCATTTCGATCAGCAGCTTGTTGTTCTTGGCGTCGTTGGCGTCGGCACCGGAAAAGCGGGCGGAGAAAATCCCCGGCGCGCCGTTCAGGGCGTCCACTTCCAGGCCGGAGTCGTCGGCGATCGCCGGCAGGCCGGTGTGCAGGCAGGCGTTGCGCGCCTTGAGGATGGCGTTTTCCACGAAGGTGAGGCCGGTTTCTTCCGCCTCGGGTACGTCGAAATCGCTCTGCGGCACCACCTCATGATCCAGGGGCGCCAGAATGGCGCGCATCTCTTCGAGTTTCTTGCGGTTGCCGGAAGCCAGCACAAGGGTGTTCATGGTTTATCTCCGCGTCAGCGGGTCACACGGTAGACGGCGATCTCGCCGAAGAAGTTGGGCCACAGGCGGGTCAGGGCGCCGCTGCGATGCTGGCGGTTGACCACGGTCCGCTCGATGATGCGGATGTCGTTGCGCCGGCAGTGGGCCTGGAAATCGGCCACCGTGCACAGGTGAATGTTGGGAGTGTCGTACCATTCATAGGGCAGCGCCGAGGACACCGGCATGCGGCCCTTGAACCCCAGGTAGGCGCGAATGCGCCAGTAGCCGAAGTTGGGAAAGGTGATGATCGCCTCGCGACCGACGCGCAGCATCTCGTCGAGAATGGCGTCCGGGCGCAGCACCGCCTGAAGTGCCTGGGTCATGATCACGTAGTCGAAGCGCTCGCTCTGGAAATTGCCCAGGCCCTTGTCCAGGTCCTGCTCGATCACATTGACGCCCTTCTCGAAGCAGGCGGCCAGGTTGTCCTGATCGATCTCCAGACCGTAACCGGTTACCGCCCGCTCGTCGCGCAGGCGCGCCAGCAGGGCGCCGTCACCACAGCCCAGGTCGAGCACCGTGGCGCCCTGGGGAATCCAGTCGCTGATCAGACGCAGCTCGTCGCGCTCAGACATGGGCGGCCACCTCACCGGCCACGCGGCCCATGTAAGCACTGAACAGCTTGGTGTATTCCGGAATCGGCAGCAGGAAGGCGTCGTGGCCCTTGGGCGTGTCGATTTCCGCGTAGCTCACGTCGCGGCCCGCCTGGACCAGGGCGTTGACGATTTCGCGGCTGCGCTCCGGGGCGAAGCGCCAGTCGGAATTGAACGACATTACCAGGAAATTGCAGCGTGTTTGTTCCATGGCTTTTTCCAGGGAATGGTCGTACTCCCGGGCCGGGTCGAAGTAGTCCAGCGCCTTGGTCATCAGCAGGTAGGTGTTGGCGTCGAAATTGCGCGAGAAGGTCTCGCCCTGGTGGCGCAGATAGGACTCCACCTGGAACTCCACGTCGAAGCCGAAGTGGAAGCGACCGGAACGCAGGTCGCGACCGAACTTCATGCGCATGGCGTCGTCGCTCAGGTAGGTGATATGGCCCACCATGCGGGCCAGGATCAGCCCCTGGCGAGGGTAGGTGTCGTGCAGATAATAACGACCGCCATGGAAATGGGGGTCGGTGAGAATCGACTGGCGGGCCACCTCGTTGAAGGCGATGTTCTGCGCCGATAGCTTGGGCGCGCCCGCGATCACCACCGAGTGACGCAGCCGCTCGGGGAAGTCGATCGCCCACTGCATGGCCTGCATGCCGCCCAGGCTGCCGCCCACCACCGCCGCCCACTGGGCGATGCCCAGGGCGTCCGCCAGGCGGGTCTGGCTCTTCACCCAGTCCTTCACCGTCATCATCGGGAAATCCGGACCCCAGGGCTGGCCGGTTTCCGGATTGGTGGAGGTGGGGCCGCTGGAGCCGTGGCAACCGCCCAGGTTGTTCGGGCAGACCACGAAGAAGCGGTTGGTGTCGATGGGCTTGCCCGGGCCGATGCAGTTGTCCCACCAGCCGGGGCGTTTATCGTCCGGGCCGTGGTAACCGGCGGCGTGGTGATGGCCGGACAGCGCATGGCAGATCAGCACCGCGTTGGAGGCGTCCGCGTTGAGGGTCCCGTAGGTCTCGTACACCAGGTCATAGGCGGGCAGAACCCGGCCGCACTCCAGCTCCAGCGACTGGTCGACGTGCAGGGTTCGCGGTTGTACCAGGCCAACGGAGTCCTGGGGAATCGATTCGGGCATTTCGGGTAACCATCCAAAGGTGGGGCAAAGTCTATCGGCCACCCCCCGACCGTGCAATGCACGCTCAATGGATGTGGCGGGAGTGGCTTCAGCCGCTCCCGCCGGGAAATCCGGCCACCGTTCCCGCTAGAAAGCGACGGACCTTTTTCAGCCGCGCGCGGTTCAGAACAGCGGGCTGTAGGAGCCCTCGTCGTCCTGCCGGTCGGCGTACAGGCTGCGGTCCAGCACCCGGTGCACCCGGGCCCGTTGTTCCTCGCGGTCCACATCCACCAGAATCAGATAACGCCCCCGGCGGATGTCCTTGAGATAAGGTTTCAGATGGTAGCTGCAGTGGGAAATGCCGCGCAGGCCGCCGGCCCAGGCGCCGTGGGCAGCAAAGAACAGGACGCTCAATACTACCCCGAAGAAGCCGATGGGCACGCCCCAGGGGTCGATGGCCGCCAACGCTCCGCCCACCAACAGGCCGATGCCGGCGCCGATCAGGGCGCCATAGAAGCCGGTGGTCATGATGTTGGTGTCTTCCCAGGGGGTGGTGGCGTGGATACCCTCGGCGACCAGTTCGCCGTTGTCGCGGGCCATCACATGCACGCGGTTGGCGCCGATATCGGCGCGCTTCAGGCCGTTCAGGGCGACCTTTACCTGATCGAGACTGCGGACGAGATAATACACTCTGTACATAGTGTTACTCTCCCTGAGTGCTCTGATCTCCTGTGTTTCATGCTACTCCCGGGGTGCGTAAACAAGGGGTAAACGAGGGTTAAAAAACGTTAAGGGGACACCATGAACCAACCGCGGAGCGCCAGCGGCGACCATGACCAGGCCGCGCTGGACCGCCTTTACACGCTGGTGGCGAACGATGAGGACGCGCGCACCTGCACCGACATCAGCGAGGAGGCCTGCCGGGAGGTGCCCGGCAATTTCTTCAGGCTCATTCTGGCCAACGTGCTCTCCAAGATCGGCGATCTGCTGATCAACCCGAAAACCGTGCTGGCCTGGCTGATCGGCGCGGTGGGCGCCCCCGCCGCCCTGGCCGGGGCTCTGGTGCCGATCCGTGAATCCGGCTCGCTGATTCCGCAACTGGTGATCGGCGCCTGGGTGCGTCGCCATCCGGTGCGCAAGGGCTTCTGGGTTCTCGGCTCGGTGATCCAGGGGGTGTGCGTGCTGGGCATGGCGCTGGCGGTATGGCACTGGGAAGGTCTCGCCGCCGGGCTGGCCATCGTCGGGCTGCTGGTGATTTTCAGCCTGGGCCGCGGCTTTTGCTCCGTGGCCATGAAGGACGTGCAGGGTAAATGCATTCCCAAGTCCCGGCGTGGCCGGCTCACCGGCCTGGCCTCCACGTTCTCCGGGTTGGCCACTCTGGCGGTGGGGTTGTTTCTGTTTGGCCAGGACAGCGAGCCCGGGTTGCGGTTCTATTCCCTGCTGCTGGTGGCCGCGGGCCTGGCCTGGTGGCTGGCGGCGGCGGTGTTCGCCCGCGTCGATGAGTTCAAGGGCGAAACCGCCGGTGGCGGCCATGCGCTGCGCGAGGCCCTGGGCAGCCTCAACCTGCTGGTGACCGACGCGCCGTTCCGGAATTTCGTGATCGCCCGGGCCTTGCTCATGGCCTCGGCCCTGGGTTCCCCCTTTCTGGTGGTATTGGCCCAGGAGCGTGGTCAGGGCGCCGCGTTGCTGGGTGGTTTCCTGGTGGCCTCCAGCCTGGCCAGCACCCTCAGCGCCACGCTCTGGGGCTACATGGCCGACGCTTCCAGCCGCCAGGTGATGATGCGCGGTGGCGGTCTGGCGGCCCTGGTGTGCCTGGCGGTGGCCACCGTGGCGTTGTTCGCCCCGGAGCGGTCGTGGCTGGGTGGGTTCTATCCGGTGGCCTTCTTCGTGCTTTCCGTGGCGCACTCCGGCGTGCGCATTGGCCGCAAGACCTACCTGGTGGACATGGCCGGCGGCACCAAGCGCACCGATTACACGGCG
Organism: Alloalcanivorax sp. C16-2; assembly: GCF_046507615.1. Taxonomy (NCBI): domain Bacteria; kingdom Pseudomonadati; phylum Pseudomonadota; class Gammaproteobacteria; order Oceanospirillales; family Alcanivoracaceae; genus Alloalcanivorax; species Alloalcanivorax sp. C16-2. Next base: position 56,973 of record NZ_JBKFTL010000001.1, on the reverse strand, counting down.
GTGAGCAACACCGTTATCGGCGTGCTGCTGCTGGCGGTGGGAGCGGTCAGCACCGGTGTGTCCCTGGTCGGCGCCCAGTGGGCGCTGGTGTTCCTGGGGCTGATGGGCGCCCTCGGCACTTTCTGGTCCTGGCGCCTGAGAGAGGTTTGAGCACGGTACAGCGGACCACGCCGTTGATCGCGGCTGAAGTCGCTCCTACAGGCCCCTCCAAGCCAATGTCGATCCGGGCGGAGAGCACCAGGAAGGTGCATCACGATTTACCTTTTATAACTTTTTTGGGTAAAGTGTCCCGCTCTTATTCAATAACATTAATATCGGAGGGAACCCGTGAAAAAACAATTTCTTCTTGCCGCCGCTGTGTCCAGCCTGACTATTCTGCCCCTTGCCGCCCAGGCGGATTCCGGATTTCTGGTGGGTGCGGCGGTAACCCGCGACCAGAGTAACGCCGATGATTTTCTTGACGACGCGGTGGGCGGGACGTCGGTCCGGATAAGTTCGCCGGATGCGGAAATGGGCGGGGATGTGTATGTCGGCCTGGCCGCCAACGAGATGTTCACTTTCCGTTTCGGTTACCGGAAATTCGGGGACGCGGAGGCCGATATCGAGGGCGGCATCGGTAAATTCGAGGTGGAAGCGGACGGTTTTTATGTGGCCGCCGATGCCATGTTCCCGGTGACACCCTCGTTCCTGGTCGGCGGCACCCTGGGTATCCAGAACGCGGACATCACGTTCCGGCTCAGGGGGCCGGGTGGCTCGGACAGCATGGACGACGATGCCCGTGACTTCTTTTACGGCGTGCGCGCGGCCTGGTTGTTGAGTGAGCAGGCCGGTGTCACCGCGTCCTACAGCCGCTATGCGTTCGAGGCGGATGACGTCAGCGAGGACCTGGAATACGACAGCCTCGCCGTGGGTCTTGAATACCGCTTCTAGGCACCCCGCCGCCTGATACGGCGCCGTGGCCCTCGCTACGGCGCCGTTCGTTCGAACAGCAAATCCCACACCCCGTGGCCGAGGCCGGCGCCACGGCGCTCGAACTTGGTTTCCGGGCGCCAAGCCGGCCGAGGCGCGAACTGGCCGGCGCCGGCCTGGTTCTTGAAGCCGTCGGTGCCCGCCATTACTTCCATCATGTGTTCCGCGTAGTTTTCCCAGTCCGTGGCCATGTGCAGCACGCCGCCGGGGCGTAGCTTGCGGCCCACCAGCGCCACCCAGTCCGGTTGCACGATGCGCCGCTTATGGTGCTTCTTCTTGTGCCAGGGGTCGGGGAAATACAGCTGCACCCGCTCCAGGCTGCCGTCCGGAATGCACAGTTTGAGAATATCCACCGCGTCGTCGCAGTAGCTGCGCAGGTTGGTGAGCCCGCGCTGCTCGATTTCCATCAGCAGGGCGCCGACACCGGGCCGGTGCACCTCGATGCCGATGAAATCCTTGTCCGGGTCGGTCTCCGCCATGTCCGCCAGGGAGCGGCCCATGCCGTAGCCGATTTCCAGCACCCGTGGCGCGTCGCGACCGAACACCGCGTCCGGGTCCAGCATGCCCTGCCCCCGTTCCAGGCCGAAGCGCGGCCACAGGGTGTCCAGGGCCCGACGCTGCCCGTCGGTGAGCCTGCCCTCGCGCAGCACGAAGCTGCGCACCCGGCGCATCACCTTGCCGGTTTCCGGGTCCTTGTCCTGGTGCAGAAAATCGAGCATGGCGATTACGGTGGCGGTTGGCGGGGCAGAGTATAAGGGATGGGGGGCGCGCTTACACGCAGCACGCTGGCACGCAAACACGCTTACACGCAACACGCTGGCACGCAACACGCTAAACCCGCGCCTGGAGTGTTTGGCATGTTTCCTGAGGTGTCAGGAAACACTGAGGGCTTTCAGGCACGGGTTTAGCGTGCCAGCGTGCCAGCGTGTTGCGTGTAAGCGCGTTAAATCAGGCCTTCGGAGGGCGAGGACGGGTTGGCGAATACCCGTTTGGGCATGCGCCCGGCCAGGAAGCCCTCGCGACCGGCCTCGACGGCCTTCTTCATGGCGCTGGCCATGAGCACCGGGTTACGGGCATGGGCGATGGCGGAGTTCATCAGGATGCCATCGCAGCCCAGCTCCATGGCCAGGGTGGCGTCGCTGGGGGTGCCCACGCCGGCGTCCACCAGGATCGGGACCTTGGCCTCTTCCATGATCAACAGCAGGTTGTGCGGGTTGAGCACGCCCAGGCCGGAGCCGATCAGTGAGCCCAGGGGCATCACCGACACGCAGCCCATGTCCTCCAGCTCCTTGGCGACGATCGGATCGTCGTTGGTGTAGACCATCACGTCGAAGCCGTCGTCCACCAGTTGTTGGGCGGCCCGCACGGTATGGGCGATGTTCGGGTACAGGGTCTTCTGGTCGCCGAGCACTTCCAGCTTCACCAGTTTGTGGCCGTCGAGCAGTTCCCGGGCCAGCTTGCAGGTGCGCACCGCGTCCTCGGCATTAAAGCAGCCGGCGGTGTTGGGCAGGATGGTGTATTTGTCCGGGGTGACGAAGTCGAGCAGGTTGGGCTCGCCGGGCTCCTGGCCCAGGTTGGTGCGGCGCACCGCCACGGTGACGATTTCCGCGCCGCTGGCCTCCACGGCCTGGCGGGTTTCCTCGAAGTCCTTGTATTTGCCGGTGCCGATCAGCAGCCGGGACTGGTAGGTTTTGCCTGCGATGTGAAGCGGGTCGGACATGATGGGTTCCAGCGTTGGTGAAACAGGGTTCGGGCTGATTTCCGCCATTCCTGGCGGCTCTTCCGCGTACCATTCTTTGGCGCCGTGCCCGCCATCCCTGGCGCGGCGCCGTGCCGGTCTGAACGCCCGGCCCGGACGTCCTGTCCGGTCGTAAATCGCGCCGTAGGCGCGATTTACCCACCCCCGATGGCGTGTACGATCTCCACCACGTCGCCGTCGCGGAGCGGGTGTTGGCCGTGCTCGCTCTTGGGCACGATGTCGCGGTTCACCTCCACCGCCAGCCGGCGGCCCTGCAACTGCAGCTGGGCCACCAGGTCCGCGACGGTGGTGCCGTCCAGGGTCAGCGGGTCGCCGTTTACGGTCAGGGAAGTCATGGTGGTGCTCGCTATCCGTAAGTGGGTGTCAGCCGTGGGCGCGCCACAGCGACCAGGCCAGCCACAGCCAGCCGATGATCAGCGCCACGCCGCCCAGCGGGGTGACCGCGCCGAGCCATTTCTGGCCACTGAGCACCAGCACATAGAGGCTGCCGCTGAACACCAGCATGCCGGCGAACAGAATCCAGCCGGCGGTAAGCAGGCTGGCGCCGAGCTGGCGGGCCAGCACGCCCACCAGCAGGATCGCCAGGGCATGGTAGAAATGGTATTGGCTGGCCGTCGACCAGATGTCGAGCATGGCCGCGTCGACGCGGTTTTTCAGCCCGTGGGCGCCGAAGGCCCCGAGCGTGACCGCCAGAGCGCCATTCAGAGCGCCCAGGAAAAGGAGGTATTTCATGGTCACCGGCGTGGTTGATCCGTGGAGACCCGATTGTACTGGAAATTGGGATGCGACGGGGGCTCTTCAACCGCGTGGAGGACCATAAAAAAGCCCCGGCGGTGGGTGCCGGGGCGAAGGGGTTCCGCGCGCCGTCGCCGCCTCAAGCGGCGATGGCGTTGCGCAGTTTCTTCAGCGCGTTGTTCTCAAGCTGGCGAATCCGCTCCGCGGAGACGCCGTATTCGTCGGCCAGCTCCTGGAGCGTGGCTTTCTGGTCGGCCAGCCAGCGGCGCTCAAGGATGTCGCGGCTGCGGTCGTCCAGGGTCAGGATGGCGGAACCCAGCTGGCGGGAGCTACGTTGCTGGTGATCTTCCTCGGCCACCAGATCCGCCGGGTCGCTGTTGTCGCTGTGCAGGTAGGCCGCCGGTGACGGGATCGCATTGTCCTCGTCGTCGCTGGTGGGGCCGTCGAAACTGGCGTCGAAAGCGCCCAGTCGGCCTTCCATTTCCTTCACCTGGGCGGCGGTCACGCCCAGATCATCGGCGACCCGCTGGGCTTCCTCGGTGGTCAACCGGCCCAGGCGTTTTTTCTGGCCGCGCAGGTTGAAGAACAGCTTGCGCTGGGCCTTGGTGGTGGCCACCTTCACGATGCGCCAGTTCTTGATCACGTATTCGTGGATTTCCGCCTTGATCCAGTGCACCGCGAAGCTCACCAGGCGCACGCCTTTGTTGGGATCGAAGCGTTTGACGGCCTTCATCAGGCCCACATTGCCTTCCTGGATCAGATCGCCCAGGGGCAGCCCGTAGCCGGTGTAGCTGCGGGCGATATGAACAACGAACCGGAGATGCGCCAGCACCATATTGCGGGCGGCGTCCAGGTCATCCTGGAAGTACAACCGCTCCGCCAGCTGCCGCTCTTCCTCGACGCTGAGCACCGGCACGGAGTTGACCGCGCGGATGTAGGCGTCGAGGTCGTCGCCCGGCACCGCCAGCGGTAACGCTTGCGCCTTTTGCAGTTGTTGGGTGGTCATGTCCCTTCTCCCTGATTGGATGGGCTCGATATTAGCACTCGGTTTATATGAGTGCTAATAGCCGGGATAGTTCCCCGTCATTCAAACCTTCAATGGCTGCTATCAGCCTGCGACGGGGTCGGTGACGCCGTGGTGACGTGCATCAATATAGACGCCGTTGCCCGCCGTGAATTCCCCACTTTAGGGAACCCGGCGTCGGCGTGGGGTAAAGAAAGGAAAAACAGGCCCTAGAACTGCGGTTCGATGTCGCCCAGATGCCGGCTCACCGCCAGCCAGGCGCCGAGCAGCCCCAGGGTGCCGCTGAATAGCGGCAGTACCAGGCCGCTGGAGGCGGCCATGCCGGTTAGCGAGTGCTCGCTATCGTACAGCCTCAGCAACTCGTCGATGGGGCCGCCCAGCCACCATAGGGCCAGGCTGACCAGGATCAGCGCCAGCAGGCCTCCGGCGAAACCCACGCAGAAGCCGCTGTACAGGAAGGGGCGCCGCACGAAGCCGTCGGTGCCGCCGACGATCTTGATCACCACGATCTCCTCGCGGCGGCTTTCGATGGCCAGCCGAACGGTGTTCACCACCACCAGGACCACCGCCAGGGCCAGGCCCAGGGTGAGCACGCTGATCATCCGGTCGCCCAGCTCGATAATAGCGTGCAGGCGCCGCACCCAGGCCACGTCGAGCTGGGCGTTGTCCACTTCCGGCAGGCCGTTGAGGCGCCGTTGCAGGGCCTCGATCTGGCCGGGCGCCACATCCGCCGGGTAGACCACGATCAGCGGCGGCAGCGGGTTGTCCGGCAGGGCCTCGAGCACATCGCCGAAGCCGGACAGCGTTTTGAATTCGTCCAGGGCCTGCTCGCGGGTGATCACCTCGGTACGCGCCACGGTATCGAAGCCGTCCCATTCCCGCGCCAGGGCGCGCTGGCGCTCCTCGCCGGTATCCAGTTGCAGGAACACGGACAGGTGCGCCTGGCCGTCCCAGCCCCGGGTCAGGGCGCGGGCGTTGTCCATCAACACCGCCAGGCCGGCGGGCAGCGCCAGGGCGATGGCGATCACCAACACCGTCATCAGGGTGCTGGTGGGCGCGGCGCGCATGCGGGCCAGGGCGTCGGTCAGGGAATCCCGGTGATGGTGGCGCCAGGCGGTGAACTGGTCACCCAGGGAAGTGCGCGTGCTGCGCGCCCCGGCGGGCCGCCGCTGGCGGGGAGGACGGGTATTACGGGCCACGGCGGTCCTCCCGGATGCCGGCGTAGAGCGCCAGGTCCTGGTCGCGCTGGGAGGCCGCTTCCTCGCCATCGTGAATCAGCCGGCCCTCGCGCAGGGTCAGCAGCCGGTGCCGGTAGCGGGCGATCAGCGACAGATCGTGGGTGGCGATGAGCACCGCCACGCCGACCCGGGCGAAATCATGGAACAGATCCATGATCTCCGCGCTCAGCGCCGGGTCCAGGTTGCCGGTGGGCTCGTCGGCGAGCAGCAACGGCGGCTTGTTGACCACCGCCCGGGCGATGCCGATGCGCTGCTGTTCACCGCCGGACAGCATGATCGGGTTGAGTTTTTCCTTGTCCAGCAGGCCGACCTTGTCCAGGGCGGCGCGCACCCGCTTGCCGATGTCGGCGCGGGCGAAGCCGGCGATTACCAGCGGCAGGGCCACGTTGTCGAACACGCTGCGGTCGAACAGCAGCTGATGGTTCTGGTGCACCATGCCGATCTTGCGGCGCAGGAAGGGAATGTGGCGGCTGCCCACGCCGGTCAGGTTCTGGCCTTCCACGAACACCTGACCCTGGGTGGGGCGCTCGATCATCATGATCAGCTTCAGCAAGGTGGACTTGCCCGCCCCGGAATGCCCGGTCAGGAAGGTCAATTGCCCGGCGGGCAGTTCAAAGCTGACCTGCCGCAGGGCGTCCTTGCCGTTCGGGTAGCGTTTGCCCACCCGGTCGAACTTGATCATGAATAGAGTCTCGCTTTGCTCGACGGCTTGCACGCTAACACGCTTCACGCTGGCACGCTTGAAAGCGTGGTGCGTGTCAGCGCGGTGTATGCAAGCGTTACGCGGTGACGTCCTCGAACAGCGCCTGCACGAACTCCTCGGCGTTGAACGGGCGCAGGTCCTCCAGGCGTTCCCCCACGCCGATAAAGCGGATCGGCAGCCCGGTGCGTTTGGCCAGAGCGAACAGGATACCGCCTTTGGCGGTGCCGTCGAGTTTGGTGAGCACCAACCCGGTCACACCGGCGGTATCGCGGAACTCCTCGGCCTGGTTGATGGCGTTCTGGCCGGTGCCGGCGTCCAGCACCAGCAGCACCTCGTGGGGGGCCTCCGGGGACAGCTTCTTCATCACCCGGGTGACCTTGGAGAGCTCTTCCATCAGGTTGCCGCGGGTGTGCAGGCGCCCGGCGGTGTCGGCGATCAGCACGTCGGCGCCCCGCGACTGGGCCGCCTGCACCGCGTCATAGACCACGCTGGCGGAGTCCGCGCCGGTGTGCTGGGCCACCACCGGAATGTCGTTGCGCTCACCCCACACCTGCAATTGCTCCACGGCGGCGGCGCGGAAGGTGTCACCGGCGGCCAGCATCACGCCGCGGCCCTCGGCCTTGAAGCGGCACGCCAGCTTGCCGATGGTGGTGGTCTTGCCGACCCCGTTCACGCCCACCATCAGAATCACATAGGGCTTTTTCGAGGTGTCGATTTCCAGCGGGCGGTCCACCGGCACCAGCAGATTGCGCAGTTCTTCCTGCAGGGCTTCATAGAGGGCGTCGGCGTCAACCAGCTCCTGGCGACCGACCCGCTCGGTGAGGTTGCCGATGATGGTGTCGGTGGCCTCCACGCCCACGTCCGCCACCAGCAACTGGGTCTCGATCTCCTCGAAGATCTCGTCGTCGATCTCCTTGGCGCCCACCAGCAGGTCCGCCAGGCCCTTGCCCAGGTTCTTGCTGGTCTTGCTCATGCCCTGCTTCATGCGCGACCAGAAGCCGCCGCCTTCGCCGGCGGACTCCGGGGCGGGGGCGGGCTGCTCGACGGGCGCCGGCGGGGTGGCCGGTTCGGCGCGCACCGGTTCCGGCGGGGCCGGCTCGGAGGACGCGGGCTCGGCGGGGGCCGGTTCCGGTGACCCGGGTTCCGCCGGCGTGTCGCTATCGGGCTCCGCCCGGTCGCTGGACGGCTCCGGCTCCGGCTTGTCCTCGGGCTTGCGCCGGAACATGCGCGAGAAGAAGCCGCCTTTCTGCGCTTCCTCGTTGCGATCGTCGTCGCGGGCGTCGTCGTTCATCGGGTCGGGTCCTGTGGGGTCGAATGCGGGGCGGTCGGTATGCTACCACCATGGGGGCGGGCAAAAAACGCCGGCGGACGCCGGACGCTGGACGCCGGACGCCAGACGCCAGACGCCAAACCCGGTGCTGGGATCATTGGCGTGTTTCCTGAAAGGCCTTGCAGTAAACAAACCGCTCCCTTCAGACCAGGGTTTAGCGTCCAGCGTCCAGCGTCCAGCGTCCAGCGTCCGGCGCCCGGCGCCCTCAATGCGCCCCGGCCGGCGCCCCCTGGCCGGCCACGCCACGGCGGATGATGAACACCAGCGGCACCATGCACAGGAACAGAATCGCCATGAATTTGAACACGTCCAGGTAGCCCAGCATGCTGGCCTGGTTGAGCAGGTCCTGATACAGCATACCGTGGCTGGCCAGGTCGCCGGCGCCGGTGGCCTGGCCGATTTGATGAATCTGGTCCTGGTAGGCCGGGTTGTAGGGGGTGATCTCCTCCGCCAGCCGCGACTGATGGAACTGGCTGCGCCGGGCCAGCAGGGTGGTGGCCAGCGAGATGCCGATGCTGCCGCCCAGGTTGCGGGCCAGATTGATGATCGCCGAGGCGTCGTTGGATTTCTCCATGGGCAGGCCGTCGTAGGCGGCGGTGCTGATCGGAATGAACAGGAAACCCAGCGCCGAGGCCTGCAGCACCCGGGCCAGCATGATGGTGTTGTAGTCCGCCTCCAGACTGAAGCCGGTCATGGTGTACAGCCCGATGCCGCTGACCAGGAAGCCGAAGCCGATCAGGTAGCGGGTCTGCACCTTGCCCACCAGCCGCCCCACCAGAGGCATCAGGCAGATGATGGCGATGCCGCCGGGGGTCAGTACCAGGCCCGCCTGGGTGGCGGTGTAGCCCATCAGTTCCTGCACATAGAGCGGCAGCACCGCGGTGCTGGCCAGCAGCACGAAGCCCAGGATCATCATGAACAGGTTGGCCACCGCGAAGTTGCGGTTGCGGAACAGGTGCACATCGACGATCGGGTCCTTGTCGTACCACTCCCAGATCAGGAAGGCGATCAGCCCCACCGCCGCCAGGCAGGTCATGGCCAGAATAAAGCCGGAATGCCACCAGTCGTCCTGCTGGCCCCGATCGAGCATGATCTGCAGGGCGCCCAGGCCCACCACCAGCAGGCTGAAGCCGATCAGATCCACCCGGGGCCGTTTGCCGCCACGCTTATGGCGGGCTTCCTTCATGTAATCCGGGTCGCGGATCAGCGCCTGCACCAGCGGAATCAGAATCAGCCCCACCGGCAGGTTGATCAGAAACACCCAGCGCCAGGAGAAATGGTCGGTGATCCAGCCGCCCAGGGTGGGCCCGATGGCCGGCGCGAACACCACGGCGATGCCGTACATGGCGAAGGCCATGCCGCGCTTGGCCGGCGGAAAGGCGTCCGACAGGATCGCCTGGGACACCGGCTGCAGGCCGCCGCCGGTGATGCCCTGCAAGCAGCGGAACAGGATCAGCGTGCCCAGGGTGGGCGCCAGCCCGCAGGCCAGGGAGGTGAGCGTGAAGCCGGCGATGCAGATCATGAAGAAGCGCTTGCGGCCGAGTACGTTGGACAGCCAGCCGCTGATCGGCAGCACCACCGCGTTGGTCACGGTGTAGGAAGTAAGCACCCAGGTGGCTTCATCCTGGGTGGCGGACAGCCCGCCGGCGATGTGCAGCAGGGCCACGTTGGCGATGGAGATGTCGAGCACCTCCATGAAGGCGGCGATGGCTACCACCGGGGCGATCACCCAGGGGCTCACGTTCTTGCGCGCCCCCGGGGTGCCGGCGCGGACGGAATCAACGGCCATGACGGTTCTCCTGGTGGACGCGGGACTCAGGAGGCACGGTCATCGCCGCCCCGGTTGGCGGCCACGATGTCGGCGATCAGCGCGTCCACCTCGCTCTGGTCGCGCCGGTACACGTCGGTCTCGAAGCGGGCGCCGGACACCGGCGCCTCGGCCAGGGTGCGGCCGTCCCGGTCCCGGGTTTCCACGGTGACTTCCATGGACAGCCCCACCCGCAGCGGGAAATCGCGCAGGTCGTCGCCGTCCAGGCGGATGCGCACCGGCACCCGCTGCACCACCTTGATCCAGTTGCCGGTGGCGTTCTGCGCCGGCAGCAGCGCGAAGGCGTTGCCGGTGCCGGCGGCCAGCCCGGCCACCTTGCCGTGGTAGACGTGGTCGTCGCCGTACAGGTCGGCGGTCAGTTCCACCGGCTGGCCGATGCGCACATGGGTGAGCTCGGTTTCCTTGTAGTTGGCGTCCACCCACACCTGGTCCAGGGGCACCACCGCCATCAGCTTGCCGCCGGGCTGCACCTCCTGGCCCACCTGCACGCCGCGCTGGGCCACGTAGCCGTCGGTGGGCGCCAGAATGCGGGTGCGTTGCAGGCGCAGCCAGGCCTGGCGCAGGTCCGCTTCCGCGCGCAGCACCTGCGGATGATCCTCCAGGCTGGTGCCGGCCACCGCGGCGCGGCTGGCGGCCAGTTGATGGCGGGCTTCCTGATAGGAGGCGCGGGCGGTTTCCAGCTCGGTCTCCGCGTGCTGGAAGTCCTGGGTGGAGATGCCGCGCACCTGCTTGAGCTCCCGGGCCCGCTGATAGTCGCGGCGGGCCTGCTCCAGGGAGGCCTTGCGCAGGGTCACGGTGGCGTTGAGCTGGTCGGCCTGGTCGAACAGCCGGCGCACCTCGCGCACGGTCTGCGCCAGGTTGGCCTTGGCCTGTTCCAGGGCCACGCGGGCGTCGGTGTCATCCAGGGTGACCAGCAGGTCGCCGGCGGCCACCCGGTCGGTGTCCTCGGCGTGGATCGATACCACGGTGCCGTTCACCTGGGGCGAGACGCTGACCACGTTGCCACCCACGTAGGCGTCCTCGGTGGTGATGTGGAAGCGCCCCCACAGCAGCCAGTAGGCCAGGTAGCCGGCGGCGGCGATCACCACCACCAGGGCGAGAATCAGAAGCAGGCGTTTGCGTTTGCCGCCGTTGTTGTCGGCGGGGCTGTCATTGTTGGTGGGGCTGTCGCCGGACGGTTGAGGCGCGGTGTGGTCCGGGTGGGTGGAGGTGTCGTGCTCGGCCATGAAAGGTCTCCGGCGTTCAGGGGGCGGTCGGCGCGGCGGCCGTCCGGTCGTTCCGTTCGGGGGTGGCGCTCCACCAGCCGCCGCCCAGGGCGTGGTAGAGCGCGGCGGTGTTCACGTAGCGTTGGCGCACCGCGTCGATGCGCGACAACAGCGCCTGGTTGTAGCGTTGCTCGGCGCTGAGCACGTCCAGATAGCCGGCGGCGCCGGCCCGGTACTGCTTGCGCACCAGCGCCAGGCTGTCGCGGTTGGCTTCCAGGGAGTGATCGCGGGCATTGAGGCCGTCGGCGTCGCGCTGGATGGCGTCGAGCACGTCGGCCACCTGCACGAAGGCGCCCAGCACGGTGTCCCGATAGTGGGCGTACTCCGCTTCCCAGGCGGCCTGGGCGGCTTTTTTGTTGGCGCGCAGGGTGCCGCCGTGGAACAGCGGCGCGGTGAGATCGGCGCCCAGGCTCCAGACCTTGGCGGCGGGTTCGAACAGGGCGTCGCCGTGGTTGGCCACGGAGCCCAGGCTGGCGGTGAGATTCAGGTTGGGATAGAGCCGCGCGGTGGCCAGGCCCACCCGGGCGTTGGCGGCGTGCAGCTGTTCTTCCGCCGCCAGGATATCGGGACGCTGGCGCACCAGTTCGGAGGGCAGGCTGACCGGCAACTCCGCCGGCAGGTTCAGGTCCGCCAGTGACAGCGGCGGCGCCCGGAAGGTGGACGGGTCGGCGCCCACCAGCCGTGCCAGGGCATGTTCGGTGGTGGCCAGATCGTGGCGCAGGGTGGGCAGTTGCGCCTGGCTGTCGGCCAGTTGCGCGCGGGCGCGCAGCACGTCGGCGTAGGCCACGGAGCCGGCCTGTTCCTGCTCGCTCAGCAGTTCCGCCTGATCGCGCTGCAGGCGCACGATGGTCTCGCTGGCGGCGAGCCGGTCGCGCAGGGCGGCCAGCCGCACCGTGGTCACCACCACATTGTCCACCAGGGTCAGCATGCTGCCGCGCAGCAGGTTTTGTGCGTATGCCACCTGGGCCACCTGGGCTTCGGTTTCCCGGTCCGAGGCGTGGAACAGATCCAGGTCATAGCTCAACGCCAGCCTTGCCTCGTAGAGGTTGAAGACGTTGTTGAACATGGGATTGTCCTGGCCGATCCGCGCGCCGTTGGAGCGCTGGCGGGTGGCGCCGCCGGACAGATCCAGGTCGGGCAGGTCGGAGCCGGACACCGCCTCCAGCTGATGGGCGGCCTGGCGCAGGCTGGCCTGGCTGGCGCGCAGCGACGGGCTGTTCTCCATGGCCTGGCGGATCAACGCGTCCAGCGCCGGGGATCCGAACAGCCGGTACCAGTCGGCGGCGATGGGCGCGCCCTCGGTGAATCTCTGGGCGCCGCCGCCGGGGCCGTCGGTGCGGGCGGTCTCGCCGACCGGCGCGCGCACCTGGTAATCCTCGGCCAGCTTGTCCGCCGGCGATTGGAAGTCCGGGCCCACCGCGCAGGCGCCCAGCGTCAGCGCCATCAGCGCGACCAGCGTGGGGCGCCGCCAGCGGCGAACGGGGATAAGGGAACTGGGCATGAAACGCCTCCCGATGAAGTCGGGCAACATTCTTGAACAGTCCAATGACAAAATCAATCGATTGAATTAATATTGGCCTTTTCATGCCACCGGAACCCAGCATGGCCAAGCCCGGCACCGGGCCCGCGACGGGCCCTGAATCCGCCTCCTCCACAGGGCATGCCCGCAGCGAATCCGCGCGCAGCGAAGCTACCCGCAAGCGGCTGGTCGACGCCGGCCTGCGCCTGTTCAGCCGCCAGGGCTTCGACGCGGTCAGTACCCGGGCCCTGGCCAACGCCGCCAAGGCCAATCTGGCCGCCATCCCCTACCACTTCCAGTCCAAGGAAGGGCTCTATCGGGCGGTGGCCTGGCGCATCGTGGAAACCGTGCGTCCAGCCATGGAGCACGCCGTGGTGGAAGTGCGTGATCGCCACGCCGATGGCGTCACCGACCTGGCCCGGGCCCGCGAGGACGTGGCGTTGCTGGTCGGCGCCCTGCTCGAGAAGATTCTTGCTCAGCGCGACAAGTACGAGATCGGCTACTTTCTGCTGCGCGAGCAGATGCAGCCCACCGCCGCCATGGACATCCTGTACGACGAACTGATCCAGCCGGTGCACGAGTTGATGGCGCGTCTGGTGGGGCCGTTGCGCGGCAAACCGGAAACCGATCCGGATGTGATCATCGAAGTGCAGGCGTTGTACGGTGAGGCCATCGTGTTCGGCGTGCACCGCACCACGCTGATCCGGCGCCTGGGGGTGAAGCGCCTGGAAGACGATCACCTGGCGCGCATCGCCCGGGTGGTGCGTGAAACCCTGCTGCGTCAGTTTCCTCTCTTCGAACCGCCGGTGCTCTGAGCCCCCGGCGCCGGAACCTTCCCGGCGTCCGATCAGTCCTACCCGGTTATGGCCGCCGACGGCTCGCGTCGGCGGGGGCTAACCATCATAATCGCCGGTTCCCTGACCCCGGTCGTTCAGAGGAAAACGCATGAAAAAACTGTGGATCGCCCTGGCGTTGAGCCTGGTCGCGGTGACCGCGCGGGCGGACCTGCCCACCCATGAATTCCAGCTCGATAACGGCCTGGACGTGCTGGTGCGCGAGGATCATCGCGCTCCGGTGGTCACCGTGATGATCTGGTTCAAGGCCGGCAGCATCGACGAGGCGCCCTACGAAACCGGCGTCGCCCATCTGCTTGAGCACATGATGTTCCGCAACAGCAAGCATCTGGCCCCCGGTGAATTCTCGCGCACCGTGGCGCGCTTCGGCGGCAGCGACAACGCCTTCACCAGCTTTGATTTCACCGCCTATTACCAGCAGTACGAGGCCTCGCGGCTGCCGCTGGCCTTGGAACTGGAAGCCGAGCGGCTCAAGAACCTGCGCATCGAGGACGAGGACTTCCAGCGCGAGCTGCAGGTGGTGATGGAAGAGCGGCGCCAGCGCACCGACGACAAGCCCACCGCCCTGGCCTGGGAGAAATTCCAGGCGGTGGCGCGGCCCGGCACCGGCTATGCTCACCCGATCATCGGCTGGCGGGACCAGCTTGCCCAGCTCAAGCCGGAGCAGGCGCGCAGCTGGTACCGACGCTTTTATGTGCCCGGCAACGCCACCCTGGTGATCGCCGGTGATGTCACCGAGGCCGAGGCCCGGCCCCTGGTGGAAAAGTTCTTCGGCGCCATCGCCGCCGGCGAGACCCCGCCGCGTCCGGAGCCGACGCTGAATCCGCCCGCTGGCGAGCGGCGCATGACCTTGCGGCTGCCGGTGCGGGTGCCGGCGCTCTACATGCTTTATAACGTGCCCTCCCTGACCACCGCCGAGGACCCGGCTACCTTCTACGCTTTGACCATGCTCGGTGGCGTGCTGGACGGTGGCCTCAGTGCCCGCGTGGAAAGCAATCTGGTGCGCGGCCAGCGCCTGGCCGCCGGCGCCGGCGCCGGTTACGACGGCCTGCAGCGCGGCAACGGCACCTTTACCTTCAGCGCTTCCCCGAACCCGGGCGTCAGCCTGGATGACCTGGAGGCCGCGTTCGAGAAGGAAGTGCGCAAGATCGCTGAACAGCCCCCCAGCGCCGAGGAGATGGACCGGGTGCGTGCCGGGGTGTTGGCCGGCCAGGTCTATCAGCGTGATTCGGTGATGGGCCAGGCCATGGAGCTGGGCCGCCTGTCGGTGCTGGGCGTGGATTGGCGCCTGGCCGAGCAGTTCGACGACAACCTGGCGAAGGTGACCCCCGAACAGGTGCAACAGGCGGCCCGTGACTGGCTGGTGGCCGAACGCCGCGCCGTGGCCCATGTGATTCCGGAGGAGCAGCAATGAAGATGGCAGCCCACAGTCCCCTGAAGATGGTCGTCGCGGCGCTCTGCACTCTGGCTCTGGCCGGTTGCGCCGGGTTTCCCACCAGCGCCCGGCAGGTAAGCCAGGCGGAACCGGCGGCGCCGGAGCTGGCGATTCAGTCCTGGCAAACCGATCAGGGCGCCAAGGTGCTGTTCGTGCCGTCCGAGGCGCTGCCGATGCTGGATGTGCGCCTGGTGATGCACGCCGGCGGCGCCCGTGACGGCGACCAGCCCGGCCTGGCCTCCCTGACCAGTGCCCTGATCGGCGAAGGCGCCGAGGGGCTGAGCGTGGACGACATCGCCCGTGGGTTCGAGGATCGGGGTGCCAGCTTCTCCACCGGCAGCTATCAGGACATGGGGGTGATCAGCCTGCGCACCCTGTCCAAGCCGGCCTGGCGCGATGACGCCGTGGATCTGCTGGCGCGGGTGATCGGCCAGCCCACTTTCCCCCAGGATGCCCTGGATCGCCTGCGTACCCGTGCCCTGCAAGGGCTGAAGATGGAAAAGCAGGTGCCCGGCCCGCAGGTGGAAAAGGCCTTCCAGCGCGTGGTATTCGGTGATCACCCCTACGGCCATGCGGATTCCGGCACCCTGGAGAGCCTGCCCGGCATTACCCGGGAAGATCTGCGCCGCTTCCATGAGCGCTATTACGCCGCCGGCAACACGGTCATCGCCCTGGTGGGTGACGTCAGCCGCGAGCGGGCCGAGGCGATCGCCGCCGAGCTCAGCGCGGCACTGCCCGAAGGCGGCCCGGCGCCGGAGATGCCGCGCGCGGAAAAACCCGCCGCGCGGGTCACCGAGCACCTCACCTTCCCGTCCAACCAGACCCACATCCTGATCGGCGGCCAGGCCACCTGGCGCGGCAACCCGGACCACGCGGCGCTCTATGTGGGCAACTACATTCTCGGCGGTGGCGGTTTCGCCTCCCTGCTCACCCAGGAGGTACGCGAGAAGCACGGCTATGTGTACGGTGTGTCCAGCTACTTCCAGCCGATGGCCGGCGGCGGGCCCTTCCGCCTGCAGCTGCAGACCGCCAACGACAACGCCGACCAGGCCCTGGGGCTGACCATGGGCATCCTGCGTGACTTCATCGCCAACGGCCCCACCCAGGAACAGCTCGACAACGCCAAGGCCAACATTCTTGGCCGCCGGGCACTGGAAACCGCCGACAACGGCGATATCATCGGCCAGCTTGGCGCCATCGGCTTCTATGATCTGCCCCTGGATTATCTCCAGCGCTTCAACCGGCAGGTCAAGGCGGTCACGGTGGTGGACATTCGCGAGGCGTTCCAGCGTGCCCTCGACGCCGACCGGCTGGCCATCGTCAGCATCGGCCCGGAGGCGCCGCGTCTGCCACAAGGCGGGAAGAATGAAACCCAGGGGCAAGACCAGTAGGGGCCAGATCCGGATCATCGGCGGAGAGCGGCGCGGCCACCGGCTGCACTTCGTCGATCAGCGCGGCGATCTGCGGCCGTCCTCGGATCGCATGCGCGAAACGCTGTTCAACTGGCTGCAGGCGGACGTGCCCGGTGCCCGGGTGCTGGACCTGTTCGCCGGCTCCGGTGCCCTCGGCGCGGAAGCGCTCAGCCGGGGCGCCGCCCACGCCGTGCTGGTGGAGCGCAAGCGCGAGCGCTGCGCCGACCTGAGCCGGCAACTGGAGCCGCTGTTCGGCGAGCGGGTGCGGGTGCGCTGCGCGGACGCCCTCAAGTGGCTGCCGCGCAGCAGCGAGCGCTTTGATCTGGTGTTCATCGACCCGCCCTATGATCTGGGGCTGGCGGAACCGGCCTGCGCCGCCCTGGAAGAGCTGGGCCTGCTTGCCGACGGCGCCCTGATCTACGTGGAGTCCCGGCGTCAGGCGGACGCCCCGGCGGTGCCGGATGGCTGGGAACGGATACGGCAAAAAGACGGCGGGGATGTGCGCGCCGAGCTTTACCGCAAACAATAGCGGCTTGCGCCGCGATACAGGGTACAGGATGAAGGATACAGCAGATGGGCCGGTGCCTTCCCTTCATCCTGTATCCTGCATCCTGAATCGCGGCCACGGGCCGCATGTTTTTTGGAGGTCATCTTGAGTCTTGCCATAGGGGCGGTGATCGCCGGCCTGGTGATTCTGATCTGGAGCGCCGACCGGTTCGTGGACGGCGCCTCCGCCACCGCCCGCCACGCGGGCATGCCGACCCTGCTGATCGGCATGCTGGTGATCGGCTTCGGTACCTCCGCGCCGGAAATGGTGGTCTCGGCGCTGGCGTCCCTGGACGGCAATCCGGGGCTGGCCCTGGGTAATGCCTACGGCTCCAACATCACCAACATTGCGTTGATCCTCGGCGTCACCGCGATCATCAGCCCGATCGCCGTGCAATCCACGGTGCTGCGCCGGGAGTTGCCGGTGCTGGCGGTGATTACCGTACTGTCCGGCTACCAGTTGCTCGACGGCCAGGTCAGCGGCCTGGATGCCGCGGTGTTGCTGGTGGTGTTCGCCGGCCTGATGGGCTGGTCCGTGTATCAGGGCATGAGCGGCCAGGGCGACCCCTTGGGCGGCGGCGTGGAAGGTGAACTGGAGGCGCAGCCTCTTCCTCTGGGCCGGGCGCTGTTCTGGCTGGTTACCGGGCTGGTGCTGCTGGTGGTCAGTTCCCGGTTGCTGGTGTGGGGGGCGGTGTTCATCGCCGAATCCCTGGGGGTCAGCGATCTGATCATCGGGCTGACCGTGGTGGCGGTGGGAACCTCCCTGCCGGAGCTGGCCTCCGCTCTGGCGGCGGTGCGCAAGAACGAGCACGATCTGGCGCTCGGCAATGTGCTAGGCTCGAATCTGTTCAACACCCTGGCGGTGGTCGGCATCGCCGGCGCCATCACGCCGGTGCCCACCGAGCCGGCGGTGCTGTACCGCGACTGGGTGGTGATGGCGGCGCTCACTCTGGCCCTGTTCGTGTTCGGCTACGGTTTTCGGGGCGCCGGCACGGGCCGCATCAACCGTTTTGAAGGCGCGATTCTGCTGGCCGCCTACCTGGGGTACACCGGCTATCTGATCAGCACTCTGGTCACCGCGCCGGGCGCCGGCGGCTGACGCCGGCCCGCCAACAAGGAGAAACAATGCGCGCGCCGCTGGAACAGAAATCCTTCCTGGCCCTGCTGCTGTTGGTCAGCGTGGCCTTCATGTGGGTGCTCAAGCCGTTCTTCGCGCCCATCTTCTGGGCCTGCGCCGTGGCGCTTATTTTCTATCCCGCCCAGCAGAGGCTGCTGCGCAAGTGGCCGGGGCGGCCCAACCTGGTGGCGCTGACCACGCTGCTGATCTGCACCGTGGTGGTGGTGATTCCGGTGCTGGCGGTGGCCGCCTCCTTCGTCACCGAGGGCGTGGCCATGTACCAGAAGCTGCAGCAGGGCGATCTGGACCCGCAGAAATACATCGATGCCTTCCGTACCGGTTTTCCCTCCGCCTACCACCTGCTGGAGCGCGCCGGCGTGGAATTCGGCAATCTGGGCGAGCAGCTGATCAACGGACTGAAGAGCGCCGGCCAGTTCCTTGGCAAGCGCGCCCTGGCAGTGGGCCAGAACACCTTCCAGTTCTTCATCGATCTGGGCCTGATGCTGTATCTCACTTTCTTCCTGCTGCGCGACGGGCCCAAGCTGGTGAACATGCTGATCCGCGCGCTGCCCCTGGGCGACGACCGGGAGATCCTGCTGTTCAACAAGTTCGCCGAAATCACCCGGGCCACCATCAAGGGCAATCTGGTGGTGGCGGCGGTGCAGGGCGCCCTGGGCGGTCTCATCTTCTGGATACTGGGCATCCCGGCGGCGCTGCTGTGGGGCGTGGCCATGGCCCTGCTGTCGCTGATCCCGGCGGTGGGCGCGAGCTTGATCTGGCTGCCGGTGGCGCTGTATTTGTATGCCGTGGGCGACGTCGCCGAGGCGGTGATCCTGACCGCCTTCGGCGCCGTGGTGATCGGCCTGGTGGACAACCTGCTCCGGCCGATCCTGGTGGGCCGCGACACCAAGCTGCCGGACTATGTGGTGCTGTACTCCACCCTCGGCGGGCTGGCGCTGTTCGGGATCACCGGTTTCGCCCTGGGACCGCTGCTGGCGGGCCTGTTCGTGGCCTTCTGGCAGATCTTCATTCAGGAATTCAACACGGAACCGGCGGACGTGGACATTGGTCCTACCGGAGACGAATAACAGGGACGGAATCCCGGGGAGACAATCATGAATCTGTTGTATTTCACGCCGCTGGTGGTGGCCGCCGCCGTGGCCAGCAGTTGCGGGGACGACGATGACGACGGCCTCGGTTCACTGCGTTCCGACGCCTCGGTGTTCTATTACAACCAGATCACCAGCAACGGCGCCGCCGATCAGAGCCTGTTGACGGTGGATGTCTCCCTGACCGGGGACGACGACAGCGACAGTGCTTCCGGTATCGGTTATTCCCTCGATGATGAAGGGCCGGAACTTCGGGTCCGCATCGATGATGCCGATGATAATGATGACAACAGCGTTTCGTTGGTGGGCGAGAACAGCAGCGGTCGTTTGTTCCGTACTCGCGTCGATCTGGTCAATAACAGCAACTACACCGCGGTGTCCTACGGTGACACCGGCTTTAATACGGATATTGCCGTTTTCGAGCAGGATGGCAGTGACGTCGACTCCGGGGCCCGGTTCAGGGTCATCAATACGGTTGATCCGGAAGATCTGGATGCCAGTGGTTTCGCCTTGCGCTACAACGACGCGGGTACCGGCAATTACTTCGAGACGGGCTTGCGCCTTGGCCAGGCCACTGATTATCAGAGTACCAATGCAGGCAGTCTCAACCTGGTGGTCGCCCGTACCGGTGTCAGCCCGGAGGAGCGCTTTGCCCGCGTGGATTGCTCGTTGAGTGGTTCCCGCACCTACGACGTGATCCTGGCGGTGGAAGACCCGCTCAACCCGCCGCTCAGCGAGAGCGAGGCGGAGGACGAGCTGGTGATCTACTGCCATCCCCAGGAACGCAACTGAGGGCGCCCCTGTTCGGCATTGTGTTTCCCGAACCAGCGGTTAGCATGGCCGGGTCCGTTAGCCGGGGGAAGCGCCTTGCCCGCCATTCATACCCGCGAGCCGGCGCTGATATTGCGCGCTGGCGCGCAAGCTCGACAGCACCTTATTGATCACGGCCTGCGCGCCGAGGACGTGGACATCCTGCCCGGCGCCGCCGGCGGCCCCAAGGCGGTGGGGCTGGCCGGCCTGGACCGGGCCGTGTTCGGCGATTTCCTGCCCCGGGCGCCGCGCCCGCGCACCCTGATCGGCGCTTCCATCGGCAGCTGGCGGTTCGCCGCCGTGGCCGGCGCCCGGGACGGTCGCGACGCCGCTCACCGGCTGGCGCGGCTGGCCGATCTGTACACTTCCCAGCGTTTTCCCAAGGGCGTGACTCCCCGGGAAGTCACGCGACGCTGCGAGAAGATGCTGGCGGACCTGCTCGCCGACAGCGACGACCGTATTCTCACCAACCCGGATTACCGGCTGGTGGTGGTGGTGATCCGCAGCCGGGGCGCGATTGGTGGCGACCGCCCCCTGGGCCTGGGGCTCGGCCTGGCCGGGGTGATCGGCGGCAATCTGCTCAGCCGTCGCGCCCTGGGCGCGTTCATGGAGCGGGGCCTTGCCTACACCGGCGAACCAGAGCTGCCCCTGGAAGAGCTGCGCGACTTCACCACCCATGCCATTCCCCTGGATGTGAAGAACCTGCGCGCGGTACTGCTGGCCAGCGCCGCCATTCCCATGGTGTTGGAGGGGGTGCGCGACATCCCCGGCGCGCCGCCCGGCGTGTACCGGGACGGCGGGCTGCTGGATTACCACCTGGACCTGCCCTATCGCAGCGAGGGGCTGGTGCTGTATCCGCACTTCACCGACCGGGTGATCCCCGGCTGGTTCGATAAACCCCTGCGCTGGCGAAAGGGCGACGCCGGACGGTTGTCACGCACCCTGCTGGTGGCGCCCTCGGCGGATTACCTGGCGCGGCTGCCGGACGGCAAGCTGCCGGACCGCTCCGACTTCAAGCGCTACCTGGGCGACGACCCGGCCCGCGAGCGGGCCTGGCGCACGGCCATCGACGAGAGCCGGCGGCTGGGCGACGAGTTCCTGGAGTTGGTGGAGACCGGCAAGTTCGCGGACCGCCTTACGCCGCTGTGATGATCGCGACTGAAGTCGCTCCTACAAGGCCAAGGGGGGGCTGTAGGAGCGACTTCAGTCGCGATGCTCCCCGTCCATGCGGTCACCCCTCCTGTGTTAGGCTTGCCGCTCCCGTAATCCGCCGGAGCCTCCGTGCGCCACGCCGATTCCTCCCTGACCCGTCAAATCTGGCAGCAAACCTGGCCCATGACCCTGGGCGCCCTGTCGCTGCTGGGCTTCAATCTGGTCGACAGCGTCTTCGTGGCGCGCCTGGGCACCGAGCCCCTGGCCGCCCAGTCGTTCACCTTCCCCCTGGTGTTTCTCACCATCGGCGTGCAGGTGGGCATGGGCATCGCCATCGCCGCCCTGATCTCCCGGGCCATCGGCGCCGGCGAGGAACACCGGGCCGGGCGCCTGGGGGTGCTGGTGCTCACCGGCGGCGGCGCCGTCATGGCGGTATTGCTGTTCCTGTTG
This sequence comes from Alloalcanivorax sp. C16-2, assembly GCF_046507615.1. Lineage (NCBI taxonomy): Bacteria > Pseudomonadati > Pseudomonadota > Gammaproteobacteria > Oceanospirillales > Alcanivoracaceae > Alloalcanivorax > Alloalcanivorax sp. C16-2. Next base: position 35,718 of record NZ_JBKFTL010000001.1, on the reverse strand, counting down.
TGGGCATTGCAGGACCCGGCCTTCGCCCTGCTCGGCGCCAGCGAGCGCATCCGCGAGGTGATCCGGCCGTTTTGGAACATTCAGGTGTGCGCCTCCTGGGCCAGCGCCATGATGTATTTCGGCTACAGCCTGTTCCGTGCCCACGGCAATACCCGCTTCCCGGGGACCATGATGATGGTCACCAGCCTGCTGAACCTGGTCCTCGACCCATTGCTGATCTTCGGCCTCGGGCCGGTGCCGGCCCTGGGCCTGGAGGGCGCCGCCTGGGCGTCGCTGGCGGCGTTCGTCAGCGGCGGCCTGGTCACCGCTTTCTTCCTGCGCGGGCGCGGCTGGCTGGAGCTCGACCAGGTGCTGGCGGAAGTGCGCGTTTCCGCCGGCCCGTTCGCCCACATCGCCGGGCCCGCCATGGTCAGCCAGCTGATGCCGCCCCTGGCGGCCATGCTCGCCACCGGCCTGGTGGCGCGGCTGGGGGAATCGGCGGTGGCCGCCTGGGGCCTGACCAGCCGCCTGGAAAGCTTCTCCATCGTGCTGGTGCTGGGCATGACCATGGCGCTGCCGCCCTGGCTGGGCCGCTGCTACGGCGCCGGCCGCTGGGAAGAAGTGGAGCGGGTGATGGCCGCCGCCGCGCGCATGGTGGTGATCTGGCAGGTGCTGCTGGGGTTGTTGGTGGCGCTGTGCGCCGCGCCCCTGGCGGCGTTGCTGGTGGACAGCCCGGCGGTGCGTGAACCCCTCACCCAGCTGATCCGCTTCCTGCCGCCCAGCTACGGGCTGCTCGGCGTGTGCATGCTGGTGGTATCGGCCAGTAACGCCCTGGGCTGGCCCATGCGCGCCATGCTGATTTCCTTCCTGCGCCTGTTCGCCTGCTACTTGCCGTTGCTATGGCTGGGCGCCTGGCTGGGCGGGCTCACCGGGCTGGCCATCGGCGCCGGCGCCGGCAACCTGCTCGCCGGCGTCATGGCCTGGACCTTCTACAAGAAAGGCCTGCGCCGCCACCTTGATGCTCTGTAGACCCCCCGTAGGATCGGCCGGGCGGCGTACCGCTTTAGCCGCGATTCGGCGTTTGAGCATCACCCCACCGCCGGATCGCGGCTGAAGCCGCTCCTACAGGGAGTCCCAGCGGTTGAATGGGGGGGCTGTTCCTTGGCACCCGGCGTGGCGGCGGTGCTGAAAAACGGCGATGGGCCGGTGGTGATGTTCCGCAGCGACATGGATGGCCTGCCTCTGAAAGAAGAGACCGATCTGGATTACGCCAGCCGCAAGCAGGTGACCCTGGATGACGGCAGCAAGGTGCACGTGACCCACGCCTGCGGCCACGATGCCCACGTTTTTCCGGCCTGGCCCTCGGACACCGTGGTGGTGCGCACCGGTCGCCGCATGGCCGGCAGCGATCAGCTGGACGTCACCCGGCGCGGGCCCTCTGGAGAGGAACAGCGGTCAGGCGCTGCGCAGGTGGTGGGCGTGGTAGCGCAGGTGATCGTCGATGAAGCTGGCGATGAAGAAGTAGGAGTGGTCGTAGCCCGGGCACATGCGCAGGGTCAGCGGAATGCCGGCGTCCTTGCAGGCGGCTTCCAGGGCTTGTGGGCGTAGCTGCCCGTCCTGGTAGAAGTTGTCCGCGTCGCCCTGGTCCACCTTGATCTCGTCCACCCGGGCGCCGGCGGCGATCAGCTCGCAGGCGTCCCATTGCTTCCAGCTTTCCCGGTCGTCGCCCAGATAACCGCCGAATGCTTTCTCGCCCCAGGGGCACCGGGTGGGGTTGGCGATCGGCGCGAACGCGGACACCGAGGTGTAGCGGTCCGGGTTCTTGAGCGCGCAGACCAGGGCGCCGTGGCCGCCCATGGAGTGTCCGCTGATCGCCTCGCGGCCGTTGAGTGGGAAGTGCGCGTGCACCAGCGCCGGCAATTCCTCGGTAACGTAGTCGTACATCCGGTAGTGCTTGTTCCAGGGCGCCTGTTCGGCGTTCAGGTAGAAGCCGGCCCCGGAGCCGAAATCGTAGCTGTCATGCTCGCCGGGCAGGTCGGTGCCGCGCGGGCTGGTGTCCGGGCACACGAACGCCAGCCCCAGCTCCGCCGCCACCCGCTGGGCGCCGGCCTTCTGGGTGAAGTTCTCATCGGTGCAGGTGAGCCCGGACAGCCACCACAGCAGCGGCACATCATGCTCCTCCGCCGCCGGCGGCAGGAAGATGGCGAACACCATCTCGCAGCCCAGCACCTTGCTGTGGTGCTTGTAGCGTTTCAGCCAGCCGCCGAAGCTCTTGTTGGCGGAAACCAGTTCCAGTTCATTGGAGGTCGTCATCGGTGACTCCCTGGGTCATATTCGAAAGATACGGAGCAACCGGCCTCAGTACAGAATCACGGAGCGGATGCTCTTGCCTTCGTGCATCAGATCGAACGCCTTGTTGATGTCATCCAGCGGCATGGTGTGGGTGACGAACTCGTCGATCTTGATCTCGCCCTTCATGTAGCGGTCCACGTAGCCGGGCAGCTCGGTGCGGCCCTTCACGCCGCCGAAGGCGGAGCCTTTCCAGACCCGGCCGGTGACCAGCTGGAACGGGCGGGTGGAGATTTCCTCGCCGGCGCCGGCCACGCCGATGATGATCGATTCGCCCCAGCCCTTGTGGCAGCACTCCAGGGCGGAGCGCATCACGTTGACGTTGCCGATGCACTCGAAGGAGTAATCCACGCCGCCGTCGGTGAGCTCGACGATCACCTCCTGGATGGAGTTGCTGTATTTGGTCGGGTTGATGAAGTCGGTGGCGCCGAATTGCCGCGCCATCTTCTCCTTGTCGTCGTTGATGTCGATGGCGATGATGCGCTCCGCCTTGGCCATCACCGCACCCTGGATCACCGACAGGCCGATGCCGCCCATGCCGAACACCGCCACCGTTGAACCGGGCTCCACCTTGGCGGTGTTGAGCACCGCGCCGATGCCGGTGGTGACGCCGCAGCCGAGCAGGCAGATCTTGTCCAGCGGCGCTTCCTTGCTGACCTTGGCCAGGGACACTTCCGACACCACGGTGTACTCGGAGAACGTGCTGGTGCCCATGTAGTGGTTGATTTCCTTGCCGTTCAGGGAGAAACGGCGGGTGCCGTCGGGCATCAGGCCCTGGCCCTGGGTGGCGCGCACCGCGGAGCACAGGTTGGTCTTGCCGGACAGGCAGAACTTGCACTTGCCGCATTCGGCGGTGTACAGCGGGATCACATGGTCGCCGGGTTTCACGCTGGTAACGCCCTCGCCCACTTCCTCGACGATGCCGGCGCCCTCATGGCCGAACACGGAAGGGAACAGCCCTTCCGGGTCCTTGCCGGACAAGGTGTAGGCGTCGGTGTGGCAGACGCCGGTGGCGACGATCCGGACCAGCACTTCGCCGGCCTTGGGGCCGGCCACGTCGATTTCCTCGATGACCAGCGGTTTGCCTGCTTCCCAGGCCACGGCGGCTCTTGATTTCATGGTGTTCTCCGTTTGTGTCCATATCGCGTTGGTGCCCATGGTAGAGCAGCGCCGGGGCTCGGATTAAGGCATCATGGCGCAATAGATTATTGCTCAGGAGCAACAATGCAGCATTGGGACCGGATCGAGGCCTTTGTCGAGGTGGTGCGGCACGAATCCTTCGCCGGCGCGGCCCGTGCCCTGGGCGTTTCCAGTTCCCATGTCAGTCGGTTGGTGGCGCGGCTGGAAAAGGAACTGGGCACCCAGCTTCTCTATCGCACCACCCGGCGGCTGGGCCTCACCGATGCCGGCGCCGTCTATTATGAGCACTGCGCCCAGCTGTTCGACGGCTTCCAGGAAGCGCTCACCGCCATCAGCGACTATCAGCAGCAGCCCAAGGGCGTGCTCAAGCTGACCTGCGCCACCACCTTCGGCGAGAAATTCATCGCTCCGGTGGTCAACGATTTCCTGGTCGCCCACCCACAGCTGTCGGTGCGCATGGACTTCACCAACCGGCGGGTGGACATCATCGACGAGGGCTTCGACGTGGCGATTCGCACCGGCGCCCTGCCCGATTCCACGCTGATCGCCCGCAAGCTGTGCGAGCGTCGCGAGTACGTGGTCGGCTCGGCGGCCTATTTCGACCGGCATCCACGCCCGCACACCCTGGGGGAGCTGGGCGGCCACAACTGTCTGCTCGGTTCCATGGACCACTGGGCCTTCGACGTGGACGGCCAGCACCGTACCTGGCGGGTGCAGGGCAACTGGCGGGCCAATTCCGGCCTGGCGCTGCTGGACGCGGCCCGCAAGGGGCTGGGCCTGGTGCAACTGCCGGATTACTACGTGCGCGACGGGCTCGACGATGGCTCGCTGATTTCGGTGCTGGACCAGTACGCCTGTGGCCACACCGCCGTGTGGGTGGTCTATCCGCGCCACCGGCATCTGTCGCCGAAGGTGCGGCAGTTCGTGGATTTTCTGGTGGAGGCCATGGCGGGTCGCGACTGAAGCGGTACGCCGCCCGGTCGCTCCTACAACGAGCCATGGGCACCGTAGGAGCGACTTCAGTCGCGATCAACCTTGAAACCCACTCCATTCGCCGTCAGGTACACCCCGTTGACGGATTAACCCGAACGGCAAAGGAGCGAACATGGCTAAGGCAAGCATTCCGTCCCTGGGGCTGGGCACCTTCCGGCTCAAGGGCGAGCAATTGATGGGCAGCATCCACAAGGCTCTGGATTTGGGCTACCGCCACATCGATACCGCTCAGATGTACGACAACGAGGAGACCGTCGGCGCCGCCCTGGACGCCCATGACGTACCCCGCGACGAAGTGTTCCTGACCACCAAGATCTGGCACGACCGGTTGCGCCACGACGACCTGCTGAAAAGCCTGCAGGAAAGCGTCAACCGGCTGCGCACCGACAGTGTGGATCTGGCGTTGATTCACTGGCCCAGCCCCGGCGACGAAGTGCCCATGGAGGAATACATCGGCGCCTTGGCGGAGGCCAAACAACGCGGCCTGGCCAAGCATGTGGGCGTGTCCAACTTTACCGTCGCCCAGCTTGAGAAAGCACGCGGTCTGCCCGGCGGCGAGCACCTGGTCACCAACCAGGTGGAGGTGCATCCGTTCCTCACCAACCGCAGGGTGGTGGAGGCGGTGAAGGGCGCCGGCCTCACCGTCACCGCCTACATGCCCCTGGCGGTGGGCAAGGTGATGGAAGACGAGACCCTCGGGAAGCTGGCGGATAAGTACCACGCCACGCCGGCTCAGTTGGTGTTGGCCTGGCTGCACCAGCAGGACATCGTGGTGATCCCGTCCTCCACCAAGGAAGCCCACCTGAAAGCCAATCTGGAGGCCTTGGATCTGAGCATCGAGGAAGACGACGTGGCGATCATCGAAAGTCTGGATCGGGGCGAGCGCATCGCCGACCCGGATTTCGCCCCGGACTGGGATCGCTAAGCCGCCCCGGCTTGTACGGCGCCCGCCACCGTGGTACCTGTTTTGTGAACGGGTTCCGGTTTTTGGAGGTGGCGGGTGGTTTGTTCCGGGCAGGTGGATCGGCAAGAGGCCGGTCTGTCCCACGACGTATTTCGCGCTGAGCGCTTTCCCCGAGCGGACCGCTTCCCGGTCTGGCGGGAGAGCGTGCGCCCCTTGTTCGATTCCGTGCCCGCCGCCACCGGGAAATTTCACGCCTGGGTGGAAAGCTACGACCTGCGCGAGGTGTTCATCGCCTGGTGCGGTTTTTCGCCCCTGGCGTTTCAACGCCCCGCCGGCCGTGAATACCCGGACGGGGGTGATCACTGGCTGGTGCAGTTCTATCAGCGGGGCGGCTATGCGGGGCACAACGGTGATCGCCCGATGCGCGTGGGCGCCGGCGACATCAGCCTGCTGGATCTGGGCCGCTCCCTGGATACCCGGGCCCCCTCATCGCGGGTGTTGTCGGTGGTGATTCCCCGGGACGTGCTTGCCGAGCTGGCGCCCGGGGTCCGCCTTCGCCACGGTCGGGTACTGGCCGCGAACCGGCCTTTGACGACCATTCTGAGCCACCACCTGCTCTCCGTCTGGCAAACCCTTCCGACCCTGTCCGTCGCCGATCTGGAAAGCGTCAATCGCACCCTGGTGGGAGCGGTGGCCGGAGCCTTCGCCGACCCGGGCGGTGGCGGGCCGGTGTCGCCGTCGGCGGGCGAGGAACCCCTTCTCGAGGGCGTCGGGCTGGACGCCATGCTCGCCTATATCCGCGCCCACCTGGATGAAGACCTGTCGCCCGCCAGGCTTTGTCATCGGTTCGGCTGTTCCAGGAGCCGGTTGTATCGCCTGTTCCAGCCGGTGGGCGGGGTGGCCGCCTATGTGCGTGAGCAGCGCCTGGAGCGTTGCTTCCGGGATCTGCGGCGTGCCGCCGTCAATGGCGAGCGGGTGGTGGACGTGGCCCTGCGCTGGGGCTTCGATAGTCAGAGCCATTTCTGCCGGCTGTTCCGCCGTGCCTTCGCCATGACCCCCAGCGACGTTATCGAGCAAGCCCGGGCCGCCGACGTCTCACCGGCGTCCACGCCGGGCGGGCCGGCCTTTCAGCATTGGCTGCGTCAGCTTTGATCGCTCCGGGGACACGGAGACAAGAAATGGGGGACGGACGGGCAAGCCGGCTCACCGTGTGCACTGCAAAATGATGCCTGATCGCCGCGCCGTAAACTCGGGTTGTGGGCTGGAAGCAGGCGATCAGCGGCGCCGGAACCTCAAACCCGCCGCCGACGTCAGCCGGGGGGAGGGTCTGGCGGCGGGGTTCCGGTGAGCCGTTTCCGGTATCAGCCCTCGAAGGCGGGATCGTCGACGATCATGCCCAGGCTCAGAGCGCCGGGGCCGATGTTCACCGCGCCGGTAAGGCCCATGGTGCTCAGCAGCAGGGCCACGTCATGCTCCCGGGCCGTCGCGGCCAGCTTGTCGAAGCCCGGCATTTGACGAATGCGGCTTTCATCGCCGGCGTAGCTCACGCAGATCACCGGCGCCGCCAGGCCGCGCTCGATGCAGCGCGCCCCGTGACGGAAGATCGCCTCCACGCCGGCGTCAAAGCCACGCAGCTTGGCCACCGGGAAGGTCTCGTCCTGACGCGCGCACAGCACCGGTTTGATATCCAGGGCATTGCCCAGAATCGCGCCGGCCCAACTGACGCTCTTGTCGCCCCGCTTCTTGGCGCGTTTGTGCAGGTAGTAGATATCCGGCACCACCGCGTAGCCGGTGGCCTGGCTGGCCAGCACTTCCACGGTCTGGCGGATCTCGGTGATCTTCATGCCGGACTGGATCAGTCGCGCGGTGGCCGCGGCCAGGGCACCCTGGCCGGCGAACAGGGTCTGGCTGTCGGTGACGCGCAGCGCGAAGGGGCCCTCCACGCCGGCGTTCTTGCGAATCGGTTTGTACTCGCGAAGGATGGCGTGGGACGCCTCGGTGGCGTTGTCGAAGATCGGGCTGCGGCTTTTCGGTACCGTCTGCACCAGAGCGTAGTCGAAATCCACCACCACTTTTTCCAGGAACAGGGTCTTGATCTGTTCCATGGTGAACGGCACGGAGACCGCGTCGTGGGCCTTGTCCGCCGCCTCGGTGGCATAGAACTGGCGGGTGCGTTCGGGATCGCGCTGGTCAACGATTTCCTGATCGCCCAGTTTGATGGCCACCGGCAGAATCAGAATGCCGTGCTCATCGATAAAGGACTTGGGCAGATCACAACCGGAATCCACCACCAGACCGATTCTCATGATTAAGGTCCCCCAACGGTCGAGCGCCGTTTTAATTCATTTGAGTCTAGCGAAAAAAGGGTGACCTGCAACATTGTCGCCATATTGTCGCGAAATTCGCTAACGGAATTTCGTGGCGTGGCTTATCGCGCCCGGCTCCGGACAGCCACCGACCGGGCTACCCTGGGGCCGATGGAAAGCACGATAAGCAGGCGTAGAAACTGCGAAGCGAGAATCAGCGGCAGAATCACGTCCGCTTCCCGGGCAATGATGATGATGGTTTCAATGCCGCCGGGGCTGAGTGCCAGATAGGCGGTCAGCGGATCGATGGTCGGCACCAGCCGGGCCAGCAGGAACGCGATCACGCCACACAGGGTAATCACCGCCGCTGACGCGGACAGCATGATCGGCAGCAGCGTCAGGCAGTGCTTGATGGCGCCGCGATTGAAGGTCAGACCCACATACCAGCCGGTCATGGTGAAGGCGGGGATGAACACGAACGGCGGCACCTCGATCGTCAGCAGGCCACTGCCCTGCAGCAGCGTGCCGCCGAAGGCGGGAACCAGAAGCGCCAGGGTGCCGTTGCCAGTGAGCTTGCTGATGGCGAAGCCGAACAGCGCCAGCGCCAGCCCGGCGAGGATCGGCAGGTAGCTGCCGTGGAACGACCAGGCCAGTGGCAGGGCGGCGCCGGCGGCATGGCCGCTTCCGTGGTTTTTTTCCAGCAGCGTGGCCATGGCGATGGACGCGACGGACACCAGCACGATCCGTGAGTACTGCATCATCGCCACCACGCGGGGATCGGAATGATGGGTGTCGGCAAGCAATACCATGGCCGAGGCCGCGCCGGGAAACAGACCCCAGATGGCGGTGGTGTCGGGCAGCCAGCGACGCCGCGCGATGACGATGCTGAATGCCACGATGGCCGCCATGGCGATCAGGTTCACCGAGATCAGCAGCAGCCAGTGCTCCAGGAACACCGCCAGCAAGGAGGGGGTGATGAAGCCGGCGATCAGGCAACCCATCACGCTTTGCGCGCCCAGCGTGAAGTTGCGGTGCAAGCGCAGGCCGCTGCCGCTCAAGGCAATGATCACGCCGGCCACCATCGGCCCGAGCATGAACGCCGCCGGCAGATGCCATCGTCGCATCAGAGCGGCGGCGGCTCCGGAAAGAAGAATCAGGAGCAGCCAGAAGGAAAGCGTGCGAAAGCCGGTTTTTTTCATTGTTCGGTTCCGGTGGCGGCGTGGCCGTTTTTAATCATGATTGAAAGGCGCGTCCGGGTCGCGTTCGCCGGGTGGGCCCGGTGGTTGCAGTCGATCGCAATTGGCCGGCGGTGTTTCGCCTGCCCGCCGCGCCTCGACGAACCGGAAGGCGTCGTCCAGAGCGCCGTGCAGGGCACCGTCGTGGCCCAGGCCCGGGTAGAGCCGCCAGATGATCCGGTTGCCGGCGGCGCACAGTGCCGCCGCCACGGCATACTGCCGCTCGGGCGTGATGGTGCGATCCGCCTGGCCGGTGCCGATCAGCACGGGGAAGGGGAGGCGCGCCTGGGGCATATCGGTGGTCGGTACCCGCAGGGCGGCCAACTCCCGAGCAGGGATGGTGAGCAGCTCCTCGGAGGAGGCCACACCCAGTTCCCGTGCCTTGCGCGCGATGTCGGCGGTGCACCCGGCGCGGGCCACCCGCAGCAGCGCCAGGCCCTTGGGCGTGAGGATTTTCTCCAGGGACGGGCCATCCGGGCGCAACCCGCCGGTGGCGAACGCCAGGAACATGGTCATGGAGCGGCGTGGCGGCAGCGCCACCGGGCCGTCCGGAAAGGTGCTGTTGGGCCCCGTGATCACGGCGCCGAGAATATTCAGCTCCGGTGCCTGTCGCTGGCTCAGGATCGCCGCGCCGAGGGCCGCGCCGCCGCCCTGGGACTGGCCGGCCAGGACCACCCGGTTGCCAAGGCGGCGTGGTTCCAGAGCCAGGGCGGCGCGCACCGAATCGAGCACCGATTGCCCTTCCGCCCGCCACACCGAATAGGGGTGGGGCCCGGGGCCGCCGAGGCCCTGATAGTCGGTGGCGACCACCACGAAGCCCCGTTCCAGCCAGCGGTTGATGTAGGCGGCGTCGCGGCCCTTGAACCCGGCCCAGGAGGGCGCGCAAACATCGGCGATGCCCAGGGTGCCATGGGCCCAGGCCAGTATCGGCCAGCCGTCCGCCGGTGCCGGAGCGGAGGGCAGAAAGAGGGTGGCGCTCACCGGTACTGGGCCGGAATCCCAGCGCTGATCCGGTGCACTGTAGAGCAGCCGGCGAACATGGGCGGCGGCTGGAATATCGGCCTGGGGCTCAACCTCCTCGGCGCGCAGCACGGTGCCGGGCGCCGCCGGCACGTCGCCGTCCCAGCGATAAAACGGAGACAGATCCATGTCGCCGGCGGAGGGGCCGGAGGGTAGTTCGCCGGCCTTCAGCGGGCCGGATGACATCGCGATGAGCCCGGCCAGGCACAGCAGAGTGATCAGGAGTGGGGCCCGGGAGGTTGTTATTGGAATGGTCATGGGCAATCAACATGAAAACGGCAGTGAATGAATCGATGGAAGATATACCACTGATTCCATTGAAGAAATCTGTACTAAATCGATCAACATAACCGTTTTTTCGATGCATCAGGCGCATCAATGGTTGATTAATATTGTAAACATTTACACATTTTTTGTGCGTGTATATGCTCCAGCCTTTCGTTGTCCCTTCGACGGATTCTGGAGCAGCCATGGCGCCGAAAACCCTCTACGACAAACACATCGATTCGCACACCATCCGCAAGCTGGATGAGCACGGCCACGTGCTGCTCTACATCGACCGGCAGGTGGCGAACGAATACACCAGCCCGCAGGCGTTCAGCGGCCTTCGCGAGGCGGGTCGAAAGGTGCGTCGGCCATCCGCCACCCTGGGCGTGGTGGACCATGTGAACCCCACGGCGCCACATCGTACCGCCGAGGTGGCCGACACCGGCGGCGCCCGCCAGGTGTCATACTTCGGTCGCAACTGCGAGGACTTCGGCATCGAGTTGTTCGATATTCTGGACGGTCGCCAGGGCATCGAGCATGTGGTGGCGCCGGAGCAGGGCTTCATCCTGCCGGGCATGGTGGTGGCCGCCGGCGACAGCCACACTACCACTTACGGTGCCCTGGGTGCGTTCGGCTTCGGCATCGGCACCTCGGAGATTGAGCATGTGCTGGCTACTCAGACGTTAGCCTACAAGAAGCTCAAGGCCATGCGGGTGGTCGTCAATGGGCCCCTGGCGCCGGGCGTGACCTCCAAGGACGTGATCATGGCGTTGATCGGGCGCATAGGCGCGTCCGGCGCCTCCGGCTACGCCATCGAATTCAGCGGCTCCGCCATCGATGACCTGTCCGTGGAGGCGCGCATGACGATCTGCAACATGGCCGTGGAGGCCGGCGCCAGAGGGGCGTTCATGGCGCCGGATGAAAAGGTGTACGCCTATCTCGCCGACAAGCCCCGCGCGCCCAAGGGCGAGATGTGGGAGCGGGCGGTGGCGCGCTGGCGGACGCTGTACAGCGATCCGGGGGCCCGCTTCGACCGGGAGGTGACCCTGGAGGCCGGCGAGCTGGCGCCCATGGTGACCTGGGGCACCAGCCCGGACCAGGTGGTGAGCATCGAGGGTCGCGTTCCGGACCCCGCCGGGGAGCCGGACCCGTTGCGGCGCATGGATATGCAGCGGGCGCTGCGTTACATGGACCTGGCGCCGGGCACCCGCCTGGATGCCCTGCCCATCACCCATGCCTTTATCGGCTCCTGCACCAACTCCCGTATCGAGGACCTGCGCGCCGCCGCCGGGGTGCTGCGTGGCCGCAAGGTGGCGCCGGGGGTGCGCGCGATGATCGTGCCCGGCTCCACGCCGGTGAAGCGCCAGGCGGAAGAGGAAGGGCTGGCCCGGCAATTCATCGACGCCGGTTTTGAATGGCGGCAATCCGGTTGCTCCATGTGCCTGGCCATGAACGACGACGTGCTCGCCCCCGGTGACCGCTGCGCGTCGAGCACCAACCGTAATTTCGAGGGGCGTCAGGGCGCCGGCGCCCGCACCCACCTGATGAGCCCGGCCATGGTGGTGGAAGCCGCCATCGCTGGCCGGCTCGCCGATGTCAGAACCGCGCACGCCGCGAACCCGGAGGCCTGATGGAACCTTTCACTCGAGAACAGGGCGTGGCCGCGCCGCTGCTCTCCGCCAATATCGACACCGACGTAATCATGCCCAAGCAGTTCCTCAAGGGCATCGACCGGGCCGGCCTCGACCGGGGCGTATTTCACGATCTGCGATTTCTGCCCGAAGGCGGCCCGAATCCGGAATTCGTGCTTAATCGGGCGCCCTGGCGGGACGCCAGGTTCCTGGTCGTGGGGCCCAATTTCGGCTGCGGTTCCAGCCGCGAACACGCGGTCTGGGGCTTGCGGCAGCTCGGCATACGAGCGCTGATCGGCAGCAGCTTCGCCGGCATTTTCTTCGATAACTGCCAGCGTAACGGCGTGCTGCTGATCGAACTGGACCAGGAGCGGGTGGGGGAGATTGGCGAGTGGGTGTCCGAGGCCGGTAGCGCGACCCTGGAGATCGACCTGCCGGCGCAGACCATCACCCTGGCCAACGGCGTGGTGGTGGCGTTCGACATCGACGGGCTGCGCAAGGACGCGCTGATCTCGGGCCTGGACGCCATCGACCGCACGCTCACCATGAGTGACCGGATCGAGCGGTTCGAGGCCCGGCATTTCGCCGACCAGCCCTGGCTGGCCTGACGGCCCGCCCTACGGCAGCTTGCCCACGTAGTTGGCGCGCTGCCGGGACACCGGCTGCTGGCATTGCTCGCTGGCATGGGCGATCCAGCCGATGGCGCGGGCGATGCCGGCCAGGGCCAGCTCCTGGCCGGCCAGGTTGCATTTGCGCCCCACGAAACTGGCCAGCAGCACGAACTCAGGCGGCTTTTGCACCAGCTCATCCGCCACCTCGGTGGCTTTCATCAGATTCTGGAATTCCGAATCGGATTCGAACAGCGCCGTGAGCGCCTTCATCAGGTTCGCCACCCGTGGATCCTTGACCTTGTGGGTGGAGTGATTGAAACCGGGGATCTCTCCATTCTGGCTGAAATACTGCAGCACCGGCGGGGTCGGGTCCTTGGCGGTGCAGATTTCCGTGAGCAGACGGTTGGCGGCCTGGTGCCGGGCGTACGCCGTCCGCCGGCCCTGATAGGTGGTCAGCCCGGCGATGGCCGCGTAGTAGGGCGTCACGCCGGTGCGCGCGGCGGCCCGCACGCTGTAGGTGCAGTGGTCGAACTCATGATCGATGAACAGCACCAGCAGGCGCCGGATCATATCCTCGTAGGCCGGGTCCAGCCCCAGCTCGCGGGTCAGGAATTGGTGCAGCGGCGAGGCGTCCGGCACGCCCCGGCCGGCGATCAGCGAGGCCAGAATGCGCACCACGTCGGCGCCGGTGCGGGCGTAGGCGTCCGGCGACAGATCGAAGGCGCGGGGATTCTCCCGCTCGACCAGGGGAAACAGCGCGATGGCCTTTTCCGACACGGTCATGTCCCGGTACAGCTCAAGCAATGGCTTGGTGGCCTTCGGCATGGTCGGCAGCGAATCGGAGAACGCCCCCGGTGACTGCCAGATCAGCTCCGCGGCCTCCTCGACGGAGGCCGAATCGGCCAGCTCCGTGGCGCTGACGCCACGGTAGTAGACGCCGTTGTCCGTGAGCAGGGTGATGGCGCTGCTTTGTATTCCCAGGTCCAGTGCGGGCTGCCGTTCGGTTCGCGGTCGGCGTTCCCCGTTGCTCAGTGCCTCGATATCCGCCGCCCAGTAGCGCCGTTTTCTTGATCCCTCGACTTTCACCGAGCGAATGCCTTTGCGGCTTACGTAAGCGTAGAGCGTGGGCAGGCTCACGCCGAGCATGCCGGCGGCCTCCTCGGCCGTCAGATAGAGATGATCATCACTCACGGAAATCGATCCTGGTTGTTCGCGAACGGGACGTCGGTGTATTGGAGCATAGGTGAATATTTACTGTAAATATGCACATAAAAAATCAAGATTTACTTGATTATAGTCAATGTGTACGGTTCTGCCTTGATCGCCCCGGGGCGGTTCGCGTTATTCGGAAAATAAAAAAGGAAAGCGATATGGCTTGGATTGGTTTCGGTATGGTCATCACCTTCATGACGCTGATCATGACCAAGCGGTTGTCCGCCGTGGTGGCCCTTATTCTTGTCCCGGTGATTCTCGGCCTGTTCGCCGGCCTGGGCGGCGACATGGGCGGCATGGTCATGGAGGGGATGCGCAAGGTGGCGCCCATCGCCATCATGCTGGTGTTCGCGATTCTGCTGTTCTCGATCATGTATGACGCCGGCCTGTTCGAGCCGTTGGTCAAATCGATCACCCGGTTCGCCGGTCACGACCCGCTGCGCATCGCGCTGGCCACGGCGTTCCTCGGCGCCGCCACTTCCTTCGATGGCGACGGCACCAGTACGGTATTGATCGTGGTGACGGCCATGCTACCGGTCTATCTGCGCATCGGCATGAATCCGCTGATCATCGCGCTGCTTCTGCTGCTCACCAACACGATGATCAACATCATTCCCTGGGGTGGCCCCACCGCCCGGGTGGCCAGTGCCCTCCACCTGGATGTGATGGATATTTTCGTCGGGCTGATCCCGGCCGCCTTGCTGGGCCTGGTGTACGCCACCGGCGTGGCCTGGTGGCTGGGGCTGAGGGAGCGCAAGCGGCTCGGCTGGGAACCGGGCAAGGACATGCTGGCCACCGACAATGGCGCGGACGTGCCGGAAATCGGTAACCGCCATCAGCGCCCGAAACTGGTGTGGGTCAACCTGTTCCTGATGCTCGGCATGGCCGGTGCCATGGGCACCGGCGTGGCGCCGCTGCCGGTGGTGATGGTGGTCACCTTCGCGCTGGCTCTGCTGATCAACTATCCGCGCCTGGCGGAACAGAAGGCGCGCATCGCCGCCCACGCGGAAAACGCCGTTACCGTGGCCACGCTGATTTTCTCCGCCGGCGTGTTCACCGGCATTCTCACGGGCTCGGGCATGGTGGACGCCATGTCGCAGGCGTTCGTGGCGATCATTCCCGACGCCGCCGGCGAGTACATGGCGCCGATCACCGCGTTCGCTTCCTTGCCGTTCACCTTCTTCGTGTCCAACGACGCCTATTTCTTTGGCATCGTGCCGATCCTCGCCTCGGCCGGGGCGGAGTACGGCGTCGATCCGATCCATATCGCACGCGCCTCCATGCTGGGCCAACCGGTGCATGCGTTGAGTCCGTTGATCGCGCCCATTTATGTAATCGGCGGCCTATTGAACAAGGAGGTGGGGGAACTGCAACGTTTCGCGCTTCTTCCCGCGATCGGCGCGTCCCTGGTCTTTATTGCCGGAGCCTTCCTGACCGGCGCTATTTAAAGAAAAACAGCAAATAAAAAACGGGTCCGCATCCGGCTTCGCCAGGGTGCACGGGGCCCCTCTGTCCAAAATAAGTATAAGAGGTAACCGAAATGAAGATGAAAAACGCAATGGCGGCGGCGCTGGTGATCGGCGCGCCCACCCAGGTGATGGCGGTGAGCATCAATGACTATGACCGCACCGGCAACGACGGTGAACTGAATGTGTACATGCGCGCGGTGCATATCGATACCCGCATCGAGAACGATCTGATGGACGATCTGTTCGGCGGCATCCCGATCGGCGAACGGTTGGGCGGCACCGCCCTGGGCGTGGTCACCGATTACGAATCCCGCTACTGGATGGACAGCATCGGCTTCGATGCATCCCTGTACGGCGTCGCCAAGATCGATGCGCGACCGGAAGACCGCGACCTGTTCGACGATACCTCCGGCGACAGCAAGAGCTTCGGCAAGCTGGGCCAGGCCAACCTGAAATTCCGCCACGGCGGCGAGCACTGGCTGGCCGCCTTCCAGGCGGGCCGGGGCCGGTTCGACGCTGGCACCGTGGTCACCAAGGACACCCGGGCAGTGCCGGGCAGTTACCAGGGCGCACGCGGGCAAATGCGCTTCGAGGGCCTGGACATCGGTCCCCTGCCCGGCGTGCTCAGCCTGGATGCCGCCTACATCAATCGCACCTCGCCCCGGGACCGGGAAGACTTCGAAAAGATCGTCAGTGAGTCCGGGGAAGAGATCACCGACATCAAGACCTTCGGCGTGGAATACGACGCCCGTCTGATCGCGCTCAAGTTCGCCCGTGGCGTGGCCCGGGACTTTAACCGCAACACCAGCTACGGCCTGACCCTGCGCGCGCCCATTGGCGAGGACGGCGGCGTCCTCCTGGAAACCCAGTACTACGACTTCCAGAAAGAAGGTGAACTCTGGGACCACGACTGGGCCAGCGGCGACGCGGCCTACGATGACGACGCCAACTGGCTGAACGTGAACCTGGGCGTGGAAATCGCGCGCTGGGGGCTGGGTCTGTCCTACTCCAAATCCGAGGCGGAACTCAGTAACGGCATGCTCGGCTACGCCTACTTCGACCACGGCGACAACGCCGATGGCCTGATGGACGCCTGGACCCGTTCCGGCAATGACTTCAACAACGATGGCGAGGAAGCCTGGCAGATCGGCGTTCAGTATGACTTCAGCGGCCATTCCCTGGGGCGTATCCCGCTGGATGGCGTCAACGCCATGGCGATCTTCAAACGCGGCGAATTCGATGCCACCAACCCGCTGTCCGGTGTCAGCAGCGAGGTGGAAGAAAAGCAACTGGAGTACCGCTTGAACTACCGGTTCGACGAACCGGAGCACGAGGGCGTCTCCGTGGGCCTGATTTACACCCGCTACTGGATCAATGAGGACTTCGTGGCGCTGGTCTCCGCGCAGCCGGACAACGTGCTGAACGGTGAGGAGCTGCGCGTGTACGTGGATTACGCGTTCTGACATGGGCGAAACGAAAGGAAAAAGTGAACCTTGAACGGTGAACCCAACATGGTGGATGAAAGAAAGTCGGTGGTGGTGACGCAGAAATTCTTCGACGGGGAAACTATCCGGTTCCTCGAGGAAAACGGCTGCGATGTTACCGTGGCCCGTTTCCCGGAGGGCGTCACCGACGCCACCGCCGGCGAGGCGGAGTTGATCGCTCTGCTCGCCGAGGCGGACGCCTGGATCGTCGGGCACGCCCAGGTGACCTTGAGCCTGCTGCAGGCGCTGCCGCGCCTGAAGATCGTGGCGCGGCGGGGTGTCGGCTACGAGAAAGTGGATCTCGATGCCGCCCGGCAAACCGGCAAGGTGGTAACCATCGCCGCCGGTGGCAACGAGGAAAGCGTGGCGGACCGCACCCTGGCATTGATGCTGGGCGTGGCCCACCGGCTGCGCGAATCACAGCAGCAACTGATCGACGGGCCGGGCGCGATTTTGCTTGGTCACGATCTCTACGCGCGCACGGTGGGCATCATCGGCTTGGGGCGCATCGCCCGCAACGTGGTGCGCAGGCTGAAGGCGTTCGACGCCACCGTGCTGGTCCACACGCCGCGACCGGACCCGGCCTACGCGGATGCCATGGGCGTCGAGTACGTGGATCTGGACACCCTGCTCGAGCGCGCCGATTTCGTCTCCCTTCATGCGCCGTTCAAGCCGGAAACAAAGCACCTCATCAACGCCGGGCGGTTGGCCTTGATGAAACCGGACGCCTTTCTGATCAATACCGGTCGTGGCGGCCTGGTCGATGACCGGGCCCTGCTGGCCGCGTTGCAAGAGGAGCGGTTGGGCGGGGCCGGATTGGATGTGTTTGAAAGTGAAGCCAACCCGGCACTCGCGGATGTCACCCGGGAACTGGTGCGACGGCCCGACGTGGTCGCCACGCCCCACTCCGGCGCGTCCACCCACGAGGGACTGCGGCGTACCAATCAGGTGGCGGCCCGTTGCGTGGTGTCCGTGTTGAACGACCAAGAGCCCCCGTCCGGTTGCCTGATCGTGGGCCACTCCCGGCTCCGGCCCGTTTATTGAAAGGTAAAGAGGATGCTTTTATGAGACAGGATTCAGAAGACACTATTAAGATCATCGTGCCGTGTGGTTCTCTTGGGGCCGGCGTGCGTGAGGAGGAGGTCGCGCGGGGGTTCCGCCTCGGCGCCCAGGCCATCGCCACCGATGCCGGGTCCACCGATAGCGGTGCCGCCTATCTGGCGATGGGCAAATCAAAAAACAGCCGGGGCGCCGTGAAGCGGGATCTGCGAATCCTGATGACGGCGCAGGCGGAGCATGGCGTGCCGTTGATCGTGGGCACGTGCGGCCAGGCCGGCGGCGATCTGAATCTGGCCTGGACCCGGGACATCGTGTTGGAAGTGGCCCGGGAACTCGGGCTTGCCCCGCGCATCGCGCTGATCCACTGCGAGCAGGATAAAGCAACGCTCAAGCGGCTGAACGGCGAAGGCCGCATCACGCCGCTGCCGCCGCTGGGTGATCTGCAAGACGAAACCGTGGACCAGTGCGAGCATATCGTCGCCGCCCTGGGCGTTGAGCCCTTCGTCGAGGCTCTTGACCAGGGCGCGGACATTATCCTCGCCGGGCGCGCCACCGATACCGCGGTGATCGCCGCCTTCCCGATCTGGAAAGGTGCTCCCTGGGGCCCGGCCTGGCATGCGGGAAAGATCGCTGAATGTGGCGTGCAGTGCGCGGAGAACTCCACCGGGGGGGCGGGCGTCCTGCTTTGTATCGACTCGGCGGGATTCGAGGTGGAGCCGTTGGACCCGGGCAACCGCTGTACCCCCAACAGCGTGTCCGGCCACATGCTCTATGAGAATACCGACCCTTTCCGCCTGACCGAGCCCGGCGGCATTCTGAACGTGACCGATGCGGAGTACCGCTCAGTGGATGAGCGCCGGGTCCGGGTCACCGGCTCCCGCTGGGAAAACCAGCCCTACACCATGAAGCTGGAGGGCGCCGCCGCCGGTGCTTACCAGACCATCATGCTGGTCGGTATCCAGGATCCGGATGTGCTGGAGGACATCGACGGCTTCCATGATCGCCTTCTGGCGGCGCTGAATGAGCGCACCCGGCAGTGTATTCCGGAGGACGAGCTGGGCGAATTCCATATCTCCCTGCGTATGTATGGCTGGAACGCGGTTACCGGAGTGACGCCGCCCCCGGGCACGGCCACGCCGCCGGAGCTGGGGATGCTGTTCGTCGCCACGGCGGCCACTCAGGATCTGGCGAACACCATCGCCCACGCCTGCAATCCCTACTTCTTCCATTACCCGAGCATCATGGGCAAGGAGTTGCCGTCCTACGGCTTCGCGTTTTCGCCGGCGGACATCCCTTGCGGCCGCATCTATGAGTTCAAACTCAATCATGTCGTCCAGCTGGATGACCCGTTCGAGCTGGTCACCACCGAGTGGGTCGGCGTGGGCGATGCCAACGAATCCGAGGAGAAAGCGCGTGCCTAAACTGCGTGAAGTATGTCGTCATGTTCGGTCGAAGCAGGCGGGTCCTTTCTGGATCACTTTCGATATCTACTTCGACAGCCGGGAGAGCTTTGACCTTTATCACCAGAGCCCGGCGCTTTCCGTGGAGCGGTTCGCCAGCCTCTACGGCGCCGATCCGGCCTTGGTGAAGCGTATCCCGGTACCGCAACTGAGCATGGTGAAGATTTCCTACCCCCGGCTGACGCCCCAGGGCGGCATGGTGGAGCGGGACATGCATGCCGGCCAGCAGTACGCGCGGCTACTGGATGTTCCGCTCGATTAAGCGATGTGCCGACCTTATGTGCATCACGGTCCCCACATAAGGCATTGCTCGCCCGTCGTTGGGCGGGCGCGTGCTCTCCGGGCGGAGAGCACGCGCCCTTTTTTTCGTAACCATCCGCTCCGGCTTTTGTCATGCTTCTCTCCTGGTTGGCATTGATCCTGGGTCTGGCGATATTGGTCTGGAGCGCCGACCGCTTCATCGATAGCGCCTCCCTGTGCGCGCGCCGACTCGGCGTGCCGCCCCTGTTTATCGGCATCATCATCGTCGGCTTCGGTACCTCGGCGCCGGAGTTGGTGGTGTCCGCCATCGCCGCTTCGCAAAACAGCCCCGAGCTGGCGCTGGGCAATGCGTTCGGTTCCAACATTGCCAACGTTGGCCTGGTGTTGGGGCTGGCGGCGTTGGTCCGGCCGATCCATTCCCGCTCGCCGGTGATTCGGCGGGAAATTCTTCTCCTGCTCGGCGTCAGCCTGCTGGCCGGCGGGTTACTGCTCGACGGCGAGCTGGGGCGCGGTGACGCGCTCGTTCTTCTCGCCGCCTTCGTGGTGTTGCTGGCCTGGTCGGTGAAGAAGAGTTTCAGCGGCGGTCCTTCCGCCGACGATTCCCCCGGCAATGAAGCCGGCGCGGGCACCGGCGCCGCCCTGGTCTGGCTGCTGGTCAGCCTGGTTCTGTTGCTGGCCTCATCCAGGTTACTGGTCTGGGGCGCGGTTCAAATCGCCCTGTCCCTGGGCATCAGCGAACTGATCATCGGGCTCACGGTGGTGGCCCTGGGCACGTCCCTGCCGGAACTGGCCAGCGTCATCGCGGCGGCGCGCAAAGGCGAGCACGACCTGGCGCTTGGCAACATTGTTGGTTCCGGCCTGTTCAACACCCTGGCGGTGGTCGGCCTGGCCGGCGTGATCACGCCCTTCCCGGTGGCCGATGGGCTGCTGTACCGGGATTGGCCGGTGATGGTCGCGCTGGTGGTGATGCTGCAATTGCTGGCCCTGATCGGTGGAGCCCGAGGGCTGCGCCTGAGCCGGTGGGTGGGGGCGCTGCTTCTGGCCATCTACGTGGGCTATCTGGGCTGGCTGAACGCCGGGCTGGGCCTTTGATCGCGATTCGTCATCTCTTTCTATCGGAGTAAACCCCATGACCCTTGCAAGACGCCTCGCCCTCTACGCCCGGGATTTTCCAGTGACGGACATTCCCGAACCGATACGCGCCATTGCGCGCAGCCGTTTTCTGGATAGCCTGGCATGCGTGTTGGGCGCTTACGGTGCCGCGCCGGTAAACGCCGCGGTGGCCCATGCTTCGTCGGTGCCCGGTGTCTGTGGCGTGTTCGGGTCGGCGCTGACGAGCACGCCGGAGGCCGCCGCCTTCGCCAACGGCGTGATGGTACGCTTCCTGGATTACAACGACGGCTACATGGGTCTGGAGCCGGGCCACCCCAGCGACAACATTCCCGCCTGCCTGGCGGTGGCCCAGGCGGAACGGGCCGGTGGCGAGGAGCTGATCGCCGCCATTGTGCTGGCCTACGAAATCCAGATGCGTCTTCAGGACGCCGCCAGCCTGAACAAGAAGGGCTGGGACCACGTGAACTACATCAACGTGGCCACGGCAGCGGCGGTTGGCAAACTGATGAAGCTGGAGCCGGACGCCATCGAGCAGGCCATCAATATCTCGCTCAGCGGGCATCTGGCCCTGCGCCAGGTGCGCTCCGGCACCCTGTCGGACTGGAAGGGCTGTTCCGCCGCCAACGCCGCCCGCAACGCGATCTTCTCGGCGCAACTGGCGCGCCACGGCATGACCGGCCCGGCGCCGGTGTTTGAAGGGGAAATGGGCTTCGAAAACCAGGTCACCGGTGCATTGAATCTGGACGTGGACCGCTTCGGCACCCTGGAGAACGGAGACTTCGCCATCCGCCGCTCGCTGACCAAGACCTTCCCCACCAACGGCGAGTTGCATACCGCCGTGTGGGCCGCCCTCGATCTGCGTGAGCGGGTCGGTGACCTGGCCGGGATCGAGGCGATTCGCATCGAGACCTCCGAATTCAACCGGCGGGTGCTGGCGGACGGTGCCGACAAATGGCGCCCGCGCACCCGGGAAACCGCCGACCACAGCCTGCCCTACAACGTGGCCCGCGCGTTGCTGGACGGGGACATCACCCTGGATTCCTATACCCCGGCTAAGATCGCCGATCCGGCGGCGGCGGCGCTCATGGACCGGACCACGGTGACCGTGGACCCGGCGCTCACCGCGCTGTTTCCCAAGCATCTGGCTAACCGGGTGATCGTGACGCTGGACTCCGGGGAGCACCTGGTCAGTGAGGTGATCAGCGGGCTCGGTTCCGTGGAGACGCCCATGACCGAGGCCGACTTCGAGCGCAAGTTCCGCAAGATGGCGGCGCCACATCTCACCGAGGAGGCGCAAGACGCGGTGCTCCGGTTCGTCGCCGATCTGGACCGACAGCCCGGGTATGAGGCGCTCTTCGACGCCATGGCCGGGGCGGTGTTTTCGTGAGCGGGGCCGTGCATCCTCAGGTGGCGAGGGTCGCCGCGTTGTTACGCGGCGCCGGCCTGGTGCCACGGGAAGGCGCGGACATCGAAACCGTGCGGGCGGATCTGGAACGCCTCGCCGCGTTTGCCTCGGCGGACAGCGTGCCGCTGCCCGGGGAGCGCCTGCTGTCGGTGCCGGCGCCGGGCCGCGCGGTGCCCTGCAAGCTTTACCCGCCCGAGGGCGGGGCACCGCCGGGTCTGCTGCTTTATTGCCACGGTGGCGGCTTCCGCCATGGCACCCTGGCCGGCTGGGACGCGCCCCTGCGCCAACTGGTGCGCGACAGCGGCCTGGCGGTGCTGTCGATCGAGTACGCTCTGGCGCCGGAGTATCCGTTCCCGGCGGCGTTCGAAGAGGTGGTGGCGGTGGCCAGCCAGGTCATGGCCGAGGGCGGCGTGGCCGGGCTGAGCGTGGCCCGATTCGCGCTGGGCGGCGATTCCGCCGGTGCCAATCTGGCGCTGGCGGCGGCCTTGGCTCTGCGCGATGCCGGAGTGGAGCCCCTGGCCTGTCTTCTGCTGTTCTACGGCGTTTATGCGAAGGAGACCGATTCGGCGTCCTGGCGTTTGGGTGGCGTTGGCGGGCAGGGGTTGTCGGCGGCGTCCATGCGCGAGTATTGGCGCACCTATCTGCCGGACGATGACAGCGACTGGCGCGTGCAGCCGCTGCATGGGGATCTGCGCGGGCTGCCGGTCACTCGGTTGGTGGTGGGTGAACTGGACCCGTTGCTGGATCAGAACCGGGCCCTTCACGGTGAACTGGAAAACGCCGGCGTGGCCTCGGAACTGGTGGTGGCGCCCGGGCTGATCCACGGCGTGCTGCGCTTCAATGAGCTGGCGTCGGTGGTGCGGGATCTGATTGCCGAGGAAGCGCGGGCGCTGGCCCGCTTTTTCCGTTAGCGGCGGGGGCCACACCGAGACGCTTCGAGGTGGCGTCCCGCGTGGCTCCGCAGGGTAGAGATTTTGTAGGAGCGACTGGGCGGCACTCCGCTTCAGCCGCCTTGTTCTTCAAAGGCCGAGGTTGTCGAGGATGCGCAGAATCGGCGCGGCCTGGTTCATGGTGTAGAAGTGCAGGCCCGGCGCCCCCATGGCGAGCAGCCGTTCGCACAGGCGGGTCACCACTTCCTCGCCAAAGGCTTTCACCGCCGCTTCGTCATCCTGCAGGTCGGTGAGCCGGCCACGCAGCCAGCGCGGAATATCGGCGCCGCAGTTGTCCGAGAAACGGAACAGGTTGGCCACGTTGAGGATCGGCATGATGCCCGGGTACACCGGCGCCTCGCAGCCCCGGCGGCGCAGCTCGTCCATGTAGTAGCCGTAGGCGTCCGCGTTGTAGAAGTACTGGGTGATGCCGCTGTCGGCGCCGGCATCGATCTTGCGCTTGAAGTGCCCGATGTCGTCATCGAAGCTGCGCGATTGCGGGTGGTTCTCCGGATAGGCAGCCACTTCCAGGGTGAAGTGATCGCCGGTTTCCTCTCGAATCAGCGCCACCAGTTCATCGGCGTACTTCACCTCGCTCTGGGCATAGCCCATGCCCGAAGGCAGGTCGCCGCGCAGTGCCACGATGCGGGTGACACCTTTTTCCTTGTAGCCATTCACCAGCTCCATGATTTCGTCACGGCTCTGGCCGATGCAGCTCAGATGCGGCGCGGTGTCGGCGTGCTGCTCGCGCAGCAGGTCCACCATCTGCCGGGTGTTGTCCCGGGTGGAACCGCCGGCGCCGAAGGTGCAGGAGAAGAATTCCGGCTTCTTCACCAGCAGTTTTTTCTGGGTGTTCAGCAGTTTTTCCCGGCCCTGTTCGGTCTTGGGCGGGAAAAACTCAAAGCTGATGCGTTTCATTTATGCCTCGCGTTGCGAGGCGCTTGACGCTTGACGCTTGACGCCGGACGCCCGCTCGCGAGGCGAGCGCAAAGCGTCCGGCGTCCGGCGTCCGGCGTCCGGCGCCTTAATACTTGTAGTGGTCGGGCTTGAACGGGCCGTCGGTGCTGACACCGATGTAGTCGGCCTGCTCCTGGGTGAGTTTGGTGATCACGCCACCGAAGCCCTGCACCATGTACTGGGCCACTTCCTCGTCGAGATGCTTGGGCAGCACTTCCACCTTGAGCATTTTTTCCTTCACGGTGTCGGAATGGCCGGCGTAGCCCTGGTCGAACAGGTACATCTGCGCCAGTACCTGGTTGGCGAAGGAGCCGTCCATGATGCGGCTCGGGTGGCCGGTGGCGTTGCCCAGGTTGACCAGGCGACCCTCGGAGAGCAGCAGCAGGAAGTCGGCGTTCTTCTTGTCGCGCCACACTTTATGCACCTGGGGTTTCACTTCTTCCCATTCCCAGGTGTCGCGCATGAAGGCGGTGTCCACTTCGTTGTCGAAGTGGCCGATGTTGCAGACCACCGCGCCTTTCTTCAGTGCCTTGAGCATGTTGGCGTCGCACACGTTCAGGTTGCCGGTGGTGGTCACCAGCAGGTCGGTGTTGCCCAGCAGTGCCTTGTCCACGGACGCTTCACTGCCGTCGTTGATGCCGTTCTTGTAGGTACTGACCACTTCGAAGCCGTCCATGCACGCCTGCATGGCGCAGATCGGGTCGATCTCGGTGATCTTCACGATCATGCCTTCCTGGCGCAGGGACTGGGCGGAGCCCTTGCCCACGTCACCATAGCCCACCACCAGCGCTTTCTTGCCGGACAGCAGGTGGTCGGTGGCGCGCTTGATGGCGTCGTTGAGCGAGTGACGGCAACCGTATTTGTTGTCGTTCTTGCTCTTGGTCACGGAGTCGTTCACGTTCACCGCCGGCACTTTCAGGGTGCCTTTTTTCAGCATGTCGTAGAGACGGTGCACGCCGGTGGTGGTTTCCTCGGTGATGCCGTGAATCTTGTCCAGCATTTCCGGGTAGGTGTCGTGGATGTAGGCGGTCAGGTCGCCGCCGTCGTCCAGGATCATGTTGGCGTCCCACAGATTGCCGTCACCGTCGCGGCAGGTCTGTTCGATGCACCACATGTACTCTTCCTCGGTCTCGCCCTTCCAGGCGAACACCGGCACGCCGGCGGCGGCGATGGCGGCGGCGGCATGGTCCTGGGTGGAGAAGATGTTGCAGGAGGACCAGCGCACTTCCGCGCCCAGGGCCTTGAGGGTCTCGATCAGCACCGCGGTCTGGATCGTCATGTGGATGCAGCCGATGATGCGGGCGCCTTTCAGCGGCTGTTCGGCACGGTATTTTTCCCGGATCGCCATCAGGGCGGGCATCTCGGTTTCCGCGATTTCGATTTCCGAGCGGCCCCATTTGGCCAGGGAAATATCCGCGACTTTGTAGTCCTGCAACGCGTCTGCTTTTGCGTTCATTGCTTTCTCCATTCGTGGTTAGCGAATGGGCGCCGTTGTTCGTTTCGACCCCGTTTCATCGAGCCTCGCGGATGTCCGCTGCAGCGCCCCTCGATGACGTTGGGGGATAAGGTTCTTGTAGGAGCGACTTTAGTCGCGATCAGCGCTGTGCGCGGCCGGTGTTTCGCGGCTGAAGCCGCTCCTACGGAGGTTTTGATTTACGTTTCCTGGCTTAAAGCGCCGCTTTCAGCGCCTCCGCCTTGTCGGTGTTTTCCCAGCTGAAGCCTTCCCGGCCGAAGTGGCCGTAGCTGGCGGTGGGCCGGTAGATCGGCCGGCGCAGGTCGAGCATTTCGATGATGCCGCGCGGGCGCAGGTCGAAGTGTTCGCGTACCAGCGCCACGATCTGCTCGTCGGAGATCTTACCGGTGCCGAAGGTGTTCACCGAGATCGAGGTGGGTTCGGCCACGCCGATGGCGTAGCTCACCTGGATCTCGCATTTGCTGGCCAGGCCGGCGGCGACGATGTTCTTGGCCACGTAGCGGCCGGCGTAGGCCGCCGAGCGGTCCACCTTGGACGGGTCCTTGCCGGAGAAGGCGCCGCCGCCGTGGCGGGCCATGCCGCCGTAGGTGTCGACGATGATCTTGCGGCCGGTCAGGCCACAGTCACCCATCGGGCCACCAATCACGAAGTTGCCGGTGGGGTTGATGTGGTAGAGGGTCTTGTCGTGCAGCCACTCAGCGGGCAGCACCGGCTTGATGATCTCTTCCATCACCGCTTCGCGCAGCTCCGGCAGTTTGATGTCCGGGGAATGCTGGGTGGACAGCACCACCGCGTCCACCGCCACCGGCTTGCCGTTTTCGTAGCGCAGGGTGACCTGGCTCTTGGCGTCCGGGCGCAGCCAGCCCAGGCGGCCGTTCTTGCGCAGTTCCGCCTGGCGCTCCACCAGCCGGTGGGAGAAATAGATCGGGGCCGGCATCAGGGTGTCGGTCTCGTCGGTGGCGTAGCCGAACATCAGGCCCTGGTCACCGGCGCCCTGCTCCTTGTCTTCCGCTTCGTCCACGCCCATGGCGATGTCCGCGGATTGTTTGCCGATGCCGTTGAGCACCGCGCAGCTGGCGCCGTCGAAGCCCACATCGGAGCTGTTGTAGCCGATGTCCAGGATCACCTGACGGACGATGTCTTCCAGTTCCACGTAGGTGTTGGTCCGGACCTCGCCGGCGACGATCGCCATGCCGGTTTTGACCAGCGTCTCCACCGCCACGCGGGCGTGGGGGTCATCGGCGATGATGGCGTCCAGCACCGCGTCCGAGATCTGGTCGGCCATTTTGTCCGGATGGCCTTCGGAGACCGACTCGGAGGTAAAGATGGAATACTCACTCATTGTGGGGTCTCCCGTGATTTAACTGGTAACTGTCAACTGCTCTTTTCAAAGCTTCTTACCTGTACCTGAAACCCGTTACGCATGGCCAGGAACAGGCTCTCGCGCAACACCAGCCCGGACCGGCCGGCCCAGGCCACCAGATCGGCTTCGTCGAAGCCGAGCCAGAAATCGCCGCAGGCGTCCACCGCCCAGCGTTGATCGTGACGGCATAAATCAGTGACCACCAGCACGCCGCCGCCGTTCAGTTGCGCCGCCGCCGCCTTGAGGGCGCTGGCCGGCGAGGGCAGGTGGTGCAGCACCATATTGAGCACCACCGCGTCCACCGAGGGTAAACTCTCGCCCTCCTGGGGCCACTCGCCGGCCACCAGGGTCACATTGTTCAGTTTTGCCTCGCGCACACGGCGCCGGGCCAGAGCCAGCATGGCCTCGCTGTTGTCCAGCGCGAGCACCTGCTCGAAACGGGCCGCCAGGGGAGTCAGAAAGCGACCGTCGCCGGGGCCGATTTCCAGGGCGCGCCGCGCCGGCGCCCCGGCCAGGGCCCGGTCGAGCAGCTCACAGGCCTGCTCGGCGTACTGATCGTACTCGGCGATCAGTTCCTGCTGGCGCGGCAGGTCGTCGGCGTGGCGGGCGAAAAACGCCCGGCTCTGCGCCGCCCGCTGGGCCTGCACCCCGGCCAGCCGTTTGGCGGTGCCGGTGTCCAGCAGGGTCTCGTCCAGTTCCTCGAACAAGGCGCCGTGGAGCTTCTCCGTGGGCGCCTGGGGCGGCGGCAGCCGCCGCCGGTAGAAGATCGAGTTGCCCTCGCGGCGCTTCTCCACCAGCCCGGCCTGGGCCAGCACCTTGAGGTGATGACTCATGCCGGACTGCTTCATGGCCATGATCTCGCACAGCTCCAGCACGCCGAAGCTGTTCTGCCCCAGTACCCGCAGCACCTCCAGACGCAACGGATCGCCCGCTGCCTTGAGGAAGGCGGCCAGGGTGTCCAGGGGCTGTTCCAGCGGTGCCGCATCGGTGGTCATAAAGCGCGATTCTAAAGGAAGCGGAAGTCTGCATCAAAGTTTATTGATATAGGTGTTTCGGTGGCGTGAAAGGTGTGCTGCGTGGCACCCCGGGCGGCTCGCCGGCCTGCCCCGTCGTTGCCAGGTCTTCACGTGTCACAAAAATCATGTTCCGCGC
This sequence comes from Alloalcanivorax sp. C16-2, assembly GCF_046507615.1. Taxonomy (NCBI): domain Bacteria; kingdom Pseudomonadati; phylum Pseudomonadota; class Gammaproteobacteria; order Oceanospirillales; family Alcanivoracaceae; genus Alloalcanivorax; species Alloalcanivorax sp. C16-2. The sequence goes on along the minus strand of NZ_JBKFTL010000001.1, from coordinate 7,945 downwards.
GTGCATGGGCACTCGGCGCGGATAAGAATCAGGGCAGGGGCTGGGGGTTAGGATCATTAATCAAAGTTGTATTGGGGGCAGATATGAAATCAACGATAAAGAAAACCGTGATCATTATCTTCGGGGTGCCAGGCACTCTGATCTATCTGCCCATGTTGGCACTTCTTTTGGTTGCTTGTATCCAGTTCTTCCTGCCGTTCCAGGCAGGGTGGATCGGCAAGCTTTGGGAAACAAGCAATGATCATGGCTCGTTGTATATGGCTTTTGTGCCGTTGTTTCTTGTCATCATAGGGGGATTTCTGGGGCTGACAGGCTTTTGGTGTTGGGCGCTGACTGACCGGGAAACAGCCGGAGATAAAAAACTGATCTTCATCTCCTGCTCTTGCTTCGCGGGGGCGGCATCCATGCTCGCCGTTCTGGTGTACTCCGGGGATTTCGATACCTATTTCGGTATTTACTCTTTAGTGGGGGTGGTGGTTGGTTTGGGGGTGGCTATTGTCTCACTAAAGGAGCTGGCTCGGCGGCGCTCTCGCCCAAATAGCCCCTCCGGCCCGTAGGTGTGCCAGGGATGCTCCAGGCCCGGTCGCCGCCCTGGGGGTTTGCCCCCATCCCGGGCTTCGGCGACAATAGCGCCCCCTTTTTCAGCGCTGCCCAAAAATCACCCAGGAGACGTGCATGTCCTCTGCTCCCGCCACCCGTGATCTCGCCAACGCCATTCGTGCGCTCAGCATGGACGCGGTCCAGAAAGCCAACAGCGGCCACCCCGGCGCGCCCATGGGTATGGCCGATATCGCCGAGGTCCTGTGGCGCGGCTTCATGAAGCACAACCCGGACAACCCGCACTGGGCCGACCGTGATCGCTTCGTGCTCTCCAACGGGCATGGCTCCATGCTGCTCTACAGCCTGCTGCACCTGACCGGCTATGGCGTCAGCCTGGATGACATCAAGAACTTCCGCCAGCTCGGCAGCCCCACCGCCGGCCACCCGGAATACGGCGACGCGCCGGGCATCGAGACCACCACCGGCCCCCTGGGGCAGGGCATCGCCAACGCCGTGGGCATGGCCCTGGCGGAGAAAGTGCTGGCGGCCCAGTTCAACCGGGACGGCCACGACATCGTCGACCACCACACTTACTGCTTCCTGGGTGATGGTTGCATGATGGAGGGTATTTCCCATGAAGTGTCCTCCCTGGCGGGCACCCTGGGCCTGGGCAAGCTGATCGCCTTCTATGACGACAACGGCATCTCCATCGACGGCGAGGTGGAAGGCTGGTTCACCGACGACACCGTGGAACGCTTCCGCGCCTACGGCTGGCACGTAATCCCCAATGTGGACGGCCACAGCGCCCAGGAAGTGAAGCTGGCCATCGAGAACGCCCGCAAGAACACCGACCAGCCCACCCTGATCTGCTGCAAGACGGTGATCGGCTTCGGCAGCCCCAACAAGCAGGGCAAGGAAGATTCCCACGGCGCCGCCCTGGGCGAGGAAGAAGTGGCCCTGACCCGGGATGCCCTGGGTTGGCACCATCCTCCCTTCGAGGTACCGGACGAGATCTACCAGGCCTGGGACGCCCGTGCCCAGGGCGCCAAGGTGGAAGCCGACTGGCAGGCCCGGTTCGATGCCTACAAGGCCGAGCACCCGGAGCTGGCGGCGGAGTTCGAGCGTCGCCTGGCCGGCGAGCTGCCGGACGGCTTCGAGCAGCGCGCCAACGACTTCATCGCCGAATGCCAGAAGGCCGGCGATAAAGTAGCCAGCCGCAAGGCCAGCCAGAATACCCTGGACGCCTTCGGCCCCCTGCTGCCGGAGCTTACCGGTGGCTCCGCCGACCTGGGTGGTTCCAACAACACCGTGTGGAAGGGCTGCAAGTCGATCACCGCCGGTGACGCCAGCGGCAACTACATCCATTACGGCGTGCGTGAATTCGGCATGACGGCGATCATGAACGGCCTGTGCCTGCACGGCGGCGTGCGCCCCTACGGCGGCACCTTCCTGACCTTCATGGAATACGCCCGCAACGCGGTGCGCATGGCGGCCTTGATGCACCAGCCCAACATTCTGGTCTACACCCACGATTCCATCGGCCTGGGCGAGGATGGCCCCACCCACCAGCCTGTCGAGCAGCTCGCCAACCTGCGCATGACGCCGAACCTGAGCACCTGGCGGCCCTGCGACACGGTGGAAACCGCGGTGGCCTGGAAGCACGCCGTGACCCGCACCGACGGCCCCAGCGCGCTGATCTTCTCCCGTCAGGGCCTGCCCTGCATGGAGCGCGACGACACCGTGCTGGGCAACGTGGCCAAGGGCGGTTACACCCTGCTGCAGACCGGCGAAGGTCAGCCCGAGGCGATCATCATCGCCACCGGCTCCGAGGTGGAGCTGGCGGTGAACGCCGCCCGCGAGCTGGGCAATCAGGGCAAGAACGTGCGCGTGGTGTCCATGCCCAGCGTCGACACCTTCCTGGCGCAGAGCGCCGACTACCAGGAACAGGTGCTGCCCTCGGCGGTGCGTGCCCGGGTGGCGGTGGAGGCGGCCATCGTCGACTACTGGTACCGCTTCGTGGGCCTGGACGGCAAGGTGGTGGGCATGCACGGCTATGGCGCCTCGGCCCCGGCCGGCGAGCTGTACAAACATTTTGGTATCACCGCCGATGCGGTCCGCGAAGCGGTGGAGAGCTTGCTTTGAATAAAAGCCGGACGCCAGACGCCGGACGCCAGACGCTGAAAAGCGCGGTATTTGGCGTCCGGCGTCCGGCGTCAAGCGTCGAGCGTTTTTCATGAAGATCGCGATCAACGGTTATGGCCGCATCGGCCGCTCCTTCGTTCGCGCGCTCGCGGAGCGCGAGGCGGCGGGCCGCCCCGCGCCCGTGACGCTGGTGGCGATCAATGATCTGGGCCGCGCCGAGGACCTGCTCTACCTGACCCGCTACGACACCACCCACGGTCGTCTCGACGCCCCGGTGGCTCTGGAGGGCGGCTGCCTGCGCATCGGCGGGCAGGCGCCCCGGTTGTTCAGCGAGGCGCGGCCCGAGGACCTGCCCTGGGGTGAGCTGGGGGTGGACGTGGTGCTCGAATGCTCCGGCCATTTTCGCGGCCACGGCGACGCGGCGCGGCATCTGAGCGCCGGCGCCGGTCGGGTGATCATCGGCGCGGTGCCGTTCGACCGCGCCGACCAGACCATCGTCTACGGCGTCAATGACGGCGACCTGGACCCGGACAGCCGGGTACTGTCCGCGGCCTCCTGCACCACTCATTGCGTGGCGCCGGTGCTGGCGGCCCTGGACCGGGAATTCGGTGTGCGCCAGGCCCTGATGAAGGAAATCCACGCCTACACCTCGGACCAGACCCTGCTCGATCACGTGCATCGTGATCCGCGCCGGGGCCGGGCCGGGGCGCAGAACATCATTCCCACCACCAGCAGCGCCATCAAGGCGGTGCAGGCGGTGCTGCCGGCCTTGGAAGGGCGCATCGACGGCCACTCCATCCGTGTGCCCACGCTTAACGTGGCCATGGTGGCGTTGACCCTGCTGCTTGAGCGCACCCCGGACGCCGGCGACCTGAACCCCTGGTTAAGGCGCCTGTCCCAGGAACAACCGGCGCTGATTGGCTACAATGACGAGCCTCTGGTGAGCGCGGACTTCAACCATCGGCCCGAGTCCGCCGTCGTTGACGCGACCCAGACACGGGTTCAGGGCGAAATGGTCCAGGTAGTGGCCTGGTACGACAACGAATGGGGCTACGCCAACCGCCTGCTCGATTGGGTGGCTTATATTGCCGCTGGCACGCAACACGCTTCACGCTGACACGCGGGAGCACCGCCGGTGGCACGGGTTAAAGTTTTGGCGTGCAAGCGTGTTACGTGGAGCGTGCCAGCGTTTTTCCAACGAGGTATAGAGGAATCATGAATTTCAAACGCATGACCGACCTGGAACTGAAAGGCAAGCGGGTGCTGATCCGCGAGGACCTGAACGTGCCGGTCAAGGACGGCAAGGTGACCAGCGACGCCCGCATCCGCGCCTCGCTGCCGACCATCCAGCACGCCCTGGAGGCTGGTGCCCGTGTCATGCTGCTCTCGCACCTGGGCCGCCCCACCGAGGGCGAATACGAGGAACAGTACTCGCTCAAGCCGGTGGCCGAGCACCTGGGCGGCCTGCTGGGCCGCGAGGTGCCCCTGGCCAAGGACTGGCTCGACGGTGTCGACGTGGCGGAAGGCCAGGTGGTGCTGTGCGAGAACGTGCGCTTCAACAAGGGCGAGAAGAAGGACGACGAGGCGCTCGCCAAAAAAATGGCGGCGCTGTGCGACATCTACGTGATGGACGCCTTCGGCACCGCCCACCGCGCCCAGGCCTCCACCCACGGCGTGGCCCGGTTCGCGCCGGTGGCCTGTGCCGGGCCGCTGCTGGCCAATGAACTGGATGCCCTCGGCAAGGCGCTGCTGGAACCGGCCAAGCCGCTGGTGGCCATCGTCGGCGGTTCCAAGGTGTCCACCAAGCTGGAGGTGCTCGACGCCCTGGCGGAGAAGGTCGATCAGTTGATCGTTGGTGGCGGCATCGCCAACACCTTCCTGGCCGCCGCCGGCCACCCGGTGGGCAAGTCCCTGTGCGAGAAGGATCTGATCCCGGCGGCGCGGAAGCTGGCCGAGAAAGTGCACATCCCGCTGCCGGTGGACGTGGTGGTGGCCAAGGAATTCGCCGAAACCGCCGAAGCCATCACCAAGACGGTGGACGAGGTGGCCGAGGACGACATGATCCTGGACGTGGGGCCGCAGACCGCCCACGTGTTCGCCGCCTTGATGAAGGAAGCGCGCACTATCGTCTGGAACGGCCCGGTGGGCGTGTTCGAATTCGACCAGTTCGGTGAAGGCACCAAGGAACTGGCGGAAGCCATCGCCGACAGCGAGGCATTTTCCATCGCCGGCGGCGGCGATACCCTGGCGGCGGTGGACAAGTACGGCATCGCCGATCGCATCAGTTATATTTCCACTGGCGGCGGCGCCTTCCTGGAATTCGTGGAAGGCAAGACCTTGCCGGCGGTGGCGATGCTCGAGCAGCGGGCAAGAGATTGAAAGCGCTGGACGCCGGACGCCGGACGCTTGACGCCGGACGCTAAACCCGCAACCTGAACGGTCTGGCGTGTTTTCTGCGGCATGGGCAGTAAACACTCCGCAGGTCTCCGAACCGGGTTGAAGCATCAGGCGTCCGGCGTCGGGCGTACGGCCTTAAGGATGAAGTCAAAGCGGTGTCAGTCACCGCAAACGGTTAACCGGAGAGAAATACCATGGCACTGATCAGCATGCGTCAACTGCTGGACCACGCCGCCGAGCACGGCTATGGCGTACCGGCGTTCAACGTGAACAACCTGGAACAGATGCGCGCCATCATGGAGGCCGCCGACCAGACCAATTCACCGGTGATCGTGCAGGCCAGCGCCGGTGCCCGCAAATACGCCGGGGCCCCCTTCCTGCGCCACCTGATCCTGGCGGCCACCGAGGAGTTTCCGCACATCCCGCTGGTGATGCACCAGGACCACGGCACCAGCCCCAGTGTTTGCCAGCGCTCCATTCAACTGGGCTTCTCCTCGGTGATGATGGACGGCTCCCTGGGCGAGGACGGCAAAACCCCCACCGAGTACGACTACAACGTGGAAGTGACCCGTCGCACCGTTGAAATGGCCCACGCCTGTGGCGTATCCGTGGAAGGCGAGCTGGGCTGCCTGGGTTCCCTGGAAACCGGCATGGCCGGCGAGGAAGACGGTATCGGCGCCGAGGGCAAGCTCGACCACGACAAGCTGCTCACCGATCCGGAGGAAGCCGCCGACTTCGTCAAGGCCACCGGCGTGGATGCCCTGGCCATCGCCATCGGCACCAGCCACGGCGCCTACAAGTTCACCCGGCCGCCCACCGGCGACATCCTCGCCATCGAGCGCATCAAGGAAATCCACGCCCGCATCCCGGACACTCACCTGGTGATGCACGGCTCCTCCTCGGTGCCCCAGGAATGGCTGAAGGTGATCAACGAATACGGCGGCGAGATTCCGGAAACCTACGGCGTGCCGGTGGAGGAAATCCAGGAAGGCATCAAGCACGGCGTGCGCAAGGTCAACGTGGATACCGACCTGCGGCTGGCCTCCACCGGCGCGGTGCGGCGCTTCCTGGCCCACAACAAGGCCGAGTTCGACCCGCGTAAATTCCTCAAGGAAACCGTGTCGGCCATGCGCGACATCTGTATCGCCCGTTACGAAGCCTTCGGCACCGCCGGCAACGCCGACAAGATCAAGCCGATCAGCCTGGAAAAGATGTACCAGCGCTACGAAACCGGCGAACTGGATCCCCGCGTCAAGTAGCCCCCACGGGCCCCCTCCCCAGGGGGCCAGGCCGCTGTAGGAGCGGCACGCCACCCGACCGCTCCTACAGCCGCGCCGATCTATCTGCTAAGCTCACCCCGTTACAAATTATAGTGTTTGTTACTTGCCGTGCCTGTGCCGCGACGGCGAGATTGGGAGAGCATGATGAGCAACAAAGTCACCAACGACACGGGCAACGACCTGTGCGACGGCACGCCGGGCCAGCGCGGGCCGGCGGACCACGAACGCCGCGAACAGATCCTTTGCGTGGCCGACGATCTGTTCAAGGCCCACGGTTTCCGCAAGACCTCGGTCACCGACATCGCCCGGGAAATCGGCGTGTCCAGCGCCTACCTGTACCGTTTCTTCAACTCCAAGCAGGCGATCGGCGAGGCGGTCTGCGCCCGCGCTCTGCTGAGCATGGACAACGCCATCCGCGCCGTCGCCGCGCGCGACCAGCCCGCCACCCAGCGCCTGCGCGACATGCTGCGCACCCTGCTGGAGGAAGCCCTGCGACTGTTCCTCAAGGAGCGCCGCATGCACGACATCATCGTGGTGTCCATCGAGAACCAATGGGCGGTCACCGAGGAGCACAACCGGGTGGTCTACGAGACCATCGAGAAGATCGTCGCCGACGGCCGCGACAGTGGCGAGTTCGAACGTAAAACCCCGCTCGACGAGGTGTGCACCGCGATCCGCGTCACCGCCGCCGCCTACGCCCACCCGGTGTTGCTCAGCCGGCTCGGCGATCCCGAGGAGATGGAAGCCAAACTGACCGCGGTCACCAACCTGATCCTGCGCAGCCTGGCGCCCTGAGGCAACACCTATGGCGGCGATAGGTATTTGCTTTGCAAGTTACAAGTTGACAAATCTGTAACCTGTAACCATACTGGCAACCATCAAGCGTGGGAGGCCAAGTACAGCGAGCGGTCCCGCCACGCGCCGGAACGACCGAACAGCGAGGTTAGGACCATGAACAAAGCACTTATCCCGTTCGCCATTGCGGCCCTGAGCGCCGCCCCCCTGAGTGTTGCCCAGGCCGATGATTACCTGGCCCAGCGCCAGAACCTGGACAGCTTCGAGCAGATCCAGGCCTCTTATCAGGAAGCCGTGGCTCAGGGCCAGCGTGCCCGCGCCGCCGGCAACGATCAGGGCGCGCCCCGTGATTACCTGGCGCAGCGCCTCAACCAGGATCAGGCGCAGTTCATCGCCGCCGAATACCGTGACCTGGAAGCGCAGCAAGAGGTGGTGAAAGCCGAAGGCAACCCCGCCGGTGCCGGCCGCGATTACCTTAACGAACGTCAGAACCTGGATTCTCCCCAGCACATCTCCGAAGTGCTGAGTAATCTCGGACAGAGCTGATTCGGACTGCCTTGCGTCCCTCTGTTTTACCCCCCCTTGCCCCGGCCCCCCCGCCGGGGCTTTTTTTATCCAGCGCCGCCGACCGGAAAGCCCGGACCGCGCATTGCCGTCGCGATGAAGATGGCGCCGGGGCTGATCGCGACTGAAGTCGCTCCTTGTGTCTCTCCGCAGGGAGATGATTAGCTACCATCCCCTGTCAGCCCGGTGGCAACCCGAGTCGCTCCTGAGGTCCTTGAACCTGTGCC
>NZ_JBKFTL010000010.1:3500-5159 GCF_046507615.1 Alloalcanivorax sp. C16-2 | reverse complement strand
CAAGTCAACCTAGTTGAATTTGTTTCGAGCTGAGCATGCTTTAAGTGCGAAGGCACTTTAAAGACTTAATCGAACTGAAGAGTTTGATCATGGCTCAGATTGAACGCTGGCGGCAGGCCTAACACATGCAAGTCGAGCGGTAACAGGGGTAGCTTGCTACCCGCTGACGAGCGGCGGACGGGTGAGTAACGCGTGAGAATCTGCCCATTAGTGGGGGATAACCCGGGGAAACTCGGGCTAATACCGCATACGTCCTACGGGACAAAGCAGGGGACCTTTTGGCCTTGCGCTGATGGATGAGCTCGCGTCGGATTAGCTTGTTGGTGAGGTAAAGGCTCACCAAGGCGACGATCCGTAGCTGGTCTGAGAGGATGATCAGCCACACCGGGACTGAGACACGGCCCGGACTCCTACGGGAGGCAGCAGTGGGGAATCTTGGACAATGGGGGCAACCCTGATCCAGCCATGCCGCGTGTGTGAAGAAGGCCTTCGGGTTGTAAAGCACTTTCAGTAGGGAGGAAGGCTTTCGGTTAATACCCGGGAGTACTTGACGTTACCTACAGAAGAAGCACCGGCTAATTTCGTGCCAGCAGCCGCGGTAATACGAAAGGTGCAAGCGTTAATCGGAATTACTGGGCGTAAAGCGCGCGTAGGCGGTGTGTTAAGTCGGATGTGAAAGCCCAGGGCTCAACCTTGGAATTGCATCCGATACTGGCACGCTAGAGTGCAGTAGAGGGAGGTGGAATTTCCGGTGTAGCGGTGAAATGCGTAGAGATCGGAAGGAACACCAGTGGCGAAGGCGGCCTCCTGGACTGACACTGACGCTGAGGTGCGAAAGCGTGGGGAGCAAACAGGATTAGATACCCTGGTAGTCCACGCCGTAAACGATGTCTACTAGCCGTCGGGGTCCTTAGTGACTTTGGTGGCGCAGCTAACGCGATAAGTAGACCGCCTGGGGAGTACGGCCGCAAGGTTAAAACTCAAATGAATTGACGGGGGCCCGCACAAGCGGTGGAGCATGTGGTTTAATTCGATGCAACGCGAAGAACCTTACCAGGTCTTGACATCCTCGGAATTTGGCAGAGATGCCTTAGTGCCTTCGGGAGCCGAGTGACAGGTGCTGCATGGCCGTCGTCAGCTCGTGTCGTGAGATGTTGGGTTAAGTCCCGTAACGAGCGCAACCCTTGTCCTTAGTTGCCAGCACTTCGGGTGGGAACTCTAGGGAGACTGCCGGTGACAAACCGGAGGAAGGTGGGGACGACGTCAGGTCATCATGGCCCTTACGACCTGGGCTACACACGTGCTACAATGGCTGGTACAGAGGGTTGCTAAGTCGCGAGGCGGAGCCAATCCCTTAAAGCCAGTCGTAGTCCGGATCGGAGTCTGCAACTCGACTCCGTGAAGTCGGAATCGCTAGTAATCGCGGATCAGAATGCCGCGGTGAATACGTTCCCGGGCCTTGTACACACCGCCCGTCACACCATGGGAGTGGATTGCACCAGAAGTGGCTAGTTTAACCTTCGGGAGAACGGTCACCACGGTGTGGTTCATGACTGGGGTGAAGTCGTAACAAGGTAGCCGTAGGGGAACCTGCGGCTGGATCACCTCCTTAACGACCTAGACCCTACCCGAACAGGGACCCACACGTTTGCTTGTCTG
>NZ_JBKFTL010000010.1:0-3400 GCF_046507615.1 Alloalcanivorax sp. C16-2 | reverse complement strand
GCTCTTTAACAATTTGGGAAATGAGAAGTCCAAGTATTCCAATGGAATACAAGCGTTAGAAGTTTATCTGACACTTGTGTCTATTTGGTGCGATATCGTTGATTGTTGCGAGAACGTGTGGCCTGAACGGTTCAGACTGTTTTGGGTTATATGGTCAAGTGACGAAGCGTGCACGGTGGATGCCTTGGCAGCCAGAGGCGATGAAGGACGTTGTAGCCTGCGATAAGCTCCGGTTAGGTGGCAAACAACCGTTTGACCCGGAGATCTCCGAATGGGGCAACCCACCCGTCATAAGGCGGGTATCACACACTGAATCCATAGGTGTGTGAGGCGAACGCGGGGAACTGAAACATCTAAGTACCCGTAGGAACAGAAATCAATTGAGATTCCGTCAGTAGCGGCGAGCGAACGCGGATTAGCCCTTAAGCATGCGACTGGTTAGGAGAACGGCTTGGGAAGGCCGACCATAGTGGGTGATAGTCCCGTATCCGAAAACCTGAGTATGTGAAAACGAGTAGGTCGGGGCACGTGAAACCTTGACTGAACATGGGGGGACCATCCTCCAAGGCTAAATACTCCTGGCTGACCGATAGTGAACCAGTACCGTGAGGGAAAGGCGAAAAGAACCCCGGAGAGGGGAGTGAAATAGACCCTGAAACCGTGTACGTACAAGCAGTCGGAGCCCGCTTTGTTGGGTGACGGCGTACCTTTTGTATAATGGGTCAGCGACTTATTCTCAGTAGCGAGGTTAACCGTATAGGGGAGCCGTAGGGAAACCGAGTCTGAATAGGGCGACGAGTTGCTGGGAATAGACCCGAAACCGGACGATCTACCCATGGGCAGGTTGAAGGTGCGGTAACACGCACTGGAGGACCGAACCGGGATCTGTTGAAAAAGATTCGGATGACCTGTGGGTCGGAGTGAAAGGCTAATCAAGTCCGGAGATAGCTGGTTCTCCCCGAAAGCTATTTAGGTAGCGCCTCGTATATCACCACCGGGGGTAGAGCACTGTTTCGGCTAGGGGCCCATCCCGGGTTACCAAACCGATGCAAACTCCGAATACCGGTGAGTGCAGTACGGGAGACACACGGCGGGTGCTAACGTCCGTCGTGGAGAGGGAAACAACCCAGACCGCCAGCTAAGGTCCCCAAATTCCAGTTAAGTGGGAAACGATGTGGGAAGGCTCAGACAGCTAGGAGGTTGGCTTAGAAGCAGCCACCCTTTAAAGAAAGCGTAATAGCTCACTAGTCGAGTCGGCCTGCGCGGAAGATGTAACGGGGCTCAAACTGGATACCGAAGCTGCGGCAGTGTGCTTATGCATACTGGGTAGGGGAGCGTTGTGTAAGCCTGTGAAGGTGTGTTGAGAAGCATGCTGGAGGTATCACAAGTGCGAATGCTGACGTGAGTAACGATAATGCGGGTGAAAAACCTGCACGCCGAAAGACCAAGGTTTCCTGCGCAACGCTAATCGGCGCAGGGTGAGTCGGCCCCTAAGGCGAGGCTGAAAGGCGTAGCTGATGGGAAACGGGTTAATATTCCCGTACTTCTTGTAACTGCGATGGAGAGACGGAGAAGGCTAGGCCTACCGGGCGTTGGTTGTCCCGGGGAAAGGTTGTAGGCTGAGGTGTTAGGCAAATCCGGCACCTTAAGGCTGAGAATCGAGACCACCGGCCCTTTGCGGCTGGGAAGTGGTTGATGCCCTGCTTCCAGGAAAATCTTCTAAGCTTCAGGTTACAAGGAACCGTACCCCAAACCGACACAGGTGGTTGGGATGAGTATTCTAAGGCGCTTGAGAGAACTCGGGTGAAGGAACTAGGCAAAATGGTACCGTAACTTCGGGAGAAGGTACGCCGCTTGGTGTGAAGGGCTTGCCCCGTAAGCATCGAGTGGCCGCAGTGAAAAGGCCCCTGCAACTGTTTATTAAAAACACAGCACTCTGCAAACGCGTAAGCGGACGTATAGGGTGTGACGCCTGCCCGGTGCCGGAAGGTTAATTGATGGGGTTAGCTTCGGCGAAGCTCTTGATCGAAGCCCCGGTAAACGGCGGCCGTAACTATAACGGTCCTAAGGTAGCGAAATTCCTTGTCGGGTAAGTTCCGACCTGCACGAATGGCGTAATGATGGGGGCACTGTCTCCACCCGAGACTCAGTGAAATCGAAATCGCAGTGAAGATGCTGTGTACCCGCGGCTAGACGGAAAGACCCCGTGAACCTTTACTACAGCTTCACAGTGGACTTTGAGCCTGCTTGTGTAGGATAGCTGGGAGACATTGAAGCGGTGACGCCAGTCATCGTGGAGTCGTCCTTGAAATACCAGCCTGGCATGTTCGAGGTTCTAACCCAGGCCCGTTATCCGGGTCGGGGACATTGTGTGGTGGGTAGTTTGACTGGGGCGGTCTCCTCCCAAAGAGTAACGGAGGAGCACAAAGGTACCCTCAGCACGGTCGGACATCGTGCAATGAGCGTAAAGGTAGAAGGGTGCTTGACTGCGAGACCTACAAGTCGAGCAGGTGCGAAAGCAGGTCTTAGTGATCCGGTGGTTCTGTATGGAAGGGCCATCGCTCAACGGATAAAAGGTACTCCGGGGATAACAGGCTGATACCGCCCAAGAGTTCACATCGACGGCGGTGTTTGGCACCTCGATGTCGGCTCATCTCATCCTGGGGCTGAAGCCGGTCCCAAGGGTATGGCTGTTCGCCATTTAAAGAGGTACGCGAGCTGGGTTTAGAACGTCGTGAGACAGTTCGGTCCCTATCTGCCGTGGGCGTTGGAGATTTGAGAGGAGCTGCTCCTAGTACGAGAGGACCGGAGTGGACGAACCTCTGGTGTTCCGGTTGTCACGCCAGTGGCATTGCCGGGTAGCTACGTTCGGACGGGATAACCGCTGAAAGCATCTAAGCGGGAAGCCTCCCTCAAGATGAGATCTCCCTGACCCCTTGAGGGTCCTGAAGGGCCGTGGAAGACCACCACGTTGATAGGCGGGATGTGGACGCGCTGTGAGGCGTGAAGCTAACCCGTACTAATTGCCCGTGCGGCTTGACCATATAACGCCAAAGCAGTTTGAACGTTCCGCAAGGAACGGCCTGCGTGGCAGCGGTCAACGATCAATCAAGCACCCAATAGCAACAGGTGTCGGATGACCCTGACGCTGGACGCCTCGTTTTCCAGATTGGCTTTGTCCGTGCCAAACGGACAAGGCAACCCTTTTTGGTGAGTATCACCAAACCGGTTTGCCTGACGACCATAGCGAGTGGGAACCACCTGATTCCATGCCGAACTCAGAAGTGAAACCACTCAGCGCCGATGGTAGTGTGGGGTCTCCCCATGTGAGAGTAGGTCATCGTCAGGCTCCTAAATACAAAAGACCCCCGTCACGCAGTGCCGGGGGTTTTTTGTATTT